>NZ_JAHVDK010000004.1:0-332501 GCF_051487185.1 Inquilinus limosus
GGCATCATCATGATCGGCGAGATCGGCGGCGACGCCGAGGTGATGGGCGCCGAGTTCCTCCGCGCGAGCGGCACCAAGAAGCCGGTGGTCGGCTTCATCGCCGGCCGCACCGCGCCGCCCGGCCGCCGCATGGGCCATGCCGGCGCCGTGATCTCCGGCGGCCACGACACCGCCGACCACAAGATCGACGCCCTCAAGGCCGCCGGCATCACCGTCGCCGACTCCCCCGCCGCGCTCGGCCAGACCATGCTCGCGGCGATGAAGGGCTGATCCCTTCCGCGGACGATGCGAAGCCCCGACCGGTGCTGCCGGTCGGGGCTTTTTCATGTCCGGATACCGCCGATTCGGACCGTCCGTTTCCGTTCTGATGTCGCGTTTGCGTTCTTTGCGTGGGAGATCTGTCGTAATGGCGTCGGAAATTGCTCGTTTCGCGCCCGACATATCTTTCATCTCTTGGACTTTCGGCGTAGGTTGCGCGCGCCAAATTGGACCCCGTCCCGCGAGGGACCGCCCGGCCGCGGCGTCACGCGGCCGCCGACCGCCAGGGAAACGGCCGGAGACCGGCCGTTGAGAATGATGGGTAGCCCGTCGGAACAGAGTTCCTTCCTGTTCGCCCCGAATGCCGATTTCATCGCCGAGCTGCACGAGCGTTACCGGGCTGATCCAGCCTCGGTCGACGAGAGCTGGCGCGCCTTCTTCGCCGGACTCGGCGACGGCGAGGCGGAGGCCGAGACCGGCCCGTCCTGGAGCCCGCAGAACGGCGCCGTCGCCGCGGTCCGGCTGAACGGCCTGGGCGAGGCCTTCGGCCTCGAGGCGCCGGCCGAGGCGCCCGCCAAGGGCGCGAAGCCCGGCAAGGCGCCGGCCACGCCCGCCGCCGTCGATGCGGACGCGATCCGGCGCGCCGCCCATGACACGCTGCGGGCGATGCAGCTGATCCGCGCCTACCGCGTGCGCGGGCATCTACTGGCCGATCTCGACCCGCTCGGCCTGACCGTCCACAAGTCGCACCCCGACCTCGACCCCGCCACCTACGGCTTCACCGAAGCCGACATGGACCGGCCGATCTACGTCGCCGGGCAGCTTGGCCTCGACACGCCGACGCTGCGCCAGATCGTGGCCCGACTGCGCGCCACCTATTGCGGCCATATCGGCGTCGAATACATGCACATCCAGGATCCGGCGATCCGCGCCTGGATCCAGGAGCGGATCGAGACGATCGAGAACCGCACCGAGTTCACCCCGGAAGGCAAGCGCGCCATCTATGAGCGGCTGACCGCGGCCGAGACCTTCGAGCGCTTCCTCAACGTCAAATACACCGGCACCAAGCGCTTCGGCCTGGACGGCGGCGAGGCGATGATCCCGGCGCTGGAGCAGGTGCTGAAGCGCGGCGGCCAGCTGGGTCTCGAGGAGATCGTGATCGGCATGGCCCATCGCGGCCGCCTGAACACGCTGGCCAACTTCCTGGGCAAGCCCTTCGCCGCGATCTTCTCGGAGTTCCAGGGCAATCCGGCCAATCCGGACGACGTCCAGGGCTCGGCCGACGTCAAGTACCATCTCGGCACCTCGTCGGACCGCGAGTTCGACGGCCACACCGTGCACCTGTCGCTGACCGCGAACCCGTCGCATCTCGAATGCGTCAACCCGGTCGTGATCGGCAAGGTCCGCGCCAAGCAGACCCAGCGGCGCGACGAGGACCGCAGCAAGGTCCTGCCGCTGCTGATCCACGGCGACGCCGCCTTCGCCGGCCAGGGCGTGGTGGCCGAGACGCTGATGATGTCCGACCTCAAGGGCTATCGGGTCGGCGGCACCGTCCATTTCGTCATCAACAACCAGATCGGCTTCACCACCGCGCCGGTCTATTCCCGATCGGGCCCCTACTGCACCGACGTGGCCCGGACCGTCCAGGCGCCGGTCTTCCACGTCAACGGCGACGACGCCGAGGCGGTGGTGCATGTCTCGCGCATCGCCATCGAGTTCCGGCAGCGCTTCGGCCACGACGTGGTGGTCGACATGTTCTGCTACCGCCGCTTCGGCCACAACGAGGGCGACGAGCCGGCCTTCACCCAACCGCTGATGTACAAGACCATCGCCAAGCACCCGCCGGTACGCGAGCTCTATGCCAATCAGCTGGTCGGCGAAGGCCTGCTGACGGCCGAGCAGGCCGACGGCGTCGTGCGCGATTTCCAGAAGCATCTGGAAGAGGCGTTCGAGGGCTCGACCACCTACAAGCCGAACAAGGCGGACTGGCTGGGCGGCGCCTGGTCGGGCCTGGTCCCGGCCGAGGGCGAGGAGCGCCGCGGCACCACTGCGGCGCCGGAGGCGCTGCTGCACGAGGTCGGCCGTGCCATCAGCACCGTGCCGCAGGGCATCAACGTCAATTCCAAGGTCGTGCGCCAGCTCAAGGCCAAGGCGCAGATGCTCGAGACCGGCCGCGACATCGACTGGGCCACGGCCGAGGCGCTGGCCTTCGGCACGCTGGTGGCCGAGGGCATCCCGGTGCGGCTGTCCGGTCAGGATTCCGGCCGCGGCACCTTCAGCCAGCGCCATTCGGTGATCGTCGACCAGGAGACCGAGGAGCGCTACGTCCCGTTGAACCACGTCCGCGACGGCCAGGCGCCCTTCGAGGTGCATGACAGCCCGCTGTCGGAATTCGCGGTGCTGGGCTTCGAATACGGCTATTCGCTGGCCGAGCCGCGGGCCCTGACGCTGTGGGAGGCGCAGTTCGGCGACTTCGCCAACGGCGCCCAGACCATCATCGACCAGTTCATCTCCTCCGGTGAGCAGAAGTGGCTGCGCATGTCCGGCCTGGTGATGCTGCTGCCGCACGGCTATGAGGGCCAGGGGCCGGAGCATTCCTCGGCCCGCATCGAGCGCTATCTGCAGCAATCGGCCGAAGACAACTGGCAGGTGGTGAACCTGACCACCCCGGCCAACTACTTCCACGCGCTGCGGCGGCAGATCCACCGCGACTTCCGCAAGCCGCTGGTGGTGTTCACGCCGAAGTCGCTGCTGCGCCACAAGGAGTGCGTCTCGACCCTGGCCGACTTCACCAACGGCTCGACCTTCCACCGCGTGCTGCCGGAGACGGCTGAGCTGGTGGCGGGCGAAGCGGTGCGGCGGGTCGTGATCTGCTCCGGCAAGGTCTATTACGACCTGAAGAAGGAGCGCGAGGAGCGCGGCCTGAAGGACGTCGCCATCATCCGGCTGGAGCAGATGTTCCCGTTCCCGCGCAAGACGCTGGGCGCGGAGCTGGCGAAGTATCCGAACGCCGAGATGGTGTGGTGCCAGGAGGAGCCCGAGAACCAGGGCGCCTGGTACTTCGTCGACCGCAAGATCGAGGCGACGCTGGCCGAGATCGGCCACCGCAGCACCCGGCCGCGCTATGCCGGCCGGCCCGAGGCCGCGGCCCCGGCCACTGGCCTGCTGCGCCGTCACAACCAAGAACAGGCCAAGCTGGTCGACGAGGCCCTGTCGGCCGGCTGATTCCCGGCCAACCTATTCCAAAGGGGCCGAGCCCGCACGGACAGGCCGGAAGGAAATGGAGACTCTATGAGCGTCGAGATCAAGGTGCCCGCGCTGGGCGAATCGGTGACCGAGGCCACCGTCGCCCGCTGGCTGAAGAAGCCGGGAGAGGCCGTGGCCCTGGATGAACCGCTGGTCGAGCTCGAGACCGACAAGGTGACGCTCGAGGTCAACGCCACCGCGGCCGGCGTGCTGGAATCGGTGGTGGCCGAGGAAGGCGCCAATGTCGAGGTCGGCGCGCTGCTGGGCAGCATCGGCGAGGGCGCCGGCGCCCCCGCCGCCAAGCCGGCGGCCAAGGCCGAGGCCCCGGCGGCGAAGCCGGCCGAACCCGCCGCGGCCGCGCTGACCCCTGCCGCCAAGGCCGGCAATGGCGAGGCGCCGATCGCCATGCCGTCGGCGGCCAAGATCATCGCCGAGAACAATCTCGACGCCAGTGCCATCGCCGGCAGCGGCAAGGGCGGGCGCATCCTGAAGGAGGACGCGCAGGCCGCCCTGGCCGGCGGCGTCAAGCCGGCCGCCGCCCCCGCCGGCGGTGCCGCGGTGATCGAGATCCCCGCCTTCACCCGTCCCGAGACCGGCCCGCGGCCGAAGAAGGACCGGGAGGAGCGGGTGCGCATGACCAAGCTGCGCAAGACCATCGCCACCCGGCTGAAGCAGGCGCAGAACAACGCCGCCATGCTGACGACCTTCAACGAGGTCGACATGTCGGCGCTGATGGCGCTGCGCAACCAGTACAAGGACAGCTTCGAGAAGAAGCACGGCGTGAAGCTGGGCTTCATGTCCTTCTTCGTGAAGGCCTGCATCGTCGCGCTGAAGGAGCTGCCGGCGGTCAACGCCGAGATCGATGGCGACGATCTGGTCTACAAGAACTATTACGACATTGGCGTCGCGGTCGGCACGCCGACGGGCCTGGTCGTGCCGGTGGTGCGAGACGCCGACATGCTGTCCTTCGCCGAGGTCGAGAAGACGATTGGCGAGCTCGGCCGCAAGGCGCGCGACGGCAAGCTGTCGATGGCCGAGCTGACCGGCGGCACCTTCACCATCTCGAACGGCGGCGTCTACGGCTCGCTGATGTCGACGCCGATCCTGAACCCGCCGCAGTCGGGTATCCTGGGCATGCACAAGATCCAGGAGCGGCCGGTGGCGGTCGGCGGCAAGGTCGAGATCCGGCCGATGATGTATCTGGCCCTGTCCTACGACCACCGCATCATCGACGGGCGCGAGGCCGTGACCTTCCTGGTCCGGGTCAAGGAGTGCCTGGAGGACCCGCAGCGCATCCTGCTCGACATGTGATCGACCCGAAGGGCGCGGCAACGCGCCCTTCTTCGCTTCCGGACGATGCCGCCGATCCGCCCCGCCCTTCTCGCCCTGCCGCTCCTCCTCGCCGCTGCCGCCCCGGCCGGGGCGCAGGAGGCTGAGGGCTGGGGCACCGGCACCCACATGGGCACCGACTATGCCGGGCTGACCAACCCCGACGGCGCCCATCTCGGCGTCTACTGCGCCGAGAACATCGGACCGCAGGGCAGCGCGCCCCGCATCGGCCCCTATGTGCTGTTCTCGGTGCCGCGCAAGCTGAACCTGCCGGCGCTGACTGCCACCGTGACCTTCACCGTCGACGGCAAGGCCACGCCGGTGCCAATGACGGTCGAGATCGGCGAGGCCACGACCGGATTCGAGTGGCGCCCGGGCCGGGACTTCCCCACCGAGAAGATGAAGGTGCTGGTCGAGGCGATGCGCCGCGGCAAGGCGCTGACCGTCGGCCTGGCGGATCCGGCGATCTCCGAGCCCTTCACCCTCGCCGGCTCCGGCGCCGCACTCGAGAACATCTTCGACTGCGGCAAGCGCTGACCGGGCCGCCATGAACGACGCCATCCTCGACCGGCTCACCAACGCCCTGCGGCCGGTCGGCGGGCTGGCCGCCCTCGTCCTCGGCGGCTCCCGGGCCCGGGGCACCGCCGGCCCCGAGTCCGACTACGATCTGGGCCTGTACTACGAGGCCGATGCGCCGCTGGACATCGGCCAGCTGGCGGCGGCGGTCGCGTCGGTGGTCGATGATCCCGCAACCACCTCGGTGACGCGGTTGGGCGAATGGGGACCCTGGATCAATGGCGGCGGCTGGCTCACCGTCGCCGGGCGAAAGGTCGACCTCCTGTACCGCGATCTGGCGCGGATCCGCGCCGTCACCGCCGACTGCGCGGCGGGACGGATCTCGATGGACTATCAGCCGGGCCATCCGCACGGCTTCTGTTCGGCCATCTGGATGGGCGAGATCGCGCTGTGCCGGCCGATCCTCGATCCCCGCGGCGTGATCGCCGGCCTCAAGGCGCGGACCTCGCCCTTCCCGCTGGCCCTCCGGGCCGCGCTGATCGCCCGGTTCCATTGGGAGGTGGCGTTCAGCATCGAGATCGCCGAGAAGGCGCTCGCCCGCGGCGATCAGACCTATATTGCCGGCTGCGCCTACCGGGCGCTGTGCTGCGTCGCCCAGGTCCTGTTCGCCTTGAACGACCGATACCTGATCAACGAGAAGGGCGCGCTGGCCGAGGCGGAGACCTTCCCGATCACCATCCCCGAGGCCAGCCGGACGGCCGGGCTGATCTGGGCCGATATCGGGGCGGCGAAATATCGGTCCGCCTTTCAGCGCCTGCGGGCCATGGCCGGATCGCTGGACGACATCGTCCGACGGGCGGGAGCCTCCCCCGCGTGAACCGGCCCTGGGCCGGCGGTCATCCTTGACAGCCCCACCCCGCGCCCGATATTAGAACGAACGTTCGATCGAGTTCGGTTCGTGTTTCCAGACGTCGACAGCAAGCGGTGCGCGATCCTGAAGGCCACGCTGGAGCTGGTGGCGGAGCGCGGCTTCCACGATACGCCCATGTCCCAGATCGCCAAGCGGTCGGGCGCCAGCCCCGGCGTGATCTATCACTATTTCGCCAGCAAGGAAGAGTTGATCCGCGATCTCTACAAGGAGGTCAAGGCAGTGAAGGCCAGGGCCATGCTGCAGGGCGATTTCGACGGCGCGTCTCCCAAGGAGGCGTTCAAGCGCACCTGGTGCAACGCCTATCACTTCTACCGGACCCATCGGCTGGAGGCGCGGTTCCTCGAGCAGTACGAGAACTCGCCCTATCACTGCCCGACCGACCTGCAGGAACTGGCCAAGGAGGACCAGAACTTCGCCGTCCTGGCCCGGCGGTTGGGCTTCGTCGACGGCGGCAGCCCGTTCAAGCCGCTGCCGACGGAGATCGTCTACGACCTGTCCTTCGGCGTCGCCGCACGGCTGGCACGACGGGCCCCGGATACGCCGCTGGACGATGCGACGCTGGACGACATCGCCGAGGGGTGCTGGCGCGCCGTCGCCCGCCATCCCTAAATTTTTGATCGAATTAGATCGAACATTCGATCTAGACCCGAGATCCTAGATCCGTGGCCAACGCGGACGTCGTTCCCGGCGCGGTGCCCGGTTCCCCGCACCGCATCCAAATTGGGACATCGACCATGGTGAAGCTGAACATCAACGGCGCGGAGCACGAGCTCGACATCGATCCGCAGATGCCGCTGCTCTGGGCACTGCGCGACCATCTCAACCTGACCGGCACCAAGTTCGGCTGTGGCCAGGCGCTGTGCGGCGCCTGCACCGTGCATCTCGACGGCCAGCCGGTGCGGTCCTGCCAGACCTTCGTCGGCGATGTCGGCGACAGCAAGATCACCACGATCGAGGGCGTGTCCGGCAAGGTCGCCGAGGCGGTACGGGCCGCCTGGACCAAACTGGACGTGGTGCAGTGCGGCTACTGCCAGTCCGGCCAGATCATGTCGGCGATCGGCCTTTTGAGCCAGACGCCGAAGCCGACCGACGACGACATCGTCGCCGCCATGGACGGCAACATCTGCCGCTGCGGCACCTATCAGCGCATCCGCGCCGCGATCCGCGACGCCGCGACGTCGCTGGCCTGAACCGGAGAGACGACCCCATGTTTGCTCAGCCAATCGTCGCCCCCGTCGCGTCCGGGACTGCCGACGGTCTCGC
The DNA here is from genome assembly GCF_051487185.1 of Inquilinus limosus. Taxonomy (GTDB): domain Bacteria; phylum Pseudomonadota; class Alphaproteobacteria; order DSM-16000; family Inquilinaceae; genus Inquilinus; species Inquilinus limosus_F. Next base: position 7,544 of record NZ_JAHVDK010000004.1, read on the forward strand.
CAGGCCGAACCGCCGATCCTTCCTGAAGGGCGCCGGCGCCCTGGGCGGCGCGCTGGTGATCGCCGCGCATCTGCCCCTCGCTCGCCGCGCCATGGCCGCGGCCGGGGACCTCGCCCCCAACGCCTTCGTCCGCGTCGCCCCCGACGACACCGTCACCGTGCTGATCAAGCACTGCGAGATGGGCCAGGGCGTGACCACCGGCCTGACCACCATCGTGGCCGAGGAGCTGGACGCCGACTGGGGCCAGATGCGTTTCGAATTCGCCCCGGCCGACGCCAAGATCTACAACAATCTCGCCTTCGGCCCGATCCAGGGCACCGGCGGGTCGACCTCGATCGCCAATTCCTGGGATCAGCTGCGCCGCGCCGGCGCCACGGCCCGGGCCATGCTGGTGCAGGCGGCCGCCGCGGAATGGCAGGTCCCGGCCGGCGAGATCACGGTCGACAAGGGCGTGCTGCGCCACGCCTCCGGCAAGTCCGCCCGCTTCGGTGACCTCGCGGCCAATGCGGCGGCGCTGACGCCGCCCGCCGAGGTGGTGCTGAAGGACCCGAAGGCCTTCACCCTGGTCGGCGCGCATGTGCCGCGGCTGGACACGCCGGCCAAAATCACCGGCAAGGCCGGCTTCTCGATCGATGTCCGCCGGCCCGGCCAGCTGACCGCGCTGGTCGCCCATCCGCCGCGCTTCGGCGGCGCGGTGAAGAGCGTCGACGCCGCCGCGGCGAAGCAGGTGCCGGGCGTGGTCGACGTGGTCACCATCCCGACCGGCGTCGCCGTCGTGGCCCGCGACACCTGGTCGGCGATCAAGGGCCGCGAGGCCCTCCAGGTTGAGTGGGACTTCGGCAAGGCCGAGAGCCAGTCCAGCGACGCGCTGATGGCCGGCTACAAGGCCACGGCGCAGACATCCGGCCTGACCGCGGCCAAGCGCGGCGACGCCGCGGCGGCGCTGCAGAAGGCGGCCAAGCTGGTGGAGGCGGAGTTCGAGTTCCCCTACCTGGCCCATGCGCCGATGGAGCCGCTGAACGGCGTGCTGGAGCCGACGGCCGATGGCGCCGTGTGGTGGGCCGGGTCGCAGTTCCAGACCATCGAGCAGGCGACCATCGCCGCCATCCTAGGCCTGAAGCCGGAGCAGGTGACGATCAACTCGGCCTACACCGGCGGCTCCTTCGGCCGGCGCGCCACGCCGAACGCCGACTATGCGGCCGAGGCGGCGATGATCCTCAAGGCCACCGGCATGAAGGCGCCGATCCACCTGATGCGGACCCGCGAGGACGACATGAAGGCCGGCTACTACCGGCCGATGGTCTACCACAAGGTCCGCGCCGGGCTGGACGCGGCCGGCAAGGTCAGCGGCTGGGAGCATGTGGTGGTTGCCAAGTCGCTGCTGATCGGCACGCCCTTCGAGGCCTTCGCCGTGAAGGACGGCATCGACGCCTCCAGCATCGAGGGCGCCTCCGACACCGCTTATGCGGTGCCTGACCTGACCGCGACGGTGCACAACGCCAAGGAGGGCGTGCCGGTGCTGTGGTGGCGCTCGGTCGGCCACACCCACACCGCCCATGCGATGGAGACGGTGATCGACGAGCTGGCCCATGCCGCCGGCCAGGACCCGGTCGCCTTCCGCCTGGCGCTGCTGCGCGACCAGCCGCGCCATACCGGTGTGCTGTCGCTGGTGGCGGAGAAGGCGGGCTGGGGCCAGCCCCTGCCGGCCGGCAGGGGCCGCGGCGTCGCCGTGCACAAGTCGTTCGAGACCTATGTCGCCACCGTGGCCGAGGTCTCGGTCGAGGGCGGCGCACTGAAGGTCGACCGGGTGGTGGCGGCGGTCGATTGCGGCATCGCGGTCAACCCCGACGTGATCCGGGCCCAGGTCGAGGGGTCGGTCGGCTTCGCCCTCTCCGTCGTCCTGCGAAACAAGATCACGCTCCAGGACGGCGAGGTGGAGCAGGCCAATTTCGATACCTATGAGCCGACCCGGATGTCGGAGATGCCGAAGGTCGAGGTGCATATCGTGCCGTCGGCCGAGCCGCCGACCGGCATCGGCGAGCCAGGCGTGCCCGGGCTGGCGCCGGCGATCGGCAACGCGGTCTTCGCCGCGACCGGCCAGCGCCTGCGCTCGCTGCCGCTCGACCTGTCGAAACTGACCAGCACCTGAGTCGCATTTTGGCGGACGCACATCGGCTTCGCCTCGGCGAGCCCGATGTGCGGCCCGGACCGAAAGAAGAGGGAGGCTGGCGCCCAGATTGTAGCTTGTGCTAAACTCTGACGCTGGACGTCAATGAATGGGCACGGGCTCAAAGCCTGGAGGATTGATGAAATTCCCAGGTGACGGCGCCATCACGCGTCGGGACGTGATCGTCGGAAGCGCAGCGCTGGGGAGCACGGCGCTGGCGCAGCTGGATGTCGCCCAAGCCGATCAGCCGCACGCCGGACACGGGACGTCGGCGACGCATGGCGATCACGGCGGCATGACCACGGTCGGGACCGTCGACAGCGCTCGGAACGGGTTCGATCCCCACGCCATGCTGACCGACTGGGACACCGGCACGGTCAGCCGGGACGGCGCCGGCCGCACCGTGCGCGAGTTCCAGGTCACCGCCGAGGACAAGGAGATCGAGATCGCCCCGGGACTGATGTTCCCGGCCTGGACCTATAACGGCCGCGTGCCGGGCCCGGCGCTCCGGGTCACCGAGGGCGACCGCGTGCGGATCCGGTTCCTGAACCGCGGCTCGCATCCGCACACCATGCATTTCCACGGCATCCATTCGGCGCGGATGGACGGGGTCCCCGGCGCGGGCGTGGCCCAGCCCGGCGGCGAGTTCGTCTACGAGTTCGACGCCTTCCCCTTCGGCTGCCATCTCTATCACTGCCATTTCGTTCCGCTGCGCCGCCACATCCACAAGGGCATGTACGGCGCCTTCGTCATCGACCCAGATCCGGCCCGGCATCCCGACCAGGCCGAAGCCGCGCGCGGCCGGCTGCTCGGCACGCCCGAGAACGCCGGTTGGCAGGAGCTGGTGATGGTGATGAACGCCTTCGACACCAATTTCGACGACGAGAACGAGGTCTACGCCGTCAACACGGTGGCGCACGCCTATGCCAAGCGGCCCATCCCGATCGACCGCGCCAGGCCGGTGCGGGTCTATCTCGTCAACATCACCGAATTCGACCCGATCAACTCCTTCCACCTGCACGCGAACTTCTTCGACTACTACGACCATGGCACGACACTGACCCCGACGCTGCGAATGGTCGACACGATCATGCAGTGCCAGGCCCAGCGCGGGATCATCGAGTTCAGCTTCAAGGACCACGAGCCGGGCCTCTACATGTTCCACGCCCACCAGTCCGAGTTCGCCGAGCTCGGCTGGATGGGCAACTTCGAGGTGCGGGCATGATGCGCGCCCTGAGCTGGACGGTGCTGCCGCTGCTGCTGATTGCGGCCGTCGCCGCCGCGTTCCTCGCCGCCGATCCGCTGCGGAGCTTCTCCGCAGGCGTGCCGCCGGCCGAACAGCTGACGGTCGAACGCACGGTGCTCGACGGCGGCGGCCTCTCGGTCCTGGTCCGCGCCGGCGGGACCGAGCCGATGGAGATCGCGCAGATCCAGGTCGACGGCGCCTATTGGAGCTTCACGCAGGATCCGCCGGGGCCGATCGACCGCCTCGGCACCGCCCGGCTGCGGATCCCCTATCCCTGGGTGCTGGGCGAGACGCACCATCTCACCCTCCTCACCCGCACCGGCATCGCCTTCGAGCACACCATCGATATCGCCGTCGCCACGCCCCCGGCCTCCGCAGGCATGCTCGGCCGGTTCGGGCTGATCGGCCTGTTCGTCGGCGTCGTGCCGGTCGCGCTGGGGATGCTGTTCTTCCCCGCCCTCAGGGCCGGCGGCGCCCGCGGGCTGACCTTCGCGCTGGCGCTGACGGTCGGCCTGCTGGTGTTCCTGCTGGTCGACACGATCGGCGAGGCCTTGGAGCTGGCCGCGCAGTCGGCGCCCGAGCTGCACGCGCCCGTGCTGGTGTGGCTGATCGCCGGCCTGACCTTCGCCCTCCTGATGGCCATCGGCCGGCGCGGCGGCCGCAGGCTCGGCGGCGTCGGCCTGGCCGCGTCGATCGCGCTGGGCATCGGCCTGCACAATCTCGGCGAGGGGCTGGCGATCGGTTCGGCCTTCGCCACCGGCGCGGCCGCCCTCGGCTCCTTCCTCGTGCTCGGCTTCACCCTGCACAACATCACCGAAGGGGTCGGCATCGTCGCGCCGCTGCTGGACCGCCGGCCCGGCTGGCTGCTCCTCTCCGGCCTGGCGCTGTTGGCTGGCCTGCCGGCCGTGCTGGGCATCTGGATCGGCAGCTACGCCTATGCGGCGCATTGGGCGGCCTTCGCCCTGGCGGTGGGCGCTGGTGCCATCCTGCAGGTGGTCGTCGAGGTGACCTTGCTGATGCTGCGGCGGGCGGACGAGGGAACGCATGCCCGGGCAACGGCGATGGCCGGCATGATCGCCGGGATCGCCGTGATGTACGGGACAGCCTTGCTGGTGCAGGCCTAGGGCCGCCCGCGGCAATTCGCACCTGACCGGCGCGGCAAAAAGGTCTAAAACCGCGCCGCGCGGCAACGGCCCACCCATGGGACCGCCGGGAGCCGCGCCGGACCAGCGTGATGGGCTACGTCGTCAAAGAGATCTTCAAGACCCTGCAGGGCGAAGGACGCCATGCCGGGCGTACCTCGGTGTTCTGCCGTTTCGTCGGCTGCAACCTGTGGAGCGGCCGCGAGCAGGACCGCGCCGAGGCGGTCTGCCAGTTCTGCGATACCGACTTCCTGGGCACGGACGGGCCGGGCGGCGGCCGCTTCGACACGGCGGAGGCGCTGGCCGCGGCGATCGAGGCGTGCTGGGCCGGCACGGCCGCGGACCGCTTCGTCGTCTTCACCGGCGGCGAGCCGCTGCTGCAGCTGGACTGCGCCCTGCTGGACGCCGTGCATGCGCGCGGCTTCACCGCGGCGGTCGAAACCAACGGCACGATCGAGCCGCCGGCGGAGCTGGACTGGGTCTGCGTCAGCCCGAAGGCCGGCGCCCCCCTGGTCGCACGGCGGGGCGACGAGCTGAAGCTGGTCTACCCGCAGCCCGAGCTGCCGCCCGAGGCGGTGGCGGATCTCGACTTCACCCATTTCTGGCTGCAGCCGATGGACGGGCCGGACCGCATCGCCAACACCGAGGCCGCGGTCGCCTATTGCCTGTCCCACCCGAAATGGCGGCTGAGCCTGCAGACCCACAAGCTGATTGGCATTCCATGAAAGTTGTCTGGCCATGAGGATCACCCAGGCCTTCACCTTCGAGGCGGCGCACCGACTGCCGAACGTGCCGGCGACGCATCGCTGCCACCGGATGCACGGCCATTCCTACCGCGTCGAGCTGCGGCTCGAGGGCCCGGTCGACCCCGAGACCGGCTTCGTGGTCGACTTCTTCGACGTCGAGGCCGCCTTCGCCCCGATCCTGGCCCGGCTGGACCATTACTGCCTGAACGAGGTCGAGGGGCTGGAGAACCCGACGGCCGAGCACATCGCCGTCTGGATCTGGGACCGGGTCCGGCCGGCGCTGCCGCTGCTGGCCGCCGTCACGGTGTACGAGACCCCGAACTGCTGGGCCGAGTACGATGGCCGCTGAAAAAGGGGCCGCGATGGACGGTACGCTGGTGCTGTTCTCCGGCGGGCAGGATTCGACCACCTGCCTGGCCTGGGCGCTGGACCGCTTCGAAAGGGTCGAGACGGTCGGCTTCGACTACGGCCAGCGGCACCGGGTCGAGCTCGATGTCCGCCCGCGCATCCTGGACGCGGTCCGCGACCGCTTCCCGGCCTGGGCCAGGCGGCTCGGTGCCGACCACATGCTCGACCTCGCCGTGCTCGGCCAGGTCAGCGAGACGGCGCTGACCCGCGACGTCGAGATCGCGATGCAGGACAACGGCCTGCCGAACACCTTCGTGCCCGGCCGCAACCTGGTGTTCGTGACCTTCGCCGCCGCCCTGGCCTATCGCCGCGGCCTGCGCCACCTGGTCGCCGGCGTCTGCGAGACCGACTATTCCGGCTATCCGGACTGCCGCGACGACACGATGAAGGCGATGCAGCTGGCGCTCAATCTCGGCATGGAGAGCCGCTTCGTCGTGCACACCCCGCTGATGTGGATCGACAAGGCCGAGACCTGGCGCCTGGCCGCGTCGCTGGGCGGCGAGGCGCTGGTCGAGCTGATCCGTGACGAGACCCACAGCTGCTACCGCGGCGACCGCGGCCAGTCCCATGAGTGGGGTTACGGCTGCGGCGAATGCCCGGCCTGCGCCCTGCGCGCCGAGGGCTGGCGCCGGTTCCGGGACGCCGGCTAACCACCACGGGCGCCGCGCCCCGCGGCCTCGGCCACCAGCCAGTCGCGGAAGGCGGCGCGCAGCGGGTCGGGCCGGTCGGCCAGCGGCTGCGCCAGGAAATAGCCGCGTTGGGTGCGGAAGGGCGTGGGCAGGCAGGCGACGAGCTGGCCGGCGGCGAGCAGATCGTCGACCAGCGGCCGCCAGCCCAGCGCCACACCCTGCCCGGCGAGGGCCGCCTGCAGCACCAGCGGATAGTTGTTGAAGCGCAGCGACCGGCCGCGCGGCGCCCCCTCCACCCCCTGGCCGCGGAACCAGCCGGCCCAGTCGAGCCAGCGCGCCGGATCCGGGCTGTCGAGATGCAGGAGCGGCTGGTCCAGCAGGTCGGCCGGCGCGGCCAGCCGGGGGAGGCGCGCCGCCATCTCCGGGCTGCAGATCGGCAGCACGCTTTCCGGGAACAGCCGGTCGACGGTGCAGCCCGGCCAGCGCCCGGCCCCGAAGGCGATCACCGCGTCGACAGCGCGGTCGCGCGGGTCCAGCACATCCTGGCTGGCCAGGATGCGGATCTCGACCCCGCCCAGCGCCGCCCGCAGCCGCGCCAGCCGCGGCAGCAGCCAGTAGGTGGCGAAGCCGAAATCGGTGGCGACGGTCAGCCCGCCCGGGTCGCGCGCCTGGCGGATTTCCGCCGCCGTGTCGGCGATGGCGTCGAGCGACCGGGTCACCACCTGCAGCAGCCGCTCACCCTCTGGCGTCAGGGCGACGCCGCGGTGCAGCCGCCGGAACAGGGCGGTGCCCAGCCGCGCCTCCAATGCGGCGATCTGATGGGAAACGGCCGGCTGGGTGGCCCCGAGCTCACGCGCCGCGGCGCTGAAATTCGACAGCCGCCCCGCGGCCTCGAAGGCCAGGAGTGCCGGCATCGGCGGCAGGTCGCGACGGCGGGTTGCCATAAACCGGGATAATACCTCCATGAACGGCGCCGGTCTTCACGATCCTGCCGGCTACGCCCCACCCTGTTGTTGAACCGAGGCACGGTGCCCGTCGTTGCACAGGGGAGAGGCTGATCGTGAAGACCGAGGCGCGGCGCCCGAACATCCTGATCCTGATGGCGGACCAGCTGACGCCTTTCGCCCTGCCGGCCTATGGCAACGCGGTGGTGCAGGCGCCGGTGATGACGGCGCTGGCGCGGGACGGGGTGGTGTTCGACGCCGCCTACTGCAACAGCCCTCTGTGCGGGCCCTCCCGCGCCGTGTTCATGTCGGGCCGGCTGCCCTCGGCGATCGGCGCCTATGACAACGCCGCCGAGTTCCCCGCCGACGTGCCGACCTTCGCCCATGTGCTGCGTGCGCTGGGCTACCGCACCATCCTGGCCGGCAAGATGCATTTCTGTGGCCCCGACCAGCTGCACGGCTTCGAGGAGCGGCTGACCACCGACATCTACCCGGCGGATTTCGGCTGGACCCCGGACTGGGACCGGCCGGAGGCGCGGCCGAGCTGGTACCACAACATGTCGTCGGTGATCGATGCCGGCCCCTGCATCCGCACCAACCAGCTCGACTTCGACGACGAGGTGGTGTTCGCGGCCGAGCGCCGGCTGTACGACCTGGCGCGCGGCAGCGGCGCTGCCGACGGCCGGCCCTTCTGCCTGACCGTGTCGCTGACTCATCCGCACGACCCCTTCGCCGTGCCGGAGCGGTACTGGAACCTGTACCGCGACGAGGACATCCCGCTGCCCGAGGACACGCCGGCCGACGACCCGCATTCGCGCCGGCTGCGCCGGGTGTGCGAGCTGGACCGCACGCCGGTGACGGCGGAGCAGACCCGCCGGGCCCGCCGGGCCTATTACGGCGCCATCGCCTATGTCGACGAGCAGTTCGGCCGGGTGATGGCGGCGCTGCGCCACGCCGGCCTGGCCGAGGACACGGTCACCATCCTCCTGTCCGACCACGGCGAGTTCCTGGGCGAGCGCGGCCTCTGGTACAAGATGAGCTTCCTGGAAGGCGGCTGCCGCATACCGCTGGTGGTGCACGCCCCCGGCCGCTTCGCCCCGCGCCGGGTCGGCGCCGCCGTGTCCTCCGCCGACCTGCTGCCGACCCTGGTCGACCTCGCAGCGACGGAGGGCGCGCCGCCGCACCCGACGCCGCTGGACGGGCGCAGCCTGCTGCCACATCTGACCGGGGCGGGCGGGCACGACCTGGTCCTGGGCGAATACCTGGCCGAGGGCGCGGTGGCGCCGATCGTGATGATCCGCCGCGGCCCCTGGAAGTTCATCCACAGCCCGGCCGACCCGGACCAGCTCTACGATCTCTCGACCGATCCGGGCGAGCGGGTGAACCGCGCGGCGGACTCGGCCGAGGCCGCGCGCGTCGCCGCCTTCCGGGCAGAGGTGGCGGCACGCTGGGACCTGCCGCGGCTGCGCGAGCAGGTGCTCGAAAGCCAGCGGCGGCGGCGCTTCGTGGATGCGGCGTTGCGCCAGGGCGAACCGCATGGCTGGGACTGGCAGCCGCGGCAGGATGCCACCCGGCAATACATCCGCAACCACATGGATCTCGACGATCTGGAAGCCGCCGCCCGGTTCCCGCGCGTCACGCGCGGCCAACACACAAACGGGGAGACTCAATCATGTCCGGAGCGCGCCTCATCGCCCTCGCCCTGACCGGGCTGCTGCTGGCGGCCACGCCCGCCGCAGCGGCCGATCCCGACAGCTGCGCCACCGTGCGCATGTCGGACCCGGGCTGGACCGACATCACTTCGACCAACGGCATCATCGGCACGCTGCTGGAGCCGCTGGGCTACACCCAGAAGGTGGAGACCCTGGCCGTGCCGGTCACCTTCGAAAGCCTGAAGAATGGCCAGATCGACGTCTTCCTCGGCAACTGGATGCCGGCGCAGAGTCGATTTATCGAACCGCTCGTGGCCGAAAAGGCAATCGAGGTGATCCGCCCGAATCTTGACGGCATCCGCTTCACTTTGGCGGTCCCGGCCTATGTCGCCGAGGCCGGGGTGAAGGATTTCGCCGATCTGGCCAAGCATGCGGACCAGTTCGACCGCAAGATCTACGGCATCGAATCCGGGGCGTCGGCCAACCAGAACATCCAGAGGATGATCGACGCCAAGGATTTCGGCCTGGAGGGCTGGTCCCTGGTCGAATCGAGCGAGCAGGGCATGCTGAGCCAGGTGGAGCGGGCGGTGCGGCGGCAGGAATGGATCGCCTTCCTGGCCTGGGAGCCGCATCCGATGAACACCAAGTTCCAGATCGCCTATCTCAGCGGCGGCGACGCCTATTTCGGCCCGAATTACGGCGGCGCCACCGTTTACACCGTGACGAAGCGAGACTTGTCGAAGAATTGCCCGAATCTCGCCCGGCTGCTGTCACAGCTGGCATTCACGGTCGACATGGAGAACCAGATCATGGGGACGATCCTGGACGAGGGGGCGGACGGCCGCGCGGCCGCCGCGCAGTACCTCAAGGCTCACCCCGATCTCCTGTCCGGCTGGCTGGCCGGCGTGACCACCCGCGACGGACAGGACGGCCTCGCCGCCGTCCGCGCCGCACTGAACCGGGGCTGAAGGAGGCCCGCGACGCATGTGGACCGTGATCCGGGGTTGGATCGAACAGCTGTTCAAGCCGCGCTACCACCCGGAGCGGCACTATATGCGCGGACGGCAGTCCGGCGGCACCTCGCGCTGAGTCGTCTGTCGCCCCAGCGATAGCTCAGAACAAACCGTCATCGCGAGCCCCGAAGGGGCGTGGCGATCCAGCGATACCGTCCCCTGGATCGCCACGGCGCTGCGCGCCTCGCGATGACGGCTCACATCACGACGGGACCGATGGTCAACCCCTGATGAAGGCCAGCAGGTCGGGGTTGATGACGTCGGCATGGGTCGTGCACATGCCGTGCGGGAAGCCCTTGTAGACCTTCAGCGTGCCGCGCTTCAGCAGCTTGACCGAGAGCAGCGCCGAGTCCTCGATCGGCACGATCTGGTCGTCGTCGCCATGCATTACGAGCGTCGGCACGTCGATCGCCTTCAGATCCTCGGTGAAGTCGGTCTCCGAGAAGGCCTTGATGCAGTCGTAATGAGCCTTGGCGCCGCCCACCATGCCCTGGCGCCACCAATTGTCGATCACGCCCGGATAGACCTTCGCGCCCTCGCGGTTGAAGCCGTAGAACGGGCCGGTCGGGACATCGCGGAAGAACTGGGCCCGGTTATCGGCCAGCGCCTTGCGGAAGCCGTCGAACACCTCGATCGGCAGGCCGCCCGGGTTCTTCTCCGACTTCACCATCACCGGGGGCACGGCGCCGATCAGCACTGCCTTGGCGACGCGGCCGTTGCCGCCGTGCCGGGCGACGTAGCGCGCCACCTCGCCGCCGCCGGTCGAATGGCCGATATGGACGGCGTTCTTCAGGTCGAGATGCGCGGCCAGCTCGGCGACGTCGGCGGCGTAGGTGTCCATCTCGTTGCCGGTATCGGTCTGGCTCGACCGGCCGTGGCCGCGCCGATCATGGGCGACGACGCGGTAGCCCTGCGCCAGGAAGAACAGCAGCTGGGCGTCCCAGTCGTCGCTGCTGAGCGGCCAGCCGTGGTGGAAGACGATCGGCTGCGCGTCGCGCGGGCCCCAGTCCTTGTAGAAGATCTGGGTGCCGTCCTTGGTGCTGAGGAATCCGCTGCTCATGGTGCTGTCTCCGGAGGTTTGAGGTGAAGGCGCGGCGGCAGCCTGCGCCGGGAAAGCATGCGGCAGGGCCGCCACGGCGGCGAGTCCGACTCCCGCGGTCAGGACGAGCCGGCGCGAAATCCCGTCCGTCTCGTGCTCGCTATGATCCATCTGCGGCTCCATTGATATCGCGATAACTGTTGTCGCGATAATTATTCGATATCCCATCGCCGCGGCCGCGTCCACAAAAATCTTATCGCGATACCGATTATCGTGATAAATGTGATCGGAGAGTTATCGATAGGATCGTCCCGTGCCCGCACAGAAGGACCGCCCCCTCCCCCTGGACCAGCAGATCTGCTTCACGCTGTACCGCACCAGCATGGCCATCAACCGGACCTATAAGCCGATGCTGGACGAGATGGGCATCACCTATCCGCAGTACCTCGTGCTCAACGTGCTCGGCGAGGAGGACGGCCGCACGATCGGCGCCATCGCCGCCCGCCTCGCCCTCGAATCGAGCACGATCACGCCGCTGGTGAAGCGGATGGAGGCGGCCGGGCTGGTCAGCCGGCGGCGCAGCCCGGACAGTGAGCGGGAGGTCCAGGTCCGGCTGACAGAGGCGGGCCGCCAACTGTTCGCCCGCAGCCAGTGCCTGGGCGAGGCGCTGCTGCGGCGCTCCGGCCTGACCATGCCGCAGCTCGAGGCCCTCAACCGCCAGGTCCAGGGGCTGGCGGCAGCCCTGGACGGCCAGCTCGGCGGCCGGAGTGACGCCGACGCCGGACGACGACCCTAGGCCCGCATATCATCCTCGGATGGCAGCCGCCCGCTCGACGCAGTTGCGGCAGCGCCTCGCCTCATGCAGTTTGCGGCCACCTTTCCGCAAGCTGAGTGCGAGCGATGACTGACCCCGTTGCCACCTATGACGTGATCGTGATCGGCGCCGGCCCCGGCGGCTATGTCGCCGCCATCCGGGCCGCCCAGCTCGGGCTCAAGACCGCCTGCGTCGAGAAGATGCCGACCCTGGGCGGCACCTGCCTGAATGTCGGCTGCATCCCGTCCAAGGCGCTGCTGCAGGCGTCGGAGAAGTTCGAGGAGGCCAAGCACGCTCTGGCCGGCTTCGGCGTCAAGGTGGCGGGGGTCGAGCTCGACCTGCCCGGCATGCTGGGCCACAAGGACAAAGTGGTGAAGGCGAATGTCGACGGCATCGACTTCCTGTTCAAGAAGAACAAGATCGACCGGCTGCTCGGCCACGCCCGCTTCACCGCAAAGGACCGGATCGAGGTCGAGGGCAAGACCTACGCCGCCAAGAACTTCATCATCGCCACCGGTTCCGACTCGATGCCGCTGAACGGTGTCGAGGTCGACGAGAAGCGGATCGTCACCTCGACCGGCGCGCTGTCGCTGCCGGAGGTGCCGAAGCACCTGGTGGTGATCGGCGGCGGCGTCATCGGGCTCGAGCTCGGCTCGGTCTGGGCCCGGCTCGGCGCCAAGGTGACGGTGGTGGAGTTCCTCGACCGCATCCTGCCGACCAATGACGGCGAGGTGTCGAAGCAGATGCAGCGCATCCTGGCCAAGCAGGGCATGGCGTTCAAGCTGAGCTCGAAGGTCACCGGTGCGACCCAGACCAACAGGGGCGTGACCCTGACCGTCGAGCCGGCCAAGGGCGGCGATGTCGAGACCATCGAGGCCGACTATGTGCTGGTCTCGATCGGCCGCCGACCCTACACCAACGGCCTCGGCCTGGAGGCCGCGGGGGTGGAGCTGGACGAGCGCGGCCGGATCAAGACCGACAAGCATTTCCGCACCAATGTCGAGGGCATCTACGCCATCGGCGACGTCATCGCCGGGGCGATGCTGGCGCACAAGGCCGAGGATGAGGGCGTGGCCGTGGCCGAGATCCTGGCCGGCCAGGCGGGCCATGTGAACTACGATGCGATCCCCAACGTGGTCTACACCTGGCCGGAGGTGGCCTCGGTCGGCCGCAGCGAGGAGGAGCTGAAGCAGGCCGGCGTGGCCTACAAGGCCGGCAAGTTCCCGTTCCTGGCCAATGGCCGGGCCCGCGCCATGAACGCCACCGATGGCTTCGTCAAGATCCTGGCCGACGCCAAGACCGACCGGGTGCTGGGCGTCCACATCGTCGGCGCGGAAGCCGGCACCATCATCGCCGAATGCGCGATGGCGATGGAGTTCGGCGCCTCGGCCGAGGACATCGCCCGCACCTGCCACGCCCACCCGACCTTGAACGAGGTGGTCAAGGAAGCGGCCCTCGCGGTCGACGGGCGGCCGATCCACATCTGAGGCGCATGCCGGAGCGTCGGGACGCCCGTCCTTGACGCTCCGACCGCGATGGCGTTCCCATCGCCTTAGCCATGCCTGCGTCCCGCCCGATTCCGCCGCCGAACCGCACCGTCGCCGTCCTCGCCTATGACGGGCTGTGCACCTTTGAGTTCGGCGTCGCGGTCGAGGTGTTCGGCCTGCCGCGACCGGAATTCCAGGACTGGTACGGTTTCACCGTCTGCGCCGCCGAGGCCGGCCCGCTGCGCGCCATCGGCGGCGTCCAGGTCCAGGCCGGGGCCGGGCTGGAGGCGCTGGAGGCGGCCGGCACCATCGTCGTGCCGGGCTGGCGCGACATCCGCGAGACCCCGCCCGAGTCGCTGCTGGCCGCCCTGAAACGGGCCCATGACCGCGGCGCCCGGCTGGTCTCGATCTGCTCCGGCGTGTTCGTGCTGGCGGCCGCGGGCGTGCTGGCCGGCCGGCGCGTCACCACCCATTGGCGCTACGCCGAGGCGCTGGCCGCGCGCCACCCCGAGCTGCGGGTGGTGCCGGACGTGCTCTATGTCGACGAGGGCACGGTGCTGACCTCCGCCGGCAGCGCCGCCGGGCTCGACCTGTGCCTGCACATCGTGCGGCGCGACTGGGGCGCGCGGATCGCCAACCAGGTGGCGCGGCGCCTGGTGGTGCCGCCGCACCGGGAGGGTGGTCAGGCCCAGTATGTCGACCGGCCGGTGCAGGTCGAGGAGCGGCCGCGGCTGGCTGCGCTGTTCGACTGGGCCCGCCGCCACCTGGCCGAGGACCTGCCGTTGGAGCGGCTGGCCGATCAGGCTGGGATGAGCCTGCGCACCTTCCTCCGCCGCTTCCGCGAGGCCACCGGCACCACGCCGGGCGAATGGCTGGTCGGCGAGCGGCTGGCGCTGGCCCGAGAACTGCTGGAGACCACGGCCCTGCCGATCGAGCGCATCGCCACCGAATGCGGCTTCGGCTCGGCTGACACGCTGCGCCACCATTTCCGCCGCCGCCTCGCCACCAGCCCGGCCCGCTACCGCGCCGGATTCGCTCACGGCTGAGAGGGCCCGCCATGCTGCGCCTGTTCGTCGCCATCGCCATCCCCGCCGCGCTGCGGCCCCGCCTGTCCATGCTGCAGGGCGGCGTACCGGGGGCGCGTTGGACCGACCCGGCCGATTTCCACCTGACCCTGCGCTTCATCGGCGAGGTCGACACGCTGGAGGCGGAGGAGATCGACGAGGCGCTGCACGCCATCGCCGCGCCCGGCTTCAGCCTGGCGCTGGACGGCGTCGGCCAGTTCGGCAGCCGGCGCGCCGCCTCGACCCTGTGGGCCGGGGTGGCGACGGAGCCGGCGCTGCACTTCCTGCACGCCAAGGTCGACCGCGCCCTGGTCGCCGCCGGCCAGCCGCCGGACGACCGCGCCTATGCCCCGCACGTCACCCTGGCCCGGCTGCGCGATGCGCCGGTCGAGCGGATCGGCCGCTGGCTGCAGGAGCACGGGCTGTTCCGCGCCGATCCCTTCCCGGTCGACGCCTTCCACCTGTACCAGAGCCATGTCGGCCGCGAGGGTGCGGTGTACGAGATCCTGGAGAGCTATCCGCTCATCCCAACGGCGTGAAATATTGACCCGTCATGGCGAGCCCCGAAGGGGCGTGGCCATCCAGGGCAGCTCGCACCGGCCCCTGGATGGCCACGGCGCTGCGCGCCTCGCCATGACGGGGAAGGGACCGAAGAGTCGATCTCAAAGACCGCCGGTATCACGTAGACTTCACCGCGCCCGCGAGCCCAGCCCCATCGCCTGGCGCATGAAGAAGCGCTTCACCGGCGGCAGGCGGCCCACAGCGGCGAGGCCGAGGTCGCGGGCGATCTGCACCGGGGCAAGGTCGGTCGAGAACAGCCGGTTCAGCCCGTCGGTCGCCAGGATCATGGCGAGGTTGTCCGGCCGCCGCAGTTGCTCGTAGCGCTGCAGCAGCGCCGGGTCGCCGAGGTCGAGGCCGAGCCGGCTGCGCTCGACCAGCAGCTCGGACAGTACGGCGATGTCGCGCAGGCCGAGATTGAGCCCCTGGCCGGCGATCGGGTGGATGCCGTGCGCGGCCTCGCCGATCAGCGCCGCCCGGCGGGCGCCGTAGCGCCGGGCATGGACCACGCCGAGCGGATAGGTGAAGCGCTTGCCGACCGCCCGCACCGGCCCCAGCCAGTCGCCGACCTTGGCCTGCAGCGCCGCGTCGAAGGCGGCGGGCCGGTGCACCAGGTCGTCGGCGGTGTCCGGATGCTCGGTCCACACGATCGAGGAGCGGTGGTTGCCGTCGGCATCGTCCTTCATCGGCAGCACGGCGAAGGGGCCGGCCGGCAGGAAATGCTCGACCGCGACGCCGTCATGCGGCTCGGCATGGGCCATGACGCAGACCACCGCCTTCTGCCGGTAGGCGAAGCTGCGCGCCGGGATGCCCAGCTGCTGGCGGGTGAAGGAGGCGCGGCCGTCGGCGCCGATCACCAGATCGGCCCGCACCACCCGGCCGTCGGCCAGGGTCACGGCGGCGTGGCCGGTGCCGGTCTCGATGCCGACGACCTTGGCCGGGGCGATGTGGCGCACCGCCGGCAGGGCGTCCAGCCGCTCGAACTGCGCCAGCCGCAGCAGCCGGTTCTCGACGATATGGCCGAAGGGCGCGCCGTCCGACTCGCCGGCCATCTCCTGATGATCGAAATGCAGGAACACCGGGGCACGGCCGTCGGCGATGCGGATGTCGAGGATCGGCTCGGCCTGGTCCGCCACCGGATCCCACAGCCCGGCCGAGGCGACGATGCGGCGGGAGCCGTAGGAGAGCGCGGTGGTGCGGCCGTCGAATTCCGGCAGGGTGCGGGTCGCCGCCGGCTCCTGGTCCAGGATGACGGTGTCGATGCCGGCCTGGCCGAGCGCCGCCGCCATGGTCGCCCCGGCGAGGCCGCCGCCGACCACCACGACCTGGCTGCGCAAAGAAGTGCTGTCGTTCATGGCGCGCAGCATCGGAGGGCGGTGCCGCGCTGTCCAGTGGCGCTGTGTCACGGCGGAATCGCCAACCGCCATTCCATGATAGGATGTCACCATGATCCGGATTCTCTTCCTCTCCCTCCTGGTCCTGGCCGCGGGGTGTTCCGAGCGGCGGGGCGTCGGCGTCGCCGCCGGCGGCAGCTGGGGCGATTCCGGCCGCGGCGGCAGCATGATGTCGCTGTCGATCCCGTTCGGACCGTGACCCGGCAATTTCGCGTCGCGAACCGATCCTGATTCGTTCGTGATTCGTCCGGGTGTTCTGCAGGGCGTGCCGGACCGGCCACACCGTGACCGGAAAAGCGCGCCGGGCTGGCCGGCGGGCGACGCTGGATTTGACAGGAGAGGTCAGAAGACCGGATAAAGTGATTGGAATCTAAGAGCTGTTTCGCGGCGGCACCGGCCGCCGGAAGCGAGGGGAGAGGCCGGCGGCAGCCGGCCCGACGCGGAATCAGGGTGTTGCAGGAGAGCATGCGAGGCGGCCGACTCAACGAGGCATTGGAACGGCTCGCGGACTATCCGTTCGCGCGGCTGGCGGCGCTGTTGTCCGGGGTGACGCCCCCGGAGGGGGTGACGCCGCTGGCCATGTCGGTCGGCGAGCCGCAGCACGCGCCGCCGGCCTTCCTGGCCGAGATCCTGGCCGCCAATGCCGACAGCTGGAACCGCTACCCGCCGGTGGCCGGCACCCCGGCCTTCCGCGAGGCCTGCGCCGCCTGGCTGCAGCGCCGCTTCCATCTGCCCGACGGGCTGGTCGACCCGGCCCATATCCTGCCCTTGTCCGGCACGCGCGAGGCGCTGTTCCTGGTGGCGGAGCTGGCGGTCGACCACCGGCCGGGTGCCAACCAGGTGCCGGCGGTGGCGCTTCCCGACCCGTTCTACGCCCCCTACGAGGGCGCCGCGGTGATGGCCGGGGCCGAGCCGGTGTTCCTGCCGGCCGGGCCGGCCACCGGCTTCCTGCCCGATCTCGACGCGCTGGAGGCCGACACGGCGCTGCTGGCGCGGCTGAAGCTGCTGTATCTGTGCAACCCGACCAATCCGCAGGGCGCTGTCGCCAGCCCGGCCTATCTCGACCGCGCCATCGGCCTGGCCCGGTCGCACGGCTTCATCCTGGCGGCCGATGAGTGCTACGCCGAGATCTACGACCGCGAGCCGCCGGTCGGCGTGCTGGAGGTCGCCGCCGGCCGCGACGGCGGGTCGCTGGACAACCTCCTCGTCTTCCATTCGCTGTCGAAGCGGTCGAACGCGGCCGGGCTGCGCAGCGGCTTCGTCGCCGGCGACCCGGCGCTGGTGGCCGCCTTCCTGCGGCTGCGCAGCCATTCCGCCGCCGGCATGCCGCTGCCGATCCAGGCGGCCTCCGCCGCGCTGTGGGCCGATGACGCACATGTCGTCGCCAACCGGGCGCTGTACGGGGCCAAGTTCGACGCCGCCGAGGCAGCGCTGGGCGGGCGCTTCGGCTTCCGCCGGCCGGAGGGCGGCTTTTTCCTGTGGCTCGACGTCGGCGACGGCGAGGCCGCCGCCCGCCGGCTGTGGGCCGAGGCCGGGATCCGCACCCTGCCCGGCGGCTACATCACGCGCCTGGACCGGCCGGAGATCGGCCGGCGCTGGCTGCGCGTCGCCGTGGTCCACGACGCCGAGACGGTCGGGCGCGCCCTGACCCGGCTCGGCGAGGTCCTGTCCCGAGCCGAGGCGACGGAATGACGATGGCCGGAACCCCGTCCCGCGGCAGCCGCACCGCCGTGACCCGCAGCTCTGGGCGCGGCGCCTCGAACAAGCGCTCCTTCCTGCCCCCGGTGGTGCGGGAATTCCTGCGCAACCGGGTGCGCGAGCTGAGTGGCCTCAGCATCGCCGTGTTCGGCTGTGGCCTCCTGGTTGCCCTGGTCAGCTACGACCCGACCGACCCGTCCTGGAACACCGCCAAGGCCGGGCCCGCCGCCAACCTGCTGGGCCGGCCCGGCGCCCATCTTGCCGACCTCTTGATCCAGACGCTCGGCATCGGCGCCTTCCTGCTGGCCGTGCTGCCGCTGTTCTGGGCCTGGCGGCTGATGCGGCACCACGCCCTTGACCGGGTGTGGTGGCGGGTCACCAGCCTGCTGTTCGGCGTGCTGTTCCTGGCCGCCGGCCTGTCGCCGCTGCCGGCGATCGAGGGCTGGGCCGAGCGCGGCTCGCTGGGCGGCGCCGTCGGCTCGATGATCCTGCGGCGGATCTCCGATACCGTCATCCTCTCGGCCGGGCCGGTCGCCACCTTCTGGCTGGCGCTGGCCACCGGCGCCTTCGGCCTGCTGCTGGTGCTGATCGCGCTGGGCCTGTCCTCGGCCGAATGGCAGCGCGTCGGCGCCGTGACCGGCGCCGGCGCCCGCACCGGCGCGTCGATCACGGGATCCCTGCTGCGGGCGCTGGGCCGGCTGCTGCAATGGCTCGGTCTGCGCACGCTGCATGGCGCCGGCACCGTCGCCGCCAGCATGATGCGGCGCGAGCCCGCCCCCGCGGCGCCGCCGGCCTTCGCCATGCCGGAGGCCGGGCCGACCGCGCGGCCGCGCTTCGCCCGCGCCAACCCGCCCGGCCCGCGGATCGCCGATCCGGGCGCCGAGCCCGGCGAGGCGCCGCGCCCGCCGCTCATCATCGGCGGCGGCCGCACCGAGCCTGAGGACGACCTGCCAGAGGAGGAGGACGAGGATCTGATCGATCTGCCCTCGCTTCGCCCGGTCGAGGAGCCGCGTCGCCCGGCCACGCCGCCGCCCCCCGGCTCGCTTCAACGCGTCGCGCCCGCGGCGATCGAGCCGGCGCCGCGCCGCCCGGCGACCCCGCCGCCGCGGCAGACCAGCTTCGAGCTGGCGCCGCCCGACACCTACGAGCTGCCGCCGCTCGACCTCCTGACCCTGCCGGACCCGAGCAAGCGCCCGGCCGTGGCCGACCCGCGGGTGCTGGAGCAGAACGCCGCGGCGCTGGAGCAGGTGCTGAGCGATTTCGGCGTCCGCGGCTCGATCGTGAAGGTCAATCCCGGCCCGGTGGTGACGCTGTACGAGCTGGAGCCGGCGCCCGGCACCAAGTCCAGCCGCGTCATCGGCCTGGCCGACGATATCGCCCGGTCGATGAGCGCCGTGTCGGTCCGCGTCGCCGTGGTGCCCGGCCGCAACGTCATCGGCATCGAGCTGCCGAACCAGAAGCGCGAGATGGTGCTGCTGCGCGAGCTGCTCGGCTCCGACCAGATGGAGAAGGCGGGGTCGAAGCTGGGCCTGGTGCTGGGCAAGGACATCGGCGGCGGCCCGATCATCGCCGACCTGGCCCGCATGCCGCACCTGCTGGTGGCCGGCACCACCGGCTCGGGCAAGTCCGTCGCCATCAACACCATGATCCTGTCGCTCCTGTTCCGGCTGCCGCCGGACAAGGTGCGCTTCATCATGGTCGACCCGAAGATGCTCGAGCTGTCGATCTACGAGGGCATCCCGCACCTGCTGGCCCCGGTCGTCACCGACCCGAAGAAGTCGGTGGTGGCGCTGAAATGGGCGGTGCGCGAGATGGAGGACCGCTACCGGTCCATGTCCAAGGTCGGCGTCCGCAACATCGAGGGCTACAACCAGCGGCTGCGCGAGGCCAAGGCCAAGGGCGAGGTGCTGACCCGACGGGTACAGACCGGCTTCGACCCCGACACCGGCAAGCCGATCTTCGAGGACCAGCCGATCGACCTGACCGAGCTGCCCTACATCGTCATCATCGTCGATGAGATGGCCGACCTGATGCTGGTGGCGGGCAAGGACATCGAGGCCCTGATCCAGCGCCTGGCGCAGATGGCGCGCGCCGCCGGCATCCATCTGATCATGGCGACGCAACGCCCCTCGGTCGACGTCATCACCGGCACGATCAAGGCCAACTTCCCGACCCGCATCAGCTTCCAGGTCACCTCCAAGATCGACAGCCGCACCATCCTGGGCGAAGGCGGGGCGGAGCAGCTGCTGGGCCAGGGCGACATGCTGTACATGGCCGGCGGCGGCCGCATCACCCGCGTGCACGGCCCCTTCGTCTCCGACGGCGAGGTCGAGGAGGTGGTGCGCCACCTCAAGGCCCAGGGCGAGCCCGCCTACAACGACGCGGTGCTGGAGGATCAGGAGGACGGTGGCGGCTTCGATTCGCTCGGCCTCGACGGCGAGGGCGGCTCCGGCGACGATCTCTACGACCAGGCGGTGGCGCTGGTGGCGCGCGAGCGCAAGGCGTCGACCAGCTTTATCCAGCGCCATCTGCAGATCGGCTACAACCGCGCGGCGCGGCTGATCGAGCGCATGGAGCAGGAGGGCGTGGTCAGCCCGGCCAACCATGTCGGCAAGCGCGAAGTGCTGGCGGGCAACCATTGATCCGGGCGGGATAGCCGCTCCCCTCACCGTCATGGCGAGCCCCGAAGGGGCGTGGCCATCCAGGGCCGCTCGCACCGGCCCCCTGGATGGCCACGTCGGCTTCGCCTCCTCGCCATGACGGCTCAGAGGGAGAGTCCGCCGCTTCGCCCCGCCCCGATCGTTACGCCGATTTCATCTCCCGCCCACCGGGGCGTTAGCTGCGGCGACGTAGGGTGCGTGCGTCGGAGCCAAGACGTGGCCTCCCGCCCGCCTCTCCTCCGATCTTCGTTGTCCCCTCGATGGAGATCGTCATGCGCAGGAGCCTTCTGTTCGCCGTCCTCACGGTGCCCGCCCTGGCCCTCGCCCCCGCCCTGGCGATGGCGCAGACCCCCGCCCAGCCCGCCGGGACGGCGCCGGCCGTCACCGCGCCGCACAAGATGAAGACCCATCACACGGCCCGGGTGCATCACCGCAAGGTCGCGCACAGCAGCGCGACCAGCGAACAGGACCAGACCCGCAAGCTGAACGAGGAGCAGCTGAACAAGGCGAAGTAGCGCGTTCGGGCCGCAACAGAACCTCGCTCCCACCCCCCTTCCGAGGCGAGGTTCGCGGTCCCGCGAGGCCCGGCCGCCCAGGCGGCCGGGCTTTTTTTCGTTCGTCGCAGGATTCGTCGCCGGGCCAACAGACGACATCCGGCGAACATGAAATATCGTTCATGAAGGCATTTTCTTCGGATCGGTATCGCGCCCCCGTCGTTAGGGAGACGATCGGCTCACGCGCCGCGGCCGCCGCCGCCGTCCCACCGATCTTCAGGCATCCCTCGATGGAGACCTTCATGCGCAGGAGTTTTGTCTTTGCCGCCTTCGCCGTGTCGGCACTTGCCGCCGCGCCCGCCCTGGCCCAGACCGGGACCGAGCCGGCGATGCCCGAGACGACGACGCCGTCGGTCGAGGCTCCCGCGGCGAACATGCCGGCGGAGCCGGCCCAGAATCCCCAGCATCAGCAGCGCAAGCGCATCCAATCCTCCGGCGCCGAGGAGCAGACCCAGGCTCCGCGCCGCCGCACCAGCAAGAGCGCGCAGAACCAGGCGGAGGAGGAGCAGACCCGCCAGCTGAACCAGCAGCAGCTGAGCGCCGGGGCCACGCCGGTACCCTCGCAGCAGATTCTGCCCGGCCAGGGCGTGCCGGGCCAGATGGCCCCCGCCCAGCCCATGCAGCCCGAGACCATGCAGCCGGGGACGATGATGGAACAGGCTCCCTCGATGGAGCAGACCGCCCCGATGGATCAGATGCCGCCGACCGAATAATTCCGGGGGAGTCCGCCGCAGTCTCTGCGATGGACACACGGGGCCCGGCCGCATGGGCGGCCGGGCCCTTTTTCATGCCGGACGATCGCTGCCCGAGGCGATGACCGCGTCGCGGAAGGCGGCGGCTGCGGGCGACAGCGTCCGGCCCGCCCGGGTCAGGACCCCGATGTCGCGGGTCACCTCCGGCCCCTGCAGCAGGCGCGTCGTCAGGGCCGGATGGGCCAGCACCGGCAGGGTCAGCACCGGCAGCGCCGTCACCCCGAGGCCGGCCGCCACCAGCGCGCCGGCGGTGGCGAGATGCGACACCTCGAATTCCGGCTCGACCGCCGCCCCGGCCTGGGCGAAGCCGCGGTCGGTCAGCGGGCGGACGCTGGTGATCCGCGACATGGCGACGAAGGGAAAGCCCGCCAGATCGGCCCAGGTCACGGCGGAGGACCGCGCCAGCGGGTGGTCCTGGCGCAGGATGGCGACGAAGCGGTCGGACATGATGCGGGTGAAATCCACCTTGCCGTCGGCGGCCGGGCGGCCGGCGATGCCGAGATCGGCCTCGCCGCTCAGCACCGCGCCGACCACGCCGTCGAGCAAGGTATCGATGACGCCGACCGACACCCCCGGATGGCTGCGGCGGAACCGGTCGATCACCGGCGGCAGCAGCCCGGCCGTCACCGAGGGCAGCCCGGCGACGGCGACGCGGCCGCGCGCCGAGCGGAAATAGTCGCCGAGATCGTCGAGCGAGGTCCGGAGGTCGCCGATCAGCCGGCCGGCAATGGCGGCGAATTCCCGTCCCTGCGGCGTCGGCTCGACCGTCCGGGTGTTGCGGTCGAACAGCCGCACGCCCAGCCGCGTCTCGGCCCGCGCCACCGCCCGGCTGACCGCCGGCTGCGACATGCCCAGCGCCTCGGCCGCGGCACGGAAGCTGCGCAGCCGGTCGACCTCCAGGAACACCTCGATCTCGAACAGCGACAGGTTGATGCGCTTCATGCATCAATCGATGACACAAATTCACTTCCAGATCCACCGCCCGCCGTGGCGTGCTGAGGCCCGAGCGGTCGCCGAGGGAAGAACGACCGCCGCAGCGGGAGGACGGCATGCTGGCGGCTTTGGGGTTCCTGATCATCGCGGTGTTCCTGGCGCTGATCATCAGCGGCCGCGTCTCGGTGCTGGTCGCGCTGGTCCTGGTGCCGCTGGCCGGCGGCCTCCTCGGCGGCTTCGGCGCCGATCTCGGCCAGATGATGCTGGACGGCGTCGTCAAGGTGGCGCCGGTCGGCATCATGATCATGTTCGCGGTGCTGTATTTCGGGCTGATGATCGACGCAGGCATCTTCGACAGGCCGATCAAGTTTCTGCTGTCCCTGGTGCAGGGCGACCCGGTGCGGCTGTGCCTGATCACGGCGCTGCTGACCATGCTGGTCGCGCTGGACGGCGACGGCGCCACCACCTTCCTGATCACGGTCACGGCGCTGCTGCCGGTGCACCGCCGTCTCGGCCTCAACCCGCTGGTGCTGCCCGGCATCATCTGCCTCGCCGCCGGCACCATGAACCTGCTGCCCTGGGGCGGGCCGACGGCCAGGGCGATGGCCGTCCTGAAGACCGACGCCTCAGCCCTGTTCAACCCGGTGATCCCGGCCATGATCGCCGGCCTGGCCTGGGTCTTCGTCGCCGCCTGGCTGATCGGCCGCGGCGAGCGCAAGCGGCTGGGCGTGGCCGACGGCGTCGACGCGGTGGCGCTGGTCGAGCCGACCGAGGCCGAGCGGTCGGCGCGCCGACCGCATCTGGCCTGGTTCAACGGCGCCCTGACCATCGCCCTGATCGTGGCCCTCCTGGCCGGGCTGGCGCCGCTGCCGGTGCTGTTCATCGGCGCCTTCGCCATCGCCCTCGTGGTCAACTATCCGCGCTGGGAGCAGCAGCGCGAGCGGCTGGTGAAGCACGCCGACAGCGTCGTCACCGTCACCACGATGATCTTCGCCGCCGGCATCTTCACCGGCATCCTGGGCGGCACCAAGATGATCGGGGCGATGGCCGAGGCGCTGGTGGCGGTGGTGCCGCCGGGCCTGGCGCCGTACCTGTCGCAGATCGTGGCGGTGACGGGCATGCCGCTGAGCCTCGTCTTCACGCCGGATGCCTACTACTACGGCATCCTGCCGGTTTTCGCCGGCACCGCCGGCGCGCTGGGCCAGGACCCGCTGGCGATCGGCCGGGCCGCGATCCTGGGCCAGATGACTACGGGCTTCCCCTTGAGCCCCCTGACCGCCTCGACCTTCATCCTGGTCGGGCTGACCGGGGTGCAGCTCGGCGCCCATCAGCGCTTCATCTTCAAATGGGCCTTCGCCTCGACCCTCGTCATGACGGCCGTCGCCTGGGCCACGGGAGCCATCTGAATGCCGGGTCGGACGATGCGGATCGGGGCCGGCGCCGGTTTCGCCGGCGACCGGCTGGAACCGGCGGTGGATTTGGTGGCGCGCGGCGGGCTGGACGCGCTGGTGTTCGAATGCCTGGCCGAGCGCACCATCGCGCTGGCCCATCGCCGCCGCCGGGCCGACCCGGAGGCCGGCTTCGACCCGCTGCTGGAGCGCCGGCTGCGGCCGGTGCTGCCGGGCGTTGCCGCCCAGGGCATCCGGGTGCTGACCAATATGGGCGCGGCCGACCCCGAGGGCGCCGGCCGCCGCGCCGCCGCGCTGTGCCGGGAGCTGGGTGTCAAGATGCGGATCGGGGTGGTGACCGGCGACGACGTGCTGGACCGCATCGACCCGGCCGCCCCGGCCCTCGAGGACGGACGGCCGCTGGCCGATCACGGCCCGCTGATCGCCGCCAACGCCTATCTCGGCGCCGGCGCGATGCTGCCGGCGCTGGAGGCCGGGGCACAGCTGGTGATCACCGGCCGGGTCGCCGACCCGTCGCTGTTCGTGGCGCCGCTGGCCTGGCGCCTGGGCTGGGCGCTGGACGACGCGAGCCGCATCGCCACCGCCACCCTGGCCGGGCATCTGATGGAATGCGCGGGCCAGGTCACCGGCGGCTATTTCGTCGATGCCGACGGCAGCGACGTGCCGGGCCTGGCCGATCTCGGCTTCCCGATCGCCGAGGTGACGGCGGGCGGCGCGATCACCATCACCAAGCTGCCCGGCACCGGCGGGCGGGTCAGCCGCGCCACGGTGACCGAGCAGCTGCTGTACGAGGTCACCGACCCCGGCGCCTATGTCACGCCCGACGTGGTGCTGGACGTCACCGGCGTGTCGGTGGCGGAGCAGGGCGCCGACCGCGTCGCCGTCGCCGGGGCCCGCGGCCGGCCACGGCCGGAGTCGCTGAAGGTCAGCGTCGCCTATGAGGCGGGGTGGGAGGCGGAGGCCGGCATCTCCTACGGCGGCGGCGGCGCGGTCGAGCGCGGCCGGCGCGCGGCCGAGATCGTCCGCACCCGCCTGGACCGGCGCGGCGACATCACCGACCTGCGGCTCGACCTGGTCGGGGTCGATTCGCTGCTGCCGGGCCGGCTGCGGGGCGGGTCGCCGTCGGAGGTCCGGCTGCGCCTCTGCGCCCGCGCCGCCACCGCCGAGGCCGCAGCGGATGCCGCGCACGAGGTCGAGAGCCTCTACACCAACGGCCCGGCGGCGGGGGGCGGGGTCCGCAGCACGCTCCGCCCCGTGATCGGCATCGTCTCGACCCTGATCGACCGCCGGGCCGTCAGCCCCGCGGTCGAGATCCTGGAGGCATGATGGTCCGCCTCGGCACGCTCGCCCATGCCCGCGCCGGCGACAAGGGCGACACCACCACGCTGAGCGTGATCGCCCGCGACCCGGCCGATTTCGAACGGCTGCGCCGCACGGTGACGGCGGAGTGGGTGGAGGCGCATCTCTGCGGCGCCGCGACCGGCCGCTTCACCCGCTTCGAGCTGCCCGGCCTCTCGGCGCTGCACTTCGTCGGCCGCGGCGTGCTGGGCAGCGGCGTCACCACCTCGCTGGCGCTGGACAGCCACGGCAAGACGCTGGCCTCCGCCCTGCTCGACCTGGAGCTGCCGGAGTTGGAGCTGCCTGGGGACGGCTGAACGACCATAACAACGGGGGGAAGACGCCATGAGAGGTTGCATCATCCGCGCCGCGGCGCTGTCGGTCCTGGCGCTCGGCCTGGCGGACGCGGCGCAGGCCCGGCTCGTCAGCTTCACCGTGGAGCGGCAGGACTCCGCGGCGCCGGCCAAGCCCGGCGCCCCGGCCTACGAGATCCTGCGCGGCCGCTTCCGGGGCGAGCTGGACCCGGCCGACCCGGCCAACGCCATCATCACCGACATCCGGCAGGCGCCGCGCAACGCCCGTGGCAAGGTGGAGTATTCCGCCACCTTTGCCATCGCCCTGCCGGCCGACCCGAAGCAGGCCAGCGGCATGCTGGTCTACGACGTGCCCAACCGCGGCAATGGCGGCGTCGCCGCCGATCCGGACGGGCATGTCCGCGTCGTCAGCGGCTGGCAGGGCGACATCCCGGCCGCGGACGGGCTGCAGACGGCGGAGGTGCCGGTGGCGGCCGGGCTGACCGGGCCGGCCTTCGCCCGCTTCACCAACATGAAGGCCGGGACGAGGAGCCTGCCGATCCTGGTCGGCTTCGCCCGCACCGGCCCGGGCCCCGTGCCGGTGACGCTGGACACCCGCCGGGCGCGGCTGTTCCGGCAATCGGCCGACGACCGGCCGGCGATCCCGATCCCGCCGCGCGACTGGGCCTTCGGCAACTGCAGCGACAGCCCCTTCCCCGGCACGCCCGACCCCGGCTGGATCTGCCTGCGCGGCGGCTTCGACCCGCGCTTCGCCTATGGCCTCGCCTATACCGGCAAGGACCCGAAGGTGCTGGGCATCGGCTTCGCCGCCACCCGCGACCTGACCGCCTTCCTGCGCCACGCCACGGCGGATTCGGCCGGCGCGCCCAACCCGGTGGCCGGGCTGGTTCGGTGGACAGTGGCGTCCGGCACCTCGCAATCCGGCAACTTCCTGAAGAGCTTCCTCAATCTCGGCTTCAACGCGGACGAGCAGAGCCGGATCGTCTTCGACGGCATGAACCCCAATATCGCCGCGCGGCAGCTGCCGATGAACATCCGCTTCGGCGTGCCCGGCGGCGCCGCCACGCTGTACGAGCTGGGCAGCGAGGGCACTCTGTGGTGGGCGCGCTATGACGACCGGGCCCGCCGGCGCGGCACCACCAGCCTGCTGGACCGGTGCGAGGCGACGGGCACCTGCCCGAAGATCGTCGAGACCTTCGGCGCGGCGGAGCTGTGGGGCCTGCGCATGTCGCCGAACCTGGTCGGCACGGATGCGCGCTTCGACCTGCCGCTGCCGGCGAATGTGCGCCGCTACTACTTCCCCGGCGTGACCCATGGCGGGTCGCGCAACGGCGGCTTCTCGACCACCGGTGATCCCGCCCTTCCCGGCTCTCCGGCCTGCGTCCTGCCCGGCAACCCGAACCCGTCGTCCATGACCCTGCGGGCGCTGCAGAAGGCGCTGGTCGAGTGGGTCCGGTCGGGCAAGGAGCCGCCGGCCAGCCGCTATCCGACCCTGGCCGCCGGCGACCTGGTCGAGCCGACGGCGCGGGCGATGGGCTGGCCCGCGATCCCGGACGCGCCGCGGCCGGACGGCAAGATCAACATCTTCCTCGATTACGATGTCGGCCGCGGCTTCGACTATCCCGACCTCAGCGGCGTTCCCGACGTCCTGCCGCCGCGGATCCGGCAGGTGCTGCCGTCGCGGGTCGTGCGCGTCGACGGCGACGGCAACGAGGTCGCCGGCGTGCCCTCGGTGCAGGCGCTGGTGCCGCTCGGCACCTATACCGGCTGGAACGTGCTGGCCCAGGGCTACGGCGCGGGCGGCGGCTGCTCCTTCCTCGGCGGCTTCATCCCCTTCGCCCGGACGAAGGCGGAGCGGATCGCCGCGCGCGACCCGCGCCCGTCGCTGCAGGAGCGCTATCGCGACCATGCCGGCTTCGTGGCGCGGGTGAAGGCGGCCGCGGCGCAGCAGGTCGCCGCCGGCTGGCTGCTGCCGGACGACGCCGCGACCCTCGCGGCCCAGGCGGAGGCCAGCGACGTGCTGAAGGACTGAGTGGAACGAGTGGGCTCAGGCCAGCTGCCAGAATGGTGAGCGTCTTTGCGTTGCCTCTCCCGCGTGGCGGGAGAGGCACACCTCACCGCCTCGATACCATCGGACGACCCGATCCGGACCAAACTCATCCGCACAGGCCGGCGGCAAGACGCCGCCCTGGATATCGCGGGGTCCGTGCCCTACTTGGAACACAGACCCCGTGTATCCGGACCGACATGACCATCATCCGTTTCATCGCCGCGGCCCTGGCCGCGCTGTTCATCGCCGCCGGGCCTGCCACGGCCGCGGTCCGGCAGGCCCCGCTGACCGCCCAGGACCGGGCCGACCTGCAGCGGGTGGAGCAGTATCTCAGCAGCCTGACCACGGTGCAGGCGGACTTCGTCCAGACCACCAACAACACCGACCTGTATCGCGGCCGCTTCTACCTGAAGCGGCCGGGCAAGATGCGGCTCGAATACGACCCGCCGATCGACTTCATGTATGTCGCCGACGGCACCTGGCTGACCTATTACGACGCCGAGCTGCATCAGCGGAAGGACGTGCCGCTGGGCTCGACCATCGCCGACTTCATCACCCGGGAAAACGTCAGGCTGTCGGGCGACGTCACCGTCACCAAGGTCAGCCGCGGCCCCAACCTGTTGAGCGTCCAGCTGGTGCAGACCGACAAGCCGGAGGACGGCAGCCTGACCCTGAACTTCAGCACCAGCCCGATGATCCTGCAGAGCTGGGTCGCGGTCGACGCCCAGGGCACCGTCACCCAGGTCGACCTGACCGGCATCCAGCCGGGAGTGCAGCTGGACAACAAGCTGTTCGTCGTGCCGCGCAGCCGGAAAGACCGCTGAGCCCCATGTGGAAATGCTACTGGCGCGGCCGTCTGACGGCGGTTTCTGCGCTTCCGGTGCTCACGGACCTCCATGTCCGCTGCGCGCCGGTTCTCGAAACCACCGCCAGCCGACTCACGCCAGCGCATTTCCAAAGGGGCTCTGAGCGGTGACCGGGCCGACCGTCGAATGGCGCGGCGCGTTCGAGAACGGAGAGCTGAACGCCCTGCATGCCGAGTGCTTCGGGCACGCCGTGCTCGACGACGACTGGTGGGGCCAGGTCAACCGCTTCAGCCTGGGCTGGGCATGCCTGCGCCAAGCCGGCCGGCTGGTCGGCTTCGTCAACGTCGCCTGGGACGGGGGCGTGCACGCCTTCCTGCTCGACACCGCGGTGACGGCGTCGCTGCGGCGCCAGGGCCACGCGACGCGGCTGGTGCGGGAAGCGATCGCGCAGGCGCGCGCGGCCGGCTGCGAGTGGCTGCATGTCGATTTCGACCCGCATCTCCGCGGCTTCTATCTCGACGCCTGCGGCTTCGCGCCGACAGAGGCCGGCCTCGTCCGGCTGCGGTGACGCCGGCCGGCGCCGCGGCCGCTCAGCTGCTGTCGAGGGCGGGCTTCGGGTCGTCGACATAGAGGCCGAGGCCGAGGGAGCGGCAGAGGCGGTCGGCGGTGGTGGCGGTGGTCTCGGTGTCGAGCCACTCGATCACGTCGGGCTCCTGCAGCCGGACCGCCAGTCCGGCCCGGAGCCCCGGCACCCGGGTCGGATCGCGCACCTCGGCGAAGGCCCGCTCCATGGCGGCGGTGACCGCATCCCGGCGCCGGGCCCGCTCGGCCTCGATCGCGGCCGGGTCGCCGGCCGGCCGGGCCGGCCGCGGCGTGGCCGGCCAGCCGGGAGCCCAGCGGCGCCATTCCTCGGTGAGGCCGAGGCCGCAGGCGAGGCCGGCCATCACCGCGCCGACCGGCCGGTCCTCGACCCGGACCGCCTCGTCCTCGTAGAGATCCTCGATCCGCTCGTCGAGCTCGTTGGACAGGGCGTCGGCGCGGTCGAAATCCTGGACCTCGTCCCAGATCATGCACTTCATGACGTGCTCGACCTCGTCGCGGTGGCGGTCGCGGCGGGCCGGGCGGCCGGCCTCGCGCTCGGCGGACCGGGCCTTGTCGTCGGCACAGAGGTCCTTCACGGCGCGGGCGCGCTGGGCCAGGGTCTGGCGCACCAGATGGGCGTAGCGGGCGAAGGCGAGACCGGGGTCTCCGGCCGGGGCCGCAGCCTGGGGCTGAGCCTCCGGAGCCTCGGCCGGCGCGGCCGCAGCCGAGGGCTGGGCCTGAGCCGAAGCCTCGGGCTCCGGGGCCTGGGCGGCGAGGGCGCGGGCGCCGGCCGCCTCGGCCAGCTGCATGCTGATCTCGGCCAGGCGCGTGAGCATCTCGCACTGCTGCAGCGCGCAGCCGCGGCCATAGGCCTGGACATCGAAATCGGCGGGCACGTCCTTCATAGAACATATCATGAACGAGGCGCTTGGAGTTAAGCAATGAACATTGCGTTAACTACGATCCGCCCCTCCATCCGGCTTCGCCGGGCGCCGCCACGGATGCAGCGAATGCATCGCTGTCGGGCTATAGCCGAGCACACGCTCGGGCACGACAGGGTGGTCGGCTCGGCAGACGGCCGATGGGGCCGCAAGGGTGGCAAGCGGAACTTACGGCGGCACTGCAGGCGCGTCCGGTCCGCGCCATGACCAGACACTCCGACACCGATCTGATTCCGGACATCGGTCGACGCGGCGGCGCCCGGCCCTTTCCCACCCACCTCGACTAGAGTCGGATGCCGAAACCGGCCATTGCATTCGACACCCGAAACCGGACTTGTCCAACTCCGGCTTGCTCGGGCAAAACCGGTACGGGTGAAGGAGGTGTACCCGGACATAGACAAAGCTCCTAGCGAGCGGACGCTCACTGGCGGCAGACGTCGGCGCTTGCCAACCCTGTTATTGCGCTTGGCTCGCAGGACGGAATGTAGAGGGCGATGTCTAGGAATATCGCCCCTTGAACCGCGGCGCTGCCATGTTATCGTATGACAATAGTTTGCACCACATTGTCGCTTTTCATCAACCTTCTTGGAAGTACATCTTGGCCCAATTTCAAACTTGAAGCCTGATCGTTGGCGGGAGGCGGACCAGCATAGGCTGGAGGCTCATATAGTCCGCGATGAAAGAGATCATCGAGAGGGAGGATGTCGCGTTCAACGCCCCGATAGAGGTTGTTGTCGCAGCGCCGCAGGGTAGCCTTCTCTGCGCCTCAGAATTCGGTCGGATTCGAGCGCAGGACTAGCTACCTCAAACAAGACGCGCCATTCGAAGCAGTCGATCTGGCCCGCACTGGTCCTATCAGCTGCGGTCATTTGGATTAGTTGATTCAGACTTTGCCGCATCTGATCCGGGTGGACATTCAGACCTGGGCGGAGCCGGCGGAAGGGGAAACACCATGGCGATCATCAACGGTACTCCTGGGGACGACGTCTTTTCCGGAACGAACGGGAATGACACCATCATCGGCAACGGCGGGGATGACCTGCTTCATGGCGGCGGCGGCAGTGACAGGCTCGAAGGGGGTGTCGGTTCCGATAGCCTCTACGGCGACGCTGGCGACGACATCCTCCATGACGCCTCGACCGGAGACGACCTAAATGAGCTTCTGGACGGCGGAGACGGCACCGACACCGCTGATTACAGCTCGCACGGTCAGCACATCCTGCTCGACATTGAGCTGGGCGTCGGCGGCCTCACAGGTGGGGTGATTTTGGTGTCGATCGAGAACCTGATCGGCACAAAGTTCGACAACGACATGTTGTTTGGCAACGCCGGCAACAACGTCATCGACGGTCTTGCCGGAGCCGACCTTTTGCACGGAGGGGGCGGCGACGACGTGCTTCGCGGCGGAGCAGGGGCCGATAGCTTGAACGGCGGCGATGGCATCGACACTGCCAGCTATTACGACAGCAGCGCTGGCGTGATCGTCGATCTCACGTTGGGGACGAGCGGATCGGGCGGCGACGCCCAAGGTGATGATCTGGTGCGGATCGAGAATGTCAACGGCAGTCAGTGGAACGACACGCTGGGTGGTGATGCCGGCGCCAATGTCCTCGCCGGTTTGGGGGGTAACGACGTGCTTCGAGGCGGGAGGGGCGCTGACCGGCTTGACGGCGGCGTTGGCAGCGACACCGCTAGCTACTACGCCAGCGCTACCGGGGTGGCGGTTGATCTTGCGGTCGGCACCGGCATGGATGGCGACGCCCAAGGTGACGTGCTGGTGTCGATCGAGAACGTCGATGGCGGCCAGGGCAACGACACTCTCGCCGGAACCATTGGCGCAAACATCCTGGCCGGCTGGGGCGGCGACGACGTGCTCCGCGGCGGAGCGGGTGCGGACCGGCTCGACGGCGGCATCGGAAGGGACACAGCCAGCTATCTCACCAGCGCAGGAGGCGTGACAGCCGATCTGTCCTCGGGCACCGGCACTGGCGGCGACGCCCAGGGTGACACCTTGATTGGAATCGAGAACGTCACCGGCAGTCAAGGCAACGACAGGCTGACAGGAGATGACGGCAGCAATGTCCTGGCCGGCCTGGGCGGTAACGATGTGCTCCGAGGCGGGGCCGGGGCGGACCAGTTGGATGGCGGCCTCGGCATCGACACCGTCAGCTACTTTGAGGGCACGGTCGGGGTCTCGGTCAGTCTCATCACCGGCCAGGGCAGCGGCGGCAACGCACAGGGCGATGTTCTGACGGGGGTTGAGAACATTTCCGGCAGCCAGGGCGATGATGTCCTAGCGGGGGACGCCAGTGCCAACACGCTGCAGGGCTGGAACGGCAACGATGTGCTCCGCGGTGGGGCTGGGGCCGACGCGATGGACGGCGGCGCCGGCATCGATACAGTCAGCTACTTCGACAGCTCGATCGCGATCTCCGTCAGCCTCATCACCGGCCTGGGGGGCGGCGGCGCCGCCGCGGGCGACGCCCTAAGCGGGATCGAGAATCTCTCCGGCAGCCAGGGTAATGACGGCCTCGCTGGCGACGCCGGCGCCAACACGCTGCAGGGCTGGAACGGCAACGACGCCCTCGTCGGAGGAGCCGGCAGGGATATTCTGACAGGCGGCGCTGGGGCGGATCGCTATCACTTCACCGCCCTCAGCGACAGCGTGGTCGGGGCCAATGCCGACTTAATCACCGACTTCAGCCAAGCCCAAGTCGACCGAATCGACCTGCATCTGATCGATGCCAATACCGGCGTCGCCGGCGACCAGGCCTTCGTCTTTATCGGCTCGGGCCTCTACACCGGTGTTGCCGGCCAACTGCGCTACGCGACATCCAGCGGCGCCACCACCATTGCCGGTGATGTCGACGGCGACGGCGCCTCCGACTTCCACATCCAGCTCACCGGCGCCATCGGCCTCGTCGCCATCGACTTCGTGCTATAGCCCCGGGCCATCTCGACTGACGGCAGATCTCGGGTCGGACAAAAGGCCGGCATCGACGTAGCAGTGTCGATGCCGGCTGGAGGGCGCCAGAAGCGGCCGTTCTGGCAGCGCCCCGGAAGCGGACACTCGCCATTTGACAGAGACGACTGTTGGGGCTCTCCCGGCTTCCTGGGCGTCTCCGGTGCACACGTTCCCGACCGGAGCCGCCGAATTCCATTCCGGATCTAGAACGCAAGTCGTCCATTCGCGGTATTGGCACAGCGTGGCGACAAGGAGACTATGGAGCAGAAGGCCGACAGAGAATTCAGAAGACGCCGTAAATCGGCGCAACCAAACAGGAGGAGAGGCGATGATGGAAATCAGCATGGATGGCAGCGATCCCGCGACATGGGACCCCGCCCTGGATGCAGTCTTGGCAGCGCCGGAGAACCACGCGGTGCTCTACGAAGACGACCTGATCCGCGTTATTGCCGTCAGCATCGCACCCGGCGCGATCGAGAAACCGCATCACCATCGCTGGCCTTCGGTATTCGTGGTCGACCGCATGGTGAAGTTGCGCGATTTCAACGGCGTCTCCATCGAGGAAATCCCGCTGCCAGTCCCGAAAGATGCCGTCTTCCCAATCACTCTTAGATTCCCGCCGCAGCCGCTGCACTACGTGGAGAATGTCGACACTGAGCCGTTCCACGCCACCAGAATCGAGTTCAAGCAAGGCTTTCGGACCAGGATCTAGGGTCGGGACCCATAAACAGAGTGAAACATTCAGGTGACGGCTCCGGGCTCATGGCGGCGATTTGAGCGGCGACCTAGAGTGCTCGAATGACAGAGATTGCGCGCTATCGCTTCCGTGCTGCGACGATGGCCGACCTCGGCCTTTTGGCAGGTTGGCAAAAGGCTCCGCATGTTAGCCTTTGGTGGAATAGCGACGCTCCCTTTGACGAAGAGAAACTGGCTGACCCCCGCGTGTCGCGCTGGATCGTCTCGTTTGGTGAAAGGCCATTTGCCTATATGCAGGATTACGCCGTGCATGGGTGGCCACAGCATCATTTCGACTATCTTCCCGACCAATCCCGGGGGATCGACCAATACATCGGCGAACTCGACATGATTGGAAAAGGTCACGGCACGGGGTTTATCCGGCAGCGTATGCAAGAATTGTTTGGACAGGGGGTTCCGGCCCTGGCGACCGACCCGAGCCCAAAAAACAAGAGGGCGATCTCGGTATACGAGAAGCTGGGATTCCGTGTCGTGGGGCCAGCCAAAGAAACGCAATGGGGCACCGTCCTACCGATGGAGGCATGGGCCGTGTCCTAGGCGCGGCCTCAGGAAGGGGATTCCGTTTGCGGTGGGTTTGTGATTCACGGTCTCTGAAGGGAGACTGCGATGAATCGCAATTGTTTCTGGCTCACCAAGGAGCAGTTCGCTCGGCTGCGGCCGCTCTTGCCTACCGACACACGCGGAAAGCCGCGCGTCGATGACCGTCGCGTAATCAGCGGCATCGTACACGTGCTGAAGTCGGGCGGTCGTTGGGTTGATGCGCCACCGATCTACGGGCCTCGCAAGACCCTGTACAACCGCTTCGTCCGATGGGCCGCCAAAGGTGTTTGGGTCGACATCTTCCATGCCTTGGCCTCGGCCGGGGGGCCACCGGCACAGGTTCTGATCGACTCCTCGGCGGTGAAGGCGCATCGCTGCGCATCCGGCGGAAAAGGGGGGAGCGCAATCAAGCGATCGGCCGTTTACGGGGCGGCCGCACCACCAAGATCCACGCCCTGACCGATGGCTTGTGCCGCCCCATCGCTTTCCTTCTGAGGGGTGGCCAGGTCGCTGACTGCACGGCCGCAGACCTGCTGCTGGAACGGATGCCAAAGAGCCCGATCCTGCTCGGCGACAAGGGCTATGACAGCAACGCGATCCGTCACAAGGTCGAGGAGAAAGGGACGATGCCCAACATCCCACCGAAGGCCAACCGACGTTGGAAGAGTTGCTTCTCGTCGGTCCTTTACCGCGATCGCAACGCCATCGAGCGCATGTTTGGCAGGCTCAAGGACTTTCGCCGAATCGCCACGCGATATGACCGGTCGGCGACCAACTTCCTCGCCGCCGTCTGTCTCGCCGCCACTATCAGCTACTGGTTATGAGTCCGGACCCTAGCAGGCCAGTTTTTGGGTGACAGTTCCTATACTCGAAAAACTGCTGATCAGCGGCCGCGACCGTTACCTCGTGATAGAGGCGCAGTTTGGCGGCCGGCCCCAGCTTGGACAGGTACTTCATGGCCGCTCCGAAGATTGCGACATGGCTAGGATGGGATTCGGCCCATCGCTCCAGCGCCGCGAGGCTCTTCCACCAGCTCATGCCGAAGGATTTCTCGACCAGCCGGCCTTCAGCGTCGATGACCTGCATGTAGCGGTTGGCAAAGCAGCCGCAGGAGAGCCCCTCGTCGCTCAGGAAGTCCATTCCAGCCCTAAGCACCGGCTCGACCTCCTCCAGATACAGGCGCCTCTCCTCCGGTTCCGTGTCTGTCCAGTCCTGGCCGGAGCGGATGAGGCAGATATTCTCGTGCGGGATGACGCGAAGACGGCCGCCCTCCGCGAGGATGCGCGGCTCGCCTGCGGGGTCCATCGCGTCGGTCTGCGAGAGCGGGATGCGATCACGCATGCCACCCCAATAAGCGTGTTCGCGTATGGTGCCGCTCATGCCGTCGGCGACCACCGCCATGCCCTCGGCCCGGTCGGGAGCCGAGAACAGTGTCTCGTAGCGTTCGACAGCGGGCTTCAGGATTTCGGTGAAGAAGCCGAGCTTTTCACCCGCCGGTTTCTCGCCCGTCCAGTTTGCTCCGTGGAAGGCGAACCAGGGCTCGAAGCGTGCCGGATCGTCCCAATAAGCGATGGAGAGGACGTTGATGAAACCTTCCGCGTCGTCGCAGCGGGCGCGGTCCCAGTGGCCGGGTCCGTTTTCAGCCGCGAAGGCTTCGGCGATGGCTGCAAGCGGTGCGACGGAGGCAACCTTGTTCTCGGGGCGGAACTGCAAGCCGAAATAGGCCATCACCACGCTTCTGACCGAGGGCCGGTGCCGCGCGATGTAACACGGGTATGGCGGCTCGTAGTCGGCTCCTACGCGAGGATGGCGCGTGCGCGTGGTGACGAGGTGGCCGGGGATTGCCGGTTCCATCATGCCGCCTCCTCTTGATCACCCTTCCACGCCAGCTCGATATACTTAGTCAGTTGCACCAGCGATCACCCGGCCGGTAGCACGGGTCAGAACGAGGCGAGGACGGGGATCGTATCTTGCCCGGTGGTGGGCCAATATCGAGTCGGCTATCTGGACCGCATAGCGCCTGAGCACGATGTATCCGTTCAGGGCTTGAAACGCTCCGATCGTCGTCGTGCCCACCGCGTACAGCCGCGGCTGCGGGTGGTTACGAGCATCCAGCAATCGGCTCGTGGTGCGTTCGACGTCGAGACCGCCAAAGGGATGGGCGCGTGCCTGCCCGGATCGCAGCAACCCGTTGATGATTGGCTCAGCCATGGGATCGATCGCGTTCAACTCGGACGCCGCAGAAAAGACTCTGTCGAAGTGAAGCGGCTGAGGGTTCGCGGAAATAGCGACAAAACGGCCATCCGGCCCCTTGGCCACCGACTGCAGGCCTCGCACGACCTCGAGTTGGCCCGAGCCGGCAAGATCGAGTATGTCCGCTGCGCGGTGCCTCGGCATCGGACAGCACAGGCTGCTGTAGATGTGTCGGAATCTGGAAACAACGTCCCTACCGGCAGTGTCGAGGAGGTACCAGGCGTCCTGGCAGGCCACGATCGATTTGAGCGCGATCGAATAGGCAGTCTCGCCATCGTCGACGCACGCCAGCTGACGGCGCAGTCGGTCCAGGCCGTAGTCCGCTGGAAATATCTCGTCGACCAGGGCACGCCTGGATGCCCCGGCATGGTCGAGATCTTCATAGAGGAGCCGGACGAGATCCTGCAGAGTTACTTTGCCCTTTGCAGCGGCTATGCCTTCGATATTGCTCACCGTAAAATGCCGGAGGCTGTACCTCACCGGCGATGGACGAACTGCAGGCAGAAGGCCGCGCCGGGACAAGAGCGTGATGCGCCCGCGATGCCTGTCGGCCTTCAATGCGGCAATGAGATCCACTGCCGTCAGTCCGCAGCCGATGATCCCAATGTGCTCGTCGGGGTCCACCTCACCGAGCGTGTCCTGTAGGGGATAGGGCGAGACACGGAACTTCTCCTGCCCCGCCAGGCCGTAGGGATCGTGGACCGTCGCACGTCCCATGGACAGAACGGCGTAGTCAAAGACGTCATGACCTGTCGGCGTATCGACGCGGACGCGTTCGCCGGTAAGCGTCACTCCGGTGACCGGCTCGCGCACGAATGCGAAGGCGTCCATTCGCGCTGCCGCTTGCCGCGCGGCATCCTGGAGATATCGACCGATCAGGGAACGCGGGGCGAAGTTCTCACCTGCGAACTCCGCATAGCCGTTCGCCCTGCACCAATCATTGACGTGCTCCGGTTCCCAATGACGCACCGACAGGTCGGGCGTGTAGGTATTGGTCAGGGCCTCAGGTCGATCTGGCGCAAAGCTTTGGCCGCACCACGGGTGTGGCGTCGGATCGAAAACCGTCACGTCCAAGAACGCGCCTGGATCGACAGTGCCTCGCGCGCGGGCAAGGCCCTCCATCAGCGCGACCGCCGTCGGTCCCGCCCCTACGACTGCGACCCTCATCGGAATCGAACTCCCGGAGAGCAGCAAGCAACGGCAGCCAAGCCGCCAGGCCGTTGCCGCCTCGCGATTCCCCGCGTCCGACCAGTCCTGTCCATGGATGCGCCTCCGATCCGAGCGAAGCCCGTCGGGCCGACCGCGCACGGGGCGACCCGCCCGTCTTCCGCCTGAATTCCTGGCTCTGGAGCATCACCGGCGCGGCGAGCGGCCTGCTACAGCCTGGACCGCAGCCGATATGCCTCAGTGGTTCTGAATCGGATATTATGATTCGGCACAATATGTCAATGCGCAATACGGTTACGGTTCAGTAATACTGCAATTTTATCCAATACATCTCCAAATTTTGATTTGATTCTACTTTACATCAACTAATTGAGTCTCTTGGCGCCCCTTCCAATTCACAAGCGAAGGCATACCTCACCGCTCCGGGCCACCTCTTCCCGGATCATGCGCGCGCACTCTGGCGCTCCCGGCGAAGTTGCCTCGGAACATGTGCTGCCCGAAATGCCCGAGATCGGAGTTCAGATCGGCATAGACATTGCCGCCGATGTCCCGCCACCGGCGGCAGAAGGCGTAGTCCTCCGACAGAGAGCGCCTGGTGTCCGGATCGACCATGCAGTCAAAGAACAGCGAGTAGTAGGGCGCCTCCGGATTGTTCGGCGGCCCGTCCGGAACGTCGTTGAGCTCGGGACAGCTTTCCATCAGACGGCTGAACACGTGCCGCTTAATGACCATGAAGCCGGGGCGCCTCGGCGACATCGACAAAACCGTCCTCCGTACGAAACCTTGTGCACTTATTCACATCCTTCCGGTCTCACGGCGCAAATCCTGCGATATCCGAATCCCTGCAATCCGAGTCTCAGTTTCCGCTACGTTGTGTCGCTGACCTGAAATCCAGCGCTGCAGGCCGCGTGAAGAAATCCTCGCGCCCTGCCTCATCCCCGCGCGGCTTCGCGCCGATCGGAGGGGAGGGCGCCAAAAACCCCACATGGCGTCGGTCTTCGAAGAGTGGACGTTCTTCAGTGTCGGCTGCCAACGGCCGCAGGTGGAGGCGCGTGCGAATGTCCACTCTGGAGGAACCCGACAAGCCTCCGAACGTCCGCAATGGGGACGGAACGGACCTGCGGCCAGCATCGGCTGCCACGTCCGCACCGAGCAGAATCCGGTCCTCGCATCGCCCCGCCCCTCAGCCCTTGACCATGATCACCGTCGGCAGGGCGACGCCCGCGGCCGTCGGCATCTCCTCGCGCCGGACGGGGCGGTAGCCGAGCCTGGCGTAGAACGCCTCGGCATTGGCGTTGGCGCGCACCCGGAAGCGGCGGAAGCCGGCGGCGCGGGCGGCGGCTTCCGCCGCCTCGACCATGCGGCGGCCGAGGCCCTGGCCGGCCCGGTCCGGGGCGACGAAGACCTTGCGCAGCCGCGCCGCGGCCGGGTCGTCCGGCACCCGGCACCAGCCGGCGGTGGCGACCAGACGCCCGTCCGGCGCCTCCGCCACCAGGATGTTGTTCGACAAGAGCTCGCCCGCATAGTCCGGCGCCATGATCAGCGCCACATGCGCCGCGATCTGCGCCGGGCTGTGCATGTCGCCGGCCAGGGCAGCGAAGGAGTCGGCCTGCAGCCGGCGCACGGCGTCGAGATCGGCCTCACGGATCGGCCGCAGGACCAGCCCGTCGGTCACGACTCCGCCGGTTCCAGCCGGCGCGCCAGCGGGCCGTCCCGCTCCTCCAGGCAGCAGACCGTGTAGTCGCAGGTGATCTCCTCGCCCGCCGCGATGTCGCGCGCCGCCAGGGTCACCGGGCCGGAATTGTCGGTGTTCGGGTCGTCGTCGTGGTTCAGGAAGCGGGCGTCGTCGCCGTTGACGACATAGCCGCCCGGGATGTCCGGCGACAGATAGGCGTAGGTCTCGAAGAAGCGGCGCGGCACCTCGGGCAGCGCGGCCACGACATCCTGCGGCACCACCTTGTCGATCGCCGGGTCGAACCGCCA
Organism: Inquilinus limosus; assembly: GCF_051487185.1. Classification (GTDB taxonomy): domain Bacteria; phylum Pseudomonadota; class Alphaproteobacteria; order DSM-16000; family Inquilinaceae; genus Inquilinus; species Inquilinus limosus_F. The sequence continues at coordinate 47,548 of NZ_JAHVDK010000004.1, forward strand.
GATCGGCGTGCCCTTGGCGATCGGCGCCGCGGCGAAGACGCCCAGGCCGTGGATCGCGCTGGGCGCGACGTAGGTCGGAACCAGGAACATGGTGCCCCCCGCTTTCCGAGACCGTTTGGAAACGCTACTGCTGTGGCCGTCTGACGGCGGGCTCGAGCGCTTCCGGTGCTCACGGACCTCCATGTCCGCTGCGCTCCGGTTCTCGAAACCACCGCCAGCCGACTCACATCAGCGCATTTCCAAACGGTCTCTCCTTCTTGAATCGCTTATAACCACGGTTGGTGGTCGGCCGGAAGGGGGCAAACAACGCCTTGTTGCCGAACGCCGAGCCATGCGCCAGCCGCAGGGCCATTCCCGCCCCTGCGTGGCTGGTCGAACCGGCCCCGCGCGGCGAAATATGGCGTATCGGTCCAGGAGCTCGACATGTCCGCATCCCGCCCCGTCGTCGGCATCCCCGCCTGCGTCAAGCAGACCGGGGCCCATCCCTTCCACGTCGTCGGCGACAAATACATCCGGGCGGTGTCGGAGGGGGCGGACTGCCTGCCCTTCCTGATCCCGGCGCTGGGCGACTGGCACGATATCGACGCGGTGCTGGACCGGGTGGACGGCCTCCTGATCACCGGCAGCCTGTCCAACGTCGAGCCGAAGCATTACGCCGGCGAGGCCAGCGAGCCCGGCACGCTGCACGACCCGGACCGCGACGCCACCACCCTGCCGCTGATCCGCCGCGCGGTCGAGCGCGGCATCCCGCTGCTGGCGATCTGCCGCGGCCTGCAGGAGTTGAACGTGGTCTGCGGCGGCACTCTGTACCAGCATGTCGAGCGCGTGCCCGGCCGCACCGACCACCGCGCCGACGAGACCAAGCCGGTCGAGGCGCAGTACGGCCCGGCCCATCCGGTGAGCCTGACCGAGAACGGCGCACTGGCGGCGCTGTTCGGCAAGGCCGAGACCACGGTCAACACCATCCACGCCCAGGGCATCGACCGGCTGGGCGCCGGCCTCGCGGTCGAGGCGGTGGCGCCGGACGGGCAGATCGAGGCGGTGCGGATCGAGGCCGCGCCCTATTTCGGCCTTGCCACCCAGTGGCACCCGGAATGGAAGTTCCGGGAGAACCCGGATTCGACGGCGCTGTTCGAGGCCTTCGGCAAGGCGGTCCGCCGCTACGCTGCCGACCGCGACGGCCGCCGCGCCGCGGCGGAGTAGTTTCCACCAGCTCTGTCACCGCGAGACTGCGAAGGCGTTGCCTCTCCCGCCAGGCGGGAGAGGCAACGCAAAACGCTCGGTATTCTGTCGGCGTCGTTCTACCGTTGCCCGCCAGGCCGCAGGAGCCGGGCGCGGTCGATCTCCTCGGCCCGCAGCTTCGCCCGCACCCGCAGCAGGTCCTTGCGGGCCACGATGCCGATCAGCACCCCGTCCTCGCGCCGGGTGACCGGGACGCGGCCGGCATCGGCCTCCGCCATCCGGTCGGCGAGGCGCCCCGCCAGCTCGTCCGGATGGCCCAGCACCAGCGGACCGCCGGCGACGGCGTCGGCGAGGGTGGTGCCGCGCGGCCAGCCGGAGACGGTCCAGCGCAGCACATCCGCCCGCGCCACCATGCCGACCGGCTGGCCGGCGGCGTCGACCACCGGATAGCTCTTGTGCCGGGGACCCGCGGATTCGTCGGTGAAGAAGGCGATCGCCTGCTCCACCGGCATCGCCGCCGGCAGCGTGTCGACCCGGGGCACCATGACATCGGCCACCCGGGTCAGCTCGAACGGGTCGACGATGTATTCGCGCAGGATGTGGTGACCGCGCCGGGCGATCTTCTCGGTCAGGATCGACCGCTTCAGCAGCAGCACGGTGACGGCATAGGCGGCGATGCAGGCGGCCAGCAGGGCTGGCAGCATCCCGAGATTGCCGGTCAGCTCGACCGCGAAGACCGCGGCGGTCAGCGGCGAGCGCATGGTGCCGCCCATCATCGCCGCCATGCCGAGCAGGGCCCAGACGCCGCTGCCGCCGGGCAGAACCGTGCCTTCCAGCGCGCCCAGCGCCCCGCCCATGATCAGCAGCGGCGCCAGCACGCCGCCCGAGGTGCCGGAGCCGAGCGCGATCGACCAGATCAGCGCCTTCACCACCAGCAGGCGCAGCACCTCGCCCGCGGCCAGATGGCCGGCCAGGAGCGCGCGGATCGAATCGTAGCCGACGCCGAGCGCCGCGGGATCGACGAGGCCGCCCAGGCCGATGGCGACGCCGCCCAGCACCGGCCACCACATCCAGTGGATCGGCAGCCGCTCGAACAGGTCCTCGAAGCCGTAGACCAGCGCGGTCAGGAGGCCGGAGCCGAAGCCGGCGGCGATGCCCACGCCGATCACCGCGGCGAGGGCCGGGCCGGACAGGTCGACCATGCCTGCGAAGGGGAACAGCGGCCCGGCCTCGAACAGCAGGGGGCGCCAGGCCGCGGCGATGATGGCGGCGGCCGCGACCGGGATCAGGCTGCGCGGCTTCCATTCGAACAGCAGCAGCTCGACCGCCAGCAGCACCGCCGCGACCGGGGTGCCGAAGATCGCGGTCATGCCGGCGGCGGCGCCGGCGACCAGCAGGGTCTTCCGCTCCGCCGCCGTCAGGTGGAACAGCTGGGCGAACAGCGACCCCAGCGCGCCGCCGGTCATGATGATCGGGCCCTCGGCGCCGAACGGCCCGCCGGTGCCGATCGACACGGCGGAGGACAGCGGTTTCAGCACCGCCACCTTGGGCTGGATCCGGCTGCTGCCGATCAGGATCGCCTCGATCGCCTCCGGGATGCCGTGACCGCGGATCTTCTCCGACCCATAGCGGGCCATCAGGCCGATGATCAGGCAGCCGACCGGCGGCACCAGCACCGCGGCGAGGCCGAGCGGCGACCGGCCGAGATCGACCGATGCGGTCGAGAACCGGCCGAACCAGGCGAGGTTGGTGACCAGCGCGATCAGCTGCAGCAGCGCCCAGGCGGCGGCGGTCCCGGCGGTGCCGACCACCGGCGCCATGGCGATCAGCCGGAGCGCGCCGCGATCGATGGTGAAGTCGCCCAGCTTGACGGAGGGCCTGGCGGCGGAACGGGTCGGGGCGGGGGCGCGGCCAAGGGGAGCTTGGGCCGCCGCCGGGTCTGCGGGTCTCGACATCGGGCCGGGTTCCGGAGGATCAAGGGGCATCCGGCGCTGAGAGACCGCTTGGAAATGCTACTGGTGCGGCCGTCTGACGGCGGTTTCTGCGCTTCCGGTGCTCATGGACCCAAACGTCCGCTGCGCGCCGGTTCTCGAAACCACCGCCAGCCGACTCACACCAGCGCATTTCCGAGCGGTCTCTGAGCCCGGACGCCGGATAAATATCGTAATACGATATATTTTCAAGAGCGAGGATGCGCGGCCCGATGACCCAGGCCCTGAGCAAGGCGGATTACGAGGCGCTGGCGGCGTTCCGCCACGCGCTGCGGCGCTTCCTCGACTTCAGCGGCGAGGCGGCGAAGGCGGCCGGGCTGACGCCGCAGCAGCACCAGGCGCTGCTGGCGATCAAGGGGTTCCCGGGGCGCGACCGGGTGACGATCGGCGAGCTGGCGGAGCGGCTGGTGCAGCGCCACCACAGCACGGTCGGGCTGGTCGACCGGCTGGAGGCTCTGGGCCTGGTGCGGCGCGAGACCGACCCGGCGGACCGCCGCCGTGCCCTGGTCGGCCTCACCGACCGGGCCGAGGAGGTGCTGGCAGGCCTGTCAGCCAGCCATCGCGACGAGCTGCGCCGCCTCGGCCCCACCCTGGCCGCGCTGCTGCAGCGGCTGGGGACAGACGGCTAGGGGGACGGGCTCCAGGCCGGACATCGCCGTGCCGCCAGGGCCGGATCGGAGTATACTCGACGGCAAGACCCGCCCATGACGGCGGGCGTTCAGGGAGGTCCGACGATGTCGGTCTTCACTCCGGTCCCGACTCCGCTCGCGGCGGTGGACGAGGCATCGCGCGTGGCCGCGCTCCGCCAGTACGACATCCTGGATACGATGCCGGAATTCGCCTATGACGCGCTGACCGAGCTCGCGGCCCAGATCTGCGGCTGCCCCGTCGCCCTCCTGGGGCTGATCGACGAGCGGCGCGACTTCATCAAGGCGAAGTACGGGCTTCCGCCCGAGATCACGGAGTGCCCGCGCGACGTCACGATCTGCGCCCAGACGCTGTTCTTCAACGACCTCCTCTACGTGCCCGACACGACCAAGGACGAGCGGTTCAACCAGCTCGGCACGGTGGTGGGCGAGCCCTATGTCCGGGTCTATTGCGGCATGCCGCTGATCAATCCGGAAGGCTATGCGCTGGGCACGCTCTGCGTCGTCGATTTCGAGCCGCACGAGATCACCCCGCAGCAGCAGGAGGCGGTGCGCCGCCTCGCCCGCCAGGCGATGGCGCAGCTCGAGCTGCGGCGCCGGCTGATCGAGCGCGAGCGCATGGTGCGGGAGCTGACCGAGGCGCGCGCGGCGCTGGTCGCCGAGAAGGAGAAGTCGGACCGGCTGCTGCTCGACATCCTGCCGGCGTCGATCGCGGCCGAACTGCGGGAGAACCAGCGGGTCCGGCCCAGCTACTACGAATCGGCGACGGTCCTCTTCGCCGATTTCAAGGGCTTCACCCGGCTGACCGAGCGGTTCGAGCCGGCCGGGCTGATCGAGCAGCTCGACCGCCATTTCGCCGCCTTCGACGACATCGCCGGCGAGCACCGGCTGGAGAAGCTCAAGACCATCGGCGACGCGTATCTCTGCGTCGGTGGGCTGCCCGAGACGAACCGCACCCATGCCGTCGACGCCTGCCTCGCGGCGCTGCGGATGCAGGCGGTCACCGCCCGGCTGAACCGCCAGCGCGAGGCGCTGCACCTCCCGCCCTGGGAGCTGCGCATCGGCATCAACACCGGCCCGCTAGTCGCCGGCGTGGTCGGCAAGCGGAAGTTCACCTACGACGTCTGGGGGAACTCGGTGAACGTGGCCGAGCGCATGGAGGCGGCCTGCGAACCCGGCCTCGTCAACATCTCGGCCTCGACCGAGATGCATGTCCGCCACCTCTTCGAGACCGAGCCACGCGGGACGGTGGAGGTGAAACACATGGGCCACATGCCGATGGCCTTCCTCCGCCGCATCCGCCCGGAATTCTCGACCGACCCGGCGGGGATGTTGCCGAACGAGGCGTTCTGGCGGGCCGTCGGCTAGGGTGGCGGGACGAGGCCGGACGCAAGCCTCGCTATTCCGGAAGGTTGCCCAGCATCTTCCGGTATTCCTGCTCCGTGAACGTCTTCATCGTGGTGGTCCGGACGTTTCCGCGCGAGCCGACGGCGAGCACGAATGTCGCGACGGCCTCGTCGTTCGGAGCATTCAGGTGGACCATGACATCGTATGGTCCCATGCAGAGGAACAGTTCCTTCAACTCGACGCCGAGGCCTTGGGCGAGTTCCCGCGCGGCATCGATGCGCTTGGCGCCATCACGGATCGTCCGGATTCCCTGATCCGTGAAGTTGATGAGCATACAATAGGCAGCCATCTTGACCTCCCACGCAACGCTGGTTGCAGCGAAAGACTGAGATGTGCCGGAGAAGATCGCAGCAGGTGAACTTTTGACCGGCCGAAGAATATAGAAAATGACCGACGCCGGCCACATCCCACACCAAGCGGCCGAGAAAGATCCTAAGATCCTTTCGGGCGCGTCGACTGATCTACCCTGAAGATGATTGTCATGGAATACCTCCCCAGGATGAGATTTTCTACTTTTTATCTATTGGAATATTACCCTTAACGTGCACAAAAGTCACATAAAACCATCACCGTCGACCGAAAACGCCTGCAGACGGCGAGCATGGGCGCATGGAGCGCCCGCATCGATCTGGGGACGTCGTGCCGGATGCAAACCTCCGGCCCGCCACCCCTCAGCGCGCCAACGCCGCGTCGACGGCCTTCGTCACCTCCGCCCCGGTCGGCTCGGCGGCGCTCGGGAAGGCGGCCAGCAGGCTGCCGTCGCGGCCGATCAGCAGCTTGTGGAAGTTCCATTTCGGCACGGCCGCCGCATCCTGCTGCGCCGCCCAGAGGTACAGCGGATGGGCGTCGGCGCCGACCACCGGCTGCTTCGCCAGCATCGGGAAGTCGATGCCGAAATTGGTCTCGCAGAATTCCTTGATCTCGCCGGCCGAGCCCGGCTCCTGCGCCCCGAAATCGTTCGACGGCACGCCGAGCAGCACGAAGTCGCGGTCGCGGTTGCGGGCCCACAGCTCCTGCAGGCCGGAATACTGCCGGGTGAAGCCGCAGAAGGAGGCGGTGTTGACCACCAGCACCACCTTGCCGGCGAAGGCGTCCGGGGCGAAGGCGCCGCCCTCCAGCTTCGGCAGCGGCACGGCGGACCAGTCGAGCGGCCGGGCCGCGGCGGGAGTCGCGATCATGATCAGCACCAGGACGATGAATCGGGCCAGCATCGGGAGACCTCCGACGGGATGCCCCACGCTGCGCCGCCGCGCCGCGGGGTGCAAGACCCTGATGCCCCAGCGGCGAATCCCGTGCTAGGACCAGGACCCGCCCGATCCCCGGCGATGGAACCCCGCCCGTGCCCGAAACCGTCCTGCACCTCCACCCCGGCATGCCGGAGGCCTCGCTGCGCGCCATGCGCGAGCGCTTCGACCTGGTCGAGCATTCCCGCGCCAGCGCCGCCGCCGACCCGCTGCCGGAGACCGACCGCATCCGCGGCGTGGTCACGATCGGCGTGATCGGCATCGACCGGGCGCTGATCGAGCGGCTGCCCCATCTCGGCATCATCGCCTGCTACGGTTCGGGCTATGAGCGGATCGACGTCGCCGCGGCGCGGGAGCGCGGCGTGGTGGTCACCAGCAACACCGGCGCCAACGCCGCCTGCGTTGCCGACATGGCGCTGGCCCTGCTGCTGGCCAGCGTGCGCCGGCTGGGCGAGGGCGACCGCTTCATCCGCGCCGGGCGCTGGACCCGCGCGGCCGCGCCGCCGGAGCTGATCTCGACCGGCCTGGCCGGGCGCCGGGTCGGCATCCTCGGTCTCGGCGCGATCGGCGAGAAGATCGCCCGCCGCGCCGCCGCCTTCGACATGGAGGTGGCCTATCACAACCGCCGGCCGAAGCCGGGCGTGCCCTGGACCTATAATCCCACCCTGGCCTCCCTGGCGGAATGGGCGGACATCCTGGTCGTCTCCTGCCGCTCGGACGAGAGCACCCGCGGCATCGTCGACCGCTCGGTGCTGGCGGCGCTGGGGCCGCGGGGCCATGTCGTCAACATCGCCCGCGGTGAGGTGGTGGACGAGGCGGCCCTGATCGCGGCGCTCGAATCCGGCGCCATCGCCGGCGCCGGCCTCGACGGGTTCGAGCACGAGCCCGAGGTGCCGGAGGCGCTGAAGCGGCTGGAGAACGTGGTGCTGGCGCCGCACATCGCCAGCCTGACCGAGGCCGCCCATCGCGAGATGTGCCGGATGACGATCGAGAGCCTTGAGAATTTCTTCGCCGGCCGTCCGCTGCCGAACGCGGTGTAGCGCTATGATGGCCCGCCCGATGCCGATGAAACGAGGCGAGCCATGACACCTTTGACCGGGGTTCAGGCCTGCGTCTTCGACGCCTATGGCACGCTGTTCGACACCGCCTCCGCCGCCCGGCGCAGCGCCGACCTCTTGGGCGACAACGCCGCCCCGCTGGCCGCCCTGTGGCGCGAAAAGCAGCTGGCCTACACCTGGCTGCGGGCGGCGCAGGGCCGCCACGCCGATTTCTGGCAGGTGACCGGCGACGCGCTGGATTTCGCGCTGGAGACGCTGGCGATCGGCCGGCCCGGCCCGCGGGACCGGCTCGGTCTGCGCGACCGGCTGATGCAGCTGTACCTGACGCTCGATCCCTATCCGGAGGTGCCCGAGGTGCTGCGCCGGCTGCGCGCCGCCGGGCTGAAGACGGCGATCCTGTCGAACGGCACGCCGCGCATGCTCGAGGCCCTGGTCGCCGGGGCCGGGCTGGAGGGGCTGTTCGATGCCGTGCTGTCGGTGGAGCAGGCCGGCGTCTACAAGCCGCATCCCAAGGTCTACCAGATGGCGCTCGACGCGCTCGGCCTGCCGGCGCAGGCGATCGCCTTCCAGTCATCGAATGGCTGGGACGCCTATGCCGCCTCGGCCTTCGGCATGCGGGTGGTCTGGTGCAACCGCAGCCGGCAGCGGCCGGAGCGCCTGCCCGGCGCGCCGGACCGCGAGGTCTCTACGCTGGAAGCGCTGCCGGCCCTGGTCGGGGCCTGACCTTCGTTCAGACCGCGGGCTTCCCCGGCACCGGCGAATAGGCCAGGCCGATATCGGCGACGCAGGCCAGGCCGCCGGGGGTGACAATCAGGATGGTGTAGGTCTCGCCGCCGGGGCTGGCCAGGATCTCGATCACATGCCCCTGAGTCGAGAGCATCCGGGCGACCGGAACTTCCCTGGCCTGATCACGGAGGGCGGCGGCGAAGGCGTCGTATGGCGCACAGACCGGAGCCGCCGGACCGGCCTGCGCCATGTCGGCCGCCAGCGCGATGCCGGCGGCCAGAAGCAGGGTCCTCATGGCGACCTCCGCACAATATATGGGGTGCCACGAGGCCGCGGCCAAGGCCGCTCCGTCCCGCCGCGCTATTCCTTCGCCGGGCCGGTCGAGGCGCGCAGCACCAGCTCGGTGCCGAAATGGATCTCGTTGCGGCCGCGCGGGTCGATCAGCAGCTCCGCCGCCGCCCGCCCCTTCTCGACCAGCGGCTGGCGGATCGTGGTCAGCGGCGGATTGGAGGTCGCGGCCGCGGCGATATCGTCGAAGCCGATCACCGAGATGTCGCCCGGCACCGACAGGCCCTGCCGCGCCAGCCAGTCCATGGCCCACAGCGCCAGCCGGTCGCAGGTGGCGAGGATCGCGGTCATCCCCGGCTGGCGCCGCAGCAACCGCGGCATGCTGCGCTCGATCGACTCCGCCTCGAACAGGCACTCCTCGATCGCGACCTGGCCGGCCGGGATGCCGGCCTCGGCCAGCACCTCGAGATAGCCGTAGAGCCGCTGCTGGCAGGCGGCGTAGATCGAGTCGCGGATGCGGCGCAGCGACACCGCGCCCTCGCGCGAATCCGGCATCAGCTCCATCGACAGCACGCCGATGCGGCGGTGGCCGAGGCCGAGCAGGTGCCGGGCCGCCGCCGCCGCGCCGCTGCGGTCGTCCACAGTGACGGTGCGGCAGCCCTCGACCAGCGGCTGGTCGACCGTCACCACCGGCAGGCCGCGGCTCTTGATGATGTCGAGGACCCCCGGCTCCTCCTCCATGCAGTACATGATGAAGCCGTCGACCGCGGCCGAGCCGAGGGCCCGGCGCGCCGCGTCCACATCCGCGGCGGCATAGACCGAGATGCCCCGCCCGGTGTCGTCGCACACCGCGGCGACGCCCTGGATCAGGGCCAGCGCCGCCGGGTCGCCGAAGGCGTAGCTCAGCCCCTCCGGAATCATCACCGCGACGGTGCCGATATGGCCGGTGCGCAGCATGCGGGCCAGCGGGTCCGGGCCCTGGTAGCCGAGCGCCGCGGCCGCCTCCATCACCTTCTCGCGGATCGCGTCGCTGACCCGCTCGGGATGGTTGAACACGTTCGACACGGTGCCCTGCGCCACCCCCGCCGCGGCGGCGATGTCGCGCAGCCGGGCCTTGGGCTTCGGGATCTCGGGCGGAGCGTCGGGCGTCGCGGTCGGGGCGTCCTCGGGCATGGCCCTACCCTAGCGCCGGTTTTGAACCGATTCAAATTTCACTTGACGTCTGTCTCGGGGCCAGGCATTTATGAATCGATTCAAAAAATCGATTCAAAGGAGGCCGTCATGAGCTTCATGACCGGATTCCCACTGGTCGCGCATCTGATGCAGATCCGGCTGGGCAGCCGCTTCCGGGACCTGCCGCCATCGGTGGCGGCGGAACTGGAAGCCTTCGCCGCCGAGCAGGACGCCGCGCCGCGGCCGGCCGCACCGCAGCCATGCAGCAGGCGGAGCTCATCGGTGCCGTCGCCGGCGCCGTCCTTCGCCCTGCGCAAGGCCTGCTGAGGGCGCGATGCCCCAGGCTCTCATACCAATGACCCGAAATATTAACCCGTCATGGCGAGCCCCGAAGGGGCGTGGCCATCCAGCGATACCGGCGCCTGGATGGCCACGGCGCTGCGCGCCTCGCCATGACGAAAAAGGCCGGAGAGCCGATTTCGAAGGCTTCCGGTATCAATCGATCCCCTCGCACTCGACCAGCTCGAGCGGCCCCTTGCCCTTGAGCTCGTAGAAGCCGCGGCTGCGCGCCCGGCAGCGGTCCTGGATGCGCCGCCACAACGCGGCGCTCAGGAACACCGAATTGGAATGGGCGCAGGCGGTGATCCGTGCCGCCGTGTTCACCGTGTCGCCCCAGAGGTCGAACAGGAACTGCCGCCGGCCGATGATGCCCGCCACCACCGGGCCGTGATGGATGCCGATGCGGACACCCCAGCCAGGCTGGGTCTGCCGGGTCGCCGCCACCAGGTCGAGGCCGCAGCGGATGGCGGCCGGCAGCGGATCCTCCACCCGTTCCAGCAGGCCCGCCGTCGCCATCAGGGCGTCGCCGATGGTCTTGATCTTCTCCAGCCCATGGCAGGCGACGACCTGCTCGAACGCCTCCATCAGCGTCTGCAGCTCGGCCACCACCTGCTCCGGCGGGTTGCGGTCGCAATAGGCGGTGAAGTCGACGATGTCGCAGAACAGCACCGCCACGTCGTCGTAGCGGCGTGGCGTGACCTTGTCGGTCGCCTTGAGCTCGCTGATCGCACCGGGCGGCAGGATGGCGCGCAGCAGACGATCGCTGCGCTCCTTCTCGCGCTCGATCTGGTCGAGATAGGCCGCCTCCTGGTCGCGCAGCCGCTTCTTGTCCAGCGAGGCGCCGACCCGTGCCCGCAGCAGGGTGGGGTTGAACGGCTTAGGCAGGTAGTCCTCGGCCCCCAGCTCGATGCAGCGCACCACGCTGTCGATCGCGTCGAGCGCCGAGATCATGATCACCGGAATATCGCTCAGCGCCGGGTCCAGTTTCAGCGTCCGCAGCACCTCGTAGCCATCCATGCCCGGCATCATGATGTCGAGCAGCACGAGGTCGAACCGGCGGCTGCGCAGCAGCGCCAGCGCCGCGGCGCCGTCCGCGGCCTCGGTCAGGTCCTCGTATCCCTCGCGGCGCAGGCGGCGGGCCAGGGTGTAGCGGTTGGTCTCGTCGTCGTCGACGATCAGGATCGCGGCCGCCGGGTCAGCCATCGCGCCGCACCCTGCCGAGGAGAGCCTCGATCTTCCCCAGGAGCCGCGGCATGTCGACCGGCTTGGTGTCGTAGTCGTCGCACCCCGCGGCCAGGGCCTTTTCCCGGTCGCCCGCCATGGCATGGGCCGACAGGGCGATCACCGGGATGCCGCTCGTATCGGCCGCCGCCTTGATCCGGCGCGTCGCCTCCCAGCCGTCGATCACCGGCAGGCTGAGATCCATCAGGATCAGGTCCGGGCGCTCGCGGCCCGCCGCCTCGACCCCTTCCGCCCCGTCGCGGGCGGCGACGACGTCGAAGCCGCGGCGCTTCAGACGGGCCGACAGCATGTAGATGTTGTCCTCGTTGTCCTCGACATAGAGGATCGTCGCCATGGTCATGCCCTCCGCAGGGTCGCGGCCGTCGCGTAGCGGCCGACCAGCTGCCGGATCTGCGCCAGCAGCTCGTGCTGCTCGAAGGCGGCCTTCTGCAGGATGTGCTCGACGCCGCCGTTGAGGCGGCGATGGTCATGCTCAGTCAGGTCGGCGGCGGTGACGATGATGACCGGGATGCCGGCATAATCCGGCACCTTGCGGCAGGCGGCGAGGAACTCGAAGCCGTCCATCTCCGGCATCATCAGGTCGAGCAGGATCAGGTCCGGCCGCTCGCGGCCCATCCGCTCCAGCGCCTCGCGGCCGTCGCCCGCCTCGACGACCTGCCAGCCCTCGGCGACCAGCAGGCGGCGCATCATCGCGCGGGTCGCGGCATCGTCCTCGACCACCAGCACCCGCCGCGCCGCCCCGACCGAGGACCGGAAGCGGGCCAGGATCGCGGCCAGGCGGCCGCGGTCGATCGGCTTGTTGAGGAAGTCGGAGGCGCCGAGGGCGATGCCCTTCTGCTTCTCGTCGACGATCGTCACCATGATCACCGGAATGCCCGCCAGCTCCGGATCCGACTTCATCTCCTGCAGCACGCTCCAGCCGTCCATGCCGGGCATCAGGACGTCGAGGGTGACGACCGAGGGGCGCAGCGTGCGGACGGCCACCAGCGCTTCGGCGCCATTCTCAGCGGTGAAGACGTCGAAGCCCTCGCGGTTGAGGAAGCGGCGCATCAGGTCGCGCACCGTGGCGTCGTCATCGACCACCAGGACACGGTCGGCGCCGCCGCGCGCGGGGGCTGGCGCCGGCGGACCGGCGATGCTGACGGCTGCGGGGGCGGGTCCCGGGATCACCTCCGCCTTCGCGGTGCCGCCCGCCGGCAGGCGGACGGTGAAGCTGGTGCCGACGCCCGGCTCGCTCTCGACCGCGATGGTGCCGCCCATCAGCGCCGCCAGCCGCTGGCAGATGGCCAGCCCCAGCCCGGTGCCGCCGTATTTCCGGGTGGTCGAGCTGTCGGCCTGGGTGAATTCCTGGAACAGCCGGCCGAGCTGCTCCCTGGTCATGCCGATGCCGGTGTCCGAGACGCGGAAGCGGACCCAATCGCCACCGGCATCCGGGTCGCGCGCCACCGCCAGCGTCACCGTTCCGCCTTCGGTGAACTTGCAGGCATTGCTGAGCAGGTTGAGGATGATCTGCCTGAGGCGGGTCAGGTCGGCCCGCATGGCGCCGAGCTCAGCCGGCCGCTCCACAACCAGACGGTTGCGGTTGCGCTCGGCCAGCGGCTGCGCCGCCCCGGCCACGTCGGCGACGAGGGTGGAGAGATCGATCTCCTCCTCGTGCAGCTCCAGGCGGCCGGCCTCGATCTTCGACAGGTCGAGCACGTCGTTGATCAGGGTCAGAAGGTGCCGGCCGGCACGCAGGATGCGATCGAGCGGCTCGCGGAACTCCTCCAGCTTCTGGTCTTCCGCGTCTTCCGACAACATCTCCGCCAGGCCGATGATGGCGTTGAGCGGGGTCCGCAGCTCGTGGCTCATATTGGCCAGGAAGCGGCTCTTGGCCAGGGTCGCCTGGGTCGCCTGGTCGCGCGCATCGGCGAGCCGGTCGACCAGCTCTCCGAGCTGCGCCTCCCGCGCCTTCAGCTCGGTGATGTCGGTGAACACGCCGACGCAGCCGCCATCGGCGGTGACGCGCTCGCTGATCTTCAGCCAGCGCCCCCCGGCCCGCCGCTGCTCATAGGCGCCGCCCGGATGGTGATGGCGGTCGAGCCGCGCCGAGAGCCAGGCGTCGAGATGCTCGGCGGCGTCGGGGATCAGCCCGGCCTCGCCCGCGGCGCGGATCACCTCCTCGTAGCGCACGCCCGGGCGGATCTCGACATCGAGCCCGGCATACATCTCGCGATAGCGGCTGTTGCAGATCACCAGCCGGTCATCGGCATCGTAGAGCGCGAAACCCTCGGAGATCGTCTCGATCGCCTCGCCGAGCTGGCGCTGGGCCCGCTGCGCCTCGGCCTCGGCCTCGCGGTGCTGCCGCTCCAGCCGGTCGCGCTCGATCAGGCTCCGCTGCAGCAGGCCGAGGGTCCGGGTCATCGCGCCGATCTCGTCATGCCCGGCCGGCGGCAGCTCGACGTCGAGCCGGCCGCCGGTGATCGCCGCCATGGCCTCTTCGAGCTGACGCAGCGGTCCGATGATCGAGCGGACGATGACCGCGGTCAGCACCGCCGCCAGGAGGAAGGCGAGGACGCCGGTGGCCAATGACAGCCGGACCGCTGTCTCCGCGTTCCGGACCGCCGCGTCGCGCATGGCGACGGCCTCGCTCTCCAGCCGGTCGACCATCGCGGCCAGGGCGGCATCGACAGCCTGGATGTGGTTGCGGGTCAGCGCCATCAGGGCGTTGCCGACGACGCGCTGGTCGTTGGTGTAGGCGTCGACGGCCTTGAGCGCCTGGTCCATCAGCGGCCCGATCTCGGCCTGGATCGCCCGCACGCCGTCGGGATCGTAGGGGGCCAGCGCGGCGAGGTCGGCCGCCAGCTGGTCCCGCGCGGCGAGGGCGTTCTGTTCCGACCGCACCAGCAGGCTGACGGCTAGGTCGGTCAGCCAGTATTTGAGGTCGCCGAAATCCTTGTTCGCCTTGTTCGCCGTCTTCAGCACCGTCACCAGCCGCGCCTCCTCGGCCAGCGCCGCCGCCTCGGCCGAGACCTGGCGGTTCAGGTAGAGCGTGGAGAGGGTCAGGATCGCCAGCAGCACGATCGCCAGGAAGACGAGACGGGCGCGAATCGAGAACTGCGACATGCCGCTCCTCGGGACCGGCGGCTCATCGCCGGTCGGGATCAGTCGAACAGGGTGATGCTGATGACGCCGCCCAGATCTCCCAGGCTCGCGCCCTCCTTCGGATAGCCGGTGATGTCGATCTCGCCCTTCGGCGAGCCGTGGCAGACGAGGCAGTCGGCGCCGTAATATTCCGGCATCAGGACGCGGGTGGCCGGCCGCCCGGCGACGGTGGTCGTCTCGGCGTAGATGTCGCCCTTGGCCCAGCCCGGCGACTGGAACTTGCTGCGGATGATCTCGGTCTCGAACGCGTCGGGCGAGGCCTTGCGGTTGCGCACCAGCTCCGGCGGCGCCGTCACCTTGATCTCGGCCCGGCCGCTCTGGTCGCGGCGGAACTGCTCGGTCACCATCCGGGCGAAGACGGCGGGCACGAAGCCCTTGAAGCCAACGCCCTTCTGATTGATCAGCGCCTGGTTCGCGTCCACCACCTCCTTGACCGCGCGCGCCATGGCGGCCAGCAGGCGCCCCTTCTCGGAAGCGGGATCGAGCTTGCGCGGGTCGGTGCCGGTCGCCTTGGCCATGGCCTGGGCCGCCTGCTCGACGACGGCATCGCCCGTCAGCCCCTTGTCGGCCAGGGCGGGATCGTTGATCCGGCGCTGTTGGGCCGAGATCACGACGCGTGCGCTGCCCAGGAACTCGGCGAGGCGGAGGGCGTTGTCGACGTCGTCCTGCGCCGCGGCCAGAACCGGCGGCAGGCCCGCCGCGAGCACGCCCAGCAGAACGAGGGACGCGAGCGTCTTCCTCGCCCCGATAGTCCTAAACGGCAGGCGACCGTCCCAATTCATCAGAATCCCTAGGCAAAAGCCTCAGTATTCATCAAGGATAGGAAAAGAAGTAACGCAGTTTTCAGGATATCGGCATTGCCGCCGGAACGCAAGATTGACCAAAACGGCTGATGGCGATGACTTCCCCATTACTCGGGCGGGAGGGGGCCTAACTCCTTTGGAGTATGGCGCCCGCGGCATCAGACGGCCAGTCCCGTGGGCATGCGGCACCCCTGCCGAGAGCACCTCCCGTCTGGAAACAAAGTATCCTTTTGCCCCGCGGCTTGCGCAACTCTGGCATGAAATAGGTCAGCCTCATTGACATAAATCAACCCCCCATGGTTCGGTCGGGACACGGCGCCGGAGCGCGCCGGCCCAGGAAGACCGAGGATTTCATGAGCATCGGCGAGAGCCATTACGCCACCCGCGCCGCGCGGATGCGCGCCTCCGAAATCCGCGAGCTGCTGAAGCTCTTGGACCGGCCGGGCGTGATCTCCTTCGCCGGCGGCATCCCCGACCCGGCGCTGTTCCCGGCCGACGCCATCCGCGGCGGCTACGAGGCCGCGCTCGCCGCCGGCGGCACCGCGCTGCAGTACTCGGTCAGCGAGGGCTATGCCCCGCTGCGGCAGTGGATCGCCCGGCACATGGCGTCGATCGGCGTGCCCTGCGGCATCGACAACATCGTGATCACCTCCGGCTCGCAGCAGGCGCTCGATTATCTCGGCAAGCTGTTCCTGTCGCCCGGTGACACGGCACTGGTGGCCTGGCCGACCTATCTCGGCGCGCTGCAGGCCTTCAACCCCTACGAGCCGCGCTACGACCGGCTGGATCCTGCGCACGGCAACGCCACGCCCGACGCTTATCGCATGGCGGCCGAGGCGGCCGGCAGCCGGGTGCGGCTGGCCTATCTGACGCCGGATTTCGCCAACCCCTCGGGCGAGACGCTGTGCCGGGCGGCCCGCGAGCGCGCCCTGGTCCTGGCGGAGGAGCTGGACATTCCGCTGATCGAGGATTCGGCCTATCAGGCGCTGCGCTACGACGGCGAGGACGTGCCGCCGCTGCTGGCCCTCGACGTCGCGGCCAGGGGCGACATCGACCGCAGCCGCGTGATCCATTGCGGCAGCTTCTCCAAGACCCTGGCGCCGGGCCTGCGCATCGGCTGGATCTGCGCCGCGCGCGCGGTGGTGCAGAAGCTGGTTCTGACCAAGCAGGCGGCCGATCTGCACACCCCCACCATCAACCAGATGGTGATGCATCACGCCGCCGAGCACGCCTATCCGGCCCAGCTGGCCAAGATCCGCGCCGCCTATCGCGACCGGCGCGACCGCATGTTGGCGGCGCTGCAGCGGCACATGCCGGCGGGGGTGGGCTGGACCCGGCCCGAGGGCGGCATGTTCATCTGGGTGACCCTGCCCGAAGGGCTCGACGGCGCCGACCTCCTGGCCCGCGCGGTCGACCAGGGCGTCGCCTTCGTCCCCGGCCGGGCCTTCCACGCCGACGGCACCGGCGGCAACACGCTGCGCCTGTCCTTCTCCCTGGCCGACCAGGCCGCGATCGAGGAGGGCATCGCCCGGCTCGGCCGCCTGATCGCCGGCGCGGAGCGGGTGGCGGCCTGAGGCGGGCAGCCGCCCGACACACCCGCAAGAACCGGATTGGCCCGGCCGGGCCGGTGGCGGACAAGGCAGGCCCGCCACCCAGGAGACCCGGCATGGCCGACCGGCTGACGCCCGAAGAGAGATCCCGGCTGATGGCCCGGATCAAGGGCAAGGACACCACGCCCGAGCGCCGCGCCCGCCGGGCCGCGCACGCCCTGGGGCTGCGCTTCCGGCTGCACCGGCGCGACCTGCCCGGCACGCCCGACATGGTGCTGCCGAGGCGGCGTGTCGCCCTGTTCGTGCATGGCTGCTTCTGGCACCAGCACGCCGGCTGCCGCAAGGCGCGGCGGCCGCGGACCCGGCCCGACTACTGGGCCGAGAAGTTCCGGGCCAATGCCGAGCGGGACGCCCGGGCCGCCGCAGCGCTGGCCGCCGCCGGCTGGCGTGTCGTGGTGCTGTGGGAATGCGAGACCGAGGACACCGGGGAGCTGCGGCGGCTGATCGGTGAGCGCGTCTGCCGCCTTCCCTTCCCGCCCGATCCGGCCCACCCTGCGGCATGGTCCTGAAGATCCGGCTGGTCGCGCCGACGACCGACCCGCGGCCGGAGACGCTGGCGGCGATCCGCGACGACCTCGCCCGGCTGGCCCGGCCGGGGGTGACGCTGAGCCATGTTCAGAACCAGGACGGCCCGCTGGCGGTGCGCAGCGACGCCGATATCGAGGCCGCCCGGCCGGGCGTGCTGCGCCGGATCGAGGAGGCCGAGCGCGACGGCATCGACGCCGTGATCATCGACTGCACCTCCGATGTCGGCCTGGCCGAGGCGCGGGCGGCGGTGGCGGCGATCCCGGTGATCGGCCCGGGCGAGGAGATGCGCCGCCTGGCCGGCCGCCGCAAGCGCGCCTGGCTTGATGCCGACATGCTGGCGCAGGATCCGCTGGCCCATGCCCTGGCCGCCGTCGAGGCCGGCGCGACCGTGCTGCTGGTCGGTAGCACCGGCCGGGCCGAGGTCGCGGCGCGGCTGCGGTCGGAGCTGACGGCGCGCGGCCATGCCGTCACCGTGATCGAGCCGCTGGAGGCGGCGCTGGACGCGGCGCTGCGGTCCCTCGGCGCCGGCGCTCAGCCCTTCGGCGGCTCGTCCCGGAAATAGGGCTCGACCGTGCCGGTCTGCTTCAGGGTCAGCGGGTTGCCGCGGCGGTCCAGCGCCTTGCCCATGGCCAGGCGGACCCAGCCCTCGCTGACGCAGTACTCCTCGACATTGGTGCGTTCGGTGCCGTTGAAGCGCACCCCGACGCCGCGGCGGAGCACGGCCTCGTCGTAATGCGGGCTGTTCGGGTTGCTCGACAGGCGGTCGGGCGGGGTGTCGCTCATCGGTTCGGCTCCCGGCAGAGGCGGCGGATCGGCGCGTGATAGCCGCGCGCGGCGACGCTGACAATGCGTGAGACGGATGGTATCGAGGTCTGCAAGACCCCGAGACGACAGGGATAGGCTGGGCGATGCTGTTTTACATCTGCAGCTACACCGGCGCGTCCGGCAACGGCGAAGGCATCACCCTGGCCCGGCTGGAAGCGGAGACGGGCGGGCTGGAGGCGCTGAAGAGCGTCGCCGGGCCGAGCCCGTCCTGGCTGGCCTTCGCCCCGGACGGGCGGCACGCCTACGCCGTCAACGAGATCGACAGCTTCGAGGGCGCGGCGCAGGGCGCGGTCACCGCCTACCGGGTGGACCGGGAGAGCGGCGCGCTGACGGCGCTGAACACCGTCGGCTCCGGCGGCACCGTTCCGGCGCATGGCAGCGTCCATCCCGGCGGGCGGCACCTGCTGGTGGCGAATTACGGCGACGGCCGGCTGACGGTGCTGCCGATCGCGGCGGACGGGTCGCTGGGCGCCGCCACCGATGTGCAGGCGCCCGAGGGCCCGGTCGGGCCGGACCGGGCCGAGGCCGCGCCGCCTGGCAGCTTCGCCATCAGCGGCCATGACGGCCCGCACGCCCATATCATCGAGACCGCAGGCCGCTTCGTGCTGAGCACCGATCTCGGCCAGGACCGGATCCATGTCTGGATCCTGGACGAGGCCGCCGGGGCGCTGCGCCCGGCCACCTTCTTCCCCGCCGCCTCGGCCGGGGCCGGGCCGCGGCACCTCGCCTTCCACCCGAACGGCCGCGTGCTCTACACGGTCTATGAGGAGGCGTCGCAGCTGGCCGTGCACGACTGGGACCCGGCGATCGGCCGCGCCGCCTTCCGGCAGCAGCTGAGCGCGCTGCCGCCGGGCTTCGCCGGCTCCAGCTTCGCCTCGGCGCTGGCGATCAGCCGCGACGGCCGCTTCCTCTATTCCGGCAACCGGCTGCACAACAGTATCGCCATCTTCGCGATCGGGCCCGACGGCGCGCTGCGCTGGCTGGACGCGGAATGGACCCGCGGCGACTACCCGAACCACGTGGCGCTGGACCCGACCGGCCGGTTCCTGTTCGCCTGCAACCGGCGCAGCGACAACGTCACCCTGTTCCGGGTCGACCCGCAGTCCGGCCGGCTGGAATTCACCGGCCGATACCTGCCCATCGGCAGCCCGAACATGGTGGTGTTTCCGCCGGGGTGAGCACGGGTGCTGATCAGGGCGACTGCGGGACGGTGTAGACCTCAAGGCCCAAGTCCAGTTGCAGGTCGATCAGCCTGGACATGAGGCTCAGGGGCAATACGTCCCCGAAATACCCGTCGCCGAGGAACTGCACGATCAGCATTGCCTCACCCCCGGTGGCCCGAAGCTCCGCAAGGAATGACTTGCGCGAGCCAAGTTGATCGAGCAGGGCGGCGACCTGATGCCGGAAATGCTGGCCCCGGATATCGTGGCGGATGCCGTATCGCCATCGCGTGTCGCGATACTGCCCCGGCAGAGGCGTTCCCTTGGGCGTCTTCCGATCATCCCCGACGCGGTGGACGTGCGAAGGCTCCAGCCCCAGTGCGGCCGTGATGTCGACCGGGTCCATGGTCGGATGAACGATGAACAGTTCGACGTCGAGCCGCTTCGGGTCGTCGTCTTCGGTCTCGACATTCGCCGCCACCGCGCACCTCCCGCTGGTCTGGCCCGAGATTATACCAGCAGCCCGAAATATTGACCCGTCATTGCGAGCCCCGAAGGGGCGTGGCAATCCAGGGATCGAGCCGCTGGATGGCCACGGCGCTGCGCGCCTCGCCATGACGGAAAGGGATATGATCAGCACCAGCGCCGGCGGGACAGCTCAGCCCCGATACACCGGCGCCCCCGCGGGCGAGCCGGTGGTGCCGCCGTCGACGAAGAGCTCCGCCCCCTGGACGTTGCTCGATTCGTCCGAGGCCAGGAACAGCACGGTCTTCGCCACCTCCTCCGGCCGGCCGAAGCGGGCGAGCGGGATGGCCTGGCTGAGGCGCTGCACCAGGCCCGCACGGGCCTCCGGCGTCGGCGCCGCGGCAGACCAGATGTCGGTGTCGGTGGCGCCGGGCGAGACCACGTTCACCCGGATGCCGCGCGGCGACAGTTCCGACGCCAGCACCCGGCCCATCGCGCGCACCCCGCCCTTGGCCGCGGCATAGGCGGAATAGCCCGGCACTCCGAGCAGGCTGTGCACCGAGCCGTTGAGGATGACCGACGCCCCGTCCTTCAGATGTGGCAGCGCCGCCTGCACCGTGAAGAACACGCCGGTCAGGTTGGTGCGGATGATCTGCTCGAACGCCGCCAGCCCGGTCTGGCCCAGCGGCGTGGCGCCGCCGATGCCGGCATTGGCGAAGACGATGTCGAGCGGGCCGAAGCGCCGCGCCGCCTCGGCCGCCGCCCGTTCCAGCGCCTCGACATCCGTGGCGTCGGCCTGCAGCGCCAGGGCGGCGTCGCCCAGCTCGCGCGCCGCGGCGTCCAGCGTCTCGCGGTTGCGCCCGGTGATCGCCACCTTCGCGCCCTCGGCCACGAACAGCCGCGCCGTCGCCAGGCCGATGCCGGCATTGCCGCCAGTGATCAGCGCCACCTTGTCCTTCAACCTCATCTCGGTCTCCTGCGCCCCACCGGGCGCCGAATGGGAAGCGCCGCCCGGCTTCTCCCGGCGGCCTGCGGACGACGATCTTTATATGATGATCATCATCTGAACCAGAGATGATAACCGTCATCCCGATTGTCAATCGGGGGGTCGGCGCCATGATCGATTGGGAGATCTTCGCCCTGGGCTGTCTCGGCGGCGCGCTGCCGGACCTGCTGCGGCTGATCAAGGGCCGTCACGACGGCGCGCCACAGTTCCTGCGCGACTGGTTCTTCTGGCTGATGTTCGCCGGCCTGGTGCTGCTGGGCGGGCTGGCGGCGCTGCTGGGCCAGGCCGACGAGGCCAAGGAGGCGGTGGCCTTCGGCTTCACCGCGCCGGAGGTCGTGTCCCGCGCCTTCGGCGGCGGCCGGGCCGAGCTGCTGCCGCGCCCGGTCGGCCCCGGCCTGCTGCGCCGGCTGCGCTGGTGGTGGGCGATCTGAGAGGAAGCGCCCCTCTGACGTGGCTCGCCGACCATACCGCGGGCGCGATGCGGAGCAGACGCGGGATGTAATCTATCTCCAGGCCTTGATCTGCGGCAGGTCCCGGGTCAATGCGCGAAAGCCGACGCCGGTGTACAGGTTCCGGGCGGCCGGGTGCGCCGGCGCGCCGAGACAGGCGACCAGCATCCGGTTCGCGCCGGCCGCCCTGGCCAGATGCATGCCGTGCAGCTGCAACGCGGTGCCCAACCCCCGTCGCCGGAAGTCCCGGTGTGTGCCGACGGGCTCGAATTCAGCGGTTCGCGTCGACTCGTCCAGCCAGATGATCGCGGTCGCGGCCAAGGTGCCGTCCGGTGCCTCGATCAGCGCATGCAGATCGGCCCGATACGGCCAGGTCCGCCGGACCCGCTCGAACGCCGCCTCGGTGAGGCTGGACGGATGCCACGCCTCCCGATGCGCCTTGACCGCGTCCGCCACCGAGACGTCCCCGGCCGCCAGAAACCGGAATCCCTCGGGCAGCACCGGATCCGGCACATCCGTCAGCTCCCGTACGTTGAACTGCACCCAGGATCCGTCATCCGAACCGGCTTCCGCGTCGAACGCGTAACCGTGCGCGGCGACGGTGGCCTGCGCCTGGACATCCGCGGACTGGACCGTCAGCAACCGGTCGACGTCGCCCGCCACATCGTCGTACCAGTCGAGGATCCCGGTCAGCAGCTCCGGCCGGTCCGGATGCGCCTGCCAAAGCAGGTTGGCCGCCTTGGCCTCGCGGAACGTCCCATCGCTGCGCGGGACCCGGTAAGGCAGATGCACCCACCCCCAGGCGGCCAGCCGGCCGTCGACGAACCACAGCCGGTGCCGCCAGAACGGGCTGAGCGCGTCGAAATCCTTGGCCCAGACCCAGGCCAGTTCACCAACGGTCGCGTCGGCGTTCAGCAGGTCCGGCCGCAGCGCGGTCACCTGTTGGGCCAGGCCCTGCATCAGCCGGAGTTCGGTTGGGCCAAGATTCATCACCGGGCGAGCCCCCGCTCCTTCGCCACCCGGCCGTGGACCACGCCGGCCAGCTCGGCGCGGGAGCGGATGCCGAGCTTCTCGTAGATCGATTGCGTCTGGTTCCGGATGGTGGCGGGCGCGGAGCCCAGCGCCTGCGCCGCCTGCTTGTGCGTCGCCCCGGCGGCGAGCAGGAGGGCGACCTCGCACTCGCGTCGGGTGAGACGATCGAGGCCGGCGATCGAGCTGAGCCGCAGCCGGATCAGCTCCGACTGGTCGCCGGCGTCGCCGGCGCGCTCGCAGGAGACGACGACGCCGTCGCCCTTCAGCGTGACGGTCCCGGGGCGCTGCAGCAGCCGGCGCAGGGGAACCGGCAGCCGCTCCCCGGTCCAGCCCGGCCACACGGTCTTCAGAAGCCCCTCCGAGGCCTCGAGCCCGAGATAGGCGAAGCCGGACGGGTCGACCAGCAGGGAGGCCCCGTCCGCGGATGCGGGCTCCGCCCCGCGCCACGCCGACGCCTGGACCGCCAGGAAGATGTGGTCGACCGCGCCTTGCAGGAAGTGCAGGTCCTCGGCCTCCCAGTCCGGGGGACGGGCGTCGCCGCGATAGATCGAGGCGAAGAAGACGGTGGTGCGGTTCGGCCGGCTGTGCATGGCGCTGGCCCATTTCCGGATCCGGTAACGCTCGGCCAGCTCGATCATCCCATCGGTCTGCACCGGCTGGTTGCGGTCGTAGATCTGCACCCCGCCGCGGGTCTCGCGCAGGCTGCGGGCGACGAGATCCTGGTTCTCGATCGTCGTCCAGAAGCGGGCGAAGTCGCCGGGCAGATTCACGGTCGACGAGGCGTGCACGACCGTCCGCCCCGGCTCGAACCGCGCCCAGCCGTACCAGGCGCAGTCGAAGCCGAGAATGGACCGGAGGCGGTCGAAGCCCCAGGCCGGGATGCTGCCGTCGCCCTCGCGCCCGATCCTGTGCAGGTCGGTCACGAACTGGGAGAACAGGGGCAGCTTCGAGGTCACGCGCGCCATCCCGGGATGTCTCCCGGAACGCTAGCGTCGCCGCGAATGGCCGACAAGCGGCCCGCAGCGCCCCGGACGCCCTCCGCCATAGTGCATCTGCACCATTCTGGACCGCGCCCGGACGGCTAGACTCGACCGACATCCATCATGGGAGGGGCCGGGAATGGCGACGGGGTGGCTGTGGCACGAGCGGTTCGGCTGGCATGACACGGGAACCGCCGGCGGCTTCCTGAAGGGCGAGTTCATCCAGCCGCTGCAGCACCTCGAATCGCCCGAATCCAAGGCCCGCTTCGCGTCGCTGGTCGAGGTCTCCGGCATCGCCAGGGCGCTGAAGCGCATCGACTGCGTCGCCGCGGCCGAGGAGGACCTGCTGCGCATCCACACCCGCGGCCATATCGAGGCGATGAAGGCGCTGAGCCGCGACATCCGCGGCGGCGACATGGGCGACGGCGTCTCGCCCTTCGGCTTCGGCGGCTTCGAGCTGGCCTGCCTGGCGGCCGGCGGCACGATCAGCGCGCTGCGCGCCGTGGTCGGCGGCGAGGTGCGCAACGCCTATGCCCTGGTGCGGCCCCCCGGACACCACGCCCGACCGGAGACGGGGATGGGCTTCTGCATGTTCGCCAATGTGGCCGTCGCCATCGCCCATGCCCGGGCCAAGCTCGGCATCGGCCGGGTCGCGGTGGTCGACTGGGACGTCCATCACGGCAACGGCACCGAGGCCTGCTTCGAGACCGACCGGGACGTCCTGACCATCTCGCTGCACCAGGACGGCAACTTCCCGGCCGATACCGGCAAGGTCACGGATCGCGGCAGGGGCGCCGGCGACGGGTCGGCGATCAACATCCCGCTGCCGGCGGGGTCCGGCGAGGGCGCCTACTTCCATGCCTTCGACCGCGTCGTCCTGCCCGCGATCGAACGGTTCCGGCCCGACCTGATCATGGTCGCCAGCGGCTTCGATTCCAGCAACGCCGACCCGCTGGGGCGGATGCTGCTGGTCTCCACCTCCTACGCCGTGATGACCCGCCGGCTGATGGACCTCGCCGATGCGGTCTGCGGCGGCCGGCTGGTGATCAGCCACGAGGGCGGCTATTCGCCCTTCTACGTGCCGTTCTGCGGCCTCGCGGTGGTGGAGACGCTGAGCGGCGTCAGCACCGGCGTGACCGACCCCTATCTGGCGGCCTGGGCCGGGCTGCCGGGGCAGGAGCTGCAGGACCATCAGAAGGCGCTGGTGGCGCGGGTGGCGGAGAGCGTCGGGCTCTAGCGCCCCGGCCGGCGGCCGGGATCTCAAGAACAACCAAACAGGGGGCGATGATGAACGGACAGAGAGCCGGCAGGGCGCGGGGCACCCTGCTGATCTGGGTCAACCTGATCGTGGTGCTGTTCCCGCCGATCCACCTGGCCTTCGCGGCGGGCAACCTGGCGATGGCCCTGGCCTTCTTCCTGGGCAGCAGCCTGCTGCTGACCGCCACCGTGATCCACCTGAACCGCGCCAACCATGATGCGGGGAAGGAGTAGGCGATGGACATCCTCATCGGCTACGGCACCCTGGCGGCGTTCTTCGCCGGCGTGATCCTGGTCCTCGAACGCACCCGGCGGGCCAGCGGCGGCGACTTCACCGACTACGCGGTCGCCGGGCGGTCCTTCGGGTCCTGGTTCCAGGCGATGGCGTTCCTGAACACCTGGCTGCCCGGCACCATCTTCATCGCCTTCGCCGGCCTCGCCGCCTCGGCCGGGGTGATCGGCTACTACGTCGTCTCCTATTCCCTTCTGGCCGTGCTGTTCATGCTGTTCATGGCCCAGAAGGTGTTCGACTGGGGCCGGGCTTTCAACCTGCGCACCCAGGCCGATTTCGTCGGCATGCGCTATAACTCCAAGGCCGTGCGCATCGTCGCGGCGCTGATCGGGGTGGTGGCCAGCTTCCCCTGGCTGATCCTGGGCTTCCAGTCGCTGGGGCTGGTGTTCTCCTATCTCTCCTTCGGCGCGGTCTCGCCGACGCTGGCGGTGTTCGCCGGCATCGCCGTGCTCGGCATCCGGCAGATCTGGACCGTCCGGCTGGGCATGCGGGGGATCGTCATCTCCGACATGGTCCAGGGCATCTTCGCCTATGGCGTCGGCGGCCTCGTCGCCCTCGGCCTGATCGTCTGGCTGATGTCGCAAGGGCTGGGCTTCGCCGCCCTGCCGCCGGAATTCGCCGCTTTGCCGGGCCCCGGCAGCGATCTCGGCCCGCTGTACTATCTCTCGATCGTCGCCACCGGGGCGCTGGGGTCCTGGTGCTGGCCGGACATCTTCGTCCGGCTGTTCACGGCCAGAAGCGCCCAGGCCGTGCGCAACTCCGCCGTCAAGGCGGCGCCGATCATGTTCCTGTTCCTCGCCATCCTGCTGACCATGAGCATGCTGGCCCATCAGCTGCCCGAGGTCGCCGCCGCCCCCGACAATGTCTGGTTCCTGACCGCGGCGCATGGCGGGCCCTTCGTCCTGGCCCTCGCCGGGACGGCCGTCTTCGCCGCCACGGCCGGCAACGTCAACGCGCTGACCGCGGCGATCGGCACCCACACCGCGCAGGACGTGATCCATATCGGCGGCGCCGACGAGGCGACGACCACGCGGACCGCGCGGGCGGCGATCGTGGCCGCGACCGTGCTGGCCGTGATCGGCGCCGTGCTGACGGTGAACGTCACGGCCGGGCTGCTGACCCTGGCGCTGGCCTCCTACCAGGGCATCGTCCAGCTGGCCCCAGCGCTCTATCTCGGCATCTTCTGGCGCCGGGGCAACGCCGCGGCCGCCCTGGCCGGAATGCTGACCGGCTTCGCCGTCGCCGTGGTGCTGCAGCTCATCTACCCGGTGTCGATCCGCGAGCTCGGCGGCCTGACCTCCGGCGTCGTCGGCCTCGCCGTCAACACGCTGGTCTATGTCGCCCTGTCCTACGCCCTGCCGCAGGACGCGGCGGAGCGCGCCCGCATCGACCGGCTGTTCCGGGAGCTCGGGCAGGCGGGGCCGGACAGCGCGGCGGTACCGGCGGGCGACCTCGCCCCGGTGCGCGACTAGGCCCGCTCCGCCTCTTCGGGCGTCTGGGTGGTCAGCGAAAGGGCGTGCACCCGGTCCTTCAGCTCGGCCGACAGCAGGTCGTAGACCAGGCGCTGCCGCTCGACCCGCGACTTGCCGGCGAAGGCCTCGGAGACGATCAGCACCCGGAAATGGCTTTCGCCGCGCCCGTCATGGCCGGCGTGGCCGGCATGGCGGTGGCTGTCGTCGATGATCTCGAGCTGGGCTGGGGCCAGCGCCTCCTCGAGCTTGCGGCGCATGCGGTCGGCGATCTGCATCGGGTCCGTCCTCCATCCAGCCTCCGGTGATAGCAGAGACAGCACCGGGACGGGAGACCTGCATCCTATATTCCCATATGAAGCAAGCGCCGATGCTGCGACACGAGGGCAAGGCAGATTTCCGCCGCCTCGGCTTGTCAGGCGAATGTGCCCTCCCCATACTCGCAGCATGGCCACCGCGAACCGCAGAGAGTACCGGGCATTCGAGGAGCCGGCGCCGGCAACGCGCCGCTGCGACCACCCGGGCTGCGCCTGCGCCGGGGAGTTCCGGGCACCGAAATCGCGGCAGCGGCTGAACGACTATTGGTGGTTCTGCCTGGAGCATGTGCGGGAATACAACCGCGCCTGGAACTATTACCAAGGCATGACCCCGGACCAGATCGAGCGCGAGGCGCGGCGCGACACGGTGTGGGACCGGCCGACCTGGCCGATGGGAAGCTGGCGGGCCGAGCAGCGGCTGCGCGCCCGGATCTATGAGAGCTTCGCCAATGGCGCGGGCGACAACCCGTTCCACGCCGGCCGCGAGGCGCAGGACGAGGCGAAGCAGGGCCGCCCCCTGACCGAGCAGGAGAGCGCGATGAAGACGCTCCAGCTCGTTCCTCCTTTCGATCTGAAAACCCTCAAGGCGCGCTACAAGACGCTTGTCAAACTGCATCACCCGGACGCCAATGGCGGCAGCCGCGACGCCGAGGAGAAGTTCAAGTCCATCAACCACGCCTACAGCGTGCTGAAGGCCGGCTTCGCCTCGTGAACCATACTCTGGAATTTGGACTTCGACTGGATCATGAGCGCTGACACCTCCACGACGCTGCCCGACATCAAGGTGTCCGTGCGGCAGACCTTCGGCATCGACAGCGACCTGCAGGTGCCGGCCTTCTCGTCCGCGACGCAGCACGTGCCGGAGGTCGACAGCGCCTACCGCTTCGACCGCGACACCACCATGGCCATCCTGGCCGGCTTCGCCCACAACCGGCGGGTGATGATCCAGGGCTATCACGGCACCGGCAAGTCGACCCATATCGAGCAGGTGGCGGCCCGCCTGAACTGGCCCTGCATCCGCGTCAACCTGGACAGCCACATCAGCCGCATCGACCTGGTCGGCAAGGACGCCATCGTGCTGCGCGAGGGCAAGCAGGTGACCGAGTTCCGCGAGGGCATCCTGCCCTGGGCGCTGCAGAACCCCTGCGCCATCGTGTTCGACGAATACGACGCCGGCCGGCCGGACGTGATGTTCGTGATCCAGCGCGTGCTGGAGGTCGAGGGCAAGCTGACCCTCCTGGACCAGAACCGGGTGATCCGCCCGCACCCGGCCTTCCGCATCTTCGCCACCGCCAACACCGTCGGCCTGGGCGACACCACCGGCCTCTATCACGGCACCCAGCAGATCAACCAGGGCCAGATGGACCGCTGGTCGATCGTCGCCACGCTGAACTACCTGCCGCACGACGCCGAGGTCGGGATCGTGCTGGCCAAGGTGCCGGATTTCGACACGGAGGAGGGACGGGCCAAAGTCAACGCCATGGTCCGCCTGGCCGACCTGACCCGCGCCGGCTTCATCGGCGGCGACATCTCGACCGTGATGTCGCCGCGCACGGTGATCACCTGGGCCGAGAATGCGCGCATCTTCGGCGATGTCGGCTTCGCCTTCCGCCTGACCTTCCTGAACAAGTGCGACGAGGTCGAGCGGTCGACCGTGGCCGAGTACTACCAGCGCTGCTTCGGCACCGAGCTGCCGGAAAGCGGCGTCCGCGCCCATCTGGCGTAAGCCGGTCGGGTCGTAGGTTTGCTGTCATTGCCGGGCTTGACCCGGCAATCCAGAAGGTCTCGACAGCCTCTGGATGCCCGGGTCAAGCCCGGGCATGACAGATGAGGGAGAACGGCGAAAGCCGTAGAGACGAAGCAGGCGATGCCCCAGGACGACAGCCCGATCGAGGTGTTCAAGCGCGCCACCACGGCGACGGTGCGGGCCATCGCCGAGCGGCCCGAGATCACCGTGGCCTATTCCAGCGAGCCGCCCGGCGTCGCCGGCACCCGCGCCCGCCTGCCGCAGCCCTCGCGCCTCTTGACCTCGGCCGAGGTGGCCAAGGTGCGCGGCGCCGCCGACGCCGTGGCCCTGCGCCTGAAGCACCACAACCCCAGGCTGCACGCCGCCCGCATGCCGCAGGGCGAGACCGCCCGCGCCGCCTTCGAGGCGCTGGAGCAGGCGCGCTGCGAGGCGATCGGCGCCACCCAGATGGCCGGCGTCGCCGGCAATCTGGCGGCGGCGCTGGACGACCGCTTCAAGCGCCAGGGGCTGGACCGGGTGACCGAGCGCGAGCAGGTGCCGCTGGCCGAGGCGGTGCGGCTGGCCGCGCGCGAGGCGATGACCGGCGAGAAGCCGCCGCCCAACGCCCGCCACGCCGCCGATCTGTGGCGGTCCTGGCTGGAGAGCCGGATCGGCCGGTCGCTGCATGAGCTGGGCGAGACGATGGAGGACCAGGAGGCCTATGCCCGCTGCGCCCGCCATTTGCTGGCCGAGCTCGACCTCGATGTCGGCCAGGAGGACGAGGCCCAGGAGGACGAGGAAGGCGAGGACGAGGACAAGTCCCAGGGCGAGGAGCCGGAGGAGCAGGGCCGCGAGGGCGAGCAGGTCAGCGCCACCGCCGACGACAGCGAAAGCGACCCGGAGAGCGGCGACGAGACCGACGCCGAGGGGGCGGAGCAGGAGGCGTCCGAGGACGCCGAGGAGTACGCCACCGAGGACAGCGAGACGCCCGGCCAGCCCTGGCGCGACGAGCAGACCGGCGCGCTCGACCCGAACGGGCTGAACTACAAGGCCTTCACCACCCAGTTCGACGAGGTGGTGCCGGCCGAGGAGCTGTGCGACGCCGACGAGCTGGCGCGGCTGCGCCTGATGCTGGACCAGCAGCTGCAGCACCTGCAGGGCGTGATCGCCAAGCTGGCCAACCGGCTGCAGCGCAAGCTGATGGCGAAGCAGACCCGGTCCTGGGATTTCGACCTGGAGGAAGGCCTCCTCGACGCCGCCCGGCTGGCCCGGGTGGTGATCAACCCGCTGACGCCGCTGTCCTTCAAGCAGGAGAAGGACACCGATTTCCGCGACACCGTCGTGACCCTGCTGATCGACAATTCCGGGTCGATGCGCGGCCGGCCGATCACCATCGCCGCGATCGCCGCCGACATCCTGGCGCGGACGCTGGAGCGCTGCGGCGTCAAGGTCGAGATCCTCGGCTTCACCACCCGCGCCTGGAAGGGCGGCATGGCGCGCGAGCGCTGGATCCAGCAGAGCAAGCCGCAGAATCCCGGCCGGCTGAACGACCTGCGCCACATCATCTACAAGGCCGCCGACGCGCCCTGGCGCCGGGCCCGCAAGAATCTCGGCCTGATGCTGCGCGAGGGCGTGCTGAAGGAGAACATCGACGGCGAGGCGCTGCTCTGGGCCCACAACCGCATCGTCGGGCGGCCGGAGCAGCGGCGCATCATGATGGTGATCTCCGACGGCGCCCCGGTCGACGACTCCACCCTGTCGGTCAACCCCGGCAACTATCTCGAGCGGCACCTGAAGCAGGTGATCGAATACATCGAGCGCTGGTCCCCGGTGGAGCTGGTGGCGATCGGCATCGGCCACGACGTCACCCGCTACTACCGCCGTGCCGTGACCATCGTCGACGCCGAGCAGCTGGGCGGCACCATGATCGACAAGCTGGCCGAGCTGTTCGACGAGGAGCCGAAGCGGACGGTGGCGCTGCGCCGCGCCAGCTGACACCAACACCTCGCCGTCACCGCAGGCTTGGAGGCGAAGCGATCCGGCGCCGCGCCCCGGCTTCGCCGTCTCGGCTCCATATCGATGCCACAATAAAACTGTTCATAATGGCTTCGAAGGGACATTATATGCCCCTCCGAGCGAAGAGGACTTCTGTGGTTTAACCGGACGTCGATCTCACGAGATCGGCGGTTATTTCAGGAACCGGGTGGTTCCATATTGGCCTATTTTCCTGTTCTAGGATATCGGAGTACAGGAATGCCGGCATGCCATGATCGACTTGGGGGCGAGGCGCATGCGGCGGTTCGTTTCAACGGGACATGCCGTTCCGCCGGGGCGGGCCATGGAGAAGGGGCGACCGGGTGACCGCGGGCGCGCAGGCGATCCTCCGGACCGTGCAGCGGATCTACGACGCGGCGATGGAGCCGGAGGCATGGCCGCACTGCCTGGACGCCGTGCGCGACCTGGTCGGCGGCTCGCACGCCGTGTTCACCACGACGAGCCCGGACGGCGTCCAACTGTCCACATGCTCGCGGATGGATGTGCGGCAGCACGGCGAGCGCTGCGACCGGATCCTGCACAGCGATTTCTGGACCGAGCAGATGCAGCGGTTCCCGACCGGCACCGCCCGCACCCAGTCCTCGATGGTGCCGGTGCGGGTCTATGAGCGGACCGATTTTTACCAGCAGCTGATCCGGCCGATCGGCGGCGGGCTGGCGGCGGTGGCGGTGCCGTGGCGCGGTCCGTCCGGCTGGTCGGCCGTCCGCGTCTGCCGGCCGCTGCACGAGCGCGATTTTGGTGCTGAAGAGGTGAGCCGGCTGCAGGTCCTGGTGCCGCATCTGGCCAAGGCCGGCAAGCTGAACCGCCGCCTGGCCAGCGCCGACCCGCGCGCGACCGGCGCCCTGGCCGCGATCGACGCGCTGGGCCTGGGCCTGATCCTCTTGGACCGGCATGGCCGGCCGGTCTACCGCAACGAGCGGGCGGAAGCCGTGATCGCGGCGCGCGACGGGCTGCTGGCCGATGCCTACGGCCTGGCCACCACCCTGCCGGCGCAGACCCGGGCGCTGCACCAGGCGATCGCCGCGGCGATGCTGCTGGCCGGCCCGGATGGGGCCGACGCCGCGCTCGGCCGCGCCGCCGCCGCGGTGCTGCGCATCCCGGTGTCGCGCCGGCCGCCGAACCGGCCGTTGATCCTGACCGTGGTGCCGGCGCCCGGCCCTGGCCGCGGCCCGGCTCCTGAAGAGCCCGGCGCGGTGGCGGTGCTGATCTCCGACCCAGACCGCTGCAGCCGCATCGACACCGCCGGCCTGGCCAGCGCCTATGGCCTGACCCGGCGCGAATCCGCCGTGGCGGCGCTGATCGCCGACGGCCTCGGCCCGGCCGAGGCGGCCGAGAGCCTGGGCATCTCGATCGGCACCGCCCGCCACTATCTGAAGCAGGTGTTCGAGAAGACCGAGACGCATCGGCAGGCCGAGCTGGTGCGCCTGCTGCTGCACAGCTTCGCCGCCCCCGACGCCGGCGCCGCGGCCGGGCGCTGAGCGGCCCGCCGCTTGACCGCCCGGCCGGGATCGGGCCTGCTGCCCTCCGCGATTGAGGAGGCGCCATGCCGACCCCGGAGACCCCGCCGGTGCTGGAGACCGCCCGGCTGATCCTGCGCCCGACCCGGTCCGAGGATTTCGACGGCTGGGCCGAGATGATGGCCGACCCGGAGGCCGCGCGCTTCCTCGGCGGCGCGGTGCCGCGCCCGGCGGCCTGGCGCGGCTTCGTCATGGTCGCCGGGGCCTGGGCGATGCAGGGCTTCGCCATGTTCTCGGTGATCGAGAAGGCGACCGGGCAGTGGATCGGCCGGCTCGGCCCCTGGCAGCCGGAGGGCTGGCCCGGCACCGAGATCGGCTGGGGCCTGTGCCGCGCCGCCTGGGGCCAGGGCTATGCCACCGAGGGCGCCGCCGCGACGATCGACTGGGTCTTCGACCGCCTCGGCTGGACCGAAGTGATCCACTGCATCGCGCCGGAGAACGAGCCGTCCAAGGCGGTGGCGCGCCGGCTGGGCTCACGCTTCCGACGCAACAGCCTGCTGCCGCCGCCTTTCGACAGCTTCGAGGTCGAGATCTGGGGCCAGACCCGCGAGGAATGGCACAGCCGGGCCGGAGGCGGCCGGCCGTGACCGTCGCGATCCGCCCCGGCCGGCCGGAGGACCATCCGGCCCTGCTGGACATCTGGCTGCGCGCCGTGCGCGCCACCCATCATTTCCTGACCGAGGCCGACGTCCAGGCCATGCTGCCGCTGCTGCGCGACCAGTATCTGGCGGCGGTCGAGCTGTGGGTCGCGGCCGGGCCGGACGGTGCGCCGGAAGGCTTCATGGGGCTGGACGGCGCCAAGGTCGAGATGCTGTTCGTCGATCCGGATCGGCACGGGCGGGGCATCGGCCGGGCTCTGCTGGCCCATGCCGCGGCGCTGAACGGCGACCTGACGCTGGACGTGAATGAGCAGAATCCGGGCGCCCTGGCCTTCTACCGCAGATGCGGCTTCCGCGAGACCGGCCGGTCGCCGCTGGACAGCCTGGGCCAGCCCTTCCCGCTAATTCACATAACCTCGGCACCCGGCTAAGAGACCGCCTGGAACTGCTACTGGCGCGGCCGTCTGACGGCGGTTTCTGCGCTTCCGGTGCTCACGGACTTGAACGTCCGCTGCGCGCCGGTTCTCGAAACCACCGCCAGCCGACTCGCGCCAGCGCATTTCCAAACGGTCTCTAAGGTGGCGCGACCGGCTTGCCGAGGCGGCGGGTGGTCGGGGTGAAGCCGGCCGCCGCGTAGCAGGCGACCGCCCCGGCGTTGAACTCCCAGACGCTGAGTTCGAGTCTGCTGAGACCCCGGCTGCGCGCCCAGTCCTCGGCATGGCGGAGCAGCAGCCCGGCGACGCCGCGCCGGCGATGGCCCGGCATCACCACCAGATTGTCGATCTCGACGAAGCGGCGCTCCGGCCGGACCGGATTGGCCGCGACCGTCTTCTCGATCAAAGTGGCCAGCCCCGCCAGCTCGCCGTCCACATCGGCGACCAGGATGGTGCTGCCGGGCCCGGCGAGCAGCTCGGCGATCAGCTCCGGGCTGCGCGCGGGCCCGTCCGGCTCGACGAAGACGTCAGGCCGGACCTCGCGGTGGAACCGGTCGAGCTCGGCGAACAGGGCGCAGAGCGCGGGATGCTCGTCCGGCCGGGCCGGGCGGATGATGACGGGCGGCATGTCGGGTCTCCTGGTGGCGCCGCGCAGCCCCGGGGACCTCACACAAGAATGCCGCCGGAACCGGCGGCATGGGTGGGCATGGTTCGTCTCCCCGCCGCCTCAGATGGGCGGGGCACCGTATCGCGGAGCGGGGCGATGCTGACGAACCATGCCGGCAGGCTATCGGCGGGCCGGGCGATGGTCAACGGCCGGCCGCCTCTTACAAGATCAGGCTGCGAGCCGAGCCGCGATTGCCGCGACATGCCGCCCCTGATGGCGCGCGCCTTCGAGCTCACCCTCCGATGGCCGGCGACGGTCATCACTGCCCGAAAGGGTGGATGCACCGTAGGGCGATCCGCCGGTGATCTCATCCATCCGCGTCTGGCCGGCGAAGCTGTAGGGCAGGCCGACAATGATCATCCCGAGATGCAGCAGCACGGTATGGAAGTTCAGGATCGTCGATTCCTGGCCGCCGTGCTGGGACCCCGTCGAGGTGAAGGCGGCGCCGACCTTTCCGACCAGCCGGTTCTCGAACCACAAGCCGCCGGTCTGGTCGAGGAAGTTCTTCATCTGGGCCGCCATCATGCCGTAGCGCGTCGGCGTGCCGAAGATGATCGCGTCATAGCCGGGAAGCTCGTCGATGGTGGCGAACGGTGCGGGCTGATCGGTCTTGTAGCCGGCTTCCCGGGCCACGTCGGCCGGGACGAGCTCGGGCACGCGTTTGACCGTAACCTCGGCGCCGGCCTCTCGCACGCCGTCCGCAACAGCCTGTGCCATCATCTCGATATGCCCATAGGCCGAATAGTAGAGGACCAGGATCTTTGTCATGGGGGTTCTCCTGTTGACGCCCCCAGACCTATCCAGTTCCACAGATTGACTGTAGCCCGCTGAATGCCACCACGGTGTTGCCATTTCCACAACAGCAACCGGGAAGGCCGCCCAGGCCCGATGCTAGACGCGAAGCACCCTCTGGAAGTGCCCGGCGAGGTGTTCCAGCACCGCCCGAGCCCGCCCGGGGAGCCGGGCGCTCGACGGGAACAGGGCGAAGAGCCCGACCTCGGGCAGGGGAAAGTCCTCGAGCACGCGAACCAGCCGGCCGGCCGCGACGGCCTCGTCGGTGATGAAGCGCGGCAGCCCGACCAGCCCGCGTCCCGCGATGGCCGCCGCCAACAGGGCACTGCCGTCATTCGTCTTCAGCCGCCCGCGCGTGCGGATGGTCTTCCATTCGCCGCGGACCAGGAACCGCCATTGCTCCGCCGGATTCATGTTGGCGTAGGTCAGGCACTCGTGCCTTTCCAGATCCTCCGGCACGACCGGCGTTCCCTTTTCGGAAAGGTAGCCGGGGCTGCCCACCACAGCACGGCCGATCCTCCCGAGCTTGCGCGATACCAGCACGGAATCCTTGGGATCGCCGATGCGGATCGCGAGATCGAAGCCGCCGAGGGTGATATCGACATAGCGGTCATTGAGATCGAGGTCGATCTCGAGGGCCTCGTGGAGGGCCATGAGTTGCGTGACGGCGGGCAGCACGTGCAGCGTCCCGAGATTCGTCGGCGCCGTGATCCGGACCAGGCCGCGGATAACCTTCGCGCCCAATCCGACGGCTTCCACCGCCTCGTCCAGATCCTCCAGGGACCGCCGCGCCCGCTCGTGAAATCCCGCGCCCAGCTCAGTCAGGGTCACGGCGTGGGTCGTCCGGCTGACCAGCAGCGCACCCAGGCGCCGCTCCAGCCCACTCACGCGTCGGCTGATCACCGACTTCGAGATCCCCAGCCGCTGTGCCGCTTTGGTGAAGCTGCCGGTTTCAGCCACATGCAGGAAGGCTTCGAGCTCTTCCAGACTCGGACGCATCGGTACACCGCGGTTGCTGTTGCAGTTCAGGCAACATGTTTTTCGCAAAACGCTCGTTACAAGTGCAACACGCAACACGCCACATCCGGGGTCAGAGCAATGCCATCACGAGATTCCGATGACAGTCACAACCAGCATCTGGCTTTTCCAACTGGTCACGGCGGCGAGCCTGACACTCTGGATGATCGTCTCCGTCCTCAACAATCTGCAGGGATTCCGTGCGTCGACGGCCGCAATCGGCCAGACCATGGGAATGACGCTTCTGCGTGACCCGCCGTTCGACACGCTGCCGTTCCTGAAACGCGCGATGTGCAGCCCGCATGTTCATCGGGCTGCGCTGGTCGGGGTCATCCTTGCCCAGGGCGCCAGTGCGCTGCTTCTCCTCGCGGGCACGATCGCCCTCGCAGGAACCCCTGCCGACGTCGCCACAGGTTCGGGCGCCATGCTGCTCAACCTCGGCCTGGCGGCCTTCATCCTTTGCTGGAGCTCCATGTTCACGGCCGGGCTCTGGTTCGGATACTGGATCAAGCAGGAAGGGCTGCTCCTGACCCAGCTGCTGCTGACGGGCTGGGGCCTCGCCAGCTTCCTGGTCTTCAATCTTCCGGTGTCTGCCGCCGCTTCCGCCTGAGCAGCCGCCCGCGTGCGGGACGACGGCATTGCCCTCAGGCTGGTCGCAGGGCGCCCGCGTCGCGGTCAGACATGCGCCCGCGGGCCACTTCGCCGGCAATGATCCGCGCGGCCTCGCCCGGGGTCAGGGCCCCATTGTCGATGACGACGTCGGAAAAGGGCGGGCCGGCATAGCCTTCCGCGTACATCTCGACGATCCGCCCGCGTTCCTCCTCCGACAGCGGCCGGCCGCCGCGGTCGGCCAGGGCGACGGCCATGGGCGGAGCCAGCGTGGCCACGAACAGCCGTGCCCCTCGCCGGCCGGCGGCAGCGGCGAGGCGGGCGTGATCCTCCACCCGCAGCGGGTAGGCGACCACCAGGTCGCCTGCGGCGGAGGCGATCAGCGCCTCGATCCGGGCCAGGGCCGTGGCGATGATGGTGTCGAGGTCGGCGTCGTTCGGCGCGGCATGATCGTCGCCCTCGACGAAGGCGGCGCCGGGCAGGAGGCCGCTCAGGTGCCGCCCCACCGTCGACTTGCCGGAATTGATCGGCCCGTTGATGCAGATGATGTCCACGGCCTGTCCCGTCCTGTCGCGGAGCGCTGTCTTAGCCCCGCGAAAGGTTCTTGTCAGGCGAACAGCTTCTCCAGCTCGTCCAGGCATTCCGCCCAGCCGCCGCGCACGCTGTCGGCATACTCCCGGCTCGGGGTCCGGCTGTGGTGGACGGTGACTTCGGTGCGGCCGGGCGCGACCTCGCGGAACTCGACCGTCACCTCGGTCTCGGCGCCGCGGAACTGGGCGAAGGGTCCGTCATAGATCCAGCTCTTGACGATGCGTCGGCCGGGCACGAGCTCGCGGTAGACGCCGGTGGTGCTGTGCCGTTCGCCGCTGCCGCCGACCACGTCGATGCGCCAGCGGCCGCCGACCTGCGGGTCGGTCTCGGCCAGGGCGCAGGTGTAGGGCGGCGGCGCCAGCCAGCGACGCAGCTTCGCCGGGTCGGTCCAGGCCTCGTAGGCCTGCTGCGGCGTGGCGTTGATGATGCGGCTCTGGGTGACCGTCTCGACCGGGGCCATGGCTCTCATTCCTTCTCCGGTGGCGGGAACAGGGCGTCGAGCGCATCGAGGCGCCCGGCCCAGAAGCGTTCGGCGAAGCGCAGCCAGTCCTGCGCCTCGGCCAGCGGCTGCGGGTCGAGGCGGCAGAGATGGGTCCGGCCGCGGATGGTGCGGCGCACCAGACCGGCGCGCTCCAGCACCTTGACGTGCTTGGAGGCGGCGGCCAGCGACATCCGGAACGGCGCCGCCAGGTCGCCGACCGTCCGTTCGCCCTCCGCCAGCCGGCGCAGCATCTGCCGGCGGGTGGGGTCGGCCAGGGCGTGGAACACACGGTCGAGCGCGACCCGATTCTCAACCATTTAGTTTAGAATAGATAGGCCGATCCGAACCATCAACCGATCGGTTGAATGACGCTCGTCTTGAGAATGCCCCGAAGATCCGCTACCGCCAGGATGGGATCGTGGGGGCGCGGATGATCGGGGTTTTCGATTCGGGACATGGTGGGCTGACGGTGCTTCGGGCCCTGACGCGGCACCTGCGGCAGCAGCGCTTCCTCTATCTCGGCGACCACGGCCATGCCCCCTACGGCAACCGCGAGCCCGAGGAAATCTACCGCCTGACCGTGGCGGCGGTGGAGCGGCTGTTCGGCCTGGGCTGCCGGCTGGTGGTCCTGGCCTGCAACACCGCGGCCGCCACCGGGCTGCGCCGGCTGCAACAGACCTGGCTGCCGCACCACCATCCCGACCGCCGCGTGATCGGCGTGCTGGTGCCGATGGTGGAGGCGATCACCGGCGTGCCCTGGATGGCCGATATCCGCACCGGCCGGCACCGCGGCGAGCCGCGCACCGTCGCCATCTTCGCCACCCGCCACACGGTGCGGACCGGCGCCTTCGTCGAGGAGATCGGCAAGCGGGCGCCGGAGATCACGGTGGTGCAGCAGGCCTGCCCGGTGCTGGTGACGCTGATCGAGCGTGCGGCGCCGGAGGCGGTGCTGCGCCGCGCTGTGCGGCGCTATGCGGCCCTGCTGATGCGACAGCTCGAAGGCGTGCCGCCGGATGCGGTGATCCTGGGCTGCACCCACTATCCGCTGGTCGCGGATCTTTTCGCCGAGGCGCTACCGCCGGGGGTGGAGGTGCTGTCCCAACCCGACATCACCGCCCGCAGCCTGAAGGCCTATCTGGGACGACACCCGGAATTCGACACCGCCGACGGGGCAGAGACGCCGCCCCTGTTCTTCACCACCGGGGATGCCGGCCAAATCTCCGCCCTCGCCACCCGCTTCTACGGCCGCCCGGCGCTGTTCCGGCCGGTTGGGATGGAGGTGCTGGTCGAAGCGCAGAGCCGATCTGCGATTTCAGAGTCCCGTGCCGGCGGGACGCCGCTGTGATGTCGCCCGCAGAACGGCCGGATCTCAAGCAGCCTTTGGAAGGTACTCGGCATGGACGATGCCAGAGCCGAGCCGCCTGAGGTCCCCGAGCTCGAGGATCGAGGCGTAGCCTGCCGGAAAGAGCCGGGTGCCGCGCCCAAGAACTGTCGGGTAGATCGTCATGTGCACCTTGTCGACGAGCCCGTGCGGCAGCAGCGAATGGACGAGCCCGGGGCTGCCATAGATGACGATGTCGCCGCCGCGCTCAGCCTTGAGAGCACGGACGGCGCCGACCACGCCCCCTGAAAGCACGGACGTATTCGTCCACGTCGCCTCCTTGAGCGTGTTCGACGCGACGTATTTGCGCATGCTGTTCAGCTTGCGCGCGAAGCCCGCCGGATCGTCGATGTCGGGCCAGGTGCTGGCGAAAGCCTCGTAGGTGACGCGGCCCAGAAGCACGATATCAGCAGCCCAAAGCTCTTCATGCACGATGGTGTCGCCCTCGGGCCCACGGTCGAAGGGGCCGGTCCAGTTGCCGAGACCGGAATTCTCCATGCCGACAGGGTCCTGCACGACACCGTCGAGGGACGTGTAGACACTGACCACCAGCTTGCGGGGCATTTCCATCTCCCTTATGACGAGATACGGATTTGAACCGGTTCAATCGAGCATGAACCGGTTCAAATCGACAGTCAAGCCGGATTTGAACCGGTCCAAAGAATGTGCCATAAGGCTTCCATGCAGAAACCCACCCTCATGGATGTGGCGCGAGTCGCAGGCGTATCGAAGGGGACGGCGTCCAACGTCTTCAATCACCCCTCGCTCGTGCGCCCGGTCTTGCGCGAGCGCGTGGAGGCGGCCGCGCGGCAAATCGGCTATCTCGGTCCCGATCCGATGGGGCGGATGCTGAGCGCCGGCAAGGTGAATGCCATCGGCGTCGCCACGGCCGAGCCGATGGATTTCTTTTTCGAGGATCCGTTCGCCCGCGCCATCATGGCCGTGGTCGCCCGCGAAGCGGACGCCCGAGGCTCCGGGATTGCGCTGATTTCGGCAGCCAGCGACAGGACTCTCGCCTGGAATATCGGCAGCGCCACCGTCGACGGCTTCATCCTGTTCTGCATCGAGGGTGGCGTCCGGCTCGTCGAGCTCACACGAAAACGGCGTCTGCCATTCGTGGCGCTGGAGCTCGGCGTGGATGACGAGACCATTCCGGCGGTGGGCGTCGACAACGTATTCGGGGCGAGGCTCGCGGCGGAGCATGTCGTCGCCCTCGGCCATCGCCGCGTCATGGTGCTGTCGATGCCCTATGGCGACCGGACCGGGAGCGGCTGGTCCACCCGAGGAGATGGCGAGCGGGCGGAGTATTCATCGACCGCCGACCGCGTCATGGGCTATTTCGACGCGCTGGCCGAGGTCGGGCTGCAGCCGCCGATGTACCAGACGCGCAACGACGAACCGACCGTGACGGCCGCGCTCGAGGCAGCCTTCGAGGGCGAGGCGAGGCCGACGGCTCTCCTGTGCATGTCGGACAAGATTGCGCTCATTGCGATCGATTGGCTCACGGCGCGGGGTCTGCGTGTGCCAGCGGACGTATCCGTCATCGGTTTCGATGACATTCCCGCGGCGTCACAGGCCCGGCCGCCGTTGACGACTGTCGCTCAGCCCATCGCCGAGATCGGTCGGCTCGCGGTCGAGGCCATACTCAAGCCGGACGTGCAAAATCGGCGTCAGAAACTACCGGTGACACTTGTCGTCCGCGCCTCGACGGGGCCTGCGAGTCGGGGATGACAAGCCAATTGGGAAAAACTCGATCCCGGCCTCCCATGGATTGTCCCGCATCGACTGCAGGCGCGTCCGCCAGTCGCCGTCGTGGATTTCCAGCTTATGGCCGTCCGGGTCGAGGAAATACACCGAAGGTCCTTCGGTCTGGTTCAGGCGCCAGATGACGGTGCCATGGGCCGACAGCCGGCTCGAACACGCATCGAAATCGGCCACGCTGAACGCGATGTGGGTGTAGTCGGGATGGGGCGACGACCTCGTCTTCTCGTCGAAGCTGAGGCAGAGCCAGAGATCTCCGGCCAGCAGATAGGCGCCACGGCTCCATTTCGCCAAAGGCTTCAGCCCCAGCACGTCGACATAGAACCGGAACGATCTCTCGACGTCGCTGACCGCAAGGGTGACGTGGTTGATGCCGGTGACCATCGGGCGCCACCTTCTATCGGGAATAGGCCAGAGCGTGCCCGGGCTCCGGCCAGTCCATCGCCACCAGCCGGCCCGTGCCGGACAGGGTGATATAGGCGGTCCTCCGATCGGCCCCACCGAAGCAGATGTTGGTTACGATCGGGTCCGGCAGCATCACCTGTCGCAGGACGGTGCCCTCCGAGGAGATCACGGTGATGCAGCCGGTGATCAGCGTGGCGACGCAGATGTTGCCCCGGGCGTCGACCGCCAAGCTGTCGAAGCGCTGATATCCGGGCAGGCCGCAGACCAGCCGGCCGCCATGCGGCGACGGGAACGGATGCTTCCGCGCCCGCCCCGGTTCCTCCAGGTCGAAGGCCCAGAGCCGCCCGGTCTCCGTCTCCGACACATAGACCACCGATTCGTCCGGCGACAGGCCGACACCGTTCGGCGTCTCCATCGGATAGGCGACTTCGACGATCCGAGAGCCGTCGGCCAGGGCATAGTACAGCCCGCCATAGTCCCGGTCGCGCTCGCGGTGCTTGCCGAAATCGGTGAAGTAGAAGCCGCCGGAGCGGTCGAAGACGATGTCGTTCGGGCCGCACAGCCGATGGTCGCCGCAGCGGTCGTAGAGGGTGCGGACCTCGCCGGTGGCGAGGTCGAGCCGCTCAATCCTCCCGCTGGTGTAGTGCGGATGGACGCCGCGGCGCATGCGGTTGAAGCCGCCGTCGAGATGGAACAGGAAGCCGCCATTGTTGCAGACATAGAGCGCGCCGTCCGGCCCGACCGCCAAGCCGTTCGGCCCGCCGCCGAGCTGCGCCACCACCTCGACCGTGCCGTCGGGCCGGACGCGGCTGACGGTCTCGCGCTGGATTTCGACGATCAGGAGGGAGCCGTCGGCCTCCGCCACCGGCCCTTCCGGGAACAGGAGTCCGCTGGCGACGACGCGGATGTCGGGCATGGTCTTCCTCCGGCGGATGGCCTGGATCGGGCCGCGGCCTTCTTGCGTGCTTCCGCACGATAGCGTCGCCGCGGGTCCCGTCCAGGCCGATCCGGGCGCCCTCAGCCGATCGTCCGCGGCTTCAGGATGTCCTCGAGGCCGATCCGGCGCAGCAGCTCGGCCCGGACCCGGTCGGCGACGCCGTTGACGATCTCGGCGCCGTCCTGCGACGGGTCGATATGGACGCGGAACGGCCGCTTGCCGAAGGGCGTGTCGACCACCCGGACGATGGCGTCCGCCACCGCCTGCGGGTCGGCGTCCGGCGGCTCGAGCGCCGCCAGGCCCTTGAAGGCGACCTCGCTGAAATCCGCGGTCGGGCCCTTCGCATATTCCTCCGCCCGCGCCGTGTCGGCCGGGGTGCCGGAATGGGCGAAGTGGTTGGTGCCCTTGGTGAAGGCGCCGGGGACGATGATCGAGGTCTCGATGCCCCAGCGCGCCAGCTCGCCGGCATAGCTGACCGCCAGCGCGTCCATCCCGGCCTTGGCGGCGAAATACGGCGCCAGATAGGGCGGGGTGCCGCCGCGCGTGCTGCTGGAGGACACCCAGACCAGCAGCCCCCGGCGCTGCTTGCGCAGCTGCGGCAGGGCGGCGCGGTTGACCCGCTGCGTGCTCAGCACGTTGATATCATAAAGCTGGGCCAGCTGCTCCGGCGTGAAGGCCTCGGCCGGGCCGTAGACCATGTGGCCGGCATTGTGCACGACGACGTCGAGCCGGCCGTGTTCGGCGATGATCTGCGCGATCGCGGCATCGACCGAGGGCTGCGAGGCGACGTCGAGCTCGACCGTGCGCAGGTCGATACCGTGCTGCTTCGCATAGGCCTCGACCTCGGCCACCTGCGGCGCATTGCGGCCGGCGGTCTCGCGCATGCTGGCATAGACGGTGTGGCCGGCATGGGCCAGGGCGCGGGCGGCCATCAGGCCGAAGCCGCTCGACGCGCCGGTGACGACGATGACATGGCTCATGGCTTGCTCTCCTCGAATTCAGGCCTGGTCAGACGAGGCC
Organism: Inquilinus limosus; assembly: GCF_051487185.1. GTDB lineage: Bacteria > Pseudomonadota > Alphaproteobacteria > DSM-16000 > Inquilinaceae > Inquilinus > Inquilinus limosus_F. The sequence continues at coordinate 90,174 of NZ_JAHVDK010000004.1, forward strand.
GCCATTGGCCCGCAATACCTGGCCGTTGACCCAGCCGCCGTCCGGCCCGGCGAGGAAGGATATGGCAGCGGCGACGTCTTCCGGCGTGCCCAGCCGCTCCAGCGGCACGGCCTTGGCGAAGCGCTCGACCAGCTCGGGCGACTTGCCGTGGAAGAACAGCTCGGTGCCGATCGGGCCCGGGGCCACGGCGTTGACGGTGATATTGCGGCCGCGCAGCTCCTTCGCCAGCACGCCGGTCAGCGTCTCCACGGCCGCCTTGGTCGCGGCATAGACGCCATAGGTCTCCAGCTTCGTGCCGACGACGCTGGTCGACACGTTGATGATCCGGCCGCTGTCGCGCAGCCGCCTCGCGGCCTCGCGCAGCACGTTGAAGGTGCCTTTCAGGTTGATCGCGACCGTCCGGTCGAACAGCGCGTCGTCGCTGTCGGCGATCCGCGCCAGCTGCATGATGCCGGCATTGTTCACCACCACGTCGACGCCGCCGAAGGCCGTCTCGGCCGCTTCGAACATGCGGCGCACTGCGATCGCGTCCGTGACGTCGGCCTGGGCGATCAAGGCCCGTCCGCCCGCCTGCTCGATCTTGCGGGCCAGGGTCTCGGCAGCCTCCGCATTGCCGGCGTAGTTGATCACGACGGTGCAGCCGTCGCGGGCGAGCCGTTCGGCGACCGCGGCGCCGATGCCGCGGGACGCGCCGGTGACGATGGCCACCTTGTTGGGCGCGACCTTGCTGCTGTCTTCGCTCATCTTGTCCTCCAAACCCCGACATCGTGTCGGTGAGAGGAAGATGGACCCTTATCATCTGCCGGATAATCTGCTATGATCCGGCATCATCATTCGGATATCCGGAACAATACCCATGGATCGGTTGGACGCGATGCGGCTGTTCCTGCGGGTGGTGGAGCGGCGCAGCTTCTCGCTCGCGGCGCAGGATCTCGGCCTGCCCCGCTCCACCGCCACCGAAGGGGTGAAGCAGCTGGAGGCACGGCTGGGCGTCCGGCTGCTGCAGCGGACCACCCGGCAGGTCCGGCCGACGCTGGACGGCGAGGCCTATTACCAGCGCTGCCTGTCGATCCTGGCCGATATCGAGGAGGCCGAGGCCGCCTTCACCGGGGCGAAGCCGAAGGGGCTGCTGCGGGTGAATGTGCACGGCATCCTGGCCCGGTCCTTCATGATGCCCGGCCTGCCGCGGTTCCTGGCAGAATACCCCGAGATCCAGCTGCATTTCGGCGAGGGCGACCGCTTCGTCGACCTGGTCCGCGAGGGCGTGGACTGCGTGCTGCGGGTGGGCCAGCCCGCCGACAGCTCGCTGATCGGCCGACGGATCGCGGTGCTGCAGGAGGGCACCTTCGCCAGCCCGGCCTATCTCGAGCGGTTCGGCACGCCGCGTACGCCGGACGACCTGGACGGCCACCGGATGGTCGGCTTCCTGTCCTCCGCCACCGGTGCCCTGCTGCCGCTGGAGTTCACGGTCGGCGGCGCGCGGCGCGAGGTGACGCTGCCGGTGACGGTGTCGGCGGCGGGCGCCGAGATCTACTTCGCCTCGGGCCGGCTGGGGCTGGGTCTGATCCAGCTGCCGCGCTACCGCCTGGCGGAGGACCTGGCGGCCGGCACCATGGTCGAGGTGCTGGCCGACACGCCGCCCTCCCCCTCGCCGGTCTATGTGCTGTACCCGCACAGCCGGCAGCTCTCGCCCCGCGTCCGGGTGTTCATCGACTGGCTGGCGGCGGAGTTCGCCGCCCGCCTGCCGCCAGTCGAGGGCGGCTGAGGACCGCAGGAGGCGGCGTTACGCCGCCTCCTCCTCCCCATCGATCAGCCCCATCGCCTGGTGCTCGAACAGGGTGCGGTAGTGGCCGCCCTCGCGCTTCACCAGCTCGGCATGGGTGCCCTGCTCGACGATCCGGCCGCGGTCGAACACCAGGATGCGGTCGACCTTCTGCACGGTCGACAGCCGGTGCGCGACGATGATCGTGGTGCGGCCCACGATCAGCTTCTCCACCGCCTGCTGGATCAGCGATTCCGACACGCTGTCCAGGCTGGACGTCGCCTCGTCCAGGATCAGCACCGGAGCGTCGGCCAGGATGGCGCGGGCCAAGGCCACGCGCTGGCGCTCGCCGCCCGACAGCTTCACCCCGCGCTCACCGACCAGCGTGTCGTAGCCCTGCGGCAGGCGGGAGATGAAGTCGTGGGCATAGGCCTGCTTCGCCGCCTCGACGATCTGCTCCATCGTCGCGTCGGGCCGGCCGTAGGCGATGTTCTCCGCCAGGGTACGGTGGAACAGCACCGGCTCCTGCGGCACCAGCGCGATCTGGCGGCGCAGGCTCTCCTGCGTCACCTCGGCGACGTCCTGGCTGTCGATGCGGATGGCGCCGCCGTTCAGATCGTAAAGGCGCTGCACCAGCTTGACGAAGGTGCTCTTGCCGCTGCCGGAATGGCCGACCAGCCCGATCCGCTCGCCCGGGGCGATGGTCAGGGTGAAGCCGTCATAGATCGGCTGCTGCTGGCCCTGGTAGCGGAAGGTGACGGCGTCGAAGTCGATCCGGCCGGCCTCGACCTTGATCGCAGACGCGCCCGGCCGGTCCTCCACCCCGAGCGGCTGGTCCATGAAGTCGACCAGTTCCTCCATGTCGTTGACCGCGCGCTGCAGGTTGCGGACATGCATGCCGACGCCGCGCAGGTAGCCGTGGATCAGAGCGTAGGTGCCGAGGACATAGGTGATGTCGCCCGGCGTCGCCAGGCCGCGCTGCCACAGCCACAGGCCGATGCCCAGCACCATGCCGTTCAGCGCCACCATGATCAGGTTCTGGGTGGTGCCGGAGTTGGTGCCGCGGTGCCAGGTGCGGCTGGTGCGCTGGCGCCAGATCTCGACCGTGCGGGCGATGAAAGCGTCCTCGCGCCGCTCCGCCCCGAAGGTCTTCACCACGGCGTTGCAGCCGATCGAATCGGCCAGGTTGCCGCCCAGCTTCGAATCCATCTCATTGGCCAGCCGCGCCACCGGGGCGACGTAGCGCAGCACCAGGACCAGGCTGACCAGCAGGAACAAGGCGACGCCCACCGCCACCGCCGCCCCCATCAGCGGCCAGCGCGCCGCCAGCAGGGCGGTGGCGCCGAGCAGGACGAGGATGGAGGGCAGCAGCTCGACCAGGATCACGTCGTTCAGCAGATCCATCGCCCAGGTGCCGCGGCTGATCTTGCGCACCGTGGATCCGGCGAAGCTGTTGGCGTGCCAATCGGTGGAGAAGCGCTGGACGCGCCAGAACGCCTCCTGCGTCATCGCCTGCATGATCCGGGTGGTCAGCCGTATGATGGCGCGGAACACCTGGTCGCGCAGCGCCACATAGACGATGCCGAGCCCGACGATGGTCAGCAGCGCCCGGAGGGCCGTATCGTAGCCGCCGGGGCCGGAGGCGATGGCGTCGACCATGCGGCCGGCGAAGACCGGCAGCACGACGTCGATCGCGGTCGACGCCAGCACGCCGCCGACTGCGAGCGCGACCGGCAGCGGATGACGGCGCCAATGGCCGAAGCTGAAGCGCAGCACGCGCAGCAGAGGATTCTGGTGGGTGGTCTGGTCTAGCGCCACGGTCGTTCCGACACCGCCGAAACGGTGTCCTCCCGGCTGAACGGTTCAGGCGAGTCGGCGAGGGCTCGGGGCCCGGCGCCGACGGCGATCTGAGGGTTTCGGGATGGGACGCCCGGCTGTATCGGCGCGTCCTCGGCGAGGGTCCGGCGGCCCCCGGGGCCAGACCAGCCGGGGGCGCGGAGGCGGACCTACCTAATGACGGAGGTCCGGGGAGCTGACGATGCGTGGCGATGTCACTGCAACTCCCCCTCTGCCGTTTCGTGGATGCCGTTCAACCCGCCGCGACGGGCAGGACGACCTTGATACCAGCGACAGAATGTTTCGGCAAGCCGTGATGGGAACACACACCCGCCGGAGACAAAAAGGGCCGCTCGCGCGGCCCTTTCCGGATGGATCGGCAAAAGAGAAGCTGGACCTTACGGCTTCTTCGGCTTCTGGGCCGGGGCCGCCGCCTTGTCGGCCGGCGCCGCCGCGGTCTGCGTCTTCCCGGCCTCGTTGTAGCGCGCGTGCAGCAGCTCGTAGGACTTGCTCAGATACTCGTCCAGCTGCTGCGGGGTGTACTTGACCACCTCGGCGAACTGGTCCTTGCGCGCCAGGCAATAGGCCACCTGGGTCATCCGCTGCATGCGCTGGGATTCGTCATTCGCCATCTTGGTGCGATAGGTGTCGAACAGACGCGCGCCGTTGCCCTTGTTGTACTTGGCCAACAGCTTGCCCAGCTTGTCCTGAGTATCCAGGATCCGGTCGTCGTTGTTGACCGTCCACTGATTGAAGGCGCGCCAGATGGCCGGATCGTTGTATTCTTCCTTGCAGCTCAGGCCGGTGACCATCATCTCGGTCTGCAGCTTGATCAGCAGGTCGTAGCGCACCTCGGTCGGCGTCAGCTGCGCCTTCGCCGGCAGGTTCACCGGCTGGTAGTTGCCGACGTCGGGGAAGAGCCCCCCCGTCTGCGGCTTCGGCGGCGCCTCCTGGCAGGCCGCCAGCGCCGTGGCGGCCAACGCGGCCGCGACAAAACCCTTCATCATCCTCATCGGTACCCCCGCAGATCCATCGCCCGCACTTTAGCGCAGAAGCCCCGCCGACAGAATCCGAAATACGACCCAGCTCATATGGTGCTTCAAGGGAGACCCTTATCCCATTGTGATGCATCAGTAAAGCGCGATCAATCCCGGCTCAGTTCCAGGGCTTCGTGGCCGAGTTCCGTGAGCTGCCAGGACGGGTCGTCGGCGTCCGGGTTGAGGCAGGCGATCAGCTTCGCCCGGCTGGTCTCGCGCAGCGTGGCGCGCACCCGCCAGACCGGCAGGCCGGCGGCCTCGGCCAGCTGCGCCGCGGTGTGCGGGACGGCGAGCAAGGTGAGGCTGCGCTTCGCCACCTCGGTCAGCGTGCCGTCGGGATTGATACAGGCCATGATATCAATGCGGTGGGCGGGTCAGCCCTTCACCTCGGTCTGGCAGTACCACCAGTCGGTGTAGTCGTAGCCGCCCTTGGCCCGGGCCTCGGCATCCTCGATCGTCCGCGGCGCCGGCACGATCACCTTGTCGCCAGGGCGCCAGTCGGCGGGCGTCGCGACCTTGTGCTCGTCGGTGGTCTGCAGCGCGTCGATCAGGCGCAGGATCTCGTCGATATTCCGGCCGGTGGTCAGCGGATAATAGATCATCGCCCGCACCACCCCGGCCGGGTCGATGACGAAGACGCAGCGGCTGGTCTCGGTGCCCGACTGCTCCGGCATGATCATGCCGTACAGCGTCGCCACCTTGCGGTCGCTGTCGGCGATCACCGGGAATGGGATCCGGGTGCCGAACAGCTCCTCGATCCGCTTGGTCCAGGCGAGATGGGCGTAGATGCTGTCGATCGACAGGCCGAGCAGCTCGACTCCGCGCTCCTTCAGCGCTGGGGCGATCCGGGCGAAGGCGACGAATTCGGTGGTGCAGACCGGAGTGAAGTCGGCCGGGTGCGAGAAGAACACGACCCAGCTGCCGCGGAAATCCTCGAGCGCGAGGCGCCCATGCGTGGTCTCGGCTTCGAAGGGCGGAGCCACCTGCCCGAGGCGGGGCAGGCTGGGCAGAGGGGATGATTCGGTCATGGCGGGACCCATTGGTGACGTCGATAGCGTCGGCGACGTTACAGGATAGTCCAGCTTCGCCGCGGTGGCCAACCGGCTGGCCCGGCTGTGGACCGCGGTATAAGCTCGCGCCCGAGCCCGCCGGGCCGGCGGGCCTGCCGGAGGATCGGAGATGAGACGCATCGCGGCGGCCGCGGCACTGCTTCTCGCCCTCAGCGGCCCGGCTGCAGCCGAGATCGACGTGCTGCGCCGGGCCCCGGAGCTGATCCGGGCGGTCGACGCCAACGATCTCGATCAGGTCCGCACGCTTCTGCTGAGCGGGGCGTCGCCCAATGCGACCGACCTCAACGGCCGCACCCCGCTGGTGATCGCCGCCCGCGACGGCCGTGCGGCGCTGGTACGCGAGCTGCTGCGCTTCGGCGCCCAGCCGGACCAGCCCGATTCCCTGGGCAACACGCCGCTGTTCTGGGCGGCAGACACCGGCGACACCGGTGTCGTCCGCGCGCTGCTGGACGGCAAGGCCAACCCGAACCGCGCCAACCGGCAGGGCATCACGCCGCTGATGGCGGCCGCCCGCAGCGGCAGCCTGCCGGTGGTGGAGGCGCTGCTGGCGGGCGGCGCCAACCCGCAGCTGCGCGACTTCACCGGCCGCTCCGCCCTGGGCTGGGCGGAGACCAGCCGGTCCCGGTCGGTCGCGGCGCGGCTGCGCAAGGCGGGCGTGTCGGACTGACTGACAGGATGCGACGGACGGGGCGCGGTTGCGGTCCGCGCCCCGTCCAGTTAGGAGTCCCGGTCGTCGAGGGGCAGCAATGACGACCGGGACCGAGGCGGGGCCGTGGGGCGGCCCCGTCTCACGGGTGCTCCGCCTGGGGGAAGGCGGGACCCGCTTCGGTGGCCGGCTTCTTGCGATCGCGCCAGGCGATCAGCCGGTAGAACATCGGGATGAAGAAGGTGGCGATGACGGTGGCGGCGAGCATGCCGCCGATCACCCCGGTGCCGATCGAATGGCGGCTGGCCGAGCCGGCACCGCTGGCGATCGCCAGCGGCAGACAGCCCAGGATGAAGGCCAGCGAGGTCATCACGATCGGCCGGAAGCGCAGCTTCGCCGCCTCCAACGCCGCCTCGACCGCGCTCATCCCCTCCTCGCGCTTCAGCACCGCGAACTCGACGATCAGGATCGCGTTCTTGGCGGCGAGGCCGATCAGGGTGACGAGGCCGATCTGGAAGTAGACGTCGTTCTGCAGCCCACGCAGCCACACCGCGACCAGCGCCCCGAACAGGGCGAAGGGCACGGCCGTCAGCACCGCGATCGGCAGCGACCAGCGCTCGTACTGCGCCGCCAGGATCAGGAAGACCATGACGAGGCCGAACAGCAGCGCCTGGTTGCCGGAGCCGCCGGCCGACTGCTCCTGGAAGGCGGAGCCGGTCCAGGCCAGGGCATAGCCCTGGGGCAGCACCTCCTTGGCCAGCTGCTCCATCGCCGCGATCGCCTGGCCCGAGGAGAAGCCCGGGGCCGGGCCGCCCATGATCTTCGCCGCCGGGAAGATGTTGAAGCGCTCGACCTGGTCGGGGCCGGTGATCCGGCGGGCCTTCACCAGCGCGTCGATCGGGATCATGGCGCCGCTGTCGGCGCGGACGAAGACCTGCTTCAGGTCCTCCGGCCGCTGGCGGAAGTTGCCTTCCGAGGCCAGGCTGACGCGGTAGTTGCGGCCGTAGAGGGTGAAGTCGTTGACGTAGAGGCTGCCGAAGGTGGCCTGCATCGCGTCGAAGATCGATGAGATCGGCACGCCCAGCGCCCGCGCCTTCTCGCGGTCGACGTCGAGCTTGTATTGCGGGATGGCGATGTTGAACATCGACCGCACCCCCGCCAGGTCCGGCCGCTTCGCCGCAGCCTCGACCAGCCGCTGCGTCACCTGGGCCAGGGCCGGATAGCCAGCGCCGGTGCGGTCCTGAACATAGGCCTCGAAGCCGCCGGTCGTGCTCATGCCCATGATCGGCGGCGGGTTGAAGGCCAGCACCATCGCATCCTTGATGCCGGCGTTCATGCCCATGAAGGGGCCCGGCAGGTTGCGCGCATCCAGCGCCGGGTCGGTGCGCTGCGACCAGTTCTTGAGCGGCACGAAGACGACGCCGCCATAGGTCTTCTGCGCCGCCGACAGCAGGTCGAAGCCGGGCACGTCGATGCTTTCGCTGACCGCCGGGTGCTTCAGGATGTTCTGCGTCGCCTCGGCCAGCGCCTTCTCCGTCCGCTCCAGCGAGGCGGCGGGCGGCAGGAAGGCGGCGACGATCAGGTAACCCTGGTCCTCGTCCGGCACCAGCGAGCCCGGGATCTTCAGGAACAGGTAGCCCGCCACGCCGGCAAAGCCGGCGAAGAGCAAGAGGCCGATGGCGAAGCGCTTGAGGAAGAAGCGCACGCCGGCGGTGTAGGTCGCGGTGATCCCGTCGAACACCCGGTTGAACCAGCGGAACGGCAGGGCCGGTTCGTGATGGCCGGGCTTCAGGATCAGGGCGCAGAGCGCCGGGGTCAGGGTCAGCGCGACGATGCCGGAGATGGTGACCGACACCGCGATGGTGACCGCGAACTGGCGGTACATCTCGCCCGCGAGGCCGCCCATGAAGGCGACCGGCACGAACACGGCGCAGAGCACCAGCACGATGGCGATGACCGGGCCCGACACCTCGTCCATCGCCTTCCGCGCCGCCTCCTTCGGCGGCAGCTTCTCGGTGCGCATGATGCGCTCGACATTCTCGAGCACGACGATCGCGTCGTCGACGACGATGCCGATGGCGAGGATCAGGCCGAACAGGGTCAGCAGGTTGATCGAGAAGCCGAGCATGTACATGCCGGCGAAGGTGCCGAGGATCGAGATCGGCACGGCGATCACCGGGATCAGCGTCGCCCGCACATTCTGCAGGAAGACGAAGACCACCAGCACGACCAGCACCATCGCCTCGATGAAGGTCTTGATCACCTCGTCGATCGAGACCTGGACGAAACGGGTGGTGTCGTAAGGGATGGCGTAGGTGATGCCGTCGGGGAAGGCCTGCTTCAGCTCCTCCATCCGCGCCTTCACCCCCTCCGCCGTCTCCAGCGCGTTGGCGCCGGGCTGCAGGTAGATGCCGATCGCGGCGGCCGGCTTGCCGTTGTAATTGGCGGCGGAGTTGTAGGCCTGGGCGCCGAGCTCGACCCGCGCCACGTCCTTCAGCCGCAGCGTCGCCGCGTTGCTGTCGGACTTCAGGATGATGTTCTCGAAGGCCTCGGCGTTCGGCAGGCGGCCGTCGGTCGTCGCCGAATAGGTGAAGGCGAGGCCGTTCGCGTCCGGCTCCTCGCCGAAGCGGCCGGCGGCGAACTGGGCGTTCTGCTCCCGGATCGCGGCGGCGACGTCGCTCGGCGTCAGGTCGTACTGCGCCAGCTTGTCCGGCCGCAGCCAGATCCGCATCGAATAGTCCTTGCCGGCGCCGAACAGCGAGGCGTCGCCGACGCCGGGCACGCGCTTGAGGTCGTCGATGACATTCAGCAGCGCGTAGTTGTTCAGGTAGATCGGGTCGTACTTCCCGCTCTCGTCGTGCAGGATCACGGCCTGCAGGATCGAGCTGGAGCGCTTGTCGACGCGGACGCCGGTGCGCTGCACCTCCTGCGGCAGGGTCGGCAGCACGCGCTGGACGCGGTTGTTGACGTTGATCGTCGCCTGATCGGGATCGGTGCCGATCTTGAAGGTGACGGTCAGCGTCATGGTGCCGTCGCCGGTGTTCGTCGACCGCATGTACAGCATGTCGTCGACGCCGTTGATCTGCTGCTCGAGCGGCGCCGCCACGGTCTGGGCCACGGTCTCGGCGCTGGCGCCGGAATAGGTCGCGGTGACCGACACCTCGGGCGGCACGATCTCCGGATACTGCGCGATCGGCAGCACGCGCATCGCCACCAGCCCGGCCAGGGTGATGACGATCGAGAGAACGGCCGCGAAGACCGGCCGGTCGATGAAGAAGCGGGAGATCACGGGGTCACCTGCGCGACCTTGGCGGCCGACGGCCGCACCGGGCTGCCCGGCTGGACCTTGATGACGCCCTCGGTGATGATCCGCTCACCGCCCTTGAGGCCGCTCTCGACCAGCCAGCCGCCCTCGACCTCGCGGCCGAGCGTCAGCGGCCGCGCCTCGGCCTTGTCGCCCTCGCCCAGGGCGTAGACGAACGGCCCCTGCGGGCCCTGCATCACCGCCACCTGCGGCACCACGATGCCCTGCTTCAGCGTCAGGCCGCCGACGGTGACCCGGACGAACTGGTTCGGCATCAACAGGCCCTGGGCGTTCGGCAGCACCGCGCGGGCACGGACCGTGCCGGTCGCGCCGTCGACGATGCTGTCGGTGAAGTTGATGGTGCCGCCCTGGTCGTAGACCCGCCCGTCGCCCAGCTTCACCGTCACCGGGAAGCGGCGGTCCTGCGGCCCGTCGACCTTGCCCTGGTCGAGCAGCCGCCGGATCTCGGCGAAGTCGGCGTCGCTGAAGGAGAAGGTGACATAGGCGGGGTCGAGCTGGGTGATCCGGGTCAACAGGCCGTTGACGCTGATCAGGCTGCCCTCCGGCACCTCCTCGATGCTGGTCATGCCGCCGAGCGGCGCCGTCACCGTCGTGTAGTCGAGGTTGAGCTGCGCCGCCTTGAGCTGCGCCTCGGCCGCGGCCACCGCCGCCTCGTCGGTGCGGACCTGGGCCGCGGTGTCGTCGCGGTCCTTCTCCGAGCCGGCGCGGCTGGCGAACAGACGGGCGGCGCGCTCGGCATTGACGCGGTCGTTGGCGAGCTGGGCCTGGGCCTGCTGCAGCTGCGCCTTGGCGCGCGCCACCTCGGCCTCGTAGGTCGCGGGGTCGATGCGGAACAGCTCCTGCCCCTCGGTCACCCGCGCGCCCTCGGTGTATTCGCGCTTCAGGAGGATGCCGCCGACGCGGGCGCGCACCTCGATCTCGCGGAAGGCCGAGACGCGGCCGGCATAGGTGTAGGTCAGCGGCACGGGCCCGGCCGACACCTCCTGCACCGTCACCTCCGGCGGCGGGGGCGCGGATTGCGTCTGGGCCTGGGCTTCACCGGCATTTTCGTTGCAAGATGCGAGAATCGGCGCGGCGGCCACGGTAAGGGCCAACGCGACGGCGCGAAGTGAAGACGACTTGCTCACGGTGACCGCCCCTTTGCCTGAGAGTTTTTTGCACTGCACAATATATTCCACCAGCAGAGCGCAGTGCGGGATTGATTTATATACATTCCCGAATGTATGTATGGAGAGCATGAACCGCTCCCGCAATCCACCATTCGGCCCCCACGCTGCCATGTCGGCACTTCCCCAGAATGCCTGCCCTTCATCGCCGGAGCAACGGCGGACGCCGAGCGGACGCAACGACACCGTCTATCGGGTGAGGAGCGGCAGCCGATCCCGCAGGGGGCGACATCGCGCCGGACGGCGCCCCGAATCCGGAATGGCTGAGTTCACGACAACCCCTTCCCGCTGCCGGAATTCTCGCACTGCACAACGGCCAAGTCCAGCTGGACCGCTGCGCTTGGACGGTCTTATATACATACTTGCACGTATGTAAAGAGGAAAAAGGGGGAGAGGAGAAGAAACATGGCACGCCGCACCAAGGCCGAGGCTGAGGAGACCCGGCAGAAGATCCTGGACGCTGCGGAGCGGCTGTTCTTCGTCGACGGGGTGTCGCGCACCTCGCTGGAGCTGATCGCCAATGCCGCCGGGGTGACCCGGGGCGCCATCTACTGGCACTTCAAGAACAAGGTCGAGCTGTTCGAGGCGCTGCACGAGCGGGTGAAGCTGCCGGCGGAGGACATCGTCGAGCGGGCGGTGGCCGACGGCCATCCCGACCCGCTGGGCCTGATCGAGCAGGCGATGATGGAGTGCTTCGTCGCCCTGACCGAGGACGAGCAGCGCCAGCGCGTCTTCACCATCCTGACCTGCCGCTGCGAATATGTCGGCGAGATGCTGGCGGCGCTGGCGCGCCAGCGCGAGGCGCACGACCACATGCGCGCGACGATGAACCGGGCCTTCACCAAGGCGCAGGAATCGGGGCAGCTGAACCCGGCCTGGCCGCCCGAGGTGGCGGCCAGCACCCTGACCTGCCTGATGGTCGGGCTGATGGTCGACTGGATCCGCTTCGGCCGCCGCTTCGACCTGGTCGAGACCGGCACCCGCAGCGTCGGCGAGCTGTTCCGCGCCTTCCGCCGGGAGACGGAGCCGGCGGTCTGCTGAGGCCTCGTCTCGACGATTCGGATCTGCCGGCACCCGAACCGTCGCGACGACGGAGAAGCACCCGAAGCCCGGCCCTGGCTGCGCGCACGACGGCGAGGAGTGCGCGGCCAGGAAACAAAACCGGATTTCCCCGTCTGACGGCGCAAGCCATACTCGCGGGTACCTGACCTGAGGCTCATCTCCTGGTCAGTGCGGGACAGGTGGCATGGAGCGCAGGCTCGCCGCCGTCATGATCGCCGATGTCGTCGGCTACAGCCGCCACAGTCAAGCCGACGAGGAAGGGACGCGCGCCCGGTTCCAGGCCGACCTGCACGAGGTCTTCGAGCCACAGATCGCCAGGCACCACGGCCGGCTGGTCAAGACCATGGGCGATGCGCTGCTGGTCGAGTTCCACAGCGTGGTCGATGCGGTGCGATGCGCGGTCGAGATGCAGCGCAACAAGAAGGAGCGCAACGCCGCGGTCCCCGAGCGCGAGCGCCTCGTCTACCGCATCGGCGTCAATCTCGGCGACGTCATCGTCGAGGGCGACGACATCCATGGCGACGGCGTCAACATCGCCGACCGGCTGCAGGGACTGGCCGATCCGGGCGGCATCGCCGTCGCCGGCACCGCCTACGACCACGTCAAGGCGAAACTCTCCATCGGCTTCGGATTCCTGGGCGATCAGCGGGTCAAGAACATCGTCGAGCCGGTGCGGGTCTACCGGGTGCTGATGGACCCGAAGCACGCCGGCAGGACCATCGACACCGCAGGATGGTCTGCCCGGCGGCGGCTCCTGGCGGCGGCCGCAGTGGCGCTGGCGTGCGCCGCCGTCCTGGGCGTGGCCGTCTGGCAGCCGTGGCGGCCGGGGCCCGAGACCGCAGCGGCTGCGAGCTCCGTGCTCCCTCTGTCCGACAGGCCGTCCATCGCCGTGCTGCCGTTCGCGAATATGAGCGGTGATGCCGAGCAGGGCTATCTCGCCGACGGCCTCACGGAAGACATGACGACCGATCTGGCGCGTGTCCCCGGTCTGCTCGTGATCTCGCGCAATGCCGCATTCCAGTACAAGGACAGGAATGTCGCCCCGGCACAGGTCGCGGCCGAGTTGAGGGTCCGCTACATCCTGGCGGGAAGCGTGCGGCGCGTCGGCGATGAACTGCGGATCAACGCCCAGCTGATCGATGCCACAACGGGCCTGCACAAATGGGCCGAGCGTTTCGAGGGCGCCTGGACCGACGTGTTCTCGCTGCAGGACGACGTCATCCGGAGCGTCGTCAATTCACTGGAGCTGCGGCTGGCGCCCGCCAAGGGAACGGAGCACGCGGCGGGAGGCACGGATAGTCCTGCCGCCTATGACGCGTTCCTGCAGGGCCTCGAGCTCATTCGGCGCGATACACCGGCCGATCTGGCGAAGGCGGTTCCGCATCTGGAGAAGGCGATCCTGCTCGATCCGAACTATGGCGAAGCCCATGCTGCGCTCGCACAGATCTACAAACGCGCCGGCACATCGAGCGAATGGGAGCGAGCCGTGGGCGCTTCCTCCTATGCGGACACGCGGGCCAGGATGGTGGCACATCTGCAGGAGGCCATGAAGCACCCGTCGCCGCGAGCCTTCCGGATCAAGGCGGATCTGCTCCTGAATGTCGAGCAGCACGACGAGGCCATCGCCGACCTCGAGCACGCCATCGCGCTCAACCCCAGCGACTACGAGACGTATGTGTGGATGGCGTACGCGATGAATCTGGCGGGCCGGCCGACAGACGCGCAGCGCTCCATCGATGCGGCCCTGCGCCTCGACCCTCGCGCGTCGGCATGGCTTGGCGCTGACATCGGGTTCACGCAATTTTGTGCCGGCCGCTTCGAGGAAGCCGCGGCAACCCTGGAGAAGCGGGTCGCCGCTCACCCCGAGGATGATTGGTCCGCAGCGCTCCTCGCCGCCGCATATGGCCATCTTGGCCGGGACGCCGGATCGCTCCGCGTGAAGCTGGATGCGTTGGCGGCCAAGACCGGCCATCCTGCATGGACGCTGCTGCTGGCGAATGTGCGGTTCCCGTTCAAGGAGCGCGTCGATGCCGAACGTCTCGGCAGCGGCCTGCGCAAAGTCGGCGTGCCGGAGCTGCCATTCGGCTACGACCCGATGTCGAAGGACCGGCTGTCGGACGACGAGATCGAGTCCGCGCTCTTCGGCCATACACTCCATGGGTACGACGTCGATTCCGGCGCGTCCTGGATTCTCACCTTTGCATCGGATGGGTCCTTCATGTTCTTGAGCGACAGCCGCGCTGCCAGCGCCTCGTCGGAATCGGGGCGCATCGTCAGCATTCACGATCGTGTCATGTGCTGGGGCTACCCGACCACGGGCAGCAGAGGATGCGGCACTCTCTTCCGGGTGCCTGAAGACGCTGTCGGGCGAAGCAACGACCTGTTGTGGATCGCCCATGTGGACCGGATTCACTTCTCGGTCGTCGAGTGAGACGGATCGCCATGGAGCGCAGGCTCGCCGCCGTCATAATCGCCGATGTCGTCGGCTACAGCCGCCATAGTCAAGCCGACGAGGAAGGGACGCGCGCCCGCTTCCAGGCCGACCTGCGCGAGGTTTTCGAGCCGAAAATCGCCGAGCACCACGGCCGACTGGTCAAGACCATGGGCGATGCGCTGCTGGTCGAGTTCCACAGCGTGGTCGATGCGGTGCGATGCGCGGTCAAGATGCAGCGCGCCAAGGAGGAGCGCAACGCCGCGGTCCCCGAGCGCGAGCGCCTCGTCTACCGCATCGGCGTCAATCTCGGCGACGTCATCGTCGAGGGCGACGACATTCATGGTGTCGGCGTCAACATCGCCGACCGGCTGCAGGGCCTGGCCGATCCGGGCGGGATCGCAATCTCCGGCCCGGTTTACGATCAGGTCGGGACGAAGCTGGACGTCGGCTACCATTTCCTCGGCGAGAAGCCGGTGAAGAATGTCGACGCGCCAGTGCGCGTCTATCGGGTGCTGTCGAATCCGGATGCCGCCGGCAAGACGATCGTCGCTGGCGAGCGGCCGATCCGATCATGGCGTCGGCCAGCAGCGGTGGCAGTGGCCGTCATCGTGATCGTCGCCGCAGGAGCGGCCGCATGGTGGCGCCCCGGGGAGCCGCAGCCTGAAGCCGCGATCGCCATGGCCTCCTCGCCCGACAAGCCATCGATCGCCGTGCTGCCGTTCGGCAACCTGAGCACGGATGCAGAGCAGGGCTATCTCGCCGACGGCCTCACGGAGGATCTGACGACGGAACTCGCGCGGATTCCCGGCCTGTTCGTCATCTCCCGCAACGCCGCCTTCACCTACAAGGGAAGGGATGCCGAGCCCGCCCAGGTCGCGGCGAAGCTGGGCGTCCGCTACATCCTCGAAGGCAGCATCCGCCGGGTCGGCGACGACATGCGGATCAACGCCCAGCTCATTGACGCCAAGACCAGCGGCCATCTCTGGGCCGAACGCTACGACGCCGCCTGGAGCGACGTGTTCGAGCTCCAGGACCGGATGATCGAGCAGATCGCCACGGCGCTGAAGCTGCGGCTGATCGACGGTCCGCGCGCTGCTGAAGCTGCAGGCGGCACGAGCGTGCCAGCCGCGTACGAGGCCTATCTTAGGGGATTGGAACAGGAATACCGTGGTACTCCGGACGCTGTCGGGAAAGCCGCTGGATACTACAAGCAGGCGATCGCACTCGATCCGAATTTCGGGCGCGGCTGGGCCCGCCTGGCATCGCTGCATTGGAACGCTCACGGCCAAGAAATGGACGAGGCGTTGCAAATCGTGCCGGATGAATTCTACTCGACGATCGACGGGTTCATGCGAGAGGCCGGAAAGCGTCCATCACCGGCCTATTATCAGGTTCTCGCCGATCTCCTGATTCACAGATGGGAGCCTCAGGAGGCCGTGGCCGCCGCGGAACGAGCGATCGCGCTCGATCCGAGCGATCCCGAGAGCTATCTGCAGATGAGCCTGGCATTGATCTTCAGCGGGCGGCCGGCGGATGGGAAGAGCTATCTCGATGCCGCATACCGCGTCGATCCGCGGCCGGAGGAATGGCGATATTTTCTGGAAGGGCTAGCCGCCTTCTCGATGGATCGTTTCGATGCTGCGGTCGCTTCGCTGATGAGGATCGACTCCAGATCCGGTGCCTTCTGGAGCCGCTTCCACAGCCGGATCGTACTGGCCGCAGCCTATGGGCATCTCGGCCGCCCCGATCTCGCGGCGGCGCTTCGAGGGGAGCTCGATGAACTTTCCAGGGAAGTGCACAGGAACCCCGCGACCGTCATGACGGCAATGATAAATCTTCCCTTCACGACACCGACCGATCGCCATCGGCTGCGCGACGGGCTGCGCAAGGCTGGCGTGCCGGACATCCCATACGGGTACGATCCGACGTCGAAGGATCGATTGACCGGAGAGGAGATCAGATCGCTGATCTTCGGTCATACCGCTCTCGCGCGAAACATTGATTCCGGCCGGGAATGCTCATACACACGGACCACGGACGGGACTCCTTCCATGTCATGTGGTTCGTGGTCGGACGCTGGAAGTACCCCTTGGTTCGACGAGAATGTCATCTGCTATTGGTGGAAGAAAACCGGCGCGGTTTGCGTGACCTACTTCCGAAATCCGGAAGGGTCTGCCGCGACGCGGAACGAATTCATCTCGGTGACCCCGTTCAACCGGTGGGAATTTTCGATCGTCGAGTGACCGAGCGCCGGGCCGGGATGGGGTTGGCACCCTACTCTCCGGCCGCCTGGGTCCGCGGACGGTGGCGCTTGGTCCAGGTGAAGGTCGAGGTGACGCCGAAGTTCCAGACCGAGGACAGGGCGGCGCCGAGGAAGCTGGCCAGGGCCCAGGGCACGTGCTGTTCGAACAGGAATTCCGCCACCTGCAGGTTGATGACGGCGCCGATGGCACAGGCGGCGTAGAAGGACAGGAGGCCGCGCAGGAAGTCGCGGCCGTGCAGTTGCTTGTCGCGGTAGGTGATGCGGTTGTTGAGGGCGAAGTTCGAGGTCATCGCCGCCACGGTCGCCAGCGCCTGGGCCCAGTAGAAGTCCCAGCCGAAGCCATGCAGGAACAGCCCGACGAAGGCGAGCTGCACCGCCACGCCGGACAGCCCGACCATGACGAACAGGATGAAGCGGGCCGGGATGGTGCCGCCCAGCAGCTTGTCGAAGATCAGCATCAGGAATTCCAGGCTCACGGCGAAGTCCAGCTTGCTTTCGCCGCTGAGCCGGCTGCGGAAGACGAAAGGCAGCTCGGCGAAGCGCAGCGGGCGCCCGGCCGAGGCGAAGATGTCGAGCAGGATCTTGAAGCCCTGCCCATTCAGCCGGTCCGCCACCTCCTCGATCAGCGGCCGGCGCAGCATGAAGAAGCCGCTGAGCGGGTCGCTCAGCTCGCGTGGCACCACCATGCGGGCGAGGCGGATGCCGAGGCCGGACAGGCGCTCGCGCTTCTCCGAGAAGCTGCCGAGGTCGCTGCCCGGCAGGAAACGGCTGGCGACGACGATGTCGAGCGTGTCGGCCTTCAGCCGCTCCAGCATCTTCGGCAGCAGCGTCTCGTCATGCTGCAGGTCGGCGTCCATCACCGCGAGATAAGGCGCGCCGGTGGCCATCATGCCCTCGACCGTGGCCGAGGCCAGGCCGCGCCGGCCGATCCGCTTCAGGCAGCGGACATTGTCGCGGGTCTCGGCGATCCTGTAGACCGCCTCGGCGGTGCCATCGGTCGAATCGTCGTCGACGAAGATCACCTCCCAGGCGATCCCGGCGAGCGCCTGGTCGAGCAGCTCGACCAGGCGGCCGACATTGCCGATCTCGTTCAGCGTCGGCACCACCACGGCGAGTTCGTAGCGCATCACTTGGCCATCACCCAGGGCGCGTTCGGCGGCAGCGGCAGCGGCCACGGCGCCTTGAAGCCGCGGGCGGTGAAGACGTGCAGGGTCAGCTCGGCCCGGCCGCCGCGATGGATGATGATGTCCGGCTGCGGCTCGACCGAGGCGAAATAGGGCCGCCAGCGCTCGTCGAACTTCCTCAGGAACTCGTCCTGGCCGATGATCACCGCGTCATGGCCGGCGAAATCCATCTGGTTCCAGCCGAAGGCCAGGTTGCGCGGATCCTGGCACAGGCACAGCACCGGCAGCCGGTCGCCGAGCTGAACGTCGATCTTGCCGGTCTGGTGCCATTGCGTGCCGACCACGAACAGGCCGGGCCGGTCGAACCAGCCCCGCTCCTGCGCCGCCGCGCGGAGATCGGTCCAGTCCAGGCCTTCCAGCGTCGGGTCCCAGATCTCGGTCGGGCCCAGCCCCGGCAACGCGCGCATCCAGCCGGTGGCCGCGTGACTGCCCAGCACCACCAGCACCGCCACGGTGGCGATGCCCGAGGCCTTGAGCCAGATGCGGGCGGCGCGGCTGCCAGCCGCCAGCCACCGCGCCGTGGCGGCGCCGAGCAGCGGGAACAGCAGCAGATAGCCCGGCGCCTGCCAGTGGAAATGGGCGCCGATCCTGGCCCAGGAGGCCACGGCGGTGAACAGCACGATCGGGATGATGGCGAGGCTGACCAGGAACCAGCCGCGCAGATCCTTCGGCCCACGCCACAGGCCGGCGACGAACACCCAGATCATCGGCAGCCAGACCCAGGGCAGAAGCCAGACCGCCTGGCCGGCGATGTTCTGGCCCAGCCAGTCGAGCCGGATGCGCCCGCCGGCGCTGCGGCCGCCCTGGAACAGGAAGGACACCCACTGGTTCTCGGCGTTCCAGATCAGCACCGGTGAGAAGATCGCGACCGCGATCACCACGGCGATCCACGGCGCCGGATGGGCCAGCCAGCGTCGCCGCCCCGGCGTGGTCAGGAGGAACAGCAGCAGCCCCGCCATGATCAGCACGGCGTGGTATTTCGACAGCAGCGCCAGGCCGAAGCAGACCCCGGCGCCGAGCCACCAGCCCCAGGCGGCGCCGGGCGACAACGTCTCCGGCTCCGGCACCACCACCCGGGCGGTGCAGTAGGCGGCCGCCAGGAGGAACAGGAACAGCGGCCCGTCCGGCTGCACCCAGCTGCCGACGCTGAGGAAGAACACGGCCGAGAGGTTGAGCAGCAGCGCCGCCCAGACCCCGGCCCAGGCGCCGAAGAGATAAGCCCCCAGCCGGTACATCAGCCAGGTCGAGACCCCGAACATCAGCACATAGGGCAGGCGCAGCCACAGCTCGGCGTCGCTGAGGCCGATCATGGCGTGGGTGATCCACAGGAACAGCGGCGGCTGGTCGAAATAGCTGAGGGCGAAGAAGCGGGCGGTCGCGACGTAATAAGATTCGCCGTTGCCGTAGCCGAGCGCCCAGGCCAAGGCGAGCCGCAGCAGCCCGCCCAGCACGATCAGCCAGAACATCGCCCCCGGGGGGGTGCCGAGCCGCAGCCCGCCGGCGGACCCCGTGGATCCGGGCCGGGCAGACGCGGCGGAAAGAGCGTCGGTCATCCGCATTCCCAGCAGCCGCCGCCGAGGCGGGCTGCACCTATCGATCTCGCGGATCGGTCGATCCTGCGCGACCGCGCTTCATACCAGCACGGGCCCCGGCCGGCCAGCGCGGATCATTCCGGCCACCGCGACGGATTAGAGCAGCGCGGCGGCGGCCGCCCACCAGCCGCGCCCGGCCAGGGCGGCTTCCGCCGCCTTCGCCGCGGCTGATGTGTCGAACAGGCCGAAGCAGGTGGCACCGCTGCCCGACATCCGGGCCAGGCGGCAGCCGGGCTGCGCCGCCAGCGCCGCCAGCACCTCGCCGACCACGGGCGCCAGCGACATCGCGGGCGCGGCCAGATCGTTGCCGCGCCCGGCCAGAAGGGTGCAGAGCCGCTCCGGCGTCGGCCGCGCCTCGGCGAAGCGGGCCTCGGCCGAGAAGCCGCCGCTGCGGGCCCGGAACACGTCGGGGGTCGACAGCGGCACGCCGGGATTGACCAGCAGGATCGGCATGCCGGCGAGGTCCGGCCCGGGGTCGAGCCGCTCGCCGATTCCGCCCAGCCAGGCGGTGCGGCCCGCGAGACAGACCGGGACGTCGGCGCCGAGCCCGGCCGCGACGTCGGCCAGCCGCGGATCATCCCGCGCCAGATCCCAGAGGGTGGCGAGGCCGCGCAGCACCGCCGCGGCGTCAGCCGAACCGCCGCCGATCCCAGCCGCCACCGGCAGCCTTTTGTCGAGGGTGACGGCAATGCCGTCCGGCCGCCCGACCGCCGCCGCCAGCCGCCGGACTGCACGCAGCGCCAGATTGTCCTCGCCCGCCGGGATCACGCCGCCGAAGGGGCCGGTGACAGTGAGCCGCGGTGCGTTCGCCTCCTCCAGGGTCAGCACGTCGCCGACATCGGCGAAGGCGACCAGGCTGTCGAGCAGGTGATAGCCGTCGTCCCGCCAGCCGACGACGTGGAGATAGAGGTTGACCTTGGCCGGCGCCGTGCCGGACCAGACCTTGCCGGTTTTCGTCACGATCAGTTCGAGGTCACGGGCGTCGGAGTGTCCGGCAGGCCATTGGCGAGCTTCGCCTCGATCTTGTCCTTCGGCGGATCGCCCTCCGTGGTGCGCAGCGCCGCCTCCCACTGATAGCGCGCCTCGACCTTGCGCCCGACCCGCCAATAGGCGTCGCCGAGATGGTCGTTGATGGTCGGGTCCTCGGGCTTCAATGAGATCGCCTTCTCCAGCGTCTCCACCGCCTTGTCCATCTGGTTGGTGCGGTAATAGACCCAACCCAGGCTGTCGATGATGTAGCCGTCGTTCGGCGACAGGTCGACCGCCTTGCGGATCAGCTCCTCCGCCTCCTTCAGGTTCTTGCCGCGGTCGAGCAGCGAGTAGCCGAGATAGTTCAGGAGGTTGGCGTGCTCCGGGTTCAGCCCGATGGCGCGGCGCAGGTCCTGCTCCGCCCGGTCGAAGCGGCCGCTGCGCTCGAGCGCGATGCCGCGGCGGTAGAGGAAGGTCCAGTCCACCTCCTCCAGCCGCTTCTGCCGGCGCGCCGCGTCGTCATAGGCGACGACGGCGGAGGCGAAGTCCTGCTTCGCCCGGTACAGGTCGCCGAGCCGGAGATAGCCGGCCGGGCTGTCCGGCCGCTCCGACACCAGGTCGGAGGCGAGCGCGATGCCCTTGTCGAACTCCTCCAGCCCCTCATAGGCCAGGGTCTCGCGCAGCCGCGCCATCCAGCCGGCCGGGGTGCCGTCCGGCAGCGACTCATAGGCGGCGATCGCGTTCCGGTACTGGTCCTGCCCGGCCAGCACATCGCCCAGCAGGATCTGCGCCACCGGGAAGGAAGGCCGGAGATAGAGCGCGAGGCGGATGTAGATCAGGGCGGTGTCGCCGCCCTCGGCCTCGCGGTCCTGGCTGACGGCGCTGGCGATGTAGAACAGGGCCTCGGCCAGCCCGTCGGCCGGGCTGCCGATGATCGGCTGCGGCCGCTCGCCCTTGTCCAGGCGCTGGACCGCCGGCTCCAGGAGCAGATTGTCGCCGTTCTGATCGGCGAAGGCGCGATAGACCTGACGCGCCTTGTCGCGCTGGCCCTGGCGCTGATAGACGCCGGCCAGCCCCTCGACCAGCCGCACGGTGCCCCCCATCTCGCCCAGCGCCTCATAGGCCTTCTGCGCGTCGTCGAGATCGCCGAGATAGTCGAGCAGCAGCGCCTTCTGGATCAGCGCCAGCGCATCCGGCCGCGGCGGCTGCAGCAGCGGGTCGAGGCTGGACAGCGCCGCCTTGCCGTCGCCGGCGCCGACCCTGAGCCAGGCGGCGATGATCGGCGTCACCGTCTTGGCCGTGCCCGCCGCCTCCATCGCCTTGAGCCGGGTCAGGGCCTCGCGCCACTTGCCCGCCTTGGCGTCATGCAGGATCAGGGTGATGCGGACCAGCTGGTCGGCGGTGTCCGCCGTGTCCAGGCGCTGGGCCAGCTTGGCGGCGCCTTCGACGTCGCCGCCGGCGAGGGTCAGGGTGAAGCTGCGCCGCAGCAGCGCCAGGTTGTCCGGATCCGCGGCCAGCACCTGGCTGAAGAAGCGGCCGGCGGAGGCAAGATCGCGGCTGGCCAGCGCATGGCCGCCGGCGAGATAGGCGCCGGAGACCGTGCGCGGATCGGTGGCGGCCTCGGCGGCCGGCGGCAGCAGGGCCGTTG
This sequence comes from Inquilinus limosus, assembly GCF_051487185.1. Classification (GTDB taxonomy): domain Bacteria; phylum Pseudomonadota; class Alphaproteobacteria; order DSM-16000; family Inquilinaceae; genus Inquilinus; species Inquilinus limosus_F. Next base: position 112,168 of record NZ_JAHVDK010000004.1, read on the forward strand.
CCGCGACACAGGAGGCCAGAAGGGTCGTCCGCCAGACGGTCATGCGCGTCCAATTCCGCCGAAAGGTGCCGTGATCCCCCGAAGCTAGGGTGCCGGGCGCCCCCAGGCAATGCCTGTTCGCCGCGACTATAGCCCGCATCTACGTCGGATGGCCGTTGCCGCCGCCCGACTCGCGGCTTGTGCCCCCACGAAAAAACGCTACAGTCGCGCGCGTCGGTGAGACCATGGAAGGCGCCAACGCGGCCGTGACCGGTAAATCCAGCTACACTTACGAAGACCTGCTGTCCTGCGCGCATGGCGAGCTGTTCGGGCCCGGCAACGCCCGGCTGCCGCTGCCGCCCATGCTGATGATGGACCGGATCACCACGATCAACGACAACGGCGGCGCCCATGGCAAGGGCGAGGCCGTGGCCGAGTTCGACATCCGCCCGGACCTGTGGTTCTTCGCCTGCCATTTCGAATCCGACCCGGTGATGCCGGGCTGCCTCGGTCTCGATGCCCTGTGGCAGCTTTTGGGCTTTTACCTCGGCTGGACCGGGGCGCTGGGGCGCGGCCGGGCGCTGTCGACCGGCGAGGTCAAGTTCACCGGCCAGGTGCTGCCCGACGCCAGGCTCGTGACCTACCGCCTGGACCTGAAGCGGGTGATCAACCGGAAGCTGGTGCTGGGCATCGCCGACGGCAGTGTCGCCGTCGACGGCAAGACGATCTTCGAGGCCAAGGATCTCAGGGTCGGCCTGTTCACCTCGGCCGAGGCGTTCTGACGAACCGCGGAGAACGACCATGCGACGCGTCGTCGTCACCGGGCTCGGCATCGTGTCGAGCATCGGCAACAACCAGGATGAAGTCACGGCCAGCCTGCGCGAGGGCCGTTCCGGCATCGTCGCGGCGCCGGAATACAAGGAGCTGGGCTTCCGCTGCCACGTCCACGGCACGGTCAAGCTCGACCCCGCCGACCATGTCGACCGGCGCATCCTGCGCTTCATGGGGCCCGGCGCCGCCTACAACTACATCGCCATGGCCCAGGCCATCGCCGATGCCGGCCTGGAGGAGAGCGACGTCTCGAACGAGCGCACCGGGCTGATCATGGGCTCCGGCGGGCCGTCGACCTCGAACCAGGTCGAGGCGGTGGACATCACCCGCGAGAAGGGGCCGAAGCGCATCGGCCCCTATATGGTGCCGCGCTGCATGTCGTCGACCAATTCGGCGACGCTGGCCACGCCGTTCAAGATCAAGGGCGTCAACTACTCGATCTCCTCCGCCTGCTCGACCTCGGCACATTGCATCGGCAACGGCGCCGAGCTGATCCAGTGGGGCAAGCAGGACATCGTCTTCGCCGGCGGCGGCGAGGAGCTGCACTGGACGCTTTCGGTGCTGTTCGATTCGATGGGCGCCTTCTCCTCGCGCTTCAACGACACGCCGGAGAAGGCCAGCCGCGCCTATGACCGCGACCGCGATGGCTTCGTCATCGCCGGCGGCGGCGGCACGCTGGTGCTGGAGGAGCTGGAGCACGCCCGCGCGCGCGGCGCCAGGATCTATGCCGAGCTGATCGGCTACGGCGCCACCTCGGACGGCTACGACATGGTCGCCCCCTCGGGCGAGGGCGCGGTGCGCTGCATGCGCCAGGCCCTGGCCACGGTCGACGGGCCGGTCGACTACATCAACGCCCACGGCACCTCGACCCCGGTCGGCGACGTCACCGAGCTGGGCGCGATCCGCGAGGTGTTCGGTGACCGGATTCCGAAGATCAACTCGACCAAGTCGCTGTCCGGCCATTCGCTGGGCGCGGCCGGGGTGCATGAGGCGATCTACTCCCTCCTGATGCTGAAGCACGACTTCATCGCCGCCAGCGCCAATATCGAGAATCTCGACCCCGCGGCCGAGGGCTTCCCGATCGTGCGCGAGCGGATCGACAACGCCGGGCTGAACTGCGTGCTCTCCAACAGCTTCGGCTTCGGCGGGACCAACGCGACGCTCGTCTTCAAGCGGTACGCTGCATGACCTCCACTTCGACCGAGAGCCGCGGCGCCGGCCTGATGGCCGGCAAGCGCGGCCTGATCATGGGCGTCGCCAACAACCATTCGATCGCTTGGGGCATCGCCTCGGTCCTGGCGCGCGAGGGGGCGGAGCTGGCCTTCACCTACCAGGGCGATGCCTTCCGCAAGCGGGTCGAGCCGCTGGTCCAGTCGATCGGCGCCAGCTTCCTGGCGCCCTGCGACGTCGAGGACGAGGACACGATCACCACCCTGTTCGATCGGCTGGCCGCGGATTGGGGGTCGATCGACTTCCTGGTCCACGCCATCGCCTATTCCGACAAGGAAGAGTTGAAGGGCCGTTACCTCGATACCACGGCCGACAACTTCAGCCGCACCATGCGGATCAGCTGCTACAGCTTCACCGCGCTGGCGCGGCGGGCGGCAGCGATCATGCCGAACGGCGGCAGCCTCTTGACCCTGACCTATCTCGGGGCCGAGCGGGTGATGCCGAACTACAACGTCATGGGCGTGGCCAAGGCGGCGCTGGAGGCCAGCGTCCGCTATCTCGCGGCCGATCTCGGCCCGCAGGCGATCCGGGTCAATGCGATCTCGGCCGGGCCGATGCGCACCCTGGCCGGCAGCGCCATCGGCGATGCGCGCTACGTGTTCCGCTTCAACCAGCAGAACAGCCCGCTGCGCAAGAACGTCACCCTGGACGAGGTCGGCGGCGCCGCCCTCTACCTGCTGGGGCCGCTGTCGACCGGCGTCACCGGCGAGGTCCATCACGTCGACGCCGGCTACCACGCCATCGGAATGCCGCCGGCGCCGCGCAACAGCGAGGCCGCGGAGGTGTAGCCCCTCCTGAATCGTCATCCCTGCGAAAGCGGGGATCTCTTCGGGTCGGAGAGAGATCCCGTGTCTGCGCCGCGGCACTACGCGCCGCAGCGCGCACGGGATGACGGTGGATGGAGAGCTGATATGATGCCGTCCGGCAGGTCATGGGGCTGGCCATGAGGCGTGCGGCGGCTTTGCGGATCGTCGGCGGGATCGCGATTGCGGCTTGCCTGGTTTCCGGCGCGTCGTCTCCTGCGGCCGAGAGGCCGACCCCGGTCGACGAGATGGAGTCGTACACGATCATCTGCACCAGCGCGCGGGGCGTGATCGTGTTCTCCACCTCCGATGTCTACGGCGTGTCAGTCGATCCGACCGGGACGATCTTCACCTACCGCACCGGCTGGCTGTCCGACCGCACCTACATCTATGTCAGGGGCGCCGACGTCTCCTGCGTGGTCCGGCCCAGCCGGCCCTGACGCTTTCGCGGCCGGATCAGCCTCGGCTAGGATCCCGCGCCGCGGCACGGCCCTCCGCCCGCCCGCGGGAGGAGGAGCCATGGCCAAGCAGTTCCCGGGGATCACACCGGCCCAGCAGGACTTCATCCGCCGCCAGCGGATATTCTTCACCGCCTCCGCCGCCGCGACCGGGCGGGTCAATGTCTCGCCCCGCGGCACGGACATGCTGCGGGTGCTGGGGCCGAACGCGATCCTCTATCTCGACCTGACCGGCAGCGGCAACGAGACCGCGGCGCATCTGCGCGCCACCGGCCGGCTGACCATCATGTTCTGCGCCTTCGAGGGTGCACCGATGATCCTGCGGCTGTACGGCGCCGGCCGGGTGCTGCGCCGTGGCGGCCCCGACTATGCCCGCCTGCTGGCGGCGGAATACGGCGGCGCGGAGCCGCTCGGCGCCCGGCAGATGGTGTGGCTGGACATCGACCTAGTCCAGACCTCCTGCGGCTTCGGCGTGCCGCTGTTCGACTATGCCGGCGAACGGCCGACCCTGGCGCGCTGGGCCGAGGCGAAGGAGGCGCAGGAAGGGCTGGAGGCCTATCGCCGGCAGAAGAACACTCACAGCATCGAGGGGCTGCCGACCGGTCTGTTCGAGGAGGACCCGGTCCCGGCCGGGTGACGGCCCCGAACAGGCCGCGGCGTCGCGCCTATCCCTCGCCCGCCGCGGCCAGCGCCTGGGTCAGGTCGGCGATCAGGTCCTCGACATGCTCGATGCCGACCGAGACGCGGATGGTGGCGTCGGAGATGCCGATCCTCTCCCGCGTCTCCTTCGGCACGCCGGAATGCACCGTGGTCGCCGGGTGGCAGATCAGGGATTCGGTGCCGCCGAGGCTGACCGCGAGCTTGAAGATTCGGAGCGCGTTGAGGAAGCGGAAGGCCTCGGCCTCGCCACCCTTGATGTCGAAGGAGAAGGTGGTGCCGGCGCCGCTGCACTGCTGGTCGAACACCGCGCGCTCGTCGCTGCCCGCCGGCAGCAGCGCCGGGTAGTACACCTTTTCAACCTGCGGGTGCTCGGCCAGGAACCGGGTCACGGTCTCGGCGTTGCGGCAGGCGGCGGTCATGCGCAGCGACAGCGTCTCCAGCGACCGCGCGATCATCCAGGCCGAATGCGGGTCGAGCTGGGTGCCGATGGCGCCGCGAAGCAGCTTCACCTGCCGGATCTGGTCGCGCCGGCCCAGCACCGCGCCGGCCACGAGATCGCTGTGGCCGCCGACATATTTGGTCAGCGAATAGACCACGATGTCGGTGCCGTGCTGGATCGGCTTCTGGAAGATCGGGCCCAGGAGAGTGTTGTCGCAGACCACCACCGGGATGTGGCCCTGCTTCGCCCCGATCTCGTCGGCGACGGCGCGCACCAGCTCGAGATCGACCAGCGTGTTGAGGGGGTTCGATGGCGTCTCGACCAGGATCACCGAGACCCGGCCCTTGGCCATCGCCTCATCCGCCGCCGCGCGCACCGCCGCACCGTCGACCCCATCGGCAAAGCCCACGGCGCCGATCTGGAACGGCGTCAGGGTGCGCGCCACCAGCGTCTCGGTGCCGCCGTAGAGCGGCTGGCTGTGCAGGATCACGTCGCCCGGCCGGGCGAAGGCCAGAAGCGTCGTCGCGATCGCGGACATGCCGCTGGAGAAGATGCCTGCCGCCTCCGCCCCCTCGAAGATCGCCAGGCGGTCCTCCACGATCTCGCTGTTCGGGTGGTTGAAGCGGGAATAGACGAGGCCGGCATCGGCCCCCGGCTTCGGCTCGCGCCGGCCGGCGGTGTAGTCGAAGAAGTCGCGCCCCTCTTCGGCCGACTTGAAGACGAAGGTCGAGGTCAGGAACACCGGCTGCTTGACCGCGCCCTCGGACAGGGCGGGGTCGTAGCCGTAGCCGAGCATCAGCGTCTCGGGGTGCAGCTTATGGTTGCCGATGCGGTCCTTGCGGTAGCCCGATCCGGCCATGGGGATTCTCCTGGGAAAGCGTGTTGCGGCGGAGACTACTCCCCCGCAACGCCGGCTCCTAGTGATGGTATCCCTCGCCCGCCTTCACCTTGCCGCGGAACACCCAATAGGCATAGGTGGTGTAGACCAGGATCAGCGGGATCAGGAAGGCGACGCCGATCAGCAGGAACAGCTGCGACGAGGCCGGCGAGGCGACGTCCCAGATGGTCAGGCTGGGCGGCACCACCTTGGGCCAGAGGCTGATGGCGAGGCCGGTATAGCCGAGCACGAACAGCGCCATGGTGTAGAGGAAGGGCCCGTAATCCGAGCCGCGCTGCAGCGACAGCCATAGCCGCCAGGCGAACAGCACCACCAGGATCGGCACCGGCGCGAAATACGCGATGTTGGGCCAGGAGAACCAGCGCTCGGCGATCGCCGGGTCCAGCAGCGGCACCCAGAGGCTGACCACCGCCATGAAGAACAGCACGCCGAGCAGCAGCCGGATGGTGACGCCGCGCGCCCAGGCCTGCAACGTGCCTTCCGTCTTCATCACCAGCCAGGTGGCGCCCAGCAGCCCGTACCCGATCACCAGGGCGACGCCGGTCATCAGGCTGAAGGGCGAGATCCAGTGGAACGTCCCGCCGGTGTAGTGGCCGCCTGAGACCGGAAAGCCCTGCACGAAGGTGCCCAGCACCACCCCCTGGAAGAAGGTGGCGAGCAGGCTGCCGCCGGCGAAGGCCACCGTCCACAGCCATTTGCTGGTCTGCGCCTTGAACCGGAACTCGAAGGCGACGCCGCGGAAGATCAGACCCATCACCATGAAGGTCAGCGGCAGGTAGAGCGCCGGCAGGATGATCGAGAAGGCGCCCGGGAAGACGGCGAGCAGGGTGACGCCGCCCAGCACCAGCCATGTCTCGTTGCCGTCCCAGATCGGCGCGACCGAGTTCATCATCAGGTCGCGGTCCTCCTCGGTGCGGGCCCAGGGGAAGAGGATGCCGACGCCGAGGTCGAACCCGTCCATCAGCACATACATGAACACCCCGAAGGCGGCGATCGCGGCCCAGATCAGGGGCAGGACGGTCGAGATCGTCCAGACATCCGGCGTCATGGCTTCACTCCCGGGATTCGAAGGAGGCGTCGGGCAGCGAGAACGGCCGCGCCGGGGTCTTCTGGACCTCCTCGCGGTCGGACTCGGGGGCCTCAGGCCCGATCCGCACCAGCTTGACGATGTAGTAGACGGCCGAGCCGAGCAGGATCGCGTAGATCAGGACGAACAGCGCCAGCGACAGCAGCACGCTGCCGCCGCCGACCGGGGACAGCGCGTCCGCGGTGCGCAAGATGCCGTAGACCACCCAGGGCTGACGACCGATCTCGGTGGTGAACCAGCCGGCGATCACGGCGACGAAGCCGGAGGGCAGCATCACCACTATGAAGCGCTGGAACCAGCGGCTGTCGTAGAGCCGGCCCACTGCCCGCAGCCAGAGGCTGAGGAGGCCGGCGCCGAGCATCAGGAAGCCCAGCCCCACCATGATCCGGAAGGTCCAGAACACGATCGCGACCGGCGGCCGGTCCTGTGGCGGGAAATCCTTCAGCCCCTGCACCGTGCCGCCCCAGCTGTGGGTCAGGATCAGTGAGCCGAGATGCGGAATCTCGAGCACGAAATCGTTCTTCTCGCCGCCCTGGTCGGGCCAGGCGAACAGGATCAGCGGCACGTCCCCGCTGGTCTGCCAATGCCCCTCGATCGCCGCCAGCTTGGCCGGCTGGTTGCGGTAGACCTCGAGCCCCGCCTGGTCGCCGATGACGATCTGCGCCGGCGTCAACACCGCGATCAGCCACAGCGCCATCGAGAAGGCCTGGCGCGATTCAAGCACGCTGCGGCCGCGCAGCAGGTACCAGGCCGAGACGCCGGCGATGACGAAGGCCGTGGTCAGATAGGCCGCCACCACCGTGTGCAGCAGGCGCACCGGGAAGGAGGGGCTGAAGACGATCTCGAGCCAGTCGGCCGGGACCAGGGCGCCGTCCACCACCTCGTATCCCGCAGGGGTGTGGAGGAAGGAGTTGGCCGACAGGATCCAGAAGGCGGAGATCACCGTGCCGACCGCGACCGCCACGGTGGCGGCGAAATGGACGATGCGCGGCACCTTCTCCCAGCCGAACAGCATGATGCCGAGGAAGCCGGCCTCGAGGAAGAAGGCGGTGACCACCTCGTAGCCGAGCAGCGGCCCGAGGATGCTGCCCCCGGCCCGGGTCAGGCCGCTCCAGTTCGTGCCGAACTGGTAGGTCATGACGATGCCGGTGACGACGCCGACACCGAAGGAGACGGCGAAGATCTTGATCCAGAACTTGTACAGCGTGCGGTATTCCACCCGCCCGGTCTTCAGATACAGCCCCTCCAGCACCGCCAGCCAACTGGCGATGCCGATGGTGAAGGCCGGGAACAGGAAGTGGAAGGAGACGACGAAGGCGAATTGGAACCGGGACAGGAGGACTGGATCGAGATCCATGACAATTCTCCTTCGACGACCGACTAGCTTCAGTCGCCTTATTTCTTGGCTCGGAAAGAATATGCCACGATTCCACCGGACGCCCACCAACTTCCCGACGTGCCATAAGGCCCCAGCCGGGCGACACGTCGCAGCGCAGCGAAGCGGCGGAGCGTGCTAGGGCTGGAACTTCGACCCCGGCTGTTCAGCCAGCAGACGGAGGGCTATGCTCGGCCCATGAGCTTCACCGACGCCCAGATCAAGCGCTATGCGCGCCACATCCTGCTGCCCGAGGTCGGCGGCAAGGGTCAGGAGAAGCTGCTGGCCGCCAGGGTGCTGGTGATCGGCGCCGGCGGCCTCGGCTCACCGCTGCTGCTCTATCTCGCCGCCGCCGGCGTCGGCACGATCGGCATCTGCGACGACGATCTGGTCGAGCTGAGCAACCTGCAGCGCCAGGTGGTGCACGACACCACCACGCTGGGTCAGCTCAAGGTCGACAGCGCCATCGCCCGGCTGCAGGCGCTGAACCCGGAGGTCCGGGTCGAGCGCTTCGCCGAGCGGCTGACCGCAGCCACGGCGCTGGAGCGCGTCGCCGCCTTCGACATCACGGTCGACGGCAGCGACAACTTCGCCACCCGCTATCTGCTGAACGACGCCTGCTACCTGGCGCGGCGGCCGCTGGTCTCGGCCGCGATGCTGCGCTTCGAGGCGCAGCTGTCGACCTTCAAGGCGCATCTCGGCGCGCCGCACCCCTGCTACCGCTGCCTGTTCCCGGCGCCGCCCGACCCGGGCACGGTGCCGAGCTGCTCCGAGGCCGGCGTGTTCGGCGCCCTGCCCGGCGTGCTGGGCGCGATGCAGGCGATCGAGACGATCAAGGAGATCCTGGGCATCGGCGAAGGCCTGTCCGGCCGCCTGCTGCTGTACGACGCGCTGGAGGCGCGGTTGCGCGAGATCGCCCTGCCGCGCGACCCGGACTGCCCGCTCTGCGGCGACCACCCGACGCTGACCGACCTGTCGCATCACCATGGCTGACGGGCCGATGGGAATCGACGCGCTGTCGATCGTGGTGTTCGATGGCCGCTTCGACCGGGTGCACTACGCCCTGGTCCTGGCCAGCGCCGCCGCCGCGACCAATCGCAAGGCGACGCTGTTCTTCACCGGCCAGGCGCTGCGGGCGCTGCTGCCCGAGGGCTGGCGCCGGCTGGAGGGCGACGCCGAGGCCAGGGAGGCGGAATTCGCGTCCCGCCGGGTGGCCACCTTCACCGAGCTGCTGGAGGCCTGCCAGGCCCTCGGCGTCCGCTTCATCGCCTGCGAGATGGGGCTGCGCGCGTTGGGCCTGGCTGCGGCCGATCTGGCCGTCCCGGCCGAGATTGCCGGCGTCGTCACCCTGCTGGCCGAGGCGCCGCGCGACGGTCAGCTTCTGTTCATCTGACGGGGCTTCCCTAGGACCGCGGCTCTGCCGGCAGGCTGAACTGGAACAGGGGCGTCGCGGTCATGCGGTCCGTCGGGCTGCCATTCGGATGGTTGATCGACAGGCGCAGCAGCCGCGCCTGCCAATCGACCGGGCCGAGGAACACCAGCTGTCCGGTAACGCGCGACCGCGGCGAAATCAGCATCTCGGGATTGTCGGGCGGCGGCAGGAAGGGATAGCTGCGGCCGCGATCGTCGGTCAGCAGCAGACTGCTGAGGGGATTCAGCCTTCGCCAGTCGGCGGCCGGATTGAAGATCTCGACCGCGATGGCAATGCTGGAGGGTAGGAGGCTCACGGTGGTGACCGAGATGGTCATGCCGTTCGGATGCGTCTTGCTCTGCTGCACATGGATGGTGACCGGCGCCGGGCGCTCGACCGGCGGGGGCAGCGCCGGCTGTCCGATGCCGGGTTCCGGCAGCGGCAGCCCCGGCTTGACCAGCGGATGTGTCGGCGTCGGCGTGCTCGGCGGGCGGTCCGGCTCCTGCAACGGAATCTGGGGTTGGGCCGGCATCTGGGCGTGCCCATGATCGGCAAGACCGATCGCGATGACGATGATTGCGGCCGCCCGGACGCAACAATCCGCGATGAGCATCGGCAGCTCGGCAATCCGGCACAATCGGTTGCGGCAGACGGGCTCGGCCATGATATTCAAGCCTCCGCCGCCGTGCCATGGCTGTGCAATTCGGCGATTGGGTGAGCCCGCCCATCATCCTGCCGGAGGATGCGGTCTCCTGCCGCCACCGGCGGCAGTTGCCGTTCGGCTCAGGAGACCGGCACGCGGAACAGGAACGAGGGCGCCGAGGTCAGGCGGTCGCTGCGGCTGCCCGAAAGGCCGTTGGTCGAGATCTGCACCGACCGCGTGTCGCCGGCGAGCGGCCCGGCGAAGACAAAAGTGGCGGCCACCCGGGACCGCGCGGCGACCCGTACCTCCGGATTGTCGGTCGGCGGCACGAAGGGATGGCTGCGGCCCTGATCGTCGACGAGGACCAGGCTGCCACCACGATTGAGCGAAGTCGGCCGGTCGGACAGGTTGAGGATGCTGGCGGCGACGATGATGGCATTGGCCTGGAAGGTGACGCTGGTCAGCGTCATCATCACGCCGCTCGGATGGGTCTGCTGCTGCTCGACCCGGACGGTGCGTCCGGCGCCCTGCTCGGCCGGTGCGGCAGGGACCGCCGGAGCCGTGGCGGGCGCCGGCGTCATCAGCGGCTGTTGCGGGCGCGACGGCAGGCCCGGCGCCACCAAGGGCTGAGTCGGTGTCGGGGTCGACGGGGCTCGTGGTGTCTCTACGGTGTCCAGGGGGATTTGGGCCTGGGCCCCGGTCGCGACCACCAGCGCGACCAGCGCGATGAGCTTCGACCGAAATTGCATCAAAAGCCTCCCAGTCTCCATTGCTTCTTCAACCCACGGTCGGACCCGTGGTTCCGCACGCAAAGTAGCTTCAAGGCGCTTTGTCCGTGCCAAAACAATGATACCGTGAATGGAATTCGGCGCGAGCCGCGCGGAAGAGTGCACAGATACCCCCTTGATCAGAGCCGGAGGAAAAAGGCCAATCATGTCGGGATCGTGGACAGCTTGGCGGCGGCATTCGCCCGCCGCCCTTGGCCTTCTCCTCCTCACCGCCTGCAACGACTCCTCGGAGAAGCAGGCCCAGGCGCCGCAGATGCCGCCCCCGGCCGTCGGCGTCGTCACCGCGGCCAAGCGGCCGGTGGCCGCAGGCGTCACCTTCGTCGGCCGGGTCCAGGCGGTGAACAAGGTCGATCTGGTGGCCCGGGTCGAAGGCTTCCTGCAGCAGCGCAACTACACCGAAGGCCAGGAGGTGAAGTCCGGCGAGCTGCTGTTCGTGCTGGAGAAGGACACCTATCAGGCGGCGGTGGACCAGGCCCAGGCCAACCTCGCCAGCGCCCAGGCCAATTCCGACAACGCCAAGCTGCAGGCCGACCGCGCCCGCGACCTGATCAGGAACCAGAACGTCTCGCAGGCGACCCTGGACGACCGCATCGCGGCGGAGAAGTCGGCGGCGGCGGTGGTGCAGCAGAACCAGGCGGCGCTGGAGGAGGCGCAGATCAATCTCGGCTACACCGAGATCAAGGCGCCGTTCGACGGCCGCGTCGGCATCTCCAATTTCAGCATCGGCGCGCTGGTCGGCCCCGGCAGCGGCGCCCTGGCGACCATCGTCAGCCAGGATCCGATCTACGTCACCTTCCCGGTCAGCGACCGCTTCATCCTCGACATCCAGCAGCAGACCGGGGCCGGAAGGGTCGAGCCGCAGGACGTGGCGGTCCGGCTGACCCTGGCCAACGGGTCGGAATACCCGCAGATCGGCAAGATCAACTTCACCGACGTCAAGGTCGACCAGAACACCGACACGCTGACGGTGCGGGCGGAGTTCCCGAACCCCGACCGGATCCTGACCGACGGGCAATACGCCCGGGTGACGGCGGAGCGGAAGACCCCGGTCGAGGCGCTGGTGATCCCGCAACGCGCGATCCTGACCGACCAGAGCGGCAATTACGTGCTGGTGGTGGGTGCAGGCAACAAGGCCGCCGCCAAGCACATCACCACCGGTGCCAACCAGGGCGCCGATGTGGTGGTGCAGCAGGGGCTGAATGACGGCGACGTCGTCATCGTCGACGGCGTGCAGAGGGTGCGGCCGGGCCAGGAGGTGAACCCCGCCCCGGTCGCCGAGGCGGCGCCCAGCCAGGCGGGCGCGGGCCAATCGGGCGCAGGACAGGCGCCGGCCAAGCCGGCGGGGCAGTAACCCATGCTGTCCTCGATCTTCGTCGATCGCCCCCGCTTCGCGATCGTCATCGCGATCGTCATCACCCTGGCCGGGCTGATCGCGATCCGCAGCATCCCGATCGCCCAGTTCCCCGACATCGTGCCGCCGCAGGTCTCGGTCACCGGCGCCTATCCCGGCGCCAGCGCCGCCGTGGTCGAAGCGACCGTGGCGCAGCCGATCGAGGCCCAGGTCAACGGCGTCGACAACATGCTGTACATGTCGTCGACCAGCGGCAGCGACGGCTCCTACTCGCTGACCGTCAGCTTCGCCGTCGGCACCGATCCGGACATCAACACCGTCAATGTCCAGAACCGCGTGGCGCTGGCCGAGCCGAAGCTGCCGAGCGAGGTGACGGCCCAGGGCCTGACGGTGAAGAAGCAGTCCTCGGCGATCCTGCAGCTGGTCACCATCTACTCGCCGGACAAGTCCCAGGATGCGCTGTTCCTGAACAACTACGCGATCATCAATGTGGTCGACGCGCTGGCCCGCGTGCGGGGCGTCGGCCAGGCATCGCTGTTCGGCACCCAGAACTACGCGATGCGGATCTGGTACAACACGGACTCGCTGACCAGCTTCGGCCTGACCCCGAACGACATCGTCACGGCGGTGCAGAGCCAGAACGTCCAGGCCGCGGTCGGCCGCCTGGGCGCCCAGCCGATGCCGGACGACCAGCAGATCCAGGTGACGCTGCAGACGCTGGGCCGGCTGACCGACGTCAGGCAGTTCGAGGACATCATCCTGCGCGCCAATCCGGACGGGTCGGTGGTTCGGCTGAAGGATGTGGCGCGGCTGGAGCTGAACGCCCAGTCCTACGACACCGTCGCCCGGCTGAACGGCGCGCCGGCCGCGGTGATCGGGATCTATCAGTCGCCCGGCTCCAACGCCGTCGCCGCCGCCGAGGGCGTGCGGGCGGAGATGGAGCGGCTGAGGCCACACTTCCCGACCGGGGTCGACTACAAGATCACCTACGACACCACCGTCTTCGTCACCGAGACAATCAGCGAGGTGATCCACACCCTGCTCGAGGCCTTCGCCCTGGTCGCGATCGTGGTGTTCGTCTTCCTCGGCAACTTCCGCGCCACGCTGATCCCGATCATCGCCGTGCCGGTGTCGCTGATCGGCACCTTCGCGGTGCTGCTGGCGCTGGGCTATTCCGCCAACACCATCTCGCTGTTCGCCATGATCCTGGCGATCGGCATCGTCGTCGACGACGCCATCGTCGTGGTCGAGAATGTCGAGCGGGTGATGGCCGAGACCGGGCTGCCGGCCCGGGAGGCGACCAAGCTGGCGATGCGCGAGATCACGGCGCCGATCATCGCCATCACGCTGGTGCTGCTGTCGGTCTTCGTACCGGTCGGCTTCATCCCCGGCATCACCGGCGAGCTCTATTCCCAGTTCGCCGTCACCGTCTCGGTGTCGATGCTGATCTCGGCGCTGAATGCCCTGACGCTGAGCCCGGCCTTGTGCGGCGTGTTCCTGAAGCCGCACGAGCATGGCCACCGCCCCAGCCTGTACGGCCGGATCATGGGCCGGGTGTCCGGCGGCATCGACAAGGTGCGCGACGGCTATGCCTGGATCGTCACCCGGCTGGTCCGGGTCGCGCTGCTGTCGATCCTGCTGGTCGCCGCCTTCGGCGGCCTGGCCTGGGTGATCAACAGCGTCACCCCGACCGGCTTCCTGCCCGACGAGGACCAGGGGCTGTTCTTCGTCGAGATGAAGCTGCCGCCGGCTGCCGCCGTCAGCCGCACCCTTCAGGTGACCGAGCAGGTCGAAGGCCTGGTGCGCGACATTCCCGGCGTCGCCGACATCACCGGCGTGGTCGGCCGCAGCTTCATCGACGGGCTGGCCGAGCCGAACGCCGCCTTCCTGGTGGTGGCGCTGAAGCCGTTCGAGGAGCGGGTCAAGGAAGGGATCACGGTGTTCAACGTGCTCCGCGAGGTCGCGGTGCGCACCGCCGGGGTGCGCGATGCGCTGGTCATCCCCCTGAACCTGCCGCCGATCATCGGTCTCGGCACCGCCGGCGGTTTCCAGTACCAGCTCGAGGATCTGGAGGGCAAAAGCCCGAACGAGCTGGCTGCGGTGGCGCAGGGGCTGGTGGTTGCCGCCAACCAGACGCCGGGCCTGACCCAGGTCTTCACCTCCTACAACGCCAACACGCCGCAGATCTTCCTGAACCTGGACCGCGAGAAGGCGCAGAATCTCGGAGTCAACGTCAGCGCCATCTTCAACGCGCTGCAGGCGACGCTGGGCGGCTTCTACATCAACGACTTCAACCTGTTCGGCCGCACCTGGCAGGTGATCGCCCAGGGCGAGGCGAACGACCGGCGCACGGTCGACGACATCTATCGGATCTATGTCCGCTCCTCGACCGGCCAGATGGTGCCGATGCGGTCGCTGGTCGACGCGCAGCAGCAGCTCGGACCCTTGTTCATCACCCGCTACAACAACTACCGTTCGGTCAGCATCCTCGGCAGCGCCGCGCCGGGCGTCAGCTCGGGCCAAGCGCTGGCGGCGATGACCCAGGTCTCGAACACCACCCTGCCGCCCGGCTATGCCTTCGAATGGACCGGCACCGCGCTGCAGGAGCTGGAGGCCGCCGGCCAGACCGGCTTCATCCTCGGCCTCGCTGTGCTGTTCGCCTATTTGTTCCTGGTGGCGCTGTACGAGAGCTGGTCGATCCCGATCGGGGTGCTGCTGTCGGTCACGGTCGGCGTGGTCGGCGGCTTGGCGGCGCTGTGGATCGCCGGCCTGTCGAACGACGTCTACGCCCAGATCGGCATCGTCGTGCTGATCGCGCTGGCCAGCAAGAACGGCATCCTGATCGTCGAGTTCGCCAAGGCCAAGCGCGAGGAGGGGGCGTCGATCACCGATGCCGCGATCGAAGGCGCCAAGCTGCGTTTCCGGCCGGTGATGATGACCAGCTTCGCCTTCATCCTCGGCCTCGTGCCGCTGGTGACGGCGGCGGGCGCGGCGGCGGCCAGCCGGCGCGGCGTCGGCACCTCGGTGTTCGGCGGCATGATCGCGGCCTCGGCGATCGGCATCTTCCTGATCCCGATGCTCTACGTCACCCTGCAGCGCGTGCGCGAATGGGTGCACGAGAAAGCGCTGGGCGGCTCGATCGCGCCGCCGCCGCGGGCCGAAGCTCCGGCGCCGGCGTCCTCCGCCGAATGAAGGAGGGCGGCTCCCACAGGAGCCGCCCTTCTCATTTCAGGCTGAATCACCGATTGCCTCTCCCGCCGGACGCGGGAGAGGCAATCTCAGTGCGATGCCGGCACCGTGATCCGACCCGAAATTATCCAGCTCTAATGCACCCAGCGGCCTCGGTCGCGGTACCAGGGGCGGCCGCGGTAGTAATTGTCCCAGTAGGGGCCGGCGTCGAAGGTGATCACCGGCACGCCGATCACCGGCGCCGCCTCGACGATGACCCGGCGCCGGTGCCGGACCTCCGCGGCCAGGAACCGGCCGGCCACCCAGCCGCGGTCGGGGCCGATGCCGATGTCGCACCAGCTCCAGCCGCTGAGGCAGCCGAAGATCTGCACCGGCACGCCCGGCCGCACCCGCGCGACCATCGGATAGTCGGCCCCGGGACCGGCGCGCAGCCGGGCCGGCGCGGTGGTGTACCCCGGCGATGCATTCGCCGCCGGCGCGGCCAGGGCCGTCATCGCCAGCCCGGCCGCGACGGCCAGGGCGAGCTTCCATCTCATCATCCGAACTCCAGGGATAAGATCCCCCTTCGTCCGCTAAACGCGGCGGAGCCGGAAACCGGTCGCCCGGATCGGCGGGCGCGGCGCCTTGCCTCACCCCGCCCGCTGCGCCGCGTCGAGGGCACGGGACAGGTCGCGCTCCAGATCCTCGATCCCTTCGAGACCGACCGACAGCCGCACCAGCCCTTCGGTGATGCCCATGGCGGCGCGGTCCGCCGCCTCCATCGCCCGATGGGTGGTGGTGGTCGGGTGGGTGGCCAGCGACTTGGTGTCGCCGAGATTGTTCGAGATGTCGACCAGGCGCAGCGCGTCGAGGAAAGCGAAGGCCGCCGCCTTGCTGCCGAGGTCGAAGGCCACCAGCGTGCCACCGTTCTTCATCTGGCGGCGGGCCAGCTCATGATGCGGGTGGCTCTTCAGCCAGGGGTAGCGCACGGACCGGGCGGCCGGATGGGCCTCGATCAGCTGCGCCAGGCGGTGGGCGCTGGCGACCTGCCGCTCGACCCTCAGCGCCAGCGTCTCCAGCCCCTTGACCAGCACCCAGGCGTTGAAGGGCGACAGCGCCGGGCCGGTGTGCCGGTAATAGGGCAGGAAGTCGTCGGTCAGGAACTTCTTGTCCGAGAGAACCGCGCCGCCCAGCACCCGGCCCTGGCCGTCGATGTGCTTGGTGGCGGAATAGATCACCACATCGGCGCCGAGCTCGAGCGGCTTCTGGCCGAGCGGCGTGGCGAAGACGTTGTCGATGAACACCCGGGCGCCGGCGGCATGCGCGATCTTCGCCACCGCAGCGACATCGACCAGGTCGAGCGTCGGATTGGCCGGCGTCTCCAGGAACACCGCCCGGGTGTTCGGCCGCATCGCCGCTTCCCAGGCCGCGAGGTCGCCGCCGTCGACGAAGGTGGTGGTGATGCCGTAGCGCGGCAGGATGGTGCCGAGGATGACGAAGCAGGAGCCGAACAGCGCCCGGCTGGCCACGACATGGTCGCCGCCGCGCAGATGGCAGAACAGCGCGGTGAACACCGCCGACATGCCGCTGGCGGTGACATGACAGCCCTCCGCCCCTTCCAGCAGGGCCAGGCGCTGCTCCAGCACCTCCAGCGTCGGGTTGCCGTAGCGGGAATAGACGAAGCCCGGCTCGTCGCCGGTGAAGCGCGCCTCGGCCGCCGCCGCGCTGTCATAGACGAAGCCCGAGGTCAGGAAGATCGCCTCGGCGGTCTCGCCATAGGGCGTTCGCCGGACACCGCCGCGGATCAGCGCGGTCTCGGGGCCGAATTCGTCTTCGCTCAGGGCTTCGTATCGATCCATCTCACCGACTCCTCGATCCGACCGGGAGGCGGTGCGTGCGGGACCTGCGCGCATCCGACCTTTTAGCGGAGATTAGCGTGGCCGCAAGCCGGTCGGCTCAAATCACCACGGCCGCCCCAAGGGACGACGGCCCCAAGACTTATCGGCAAAACGGCGATCGGGCAATGCGTTTCGCATAACGACGTCTCGACGGAGCATCTGCGGCCTTCGGCCGAAGCGCCATGCGGCCATAGTACTGGCCATTTCTGGATCATTTGCTCGAAAAGCTGTTCGCGGCGACAATGTCGGCGCATGTCCCGTGGTTCAGTTCGGGGGCGCTATGACCATATCGGCCGAACACCAATGGCGGGCGGATTTTGCCAAGCATCTGAAGGGCGCTCGCCTCCAATACCGCCGCTACGAGCGCTGGAGTGAAACTTGGGATCATGACCATTGCGCTGGATGCTGGGCCAAATTCATGGAGGCCGGCGGACCAGATATCCAGGACGAGGGCTACACGACCTGCGATGATTATGAGGAGGGCGCGGGGTACGAGTGGGTCTGCAGGGAGTGCTTCGATATCTTGAAAGAGCACATGCAGTGGACGGTCGTCCCGGCTCATGGCTCCATCCGGAAGCCCGCAGGCGACACGCTCAAGACCGACTAGGATTCCCCGTCGGCCAGCGCGTAGAGCACGAAGGGCAGCTCGATCCCCTCATACAGCCGGCGGTAGCTGCGGCACAGGCGGAAGCCGCGGGCCTGGTAGAAGCCGCGGGCGGCGCGGTTGTGGGCGAAGCACTCCAGCGTCCGGCAGCCGCGCGCCACGGCATCGGCCAGGAGCGCAGTGCCGACCGCCCGTCCCTGCGCCGCCGGGTCGACGAACAGCATATCGAGATGGGACCCGGTCATCAGCGAGAAGCCGAGCGCCGCGCCCTGGGCATCGACCGCAATGCGCAGGTCGGGCAGCCGCGCGGCGAAGCGGCGGGCGAAGTCCTCCGGCCGCTTGCGGTCCAGCACCGCGGCCGGGAGGATATGCTGGAAGGCGACGCGGGTGCTGCGCCAGGCGACCTCGGCCAGGGCCGGCACATCCGCCGGGACCGGCGGCCGGATCGCCGCCGCATCGCCCATCGTCACATCGTCCATCATCCGCCGCCCCGCAGCCTGGGATCGAGCGCGTCGCGCAGCCCGTCGCCGAGCAGGTTGAAGCCGAAAGACGCCAACAGGATGGCAAGGCCGGAGAAGATCGAATCCCAGGGCGACAGCAGCAGATAGCCGCGCGCCTCCGCCAGCATGCGGCCGAGGGACGGCGATGGCGGCTGGGTGCCGAGGCCGAGGAAGGACAGCGAGGCCTCGACCAGGATCGCGGTGGAGAGCGACAGGCTGGCCTGGACCAGGATGACGCTGGCGAGGTTGGGCAGGACGTGGCGCCACAACACCCGCCCCTCCCCCGCCCCGATGGCGCGGGCGCCGAGCACGTATTGGCTGCCGGCGACCACCAGCGCCGGGCCGCGCAGCAGCCGGGCGAAGACCGGGATGTAGACGACGCCGATGGCGAGCGTCGTGCTGGTCGCCCCCGGCCCCAGCATGGCGACGATGCCGATCGCCAGGAGGATGATCGGGAAGGCGAACAGGATGTCCATCAGCCGCATGCCGGCGCGGTCGAGCCAGCCGCCGCGCAGCGCCGCGGCCACGCCCAGGCTGCCGCCGATTACGAGCGCCAGCAGCACGGCGCTGGCCGAGGCGGCGAGCGAGGCACGGTAGCCCCAGAGGATGCGCGACAGCACGTCCCGGCCGAACTGGTCGGTGCCCAGCCAGGCCGCGGCGCTGGGCGGCTTCATCCGCCGGATCACATGCTGGGCCAGCGGGTCGTCCGGCGCGATCCAGGGCGCCAGCAGCGCCGCCCCGACCTGCAGCAGCACCAGCGCCCCGCCGACCCAGACCAGCGGGTGCCGCGGCGCGGCGATGCGGCGGCGGCGCGAGGGCGGGGCCAGCGTCTCGGGCAACGGCGCGGTCATCTCAGGCCGATCCTGGGGTCGAGCGCGGCATAGAGCAGATCGGTGACGAAGTTCACCAGCACGAAGCCGGCGGTGACCAGCAGGATCGCCGCCTGGATCAGCGGGTAGTTGCGCTCCGCGATCGCGCCCAGCATCAGCCGGCCCAGCCCCGGCAGGGCGAAGACCTGCTCGACCACGATGGCGCCACCGAACAGGTATCCGGCGGAGATGCCGAGCGCGGTGACGAAGGGGATCATGGCGTTGCGGAAGGCGTGATGGAACACCACCGACCGCTCGCTGACCCCCTTGGCCCGGGCGGTGCGGATGTAGTCCTGCCCCAGCGCGTCGAGCATGGCGGAGCGGACGATGCGCGACAGCGAGGCCAGCACCGGCACGGCCAGGGCGATGGTCGGCAGCAGCAAGCGCTGCAGGTTGCCGACCGGATCGTCGGCCAGCGGCACGAAGCCGATCGTCGGGAAGGCCGGGAACACGCCGTGGAACAGGTAGATCAGCAGCGCCCCGAGCCAGAAGGAGGGCACGGTGACGCCGGCGATGGTGACCACCCGCACCATATAGTCGCGGGCGGAGTTGCGGAAATAGGCCATCAGGCAGCCGGCCGGCACCGCCAGCGCCACCGAGACGGCGAGGGCCAGCACGGTGACCTCGATGGTGACGCCGATCCGGGCGCCGATCTCCTCCAGCACCGGCCGGCCGGTCCACAGGCTGGTGCCGAGATCGCCGGTCAGCAGCCCGCCGAGCCAGGCGAGATACTGAGTCACGATCGGCTGGTCGAGGCCGAGCCGCTGGCGCAACGCCTCGATCCGGTCCGGCGTCACCTCGGTGTTGGCGCCGAGCATGATCTGCACGGCGTCGCCCGGGATCAGCCGGATCATCAGGAAGGCGACGACCGAGACCCCGAACAGCACCACCAGCAGGTCGAGCAGCCGGCTGGTCAGGAAGCGGGCCATCGGGCCATCACTTCCCCAGCGCCGTCTGCCGCAGCGACCGGGTGGAGCGGTTGCCGACGATCTCGTAGCCGGTCACGCCGTCGCGCACCGCGGTGAACAGCTGGCCGAAGACGAGATGCGCGATCGGCCCGTCGCAGGCCAGGCGCTTCTGCACATCGGCGTAGATCTCGCGCCGCTTCGCCGGCTCCAGCGTCGTCCGTCCTTCGTCCAGCAGCCCGTCGACCTCGGCATCCGAATATTTGAACACATTGGTCGACCCGCCGGTGCGGAAGGTCCGGTACAGATAGCCGTCGGGATCGACGCTGCCGCCGTTGATCGAGGCGAAGAGCTGGAAGTTGGAGTTGCGCCAGTCCTGGATGAAGGTGCCTTGCTCCTGCACGTTCAGCGCGATGTCGAAGCCGGCGGCGTTGAGCTGGGCCTGCACCACCTGGGCGACATCGACCACCAGCTGGTTCGAGCCCAGCACCTTCAGCTCCGCCTTCACCGGCAGGGCCACGCCGGCCTCGGCCAGCAGCGCCTTCGCCTTCTCCGGATCGGCGGCATAGCAGGGATAGTCCGAGACCGGCAGCGCCCAGTCCTTCAAACCCGGCGACAGCGGCCCGCCCGGCTGGCCCTTGCCGAAATAGGCGGCCTCGACGATCTGGGCCCGGTCGATCGCGGTGTTCAGCGCCTGGCGCACCTTCGGGGTGTCGAAGGGCGGCTTCGAGACGTTCATGCCGATCAGCGTATAGGCCAGGTCGGTCGTCTCCAGCAGGGTGACGCCGGGCGTGCCCTGCAGCGTCGCCGCCGTGGCCGGGTCGACATTCGGCAGCAGCTGGTAGGTGCCGCCGGACAGGCCGACCTGCCGGGTCGAGGCTTCGGGCACGATGTTGATCTTCACCCCGTCGAGCTTCGGCAGATCCGGCTGCCAATAGGCGCCGGTCTTCGCCAGCAGTAGGTAGGTGTCGGGCACCCATTCCGTCAGCGTGAACGGGCCGGTGCCGTCGGTCTTGCGCTGCAGGTCGATGCCGCCGGTCGCTGCCGCGGCCGGCACGATGACGATCTGCGGCAGGTTGGCAAGGAAGGGCGCCGAAGGCGTCGACAGCGTCACCGTCACCTGCCGGTCGCCGGTCGGCTCCACCGACTTCACCATGTCGATGCGGCTGGCATAGGGCGAGCCGGTCTTCGGATCGCGCACCCGGGCGAAGCTGGCGGTGACGTCGGCCGGCGTCACCGGCGATCCGTCGTGGAACTTCGCCCCCTGGCGCAGGGTGAAGATATAGGTGAGGCCGTCGGGCGAGACGGTCCAGGACTCGGCCAGCTCCGGCACCACCCTCAGGTCCTTGTCGACCGCGGTCAGCCCTTCATAGACCGGGCCGTTGACCAGCACCGAGGCGAAGGAGGTGGCGACATGCGGGTCGAGCCCGACCGGCGACTGGTCGGTCGCGACCTCCAGCGTCTGCGCCGCCGCCATCGGTGCGGCGAGCGCCATCGCCGCCGATACCGCCCAAACCGTCCGCCGCATCTCCAGCCTCCCTCTGTTGATTGGGGGCAGTTAAGGCGCGTTCCGTCGGCGAGGTCAATCGATCGACGTATGCCGGCGTTTCGTTCCGCTTTAACCACCGAAGATCCGTCTGTGATAATAATGTTCTCCGCTATGGAAATTTTTATACGCATCGTTTCGGGGGGGAGATTCATGATCAGCCGGCAGATTCAAGACTGCACAGCGCCATCTTTCCTGCGTGTCACATCAAGGCGCGCGTCCCGGCGGCTCATCGCGGCCGCGGCGCTTGCTGCCATCACGCTGACCGTCGCTGGACCGGCGGCACAGGCAGCGGACACGGCCCCGACAGTGACGATGGACGCATGGATCCAGGCCCTGGAGCCCGAGCTCGAAACCTATGTGGCGGCCGGGATGAAGGCGTTCGATACGCCCGGCCTTGCCATCGGCATCGTCAGCGGTGACAGCCTGGTCTACGCCCGCGGCTTCGGGGTGCGAAGCAAGGCGAAAGGCGGGACGGTCGGCACGCGCACCGTGTTCCAGATCGGCTCGACCACCAAAGCGTTCCTCGCCGCCACCCTGGCGATCGCCGTGGACCGCGGCAAGCTGCGCTGGGACGACCGCATCGTCGATCTCGACCCGGATTTCCAGCTGAAGGACCCCTGGGTGACGCGCGAGTTCCGGGTCTTCGACCTGCTCGCGCAGCGCTCGGGCCTGCCGCCCTACGCCAATGATTCGCTCGGAATCCTGGGGCTGGACGAAGCGGCGCTGATCCGGTCGTTGCGCCATGTCGAGCCGGTGTCGAGCTTCCGCTCCACCTTCGCCTACACCAACATCACGCACATGCTGGCCGGCCGCATCGTCGCACGCGGCGAGGAGGCCCCGGACTGGAACGCGGTGCTGCGCCGGGACCTGCTGGAGCCGCTCGGCATGGCCGAGACGTCGACGACCGCCGAGGCGATCGAGGCTGCGCCGGACCACACCCAGGGCCATCGCTGGACCCCCGACGGCACGGTCGAGGTGCCGTTCACCCCGCTGTTCCCCTATGCCTTCGGCGGCGCGGGCGACATGAACTCCACCATCGAGGACATGGCGCGCTGGCTGCGGCTGCAGCTGCGCGACGGCAGCTTCGACGGGCGCCGCATCATCTCACCGGAGAACCTGGCGGTCACCCGCGCCGCGCGGGTGGGAATCAACGACAAGGTCTTCTACGCGATGGGCTGGGTCGGCGTCCTGACCCCGAACGGCCGCGTCATCTGGCACAATGGCGGGACCCCCAGCTTCGGCGCCTATGTCGGCTTCGCGCCGGAGAAGGATGTCGGGGTCATCGTCCTGACCAATGCCGAGAATGTCGGGTTCCCCGACGCCGTGGGCGCCTGGGTGATGGACCGGCTGCTGGATAATCCGCGGGTCGACCACGTCGCGGCCGCGCTCGAGGCGGCGAAGTCCCGATTCGCCGAGTCGGCAAAGGCGTTCGTGAGGCCGGCGAACCCGCAGCCGGCCCTGCCGCTGGCGCCGTTGGCCGGCAGCTACGTGGAGCCGAGCTTCGGCAAGGCCGCGCTGCGCCAGGACGGCGACGGAGCGGTGCTGGAGCTGCAGGATGGCGGCGCCGCGCTGGAGCTGGAGCCTTGGGACGGCAGCGTCTTCACGATCCGGCAGAAGCCGGTGGGCCGGTTCGCCGCCATTGTCGAGAACAGCGGCCCCAACCCGAGCGGCTTCGCCCAGTTCCAGATCGACACGGACGGAACGAAGCCCCTGCTCCGTCTCACCATCGAAAACCAGTCCTATATCTTCCGGCGCGAATAGCGAGTGATCGGCGCCCGTCAGACGATCGCGGCGGCCGGCATTCCTCCCATCACCTCCAGCCATGCCTCGGCCAGGCCCGGAACGCACAGCGCCCAGGCGGCGAGCCGGGCCTTGATCTTGCCGACGGCCGAGGCCTGCACCGGCTCGAACGTGTCGAGCCAGCTGGCGAAGGCCTTGTGCGGCAGCACGCCGTGGCGGTCGGCCAGGGCCCAGAGCCAGGTCGCATGCACCAGGCGGATGCTGACCGGGACGCGGTCGAGGCCGAGCGCCTGCGCGGCGCAGATCCGGTGCCGGCCGGCCAGCATCCGGTAGAACGCGCCGTCCGGCCCGACCGCGACGATGATGTCGCCCTCGGTGCGCTCGCTGCGGGGATCGCGGCCACGGGCCGGGGCGAAATCCGGGGTCAGGTCCCGCGGCGTCACGCCATGGGTGCGGATGCTGTCGAGCAGCGATTCGCAGTAGCGGCGGTAGGATTCGATCGCTCCGACGCTGTCGAGCACCAGTGGGCCGACCTGCATCGGGCGGCCGGCCTCCATCAGGCGCAGCAGCCTTCGATAGCTGGCGGTGTCGGCCGGGGCGCCGCCCCAGACCAGGTCATGGAACCACTGGTGGTGGAAGCTTTCCGCCACCGGCTTCGAGATCTCCGACCAGTCGCCGGCATCGATGAAGCGGTCGCGCAGCCAGACCGGCTGGCCCCGGGCATGCACCTGGGTGGCCAGGGTCCTGGTCACGAGCCGTGTCGGCACCCAGCGCAGCAGGGCGGGCCCGTAGAAGATCCGCGCATCGCGAGGAGAGACCAGGGATCGCTCGGGACATTCCGGTAGTTTTTTCAGATCCCTTAGCATCCTTCCAGGGAATCTCAAACGAGACTCCAGGATCGTCTGCGGCCTCGATTTGTCTTGGGTCTCAGAGACTTGCTGAAAGAGAGGAATGATGGCGGCGTCGGCGCGCTGATACGTCAGCATTGCTTCTCTCCCCACTCGCAAGACTGTCTTTGTAATGAAAGCGTCACAATATTGCAAGAATGGGGCATGGCAGCTTCCGTGCCGGCCGGCGTTTCCGCCATAATCCCGGTGCCGATTCGTCGGTGATGAAGCGCGAGGAGATGTCCCATGGCCGCAACCCGCCGCACCGCGATCGGCCTGATGAGCGGCACCTCGATGGACGGGATCGACGTCGCGGTGATCGAGACCGACGGCGAGACCGTCTTCGTCTGCGGCGCCGCCGCGACCACGCCCTACACCGACGTGGTGCGCGACGCCCTGCTGGCGGTGGCGCGCGACCCCGAGCGTGCCGAGCATGAGGAGCTCGCCGAGCTGTCCGCCGCGGTGACCGACCTGAACGCCGCGGCCGTGCGCCGCTTGCTCGATGAGACCGGGCTGAAGCCCGAGACCGTCGATGTGGTCGGGATGCACGGCCAGACCGTCCTGCACCGGCCGGAGCGGCGCTTCACCCGGCAGCTCGGCGACGGCGCCCGGCTGGCCGCGGCGCTGGGCATCCCCTGCGTCAACGACTTCCGTTCCGCCGATGTCGCCGCCGGCGGCCAGGGCGCGCCCTTCGCGCCGCTGTACCACGCCGCCCTGGCGAAGGACCTGCCCCGGCCGCTGGCGGTGCTGAATCTCGGCGGTGTTGGCAACGTCACGGTGATCGAGGAAGACGCGATCACCGCCTTCGACACCGGCCCGGCCAGCGCCATGATCGACGATTGGGTGCAGCGGCACACCGGCGCCCGCTACGACGAGGACGGCCGCATCGCCGCGAGCGGCCGGGTGGCCGAGGACCGGCTGGCGGCGCTGCTGGCCCATCCGTATTTCGACGCGCCGCCGCCGAAATCGCTGGACCGCAACGACTTCCCGCTGTCGGCGGTGGACGGTCTGTCGCTGGCGGACGGCGCCGCCACCCTGGCCGCCTTCACCGTCGCCTCGGTGGCGGCATCGCGCCGGCACTTCGCCGCGGCGCCCGGGCGCTGGCTGGTCACCGGCGGCGGCCGGCACAACGGGACGCTGATGGCCGGGCTAGGGCGGGCGCTGGGCGTGCCGGTCGACCCGGTCGAGGCGGTGGGCTGGGACGGCGACGCGCTGGAGGCGCAGGCCTTCGCCTTCCTCGCCGTGCGCTCGCTGGACGGGCTGCCGCTGAGCCTGCCGACCACCACCGGCGTGCCCCGGCCGATGACCGGTGGCGTGCTGCACCGCCCGTTGTCCCGAGCGGCATGATGGGGGATTCGCCTTCCTCCTTTTTGTCATCGCCGGGCTTGACCCGGCGATCCAGGGGCCACTATGGGCAGATCCCACCGGGAAGCCCCTGGATGCCCGGGTCAAGCCCGGGCATGACAGTAGAGGGCTAGACCTTCTTCTTTTGGACGCCGTCGAATGAGCCTTGCCGCCGCGGCCGACGCCGCCTTCGCCCTGGTCGACGAAGCGATCGATGCCGGCCGCATCCCCGGCGCCGTGCTGGGGCTGGTTACCCGCAATGGCGACCGCGCGATCCGCTTCGGCGGCCACGCCGCCCTGGTGCCGGAGCGCGCGGCCCTGGCCGAGGATGCGCTGTTCGACCTGGCCAGCCTGACCAAGGTGATCTTCACGACATCCGAGGTGCTGCGGCTGGTCGAGCAGGGGCGGATCGACCTGTCCGACCCGCTGGCGCTGCACCTGCCGGACCTGCGGCAGTATCAGCCCGAGCACTGGGTCCGGCAGGTCACCGTGCGGCAGCTGCTGTCCCATCATTCCGGCCTGCCGGCGGTGGAGCCGCTCTACACCTGGGGCAGCGACCCGGAGACGCTGAAGGCGCTGGTGCTGCAGAAGGACTGGGTGGCCGGCGCCGACGTCTATTCCGACGTCAACTACTTGCTGCTGGGCATCCTGGTCGAGCGCCTCAGGGACCGGCCGCTGCGCGAGCTGCTGCCGCCCGGCGACTTCGCCGTCAGCCCCGGCCCTACCCGCGCCGTCGCCACCGAGCGCTGCACCTGGCGTGGCCGGGTGATGCGCGGCGAAGTGCACGACGAGAACGCCTATGCCCTCGGCGGCCTGGCCGGCCATGCCGGGCTGTTCGGCAGCGCCGCCGCGGTGCTGGATTTCGCGCAGGCGTTGCTGGCCGGCGGCGTGCTGCGCCCGGCGACGATCGCCGAGGTCCTGCGCGCCGAGGGCCATCCGCACGGCCTCGGCTGGCAGGTGCGGCACGAAGGCTGGTCCGGCGGGTCGTTGTGCTCGCCCGACACGATCGGCCACACCGGCTTCACCGGCACGGCGCTGTGGATCGACCTGGAGCGCGGCCATGCCTGGACGCTGCTGACCAACCGGATCCACCCGTCGCGCCATGTCGAGACCGGCATCCAGCCCCTGCGCCGGGCGGTGTCGAATGCGGTCTCGGCAGCCTGGCCGTTCTGAGGTAGCCGCCCTCGCCCGGCGACACCGCGATTGACAGCCGATTCCCGGCCATCTTCCATGGGCGACAACCGATCCGGCTGCAGGAAAAGCCGGAGTTTTCTTATAAAATTCAATGCATAGGGGGACCGCCACGATGAGATCCCGCCTACTGGCCGTCGGTACCGCCACAGCCGCCCTGCTGTGGGGCATGGCCGCGCCGGCCCAGACCGCCGCACCCGCCGCCCCGACCCCGGAGGAGGCCCGCGCCTTCGTCGAGACGGCCGAGGCCGATCTGGCGGCGACCAGCGAATACCTCAACAAGGCATCCTGGGTGCGCGCCACCTTCATCACCGAGGACACCCAGTGGCTCGAGGCCAAGGCCAATGGCGAGTGGACCGAGAAGACCTCCGCCTATGCCAAGCAGGCCGCGCGCTTCGACGGGGTCGAGCTCGACCCGGTGACGCGGCGCAAGCTCGACATCCTGAAGCGCAACATCGTCCTGCCGGCGCCGGACCGGCCGGGCGCGGCGCGCGAACTGGCGACGCTGAGCACCAAGCTCGATTCCATCTACTCGACCGGCGAGTTCCAGGTCCGGGGCAAGACCCTGAACCTCAGCGACGCCGAGGACATCCTGGCCGCCTCCCGCGATCCGGCCGAGACCAGGGCGGTGTGGGAGGGCTGGCACACGATCTCGCCGGTGATGCGGCCGGACTACGCCCGGTTGGTGGAGCTGGCGAATGAAGGCGCGCGGGAGCTGGGCTATGCCGACACCGGCGCCCTGTGGCGGTCCGGCTACGACATGCCGGCGGATGACTTCGCCGCCGAGACCGACCGGCTGTGGGGCCAGGTGGAGCCCTTCTACAAGAACCTGCACTGCTATGTCCGCGGCCGGCTGAACGAGAAATACGGCGATGCCGTCCAGCCGAAGACCGGCCCGATCCGCGCCGACATCTTGGGCAACATGTGGGCCCAGTCCTGGGGCAACATCTACGACCTGGTGGCGCCGAAGGACGAGACCGAGGGCTACAACCTGGACAAGCTGCTGGTCGACCGCGGCTACGACCCGATCAGGATGGTGAAGACCGGCGAGGCCTTCTACACCTCGCTGGGCCTCGCGCCCTTGCCCGAGACCTTCTGGAAGCGGTCGCAGATCGTGCGGCCGGAGGGGCGCGACGTCGTCTGCCACGCCTCGGCCTGGGATCTGGACGACCGCGACGACATCCGCATCAAGATGTGCACCAAGGTGAACGGCGAGGACTTCTACACCGTCCACCACGAGCTCGGGCACAACTACTATCAGCGCGCCTACAAGGACCAGCCCCACATCTTCAAGAACGGGGCCAATGACGGATTCCACGAGGCGATCGGCGACTTCGTCGGCCTGTCGGCGCTGACCCCGACCTATCTCAACCAGATCGGCCTCTTGGACAAGGTGCCGGGCCCGGAGGGCGACATCCCCTTCCTGCTGAAGATGGCGCTCGACAAGATCGCCTTCCTGCCCTTCGGCCTCCTGGTCGACCGCTGGCGCTGGGACGTGTTCGCCGGCCGCACGACACCGGAGTCCTACAACGACGCCTGGTGGGCGCTGCGATTGAAGTATCAGGGGCTGGTGCCGCCCGGGCCGCGCCCGGCCGACGCCTTCGACCCCGGCGCCAAGTACCACATCCCCGGCAATACGCCGTACACCCGCTACTTCCTGGCCCATATCTACCAGTTCCAGTTCCATCGCGCCGCCTGCAAGCAGGCCGGCTGGACCGGGCCGCTGCACCGCTGCTCGGTCTACGGCAACAAGGAGGTCGGCCAGCGCTTCAACGCGATGCTGGAGATGGGCCAGTCCAAGCCCTGGCCGGATGAGCTCGAAGCCTTCACCGGCGAGCGCCAGACCGACGCCAGCGCCGTGGCCGAGTACTTCCAGCCGCTGAACGACTGGCTGGCCGAGCAGACCAAGGGCCAGAGCTGCGGGTGGTGAAGCGCTCAAGACTGAAGGGCCGGTGCCGCCCCCTCACCCGGAACCGCTGACGCGGTTACGACCTCTCCCCGAGGGAGAGGTGATCCTCCCTCTCCTCGGGGAGAGGGAGGGGCCCGACGCCGAAGGCGGCGGGAGGGTGAGGGGGCGACCGCAGCCCCTCACACCACCCGTGCGTACCAGTCGAAGTCGAGCGGCGGGACCTGGGCGTGGAAGCGGCGGTATTCGGCCAACTTGATCTTCGCGAAGGCGTCGACGAAGGCGTCGCCGAGATAGTCCCGCATCAGGCTGGAGGCCCGGAAGTCGCGGATCGAATCCAGCCAGTTCGGCGGAATGTCGGAGGCCGGGGCGCCGTAGCCGTTGCCGGTCACCGGCGGGCCGGGATCCCGCTTGTCGCGGATGCCGCGATGCATCCCGGCCAGCGCCGCCGCCAGCGCCAGATAGGGGTTGGCGTCGGCGCCCGCGACACGGTGTTCGACATGCTTCGCCGCCGGCGGGCCCACCGGCACGCGCAGCGCCACGGTGCGGTTGTTGACGCCCCAGGTCGGCGCCAGCGGCGCGTAGCTGAGGGTCTGGAACCGGCGATAGGAGTTGGCGTTCGGCGCGAAGATCAGCATGCCGTCGCGGATCGTCGCCCCCATGCCGCCGATGGCGTGGCGCAACAGCTCGTCACCGCCCTCGGCCGCGAACAGGTTGCCGCCGTCGCCATCGGCCAGGCTGATGTGGAGATGCGTACCGCTGCCCGTCTCGCCGGCATAGGGCTTGGCCATGAAGGTGGCCTCCATGCCGTGCCGCCGGGCCACGGCGCGGACCAGCCGCTTGTACATGATCGCGTCGTCGGCCGCCCGCAGCGCGTCCGCCCGGTGCTTCAGGTTGATCTCGACCTGGCCCGGCGCGTATTCGCTGATCGCCGTGTCGGCCGGCAGGCCCTGGACCTCGCAGCAGGCGTAGAGATCGGCCAGGAAGTCGCCGAGCTCGTCGAGATCGGCCATGCCATAGGCCTGCTTGCCGGTGCTGGCGCCGCGGGGCGGGATTGGCCGTCCGGTCTCGCGCCAGGACGCGTCGAAGACGTAGAACTCCAGCTCCACCGCCACCACGGGATGGAGGCCGTCGGCCGCGAGGCGGGACACCACCCGGGCCAGCACCTGGCGCGGATCGTAGGCGGAGGGCGTGCCGTCCAGCTCGAACAGCGTCAGCAGGACCTGGGCCGAGGGCTCGGCCTTCCACGGCACCGGCACCAGCGTGCCGGGCACCGGCCGGGCGGTGCGGTCGGCGTCGCCGTCCTCCCACACCAGCCCGGTCTCCTCCACGTCGGCCCCGGTGATGTCGAGGCTGATGATCGAGCCGGGCATGTAGCGGCCGTTCCGCCAGATCCGCTCCAGCTCGCCGACTGGGATGCGCTTGCCGCGCTGCACGCCGCAGGCGTCGGTCAGCAGGATGTCGACGAAGCGGATGTCGCGGTGCCGGGCCAGGAAATCGAGGCATTCCTGGGCGGGATCCGCGGCCTTGGTCGCGTCGGGCACGGCGGGTCCTCCCTCAGGCATGGCCGGCCAGCGCCGCGGCGCACGCGTCGAAGGCGTCATGGAAACGGGCGATCTGCTGCTCCGTCGTGGCCGGGCTGGTCAGCATCATGTTGTGGAACGGCGCGATCAGCACGCCGCGATTGATCAGGAACAGGTTCACGAATTGCTCCAGATCCGGCCGCATCGTCGCTGCGGCCTCGCCGCCGCTGCGGTAGGGCGTCGGGGTGAAGTGGAACTCGACCCGGGCGCCGATCTGGGTGACGTGCCAGGCCAGGCCTTGCCGCGCCACTGCGGCCTCGATCCCGGCCGCCAGACGCCGGGCCCGATCGACCATGCCGGCATAGGCGGCCTCGGTCATCACCTCCTCCAGCATCGCCCTGAGGGCGCGCATGGCCAGGGCGTTGGCCGACAGCGTCGTGCCCATGCCGCTGTGGCCGTGCGGCACCTCGGCCCGGACCTCGCGCATCCGCGCCTCGACCTCGGCGGTGAAGCCGTAGACGCCGCAGGGCAGGCCGCCGGCGATCGGCTTGCCGAGGGTCAGGAAGTCCGGCTCCAGCCCGTGGGCCCGGGTCCAGCCGCCCGGGCCGGTCGAGATCGTGTGCGTCTCGTCGATCACCAGCAGCGTGCCGTGCCGGCGCGTCAGCGCGCGCAGCGCCGCGTGGAAGCCCTCCTCAGGCAGCACCATGCCGACATTGGTCAGCGCCGGCTCGGTGATGACGCAGGCGACGTCGCCCGGCGCCAGCGCCGCCTCCAGCCCCGCCACATCGTTGAACTCGACCACCTTGGTGGTGGCGGTCAGGTCGACCGCCTGGCCCAGCAGGCCGGGCCGGTGCGCCGGGCGGCCATCGGCCAGCCGGACGAAGGTGTCGTCGACCGTGCCGTGGTAGCAGCCGTTGAACACCAGGATCTTGGATCGGCCGGTGATGGCGCGGGCCCAGCGCAGCACGAAGCGGTTGGCGTCGGTCGCGGTCGTCGTCACCTGCCAGAAGGGCAGGCCGAATCGGCGGGCCAGCGCCTCCGCCGCCGCCACACCGTCCGCGGTCGGCAGCATGGCGGTGACGCCGCGGGCGACCTGATCCGCTACCGCGCGCGCCACCGGCTCTGGCGAATGGCCGAACATCGAGCCGGTATCGCCCAGGCAGAAATCGGCGTAGCGGTGACCATCGGCGTCGATCAGCTCGGCGCCCCGTGCCTCGGCCATGAACAGCGGGAAGGGCGTGGCCCAGTCGCGCATCCAGTGCAGCGGCACGCCGCCGGGGAAGACCGCCCCCGCCCGCTCCGCCAGGCGCTTCGAAGCGGGGTGGGAGGCCTCGTAGCGCTCCAGCTCCGCCCGCATCAGGCTGTCGATCACCCTGCCCGCATCGTCCAATCCGGCCTCCCTCCTTGGTGTCTGGTGCCGGAGAGCTTAGGCGCGGGCGAAGGCAGGCGGAACCGTTCCCGGACGCGGGACGGTCATGCCGACGGATCTTCGGATCGAAGGAATGGAGCGGGTGAAGGGAATCGAACCCTCGTCGTAAGCTTGGGAAGCTTCTGCTCTACCATTGAGCTACACCCGCGCGCCGTCGGTTATAGGCGAAGCGCCGATGCCGTTCAAGGCGCCTCGGCAGGCGAGAGGGGTCGCGTTTTGTTCGCCGCTAGGAAACTGCGTCCCACCGGTCTAGATAGGAACGGTGCCGGCGGCCCGGGACGGCGACCGGCGGGGCGGCGGAATGGAGCGCGAATGAGCGGCGAGATCGCCACCATGATGGACCTGCTGGCGCGGCTGCCGGGGCTGGGGCCCCGCTCGGCCCGCCGCATCGCGCTGCACCTGCTGCGCCATCGCGACACCTCAATGCGGCCGCTGGCGGCGGCGCTGGAGGCCGCGGCCGATGCCATCATCCCCTGCTCCGTCTGCGGCAATCTCGACACCACCGATCCCTGCCCGATCTGCAGCGATCCGACCCGCGACGCCGGGGTGATCTGCGTGGTCGAGCAGGTGGCCGATCTGTGGGCGCTGGAACGGGCGCGCGCCTTCCGCGGCCGCTACCACGTGCTGGGCGGCACGCTGTCGGCGATCGACGGCGTCGGGCCCGAGGACCTGTCGATCCCGCGCCTGCTGGCCCGCGCCCGCGAGCCTGGCGTGACCGAGGTGATCCTGGCCCTGAACGCCACGGTCGACGGCCAGACCACGGCACATTACCTGGCCGAGAAGCTGGAAGGGCTCGGCCCGACGGTCACCCGCCTGGCCCATGGCGTGCCGGTGGGGGGCGAGCTGGACTATCTCGACGACGGCACCCTGGTCGCCGCCCTGCGCTCGCGCCGGGGGGTGTAGGCCTCCTTACCCCGGCAGCGGCGGGTCGCGCGGCGGCACCGGGGTGGACTGGACGATCGAGGTGGTGGTCTGGCCATGCGCCAGGAAACGGTCGAGCAGCCGGTCCAGCGTCTCGATCGCCTCGACATGCACCTTCAGGATGAAGCAGTCCTCGCCGGTGATGCGGTGGCATTCCGCCACCTGCGGCATCGCCCGCGCCAGCTCGGCGATCTTCGGCAGCTGCCCCGGCATCGGCCGGATGCGGACGAACACCGTCAGAGGGTAGCCGAGCGCCCGCGGCTCCAGCTCCAGCCGCCAACCGCGGATCACGCCCGCCTCCTCCAGCCGCAGCAGCCGCTCGCGCACCGCCGGCGCCGACATGCCGATGCGCCGCGCCAGCTCGGCCACCCCCAGCCGGGGCTCGGCCTGCAGCAGGCGGATCAAAGCGAGGTTGCGCTCATCGGCCAGGAGCGGTGAGACCTGGAAGGCCAATTCGACGGATGTCCTTCGAAACGAAGGCGAATACAGACGTCCGGCTTTGACCGATCATGGGCCGGGTTGCCGGCGCATGCAAATCTTCCGGTATGTCGACTGTCGAGACTTCAAGCGCAAAACCACTAGCGCAGCGGCTGCCGCCGCACGTCTTCTTCGTCGTCAGCGCCGTGTTCCACTATCTGGGTCCGGCCTGTGCCGTGCTGCTGTTCGCCGCGGTCGAGCCGCTGGGCGTCGCCTGGCTGCGCATCGCCACCGCCGCCCTGGTCTTCGCACTGTGGCGCCGGCCCTGGCGGCTGTGGCGGCGCAACAGCGCCAGCGACCGCCGGACGCTTCTGGGGCTGGGCCTCGTTCTCGCGGCGATGAACGCCTGCTTCTACCTAGCGATCGCCCGGCTGCCCCTGGCCACGGTCGGGGCCATCGAATTCCTGGGGCCGATCGCCCTGGCGCTGGCCGGGCTGCGCAGCCGGCGCAACACGGTGGCGCTGAGCCTGGCGGCGGCCGGCGTGGCGATGCTGACGCAGATCCGCCTGGAGGGCGACGCGCTGGGCTATGCCCTGGCCTTCGCCAATTGCGCGCTGTTCGTCGCCTATGTCGTGCTGGGCCACCGCATCGCCGGGACCGGCGGCATCGACGGGCTGGCCACGGCGATGCTGGCAGCGCTGGTCGCGATCAGCCCGTTCAGTCTGGGGGCGGCCCTGCCGGCGCTGACCGACCCGGTTCTGCTGCTGGCCGGCATCGGGGTCGGCGTCGCCTCCTCGGTCATTCCCTATGCTTGCGACCTGCTGGCCATGGCCCGGCTGCCGCGCGCCAGCTTCGCGCTGATGCTGTCGCTGCTGCCCGCCACCGCCGCCGGAATCGGTGTTCTGGTGCTGGGACAGATCCCCTCGGCCCAGGACCTGGCCGGGATCGGCCTGGTGATGGCCGGGGTCGCCCTGCATCGCGCGAAGCAGCCATGAAAAAGGGCCGGCGCGAAACCGGCCCTTTCCCTTCGAATGCGACAGCCTTACTTGCCCATCGCCTTGGCCCAGGCGGCATGGGTCCAGGCGGCGTCGCCCGGGTCCTTGGTGATCACCGGGTCGCTCTTGCTGGCCAGCAGCACCTGCACCGTGCGCTTGAAGGCCTCGGGGTCGAGCCAGCCGATCTTGTCGTCCGACACGGTGATCAGCTTGGCGATGTTCTCGGCCTGCCGGATCTGCACCTCGTCGGTGGTGGCACCCGACGCGTCGGCCTCGGCCACGATCTTGCCGGCCTCGTCCGGATGCGCCTTGGCATAGGCCCAGCCCTTGATCGAAGCCTTGATGAAGCGGCCCAGCTTGTCGACATAGGCCGGGTCCTTGAGCTGGGATTCGAGCGCGTAGAGCCCGTCTTCCAGCGTCGCCACGCCCTGGTCCTCGTAATAGAAGGTGATCAGGTCGCTCTCCGGCACGCCGGCGTCGATCACCTGCCAGTACTCGTTGTAGATCATGGTCGAGATGCAGGCCGCCTGGTTCTGCAGCAGCGGGTCGACGTTGAAGCCCTGGCGCAGCACCTTGACGTCCGGTGAGGATCCGGAGGTCGACAGGCCCAGCTTGCCCATCCAGGACAGGAACGGATACTCGTTGCCGGCGAACCAGACGCCGAGGGTCTTGCCCTTGAAGTCGGCCGGCGACTTGACCCCGCTCTCCTTCTTGCAGGTCAGCATCATGCCGGAGCGGTTGAAGACCTGCGCCACATTGACCAGCGGCACGCCCTTCTCGCGCGCCGCCAGCGCCGCCGGCATCCATTCGACGATGACGTCGGCGCCGCCCGCCGCGATCACCTGCGGCGGCGCGATGTCCGGGCCGCCGGGCTTGATCGTGACGTCCAGCCCCTCCTCCTCGTAGTAGCCCTTCTCGGCGGCGACGTAGTAGCCGCCGAACTGGGCCTGGGTGACCCATTTCAGCTGGATGGTGAAGGGGTCTGCCGCCTGCGCCGTGCCGAAGCCCAGCGCCGCCGCCGCGGCCAGTCCCAGAATGGTTTTTTTCATGTGAAGCCTCTCCCGTTCGTCAGACCCGGTTCAGTGTGTCGTTCCCCGCATCGAAGGGTGCCAGAAGGTCGTCGCCCGCTCCACCAGGGCCAGGAGCCCGTAGGAAGCGGAGCCGGCGACGGCCGCGACCAGGATGGTGGCCCAGACCATGTCGACATTGAGCCGCGCCACCTCGGTCGAGATGCGGAAGCCCATGCCGTAGATCGGGGTGCCGAAGAACTCGGCCACGATGGCGCCGATCAGCGCCAGGGTGGCGTTCAGCTTCAGCGCGTTGAAGAGGAAGGGCAGCGCCCCGGGCAGCCGCAGCTTCCACAGCGTCTGCCAGTAGCTGGCGGCATAGGACCGCATCAGGTCGCGCTCGATCGCCCCGGCGGATTCGAGCCCGGCCAGCGCGTTCACCAGCATCGGGAAGAAGGTCATGACCACGACCACGGCGGCCTTGGAGTGCCAGTCGAAGCCGAACCACATGATCATGATCGGGGCGATGCCGACGATCGGCATGGCCGAGACGGCGGAGCCGAGCGGCAGCAGGCCGCGCTGCAGGAAGGGCGAGCGGTCGATCGCGACAGCGGTCAGGAAGCCGGCGCCGGAGCCGATCAGGAAGCCCGGGATGGCCGAGCGGATGAAGGTCTGAATGAAGTCGACCCACAGCGTGTCGAGGCTGCCGGCGAAGCGCGCCGCGATCTGCGACGGCGCGGGCAGCAGGATCTGCGGCACCTGGAAACCGGTGACCAGCACCTGCCACAGCCACAGCAGCAGGGCGCCGAACAGGATCGGCACGGCAATGCCGGCGGCCCGGCCGGGGATCGGCGCCAGACCGCGCAGCGCCGCCCAGGCCGCCGCCACGGCCACGGCGATCGGCAGGGTGATCCAGGCGGTGCCGGAGGCAAACACGCCGCCCCGGCCGATCCACCACAGGACGAAGCCGGCGAGGACCGCCGCCAGGAGCAGCCAGGCGAGGCTAAGCAGCACCCGCGCGCTCATCCCCGGCCCCCGCGGCTCGCGATCACCGCACGTTCTGTCAGGGTGACGGCGAAGACACAGAGCAGCGCCAGCAGGGCCGCCATGACGAGCGCCGACCAGAGCTGGATCATCTGGCCGAAATAGGAGCCGGTCAGGAGCCGCGCGCCGATCCCCGCCTGGGCGCCGGTCGGCAGCTCGCCGACGATGGCGCCGACCAGCGCCAGCGAGATGCCGATCTTCAGGCTGGGGAACAGGAACGGCACCGCGGCCGGCCAGCGCAGCTTCCAGAACACCTGGGATCCGCTGGCGGAATAGGTGCGCAGCAGGTCGAGCTGCAGCGGGTCGGGCGAGCGCAGGCCCTTGACCATGCCGATGGTGACCGGAAAGAAGCTGAGATAGGCGGAGATGATCGATTTCGGGACCACCCCGGTGAGGCCGAGATTGCCGAGCACGACCACGATCATCGGCGCGATCGCCAGGATCGGCACGGTCTGGCTGGCGATCACCCAGGGCATCAGCGACCGGTCGAGCGTCGGCACATGGACGATGCCGACGGCGAGCAGGATGCCGAGCAGGGTGCCGAGGACGAAGCCGAGCAGGGTCGAGCTCATCGTCACCCAGGCGTGGTAGACGAGGCTGCGGTTGCTGGTCACCGGCCGCCCGACCGTGTTGGACCACAGGTCGGTCGCCACTTGGTCCGGGGTCGGCAGCAGCGGCCGGTCCAGCTTCCAGATCGCGCCGATGAACTGCGACGTCGTCCAGTCCGGCCCGGCGCGGTTCAGCCGCTCCACCGCCGCCGGCGCGTTCAGCCAGAACGACCCGAGATACCAGACCACCAGCAGCACGCCGAGCACGGTGGCCAGCGGCAGCGCCCGCCCGCCTTTCAGCCGCGCCCAAGCGCTTGGGCGGGCCGGAAGGGATTCGGCGAGGGCGGTCATGCGGCTTCACCCCGAAGCCGGTCTTTTGCGTTGCCTCTCCCGCGGGGCGGGAGAGGTCGGACATCCGCCAGGATGTCCGGGTGAGGGCTGGCACAGGCCTCGACAAACACCCTCACCCGGAACCGCTGGCGCGGTTCCGACCTCTCCCGCAAGCGGGAGAGGCAACGATCCCGCTGGGCATCGGGGATCATTCGTAGGAATGCCCGGCCCGCAGGCCTTCGCGGACCTGCTGGGCGATGGCGAGGAATTCCGGCGTCTCGCGGATGTCGAGGTCGCGCTCGCGCGGCAGGTCGCTCTCGATCACGTCGAGGATCCGGCCCGGCCGCGGCGACATCACCACGATCTTGGAGGACAGGAACACCGCCTCCGGGATCGAATGGGTGACGAAGATCACGGTCAGGTTGGTGCGCTTCCACAGGTCCAGCAGATGGACGTTGAGGTTGTCGCGCGTGATCTCGTCGAGCGCGCCGAAGGGCTCGTCCATCAGCAGCAGTTTCGGCTGGAAGCCGAGGGCGCGGGCGATCGACACGCGCTGCTGCATGCCGCCGGAGAGCTGCCAGGGGAACTTGCGCTCGAACTGGCCGAGGCCGACGGTGCCGAGCGCCTGGCGCGCCCGCTCCTGCCGCTCCGCCGCCGGCACGCCCATGATCTCGAGCGGCAACTCGACATTGCGGCGGACATTGCGCCAGGGATAGAGCGCCGGCGCCTGGAACACATAGCCATAGGCGCGGGCCAGCCGTGCCTGCTCCGGCGTCATGCCGTTCACCGTCATCGAGCCGGCGGTCGGCCGCACCAGGTCGGCCACCACCCGCATCAGCGTGGTCTTGCCGCAGCCGGACGGGCCGATCAGCGATACGAACTCGCCCTCGCCGATGGTCAGGTCGACATCCTGCAGCGCCACTACCGGCGCATCGGCGGTCTGGAAGGTCAGGCCGAGGCGCCGCGCCTCGACCACCGGCGGGACGGCGGTTGTCGCCGTCTTTGGCACATGCTCCGGCCGGACCGCCGACACCGCCATGGCTCAAGCCGCCTTTCCGGCCTGTTCGAGCGAGCGGTCGTAGTCGAGCACGGCGCGCAGCAGCACATTGGCCCCGGCGGCGGCGTGGTCGAACTCGATGCTCTCCTCCTCGTTGTGGCTGATGCCCTCGCGGCACGGCACGAAGATCATCGCGGTCGGCGCCACCCGGGCGATATAGGCCGAATCGTGCCCAGGGCCGGAGACGATGCGGCGATGGGCGAAGCCGCCGGCCTGGGCCGCCGCCTCGACCGCATCGATGCAGGACGGGTCGAACTTCACCGCCGGGGAGTTCCAGATCGCGTCGACCTTGGCTTCGAGCTTCAGCTCGGCCGCGATCCGCGCGATCGCCGTCCGCGCCTCTTGCTCCATCGTCTCGATCACCTTGTCGTCGGGGTGGCGGAAGTCGATAGAGAAGAACACCTCGCCCGGGATCACGTTGCGGCTGTTGGGCCGCACCTCGACCAGGCCGACGGTTCCGACCGCGTCGGGGGCATGGGCCTCGGCAACCGCGATCACCGCCTCCACCATCCGGGCGGCGCCGCGCAGCGCATCGCGCCGCAGCCGCATCGGGGTCGAGCCGGCATGGCTTTCACGGCCGGTCACCGTCACCTCGTACCAGCGCATGCCCTGCACGCCGGTGACGACGCCGATCACCTTCTCCTCCTCCTCGAGGATCGGCCCCTGCTCGATATGCAGCTCGAAATGGGCGCCAAGCTTGCGCTGGCCGGCCGGGGCGGCCCCCTTGTAGCCGATCCGCTCCAGCTCGTCGCCAAAGCGGTGGCCCTCGCGGTCCTCGCGGCTGTAGGCGAACTCCTTGGTGAACACCCCGGCGAAGACGCCGGAGGCCAGCATCGCCGGGGCGAAGCGGGAGCCCTCCTCGTTCGTCCAGTTGATCACCTCGATCGGCGCGTTCGTTTCGTAGCCGGTGTCGTGCAGCGTGCGCAGCAACTCCAGCCCGGAGAGAACGCCGAGGATACCGTCGAACTTGCCGCCCGTCGGCTGGGTGTCGAGATGGCTGCCGACGCAGATTGGCGGCAGCGAGTTGTCCCGGCCCGGCCGGCGAGCGAACATGTTGCCGACCTCGTCGACCGTGACGGTGCAGCCGACCGCCTCGCACTGGCGCCGGAACCAGTCCCGCACCTGCTTGTCGAGGTCGGTGAGGGTCAGGCGCTTTACGCCGCCCTTCGGGGTCTTGCCGAACTCCGCGGTCTCCATGATCGCGTCCCAGAGGCGCTGCGGATCGATCTGGATGTTTTGCTGCATCGTCAGGTCCTTGGACTCATGTCCTCTTGGGCCGATCCCCCGATCAGGCCGGCTTGCGGATGAAATTGGCCTCGATGGTGGAGGCCGGCTGGCCCGCCACCTCGCGGGTATAGGCCAGCTTCAGATGGGTGCCGTCGACCAGGGTGCGGCGGTACAGCTGGCGCTCGACCTTGCCGTCCTGGGTGGTGCCGACAACCTCGACCGTCAGGGTCGGGCCGGAGAGGCTGGCGGTGGCGTAGGCGCGGTCGGCCGGGACCGTGGCGGTCCAGAACTTCGGCCGGGTGGACGGCTGGAAAGCCAACTCGCGCTCGCGGAACTCCAGCCCGTCGCCGGGCCGGCCGGCTTGGACGTTGCGCCAGAACAGCCGGAAGCCGCCATCGGTCTGCGGCTCGACGATCACCGCCGCCGCCCGCTGCACCTCCTCTTCGCTCGCGCCGATCCAGGAGCCGGCGAAATCATCGATCTTCGCTTCCGCCACCGGCCGGGAGGCCGGTTCCTCGCCGGCGCATCCGGCGAGCGCCGCGGCCACGATACCCACCAGCATCGCGCGTCGCATGAGAGCCATCATTCCCCTCGCTTCGTCGTATCGAATGATCGGAAGAGAGCCATCATGACCGATCGCCCCCGAACCGACGATGCCAAATCGCATTGGCCCAATCGCGTTCAGACGAGGGGTTATTCGGCGGCGTCCTTGCGCATCGGGTTGTTGGGATGGTGCTGCCAGTTGAGGTAGGGCAGGCCGGTGTCGACCGGTTTCATGGTGATGCAGTTGTCGACCGGGCAGACATGCATGCACAGGTTACAGCCGACGCATTCCGCCTCGTTGATCTCGTAGCGCCGCGCGCCTTCCGGCGTGCGCAGCTTGAAGATCGACTGGTGCGAGGTGTCCTCGCAGGCGATGTAGCACTTGCCGCACTGGATGCAGGCGTCCTGGTCGATATTGGCGACGGTCTTGAAGTTGATGTTCAGGTCCTGCCATTCGACGAAGTTCGGCACCGCCAGCCCCTGGAAGGCGCGGGTATCGGCATAGCCCTTGCCGTCCATCCAGTTGGCCAGGCCGGACGTCATGTCCTCGACGATCTTGAAGCCGTGGGTCATCGCCGCGGTGCAGACCTGGACGTTGGTGGCGCCGAGGGCCATGAACTCCGCCGCGTCGCGCCAGGTCGATACGCCGCCGATGGCCGAGATCGCCATGCCGCGGCATTCCGGGTCGCGCGCGATCTGCCCGACCATGCGCAGCGCGATCGGCTTGACCGCCGGGCCGCAATAGCCGCCATGGGTGCCCAGGCCGTCGACCGTGGGCGTCGGCGCCATCAGGTCGAGGTCGATCGACATGATCGACTGGATGGTGTTGATCAGCGACACCGCATCCGCGCCGCCGCGCTTGGCCGCCCGCGCCGGCCCCAGGATGTTGGTGATGTTCGGCGTCAGCTTGACGATCACCGGCATGCGCGAATGCTGTTTGCACCAGCGGGTGACCATCTCGACATATTCCGGCACCTGGCCGACCGCCGAGCCCATGCCGCGCT
This sequence comes from Inquilinus limosus, assembly GCF_051487185.1. Classification (GTDB taxonomy): domain Bacteria; phylum Pseudomonadota; class Alphaproteobacteria; order DSM-16000; family Inquilinaceae; genus Inquilinus; species Inquilinus limosus_F. The sequence goes on from NZ_JAHVDK010000004.1 coordinate 152,727, forward strand.
CCGACATGCCGTGCGGGCAGCCGAAGTTCAGCTCGATGCCGTCGGCGCCGGTGTCCTCGACCAGCGGCAGGATCGCCTTCCAGCTCTTCTCCTCGCACGGCACCATCAGCGACACGATCAGCGCCCGGTCCGGCCAGTCGCGCTTGACCTGCTTGATCTCGCGCAGATTGACCTCGAGCGGCCGGTCGGTGATCAGCTCGATATTGTTGAGGCCGGCGACGCGGGTGCCGTTGTAGCTGACCGCGCCGTAGCGGGAGGAGACGTTGACGATCGGCGGATCCTCGCCCAGCGTCTTCCACACCACCCCGCCCCAGCCGGCGCGGAAGGCGCGGACGACGTTGTACTCCTTGTCCGTCGGCGGCGCCGAGGCCAGCCAGTACGGGTTCGGGGAGCGGATCCCCAGGAAGTCGTTGCTCAGATCGGCCATCAAAGCCTCCTGCCAAAATCGTACGGCTCTCCGGCCGCTTGCATGTCATCCGACCGGCGGCGCCGGCCGGGTCAAACCGCCAACAACACCTCGATCTCGTCCGGCAGTTGGTCGCCCCGGAACGGGTTGCGCACGGTGACGCTGCCCAGGGTCACACCGTCCGCCATGTCCTCGCTCAGCAGCGTGGTGCAGCCATGGCTGTCGGCAGTCGACAGCAGCATCGCGTCCCAGTAGCTGAACCGCTTGGCGGCGGCTTCCCGCGCCGCCGCCACGGCATTGATCTCGGTCGACGTCATGGTCGCGAACAACTCGACCCAGTCTGCGACCTGGGTCGCGGCATCGGCCGCCGGCAACAGACGGCGGCGCTGCGAGGTGACGTAAAACTCGCCCAGCGCCTGGATCGCGAGGACACAGTCCGCCTGCGCGGCGCGCTCGACGATCTGCTTCGCCCGGCGGTGCTTCTCACCCTCGGCGCTGTCGATCGCATAAACTAGGACGTTGGTGTCCAAGGTGAACCGCCTATCGGTCATGCAGCGCTTCGCGGTCGAAGGGCTCCGGCGATGCGCTGCGGTAGCCATGCGCCATGCGCGCGCGGGTCCGTTCCAGCGCCGCCTGCTGGGACGGGGTCAGGACGCGCCGGCGCGACACCGGCACCACCCGGGCCACCGGCTGGCCGCGCCGGGTGATGACGAATTCCTGGCCGGACTCGACCGCGCGGATCATCTCGGCGAAGCCCTGATTGGCCTCGCGCAGGGTAATGGTGGTGCTGGATCCGTCACTCATGGCCTCAATCTCCTGAATGCACTACCAATGTAGCACATTCAGCGCCGCAATGCCCGGTCGATCGACAGCGCGGCCAGCTTGCCGTCCTGCACGGCGCTGACGGTCAGGTCCTGGCCCGGCACGCAGTCACCGCCGGCCCAGACGTCGGACAGCGAGGTCTGCCGCTCCTCGTTCACGGCGATGCGGTTGCCGGCCATCTCCAGCGTCTCCGCTTCATGGGCGAAGGCCGATGGCACGAAGTACTGCCCGATAGCGGTGAAGACCTGGTCGGCCAGCAGGGTGAAGCGGTCTCCGGTGCCGATCAGCCGGCCCTGGGCGTCGAGCTGGGTGTGCTCGAACTCGATCTCCTTCACCGCGGGCCCCTTGCCGTTGACCGGCCAGCCCAGGATGCGGCGCGGCTGGGCCCAGTGGCGGATGGCGACGCCGTTGACCTGCGCCCAGTCCTGCTCCTTCCAGGTCGCCGACATCTGCTCGGCGCCGCGGCGGTAGACCAGCGTCACCTCCTCCGCCCCCAGCCGCCGGGACTGGGTGGCGGCGTCGATCGCGGTGTTGCCGCCGCCGATCACCACCACGCGGCGGCCGACCGGCACCGACGCCTTGTCCGTGGCCTGGCGCAGCCGGGCGATGAAGTCGACCGCGCTCTCGACCCCGGCCATGGCCTCGCCATCGCAGCCCAGGGCATTGACGGCGTTGTGGCCGAGGCCGAGGAACACCGCGTCGTAGTCGCGCCGCAGCTCGCTCAGGGAGACATCGCGGCCCAGTGCCACCGCGGTGCGGATCTCGATGCCGCCGATCTCGAGGATGTAGGCCAGCTCGGCCTGGGCGAAGCCGTCCGCCATCTTGTAGGCGGCGAGGCCGTATTCGTTCAGCCCGCCGCCCTTCTGCTTCGCCTCGAACACCACGACGTCGTGGCCGAGCACGGCGAGGCGGTGGGCGCAGGCGAGGCCGGCCGGGCCGGCGCCGACCACGGCGACACGCTTGCCGGTCGACGGCGCACGGCTGAACAGCTGCTCACCGCGCAGGAAGACATGGTCGGTGGCGTAGCGCTGCAGGGCGCTGATCGCCACCGGCTTCTCCTCCTGGTGGTTGCGGACGCAGGCGTCCTCGCACAGCTCCTCGACCGGGCAGACCCGGGCGCACATGCCGCCCATGATGTTGGCGTCGAGGATGGTCTTCGCCGCGCCCTTCACATTGTCGGTGGCGATGCTCTTGATGAAGGACGGGATATCGATGCCGGTCGGGCAGGCCTCGACGCAGGGCGCGTCGTAGCAGAAATAGCAGCGGCTGGATTCGATCAGCGCAGTGCGGCGGTCGAGCGGCGGATGGATCTCCGCGAAGCTCTCGGCGATGCGGTCGGCGCCGATGCGCCCGGCCGCGATGTCGGGTCCCGTCGTCATTCCCAGCCTCCGATGGCCGGTTCGGCCGGCCCGTCGCCTGCCGCTCCCGGCCCTCAAGCCCGGCGCCGCACCCGGTTTCCCCAGGTTTCGCAGCGCCCCCGCCTCTCCTGACCGAAACGGTATCGAGAACCTGACCAAATGGTCAACTCTATTTTCAATTGATAATCAGTATCATTCTCGTTTGTTGCGCGGCGCCGGAATCGTGCTAGAACGTTTCAGGAACAGCAGGAGACGGCGCATGGACCGACATGTCCGATGGGCCCCGGCCGAAGGCATCGGCCTGGAGCATCTGCGGCTGCATCGCAGCGGCGCCTGGGTTCAGGCCGACAGCGTGGTGATCGGCGGCGACGCCCATCACAAGTCCGGGGGGGTGGAGTGGGCGCTGACCTACACCATCGTGATGGACGCCGAATGGCGGGTGCGGTCGGTGGCCGTGACCGACCATGCCGGCGACCGTCGGCTGCGGCTGTTGGCCGATGGCGGCGGCGCCTGGACCGCCGGCGACGGCACGCCGCTGCCGGAGCTGGACGGCTGCATCGATGTCGACCTGGTGGCGACGCCCTTCACCAACACCCTGCCGATCCGTCGGCTGGGGCTGGAACCCGGCGGGTCGGCCGAGATCAGAGTGGTGTATCTGCCGCTGCCGGAACTGGTGCCCTTCGCCACGCCGCAGCGCTACACCGCGCTGGCGCTGCGGCGCTGGCGCTTCGAATCGTTGGACGGCAGCGGCTTCACCGCCGAGATCAGCACCGATGCCAACGAGCTGGTGCTGGACTATCCGGGCCTGTACCGGCGGGTGGGTTGAGAGACCGTCTCTTGGGCCTTACAGCTCCAGCTCCCAGGTCTCGCCCACCATCTCGGGGCCGAAATCGCGGTGCGGCTTGGCGTCGACCAGGCGGAACCCGGCCTTCTCGTAGATCCGCCGGGCCGCGGTCAGCACGTCGTTGGTCCAGAGAGTGATGCGGCGATAGCCGGCCCGGCGGGCGAAGCGGATGCATTCCTCGACCAGCCGGGCGCCGATGCCATGGCCGCGCGCCTTCGGCTCGACCAGCAGCAGCCGCAGCTTGGCGACCTCGTCGGACTGGCGCACCAGCATCACCGTGCCGACGATCTCCCCATCCAGCTCGGCCACCCAGCACTGCTCGCGCTGCGGGTCGTGGCCGCGTAGGAACTGGGCCGCGATCTCGGCCACCAGGGCCTCGAAGCCTTCGCCCCAGCCGTATTCCCGGGCGTAGAGCACGCCGTGGCGGTACACGATCCAGCCGAGATCGCCCGGCCGGTGCGGCCGCAGCAGATAGGAGACGGCCTTGTCACGGGGCTCGCCGAGCAGCCGCTCCACCATGCGGAAGGCCTCGGTGAGCTGCGCCCGATCCCCGGCCGAGAGCGGCTGCAGCAGGCGGCCGAGCACCTCGTTCGACCGTTCCTCCAGCGGCGCCATCGCCGCCCGGCCGGCCTCGGTCGCAGCCAGCAGGTTCTGCCGCCCATCCTGCGGCGAGGGCGTGCGGGCGAGCAGGCCCTGCTGCTCGAACCGCGCCAGAATCCGGCTGAGATAGCCGGCATCGAGCCCCAGCGCCCGCCCGAGCTCGCTGGCCGTCGGCCGGTCGCGATGCACCAGCTCGTACAGCACCCGCAGCTCGGTCAGCGAAAACGGGCTCTGCAGCAGCCCTTCCTCCAGCACGCCGATCTTCTGGGTGTAGAAGCGGTTGAAGTGCCGCATCGCGGTCACATGCTCGGCCAGCTCCGCCTCGGCCATTCGATCCTCCATCGCGAATCGGATGACAGAGTCAATTTTCTATTTGACTGAGTCAACTATATCGATGCTAACCGCTGTCTCTGCCGGAAGCGGCGGACCTTGTCCGCCGTGCCGCAATCGCTCATCAGACACCATCGGCGGCTGGCGTTCTTGCTGCGGTCGTAGAAAATCCAGCCGCAGTCATGGCCGGCACAGCGCTTCAGACGTGCCGGCTCGCCGTGGAGCAGGAGGTCGAGCGCATCCATGGCCAGGCGGTGACGGACCGCCGCCCCGTCCGTGGGCGGTGCATCCCGCCAGGTTCCCCCAGCCGCGGTGACGGCCAGCCGGCGGCGGGCGGCCGCCTCCGCCACCTCCTCCTGCAGCAGGGCCACCGCCTCCTCAGGCGGATCGGATCGGTTCGCGATGGCATCGAACACCGCGTGCAGCGCCTCGCGCAGCCTTATCAGCCGCGACCACTCCTCCCGGTCGATCCGGGGCGTCTCGCCGAAGGCCAGCGCGCACCAAGCGGCCAGCGCAGCAGGGTCGCCCGCCCGCTCCCGCGGCCCCGGCCCGCCCCGGCCGGACAGGGTGTTGCAAAAGTCCAGGCAGGCGAAGCCGCCGACCAGCAGCGGCTCGGACAGGGATGACGGCTCCGAAGACATGAAACCACCATAACGCATTTGACAGGTTTCGGCGAGTGCCATAGTGTCACCGGCAAACGACCGAAAGACGGTTACGATGCGCTGGAACTCCCTCAGCCAGCTCTATGCCGGCGTCGGGCTGTCGGGCATCGGCCCGATCCTGGTCCGCACCAGCCCGGTCGATCCCGCCGCCACCGCCTTCTGGCGCCTGACCCTGAGCTGCATCCCGGCCGCGATCCTGGCCTGGCGGTCGCCCGCCATGCCGGGGCGGGACATTGGCCTCGCCCTGCTGGCCGGGGTGATGCTGGCCGGCGACCTGGTGCTGTGGAACGCCTCGATCGTGCGCACCAGCGTGATGGAGGCGACGCTGCTGGTGATGATCTATCCGCTGCTGGTGACACTGCTGCCGGCGCTGTGGCTGCGCCGCCGCCCGGACGGCCGCGTGATCGGCGGCGGCTTGGTCGCCTTCGTCGGCATCGCCATCCTGGCCGGGGCGCGCGGCGCCGACGGCGGCGACCTGCTGGGCAACGGCATGGCGCTGCTGGCCGCCCTGTTCTACGCCGTGTGCTTCCTGATCTCGGCGGCGCTGTGCCGGCGCCAGGCCGCCGCCACTGTCACTTTCTGGACGCTGGTCGGCGCCGCGCTGGGCGCCCTGCCGGTGGCGCTGCTGCAGGACCGGATCCTGCCGGCCGCCCCCTCCGGCTGGCTGAATCTGGCGGCCCAGGCGCTGATCGCCTTTGCCTCCCAGCTTCTGGTCGCCCGGGCCCTGCGCACGCTCGACGCCGGCTTCTCCGCCGTCGCCGGCTACGGCCAGCCGGTGGTGGCGACGCTGCTGGCCTGGCCGATCCTCGGCCAGGTGCCGCAGTCGGCCGCCCTGGTCGGCAGCGTCTTCATCGTCGCCGGCATCGCGCTGGCCGGGCGGGGCGAGGCCGAATCGCCACCGGCGCCGGCCCGGACGGCGGCCACGGAGCCGGCGCCGGGCCGCTGATCCTCTATCGACGCCGCTGGCCTTCCGGCCGATGATGCCGGCATGAGCGACGCCGAAATGCTGGATTCGCCGGAGGACACCGGCACCGCCCTGGACACGCCGCGGCCGAGCGTGGGCAGCCGCCTGCGTCGGGCGCGGGAAGCGCAGATCCTGGACGCCGCCGAGGCCGAATTCGCCGAAGCCGGCTTTTCCGGCGCCACCATGCAGGGCATCGCCGAGCGCGCCGGCCTGCCCAAGGCCAATGTCCATTATTACTTCGGCACCAAGGAGGCGCTGTACCGCGCGGTGCTGGCCCGCATCCTCGATCTCTGGGTCGATGCCTTCGACCATCTGGTGCCGGAGCGCGACCCGGCCGAGGCGCTGGCCGCCTATATCCGCGACAAGATGCGCTGGTCGCGCACCCGGCCGCTGGCCTCCAAGGTCTTCGCCAACGAGATCATCCACGGCGCACCGCAGGTCGCCGATTATCTCTCGGGCAAGCTGAAGCGGACGATCGACGAGAAGGCGCGGGTGATCGAGGGCTGGATCGCCGCCGGCCGGATGGCGCCCGTCGATCCGCGACACCTGGTTTTCACCCTATGGGCAGCGACCCAGACCTATGCCGATTTCGAGGCCCAGATCCGGGCGGTGCTGGGGCGCGAGGCGATGGATGACGATGTCTTCCTGGTCGCCACCCGGCATGTCACCGGGCTGATCCTGCGCGGCTGCGGCCTGAAGCCGCCGCGTGGCGGCTGACGCGGCGGAGCGGCGAGGCATCCGTGGCGGCGCGCGCCGCTTTGCGCTAAGGATGGGTCATGCTGACGCGCGCCCTGATCCCGCTGGCCCTGTTCGCCCTTGCCGCCTGCGGCGCCGAACCGCCGCAGCTGCCGCTGCCGCCCGACGTGCTGCAGAGCGCGGCGGCGCCCGGCCAGGGCTTCGACCGCAGCCGGGGCGAGGCGCTGCTGGCCCAGGCCAAGGCCGCCGAGGCCCGCAACCCGGCCGAGGCGGAGCGGCTGTACCGCGAGGCCGGCATGGCCTGGCCGGATCTGGCTGACGCCTGGGACGGGCTGAAGCGCGTGGCGGCGCAGCGGAACAATGCGGCCGAGGCCAAGGCCGCCGGCTTCATGGCCGAGCGGGTGAAGCTGTATCCCGGCACGGCCATCGCCTCGCAGCGCGAGGTCAACATAGCGCTGCAGAGCTACATCCAGGCGCAGACGCAGCAGCCGACCGACGGGCCGGAGCAGCTGGCCTATGCCAAGCGGCTGGGCGAGTTCTACGACGCGCAATATGCCCGCGCCGGCTTCTACACGCGCGAGAAGGACTTCGGGAACATCGAGGCCCACGACATCCCGGCGGTGGCGCTGACCGGCGGCGGCATCCTGGGCTACGGCGCCAGCATGGCCACCAAGTTCAACTAGGCGGCCGGGTCAGCCCGCCCGCTCGCGCGGCGTCACCGTCACCTCCTGCACCCTTCCGTCGCGCAGCAGGCGCAGCACGGCGGGGACGCCGACCCGCTCCACCCCGAGCAGCCGGTGCAGCGCGTCGACGCCGTCGACCGGATGCCGGTCGATCGCCAGGATGACATCGCCGGTGCGCAGCGCCGCAGCCCCGGCGCCGCCAGGCAGCAGCTCCGCCACCCGCACGCCGCCGGCGGCCGGCAGGCCGAGCGCCAGCTGCATCGGCCGCGGCAACCGTACCGTCTGCGCGGCGATGCCGAGCGAGGCCCGCCGCACCCGGCCGTGACGGATGATCTCCGACGCCACCACCACGGCGGTGTCGCTGCCGATGGCGAAGCACAGGCCCTGGGCGCCGGCGATCATCGCCGTGTTGATGCCGACCACCCGGCCGAGGGCATCGACCAGCGGGCCGCCGCTGTTGCCGGGATTGAGCGCCGCGTCGGTCTGCAGCACGCCATCGATCAGGCGGCCCGACCGGCCACGCAGCGACCGGCCGAGGGCGCTGACCACCCCGGCCGTCACCGTCGCCTCGAAGCCGAGCGGATTGCCGATCGCGATCACCAGCTGGCCGACCTGCAGCGCGGCGGAGGAGCCGAGCGGCGCCCAGCCCGGCACGCTGTCGTGCAGGCGCAGCACCGCGAGGTCGGTGTCGGGATCGTCGCCGACCGGCCAGGCGACGACGCTGCGGCCGTCGCTGAGCGTCGCCATGATCGAGGCCGCGCCGCGCACGACATGGCTGTTGGTGAGGACGAAGCCGTCGGGGGTGAAGATCACGCCGGAGCCGCTGCCGCGCGGCACCGGCGTGCCGTCCTGCCCCTGGCCGGAGACGCGGAGATGCACGACCGCGGGGGCGGCGGCGCGCACCGCATCGGTCACCGTGCGGGAATAGGCGTCGAGCGCCTCGGCCCCGGCCGGAGCGGGGACAGGGGTCGAAGCCTCAGGTCCCGGCGCCGGGGCGCCGAGGAAGCGGATATCGTAGCCGGGCATGGGAATGGCCTTGGGATCCGGAAGGGGCGCGCCAGCCGGCTCGCCCCGTTTGCCAAGATGTAGGCATGCCAGTCCGCAACCCCAAGATGGCGGCCAAGAGGATGGCCGGCCGGTGACGCCGCCGGCGCGCGGGCGTATCGTCGCCCCGCTGCATGCGCGATTCGCGCATCGATCACGGCAGGGATGCCTGGATATGGCGACAGACGCGCTGGATGCCTTCGACTGGCGGATCCTGGCCGCGCTGCAGGAGGACGCCCGGATGAGCAACATCGCCCTCGCCGAGCGGGTGCTGCTGTCGCCGTCGCAATGCGCCCGGCGGCTGCAGCGGCTGGAGGAGGCCGGGGTGATTCGCGGCTATGCCGCGCTGCTGGACCCCGACCGGATCGGGCTGTCGGTCGCCGCCTACATCTCGATCACGCTGGAGAAGCATGGCGCCTTCACGGCGGAAGCCTTCCGCGGGGCGGTCGCGCGCCACACCGAAATCGTCGAATGCTGCGCCGTGACCGGCGATGCCGATTACGAGCTGCGGGTGGTGGCGCCCGACCTAAAGGAGCTGTCGCGCTTCATCATGGACAGGCTGATGCGGATCGACGGCGTCTCCGCCATCCGCTCGCGCATCGTGCTCGACACGCTGAAGGACAGCAAAAGACTGCCGCTGCGGCCGACCAGCTGAACGCAAAAGTTGGTCCCCGGTACGGACGGGAAACGCTTGATCAATCCAATTTATCGTCGTTGCGAGCCCCGAAGAGGCGCGGCAATCCAGTGGCACGGCCCCCTGGGTCGCCACGGCGCTGCGCGCCTCGCGATGACGGTTTCGATTTGGAGAGGCGGGTTAAAATCTCTACTGTTCGTATAAGCGGAGATCCTGAAATGGCCTTCTTCATCAAAGATGAGGCGACTGAGGCCGCTGTACGGCGTCTCGCCAAGCTGAAGCAGAAGAGTCTGGCCGAAACCATCCGCGAAGCAGGCCAGAACGAATACCTCCGGATGACGGAGACGGCTTCCCTTGTCGATCGGCTGCGTGCCATCGGCGACCGATATGCGGCCTATCCGAAAACAGGGCTGAAGGCGGACAAAGCATTCTTCGACGACCAGGGCGGCAGCCTTTGAACTCGCCGGCACCTCTGGCGAGGTCGGCTACGGAATCGGGGCCGCATGCCGCACCGGGTTGTGCCGCGGCGCCGCCCGTGCTTGTTTCTCGCCCACTTCTCGCGACCGTCTGGAGCGCCCTGCGCATGACGCGTTTCCTGCAACTTCTCGGGAGCCTTCTCCTCGCCATGGCCATCACCCAAGGGGCTTCGGCCCGCGACCCCGAAAACACGCTCTATCTCGACCTGACCTATGGCCGGGTGGTGATCGAGCTGCGACCCGACCTGGCGCCCAAGCACGTCGCCCGGATCAAGGAGCTGGTGCGCCAGGGCTTCTATGACGGGATCGTCTTCCACCGCGTGATCGAGGGCTTCATGGCCCAGACCGGCGATCCGACCGGCACCGGCATGGGCGGCTCCGGCCAGAAGCTGCCGGCCGAGTTCAGCCAGCAGCCCTTCGACCGCGGCACCGTCGGCATGGCCCGGGCGCAGGATCCGAACAGCGGCGACAGCCAGTTCTTCATCATGTTCGCGCCCGGCCACTTCCTGAACGGCCAGTACACCGTCTGGGGCCAGGTGGTCGAGGGCATGGAGTTCGTCGACAAGATCAAGCGCGGCGAGCCGCCGGCCAACCCGGACAAGATCGTCAAGCTGCAGGTCGCGGCCGACGCCAAATAACCGACCCGACCGATCGAAGCGAAGCCCGGCCCTCGGCCGGGCTTCTCTATTTCAGCGGAAGCGGAAGGCGATCAGCGCCATCTTATAGGTCTCGCGCACCTCGGAGATCGGCTTGCCGTCCTGGCGCAGCACCAGGGCACGGTTCTCGAACAGCGGGGCGGCGGGGTCGTAGGACGGGGCCGGCGCCGCGGCGGCCCAGCCGGCCAGCCGGTCGGCCGGCATCCGCTCCCACCCCTCCGGCAGCGCCTGCCACAGCACGGTCGAGGACAGGGTCCGGCGCGACGGCCCGAGCGGCCGGATGGCGCGGCCGAAGGGCGTGTCGGTCTCGGTCAGCTGCCGGTTGATCTCCGGCGTCAGCCGGCTTGGCAGGTACCAGTTGTCGGCCTCGGACAGCACCTGGTCGCCACAGACCAGCTGGACCCGGCGGTAGACCACGGGCTCGTCACGATCGATCTCCAGCTCCTGCCGCTGCTGCTCGGTCAGCGGTGCCTCGCCGGGCACGCGCTTCGCCACGATCTTCGCCGCGGGCGCCAGGCCGTAGCGGCCGCACCACTCCTCCAGGAACAGGGTGGCGCTGTCGGTGGCGCCGAGCCCGGCGCGCAGCGACTGCACCAGGGCGGTCAGCGCGAGGCGGTCGGACAGGGCGGCGACGCCGGCCTCCTGCCCGCTCGCCACCTCGGCCCGGGCCAGGGCGAGTGGACCCGTCAGCGCCAGGGCGGCAGCGGCGGCGGCGATCGGCAGGCGGCGCAGCATCGGTCTCCTCATGTCGCTCGGGCCAGGACCGGCGCGGCGAAGGATGGCTGCATAGCGGCCGGAAGGCGCCACGGCAATCCGCCGCAGGCCCGATCGCGCTTGACCACGGCGACGGCTCGGTCTGGGCTGAAGCGACTGGCTCGACCGGAGACCGCCATGCCCACCCTGTACGACCGCGCCCTGGTCTGGGAGCTGCCTGCCGCTGGTGCCCGATGCCGACGTCTCGCTGCTGGCCCGGTACAAGGCGGCCGGGATCGACTACGTCTCGATCAACATCGGCATGGACATGACGCCGCTGGACCGGGTGATTCGCACCGTCGCCCATTTCCGCGACTGGATCCGCCGCCACCCCGAGGATTACGCGCTGGCCGGCAGCGTCGCCGAGATCCGCGCCGCCAAGGCGGCCGGGCGCCTGGCCGTCAGCTTCGACCTGGAGGGCGCGCTGCCGCTGATGGGCGATCTCGCCATGGTCGGCCTCTACCACGATCTCGGCGTGCGCCAGATCCACTTCGCCTACAACCGCAACAATCCGGCCGCCGGCGGCTGCCACGACGAGGACATCCCGCTGCCCGCCTTCGGCCGGGCCCTGGTGGCCGAGATCAACCGCGTCGGCATGCTGCTGGACTGCTCCCACACCGGGCATCGCAGCAGCCTGGACATCATGGCGGCCTCGACCCGGCCGGTGGTGTTCAGCCACGCCAATCCGCGCGCCCTGATCGACCATCCGCGCAACATCACCGACGAGCAGATCCGCGCCTGCGCCGCCACCGGCGGGGTGGTCGGCATCAACGGCATCAGCCTGTTCCTCGGCGACGCCAGGAGCGAGACGGTGGCACGGCACATCGATCACGTCGCCCAGCTGGTCGGCGCTGCCCATGTCGGCATCGGCCTGGACTTCCTGTTCGCGCCGGAGGTGGACGATGCGCCGCCCGGCCGCGACCGCGCCTATTGGTGGCCGCCCGAGGCCGGCTACGGCACGGCGCACAGCGCCATCGCCCTGGTGCAGCCGGAGCAGCTGCCGGAGCTGGCCGAGATCCTGCTGCGCCGCGGCTACGGCGAGGCAGACGTTCTGGGCATCCTCGGCGGCAATTTTTTGCGCGCGGCCGAAGCGGCTTGGGGGTAGATCACGCAGCCGCGCGGTGATCGCAGCGGTTCACCTCGACGGTCACATGCGACAGGCCGGGCAGGCCGCCGAGCCGGGCCTTGTACTGCGCCGGCGGCTGCGGGTGGTCGCTGACCAGCGCGACGATCGCGGCGGCGTGGCCGGGGCCGACGCGCCAGAGATGCAGGTCGGCGACGCGGTCGCCGTCGGTCTCGAGCCGGCCCCGGATCGCCTCGGCGAGGCCGGGGTCGGGCACGGTGTCGAGCAGCACCGCCCCCGAGTCGCGCAAGAGGCCCCAGGACCAGCGCGCGATCATGACGCCGCCGACGATCCCCATCAGCGGGTCCATCCAGGCCCAGCCGTAGAGCCGACCGGCGAGCAGGCCGAGGATGGCGCCGACCGAGGTCACGGCATCGGCCAGCACGTGGAAATAGGCCGCACGCAGATTGTGGTCGCGGTCATGGGCATGGTGCCCGTGGGCATGGTGATGCCCGTGATCGTGGTGGTGGTCGTGATCGTGGTCGTGATGATGGTGGCCATGACCGTGATGATGATGGCCCTCGTCGTGCAGCAGCCAGGCGCTGGCGAGGTTGACGGCAAGGCCGACCACGGCGATGACGATCGCCTGGTCATAGGCGATGTCGACCGGGTTCAGGAGACGCACCGCTGATTCCCAGCCGATGCCGACGGCGATCACCGCCAGCACCAGGGCGCTGGCGAAGCCGGCGAGGTCGCCGAGCTTGCCGGTGCCGAAGGCGAAGCGCGGGTCGCGGGCATGCCGGCGGGCGTAGCGATAGGCCAGGGCCGCGACGCCGAGCGCCCCGGCATGGGTCGCCATGTGCAGCCCGTCGGCAAGCAACGCCATCGAGCCGAAGGCGAGGCCACCGACGATCTCGCCCACCATCATCGCCGCGGTCAGCGCCACCACCCAGCGGGTGCGGCGCTCGTTGCGGGCATGGTCGGCGCCCAGGAACAGATGGTCGTGCCGCCAGGCGTCCAGGGAATGGCTGTGCATCGGCGCCTCCCGCGAGCTCAGTGGAGCATGAGCAGGGCCGGATGGCCGGTCCAGTCGCAGACGTCGCGCTGCGCCACCTCGACCGGCACGTCCGGGTGGTTGTGGCGATACAGCCTCAGCGCCGCCTGGAAGGCCCATTCCGGCGGCTCGGCCCGGGCGCAGAGTTCACGATAGACCCGTTCGACGGCGACGCGGCAGCACATGGCGCCCTCATAGATATTTGGTGATCTCGCGCAGCGACGCGAGATGGGCTTCCCGGCCCTCGGCCGACCCGTTGGAGAGATGCGCGACGCAATGGTCGACATGGTCGAGGATCAGCATGGTCTTCGCCTTCTCCACTGCCTTGATCACGGCCTGGAGCTGCTGGGCGATGGCGAGGCCGTCCTCGCCGGCCTCGACCATGCGCAGCGTCGCGGCGAGATGGCCCTGGGCCCGCTTCAGCCGGCCCAGGATCTCGGGATTGTTGGCATGGCTCATGGCATGAACCTATCCCCCTGGAGGGGATATAGCAAGAATGGTGCCCGCGACAGTTGGACCGACGCGCGCTGGAGCGCGGATGCCCGCCGGAGCACTTCCATTTGCGCGACCCTCGGATGACCGGAACGCCGTTTCCCGAACGCGCCGATCCGTCGTAAACGACGGACATATCGGAGGGGCAGTGGGTCCATCGGAGATCATAGCGGCATCGGGGCCGGGCCCGGCGGGCCGGTTCGGCCTGGCCGGACGGCCGGTCCTGGCCAGCGGCCTCGCGGTCGGCGCGCTCTGCCTGCTGCTGGTCGCCTTCGCCGACCGGCCGGCGGCGCTGTGGTTCGAGACGCATCGCGGCTCCGACATCATCGCCGCGGTGAAGATCTTCACCGATATCGGCCTGGGCGTCTGGTGGTACGCGCTGGCGGTCCTGGGCTGGCTGGGCTTTCGCTTCGCCGCCTTCCTGGCCGCCTATGGCGACGTTCGGAAGCAGCGGCTGAAGCGCGCTCGCGGCTTCGGCTTCATGCTGGTGGCGCTGCTGACCACGACCCTGACCAACTGGATGCTGAAGGCCGTGATCGGCCGGCCGCGGCCGCGCCACCTCTTCCGCCACGACGCCTTCGCGCCGCATCCCTTCGGCTGGGACCTGTTCTCGAACAGCTTCCCCTCCGGCCATGCCCAGACCATGGCCACGGCGATGACCGCGCTCGCGATCCTGTTCCCGCGCTGGGGCTGGGCCTTCGCCCTGCTCGGCGGGCTGGTGGCGCTGAGCCGGGTGGTCGTCACCTCGCACTACCCGGCCGACATCGTCGCCGGCGCCTGGCTGGGCGTGGTCGTGGCGCTGGCCGTCCGCCGCTGCGTCGAGGCCACCGGCGGGCCGGTGACGGTGACCCGATGATCGCGCTGATCGCCGCCCTGATCCCGGTGCTGGCGCCGGTGATCGCGTCGGCCGGGGTCGGCTATGTCTGGGCCCGGTCGCGCCACCCGTTCGATCTCGGCTTCGTCACCCGCCTCGTGACCTATGTCGGCTCGCCCTGCCTGGTGTTCTCGACCCTGACCAGGTTCCACGTCCCGGCCGGCGAGATCATCGGCCAGGCCGGCCTGGCCATGCTGTCGGTCTTCGCCTGCGGCCTGGTCGGCGGGCTGGCGCTGCACCTCTCGGGCCGCAAGGTGCGGCCGCTGCTGCCGACGGTGATGCTGCCGAACGCCGGTAATCTCGGCCTGCCGATCGCCTATTTCGCCTTCGGCGACGAAGGGCTGGCGCTGGCCCTGCCCTTCTCCGCCGCCATGACCATGCTGCAATTCACCGTCGGCGTCTCCTGCGCCTCCGGCCACAGCCGGTGGACCGAGATCGTGAAGACGCCGACGATCTACGCCATCCTGCTGGCGATCGTCTTCGCCGCCGGCGGCATCGAGACGCCGCGCTGGCTGGCCAATGCGACCGAGCTGCTGGGCGGTGTCACCCTGCCGCTGATGCTGATCGCGCTCGGCGTGTCGCTGGCCAGCCTGCGCATCGCCAATCTCGGCCACGCCCTGTGGCTGGCGGGGCTGCGCCTGGTCCTCGGCCTTGGCGCCGGCATCGGCGTGGTCTGGCTGTTCGACATCCCGCACCCGACCGCGGCCGTGCTGATCCTGCAATCGGCCATGCCGCCGGCGGTGTTCAACTACCTGTTCGCCGCCCGCTACGGCGGCCCGGTGGAGGAGGTGGCCGGCGCCGTCGTGGTCGGCACCGCCATCAGCCTGCTGACCCTGCCCGTACTGCTGGCCGTGCTGATGGGCTAGGAGCCCTCGATCTCCCGACGCCGCGCCTCGTAGGTCGCCTGGTCGATCAGGCCGCGCCGGCGCATCACCTCCAGCGCCGCCAGGGCCTGGCGGCGGTCGTCGCCGCCGGCCGAGCCGCTTTCCGCATCCGCCGCGCCGCTGGCCGCGGCCGGCTGCGCCCGGTTTCTGTCCGCCATGCTATCGTCCGTCCGTTCTGCGACGCCGCGCGCGCTTCCGTACGGACGGCGCGGCGCCTATGACAGCACCATATGAGGCAAGGAGGACGGCCGGTCGAGATGTGGACGAAGCGGATCCTGCGGGCCTTGGCGCTGGCCGTGCCCGCCCTCGCCATCGCGGCGGCCGTCGCCTTCTGGCTGGGCCCGCCGGGCGGCCGCGGCGTCACCGGCCAGGGCTTCGGCTCGGTCGGCGGCCCGATCGCGCTGGTCGACCAGGCCGGCAAGCCGGTCACCGAGAAGGACTTCGCCGGCAAGGACGCGCTGGTCTTCTTCGGCTTCACCAACTGCCCGGACGTCTGCCCGACCGAGCTGTCGACCATGGCGGCGGCACTGGACACGCTGGGGCCGAAGGCTGACGGTGTGGTGCCGGTCTTCATCACCGTGGACCCGGAGCGCGACACGCCCGATGTGGTCGGCCAATACGCCCAGGCCTTTCATCCCCGCATGGTCGGCCTGACCGGCACGCCGGAGCAGATCGCCAAGGCGGCCAAGGCGTTCCGCGTCTATTACCAGAAGGCGCCGCAGAAGGACGGCTCCTACTCGATGGACCATTCCGCCTTCATCTATCTGATGGGGCCGGACTGGCAGGTGCTGGACATCCTGCCGCCGCAGCTGTCGCCGCAGGACATGGCCCAGCGCATCGGCAAGCAATTGTGACCGGAAGCGGGGTTGCGATCGCGCCCGGCGTGCTATCGTAACCGGACCCTTCCTTCGCTCTCGGGAGTCGCCCTCATGACCCTTCGCCACGCCGTCCTGGCCGGGATCGCCTTCCTCGTCCTCAACGGCTGCTCCGAGCGCGAGGCCCGGCAGCAGCAGGCGCTGGCGGCCCAGAGCGACCTGGTCGGCACCAGCGAGGCGCAGCTGCTGGCCTGCGCTGGCACGCCCGCCCGCAGCCGTAGCGACGGCAACACCCGGTACCTGACCTATCAGAGCGCCGGGATGAGCGCGGACGAGGCCGCCGGCGTCGGCGGCTTCGGCGGCAGCACCGCCGGGACCGCCATGGGCGTCAACCCGGTCAACCGCGGGGTCGGCATGCCGGTCGGCACCAGCACCCTGGACCCGAACTACTGCGAGGCCACCTTCACCCTGGTCGACGGCCGGGTCGCCGATGTCCGCTACCGCACCTCCGGCGGCTATTTCCGCACCGCGTCGTGCTCCGACATCGTCGCGCCCTGCATGGGCGGGCCGACCTTCGACCCCGGCCAGCCGGCGCAGTAGCCGACCGGCCGTCGGCGGCGGAGCACAAACCGTCGCGGATCGGATGGACCCGGGCCTCGGAAATCGGGCCTCTGTTCGCAATCCGCCCGCGCCGGTTGCCGATCCCGGCCGCGGGCACTAAAAGCGTCATATTGCAGCGCGGAAAGCGCGCCGTCCCATGGAGTGCGAGCCGATGAAGATCCTGGTCCCGGTCAAACGGGTGATCGACTTCAACGTCAAGGTCCGGGTCAAGGCCGACGGGTCGGGCGTCGACCTGGCGAACGTCAAGATGTCGATGAACCCCTTCGACGAGATCTCGGTCGAGGAGGCGATCCGGATCAAGGAGGCGGGCAAGGCGACCGAGGTCGTGGCAGTCTCGATCGGGCCGGCCCAGTCGCAGGAGACGATCCGCACCGCCCTGGCCATGGGCGCCGACCGCGGGCTCCTGGTGCAGACCGATGCCGAGCTGCAGCCGCTGGCCGTCGCCAAGCTGCTGAAGGCGCTGGTCGAGCGCGAGCAGCCGCAGCTGGTGATCCTGGGCAAGCAGGCGATCGACGACGACGCCAACCAGACCGGCCAGATGCTGGCGGCCCTCTTGGGCTGGGGCCAGGCGACCTTCGCCTCGAAGCTGGTGGTCGAGGACGGCGCCGCGCTGGTGACCCGCGAGGTCGATGGCGGCCTCGAGACCATCCGGGTCAAGCTGCCGGCGATCGTCACCACCGATCTGCGCCTGAACGAGCCGCGCTACGCCTCGCTGCCGAACATCATGAAGGCGAAGAAGAAGCAGCTCGACACCCTGAGCCCGGCCGACCTCGGCGTCGACCCGGCACCGCGGCTGAAGACGCTGAAGGTGGTCGAGCCGCCGAAACGCAAGGGCGGCGTCAAGGTCGCCAGCGTGCAGGAGCTGGTGGCCAAGCTGAAGACCGAAGCGCGCGTGATCTGAGGGCGGGGAAGCACCATGTCGATCCTGATCGTTGCCGAGCACGACAACGCCACGCTGAAGCCCGCCACGCTGCACGCCGTCACCGCGGCGCAGAAGATCGGCGGCGACATCCACGTCCTGGTCGCCGGATCCGGCGCCCGCCCGGCGGCCGAGGCCGCGGCCAAGGTGGCCGGGGTCGGCAAGGTGCTGCTGGCCGAGGCCCCGGCGCTGGAGCACCAGCTGGCCGAGACCGTGGCGCCGCTCGTCGCCGACCTGGCCAAGGGCTACAGCCATGTCCTGGCGACCGCGACCAGCGCCGGCAAGAACCTGCTGCCGCGTGTCGCCGCGCTGCTGGACGTGCAGCAGATCTCGGACATCACCGCGGTCGACGCGCCGGACACCTTCGAGCGGCCGATCTATGCCGGCAATGCCATCGCCACGGTGCAGTCGGCCGACCCGATCAAGGTGATCACGGTGCGCGGCACCGCTTTCGAATCGGCCGCGGCCGAGGGCGGATCGGCCGCGATCGAGACCATCGAGGCCAAGCCCGACGTCGGCCTGTCGAGCTTCGTCGGCCAGGAGCTGACCAAGTCCGAGCGGCCGGAGCTGACCTCGGCCCGGATCGTGATCTCCGGCGGCCGCGCCCTCGGCTCGGCCGAGAACTTCAAGATCCTCGAGGGCATCGCCGACCATCTCGGCGCCGCGATCGGCGCCAGCCGCGCCGCGGTCGACGCCGGCTACGTGCCGAACGACTACCAGGTCGGGCAGACCGGCAAGGTGGTGGCGCCGGAGCTGTACATCGCCGTCGGCATCTCCGGCGCGATCCAGCACCTGGCCGGCATGAAGGATTCGAAGGTGATCGTCGCCATCAACAAGGACGAGGAGGCGCCGATCTTCCAGGTCGCCGATTACGGCCTGGTCGGCGACCTGTTCAAGGTGATCCCGGAGCTCGAGGCCGAGCTGAAGAAGGGCTGAGCGCCGCCCTCCGGCCCATCTCTCGCGACGGGGAAGGCGCATCCTTCGCGATGCGCCTTCTTGCTGCCGGCCGGTCCATATCGGGATATGGCGGACGGCGGTCTTGTTCCCCTTGACAGGACGGACCGGTTGTCCGCTGCTAGGGCGTTTTCGACCACCGATTGCGGATCGCCGATTTGCCTATCGTGCTGCGCCAGGGCAAGACAATTTCCGGCAGGCTCCGGGCCGAATCGCGCATGCGACCGCAGAGCAGCAGAAGGATCCGTCCGGATGCCGGATGAGACGCCGCGCTATTCCGTCTTCATCGAAGGCGAGACCCTCGATCTCTGCGTCCCGTCCGAGGCGGCGATCACGGATGGCTGGACCGACTGGTTCAACGACGCCCGGACGACGCGCTGGCTGGCCCAGGGCATCTTCCCGAACCATGTCGAGGACCAACGCGCCTTCCTGGACTCGATCCGCAAGCGCGACCGCTTCGCCGCGCTGGTCTGCGGCAAGGGCGGCGGGCCGCTCTACGGCGTCATCTCGCTGTCCTCGATCGACTGGGTGTCGCGTTCGGCGCAGATCGCGATGGTGATCGGCAAGCAGCTGCCGGCACGGCAGCTGATGCAGCTGGAGGCCATGGCCCGGGTGACCGAGCATGCCTTCCAGCGCATGGGGCTGGACCGGATCTGGGCCGGCCAGGCCCATCCGGCCCTGGCGCGCTGGAATCAGCGGCTGGAGCTGCTGGGCTACTTCACCGACGGGCTGATGCGGCGCGGTTTCGTGAAGGGGCGCGAGACGGTCAACAACGCGGTCGTGATCAGCTGCCTGTACGAGGATTACGAGGCGCTGAAGGCCCGGCGCGGCGGCCAGTACTGGCCCGGCAACGAGGCCATGCTGCGTCTGGTCAAGGCCCTGCCCGAGCACGGCTTCGCCAGCCGTCTCGCCGAGTTCCTGGAACGCGAGCTGCCCCGGTACAAGACCGAGATCGAGGATTTCGAACGCCGCGTCCTGGAAGCCGAGGACACCGAGGCCGCGCCGAGACGCCGCCTGGCCGGATCGTGAGCGCCGCGCCGATTGCCTCGCCCTGGCGCGGCGCCGCGGCGCTCGGCCTCGGCACCGCCCAGTTCGGGCTCGACTACGGCATCGCCAACGACCGCGGCGTCTGCCCGCCCGAGGACGTGGCGGCGATCCTGGAGGCGGCGGCCGCGGCCGGCATCGCCGTCCTGGACACCGCCCCAGCCTACGGCACCGCCGAGCAGGTGCTGGGCGAGGTGCTGCCGGCGGCGCACCGCTTCCGCATCGTCACCAAGACGCCGCATCTGACCGGGCTGCGCGATGCCGGCCAGATCCGGCGCGCCGTCCTCGACGCCTTCGCCGGGTCGCGGGCGAAGCTGCGCTGCGACCGGCTCGCCGGCCTCCTGACGCACAACGCCAACGACCTGCTGCGGCCCGGCGGACCGGCGCTGTGGGCAGCGATGGAGGATCTGAAGCGGGCCGGGGAGGTCGAGCGCATCGGCGCGTCGATCTACAGCGCCGGGCAGCTCGACGCCCTGCTGGACCGTTATCCGCTCGACATCGTGCAGCTGCCCTGGAACGCGGTCGACGGGCGCATCACCCCGTCCCGGCTGGCGGTGCTGGCCGGGCGGGGGATCGAGCTGCATGCCCGCTCCGCCTTCCTGCAGGGGCTGCTGCTGGCCCCGCCCGACCGCGCCGCCCGGGTCTCGCCGCAGGCCGAGGCCCTGGTCGGGCGCTGGCGCGACGCCGTCGCCGCCGCAGGGGCCGAGCCGTTGGCCGCGGCGCTGGGCGCCGTGATCGGGCGGCCGGAGATCGGCACCGCCCTGGTCGGCGTGACCCGGCCGGAGGAGCTGGCCGGCATCCTGCGGGCCGCCGCCGCGCCCCCGCCGCCGATGGCGCCGGTCCGGTCCGTCGACGACCTGGTGCTGAACCCGGCGCTGTGGCCGTCCGGCGACCGGCCGGTCGCGATCCTGACGGGCACCGCCGTGGCGCTGCGGCCGGCGGCCTCCGGCGACGGCACGGTCCTGGCGGTGCAGGCGAAGGAGGGCGGCGCCCCGGCCGGGACCGTCCTGATCGGCCCGATCGACCGCACCGCGGGCGAGGCTGCGATCGCCCTGCAGGATGCCGAGGGGATGCCCACCGCCTGGCAGGACGAGGCGGTGGCGCTGACCGCGCGTATGGCCTTCGAGCAGCTCGGCCTGCGCCGCTTGGTCGCGATAGAGGCAGGGCCCTTCGCGCGCGCCGGCTGGACCCGGGCGGAGGGGCGCTTCATCCTGGACGACAAGAGCTATTGGGAGCGGACATGACGGTGCTGGCGATCCTGCAGGCGCGGATGTCGTCGTCGCGGCTGCCCGGCAAGGTGATGGCCGACCTGCTCGGCGAGCCGATGCTGGCGCGGCAGATCGAGCGGCTGCGACGCTGCCGGACGCTCGACCGGCTGGTGCTGGCGACCAGCACCGAGGCCGCGGACGACGCGCTGGCGAGTCTCAGCGCCCGGATCGGCGTCGAATGTTTCCGAGGCAGCCTGGACGACGTGCTGGACCGTTTCCACGCCGCCGCGGCCGGCCGGGGGGCGGAGCAGATCGTGCGCCTGACCGCCGACTGCCCGCTGACCGACCCGGACCTCATCGACGCCCTGGTCGAGCTGCATGTCGCCGGCGGCTACGACTATTCCTGCAACACCCTGACGCCGCGCTATCCCGACGGTCTGGACGCCGAGGTGATGCGCGCCGAGGTGCTGGAGGCGGCCTGGCGCGAGGCGACGCTGCCGTCGGAACGGGAGCACGTCACCAGTTTCATCTATACGCGGCCGGAGCGGTTTCGCCTGGGCAGCCTGGTCGGTGAGACCGACCTGTCGGACCAGCGCTGGACCGTCGACACGCCGGAGGACCTGGCCCTGGTGCGCGCGGTCTATGCCGCGCTGTACCCGAAGAACCCGGCCTTCGGCACTGAGGACATCCTGACCTTCCTGGCGGCGCATCCGGAGATCGCCGCGCTCAACCGCGTCCACCGGCGGAACGAGGGCCTGGAGCGCTCGCTCGCCCAGGACGCCGCCCTGGCCAAACCGTGAGGATCAAAGTGGCAGAACGCTATGCGGCATCCGAGGCGATGCTCGACCGGGCCCGGCAGACCATCCCGCTGGGCGCCCAGACCTTCAGCAAGAGCATCACGCAGTATCCGCGCGGCGTGTCGCCCTATTTCGCCGCCCGCGGCCAGGGCAGCCGGCTGTGGGACGTCGACGGCAACGAATACATCGACTTCATCAACGCCCTGGCGTCGGTGACGCTGGGCTACAACGACCCGGACGTCACCGCCGCGGTCAAGGCGCAGGTCGAGCAGGGCACCATCTTCAGCCTGTCGAGCCCGTTGGAGGCCGAGGTGGCGGAGCGGCTGGTGGCGGTCGTGCCCTCGGCCGAGATGGTGCGCTTCGGCAAGAACGGGTCGGACGCCACCGCCGGTGCGGTCCGGGTCGCCCGCGCCTATACCGGCCGCGACCACGTTCTGGTCTGCGGCTATCACGGCTGGCAGGACTGGTATATCGGCGCCACCGCCCGCCACCGCGGCGTGCCCGAATCCACCCGGGCGATGACCCACACCTTCCCCTACAACGACTTGCCGGCGCTGGACCGCCTGCTGGACGAATATGCCGGCCAGGTCGCGGCAATCGTGCTGGAGCCGATGAACGTCGCCTTCCCGGCCGAGGGCTATCTGGAAGGGGTGCGGGAGCGCGCCACGCGCCACGGCGCGGTGCTGGTGTTCGACGAGACCATCACCGGCTTCCGCGTCGCCAATGGCGGCGCGCAGGAGCTGTTCGGCGTCACCCCCGATCTGACCACGCTGGGCAAGGGCATCGCCAACGGCTATCCGCTGTCGGCGGTGTGCGGCCGGCGCGACCTGATGATGCTGATGGAGGAGATCTTCTTCTCCTTCACCATGGGCGGCGAGACGCTGTCGCTGGCCGCGGCCCGGGCGACGCTGGACAAGCTGGTGCGCGAGCCGGTGACCCGGCACATGGCGGAGCTGGGCACGACCCTGCGCGACGGCACCGCGGCGCTGATCGAGCGGCACAAGCTGGGCGAGGTGCTGTCGCTGTCCGGCCACCCGTCCTGGACCTTCCTGGCGGTCAAGGACCAGCCGGACGCCACCGCCTTCGAGATCAAGACGCTGTGGCTGCAGGAGATCTTCGCCCGCGGCGTGCTCTCGCTCGGCAGCCACAATATGAGCTATGCCCACAGCCAGGCCGATGTCGACCGGCTGCTGACCGTCTATGACGAGGTGTTCGCCATTCTCGCCGCGGCGATCGGGCAACGTCGGGTGCGCGCCGAACTGCGCTGCGAGCCGTTGGTGCCGCTGTTCCGCGTGCGCTGAGAGGCTTTCCAAACGACACCACCCCGCCGACCGGTTTGGAACCCGATCGCGCGGGGTGGCTCTTTCGCCGCCCCTGCCGGCGGCGAATCAGCCGGGCGGACGATCAGCCGCCCGAACCGGTGCCGCCGCCCATCGTGCCGGTGGCCGGCGGCGCCGGCGGCGGCTCCTGGGCCTCGCGGCCTTCGAAGGCGGGCAGCGCTTCCAGCTGCTCCTTGGTCATGCTGGTCTTCACGCCCTCATCGGGCCGAGCGCCGATCGTCAGCTTGTCGAGCGGGATGGCCACGGATTTCGAGCCGATGCCGAGGAAACCCCCGACATCGATGACCACCGCATCGACTGTCTTGGTGTTCTTGTCGACCAGCACGTCCGAGGTCTTGCCGATCGAATCGCCGGCGGCGTTGGTCACGCTGGCATCGATCAGGTCAGAGCCGAGCATGTGGGTGTCGGGGAGCTGCTGCTGCCCCTCCGGAACCGTGGTGCCGGGGGCCGCAGCCGGCGGCGCTGTGGTTGCGGGAGGCTGAGTCCCAGGCTGTGTCCCGGGTGTCTGCGCCATCGCGGGCAGACCCAGCAGGGCCGCCGCCGAAGCGGCCGCCAACAAGGTCCTGCGCATGATCGGTCCTCCTTTCATCGAGGAACTCGTTAAGGCAACAGGAGGTCCGAAGCCGCGGTTCCCCGAAACGACGAAAGCCCGGCGGAGCGCCGGGCTTTCGGTTCGGATCGGGAATGTCACTCGCCCGACGACGGTTCCGCCGGGCTCTCCTCCGCCGCCTTCACCTTGCGCGGCCGGCCGGGCCGGCGCTTCGGCGCCGGCGGCGCCTCCTCGGTCGCGACCACGCCGGGCAGGCCCGGCTGCGCCGAGGCTTCCGGCTGGGACGGCGCGGCCGCAGGGGCCGCGGGCTGTTCCGACGGCGCCGGCGACGAAGCCGCCGACGGAGCGGGCTCGGCCGGGGCGACGGCCCGCGGCGGACGCCCGCGGCGGGGACGGCCGATGATCGACGCCGGCAGGCCGAGCTCGGTGTCGAGGCCGCTCACCTCCTGGTCCCGCGGGTCGGCGCCGAAGCTGGCCGAAGCGGCGGCGATGTCAGCCGGCGCGGAGTCCAGCGGGCTCGGGATATGCGGCTGCGGCGCGTTCAGATCCACCGGCGCCGGCGGCACGTGCTCGCCGCGGTAGTCCGGTCGGCCTTCGCGCGGGCCGCCGAAGCGGTCACGCTGGCCCTGCTCGCGGCCCTGCTCGCGATCACGATTGTGGTCGCGGAAGCCCTGGTCGCGATCGCGCGGCGGGCGGCCTTCGCGGAAGCCCTGCTCCCGGTGCTCCCGGTCGCCGCGGAAGCCCTGGTCGCGCTGCGGACGGTCGCCGCCCTCGCCGCGCCCCTCGAACTCCCGCCGCTGCGGGCGCTCGCCATCGCCGCGCGGCTCGAAATCGCGGCGCTGCTGGCGGTCGCCGCCGTCGCCGCGCGGCTCGAACTCGCGGCGCTGCTGCGGCGGGCTGATCAGCGGGTCGTAATCGGCATCGACGCCCGGCTGCTCGCGGCCGTCCTGGCTCTGCTGCTGGTGCGGCTGGCCGTAGGCCTCGTTCATGGCGTTGATGATGCGGACATAGTGCTCCGCATGCTGCTGGTAGTTCTCCGCCATCACGCGGTCGCCCGACGCCTGGGCGTCACGGGCCAGCGCCATGTATTTGTCATAGACCTGGAAGACGTTGCCGCGGATGCGGACGTCCGGTCCGTTGCTGTCGATGGTCTGGTTGCGGTTCGGCAGCGCGTTCGGCCGGCGCTGCTGGCCACCGCCACCACCGCCGTTCCTGCCGCGCGCACGACGCGAATTCGGTCCTGGTCTCATTAGCCTTGCTTCTGTGCAGGTCGCTGTTTGCCGCGCTGCCGTCCCTCGCCGCCGCCTGACGCGGCCGGGCCCAGCGTCATCGTCGCTTCCGGCGCCGAAACGGCGGCCGCCTCACGCGGTCAAGCCCGGAAATGACGGAATAAGGGACCCTAACGGTATTCCGGCGTCTGGCCAAATGCTTTTTTCGCCACGACGCAACGCGGTATGCCACCCAGATCGTGTGGTGTGCCGTCGATGTCAAGCCCCGCCCGGCGGAACATCTCCGCCACATCCGGCGCCTGGCCGATGCCGAGCTCGACCACGGCCGTGCCGCCCGGCGTCAGCAGATCCGGCAACGCCGCCGCCAGGGCGCGATAGGCATCGAGTCCGTCGGCACCGCCGGACAGGGCCAGCCGGGGGTCGTGATCGCGCACCTCGGGCTCCAGCGCCGCGATCTCGCCCTCCGGAATATAGGGCGGGTTGGACAAGACGAGGTCGAAGCGGGCGCCCAGCGCCGTCGCCCAGTCCCCGACCAGGAAAGCGGCACGATTCGCCAGGCCCAGCGCGCGCGCGTTTTCCCGCGCCACCCGCGCCGCCGCCTCGCTGCGGTCGACCCCGACGCCGAAGGCCGCGGGCCGGTCGTGCAGCACCGCCAGCAGCAGGCAGCCGGTGCCGGTGCCGAGATCGAGCACACGGAGATCGCGGTCCGGCGCGGCCGCCAGCGCCACCTCGACCAGCGTCTCGCTGTCCGGCCGCGGGTCCAGCGTCGCCGGGCCGAGCGCGAAGTCCAGGCTCCAGAACTCGCGCCGCCCGAGAATCCGCGACACCGGCTCGCGCCCGGCCCGGCGCGCCAGGAATCCGGCATAGCGGACGGCGGCCGCCTCCGGCAGGGTCTCGGCGCCGCGCGACAGCAGGGCGGTGCGGTCCCAGCCCAGCGCCGCCATCAGCAGGACGCGGGCATCGGACATGGCGCTGTCGACCCCGGCTGCGGCCAGCCGGGCGGTGCCGCCGCGCAGGGCTTCGGCGACCTTCGCCATGCTCAGGGCTGGTCGGCGAGCGCGGCGAGGCGCGCCGCCTCGTCCTCCGCGATCAGCGCCTCGACCAGCTCGTCCAGCGCCTCGCCCGCCATCACCCGGTCGATCTTGTACAGCGTCAGGTTGATGCGGTGGTCGGTGACCCGCCCCTGTGGGAAGTTGTAGGTGCGGATCCGCTCCGACCGGTCGCCGGAGCCGACCTGGCTGCGCCGGTCGGCCGCCCGGGCCGCGTCCTTGGCCGCGCGCTCCGCCTCGTACAACCGGGCGCGCAGGATCTTCATCGCCTTGGCGCGGTTCTTGTGCTGGGACTTCTCGTCCTGCATCACCACCACGATGCCGGTCGGCAGATGGGTGACGCGGACCGCGCTCTCGGTCTTGTTGACGTGCTGGCCGCCGGCGCCCTGGGCCCGGAACACGTCGACCCGCAGGTCCTTCTCGTCGATCTGGACGTCGACCTCCTCCGCCTCCGGCAGCACCGCGACGGTCGCGGCGGAGGTGTGGATCCGGCCCTGGGCCTCGGTCTCCGGCACCCGCTGGACGCGATGGACGCCGCTCTCGAACTTCAGCCGGGCGAAGACGCCGCGGCCGCTGATCTCGGCCGACGCCTCCTTGTAGCCGCCGAGCGGCGTCTCGGCGATGTCCAGCGCCTCGAAGCGCCAGCCGCGGATCGCGGCATAGCGCTGATACATGCGGAACAGGTCGGCGGCGAACAGCGCCGCCTCGTCGCCGCCGGTGCCGGCGCGGACCTCGAGGATGGCGTTGCGGTCGTCGGCCTCGTCCTTCGGCAGCAGCAGCACCTGGACCCGCCGCTCCAACGCCGGCAGGCGCTCGCGCAGGGCGGCCAGCTCCTCCTGCGCCAGGGCGCGCATCTCGGGGTCCGTCTCCGCCGCCGCCATGGACTCGAGCTGGGCCAGCTCGGCCCGGGCACGGCGCAGCGCCGCGATCTCCTCGGCGATCGGCTCGAGCTCGGAATATTCCTTGGAATAGGCGGTGAACTGCTCCGGCGGCAGCTTGCCGGAGGCCATGCCGTCGCGCAGCTCCGCCACGCGGGACAGGACACGATTCAGGTTTTCGTCGAGTTGCACGGAAGGCTCAAATCAGGGGGAACGGGCCGGTCGGACGAGGCGACGGGCCCGCTAACGGCCTCTCAGGCGCAAGGTCATTCGGCCGCCTGGGCCGCCGCTTCGGCGGCCGCACGATCGGCCTCGATCTCTTTGGCCTTCTCTTCGACCATCGCGACCAGATGGTCGACGATGCCCTCGTCCTTCAGCCGGTGGTGCGGCAGGCCGTTGACGTAGACCTGATGCGTGCCCTTGCCGCCGCCGGTGAAGCCGATATCGGTCATCGTCGCCTCGCCCGGGCCGTTGACGACGCAGCCAATCACCGAGACGGTCATCGGGGTGGTGATGTGCGCCAGCCGCTGCTCCAGCACCTCGACGGTCTTGATCACGTCGAACTGCTGCCGGGCGCAGGACGGGCATGACACGATGTTGACGCCGCGATGGCGCAGGCCGAGCGACTTCAGCAGGTCGAAGCCGACCTTGATCTCCTCCACCGGGTCGGCCGAAAGCGAGACCCGGACGGTGTCGCCGATGCCCGACCACAGCAGCATGCCGAGGCCGATCGAGGACTTCACCGTGCCGCTGCGCAGGCCGCCGGCCTCGGTGATGCCGATATGCAGCGGGTAGTCGCAGGCCTCGGCCAGCGCCTGGTAGGCGGCAACGGCCAGGAACACGTCCGAGGCCTTGCACGAGATCTTGAAGTTGAAGAAGTCGTGGTCCTCGAGGATCCGGATGTGGTTGAGCGCCGACTCGACCATCGCCTCCGGGCAGGGCTCGCCGTACTTCTCCAGAAGCTCGCGCTCGAGCGAGCCGGCATTGACGCCGATCCGCATCGAGCAGTTGTGGTCCTTCGCCGCCTTCACCACCTCGGCCACCCGCTCCTTCGAGCCGATGTTGCCGGGGTTGATGCGCAGGCAGGCGGCGCCGTTCTGCGCCGCCTCGATGCCGCGCTTGTAGTGGAAATGGATGTCCGCGACGATCGGCACGGTCACTTCCGGCACGATCTGCTTCAGGGCCGCGCTCGACTCCTCGTCCGGGCAGGAGACGCGGACGATGTCGGCGCCGGCGATCTCGAGCTGCCGGATCTGCTCGATCGTCGCCTTGACGTCGGTCGTCCGGGTGTTCGTCATCGACTGCACGGTGATCGGCGAATCGCCGCCGACCGGAACCTTGCCGACATGGATCAGGCGGGACTTCCGGCGTTGGATCTGGCGATAGGCGCGGACGGCGCTCATGACGGAACCTTGGATGCTAGGCGGGCGCTGCGCGACAACATGGCCCCTTTGCGCCGTTCCTGCAATCCGGCAGCCGGCGTTGCGACCATATGCGTGCGCCGCCCGCTCAATTGGCGGCGGTCGGGGTGCCCCGCAACTTCTGCGGGTCGAGCGCGATGTTGCGCACGACCTGGCCCGGCCCGCCGAGCGGCGCCACCGGCTGGCCGTCGACCTCGATCTGCAGCCCGCCGGCATTGCCGGTGGTGAGGCGCTGGCCCTCCTGCGACGGCACGGCATAGGTCTCGCCCGCCGCCATCACCCGGGTCATCACCAGCCCGCCCTGACGGTCGCGGATCTGGACCCAGCTGTCGGCGCTGGCCCGCAGCACGATCCGGCCCTCATCGGCCGCCGGCACCTGCGGCGCCGGCGGCTCATTCGCCAGGGCGGCGCCGAGCGGACGGTCGGCCAGCGCAAGGGTGGCCGGCAGCGGTGACTGGGCTGCGGGCTGCGGCTGGGGCGCAGCCGCGACCGGCGGCGGCGCCACCTGTGGTGCGGTTGCGACCGGGGCGGGCGCCGCGGCCTGGGCCATCACCGCCGGGGTCGTCGCCGCGGGCTGCGGCAGCGCCGGGGTGCCGGCCGGGGCGGTCGGACCGGGCACGATTGGGCCCGCGGTCATGCGCTCGCCGGGGCCGGGCTCGGCCGGCGGCGCGGCCGATTGCAGGCTGGGGGCGCTGTTGGGCGCGGCCGGCTGCACCACCGGGCCCGGAGTAAGCTCCGGCTGGGCGTTGCCGTCGAGCAGCGCCGCGAAGCGCACGGGCAGGGCCGCGATCTCCGCCGCCACGTCGCGATTGGCCGAGGACAGATAGTACCAGCCGGCATAGGCCAGGCCGCCGATCAGCACCGCGATCATCAGGATCGCGCCGCCCGGGATGCGGCTGCCCTCGGGCACCGGCGCCGGGAACACCAGATCGGGCTTCTTCTCGACCGCGGTGGATTCGCGCTTGAAGCGGGCGACCATCTGGTCGCCGTCGAAGCCGAGGAACTCGGCATAGGTGCGGACGAAGCCGATGGCGTAGACCGGACCGGGCAGGTCCTGGTGGCGGCCGTCCTCGATCGCCTGCAAGAGGCCGTGGCGGATGCGCAGCGCCGCGGCCACGTCGTAGAGGCTGTAGCCGGCGATCTCGCGCGCCTGGGCGAGGATGCGGCCGACCGGGGCACTCATGTCGATCACGTGATCCACCGCCCCGGCGTCGAGAGAGCTGTCAGGGGAGTCCGCGGTCTCATGCACCACGGCGAGGTGTTTGCGATTGCTCTGGGCCATGTCGTTCCAGCCGCTTGGTGCTGACCGAAAGTGTTGCAAAGGAAAGCCGGCACGCCGCCCTGTCATGATGTCGAGGCCCACTCCCCCACGACCGAGACGACTGTCTTTATTTAGACGATTCCGGACGCGCAGCAAAACGAATCCGAGATTCGTCACACTATATTGCAACGTCATGGTCGCGGGCGTAGGCGCGGATTGCGGAGCGAAGCGAACCGCGGGCATTGGTGCGGGTCTGGGACAACCAGCGCGAGAAATGGCCGAGATCAAGGCTGCGGACCATAGTCCTGACCGCGCCGATTGCGGTCGCCGGCATCGACAGGGTGCGAAATCCTAGACCTAGAAGAGTCATCGCCTCGATCGGCCGCGATGCCATCTCGCCGCACAAGCTGATCCGACGGCCGGCTGCGTCGCAGCGCGCCACCG
This sequence comes from Inquilinus limosus, assembly GCF_051487185.1. Classification (GTDB taxonomy): domain Bacteria; phylum Pseudomonadota; class Alphaproteobacteria; order DSM-16000; family Inquilinaceae; genus Inquilinus; species Inquilinus limosus_F. The sequence goes on from NZ_JAHVDK010000004.1 coordinate 182,552, forward strand.
CCTCGGCCAAGGCCGAGATCAGGCCGGGCGACAGCGTGTCGAAGCGCTGCGCCACGCGGGTGTTGGTGCGGTCGGCGGCGTAGAGATACTGCATCAGGTCGTTCGAGCCGACGGCGACGAAATCCGCCGCGCACAGCACCTGGTCGAGCTGCCACAGCAGCGACGGCACCTCCAGCATCACCCCGACGCTGATGTCGCCCGAGACCGGCACGCCCTGGGCGGCCGCCCGCGCCACCTCGCGGTCGAACAGCGCCCGGGCGGCGTCCAGCTCGGAGACCTCGGCCACCATCGGGAACATCACCCCGAAAGGGCGCCCGGCGGCACCCTGGATCAGGGCCCTGAGCTGCTGGCGCAGCATCGCCGGCCGGTCGAGGCCGATGCGGATGGCGCGCCAGCCCAGCGCCGGGTTGTCCTCGTCGATCTCGGCGAAATAGGGCAGCCGCTTGTCGCCGCCGACATCAAGGGTGCGGAACACCACCGGCCGCCCCTCCGCCAGATCGATCACCCGGGCATAGAGGTCGGTCTGGGTGGCGACGCTGGGATATTCCGACCGCACCATGAACGGGATCTCGGTGCGGTAGAGGCCGATGCCGTCGGCGCCGACCGCGTCGAGATGCGGCATGTCGGAGAGCAGGCCGGCGTTCAGCAGCAGCGACACGGCAACGCCGTCGCGCGTCACCGCCGGCAGCCGCGCCTCCTCGGCATAGAGCTTGCGCTGCCCGGCCTGCACCTGGATCGCCTTGGTGATGGTCTCGATCACGTCCTCGGACGGGCGGACGAAGACGTTGCCGTGGTCGCCGTCGACCACGATCGGGTCGAGCGGCTCGATCAGCCGCATCGCCTCGACGCAGCGGCCGACCACCGGGATGTCGAGGGCGCGGGCGATGATCGCGACATGGCTGGTCGCTGACCCTTCCTCCAGCACCAGGCCGCGCAGCTTGCGCCGGTCGTAGTCGAGCAGCTCGGCCGGGCCGATGGCGCGGGCGACCAGGATCGTGTCGTCGGGCAGGGTGCCGAGGGCCGCGGCCGAGGTGCGGCCCGCCAGATGCAGCAGGAGGCGGTTGGCGAGGTCGTCGAAATCGGCCAGGCGCTCGCGCAGATAGGGATCGGTGACCCGCGCCATGCGCGCCGCCATGTCGTTCTGCACGCGCTGCACCGCCGCCTCGGCCGACAGGCCGGTGTCGATCGCCTCGTGGATCCGGCCGAGCCAGCCGCGGTCCTCGGCGAACATGCGGTAGGTCTCGAGGATGTCGCCGCCCTCGCCGATGCCGCCGGCGCGGTGGTCGGCCACCAGGTCGTCGAGCGAGCGGTGCATGTGCTCGACCGCCTGGTGCAGCCGTTCGAGCTCCAGCGCCGGATCGTCGGCGACCATCTGCCGGACCGTGATCTGGGTCCGGTGCAGCACCGCCAGGCCCTGGGCCAGGCCGCCGTTGAGGGCGATGCCGTGCAGCCGGGCCGGCAGCGACACCGCGGTCGGGCTCGCCACCTCCTCCGGCCGCGCGATCTCGCCGCCGACGATCAGCTCGGCCACCACCATGGCGATGGTCTCGAGCGTCTCGACCTCGTCCTCGGAATAGTTGCGCCGCATCTGGTTTTGGATCACCAGCACGCCGCGCACCTTGCCGCCCCGCAGGATCGGCACGCCCATCAGCGATTCGTACGGGTCCTCGCCCGTTTCCGGGCGATAGGCGAATTTCGGATGGGCGGGGGCGTTGGCGATGGCCAGCGGCCGCGCCGTCGCCGCGATCTCGCCGACCAGGCCCTCGCCGACCCGGAGCCGGGTGCGGTGCACCGCGTCGGGGTTGAGGCCGATGGTGGAGAACAGCTCCAGCACGTCGCCGGGGCGGGCGACGTAGCAGGAGCAGACCTCGGCCACCATCTCGGCGGCGATCAGGGTGACGATCTTGTCGAGGCGGGCCTGGGCCGTGCCCGACCCCGCCATGACGTCGCGGAGACGGGCGAGGAGGCGACGCGACGGCCCGATGCCCGGGGCGGGCCCGCCCGCCGGCCGGGTCATCAGGCCTTCTCCATCAGGCCTTGTCCAGGCCGTAGGCGGTGTGCAGCGCCCGGACCGCCAGCTCGGTGTACTGCTCGGCCACCAGCACGCTGATCTTGATCTCGGAGGTCGAGATCACCTGGATGTTGATGCCGTTCTCGGCCAGCGCCTTGAACATGCGCTGGGCGACGCCGGCATGGCTGCGCATCCCGACGCCGATCACCGAGATCTTGACCACATTCTCGTCCGGGATCAGGTGGCTGTAGCCGAGCCCGTCCTTGTGCTGGGACAGCACCTTGACCGCACGCTCCAGATCGGCCTTGCCGACGGTGAAGGTGAGATCGGTCGCCTGGCCGTCCTCGGAGATGTTCTGGACGATCATGTCGACATTGATGTTGGCATCGGTCAGCGGCCCGAAGATCGCCGCCGCCACGCCCGGCCGGTCCGGCACGCGGACCACGGTGATCTTGGCCTCGTCCCGGCTGTACGCGATCCCGCTGACGACCTCTTTCTCCACGATCTCGTCCTCGTCCACCACCAGGGTCCCTGGCACATCCTCGAAGCTGGAGAGCACCTGCACCCGGACCCGATGGTTCATCGCCATCTCGACCGAGCGGGTCTGCAGCACCTTGGCGCCGAGCGACGCCATCTCCAGCATCTCTTCGTAAGTGATCTTATCGAGCTTGCGCGCCTTGCGCACGATCCTCGGATCGCAGGTGTAGACGCCGTCGACATCGGTGTAGATGTCGCAGCGATCCGCCTTCAGCGCCGCCGCCAGCGCCACCGCCGAGGTATCGGAGCCGCCACGGCCGAGGGTGGTGATGCGGCCGGAGGAGGCGACGCCCTGGAAGCCCGCCATCACCGGCACCTCGCCGCGCGCCAGCGACTCCTCGAGCAGCTTCGCGTCGATGTCGAGAATCCGGGCCTTGGCATGCGACCCGTCGGTGCGCACCGCGATCTGCCAGCCCTGGAACGACCGCGCCGGCAGCCCGATCTCCTGCAGCGCCAGCGCCAGCAGGCCGGAGGTGACCTGCTCACCCGAGGCGACCACGGCATCGTATTCGCGCGGATCGTGCAACGGCGAGATGTCGTTGCAGTATTTCACCAGCTGGTTGGTGACGCCGGACATCGCCGAGACCACGACGGCGACCTGGTTGCCGCGCGCGACCTCCGCCTGGACCCGGCGGGCGACGTTCTTGATCCGCTCGACATCGGCGACCGACGTGCCGCCAAACTTCTGAACAATGCGCGCCATCGGCCGCCGCGGGGTTGAAGTGACAGGGGCGCCGCGGGCCGGAATGCCGGCATTGCGGCCGCGAGGCCCGCTACCCATACTGCGTCGCCGAGACCGACGCAACGGCCGACGCAACTGAAACACGAGGACTCTTCTTCATGGCGCAACGCCCGGCGGCGACGATCGATTCCGCCGAGATCGCCCGCTTCGAGTCGATGGCGGCGGACTGGTGGGACCCGGACGGCAAGTTCCGGCCGCTGCACCGCATGAACCCGCTGCGCATCGGCTATGTCCGCGACCGGATCTGCGCCCGGCTGGGCCGCGACCCGCTGGCGCCGAAGCCGCTGTCCGGCCTGTCCATCCTCGACATCGGCTGCGGCGGCGGCCTGCTGTCCGAGCCGATGGCCCGGCTCGGCGCCCGCGTCACCGGGGTCGATGCCGGGGCCGAGGCGATCGGCGTCGCCCGCGCCCATGCCGCGGACTCCGGGCTCGACATCGACTATCGCTGCACCAGCGCCGAGATGCTCGCCGCCGAGGGAGCCCGCTTCGACGCCGTGCTGGCGCTCGAGATCGTCGAGCACGTCGCCGATGTCGAGGCCTTCTGCGGCGCCCTGGCCACGCTGCTGCGGCCGGGCGGGACCCTGGTGATGTCGACCCTGAACCGCACCCGTCGCAGTTGGACGGTCGCCATCCTCGGCGCCGAGCATCTGCTGCGGATCATCCCGCGCGGCACCCATGAGTGGCGGAAGTTCCTGAAGCCGCACGAGTTGGCGGCGGCGCTGCGCCGGGCCGGGCTGGCCCTCGAGGACATCGCCGGCATGGTGCCGGACCCGCGCGGCGGCTGGCGGCTGGCGCCGCACCGGCTTGGGGTGAACTACATCCTGACCGCGGCCAAGCCCGGCAGCGAATGATCGTCGTCACGGGCAGCGCCGGCTATCTCGGCTCCCGCATCGTCACCTCGCTGCTCTGCACCGGGCCGGTGGCCGGGATCGACCGGGTCGAGGCGCCGACCGTGACCCACCGCGCCGATATCCTCGACGGCGTCACGCTGCGCCGCGCCTTCCGCGGAGCCCGCGCCGTGATCCACACGGCCGGGTTGAACGGCGGCCCGGGCGCGCCGGCCGCGGCCGGGGAGATGCGGCGGATCAATGTCGGCGGCACCGAGACGGTGATCGCGGCGGCGCGCGATGCCGGGGTGCGGCGGCTGGTGCTGACCAGCACCACCGCGCTCTATGGCGGCGCGATCCGCGGCGCCGCGGCCGCGGTCTGGGTGACCGAGGACCTGCCGGCGGCACCGGAGACGCCGTATGAGGAGAGCAAGCGCGACGCCGAAGCCCTGGTGCTCGCGGCCGCGGGCGCGTTCCCGGACGGCTGCCTGATCCTGCGCTGCGGCCGCTTCTTCCCGGCGCCGCCGAACGAGGCGGTCAACGACCGGCTGTACCGCGGCGTCGACCCGCGCGACGTTGCGGCGGCGCATATCGCGGCGGCGGAGCGGCCGGGCGGCGGCGCCCATGTGCTGAACATCGCCGCGGCCAGCCCCTTTACGCCCGAGGATTGCGCGGCACTGCGCCGGGACCCGCTGCAGGTCCTTCGCCGGCACTATCCCTTCGTCGAGGGCGTCTATCGGCAGCTCCGCTGGCGGCTGCCGACCACGATCGACCGCGTCACCGCCATCGACGCGGCGCGGCAGACCATCGGCTATGCCCCTCAGCATAATTTCCGCGAGGCGCTGGCCGAGCAGCTCTGGCTCGACGCCTGGCCGCGCCGATCCGATGCCGGGCCGGCCCGGGGCTGAGATCAATCCGGCGGCGTTCTCTTGGATTTTTTTTGTTCTTGCCGTTAATCCGGCCCGTGCTATCTGTTTCTCCCACTGACCACCGATACAATAACATTAGCGCATGGTATATTATGCGCGTCTGCTGGTGAGCCGGAATGAATATCGCAATTTTTACCGAATTGTATCCTCCGAGCATTGGTGGCCAGGAAATTCGCTTTGCCGAACTCGCGCAAGTCTTTCGCGAGCGCGGCCATAGTGTCTCGGTATATTGCATCGCACATAAAAGAGATTTGCTGAACCGTGAGACCCTGAACGGTATTGAGGTGCATCGGTTCCCGGTGGATGAGCACTATCAGAGGCCGCAGTCGCGCCTAGTACCTCGGAATCCGATTACCATATTGAAGTATGCAACCTGGGTGCGAGGCGTGCTGAAGTCGCGCAGCTTCGACCTCAGCCTGTTCAACCAGTGGCCCCTGGCCCACATCGCCTTCGCGCCGCGCAGCGCCCGGCAGCGCGCGATTCTCGACTGGTGCGAGGTGCGCGACGCTCGTTTCTACCGCCTGATGCAATGGATGCTGCCGCGCCTGAGCGGGCAGAACATGGGCGTCGGCCCGGCGGTTTGCGACCGGATCGGCGCCGCGTCCGGGCGGCCGGTCTTCTATCTGCCGAGCGGCATCCGCCGCTCCGCCTATCGCAGCCTGCCTGCCGCCGAACGCCGCGGCATCCTCTATCTCGGCCGCATCACCGCCCATAAGAACCTGACCTTCCTGATCGACGCCTTCGCCCGGCTGAAGGCAGCCGGCCACAACCGGCAGGGCGCGCTCGGCGGAGACGAGCTGGTGATCGCCGGCGACGGTCCGGAGCTGCCGGCGCTGCGCGCCCATGCCGCCGACTCGCCCGCTGCGGGCCAGATCCGGATCCTGGGCCCGGTCACCGAGCAGCAGAAGATCGAGCTGCTCGGCACTGCCAGGCTGCTGGCGATCACGAGCCGGCGCGAGGGCTTCCCCCGCATCGTCGCCGAAGCCATGGCGAGCGGCCTTCCGACCGTGACGGCGCGCTTTCCCGAGAACGGCACCGCCGACGTCATCGAGCATTATGGCTGCGGCGTCGTCACCGCGCCGGAGGTCGACGCCTTCGCCGACGGCCTGATCGCCGTCACCGATGATTGGGAGGATTTGTCCCGGCGCGGCCTGGCCCGCGCCGAGGAGCTGGATTGGCAGGCGCTCGCGGAGCAGATCGAGAGCCGGGCCGTTGCCGGAATTTCAAGGATAAAGGTTCAGGATTCATGCGCATTCTGATCACGGGCGCAGCCGGTTTCATCGGCAGCCAAATCACCCGGCGCCTGGCCCGGGAGGGCCACGAGATCCTGGCCATCGACAACCTGTCCTTCGGCCGCGAGAGCTCCCTGCCCGAGGAGGCGGTGTTCAAGCGCCTCAACATCGGCACCTGCAGCAGCACCGAGCTGCTGGAGCTGGTCGAGGAGTTCCAGCCGGACGGGGCGATCCATTTCGCCGCGATCCACTTCATCCCCTATTGCATGGCCCATCCGGACGAGACCTTCGCCACCAATGTCCGGGGCACCGAGTTGATTCTCCGCTCGCTTGAGCGGACTCCGGCGCGCAAGGTGGTCTTCGCCTCGACCATGGACGTCTACGCCCCGGTCGATCGGGTCCATCGCGAGACCGACCAGGCCGCCCCGGTCAACGCCTACGGCCTGTCGAAGCTGTTGGGCGAGGACCTGCTCGCCTATGCCACCCGCACCAATGACCGGCTGTCCGGCGTCGCCCTGCGCTTCGCCAACGCCTTCGGCCCGGGCGAAACCAACCCGCACTTGATCCCCGACGCCCTGAAGCGCATGCGCGACCGGTCCCAGCCGGAAATCCGCATGGGCTATCTCGGCGCCACCCGCGATTTCATTCACGTCTCCGACATCGCCGATGCGGCGATCGCCGCCCTGTTCCAGGACACCGGGCGGCTCGAGGTGTTCAACGTCGCCTCCTCGGTGCCGACGCCGGTGCGCGACGTGGTCGAGACGATCCGGCGCCTGGCCGGCGACCCCCGGCCGATCGTCGAGGACAAGAAGCAGTTCCGGAAGTTCGACCGCCCGTCGCTCTCCGCCGACATCACCAAGATCCGGGCGGCGCTCGGCTGGGCCCCGAAATGGTCGCTCGAAGAGGGGCTGCGCGATCTGGTGCAGCGGACCTTCGGCGCCGAGCTGCGCCTGGTCAGCCAGGTGGCCTGATCCCGCAGAGCGCACGATCGGGCCCCGTTCACGCGGCGGATGCCATCCGATTGCCTTTCCCGCTTGCGGGACCTTTTCAAGGTGCCTTCACCTCAACGTCATTGCGAGGAGGCGAAGCCGACGAAGCAATCCATCTGCCCGCATGAGCGGCGCCATGGATTGCTTCGCTGCGCTCGCAATGACGGCGTTGGGAATTCCGAAACGGTCTCGCAAGCGGGAGAGGCAACCGGAGTGCGCCCAGGGGAGATGTGTGCCTATCGCAGGCCTCGAGCCGGGGACGTGGCGATCCAGGGGCCGGTGCCGCTGAATTGCCACGCCCCTGCGGGGCTCGCAATGACAATGATCAGCACGAGTCCCGATCAGCGATAGGTCGGATTCGCGCGAACCCGCCATTGCCGATCTCGGCATGAGAGGGATAATGCCAGGGTTCCGATGACGCCGCGCCGAACGTCCGGCGAGCCGACCGGCGCTTTGCTGTGGCCGGCGCGGCCGGTCGCAGGTGCGAAAGGACCGAGCGTGCCGAGCCGTCACGCACCACAGGGCGGATCCGATGCGGAGGGAGTGCGCAGCCCTCCGGACGGAAAGCGGCGTGTGGCCGCACTCTACACGCGCGTGGCGCCGGACTACGCCGAGCTGGGACCGCCGCTCTTTGCCCATGCCGGACGGCGACTGATGGAGATCGCCGGGGTGGCCCCGGGCGATCGCGTCCTGGACATTGCCACAGGACGAGGCGCCGTTCTTTTCCCCGCGGCCGAACGGGTCGGTCCCGCCGGGCAGGTCACCGGCATCGATCTGGCCGAGGGAATGGTCGCCCACACGGCTGCCGCCATCTCGAAGCGCGGCCTGGCCAACGCCGCGGTCCGGCAGATGGACGCCGAAGCGCTAGCCTTCCCGCCCGCCTCCTTCGATCGCGTCCTCTGCAGCTTCGCCGTCTTCTTCTTCCCGGATCTGTCTCGCACGATCGCGGAGGTGCAGCGCGTGCTGCGGCCCGGCGGCACGATCGGCTTCGCCTTTTCGCGCGACACCGATCCGCGCTGGGGCTGGTACGAGGCCCGTCTTCGGGATCTGGGAATCCTCGACGCCTTGCCACCGCCACCCGGCCATGGAGGGATCCGACGGGCAGGGGCGCTGGTGGCGGCGCTGACCGCCGCAGGCATCGAGGAGGCGCAGGAACGCGTCGAGGAGGCGGAGCTGTTTTTCCCGGACGAGAAGGCCTGGTGGCGATCCCTGTGGACCCACGGGACGCGCGTCCCGCTCGATCACCTCGCATCGCAGGCGCCGGAGACCCTGGCCCGCTTCAAGGAGGAATGCCTGGACCGGGTTCGCGCCCTCAAAGGTCCGCGCGGCATACCGGAGCGCTACACCTTCGTCTATGTCACCGGCCGCCGCCGATAGCGGACGAGCCGGATCGCGGCCGCCGACGGGCGACCGCGTCGCCGCTAGTCCTCCATGCGGCGCTTCCGGTCGAGGCGATATGCGATGGCGGCGCCCAGCAGGAGACCGAGCAGCCCGGCGACGGCGAGGATGCGGCCCTTCTTGGGCGAGCTCGGCTCCGACAGCACCTCCGGCTGCTCCAGCGCCTCGGCGGCGAAGGGCAGGTTCGGCTGGATCAGCATCAGGATCTTCTCCTGATCCAGGATCAGGCCGATCAGGGTCTGGCGATAGTCATTGACGGTGACGTTCTGCAGCCGCCGCTGCAGATATTCGAGCTTGCTTTGGGTCTGCTGATAGATCGCCTGCTTGATCTGGTCGTCGCTGTAGCGATGCAGATAGCCCAAGGTCTGGCGCGCGACCTCGGCATCCTCGGCATCGATCGACAGGGTGGTGATCGGCGAATCCCGGTCCTGCTCCTGATTGAGGTTCCGGCGCAGGAATTCGGCGACCGCCTGGGCGCTGGTGTCGACACTGGTGTCCAGGCCGAGGGCGGCCTTGACCGGGGTCAGGACCGAGCCGCTCTCCCAGATCTTCCGCTCGTCGTTCCAACGCAGATTCATCAGGCCCTCGACCAGGCCGGCATGCTCCTTCAGCGCCGCCGCGGTGCTCACCGCGGTGAGCTGCTTGGAGAAGCGGTCGAAATAGGTGATCTGCTCGTTGCCCGTCAGGCTGCTGAGCGAGTTGGCGATCACCGAGGCGCCGGCGTTGCGCAGCAGGTCCGACAGCTGCTGCGACGCCTCGGTCGGCATGACCACGAGCCGCGCGGTGTATCGGGTCGGCGACATCATGATCCAGAGGCTACCGAGGGCCAGCGCCACCAGGACGATCAGGGCGACCAGCCAGCGGCGGTGCCAGGTCGAGGCGATCACCTCCTGGGCGATGGATTCGCTCGAGCGGATCCTCTCCGGCGCGGTCTCGATCGCGTTCGGCGCGGGGTCGAGCAGATGGTGGGTGGCGACGGTCATGCCGCACTCGCATTCGGTTGCCGACGCGCCTCCACGACCCGGAGCGCCGTCATGAAGCCGTCGACCACGGCCGCGATATTCTCCTCGGTCGCGCTGCCCGGGTCGTGGATCGGGTCGCCGACCCGGCCCGGGAAGGACTGGGCGTGGAGCCAGCTCAGGAAGGCGGCGGGATCGGCCCGGCCGTCGCGGTCGTCGCGCTGCAGCAGGCGCTCGAAGGCGGCGCGGCTGAGCGTCGACAGGTCGATCGTGCCCGGCGACATCACCGGGGCGAAGTACATCGGCGCGAAGGTCGCGGCTTTGAGACCCAGCAGGCCGGCCTCGAGACAGACGGTGCCCGAGGGCGACAGCACCAGCCGCGCCGCCTCCATCAGGCGGAAGGTGTCGGCATAGGGGTCGATCAGGCGCACGCCCGGAATCCGCCGCAACTCGTCATAGTAGTGCGGCGTGCGGAAGCCGATCGCGTTGGAATGCTCCTTGACGTAGATCTCCCAGCCATGCGGGATCACCCGCGACAGGGCGCGGACGTTCTCGATCTGGTCGGCATGGCGATGGGCGAAGACGTCGATCGAACCCTCCGGCTGCATGTGCAGTGTGACCAGGACGAAGGGGCGTTGGCCCGGGATGCCGTCGCGCTCGAAGGGCTTCTTCCAGCGGGTGCGGTAGGTGTTGACGATCCGGTTGAAGCGCCAGCGCGAACGATGCGCCAGGGTCGGCAGGGTCTCGTCGCCGTCGGTGGCCTTCGAGAACGCCTGCACCACGGATTCGGCGAACCAGTGGCTGCGGAAGAAGCGGATCTTGTTGTTGATGTGGAAGTAGTAGGGCCGGTAGGCGCGGCTGCGCAGCGCTTCCAGGATGGCTTCGGCGGCTTCGCGGTCCGACCGGTCCGGCTTGCGGATCTCGAAGACCTCGGCCTGGTTGTAGCCGGAGAAGAAGCCGAAGCGGTCCGACGGCACCCGGACCGTGGACGGGGAGAGATAGGGCCGTCCCTGGGCCTTGCACAGCTGAGCCGTGGCCAGCTCGAACGCCCAGGTCTGCTCGCCGAAGGCGGCGCGGATGTCGTGGCGATCGAGGAAGCGCGAGATCTCCCGCGCGGCCACGGCCAGATAGGCCTTGCCGTAGGGCCGTTTGCGCAGCTCGCGATCCATCAGGATCACTTCGTTGGCGGCGAGACCGCCGGCCTCGAGCTCGGTCAGCCCCGGATCGGCCGGCTCCGGCGGCGGCGCTTGGCGCCATTCGTCCTTGAAATCGGCGAGGCAGAGGATTCGGTCCGGCCGCCAGCCTTCCCGGATCAGCGCGTCCGCCCATCGGCGGCTGGCCGCGATCCAGGTGACCCCGACCCCCTTCCGCTCGAGGCCGCGCCCGATCCTTTCGAACAACATCGTACGGTAATTATTGGACAAAAGGCATATATTCATTATTTCCGCGCCATGCGTCGGGGGCAGGCTGCCGGCGACTCGACGCGGTATTGCGACGACCGCCGGCACATATCCCACTAACCGTAAGCGGGGGCGGTGACAAGAGATCACGGCACGGAAGGCGAGAAGAAATCGCCGGCCCGATCAAATCAGGGTAGTGGCAGGCCGATTCGGCCGGCGCGGATCAGGAATCGGTCCGCGACACCCAGGGAATGCGGGCGACGCCGATTCCCTCGTCCTCGAGCTCGCTCGCCTCGGCCTCGGTCGCCTCGCCGTAGATGTCGCGATGCTCGGCTTCCTCGTAGTGGATCTTGCGTGCTTCCTCGGCGAAACGGTCGCCGACATACTCGCAGTTTTCCTCGATCTTACGGCGCAGGGCCTCGAGCTGGCGGCGCGCCTCGGCCATGGTGGTGTGGGTCCGGCGGCCGTCCTCGGCCGGGCGCTTGGCGATCGCCGGCGCCATCAGCGCCTTTTGCACCGAGCTGCTGCCGCAAACCGGGCAGTTGACCTCGCCCGCCGCCACCTGCGTGTCATAGGTGTCGCTGTTCCGGAACCAGGCCTCGAAGCCGTGGCCGGCCTCGCATCGCAATTCGTACAGGATCATCGCATTCCATGCTCCGCTTTTGTCATACGATGGTCTGTCCCGGGCCGCAAAGAAAATGACGTCTCAAATCCCGCATATCCCTCCTGTGTCCGCCTGGGTCGCGCGCTTCGCCCCCCTGGTGCCGAGGACCGGGCCGGTGCTCGACCTCGCCTGCGGCGGCGGCCGCCATCTGCGGCATTTCCGGGCCCGCGGCCACGCCGTGGTCGGCGTCGACATCGACCTGCAGGGCGTGGCAGACCTGGCGGGGGCGAAGGGGGTCGAGATCGTCCGGGCGGATATCGAGGCCGGCCCCTGGCCCTTCGCCGGGCGCCGCTTCGCCGGCATCGTCGTCGCCAACTACCTGCATCGGCCGCTGCTGCCCGTCATCGCCGGCGCGCTGGCCCCCGGCGGCGTGCTGATCTACGAAACCTTCGCCCAGGGCAATCAGCGCTTCGGCCGGCCTTCGACCTCCGCCTTCCTGCTGCGGGCCGGGGAGCTGCTCGACGCCGTGGCCGGGCGGCTGCAGGTCGTCGCCTATGAGCATGGCGAGGTCGCCTCGCCCCGCGCCGCGGTGGTGCAGCGGCTGTGCGCCGTCGCCGACCTGGCGCCGGTGCCGGCGCTGGACGGGTCGCCCGAGCCGCATCCGCTCCCTGCACCCTGAGCGCTCCTCATCGGTATCCGGAGCCGTTACGATCGCCGGGATTTGCGAAAACGTCGGGCATTTGCAGTCGAGAGGAGACAGGCGTGGCCGAAGGAACGATCGTCTGGGGCGTGCTGGGCGCCGCCAAGATCAACGACAAGGTCGTCCCGCCGATGACCCACGCCCGGCACTGCCGGGTCAAGGCGATCGCCTCGCGCTCGGCGGAGAAATCCGCGGCCGCGGCGGCGAAATACGGGCTGCCGGTGGCCTATGACAGCTATGAGGCGCTGCTGGCCGACCCGGAGATCGACGCGGTCTACATCCCGCTGCCGAACCACCTGCATGTCGAATGGACACTGAAGGCGGTCGAGGCCGGCAAGCATGTGCTGTGCGAGAAGCCGATCGGGTTGAACACCGAGGAAGCGCGGCGGCTGATCGCGGCGCGCGACAAGAGCGGCCGGCGCATCCAGGAGGCCTTCATGGTGCGCACCCACCCGCAATGGCTAAAGGTGCGCGAGCTGGTGCAGGAGGGCGCGATCGGCGAGCTGCGCGCCGTCACCGGCGCCTTCACCTACCGCAACATCGACCCGAACAACATCCGCAACAAGGCCGATATCGGCGGCGGCGGGCTGCTGGATATCGGCTGCTACCCGATCACCACCTCGCGCTTCATCACCGGGCGCGAGCCGCGCCGGGTGGTGGCGCTGCTGGACCGCGACCCGGTGTTCAAGATCGACCGGCTGGGCAGCGTGCTCCTGGATTTCGACGGGGTGCAGGCCAGCTTCGTCTATTCCACCCAGATCCCCGGCTATCAGCGCATGCAGTTCCTGGGCACCAAGGGCCGGATCGAGGTGGAGATCCCGTTCAACGCCCCGAACGAGCGGCCCTGCCGCCTGCTGCTGGACGACGGGTCGAGCCTGTTCGGCGAGGGCATCAAGCCGATCGAGATCCCGGTCTGCGACCAGTACGGCGTCGCCGCCAGCGCCTTCGCCGAGGCGATCCTCGCCGGTGGCGAGCAGCCGGTACCGCTGGAGAACACGCTGGCCAACATGCAGGTGATCGACGCCGTCTTCCGCTCCGCCCTGTCCGGCCGGTGGGAGACGCCGTGAGCGAGGTGCCGTCGGTCGCCGAGCCGACCGCCATCACCCGAGAATCGCTGAAGAACGGCATCCTGCAGCGCATGATCGCGGCGGGCGACCCGACGGCGGAGGTCCTGTCCTTCGCGGCGCTGGCCGAATCACGCCGGGCGATGCTGGCGGCGGAGGGCGCGACCGGAGGCGACGTCTGGGTCTTCGGCTACGGCTCGCTGATCTGGAACCCGGCCTTCCATTTCGTCGAGCGCCGCACCGGGCTGATCCATGGCTGGCACCGCCGCTTCTGCCTGTGGACCTCGCTGGGCCGCGGCACGCCGGAGCGGCCGGGACTGGTGCTGGGCCTCGACCGCGGCGGCACCTGCCGCGGCGTGGTGTTCCGCATCGCCGCCGCGGCGGTGGAGGAGGAGCTGGACCTGATCTGGCGGCGCGAGATGGTGACCGCCTCCTACACGCCGCGCTGGGTGACGGCGGCGACGCCGGACGGCCCGGTGCGGGCGATCGCCTTCACCATCAACCGTGCCCAGCCGCGCTATGCCGGCCGGCTGAGCGAGGAGGAGACGGCCCGGGTGCTGGCTCGGGCCCGCGGCCAGCTGGGCAGCTGCCAGGACTATTTCCGATCGACGCTCGAGCATCTGGTCGAGCTCGGCATCCGCGACCACAGGCTCGAGGCGTTGCGGCGCCGGATCGCGGCCATCGACGGGGCTGAGCCGGAAATCCGCGGATCTCGGGAATAGCCGGCGCGCCTCGATCGTCCTGTTGTGAGCCGGGCGGCGTGACCGTCCGCATCACGAGCTGGAGATCCCCATGCGCCATTCCTCGCGTGCCACCCTTCCCTTCGCCCTGGCGCTCGGCCTGCTCTACGCGTCCGGCGCGACCGCGGCGACCTGGACCCTGGCCGGCCCCTCGAAGGCGGACCCGATGCTCATCACCGTCAAGGATGGAAATGGTGGCGGGCACGGGGGCGGCAATGGAGGCGGGAACGGCGGTGGCAACGGAGGCGGGAATGGGGGCGGTAATGGCGGTGGGAACGCCGGCGGCAATGGCGGCGGCAAGAGCGATGCCGGAAGCGACCGCGGCAAGAGCGCCGACAGCTCTCGCGGGCGAACATCCGCCACGCCGGCCGACACCGCTCTCGACGACGACACCGATGTTGCCGTGACCCGTCGCGGCCGGCCCCGCCAGGTCGAGACCGCAGCGTTCCCGAACCATGGTGCCCGGGTTTCGACCATGGTCGGGCTGTCCAAGGAGCTGGGCTATGGCGCCCGCGTCGGCGCCATGCAGGCAAATTTCGGCACGCCGCAGGAAACCGGCATCCGGGACTTGGAGGGCCGGATCGCGGAGCTTGAGGCGGACCCGACCGCCGATCCGCGGGTCATCGATGCCCTGGAGGCGGAGCTGGCCGAGCGGACCGCGGCGGTGAAGCCTGGCGCCGGGCCGACCGGGGATTGGGAGTCGGCCAATCTGGACGTCGACGGCAACGGCGTGATCGACGATCAGGACCTCTCACTCGCCCGGCAGGGCTTCCGCCCCTTCGACTGACCGCGACTTGGCAAAGAATCGGGGCGCGACGGTGCCGTCGCGCCCCGATGCCGTTATAGCCCGCCGGCTAGAAGCTGGCCTGGACCCGGTAGAGGCCGGCATAGACCCCGCCGGCGGCCAGCAGCGCCTCATGCGTCCCCTGCTCGGCGATGCCCTGGTCGGTCAGGACCAGGATGCGGTCGGCGTGGCGCACCGTCGACAGCCGGTGGGCGATCACCAGCGTCGTGCGGTCCCGCGCCAGGTCCAGCAGCGCCTGCTGCACCGCCCGCTCGCTCTCGTTGTCGAGCGCGCTGGTGGCCTCGTCGAAGATCAGGATCGCCGGGTCCTTCAGGAAGGCCCGGGCGATGGTCAGCCGCTGCTTCTGGCCGCCGGACAGCTTGACGCCGCGCTGGCCGATATCGGTGTCGTAGCCGTCCGGCAGAGCCATGATGAAGTCGTGCGCATTGGCCGCCTTCGCCGCCGCGACGATCTCCGCCAGCGTCGCCTCCGGCCGGCCGTAGCGAAGATTCTCCGCCACGGTCCCGGCGAACAGATAGACGTCCTGCTGCACCACCCCGACGGCGCGCCGCAGCGACGCCAGGGTGACGTCGCGGATGTCCGTGCCGTCGATCAGGATCCGCCCCTCCGTCGCTTCGTAGAAGCGCGGGATCAGGGCGCAGAGCGTGCTCTTGCCGGCGCCCGAGGCCCCGACCAGGGCGACGAACTCGCCGGGCCGGATGTCGAGCGACAGGTCCCGGAACACATGCGGCCGGTCGTCCTCATAGCGGAAGCCGACATCGCGGAAGGAGATCGCGCCGCGCGGCCGGGCCAGCTCGACCGCGCCGGGCCGGTCCTGGATCTCCGGCTCGACCTCCAGGATCTCCATCATCCGGGTGAAGCCGGTGTAACCCTCCTGCCAGAGCCGCGCGAAGTTCGCCAGCCGCTTCACCGGGTCGACCAGCGCCGCGACGCAGAGCAGGAAGGTCAGCATGTCGGCGACCGCGAGCTGCCCCTGGGCGACCCGGACGGCGCCGGCGACGATGATGATCACGGTGATCAGCTGCGGGAACGTCTCCGTGCCCATCGAGAAGAAGGCCTCGCTGCGGTAGCCGGCGCGGCGGCTGTCGAGGAAGGCGGCGTTCTGCTCCTCGAACCGGCGGCTCTCGACGTCCTCGTTGGCGAAGGACTGCACCACGCGGATGCCGGCGAGCGCGTCCTCCACCCGCTCGTTCACCGCCGCGATCCGCCGCTTGCTGAGCGCCAGCGCCCGGTTCATGCGACGGTTGAAGTGCAGCGCATAGGCGACCGCGAAGGGCAGCACGGCCAGGATCATCAGGGCCAGCGGCAGGTCGAGCCAGGCCAGGATGGCGATCGCCCCGGCGAACTTCAGCACCGCGATCGCCAGGTCCTCGGGCCCATGGTGATAGAGCTCGCCCAGGAAGAACAGGTCGTTGGTGATGCGGCTCATCAGCTGGCCGGTGCGCTCACGGTCGTAGAAGCCGAAGGACAGCTTCTGCAGATGCTCGAACAGCTCGCGGCGCAGGGCGCTCTCCATCTTCGCGCCCATGACATGGCCCTGATAGTCGACGAACAGGTTGCTCAGCGCCTGCAGGACGACCACGGCGAGCATGGCCGCGCCGAGGGTATAGACCTCGTCGAGCGCCCCGGGGGCGTCGCCCAGGCCGGTGAGCCGCTTGGTGACGATGTTGGCGCCGAGCGGCAGGATCAGCGCCGTCGCCGAGACGACGAGGGCGCAGAACAGATCGGCCGCCAGCAGCGGGATATGAGGTCGGTAGGCGGAGAGGAACTTGCGGATCCGCGCCCATGCCACCTCGCGCGGCACATCGCGGCCGGACCGTCGCGTCGACGTGGAGGCGGGCTGGAAGCGGGAAGCGTCGACCGCGGGGGCGGCGGCGTCGGCCGTGCCGCGCGGTCGGAGAGCGAGGCCGCTAGGTGCGGCGTCTCGATGCGCCGGCGACCTCCGAATTCGGGACAACATGAAGTTTCATGTCCTTGCGATGGGCGGTAACTCCTTTCTCTTCGGACATGAAGGTCGTCATCTTGCCCTCCTGGGATCGATAGGCGGCGGACTATGAGACAGCGGCCGGCGCCGGACAACGCCGATCTGCCGGCTCAGCGGTCAATTCGGCCCCGGTGTGGCCGGCGGGCATCACTCCCGCAGTCGCCGGGCATGGCGCGGATGCCCGGTGGCGTCGTCGGTGCGCCAGGCCTGCGACTGGAACTTCAGGAACAGGGCCGCCCACCGCCCCTGCGGGAAGGCGATCAGCAGGGCGCCGTCCTGGCCGGTGCCATTGTCGCCGCGGAACCGTTCCTCCGGGCTGCCCTGGTTCATGTGGATGTTGTGCATGCCGCGCGACGGCATGAAGCCGAAGCCGTGATCGGCCACCGGGTCGGGCCCGAAGGGCTCGCCGAAGGCGTAGAGCGCGGCGCCAGGCTGCGCGATCGCGCTGGCGACGATGCGGTCGATCTTCTCGTTCAGGTCGTTGTCCGGCCCCGGCCGCGAGGCCGGCAGCGGCCGCATATGCGATCGGTCGAACAGCCCGTCGCGGACATAATCCAGCCCCTGCCCTCTCGCGATCGCGGTCAGGCCCGCGGGCAGCGCCGCGATCCGGTCCGTCAAAGGATGCGCGAAATCGGTGTCGAGGACGTATTCCACCGCCGACGGCCAGGACGAGCCGTGGACATTGACCGCGACGCGATGGTCGCGGGCGCCGTCGTCGATGCGGATGTGGTAGTGCGACGATCCCTCGGCGGCGAGGCGGCGGTCGATCGGGCGCCCCTTGAGCACCGCGTAGCGCTCGAGCGCCATCCTCCGCGGGCTATTCCCCGGCCGCGCGCAGCGGCGCCCGGGGCGGGGCGACGCGGCGGTCGTGCCGCAGGGCGGGCACGGCGTTGCGCGCCTCCTCGACCCGCGCCAGGTCGATCTCGGCGGTGACGATCCCGACCTCCTCGCCGGCATCGGCCAGGACCTCGCCCCAGGGGGCGACGATCAGGGAATGGCCGTAGGTCTGGCGGCCTTTGTCATGGGTGCCGGTCTGGGCCGGGGCGATGACGAAGCTGCCGGTCTCGATCGCCCGGGCGCGCAGCAGCACATGCCAATGCGCCTGGCCGGTCTTGCGGGTGAAGGCGGCCGGCACGCTGAGGATATTCGCCCCGGCCTGGGCCAGGGTCCGGTACAGATAGGCGAAGCGCAGGTCGTAGCAGACGGTCAGGCCCAGCACGCCGCCGGCCGGCAGCGGCGCGACCACCGCCTGGTCGCCCGGATCGAAGGTGGCGCTCTCGCGGTAGCGCTCGCCCCCGGCCAGGTCGACGTCGAACATGTGGATCTTGTCGTAGCGCGCCAGGATCTCGCCCGACGGCGCGAACAGGTAGGAGCGGTTGGCGACCTTGCCGTCGGCCAGCTTGATGCCGAGCGACCCGATCAGCAGCGTCGCCCCGGTCTCGCGCGCCAGGTCGGCGAAGAAGGGCAAGCCGGGATGCGTCTCCTCCGGCAGCGCGCGCTGCAGGATGGCCTCGCGGCCCTGGACGATGAAGCCGGTGTTCTCCGGCGTCGCGATCAGCTCCGCCCCGGCGTCGCGGGCCCGCCGGACCAGCGCCCCCGCCTCCCGCAGATTCGGCTCGATCTCGGTGCCGACATTGAGCTGGACGCAGGCGGCGGTGAAGCGGGTCATGCGATCACCCTCCGGCAGGGCGGTGGATCAGGCCGTCGCGGATTCGGCCAGCAGCGGATCGAGCCTGCCGGCGCGTTCCAGCGCCTGGAGGTCGTCATTGCCGCCGACATGGGTCGCGCCGATGAAGATCTGCGGCACGGTGTTGCGGCCGTTGGCGCGCTGCCGCATCTCCTCCCGCCGCGACGGCTCGGCCACCACATCGATCTCCTCGAAGCTGATGCCCTTCTGGGTCAGCAGCTTCTTGGCCATGTAGCAGTACGGGCAGAACGGGCTGGAGTAGACGATGACGGATGGCATGCGGTCCTCCGAAGAGTTCCTCGAATATGAGGGCATTCGGCCTGGGATGCCAGGGGCCGGCGCTCGACGAATACCCCCTATTCGCCACACGCGACTCGGCCGGCCGCGCCTCAGCTCCCCGGCGGCGGCACGCGGGCCAGGGTGACCACGTCCACACCGAGAGCGCCTTTGCGGCGCAGCGCCCGGGCGCATTCGTCGATGGTGGCGCCGGTGGTCAGGACGTCGTCGACCAGCAGGACGCGCCGCCCCTCGACCAGCGCCTCGCGGCCCGGCCGCACGGCGAAGGCGCCGGCGACGTTGCGCCGCCGCGCCCGACGATCCTGCCCGCCCTGGCTGGGCGTGGACCGGCGGCGGACCAGCAGGTCCGGCGCCACCGGCCGGCCGGATTCGCGGCCGAGCGCCAGCGCCAGCAACGCCGACTGGTTGTAGCGCCGGCGCAGCAGCCGCCAGCGGTGCAGCGGCACCGGCGCGATCACCTCGGCCTCGGCCAGGAACGGCGCCGCCGCCCGCTGCAGGAGGCGGCCGAAGGCCGGCGCCGCATGGGTCTGGTCGCCATGCTTGAAGGCCAGGATCAGCTTGCGGCTGAGGTCGTCGTAGAGGAAGGCGGCGCGGGCCTGGTCCCACAGCGGCGGGGTGGCGAGGCAGTTGCCGCAGACCGGGTCGTCGCCCGCCCCCGCCGCCGCCCCATGCTCAAACGGCAGGCCGCAGCGGCGGCAAAGCGGCGGGCCGAGAAAGGCGAGCTGCGCCCAGCAGGCGGCGCACAGCGCCCCCGGGGCCATGATCTCGGCGCCGCAGGACAGGCAGCGCAGCGGCAGCACGGCGTCGAGCAGGGCGGTGCCGGCGCGCCTGAGCCACGGGGCGACGGCCGCGCGCACCGCCGCCGCCTACCGGCCGAGGGCGACGCCGTCGCGCCGCGGATCGGCGCCGCCGACCAGCCCTTCCGGGCCGATCTGGATGCCGTGCAGACCGCTGACCTGCTCCATCACCACCACCTCATGACCGCGCGCCGCCAGCGCATCCTTCAGCGCCTCGGCCGCCGTCCCCGCCTCCAGCTCGGTCGGGCCGTTGCGGTTGACGACATGGCCCAGCTCGATCGCCTGCTGCACGTCCAGCCCCCAGTCGAGCACGCCGATGATAGCCTGGGCGACATAGGGGATGATACGGGCGCCGCCGGGCGACCCGATCACCAGCACCGGCCGGCCGTCCCGGTCCAGCACGATGGTGGGGGCCATCGAACTGCGCGGCCGCTTGCCCGGCTCGATCCGGTTCGCCACCGGCCGGCCGGCCGCATAGGGCAGGAAGGAGAAATCGGTCAGCTCGTTGTTCAGGAGGAAGCCGCGCACCATCAGATGCGACCCGAAGCCGCCCTCGATCGTGCTGCTCAGCGACACGACGCTGCCCTGGGCGTCGATGATCGAGACATGGCTGGTATCGGGCGGCTCGGTCGAGGTGTCGGAGCTCCATTCCAGCTCCACGCGCCGCGGCGGGCTGCCCGGCGCCACCGGCGCCGGCGCCGCCCGGCCGGGCGAGATCGCCTGCGCCCGCGCGGTCAGGTAGGTGTTGTCGAGCAGGCCCTGCACCGGCACCGGGACGAAATCCGCGTCGGCGAGATAGCGGTCGCGGTCGGCGAAGGCCAGCTTCCCGGCCTCGGCGAACAGGTGCCAGGCATCGGCCGAGCCAGGCCCCATCGCCCGCATGTCGAACGGCTCGAGCAAGCCGAGGATCTGGCCGACGGCGATTCCGCCGGAGCTGGGCGGCCCCATGCCGCAGACCCGCCAGACGCGGTAGGGAATGCAGGCGGGCTGGCGCTCGACCACCCGGTAGGTCTCCAGGTCGATCGGCGCCAGCCGGCCGGGATTGCCGGGCGCGCCCTGGACCACGGCGACGATGTCGGCGCCGATCGGCCCCAGATAGAAGGCCCTTTCGCCGGCGCTCAGGATAAAGCGCAGGGTCTCGGCGAAGGCGGGGTTGCGCAAGGTCTCACCGGCCTGCGGCGCCCGGCCGCCGGGGAAGAAGGTGTCGCGCGCCCGCGGGTCCCGCTTCAGCCGCTCCGCCGCGCCGCCCGCCAGCAGGGCCGCCAGCCGTGGGGAGACGGGGAAGCCGGACTCGGCCAGCCCGATCGCCGGCCGGAACAGACGATCGAGCGGCAGCCTGCCCCAGCGCTTATGCGCTTCGAGCAGCAGCTTCAGCGTGCCGGGGGTGCCGACGGGCCGGCCGCCCGCCACCGCGGCGGTGAACGGCATCGGCAGGCCGTCCGGCCCGAGGAACAGGCCGCCATCGGCGGCCCGCGGCGCGGTCTCGCGCCCGTCCAGCGTGGTCAGCCGGCTCGACCGTCCGTCGAAATGCAGCAGCAGCGCGCCGCCGCCGATGCCGCTCGACTGCGGCTCGACCAGGTTGAGCACGAGCTGCACCGCGATCATGGCATCGACCGCGGTGCCGTTCTCCGCCAGCACGTCGTAGCCGGCCTGGGCGGCGAGCGGGTTCGCGGCCGCGACCATGAACTGCCTGGCGCGGACTGCGGGCTCGCCAGCGCGGGCGGCCGCAGCCCGGCTCGCGACGACAGTTCGGCTCGCGGCGACGAGGGCCGTGCCGGCCGGCGGCGACGAATCCGAGCGGACCGTGCCGGCGGGCCCGAACAGCAGGCCGGCGCCGACCGCACCGCACAGAAGCAAGGCCCACCACCCGGTCCGCCGCATTCTCTCCCCCGACAAATTGCGCAAAATTTGCATAAGGGAGTATTCCACGACGGCGGCCAGTTCCCAACCCCGTCTGAGGGGGCCCGCCCTGCGGGCCGGTCAGGTCAGGTTGAGCCCGCCGTCCAGCATCACGATCTCGCCGGTCACGTAGTCCGAGCGGATCAGGCCGAACACCACCTCCGCCACATCCGCCGGCTGCGCCGCGCGGCGCATCGGTGCCGTGCCGGCCCAGAGCTGCTGCGCCTCGGTCCAGGCCGCGGTCATCGGCGTGTCGACCAGGCCGGGGGCGACGGCGTTGACCCGGATCGCCGGCGCCAGCGCCTTGGCCAGGAGACGCGTGACGTGGTGCAGCGCCGCCTTGGAGGCGGCGTAGGGCACCGAGGCGCCGCGCGGCCGGGATCCGGCATGGGAGCCGATATTGACCACCGCCGCCGGCCGGCCGCGCGCCGCCGCTTCCCGCAGCGCCGTCTCGGCCTCGGCCACCAGCAGCCAGGGCGCGATGACATTGACCTGGTGCAGCCGGCGCCAGAGATCCGGCGTCGCCGCCTTGAGGTCGGCATGCGGCACCGTGGCGGTGATGCCGGCGCTGTTGACCAGCGCGTCGATCCGGCCATGCCGCGCCAGCACCGCCCGGACCAGGGCCGGCGGCCCGTCGTCGGTCGCCAGATCCGCCGCGGTATAGCTGGCGCCGCCGCCGAGTTCCGCCGCCAGCGCCTCGCCCGCGGCGGCGGAGGCGCGCGAATGCAGCGCCACGGCCCAGCCTTCGGCGGCCAGCCGCCGGGCCACCGCCGCGCCGATGCCGGAGGTCGATCCCGTCACCAAGGCCACCGGCCGATCCGCTGCCGTCATGATCCGCTCCCTCGCTATCGTCCCTTGCGGGCCGGCCTCGCGGCAGGCATCCGCAATCCCTATAGTGCGCGTCATGACCGATTCCGACGACATGATGGTGTTCGACCGGGCGCTGGTGCGCCGGCGGCGCGACCGCGCGGCGCCGAAGCTGGCCGAGCACAATTTCCTGTTCGAGCATGTGGCGGCGATGCTGGCCGACCGGCTGCTCGACGTCACCCGCCGCTTCCCGGTGGCGCTCGACCTCGGCTGCCATGACGGCGCCGTGGCCCGGGCGCTGGAGGGCAGCGGCAAGGTCGAGACGCTGGTCCAGGCCGACCTGTCCCCGGCGCTGGCCAGCCGCGCCGCCGGCAACGGCCGACCGACCCTGGCCTGCGACGAGGAGCTGCTGCCCTTCGGCGAGGGCACGCTCGACCTCGTGGTCAGCAACCTGTCGCTGCACTGGGTCAACGACCTGCCCGGCACCCTCCTGCAGATCCGCCGGGCACTGCGGCCGGACGGGCTGTTTCTGGCGGCGATGCTGGGCGCCGGCACCCTGGCCGAGCTGCGCTTCGCCCTGGTCGAGGCGGAGACCGAGCTGATGGGCGGGGCCAGCCCGCGCCTGTCGCCCTTCGCAGATCTGCGCGACGCCGCCGGCCTGCTGCAGCGCGCCGGCTTCGCCCTGCCGGTCGCCGACGCCGAGACGGTGACGGTCACTTACGAGAACGCCTTCCGCTTGTTCGCCGATCTGCGCGGCATGGGCGAGACCAATGCCGGGCTGAACCGCAACCCGGCGACGCCGCCCCGTGGCTTCTGGCCGGCCGTCGCCGCCCGCTACGCCGAGCGCTTCGCCGAGCCGGACGGGCGCATCCCCGCCAGCTTCGAGGTGCTGTTCCTGGCCGGCTGGGCGCCGCATGAGAGCCAGCAGAAGCCCCGCCCCCGCGGCAGCGCCACCCGGTCGCTGGCCGAGGCTCTGGGCACGGTCGAGCGGCCGGTGCGGCAGTAGCGGCGCCGCCCGCGGCTACGCCTGTCCCTGCTCCTGATAGAGCGCCATGGCGGCGGGCAGTTCGGCCTGCAGCGCCTGGATGCGGGTGGCGTCGGCCGGGTGGGTCGACATGAATTCCGGCGGCGCGCCGCGGCCTTCGGCCTGGGCCATGGCTTCCCAGAAGCGCACCGCCTCCTGCGGGTCGTAGCCGGCCCGCGCCATCGCCTCGACCCCCAGCCGGTCGGCCTCCAGCTCCTGGTCGCGCGAATAGGGCAGGATCACGCCGTACTGCACGCCGGCGCCGAGCAGCCCGGCGATCTGGTCGGTCGCCGCCACGTCGCCGGCCTGCATCGCCGCCATCAGCGCCTGCATGCCGATCTCCGCCGCCATGCTGCGGCTGATCCGGCGGGCGCCGTGCCGGGCGTGGACATGGCTGATCTCGTGCCCGACCACGGCGGCGAGCTGGGCGTCGCTGCCGACCACGGAGAACATGCCCTCATAGACTCCGACCTTGTTGCCGGGCACCGCGAAGGCGTTCTTCTCCTGACCCTGGAACACCACGAACTCCCATTCCGCCGGGTTGCCGCCGGTGGCCGAGACCAGCCGGCCGGCGACCTGGCCGAGCAACCGGTTCATCTCGGCATTGCCCGAGGCCGGCCGCTCGGCCCGGATTTTGGACCAGGTCTGCTGGCCGAGCTCGGCCTCCTGCTGCGGCGAGACCAGGATGAAGTCGCCGCCCTCGCTGCCGGGCACGCAGCCGACGACCAGGGTGCCGGTCGCGCCGACCAGGGCCACCAGGATCTCGCGGCGATGCAGAATCGGACCCCCACACATCGAACGTGTTGCTCCCCCTTGCTGTCCGTTCGGTCCGGTCAACCCGCGACGGTCGGTAAAAGATCCCGCTTCATGACGATCGCGTCGACCGCGGCGGCGCCGACCTTGTAGTAGCCCTTGCGGATGCCCGCCTCGCGGAACCCGGCGCGGCGGTACAGCGCCAGGGCGGCCTCGTTGTTCGTCGCCACCTCGAGGAACAGGGTTTCCGCCCCGGCCGCCGTGCAGCGATCGATCAGCGCATGCAGCAGCAGGCGCCCGCCGCCCCGACGGCGCTTGGCGGGCAGGAGGGCGATCGACAGCAGCTCCGCTTCGTCTGCCGCCACCCGCCCAAGGGCATAACCCGCCGGTTCCTCGCTCTCGTCGAGCGCGATCAGCGCGAACACGCCGGGGCCGGCCAGGAGCTGCGCCAGCTGGTCCGGCGCCCAGGCCTCGCCGAAGGCGGCCTCGTAGAGGGCCGACAACACCGCGGCCTCGGCCACGCCGGCCTCGACGACGCGCATCACGGCTTCGGCGCCCGGTCGGCCAGCGGCACCGCATCCGGCGGCCGGACATAGAGCGGCGGCGGCGGGCCGTCCCGCGCCTCGTCCGCCCGCTCCCCGGCCAGCCGGGCCACGGTCGCCGGGTCGATCGCGGCGGGGCCGGCCCGGCGCATATCCGCCCGGCCGGCCAGCGCCGGCAGCACCAGATGCGCGCCGTCGCCGGCGACGGTCAGAGGCCCCGGGGGGATCAGCGCGACAAGATCGGCGGCCGGCAGGCACAGCGGCTCGCCCAGCGGGGTGCCGGCGGCGTCGAACAGCCGGGCGAAGGGCTCGGCCCGGCGCCCGTCCAGCGCCACCAGCACCGTGCCCCCGGCGACCGGGCCGAGATCGGCCAGCACGGCGTCGAAGCTGGGGATGCCGACGATCTTCTTGCCGGTGCCGAGCGCCAGCCCGCCGACCGCGGCGAGCCCGACCCTGAGCCCGGTGAAGGAGCCGGGGCCGGTGGTGACGCCGAACAGGTCGACATCGGCCGGCGCGACCCCGGCCTCGGCCAGCACCTCCAGCACCAGCGGCATCAGCCGCGCCGCGTGGCCCTGGGCCATCGGCTCGGTGCGCGCGGCCAGGACCTGCCCGTCGCGCCGCACCGCCACGCCGCAGCCGGCGCCGGCGGCATCGAGCCCGAGCACGATCACGCGGCGGCTCCCGCCCGTGCCATGGGCATGCGGTCGCTGTTCATGTTGCTCATCGCTGATATCGGCCCAGTCGAGCCGAGGAAATCCGGTCCGTACACGCTCTCACACGATCCGGCAGGCTTCCTCGAAGGCCAGGCGGGGGCGGCGGGGGAATTCCTTGCTGCGGTCGACATAGCCGATATCGACCAGGAGGCTGGAGCGCCAGCGGGTGCCGGAGAGGAAGGCGGCGTCGACCTTTGCCCGGTCGAACTCCCCCACCAGCCAGCAGCCGAGCCCGAGGCCGCGCGCCGCCATGATCAGATAGGCGGCCTGCATCGCCGCGTCCCGATGCGCCGTCTCCTGCGCCAGGTCGGGCCGGGCGGCGAAGCGGATCGCCGCCTGCGGGTCGTCCGGCAGCAGCTTCGGCAGCTGCTCGTGGAAGGCCGAATCATAGGCCACGATCGCCGTCACCGGCGCCTGCAGCGTGGCGCCCAGCACCTCCGGGTCGAGCGCGGGGCGCAGCGCCGCCTTGCCCTCGTCCGAGGTGACGAACACGATCCGCGCGGGACAGGAATTGGCGCTGGTCGGGCCCCGCTTCATCAGATCGTAGATCGCCCGGAGCGTTGCCTCCGGAATCGCCTCGTCGAGGAACACGCATCGGGTGCGGGCCTCGCGGAACAGCGTGTCGAGCGCGATCTTGTCGAGCGCCATGGCCGTCTGCCGCAGAAAATCTCAGCTCGCGGCAGGTAAGCTCAACGCGCGATCCGCGGCAAGCCGCGCCGAATCGAGCTCGACGAGATCGTTCCTACGGATCATGGCCCGGACATCGCGGATATAGGCCGTTCCGCGCGTGGAATAGCGCGTGAGGGTCGACGCCAGATCATAGCCGTCCAGCTTCTGCCGCGCAGCTCGCAGCGCCGCGCGGCGGGTGCGGAAGCCGGCATAGGCCGGGTGGGTGTTGAGGTTGCGGGCATAGGCGGCGACACCGTCGATCAGCCGGTCGAAGGCGGCGTAGCGCACCGCCGAGCCCGCAGTCTGGCCGAACAGGGCGTTGCGGCGCCGGGCGCTGTAGGAGGTGCCCCAGCCCGATTCGACCGCGGCCTGGGCCAGAGCCAGGGAGGGCGGCACCACATCGACCCGCCGCAGCAGCTCGTCGATGTCGCCACCAGCGATACCGTAGCGCCCGCTCAACGCGGCGAGCCAGGCCCGCGACTCCGCCGAGGGCGCAAGGCCGAGCCGCTGCAGCCCCTGCAGCGCCAGAAGCCGGTCGCGGTCGTGGCGGATGTCCTCGTTGACCCGCAGCACCAGCGGCAGCAGGGCGTTGAAGAACAGGTCCTTGCGCAGATCGGTGGAATCGAGCCGGCGCAGGTCGCCCGGGATGGCCTCGACCAGCAGCCGCGGTACCTCGGCCTCGCCGTCGCGCACCTCGGTGAGCGTGTAGTCGGCGTGGTCGAAGATGTTGCTGAGCGTCCCCGCGCTGTCGACCCGGAGGACTATGTCCGAGGTCTTGTCGATCGGCGGCACGGCCGAAGCCGGAAGCACCGGCTGCGGCGGCAGGTCGGCCACCTGCAGCTCGGCCTGGGGTTGATCGGTGATCGGGGAGGCCGCCGGCTGGGCCAGGGCGGCGAAGGGCACGATCAGCAAAAGGCCGGCCAAGGCGGCGGCCGGTCGAAACACACGAAACTGCATGGACCTCGTCATCGGTTGCGCCCGGGCCAGCGGTCCCGGGCGCCCCGCCTATCGGCACGACCGGTCCGCGGGCGCCCCTCTGCTCAGGGGCGCCGCCGGGTGGAGCGCAGCCCCGTCAGGCGACGGGACGCACCTCCGTCACTTCGGGGATGTAGTGGCGCAGCATGTTCTCGATGCCGGCCTTCAGCGTCATGGTCGAGCTGGGGCAGCCGGAGCAGGAACCCTGCATGTGCAGATAGACCACGCCGTGCTCGTAGCCCTGGAAGATGATGTCGCCCCCGTCCTGGGCCACGGCGGGCCGGACGCGGGTGTCGATCAGCTCCCGGATCTGGGCGGCGATCTCGGATTCATCGTCCGTCGCGGCGCCGGAACCCTCCGCCGCCGTCTCGGCCAGGATGACCGGCCGGCCGGCGGTGAAATGCTCCATGATCACGCCGAGGATCGAGGGCTTCAGCACGTACCAGTCGATGGTGTCGGCCTTGGACACCGTCACGAAATCGGTGCCGAGGAAGACGCCGGTGACGCCCTCGATCTCGAACAGGCGCTGCGCCAGAGGCGACCGCGCCGCCGCTTCCGGCGACGGAAAGTTGGCGGTGCCCACATCCATCACGGCGCGGCCCGGCAGGAACTTCAGGCTGGCCGGGTTGGGTGTCTGCTCGGTCTGGATGAACATGGACACGGTTCCTTCGATCATGCCCGGCCGTCATGGCCGCGGCGCCGGCAGGGTGAAGATCGCGGCCCGGGAGATCAAGACGAAACCGGGCGCGACAGAGTCGCGCGCCAATCGCCATCGACCGTCCGGACCGCTGCTTGCGCAACCTCACCGTCCCGACGAGGTCGGATAGGGAGCGGTGATTACGGCTGATTTGTGGCGGCCGCCCCGGTCATTCAAGATGCCGCAGGGCGTGGCGGGCAATCTTCCACATCGCTGTCGGCAGCCCGGCGTCGCCCAGACGGTCCGGCGGCATCAGGATTCCGCCCTCGACCGGCCCATTGAGGCGACCGGCCGCCACGGTCAGCTCGAAATCGAAATGGGTGAAGCCGTGCCGCACCAGCCCGGGCAGCAGGCGCCAGCCGGCGCCGCCCGGCGCCTGGGCCAGCACCGCGGCGAGATCCGGCATCGGCTGCTCCAGCCAGGCGGAGGTCGGGATCTCCATCATGCCGCCCAGCATCCCCTTCGGCGGCCGGCGGCGCAGCAGGACATGACCGCGCGAATCGGTCAGCCAGAAGGCGACGGCCCGGCGGGTCGGCTTCGCCGCCTTGGCCAGCCTGGCCGGCAGATCCTCGGCGATGCCGCGCCGGCGGGCCCGGCACGGGGTCGACCAGGGGCAGAGGATGCATTTCGGGCTGCGCGGGGTGCAGATGGTGGCGCCAAGATCCATCACCGCCTGGGCATAGTCGCCCGGCCGCCGGCGCGGGGTCAGCGCGGCGGCATGGGCCTTGAGGATCGGCTTCGCGACGGGCAGCGGCGTCTCCACCGCGAAGATCCGGGCCATCACCCGTTCGACATTGCCGTCCATCACCGCGGCCGGCCGGTCGAAGGCGATCGCCGCGATCGCCGCCGCGGTGTAATCGCCGATCCCCGGCAGCTGCCGCAATTCCGCCTCCTCCAAGGGGAAGACTCCGCCATGGCGTTCAACCACGATGGCGGCGCAGCGATGCATGTTCCGGGCCCGGGCGTAGTAGCCGAGCCCCGCCCAGGCGCGCAGCACCTCGTAGGGCGGGGCGGCGGCGAGGTCGGCCACGGTCGGCCAGCGCGCGGTGAAGTCGAGGAAATACTCCTTCACCGCCGCCACAGTGGTCTGCTGCAGCATGATCTCGCTGAGCCAGACCCGGTACGGGTCCGCCCGCCGCCCCGGCGGCGCCCGCCACGGCAGGACTCGGCGATGCCGGTCGTACCAGGCGAGCAGCGCCGGGGCGAAATCGGCTTCGGCGAAGTCGGGGGACGTGGCGGACGTGGCTGTGTCGGGCATGGCTCGCGTTGCCGCTCGGGGGTGCGTTGCGCCACTATAGGGACCCGAGTCCCGCAATTCGATCCGATCCTGCAGCACCGTCCCGAAGGCCCGTTGATGAGTTATCCGCGGTCCATGGCCGCCCTGGTCCCCGCCCTGGCCCGCAAGGCGCTGGGCGGCGGGCGCAGCGCCATCGGCAGCCTGTTCGCCGACTGGCCGTCGGTGGTCGGGAGCCATTGGGCCGACCGCGCCGTGCCGGATAAGCTGAGCTTCCCGGCCGGGAAGCGCGACGGCGGCACCCTGGCGCTGAGGGTCGACCCGGCCGACGCGCTGGAGCTGCAGCACGACCAGGACCGGCTGATCGAGCGGATCAACGGCCATTTCGGCTATGCCGCGATCTCCCGACTGAAGCTGGTGCAGGCGCCGCTGGACCGCCGGCCCGCGACACCGCGCCGCCGTTCCCTGACCCCGGGCGAAGAGGCGATGCTGGCGAAGCCGCTGGAAGCGGTGGACGACCCCGAGTGGAAATCCCGACTTGCGGCCTTCGGCCGGGCGCTCTATGCCCGGACGCCGCCACGATGACATCGGCGCAACGAGGCCCGGATCCTGATGGAGATCATCCGATGCTGAAGACCCTGCTCGCCGGACTGGCGCTGGCCGCGGCGACGTTCATGGCCGGATCGGCCTCGGCCCAGGACGCCGGCAAGGCCTGGGACCCGAAGATCACCGACACCGACTATGTGATGGGCAAGGCCGACGCGCCGGTGACGATGCTGGAATTCGCCTCCTTCACCTGCCCGCACTGCGCCGCCTTCACCGTCAACGTGCTGCCGCAGATCGAGAAGGACTATGTCGACACCGGCAAGGTGAAGATCGTGTTCCGCCAGTTCCCGCTGAACGGGCTGGACCTGCGGGCCGGGATGATGGCGCGCTGCGCCCCGCGCGACCAGTACTTCAACATCTCCAAGGTGCTGTTCCAGACGCAGCAGAGCTGGGCGACGGCCGGCGACCCGATCGCCGCCCTGGCCCAGATCGGCGGCATGGCCGGGCTGCCGAAGGACAAGTTCGACGCCTGCCTGGCCGACAACAGCGTCGCCGACGCGATCATCAAGCTGGGCCAGGACGCGCAGGCGACCTATCAGGTCAACGCCACCCCGACCTTCGTGGTCGAGGGCGAGAAGCTCGAGGGCGAGGCCAGCTTCGACACCTTCAAGGCGATCTTCGACCGGAAGCTCGCCGAGAAGGGCGCCGCCACCAACTGAGCGGGAGCGCGCCGCCGTGCATTTCGCCCGGCTCCGCCTGTCGGGCTTCAAATCCTTCGTCGATCCGACGGACGTGGCCATCGAGCCCGGCCTGACCGGCGTGGTCGGGCCCAACGGCTGCGGCAAGTCCAACCTGGTCGAGGCGCTGCGCTGGGCGATGGGTGAGAACTCCGCCCGGCGCATGCGCGGCCAGGAGATGGACGATGTCATCTTCGGCGGCACCACCGGCCGGGCGGCGCGCAACCTGGCCGAGGTGACGATCACGCTGGACAACAGCGACCGCACCGCGCCCGGCTGGGACCACTCGGATATCATCGAGATCGTCCGGCGGATCGAGCGCGGCACCGGCTCCGAGTACCGCATCAACGGCAAGCCGGTGCGCGCCCGCGACGTGCAGCTGCTGTTCCAGGACAACGCTTCGGGCCCCGCCTCCCCCGCCCTGGTCAGCCAGGGCCGGATCGCGGCCATGATCTCCGCCCGCCCGGCGGAGCGGCGGCAGATCCTGGAGGAGGCGGCCGGCATCACCGGCCTGCACAGCCGCCGGCACGAGGCCGAGCTGCGGCTGCGCTCGGCCGAGGAGAACCTGACCCGCCTCGACGACGTGTTGGTGCAGCTCGACGCCCAGCTCGGGGGCTTGCGCAAACAGGCGCGGCAGGCGGCGCGCTACCGCACGATCTCGGAGCAGATCCGCCAGGTCGAGGCGACGCTGCTGCATCTGCAATGGACCGCGGCGGTCGCAGCGCTGGCCGAGGCCCGGCGGGCCTACGACGCCAATGAGCAGGTGGTGCGCGAGCGCATGATCGCGGCGACGCGGGGCACCACCGAGCAGGCCGAGGCCGCCGCCGCCCTGCCCGCTTTGCGCAAGGCCGATGCCGAATCGGCGGCGGCGCTGCAGCGGCTGCTGGTCGAGCGCGAGACGCTGGAGGCCGAGGCCGGGCGGCTGAGCCAGGCCATCCTCGACACCAACCGGCGGCTGGAGCAGGTCAAGGGCGACCTGGTGCGCGAGCGCTCGCTGGGCGCCGATGCCGCCCAGGCGCTGGCCCGCCTGACCGAGGAGCGCGAGCGGATCGAGCGCCAGAGCGCCGGCGAGGCGGAGGCCGAGGCCGAGGCGCGGCGGGCGATCGACGCGCAGCGCGAGATCGTCGACGGGCTGGACGGGAAGCTGACCGCGCTGACCGAGGCCGCGGCCGGCGACGAGGCGCGGCGCCAGAGCCTGGCCAAGCGCCAGCGGGAGCTGGAGACGCGCCTGCTGGACCTGGCCCGGCGGCATGAGGATGCGCTGCGCCAGATCGCCCAGGTGGAGGCCGAGCTGGCCGGCGCCGACGGGGCCGAGGCCGCCGCGCTGGCCCTGGCCGAGGCCGAGGCGCGGCTGGAGGCGGCGCAGGAGGCGGTCGAGGCGGCGGAGAGCCGCCGCCAGGCCGCCGATTCGGCCTTCGCCGGCGCCCGCGAGGCCGCCCAGTCCGCCGAGGGCGCCGCGACCCGGCTGAAGGCCGAGGCCGACGGCCTGCGCGCCGCCCTAGAGGGTGGTAAGGGCGGCAGCGGCAAGGGCGGCGACGCCGCCCGCGCCCCGATCCTGGACCAACTACGGGTCGAGCCCGGCTGGGAAGCGGCGCTGGGCGCGGCGCTGGGCGACGAGGCCTCGGTGCCGGCCGACCGGTCGGCGCCGCTGCACTGGGCCGAGCTGCCCGGCTACGACGAGACCGCGCCGCTGCCGGCCGGGGCCGAGCCGCTGGCCGCCCATGTCACCGCCCCGGCGGCGCTGGCCCGGCGCCTGGCCCATATCGGCGTGGTCGCGGACGCCACGGAGGCCGAGGCGCTGCAGCCGGCGCTGCGGCCCGGCCAGGCGCTGGTGACCAAGGCCGGCGGCCGCTGGCGCTGGGACGGCCTCGTGGCCCGGCCGGGCGCCCCGTCCCCGGCCGCGGCGCGGCTGCAGCAGCGCAACCGGCTGGAGCAGCTGGAGGCGCAGCTCGCCACCGCGGCCGAGGCGGCGGAGACGGCGCGCCGGGCGGCCGACGCCGCGCGCCAGGCGGCGCAGGCGGCGCAGGAGGCCGACCGGGCGGCCCGGCGCGGCCAGCAGGATGCCGTCTCCGCGGTCGGCCGAGCCCGCGAAGCACAAAGCAAGGCAGCCCAGGCCGAGGCGGCGCGGCGCAGCCGGCTGGCGGCCCTGACCGCCCAGGCCGAGCGCCTGGCCGCGGACCGCGACGAGGCGATGCGCGAGCGCGAGGAGACGGCGGCCGAGATCGCGGCGCTGCCGGATGGCGAGGTGCAGCGTCAGGCGGTCAGCGAGATCCGCTCGGCCCTGGCCGAGGCGCGCGCGGCGCTCGGCGCCCGGCAATCGGCGCTGGAGCGGCTGCAGCGCGAGGCCGGCGGGCGGCGGGCCCGGCTGCGCGCGATCGAGAGCGAGGTGCAGGGCTGGGACAGCCGGGCCCGCGGCAGCGCCGACCGGCTGGCCGAGCTGGAGGCGCGCCTCGAGGAGGCGCAGGCGACGCTGATCGAGCTGGACGCCAAGCCGGCCGAGATCGCCGCCCGGCGCGAGACCCTGATCAGCCAAATCGACGAGGCCGAGCGCCGGCGCCGCATGGCCGCCGACGCGCTGGCGGTGGGCGAGCAGCGCCAGGGGGCTGCCGATCGCGCCCTGCGTGCGGCCGAGGCCGCCCTGGCCGAGGCGCGCGAGGCTCGGGTGCGCGGCGAGGCCTCGGTGGTGGCAGCCCAGACCGCGGTCGAAGGGCTCAAGACCCGCATTGCCGAGCGGCTGGACTGCGCGCCGGAGGCGGTGGCCGGCCTGGCTGGGCTGACTCCGGACACGCCGCTGCCGGATGCGGAGGAGACCGCCCGCAAGCTCGACCGCCTGAACCGCGAGCGCGAGGGCATGGGCCCGGTCAATCTGCGGGCCGAGGTGGAGATCGTCGAGATCGAATCCCAGCACACGCGGCTGTCGGCGGAGAAGGAGGACCTGACGGCCGCCATCGCCAAGCTGCGCCAGGGCATCGCCTCACTGAACCGCGAGGCGCGGGAGCGGCTGGTGGCCAGCTTCGACGTGGTCGACGGCCATTTCCGGGCGCTGTTCACCCGGCTGTTCGGCGGCGGCAAGGCGCAGCTGGCCCTGACCGACACCGAGGATCCGCTGGAGGCGGGCCTGGAGATCTTCGCCAGCCCGCCGGGCAAGAAGCTGCAGCACCTGTCGCTGCTGTCGGGCGGCGAGCAGGCGCTGACCGCGGCGGCGCTGATCTTCGCCGTGTTCCTGACCAACCCGGCGCCGATCTGCGTGCTGGACGAGGTCGACGCACCGCTGGACGACGCCAATGTCGACCGCCTCTGCACGCTCTTGACCGAGCTGGCGGAGGGCGGCCGCACCCGCTTCCTGATCATCACCCACCACCGCATGACCATGGCCCGGGTGAACCGCCTCTACGGCGTCACCATGATTGAGCGCGGGGTGAGCCAGCTGGTCTCGGTCGACCTCGAGCAGGCCATCCGCCACGCCCAGCCGCACCAGCAGGAGCTGGCGGTCTGAGACCGGGCTGGTCTCGTTCGACCGCGTAGGTTGGGTTCGCGGCAAGCGAACCCAACATGCCGCAGCT
Organism: Inquilinus limosus; assembly: GCF_051487185.1. Classification (GTDB taxonomy): domain Bacteria; phylum Pseudomonadota; class Alphaproteobacteria; order DSM-16000; family Inquilinaceae; genus Inquilinus; species Inquilinus limosus_F. The sequence goes on from NZ_JAHVDK010000004.1 coordinate 216,413, forward strand.
CAAGCCATTGTTGGGTTCGCCGGGAGGCGAACCCAACCTACGACCTCTCGATTCGAGGTCGATCAGGATGGTCTTTATCAGCCGTCTCCCCAGGCGGCGAGGTCGCGGTCGTTCAGCGGTTCGAAGAAGTCCGGCACCGGGCCGTCTAGCCGGTCGGCAAGCAAGCCAATTCGGAATTTCCTTTGCGGAACCGGGACCAGCTTGACCGCGGGCCGGTCTCGCCTAGCGATCACAACCTCCTCGCCGGCCAGCGCCGCGTCGATGAGCTTCGGCAGCTTGGCCTTGGCTGTGGACTCGGTCACTTGCATCGAATGCTCCACCGGATAGGGTCGGATCCGCACTCGCGACGAGGAAGAATGGACGGCCTTGCCCCTTCCTGTCATGCCCGGACTTGATCCGGGCATCCAGAGGATATCGACGCACTCTGGATTGCCGGGTCAAGCCCGTCATTGACAGAAGGTGGCCCTCAGGTCCGCTACGGCTCCGTCTGGTCGACCCGGATCAGCACCTTGTCGATGCGGTTGCCGTCGAGGTCGATGACCTCGTAGCGCACCCCGTTTTCGACGAAGCTCTCCGCCACCTTCGGCAGATGGCCGAGGTGCCAGAGCACGAAGCCCGCCAGGGTCTGGTACTCGTCGTCCTCCGACCGCAGGCCGCGCAGGCGCAACAGCCGCTCGATCTCGTCGATCGGCGTCATCGCGTCGACCAGCCAGCTGCCGTCCTCGCGCCGCACGATCGAATAGCCGCTGGCCTGGTCGGCGAGATCCGCGACCTCGCCCGCGATCGCCGCCAGGATGTCGGTCGGCGTCACCACGCCTTCGACGCTGCCGTATTCGTCGACCACCACGGCGAGGTGGATCGGGGCGCTGCGGAAGGTCTGCAGCAGCTTCAGCGCCGGGGTGCCGTCCGGCACCACCAGCGGCGGCCGCATGGTCTCGGCCACGTCGAACGGGCCGCCCTGCAGCATGCGGTCGAGCATGTCCTTGGTCTGGATCACGCCCTCGAGCTCGTCGAGCTCGCCGCGCGCCACCGGGAAACGGCTGCAGCCGCTCTCGGCGATGATCTTGCGGATCTCATCCGGGCTGTCCTCGAGGTCGATCCAGACCATCTCGTGCCGCGGCGTCATGATCGAGCGCACCGATCGGTCGGCCAGGCGCAGCACGCCGTCGATCATTTCGCGCTCGGCCTCGGCGAAGACGCCGGCCTCGGTGCCCTCGGCGATCAGCGTCTTCACCTCCTCCTCCGTCACCGTCTGGGCGGGGACGGCGGAGATGCCGAGCAGCTTCAGCACCAGCTCGGTCGAGCGCTGCAGCAGCCAGACGATCGGGGCGCCGACAGCGGCCACGGTCTGCATCGGCCGGGCGACGCGGGCGGCGATGCTCTCGGCGTGGTTCAGCGCGATCCGCTTCGGCACCAGCTCGCCGATGATCAGCGAGAAATAGGTGATGGCAACGACGACCAGGGCGAAGGACAGGCCGTCGGCCCAGGGCCCGACCACCGGCAGGGGCGCCAGCCACTCGCGCAGCGGCGCCGACAGGGTGGCGCCGCCGAAGGCGCCGGCGATGATGCCGACCAGCGTGATGCCGACCTGCACCGTGGACAGGAGGCGGTTCGGATCCTCGGCCAGGGCGAGGGCGGCGCGGGCGCCGCGATGGCCCTGTTCGGCCATGCCTTGAAGGCGGGCGCGACGGGCGGAGACCAACGCCAGTTCCGACATCGCGAAAAAGGCGTTGAGCAGGATGAGCAGCACGACGATGACGAGTTCAATCATCGGCGGCCGCTAGACGGAGGTTCGTCCGTCTCCTTGTTGTGGGAAGCAGACATAGTGCCGGCTGAGATACCCGGTCGGATGCCCCTTCGTCCACCGTCATGCCGTCAACATTCGACGGGAGCTCGGCCCGCGAGCAGCGATGGTTACACCGGCATCCCGATCATCATCTGGAACTCGCGCCGCAGCTGCGGGTCGTCGCGGAAGGCGCCGACCATGCAGCTGGTCACCATCTGGGTGCCATGCTTGTGCACCCCGCGCGTGGTCATGCAGTGGTGCTGCGATGACACCATCACCGCCACGCCACGCGGCTTCAGCACCTCGTCGATCGCGCCGGCGATCTGCGCCGTCAGCCGCTCCTGGATCTGCAGCCGCTTGGCATAGGCATCGACCACCCGCGCCAGCTTGGAGATGCCGACCACCCGGCGGTCCGGCAGATAGGCGACATGCGCCTTGCCGATGATCGGCACCATGTGGTGCTCGCAATGCGATTCGAAGTCGATGTCGCGCAGCAGCACCATCTCGTCGTAGCCGTCGACCTCCTCGAAGGTGCGGGACAAGAGCTCGACGGGATCCTGGTCGTAGCCGCGGAAGAACTCCTCATACGCCTTCACCACCCGCTTGGGCGTGTCGCGCAGGCCTTCGCGCGACGTGTCCTCGCCGGCCCAGCGCAGCAGCACGCGCACCGCCTCCTCGGCCTCGGACCGGCTCGGGCGCTGCCCGGCTCCACTGCGCAGGGCCTGTGTCGAGGCGTTGGCCACCACCGGGGTGAAGGGGTTGCGGGTCATGATGCCGGCTTCTCCGGGCGGTTGTCGTTGGCGGTGCCGTCCCACGCCGCGGCCCGGTTGGGGACCGCCCGGGATCGGCAGAGTGTGTCGGTCATTCAGTTCAGTCGGATCGTACGATGCGGGCTGTCCAGCGAAAAGGCCGGGATCGCCACGTCGAAGCGCTCGCCCGACGGGGTCTCCATCTGGTAGGTGCCGACCATGATGCCGGACGGCGTCGCGATCGGTGCGCCGCTGGTGTACTGGAAGGCCTTGCCCGGCTCGATCACCGGCTCGACCCCGACGACGCCGGGACCGCGGACCTCCTGCACCCGGCCGTATTCGTCGGTGATCCGCCAGTAGCGGCTGCGCAGCTGCACCCGCTCCCGCCCGTGATTGACGATGCGGACACGGTAGGCCCAGACGTAGTGGTTCTCGTCGGGCGAGGACTGGTCCTCGAGATAGACCGGTTCGACCGACACCTCGATCGCCCGGGTTTCCGCAGTGTACATCACCGTCGATCCGCTGGCGGGCGCGTCCGCGCCGATGGTTCCGACCAGACTATATGGGACGCCGGGGTGTCGCGTCCAATTGCGACACGGCCGGGGAGGACTCGAATCCGATCTCGACCCGGTCGTTGGTCGGTTCCGCCTGCCCCGGCGGGGCGGGCAGCAGCGGATCGGCCGCGCCGGCGCCGGCGACGGTGATCCGCCCCTCGGGGATCCCGGCCGCCTGCAACCGGGCCGCCACCAGCCTGGCCCGCCGCAACGACAGGCGCTGCGCCGCCGCCGGGTTGCCGCCGGCATCGGCATGGCCGGTCACGATCAGGCGCGGCGGCGGCCCCTTGGCGCGGCGCCGCGCATCCTCGACCACCGCGGCGGCGATGGCGGCGGTGCCGTCCCGGGTGATCTCCGCCTTGCCGGGGCGGAAGAAGACGTAGCGGATATCGGCCGAGAGCGCCCGGTCCACCGGCACCGAATCGGGCAGCACGACCCGATCATCGCGCGACGGCACGCACCCCGCCGCCAGTCCTGCCAGGGCCACGCACGCCAGCACTGCCGCAATCCGCATTGTCGTCCTTGGTCCCCGTCTTCGTCCCGCGCGCAGCATAGGGCGTCGCCGTGGCGGCGGCGAGACCGCATTCCCGCTTCGCTCCGATCGGACGAGTGGCCGGACCGGGAGGAGGTGGTTACCATGCCGCCCGTCGAAGCAGCGGCTGGAGGATCATGCGCATCGCCATCATCGGGGCCGGGTTCACCGGCTGCCTGCTCGCGGTCCAGCTCCTGCGCCGCTCGGCCGGGGCGGCGAAGGTCGTGCTGATCGAGCGCGGCGGTCCGCCGGGCCGCGGCATGGCCTATGGCACGCCGCATCCGGCGCATCTGCTGAACGTCCGCACCGCGAATATGAGCGCCTTTCCGGACGAGCCGGACGACTTCCAGCGCTGGGCCCGGGCCCACGGCGCGGGCGACGCCCCCTATCTGCCGCGCCGCTTCTACGGCGACTATGTCGGCGAAACCCTGGCCGCAGCCGGGCGCGACTTCCCCGGCGGCCTGACCGTGCTGGCGGACGGCGCGGTGGGGCTGGACCGCGATTCGGCCGGGGTGACGGTGCGCCTCGCCTCCGGCCGGACCGAGCCAGCGGACATCGCGGCGCTGTGCATCGGCAACGCCCCGCCGACGGCCCCGATCCCGCTGCCGGCGGCGCCGGGGCGCGTCCTGGTCGGGCCGGAGGATGCCGGCCTGGGCTCGATCCCGCCGGACGAGACCGTGCTGATCATCGGCACCGGGCTGACCATGATCGACATCGCCGCCGGGCTCGCGGCGCAGGATCATCGCGGCCGTGTCCTGGCGCTGTCGCGGCGCGGCCTGCTGCCCCGGCCGCATCGCGATGTCGCCAGCAAGCCGGCGACGCTGGACGCGGCGGAGTTCGTCGGCCGGCCGGCGCTGGCCGTGCTGCGCCGGCTTCGCGCCCTGTGCCGCGAGGCCGAGGCCGCGGGGGGCGACTGGCGCGCCGTGATCGACGGGCTGCGGCCCTTCACCCAGGCGCTGTGGCGGGGCTGGGACGAGAGGCAGGCGGGACGCTTCCTGCGCCATCTGCGGCCCTGGTGGGACGTGCACCGGCACCGCGTGGCGCCGGCCATTGCCGACCGGGTCGGGGCGATGATCGCCTCGGGCCAGCTTCAGGTCGTGGCGGGGCGGATGCGCTCGGTGACGGCGGCGGAGGACGGGCTGACGGTGACGCTGCGCCGCCGCGGCGCCGCGGCGGAGGAGAGCCGGACGGTCGGCCGCCTGGTCCTGGCCAGCGGACCGGAGACCGACCCGGCGCGCACCGACGACCCGCTGCTGCGGTCGCTTCTGGCGGGCGGCGCAGTGCGGCCGGACCGGCTGCGCCTCGGCCTCGACATCGACGCCCAGGGGCGGCTGATCGGGCATGATGGCCAGCCCTCGCCCCGGCTCTACGCGCTCGGCCCGCCGACCCGCGGCGCCTTCTGGGAGATCACGGCGGTGCCCGACATCCGCAAGCAATGCGCCGAGGCGGCGGCGGCGATGCTGAACGGCGACGCCGTCCCGCCGCCGCCCAGGCGCGGCTTCGACCCGGGGATCTGAGAACCAGGCAGGTTACGAATGGATCGTCATTGCGAGCGCAGCGAAGCAATCCAGGGCGGTTTGGCGTGGCCCCTGGATTGCTTCGTCGGCTTCGCCTCCTCGCAATGACGGCTTTTTGAGAATGTTGGGTTCGCCTTGTGGCGAACCCAGCCTACGCCTCGGAGCCTTACCGCACCTTCCCTTCCTTCCAGGCCTGCAGCAGGCTGTCATAGGCCACGGTCTGGCCCTTCTCCTTCTCGTTCTCCAGCTTCGGCTTCGGCGCGCCGGGCTGGTCGAACCAGTACTGGGCGTCCTTCTCCTCGTTCAGCTTCGGCCCGCAATCGCCAAGATTGCCGGCCCGCTCCAGCCGCGTCAGCACCTGGTCCTGCTGCTTGGCCAGGTTGTCCATCGCCTGCTGCGGCGTGACCTCGCCGGTCACCGCCTCGGCCACGTTCTGCCACCACAGCTGCGCCAGCCGCGGATAGTCGGGAACGTTGGTGCCGGTCGGGGTCCAGGCCACGCGCGCCGGGCTGCGGTAGAACTCGACCAGCCCGCCCAGCTTCGGCGCCATGTCGTCCATCCATTTGGAGCGGATGTCGCTGTCGCGGATCGGGGTCAGGCCGACCTGCAGCTTCTTCAGCGAGGTGGTCTTGCAGATGCAGAACTGGGCATAGAGCCAGGCCGCCTGCTGCCGCTCCTTCGGCGTGCTCTTCAACAAGGTCCAGGAGCCGCAATCCTGGTAACCCAGCTTCATCCCCTCCTCCCAGTACGGGCCGTGCGGCGAGGGCGCCATGCGCCATTTCGGCGTGCCGTCCTCGTTCACCACCGGCAGGCCGGGCTCGGTCAAGTTGGCGGTGAAGGCGGTGTACCAGAAGATCTGCTGGGCGATGTTGCCCTGCCCCGGCACCGGCCCGGCCTCGGAGAAGGTCATGCCGGCGGCCTCGGGCGGGGCATACTTCTTCAGCCAGTCGATGTACTTGGTCAGCGCGTACACCGCGGCCGGGCCGTTGACGTCGCCGCCGCGGGTGACGCTGGAGCCGGCCGGGCGGCAGCCCTCGACCCGGATGCCCCATTCATCGACCGGCAGGCCGTTCGGGATGCTCTTATCGCCGGCGCCGGCCATGGAGAGCCAGGCGTCGGTGAAGCGCCAGCCGAGCGACGGGTCCTTCTTGCCGTAATCCATATGGCCCCAGACGCGGACGCCGTTGATCTCCTTCACCTTGTTGGTGAAGAAGTCGGCGATGTCCTCATAGGCCGACCAGTTCAGCGGCACGCCCAGGTCGTAGCCATAGGCCGCCTTGAACTGCTCCTGCAGCTTCGGGTCGGTGAACCAGTCGTAGCGGAACCAATACAGGTTGGCGAATTGCTGGTCCGGGACCTGATAGAGCTTGCCGTCCGGGCCGGTGGTGAAGCTCTTGCCCATGAAGTCGTCGATGTCGAGCGTCGGCAGGGTGAAGTCCTTGCCGTCGCCGGCCATGAAGTCGGACAGCGGCACCGCCTGGCCGTAGCGGAAATGCGTGCCGATCAGGTCGCTGTCGTTGACATAGGCATCGTAGATGTTCTGGCCGGACTGCATCTGGGTCTGCAGCTTCTCGATCACGTCGCCTTCCTGAATCAGGTCGTGCTTCAGGTTGATGCCGGTGATCTCGGAGAAGGCGCGGGCCAGCGTCGCGGCCTCGTAGCTGTGGGTGGTGATCGTCTCCGACACCACGTTGATGTCCATGCCGCGGAACGGCTCGGCCGCCTTGATGAAGAATTCCATCTCCTTCATCTGCTGATCCTTGGTCAGCGTCGAAGGCTGGAATTCGGTGTCGATCCACTTCCTGGCGTTGGCCATCAGCTGATCCGCGCCTTGGGCGAAGGCGTGGCGGGCGAAGCCCGGCAGGGCGACGGCGGCGCCGAGCGCGGAAGCGCCGCGCAGCAGGGTCCGGCGATGGACCGGGAACCCGCCCGGCCCGTGCAGCATCTTGGTCATGTTCCTCTCCCCGTCACTATAGATGTTGAAACCAGCACTCCCTGCCCCGCATGCCGGGGCCGGTCCGGACAAAATCATCCGAACCGCATCACCGCGATCATCCACACCACGGCGATCGCGGAGCCGTACCAGAGGCTGCCCGAGGCCAGACCGATCCAGGCGAGATGGATGTAGGCGGCGCCGAGCAGGCCGATGAACAGCCGGTCGCCTGGGGTGGTGACCAGCGGCAGCAAGCCGCGCCGCGGCACCGAGGGCGAGGCCAGCTGCCACACCGTCATCAGGACCAGGAGCGCCGCGATGCCGCCGAAGAACCAGGCGGTGGGCGGCGTCCAGGCCATCCAGTCCAAATTCATGCCGCGGCCTCCTCACACCCGGCCCAGGGCGAAGCCCTTGGCGATGTAGTTGCGGACGAACCAGATCACGATCGCGCCGGGCACGATGGTCAGCACGCCGGCGGCGGCCAGCAGCGACCAGTCCATACCGGCGGCGCTGACCGTGCGGGTCATGGTGGCTGCGATCGGCTTGGCCTCGACCGAGGTCAGGGTGCGGGCCAGCAGCAGCTCGACCCAAGAGAACATGAAGCAGAAGAAGGCGGTGACGCCGATGCCGCCGCGGATCAGCGGCACGAAGATGGTCAGGAAGAAGCGCGGAAAGGAGTAGCCGTCGATATAGGCGGTCTCGTCGATCTCCTTCGGCACGCCGGACATGAAGCCTTCGAGAATCCAGACCGCCAGCGGCACGTTGAACAGGCAGTGCGCCAGCGCCACGGCATAGGGCGTGTCGATGAGCCCGAAGGCGGAATAGAGCTGGAAGAAGGGCAGCAGGAACACCGCCGGCGGCGACATCCGGTTCGACAGCAGCCAGAAGAACATGTGCCGGTCGCCGATGAAGCGATAGCGGCTGAAGGCGTAAGCCGCCGGCAGCGCCACCAGCACGGAGACCACCATATTCATCAGCACATAGGTGATCGAATGGATGTAGCCGGAATACCAGGACGCGTCGGTGAAGATGGTGGCGTAGTTGGCGAAGGTCGGGGTCTGCGGGAACAGCGTGAACCCGGACAGGATTTCGCGGTTCTCCTTCAGCGACATGGTCACCAGCCAATAGATCGGCAGGGCCAGGAAGGCCATGTACACGATCAGGATGACGGCGCGGGTGCGGCGGTTCATGGCGCGTCGGCTTTCCCGATATTGGTGATGACCGTGTAGAACAGCCACGAGAACAGCAGGATGATCAGGAAGTAGATGATCGAGAACGCCGCCGCGGGCCCCAGGTCGAACTGGCCGACCGCCATCCGGGTCAGCTCCTGGCTCAGGAAGGTGGTGGCGTTGCCGGGCCCGCCGCCGGTCAGGACGAAGGGCTCGGTGTAGATCATGAAGCTGTCCATGAAGCGCAGCAGCACCGCGATCAGCAGCACGCCCGACATCTTCGGCAGCTGGATATAGCGGAACACCGCCCAGCGCGAGGCGCCGTCGATCCGCGCCGCCTGGTAGAAGGCGTCCGGGATCGACCGCAGCCCGGCATAGCCGAGCAGCGCAACCAGCGAGGTCCAGTGCCAGATGTCCATTACCAGCACGGTGATCCAGGCGTCGAAGGTGTCGGCGGTGTAGTTGTAGTCGAAGCCCAGGCGGTTGATCAGCACGCCGGCCAGGCCGATATCCGGCCGGGCGAAGATCTGCCAGATCGTGCCGACCACGTTCCAGGGGATCAGCAGCGGCAGCGCTAGCACCACGAGGGTGACCGAGACCGCCCAGCCGCGCGCCGGCATGCACAGCGCGACCAGCACGCCGAGCGGGATCTCGATCGCCAGCACGCAGAAGCTGAAGATCAGCTGCCGCCCCAGCGCCGCCTGCAGCCGGTCGTCCTGCAGCACCTGCTCGAACCATTCGGTGCCGACGAAGACGCCTTGGCCAGGGCCGAAGATGTCCTGCACCGAATAGTTCACGACCGTCATCAGCGGGATGATGGCGCTGAACGCGACCAGCAGCACGACCGGGACGACCAGGAACCAGGCGGCGTTGTTCGGGGTCTTTTCCATGATCAGCCCACCAGCCTGCCGTCGGCGTAGAGAAGGGTGCGCTCCGGCGGGAAGCGCAGATGCGCGTCGTCGGCGGGGACGCCGCGGCCCTCGGCCAGCTTGGCCTTCACCGTGGCGGCGCCGAGCCGGAGCGTGACGATCAGATGCGTGCCGAGGTCCTCGACTCCGGTGACGGTCGCCGGCACGCCGCTGTCGGCGATCTCCAGAAACTCCGGCCGGATGCCGAGCTCGAGCTTGCCCGCGGCTTTGTCGAGTCCGGCGAGCGCCGAATCCGACAGCGGGATGCGCGCGCCCTCGACCACCGCCGCGCCCTGGTCGACGGCGCAGGGCAGCAGGTTGATGCCCGGACTGCCGATGAAATAGCCGACGAAGGTGTGGGCCGGCCGCTCGAACAGCTCCTGCGGAGTGCCGAGCTGCACCACCTGGCCCTCATACATGACGATCACCTCGTCGGCGAAGGTCAGTGCCTCGAGCTGGTCGTGGGTGACGTAGATCAGGCTGGTCCGCACCTGCTCGTGCACCTGCTTCAGCTTGCGCCGCAGCTGCCATTTCAGATGCGGGTCGATGACGGTCAGCGGCTCGTCGAACAGGATCGCGGCCACGTCCTTGCGCACCAGGCCACGGCCCAGCGAGATCTTCTGCTTCTGGTCGGCATCCAGGCCGCGGGCGCGGCGCCGCAGCACCGGCGTCAGCTCCAGCATCGCCGCCACCTCGGCGACGCGGGCCTCGATCTCCGGCTTCGGCAGCTTGCGGTTGCGCAGCGGGAAGGCCAGGTTCTCGGCCACCGTCATGGTGTCGTACACCACCGGGAACTGGAACACCTGGGCGATGTTGCGCTGCTCCGGCGACGCCTGGGTCACGTCGCGGCCGTCGAACAGCACCTGGCCCTGGCTCGGCGTCACCAGGCCGGAGATGATGTTCAGCAACGTGGTCTTGCCGCAGCCGGAGGGGCCGAGGAGGGCATAGGCGCGGCCGCTCTGCCACACCATGTCCATCGGCCGCAGCGCGTAATCCGCCGGATCCGTCGGGTGCGGACGGTAGCTGTGCGCCAGGGCCTTCAGTTCAATGCGGGCCATGCGGTCACCTGGTCCGGGCCGGGGCGGCGGCGAGCCGCCCGGCCGGGTCGAAGACGTAGATCCTGGCGGGGTCGATCGCGACCGTCACCGGCTCGCCGAGCGGGTGCTTGTGCACGCCGGGCTGCTGCGCCACCCAGGGCCGGTCGCCGAAATGGAAATGGACATAGGTCTCGGAGCCGCTGATCTCGGCCAGCTCGACCTTGGTCGTCACCGTGGCCTCGCCCGGGCCGCCGGCGCCGAGGCGGATATGGCCCGGCCGGACGCCGACGGTGCAGGGACCGGCCGCCAGCCCGGCCAGGTGCCCCGCCAGCGGCAGGGCGACGCCGTCGATGAGACGGAGCGTGCCGTCCGCCACCTCGGCGGGGCCGAGATTCATCGGCGGGTCGCTGAACGCCTCGGCCACCCGGGTCGAGGCCGGGTGCTGGAACACCTCGACCGTCGGCCCTTCCTGCAGCAGCCTTCCCTCGTCCAGCACCGCGGTGCGGCCGCCCAGGATCAGCGCCTCGGCCGGCTCGGTGGTGGCGTAGACCACGACCGACTTGCCGCGGCGGAAGATCTCGGACAGCTCAGCCCGCAGCTCCTCCCGCAGCTTGTAGTCGAGATTGACCAGCGGCTCGTCCAGCAGCAGCAGGCCGGCATCCTTGACCAGCGCCCGGGCGATCGCGGTGCGCTGCTGCTGCCCGCCCGACAGCTCGCCCGGCAGCCGCTCCAGGAACCGGTCGATCCGCAGCATCGCCGCGGTCTCGCGCACCCGGCGGTCGATCTCGGCCCGGCCGAGCCCCTTGAGCCGCAGCGGCGAGGCGATGTTGTCGTAGACCGTCTTCGACGGGTAGTTGATGAACTGCTGGTAGACCATGGCGACGTCGCGGTTGCGCACCGAGACGCCGGTGACGTCGCGGCCGTCGGCCAGGACCCGGCCGCGGCTCGGCCGCTCCAGCCCAGCCATCAGCCGCATCAGCGAGGTCTTGCCGGCCTGGGTGCGGCCCAAGAGCACGGTCAGCGTGCCGGGCTCGAGCGCGAGGTCGAGCGGATGGATGTGGGTCTCCGCCCCGACCTCCCGGGTCACGCCTTCGAGCACCAGCGTCACGACACGACCCTTTCCGCGGGCTGGAAGTTGCGGGCCCTGAGCCAGTCGGCGATCGCGCCATGCGATTCGGCCGGGATGTGCAGCCCCAGCTTGGACCGGCGCCACAGCACGTCCTCGACGGTCCGCGCCCATTCCTGGTCGACCAAATAGTCGAGCTCGGCCTCGGTCAGCCCGGCGCCGAAGTCGCGGCCCAGATCCTCCAGGCTCCTGGCCGAGCCGAGCAGCCGATCGACCCGGGTACCGTAGGCGCGGGCCAGGCGGCGGGCCAGCGGCCCCGGCAGCCAGGGCCGGGCGGCGCGCAGCTTCGCCAGGAAGCCCTCGAAATCGGCATCCGGGATGTCGCCGCCGGGCAGCCATGCCGCGGCGGTCCAGGGTTTGGCCTTGATGCCCATCACCGGCGCCAGCTTCTCCAGCGCATGCTCGGACAGGCGGCGGAAGGTGGTGATCTTGCCGCCGAACACCGACAGGGCCGGGGCCTGCCCCTCCGGCGCGTCCAGCTCCAGCACGTAGTCGCGCGTCGCCTGCGTCGCGCTGGACGAGCCGTCGTCATAGAGCGGCCGGACGCCGGCATAGCTCCAGACCACGTCGTCCGGTGTCGGGCCGTCGGTGAAGCAGCGGCCGACCGCCTCGCACAGATAGGCCGTCTCCTCCGGCGTGACGGCGACGCCGGCCGGGTCGCCCTGGTAGTCGAGGTCGGTGGTGCCGATCAGCGAGAACTTCCCTTCATAGGGGATGACGAAGACGATGCGCCGGTCGGCATTCTGCAGGATGAAGGCCTCGGGCCCATCATACAGCCGCGGCACGACGATATGGCTGCCTTTGACCAGGCGGACCCGGCTGGCGCCGGGCAGGCCGACCGTGTCGTTCAGCACATGCTTGACCCAGGGGCCGCCGGCATTGACCAGGCCGCGCGCCGAGACCTGCCGTTCGCTGCCGTCGGCGCCGCGCAGGGTCGCGGTCCAGCGGCCGTCCCGGCGCCTCGCGGCGACGCATTCGGTGCGGGTCAGGACCTCGGCGCCGCGCTCCTTCGCGTCCAGCGCCGCCAGCGTCACCATGCGGGCGTCGTCGACCCAGCAGTCGGAATATTCGAAACCGCGCGTCAGATGCGGCCGCAGCACCCGGCCGATGGCGCCGCCGCGCAGCTTCAGCCCGTGGCTGGCCGGCAGCATCTTGCGGCCGCCGAGATGGTCGTAGAGGAACAGGCCGATCCGCACCATCCAGGCCGGCCGCATCGACCGGTCGTGCGGCAGCACGAATCGCAGCGGCCAGATGATGTGCGGCGCCGCGCGCAGCAGCACCTCGCGCTCCATCAGCGCCTCGCGGACCAGGCGGAACTCGTAATATTCGAGGTAGCGCAAGCCCCCGTGAATCAGCTTGGTCGAGGCCGAGGAGGTGGCCCCGGCCAGGTCGGCCTTCTCGCAGAGCAGGACCGACAGGCCGCGCCCGGCCGCGTCGCGCGCGATGCCGACGCCGTTGACGCCGCCGCCGATGACCAGGAGGTCGTACAGCACCTCAGCCACGTTTCCCGCCTCTGTTTGCGGCCGCGCCGCTTACAATATTCGCAAACGAAAATCTGCATCGCCGGGCGTTCCGATGCAATCGGAATTCGCGGCAAATGCGCAGGATCTGCCAAGGTGAGCGGTTCGCATGTGCGAAAGCGAAGGCACTGATCGCGATAATATCGCAATCATATGTGAAATTATGAATCGACCGATAAGATTTTATGTGAAATAGAGATTGCCTTCGCCGCCTTTCCTCGCCTAACTGTCCCCGACGCCGCGATACGCATCAACCAAGGGACCATCGGAGGTCGAGTCATGCGGACCATGACCACTCGGCTGCTGGCCGCGGCGGCCGTCGCGCTGGCTGCGGCCACGGCGCAGGCGGCCGAGATCAGGCTGCTCAACGTCTCCTACGATCCGACGCGCGAGCTGTACAAGCAGGTCAACGCCGCCTTCGCCGAGCAGTGGACGGCCAAGACCGGCGACACCGTCACCGTCGAGGCCTCGCATGGCGGGTCGGGGGCCCAGGCGCGCTCGGTCATCGACGGGCTGCAGGCCGATATCGTCACCCTGGCGCTGGCCTACGACATCGACGCGATCGCGGCGAGGGGGCTGATCGACAAGGACTGGGTGAAGCGGCTGCCGGACAACAGCGCGCCCTACACCTCGACCATCGTGTTCCTGGTGCGCAAGGGCAACCCGCTGGGGATCAAGGACTGGCCCGACCTGGCCAAGGAAGGCGTCCAGGTGATCACCCCGAACCCGAAGACCTCGGGCGGGGCGCGCTGGAACTACCTCGCCGCCTGGGGCTATGCCCTGAAGCAGCCGGGGGGCAACGACCAGACCGCCCAGGACTTCGTGCAGAAGATCTACGCCAACGTCCCGGTGCTGGACACCGGGGCCCGCGGCTCCACCACCACCTTCGTCCAGCGCGGCATCGGCGACGTGCTGATCGCCTGGGAGAACGAGGCCTTCCTGGCGGTGAAGGAGCTGGGCCCCGACGAGTTCGACATCGTCGTGCCGTCGGTCTCGATCCTGGCCGAGCCCTCGGTCGCGGTGGTCGACAAGGTGGCCGACGCGCACGGCACCCGCGCCGTGGCCCAGGCCTATCTCGAATTCCTGTACTCGCCCGAGGGGCAGGAGATCGCCGCCAAGAACTTCTACCGGCCGCGCTCGCCCGAGGTGGCAGCGCGCTACAAGGACACCTTCCCGGCCGTGAATCTGTTTACCATCGACGATGTCTTCGGCGGCTGGCAGAAGGCCCAACAGACGCATTTCTCGGATGGCGGCACCTTCGATCAGATCTACCGAAAGGGCTAGGGAAAGAGCCAGGGAGAGTCCGGCCCCGGCGGCGCGCCATGTCGGCGTGCTGCCGGGATTCGGGCTGACCCTCGGCTTTTCCCTGACCTATCTGGCGCTGCTGGTCCTGCTGCCGCTGGCGGCGCTGGTGATCCGGCCCTGGGAGCTCGGGGTCGAGGGCGTCTGGCGGGTGGTGTCCTCGCCACGCACCTTGGCGGCGCTCAAGGTCAGCTTCGGCCTGGCGCTGCTGGCCGCGGCGGTGAATGTCGTCTTCGGCACGCTGGTCGCCTGGGTGGTGACGCGCTACCGCTTCTGGGGCCGGCCGCTGATGAACGCGCTGATCGACCTGCCCTTCGCCCTGCCGACGGCGGTGGCGGGCATCGCGCTGGCGTCGCTGTACTCGCCCAAAGGCTGGCTCGGCGGGCCCTTGATGCAGCTGGGGATCAAGGCCGCCTTCGGCCCGCCCGGCATCTTCATCGCCCTGGTCTTCATCGGCCTGCCCTTCGTGGTGCGCACGGTCGAGCCGGTGCTGGAGGACCTGGACCGCGAGATCGAGGAGGCCGCCGCCACCCTCGGCGCGCGGCGCTGGCAGGTGGTCTGGCGCGTGGTGCTGCCGTTGCTGTCGCCGGCGATCCTGACCGGCTTCATCCTGGCCTTCGCCCGCGCGGTCGGCGAATATGGCTCGGTCATCTTCATCGCCGGCAACATCCCGGGCGTGTCGGAGATCGCGCCGCTGCTGATCGTGATCCGGCTGGAGGAGTACGACTACGCCGGCGCGGCCACGATCGGCGCGGTGATGCTGCTGGCCGCCTTCGTCATCATCCTGGTGATCAACCTGCTGCAGCGCTGGAGCCGCAAATGGGCGGACTGACCCGCACGCTGGCGGCCGCGCGCACCCGGCTGAAGCCCGCCGAGCGACCGTGGGAGGAGCCCTTCGGCATCCGCCTGGCCCTGATCGCGATCGCCGTGGTCTTCCTCGGCCTGTTCCTGGTGCTGCCGCTGGCCGTGGTTCTCACCGAAGCGCTGCGCCGCGGCATCGACGCCTATCTGGAGGGCATCGGCAGCGACGATTCGCTGGCGGCGATCCGCCTGACGCTGACGGTCGCCGCCATCGCCGTGCCGCTGAACACGATCTTCGGCCTGGCCACCGCCTGGGCCATCGCCAAGTTCGAGTTCTGGGGCAAGAGCCTGCTGACCACGATCGTCGACCTGCCCTTCTCGGTCTCGCCGGTGATCTCCGGCCTGATCTATGTGCTGCTGTTCGGGGCCAATGGCTGGTTCGGCCCGTTCCTGGAGGCGCACGGCATCCGGGTGATCTTCACCGTCACCGGCCTTGTCATCGCCACCATCTTCGTCACCCTGCCCTTCGTGGCCCGCGAGCTGATCCCGCTGATGCAGGACCAGGGCACGGACGAGGAGGAGGCGGCGGTGCTGCTGGGCGCCAGCGGCTGGCAGACCTTCTTCCGGGTGACGCTGCCCAACGTCAAATGGGCGCTGCTGTACGGCGTGCTCTTGTGCAATGCCCGGGCGATGGGCGAGTTCGGCGCCGTCTCGGTCGTCTCCGGCCACATCCGCGGCCAGACCAACACCATGCCGCTGCAAGTCGAGATCCTCTACAACGAGTACAATTTCGTCGGCGCCTTCGCCGTCGCCTCGCTGCTCGCCGGCCTCGCTTTGGTGACGCTGGTGCTGAAGACCCTGCTCGAATGGCGGTTCCGCTCGGACCGCCACGACTCCGCGGAGAGCTGATGCCGATCGCCATCCAAGGCCTGACCAAGCGCTTCGGCCCGGTCTACGCGCTCAACGAGATCGAGCTGGAGGTGCCGGACCGCGCCTTTGTCGCCCTGCTCGGCCCCTCGGGCTCGGGCAAGACCACGTTGCTGCGCATCGTGGCGGGGCTGGAGCGGGCCGATGCCGGGCACATCCTGGTCGACGGCGCCGACATCGCCGCGGTCAAGCCGCGGCAGCGCCGGATCGGCTTCGTGTTCCAGCACTACGCCCTGTTCCGGCACATGACGGTGTTCGGCAACATCGCCTTCGGCCTGCAGGTGCGGCCCGGCGCCACCCGCCCGCCCAAGGCCGAGATCGCGGGCCGGGTCGAGGAGCTGCTGGAGCTGGTCCAATTGCCGGGCCTCGCGCGGCGTTACCCCCGCCAGCTCTCGGGCGGCCAGCGCCAGCGCGTCGCCCTGGCCCGGGCGCTGGCGATCGAGCCCAAGCTGCTGCTGCTGGACGAGCCCTTCGGCGCGCTCGACGCCAAGGTGCGGAAGGAGCTGCGGGTGTGGCTGCGCGAGCTGCACGACCGCACCGGCCTGACCAGCCTGTTCGTCACCCACGACCAGGAGGAGGCGCTGGAGCTGGCCGACCGGGTGGTGGTGCTGCGCGACGGCCGGATCGAGCAGCAGGGCGACCCGGCGGCGCTGGTCGACAACCCGGCCACGGCCTTCGTCTCCAGCTTTCTCGGCGACGTCAACCGCCTGCCCTGCACGGTGGCGGGGCCGGATGCGGTCGAGGTCGCGGGCCTGCGGCTGCCGGCCGATGTGCGCGGCCTCGCCGCGGGCAGCAGGGCCATCGCCGACATCCGGCCGCGCGCCATCCGGCTGCTGCCGGCCGGGACGGCGGGCAACAATCTCGTCGCCGGCACCGCCCGCCGGGTGCTGCACAGCGCCACCACGGTGACGGTGGAGGCCGAGACGCCGCTGTCGTCCGACCCGATCCGGATCGAGGCCGACCGCTACGCCCCCGACCTGCCGGCGCTGTCCATCGGCGACCCGGTGGCGTTGCGCCTGCCGCCCCCCTTCGTCTTCGCCGAGGAGCGGTAAGGCCGCGCCCCTGTCGCTCAGGGCTGCCAGAAGGCCGGCACGAACTCGTAGCCCTCGCCCGCCCGGCCGACATGGCCGATGCCGGGGAAGGGAAGATGCATGCCGGCGACCAGCACGCGGTCGGCGGCGACCTGGTCCAGCACCCGCTTGCGGCTGGTGATCGCGGCCTGCTGGTCGACGTCGAAGTTGATCGCCCAGTCTGGCTTGGCGAACTGCAGCGCCGCGGCGTGCACGATGTCGCCCCAGATCAGCAGCCGGTCGGCGCCGGAAGCGACCTCGACCATGCTGTGGCCCGGGGTGTGGCCCGGCGCCGCCAGGATGCGGATGCCGGGCGCGAGCTCCGCCTCCTTGCCGAATCGGCTCAGGCGATCGCCCGCATAGGGTTTCACCGCCGCCCGGGCCATGGCGAAGTAGGGATGCATCTCGGCCGGGGCGCGGGACAGGATGCCGTCATCGGTCCAGAAGGCATATTCCGCCTCGGCCACCGCCAGCTCGGCCTTGCCGAAGACGGCGGCGCCGGCCGGGTCGATCAGGCCGTTGGCGTGGTCGGCGTGCATATGGGTCAGCACCACCAGATCGACATCGGACGGGTCGACGCCCGCGGCCTTCAGATTGGCGCCGACCTTGCCGAGGGTCGGGCCCAGGGTCGTGGCGGTGCCGGTGTCGACCAGAACCAGCCGGTCGCCGGTGTTGATGAGATAGGCGTTCACCGCGGTCGGGATCGCGGCGGCCGGCTGGAAGGCGCGCTGCAGCAGCGCCTCCGCCCCGGTGCGGTCGGCGGCGGGAAACTGGTCGAGCTTCAGGTTGATCATCCCGTCGTTGATCGCCGTCACCTCGAAGGCGCCGACCTTGAAGCGGTAGAGGCCGGGGACCTGCCCGGCGGCCGGCACCGCCCGGGCCAGGGCGGGCTGCGGCAGGGAGGCGAGCAACGGCAGGGCCGGGGCGGCGAGGGCCGAGGCCAGGACACGACGGCGGGCGATGGGCATGGCAGGTCTCCGGGGTGAGTCGCGATGGACCGGACCCGGAGAGGCTAGCCGAAACGCAGCACGAACACAGCAGAAACGAAACAGGGTCGAGTCAGGGCAGCTTGCCGGTCGGTGGATGCACGGTGCGGAAGGCGGCGACCAGGCTGACGGCTTCGCTGCGCGTCGCCAGGCTGATCCGCGGCTTGCCGGCGGCGATGTCGGCCTTGAGATCGGCCAGCAGAGCGTTGATCCGGCCGAGCAGCTCCTCATGCTTCAGCCCGGCCCGCTCGTGCTCGAGGCTGCGGTCGTCGGAAACGGTCTGGAACAGGGAGCCGAGCCAGTCCACCAGCTCGTCGGCGCGGCTGAACAGCTTCTGCCGGCCGTCCTCCTCATAGACGATCACCGGCTCGATCTCGGTCGCCATGGCGCAGCCCTCCCGGGAGTTGCGATCCGCATCGCGGGCGATGCCTGAATTGCAACAGCGGGACGGGGCAAGGGTTCCGTGTCCCCGCCGGCTACTGGTCTCCCATCTTCAGCGCGGCGATGAAGGCGCTCTGCGGGATCTCGACCTCACCGAACTGGCGCATCCGCTTCTTGCCTTCCTTCTGCTTGTCCAGGAGCTTGCGCTTGCGGCTGACGTCGCCGCCATAGCACTTGGCCAGCACGTCCTTGCGCAAGGCCGAGATCGATTCGCGGGCGATCACCTTGCCGCCGATCGCCGCCTGGATCGCGATCTTGAACAGCTGCTTCGGAATCAGGTCCTTCAGCCGCTCGCAGAGCTGGCGGCCGCGCCGGTCGGCCTGGCTGCGATGAACGATCATCGCCAGAGCGTCGACCGGCTCCTGATTCACCAGGATCGACAGCTTCACCAAGTCGCCCTCGCGGTACTGGTCGAGCTGGTAGTCGAAGCTGGCATAGCCGCGGCTGATCGACTTGAGGCGGTCGTAGAAGTCGAACACCACCTCGTTCAGCGGCAGCCGGTAGACCAGCATCGCCCGGCCGCCGACATAGGTCATCTCCACCTGCTCGCCGCGCCGCTCGGTGCACAGCTGCAGGATGCCGCCGATATACTCGTCCGGCAGCATGATCGTGGCCTTGATCCAGGGCTCCTCGATCCGGTCGATCCGCATCACCTCCGGCATGTCGGCCGGGTTGTGCAGGTCCATGACCGTGCCGTCGGTCATGTAGAGCTTGTAGACGACGGACGGCGCCGTGGTGATCAGGTCGAGGTCGAACTCGCGCTCCAGCCGCTCCTGGATGATCTCGAGATGCAGGAGGCCGAGGAAGCCGCAGCGGAAGCCGAAGCCGAGCGCGGCCGAGGTCTCGGCCTCGAAATGGAAGCTGGCGTCGTTGAGGGCGAGCTTGCCCAGGCTGTCGCGCAGCCGCTCGAAATCGCCGGAATCGGTCGGGAACAGGCCGCACCAGACCACGGGGACCGAGGGCTTGAAGCCCGGCAGCGGCTTCTCGGCCGGGCGGCGGTCCTCGGTGATGGTGTCGCCGACCTTGGTCTCGGCGATCTCCTTGATCCCGGCGGTGACGAAGCCGACCTCGCCGGGCCCCAGCTCGCGGACCTGCACCGCCTTCGGCGTGAAATAGCCGACGCGGTCCAGCTCGCGCGCGGCGCCGGTCGCCATGAAGCGGATCTTCTGGCCGACCTTCAGCGTGCCCTCGACCACCCGCACCAGGATGACGACG
Source organism: Inquilinus limosus (assembly GCF_051487185.1). GTDB lineage: Bacteria > Pseudomonadota > Alphaproteobacteria > DSM-16000 > Inquilinaceae > Inquilinus > Inquilinus limosus_F. The sequence continues at coordinate 235,986 of NZ_JAHVDK010000004.1, forward strand.
CCGAGATAGGGGTCGTACCAGCTGTCGATCAGCAGCGCCTTCAGCGGCGCCTCGGGATCGGCCTGCTTCGGCGGCGGCAGGCGATGGACGATCGCCTCCAGCACCTCGTCGATGCCGAGCCCGGTCTTGGCCGAGATCGGCACGGCGTCGGAGGCGTCGAGGCCGATCACGTCCTCGATCTGCTGCTTCACCCGGTCCGGCTCCGCCGCCGGCAGGTCGATCTTGTTGAGGACCGGCACCACCTCGTGATTGGCGTCGATCGCCTGGTAGACATTGGCCAGGGTCTGCGCCTCGACGCCCTGCGAGGCGTCGACGACGAGCAGCGAGCCCTCGCAGGCCGCGAGCGACCGGCTGACCTCATAGGCGAAGTCGACATGGCCGGGCGTGTCCATCAGGTTCAGCTGATAGGTTTCACCGTCGCGGGCGGTGTAGGCCAGGCGCACGGTCTGCGCCTTGATGGTGATGCCGCGCTCCCGCTCGATGTCCATCGAATCCAGGAGCTGCGCCTTCATCTCGCGCTGCTCGATGCCGCCGCAGCGCTCGATCAGGCGGTCCGCCAGGGTGGATTTGCCGTGGTCGATATGGGCGATGATCGAGAAGTTGCGGATATGGTCCTGGGGAAAGCTCATCGCATGCGCCTGGAGACGTGATCGGGCCGGACGATAAGGGCACCGGCGGTCCGGCGCAACGCCGCGGGCTAAGCCCGCATTTCTCAGACCCCTTGTGCCCTGCGCCGTCGTCCCATGCCGGCAGGGCAGGAGAGCGGCGCAGCGCGATGCGGGGACATCGGGCAAGCCGCTCGACGCACCCTGCCGGCATGGGGCGACGGCCCGGAGGGTCGTCTTGCGGCGGCCGCCTGCGGGGGCGGGCCGCTCGACCGTAGTGCCGCTACGCTCTTCGCGTCCCGCCCCCGCATCCGACTCGCCGCAAGGCGACGCAGGGCGCAAGGGGTCTGAGAAATGCGGGCTAAAGAGCCTGGAAGCGAAAAGGCCCGGCCGAAGCCGGGCCTGTCCGCATCGTGGGTGTCGCAGGGTCAGTGCAGCTTGCCGCCGAGATCCGCGATCGCGTCGTCGATCAGCGCCGAACCCTTGGCCGGATCAGCGGCGAGCTGCCGGCCGACCAGGTCGCGGGCCGCCGAGACGGCGACGCCGACCGCGGTCGACCGCACCTCGGCCAGCGCCTGGGCCTCGGCATGGGCGATGCGCTCCAGCGCCATGACCTCGCGCCGCTTCATCGCCTCCTCGATATCCACCGCCGCCTTCTCGCGCAGGCGCTGGGCATCGTGCTTGGCGCGCTCGATGATCGCCGCGGCCTCGGCCGCCGCCTCGCGCTGGCGCGCCTGCGCCTGGGCGAGATGGGCCTCGGCCTCGCTGCGCAGCCGCTCCGCCTCCGCCAGATCCTCGCGGATCCGCTCGGTGCGCTTGTCGACCACGCCGAGGATGGTCGCGCGGGCCTTCACCGCCAGCAGCACCAGCAGGAGGACCAGCGCCGCGGCCAGCACCAATTCGACCGCGCCGTGGGTATCTTCCTCGGCATGCTCGATATGCTCGAGCTCGGTCTGGGCGTGGCTCGCGTCCTGGGCGTGCGCGGCGCCGATGAAGATCTCGTTCGCGATGGTGTCGAGAACGCTCATCGGGCCCCTCCCAGCGCGCCGTCGACCGCGGCGGTGACCGCGGCCTGGTCCGGCGCCGTGCCGGTCAGCTTGGCGGCCAGCACGCCGGCCACCTCGGCCGCGATGTCGCGGGCGTCGGCCTTGAGGTCGGCGCGGATCTTGCCGATCCGGGTCTCGGCCTCGGCGGTCCGGGCGGCGAGCTCCGCGGCGAAGGCGGCCTGGCGACGCGCCGTCAGCGCCGCGATCTCCTGATTCGCAGCGGCGATGGCGGTCTGGGCCTCGCCCCGAGCCTTGGCGAGCGCGGCCTCATAGGCCTGGGCGACCGCCTCGGTCTCGTTGCGCGCGCCTTCGGCCCGCTCCAGATCGCCGGCGATCTTGGCGGCGCGCTGGTCGATCGTCTTCGCCAGCTGCGGCAGCAGCCGGCGCGACAAGAGCCAGTACAGAGCGATGAAGACGACCGCCAGCCAGAAGAGCTGCGACGCAAACCACTCGGGATTGAACTGTGGCATCGGACTCCCCCTGCCGGGCCGGCCCTGGGCCGCTCAAGGCTGCGGCCGGCCCATGACGATTGGCAGCGAGACCGTCAGGCGAACAACGAGATCAGCGCGACGATCAGCGCGAACAGCGCGATGGCTTCCGTCACGGCGAAGCCGATCCAGATGCTGGCGCCGATCTCTTCCTTGGCCGCCGGGTTGCGGGCGAGCGCGCCGATGTAGCTGGCCCAGACGTTGCCCACGCCGATGCCGGCGCCGATCATGCCGATCGCAGCGAGGCCCGCGCCGATGAACTTGGCAGCTTCGAGGTCCATTTTGACTTCCTTCGTAGATGGGTAGGTTGGTGAAGGCAACGGTTCGCGGGCTGCGATCCGTCAGTGGAGGTGCAGCGCGTCGTGCAGGTACACGCAGCTGAGGATGGTGAAGATGTAGGCCTGCAGGACGGCGATGAAGAGCTCGAGCAGCGTCAGCGGCACCAGGAAGGCGAAGGGCACGATGCCGCCGATGCCGAGGGCGATGACGAAGCCGCCGATGACCTTCAGCAGCACATGGCCGACCGTCATGTTGGCGAAAAGTCGGACGGAGAGGCTGATCGGCCGCGACAGGTACGAGATCAGCTCGACCGGCACCAGGATCACCGCGGTCCACAAGGGCGCGCCATGCGGGAAGAACATCCGCAGATAGCCGGCGCCGTGCCGCGCGAAGCCGATCACCGTGACGCCCAGGAACACCACAAGGGCCAGGGCGAAGGTGACGATGATGTGGCTGGTGAAGGTGAAGGTGCCGGGAATGATCCCGATCACGTTGCCGAACAGGATGAAGATGAACAGCGTGAAGATGAAGGGGAAGTATTTCATCCCCTCCTTGCCGGCGTTGTCGCGGATCATGTTGGCGACAAGCTCGTACAGCATCTCGGCGAAGGATTGCACCCGGCCCGGGATCAGCGCGCCGCGGCCGCCGAAGAACAGCACCGCCGAAGCGACGCCGGCGGCGATCACCATGAACAGCGACGAATTGGTGAAGGAGAGATCCAGGCCGCCGATATCGACATGCAGGATCTTCTGGATCTGGAACTGTTCGGTTGGCGACGCCACGCCTTATCTCCCGCCCCGGTTTCGCTCCGCCTGCTCGGCGGCCCGCTTCGCCTTCGCCGCCCGGTCCAGCTCGACGCCGGTCCGGTAGACATTCATCAAGCCGGCCACCGCGCCCAGGATGAAGAACAGAATCAACAACCAGGGCCGCGTGCCGAGCCATCGGTCGAGACCCCAGCCGATTCCGGCGCCGACTGCGATCGCAGCCAGCAGCTCGACCGCGATTCGAAAGCCGGCGGCCATGCCAGCACGACCGACATCGCGCCCGTCAGCCCCGCCCTTCGCCTCGCGCCCCGCTCCCGGCAGCTTCGCCTTCGCCTCCTTCAGGCGACGGTCGAAGTCCGAAACCGGCGGCGGGTTTTGGTCGTTCTGGGTCACGTTGTCGAACACCCTTTCGGGCGGCGGCCACCCCCACCTCAAGCGGCGCGCACCTTAGTGACGGTGCGGTGCGGCGTCAAGGCGACAAAAGGGCCGCGAAGCCGGCCGGTTCCGCGGCACTGGCCCCGGCTCGCTCCGCCGGGCTAGAGTCGGCCATGCTCAGCCCGCTCCTCGCCGTCGCGGCGATCCTCGCCGGCATCACCATCGTCTCGCTGGGCCAGGGCGTGTTCTCGACCCTGGTGCCGGTGCGGCTGACCGAGGCCGGGCTGCCGGCCGACCGGGTCGGCCTGGTGGTCGCGGCCAGCGCCGTCGGCTTCCTGATCGGCTGCCTGTTCGTCGCCCGGGTCATCCGCCTGGTCGGCCATATCCGCGCCTTCGCCGCCTTCGCCGCCGCCTCCTGCCTGGCCGGCCTCGCGCTGCCCTGGACCGTCGGGCTGCCCGGCTGGTTCCTGCTGCGCCTGGCCATGGGCTTCTGCTCCGCCGGGCTGTTCATGGTCACCGAGAGCTGGCTGAACGAGCTGACGCCGCGGCATCTGCGCGGCCGCATCCTGACCGCCTATGTCGTCGTGGTGATGCTGGCCCTCGGCGCCGGCCAGGCCCTGCTGACCGTGCTCAACACGCGCGACGTTCTGCCCTTCGTCCTGGCCTCGGCCGCCTTCACCCTGGCGCTGATCCCGGTGACGCTGACCCGGTCGCGCCACCCCAGCGTGCCGCACCGGATCCGGCCGATCCTGGGCAAGGCCTATCGGAACTCCCCGGTCGGGGCGGTCGGCTGCGTCGTGGTCGGGCTGGTGGCGGCGACGCTGCAGGGCGTGGCCCCGGTCTGGGGCGTGCATCGCGGCTTCACCACCGCCGAGATCGCGACGCTGATGGCGGCGACCCAGATCGGTGGCCTGTTGTGCCAATGGCCGCTCGGCTGGCTGTCCGACCGGATCGACCGGCGCTGGGTGATCCTGGCCGCCGCGGCCTGCACCATCGTCGCCGCGCTCGGCAGCATCGCCGCGGGGCGGGCGGAGGCCTTCGCCCTGCTGATCGTGCTGTTCGCGCTGTGGGGCGGCATGGCCGAGGCGATCTACCCGCTGTCGGTCGCCCATGCCAACGACCACGCCAGGCCGCAGGACTACGTGCCGCTGGCCGGGACGCTGCTGATCCTGTGGTCGGTCGGCTCCTCCGCCGGACCGCTGGTCGCGACCGTGGCGATGGAGCGGCTGGGGCCGGATGCCCTCTTCGTCTATGTCGCGCTGCTGGTCGGCGCCTTCGCCGGCTTCGTGCTGTGGCGCATGGCCCGGCGCGGCCGGGTCGCCGCCGGCGAGGCGGAGCAGTTCGTCGGCCTCGCCGCCGGATCAAGCCCGGCCCCGGCCGAGCTGGACCCCCGCATCCGGCCGGAGGACGAGGCCGAGGCCGAGTCGGGCTATGACGATTGCGAGGACGTGCCGGCGCGGTGAGGCAGTGATTCCATCCCGTTTCGTTCTGCTTTAGGGTCGCGGGCCGCATCGCAGAGAGGGCCCATGCGCATCGCCACCTGGAACATCAACTCCGTCCGCCTGCGCCAGGAGCTGGTGCTGCGCCTGATCGACGAGACCGCGCCCGACATCATCTGCCTGCAGGAGACCAAGACCCCGGACCACAGCTTCCCGCACCAGCCCTTCGTCGACTTCGGCTACCGCCACATCGCGATCTCCGGCATGAAGGGCTACAACGGCGTCGCCGTGATCTCGCGCCTGCCCTTCGAGAGCCACGAGATCCGGCACTGGTGCGGCAAGGAGGACTGCCGCCACATCGCCGTCCGCCTGCCGGACGGAACCGAGGTGCACAACCTGTACATCCCGGCCGGCGGCGACATCCCGGACCCGGCGGTGAACGAGAAGTTCGCCCACAAGCTGCAGTTCCTGGACGAGATGACGGCCTGGTGGCCGGAGAACCGGAGGCGGGACCAGAAGCTGATCCTGGTCGGCGACCTGAACATCGCGCCGCTGGAGCACGACGTCTGGTCGCATAAGCAGCTGCTGGACGTGGTCAGCCACACCCCGATCGAGGTCGAGAAGCTGACCGCGATGCAGTCGACCCTCGGCTGGGTCGATAGCGCCCGCACCTTCGTGCCGCCGGACCAGAAGCTGTACACCTGGTGGAGCTACCGCGCCGCGGACTGGCAGGCCTCCGACCGCGGCCGGCGCCTCGACCACATCTGGGTTACCCCGCCGCTGGCCGGTAGCCTGAAGGCCCACCGCACCCTGCGCGAGGCGCGCGGCTGGGAGCCGAAGCCGAGCGACCACGTGCCGGTGGTGGTGGACGTCGAGATCTGAGGACGGCCGCCCTCGGCCGCTCTTTTGCTGTCAAGCCCGGGCATGACAATTTGGAGCCAAGTGCCGGAAAGCTGGCTAGCCAACCGCCCCTGCGAAGCCGGCCAAGGTGGCTTCCCAGGCCTCCGGGCCGTCGAAGACCTGCCGCATCCGGTCGGCGTCCTCGCCATAGCCGTCGAGCCGGTGCTCGAGCTCCACCAACGTGCCATCGCCGTCGGCGGAGAACCGCACCTCGAGCTCCGTCACCAGATCGGGGTCGTAGCGCCACTGGGTGTTGATCTGCCAAGCCAGGACCAGGCGGGCGGGCGGCTCCCAGGCCAGAACCTTGCCCCACTGGCATTCCGTGCCGTCCTCGCCGCGCTCGAACCAGCGGCCGCCGGCCTCCGGCTCCACCACCACCTCCTTGATCGGCGAGCCGCCGATCGAGTGCCGGCGCGGCCACCAGCGGGTCATGCCCGCGGTGAAGACGTCGAAGGCGCGCCGGGGTTCCGTACGGACCCGGATGCTCTTGCGGACGGGGGCGACGGCGATGGTCGGTGTCATCGGCTCTCCTCCTCTGTCGTCGTGGTGTCGTCGACCTCGGCCGCGAAGGCGGCCAGGGCCTGATCCCAGAACTGGTCCAGCCAGGCCCGCAGGGCGCCCAGCCCCTTGGGGTCGATATAGTAGACCCGGCGCGCGCCGTCGGCCTGGTCCGCCACCAGCCCGGCGTCCCGCAGGACCTTCAGATGCTGCGACACGGCCGGCCGGCTGACCGGCAGGCCGTCGGCGATGCGGCCGACCGGCTTGGGTCCGGTCCGCAGCCGCTCGAATACCGCCCGGCGGGTCGGATCGGCCAATGCCGCAAGCGCTTTATCGTAAGCCATGACTTACCGTAAGTCATGGCTTACGATATTGTCAAGCGGCGAAGGACCGTCGGTTGGGTTCGCGGACGCGAACCCAACCCACACCGGTCATCCGGCCAGCGGCCGGCGATAGAGGTAGTACCGCCCGGGCGAGACGCCGGGGGGCTCCGGCAGCTCCTGCCACCCCAGCCCGGCGAAGGCGATGTTGGCGACGATCACGCCGCCCGGCGCCAGCACCGGCACCAGAAGCGGCCCCAGCGCCGCCGCCAGCGCCCGGTTGGCCGCGTCGTCGCCGGAGCCGAGATCGGCATGGATCAGCGCCATGCCGTCGCGATGCGCCGCGGCGAAGCCCGGCATGGTCTCCAGCACCTCGCCCAGCACCATGTGATCGTCGGGCGGGATGCAGGCGGGATGCGCCGCGATCCGACGGTCGAACACCCAGATCGCGCGGTCCGGCAGCTTCTCGCGCAGATGATCGTAGGTGCGGCCGTTGCCGAGGCCGAGTTCCATGACATCGCCCGGCAGGCTGGCGATGGCGCGCGCGGCCCAGTCGAGGCAGGCGCGCTGCGCCTGCATCCGGCGGATGAAGCTGTCGAGGCGGCTCACGATCCGGGTCAGGCCGTCTGGCGGGCGCGGGCTGCTTCCTTGGTGGTGCGTTCGAGGCGCAGCGCCAGAACGCGCATGATCTCGATCGCCATCTGCGGGAACTCCGTGATCATGCGGAAGAACTGGTCCTTGGCGATGACCAGGGCGGTGACGTCGGTGCGCGCCTGCACCGTGGCGGTGCGCGGCACGTCGCAGAGGATCGCGATCTCGCCGACGAAGTCGTTGCGGCCGACCGAGGCCACGGTCAGGGGCCCGGTCTCGGCATCGACGATGACGTCGGCCTCGCCGTCGATGATGATGAAGGCGGCGCGGCCGATCTCCCCCTGCCGGCACAGCACCTGCCCCGCGGGGAAGCGGACACGCTCGCTGGTGAAGGCCAGAAGCTTCAGCTTCGAGGTGTCGATGTTGGCGAAGAGCGGGATCCGCTTCAGCAGCTCGACTTCTTCCGCAAGGCTCACCGATCCGTCCTCCAGCTCCCTGTTTGCATTCTACTCCGCTTCCAGCAATTCGTGCAGCGCGCTGCCTTGGCGGTTGAGCGATTGGAAATCGCCGCGTTCGACGATCCGGCCGTGCCGCACCACGACGATGTCGGCGAACTCCCGGGCCATGCTGGGCCGATGCACGCCCCAGATCAAGCCGCGGCCGTTGCGCAGCTCGCGGATGGCGCGGTGCACCCGGCCCTGCGCCACCCCGTCGAGGGTCGAGGTCGCCTCGTTCAGCAGCAGCAGGTCGGTGTTCTTCAGGAGCGCCCGGCCCAGCCCCACCTTCTGCCGCTGCACCGCGGACAGACGGCTGCCGGCGACGCCGACCGAGAAGTCGAGCCCGACCGCGATCACGCTGTCGCGCAGATCGACCTCGTCGACCACGGTCTGGATCAGGGTCTGCACCCGCTCCGCCGCATCCGGCCGGCCGTAGCGGATCTTGCCGAACAGGATGTTGTCCTGCAGCGACGCCGCCTCGTTGAACCGCTCGGCGTCGAAGAACTCGATGTACGGGCGAAGATGCGTTGGCAGCTCGGCGGCGAACACCTTGCGGGCCTCGAGCAGCCGCTGCTGCATGTCGGCCTCGAACACGCCCAGGCGGTGGCGGGACGGCACCAGCTTGAATGGAAGCGACAGCAGGCGGGTGCGGTCGGCCGGCCGCAGCGCCGCCGTCCCCTCCTTCTTCGCCCGCAGCACGATCGGCTGGAATTCGGGCAGGTCCTCGGAGCCGATGAAGCTGAACTGCTCGAAGAACTCGTGGCCGGGCGGCAGGTCGGCGAACAGCTCGACCATGGTCTCGGCCATCTGGGCGCCGACCTGGATGAAGTCCTCCATCAGGCGGGTGCGCTGCAGCACCGACAGCACATACTCGTTCTCGGCCAGCGCGTCATAGGCGAAGACCGGGCCGACCGGGGTGCCGAACAGCAGGTTCTCGGCCACCGAGGCGGAGGTGTTGAAGCGGTCCGCATCGTACAGCTCGACCAGGTCCCCGAGATCGGTCTCGGCCAGGGTCTTGCGCACCGACACGCGCGCCGCCAGCACCCGGTCGGCGATCTCCGGCGCCTTGTCCGGGTCGATCGTGCCGTTCAGGCCGATGCGGTAGACGTCCTGCTCCATGTCGATCGCCTGCAGGATCTCCAGCGCCCGGTCCTGCAGCGCCTCCGGCCCGTCCACCCCCGCCGCCTGGTAGTCGATCCAGTCGGCATTGATGTCGAAATCGGTGTTGCCGGCCGCCTTCGCCTCCACCTCCCGCCGGGCCCGGCGGCGCTTCGCCGCGTCGTCGGCATACTGCGCCTCGCGCAGCGGCCGGTGCGACAGGCCGTAATACAGGTTCTGGCGCAGCGTGCCGGTGAACATGTAGCTGTGCGCGCCGACATAGCCGATGCGGCGGCCGATCACCGCCTCGCTCAGGCTGTCGTAATCGTGGTCGCCGAGCCGGATCTTGCCGCTGGTCGGCGAGATCAGCCGCGCCATCATCAGCATCAGCTCGTCCTTGCCGACCCCGGCGCCGACCACGGCGACATGGCCGTCGGTCGGGAAGGTGGCGGTCAGCCCCTCGATCACCGTCATGCCGCTGTCGTCGACCAGCGAGACGGCGGAGAAGCTGAGCTCCTTCGGCAGCGGGCCGTCGATCACCTCATCGCCGGTGATACGCTCGATCGGCAGCAGCTCGGGCGGCTGGAACTGCTCCACCACCTGCTCGTACTTGATCCGGGTATCGGCCTGGGTCTGGTAGTAGTCGAGCAGGTCCTTCCATGGCGCCGCCAGGTCCTTGTAGGCGGCCAGCACCGCGACCAGGGCGCCGAGCTGGATGTCGCCGCGGATCACCAGCCAGCCGCCGATCGAATAGAAGAAGAACGGCGTCAGCTGGTTGATGAAGTTGTTCAGGAACTTGATGAAGAACTTGCGATTGTAGATCTCGAACCGGATGTCGTAGATCGTCCCCAGCCGGTCGGAGAAATCCGCCAGATGTACGGCGGTGGCGTCGTTGGCATGCATGTCGGTGATGCCGGAGACGGATTCGCCGATGCGGTCGGCCAGCTTGCGCACGGTGCGCACCCGCTCCTTGCCCAGCTGGTTCACCCGCTTCTGCAGCTTCGGGATCAGCCAGCCCTGCAACGGGTACAGCGACACCGCCGCCGCCCCCAGGATCGGGTCCTGGACGAAGATGAAGTAGATGTAGACCAGCAGCGTCCCCGCCGACCAGATCGGCTGGACGAAGGCGTCGCCGATGAAGCCGCCCAGCGGCTCGACCTCGGAGGTGATCATCGGGATCATCTCGCCCTGCGAGGTCTTGCGGAAATGCGGCAGCGGGAAACGCAGGATGCGGCAGTACAGCTCGTAGCGCAGCCGGCGCAGCATGCGCTCGCCCAGCTTGCCCTTGTAGATGTTGATGTAGAGCTTGAACCCGCCGTTGATGAACACCAGCGCCAGGAACAGGAACGACAGCAGCAGCAGGTATTCGATCCGGTCGAACTGGAAGCCGAGGATCGTCTTGGGGAAATCCCCCGCTGCCTTATCGTCAATCGCGCCGTTGACGATCTGCTTCGGCAGATCCAGCGAATAATAGACAAAAGGAAAGGAGATCAACGTGACGATAAGGATGTAGACCTGCTCGCGGCTGCTGTGCCGCAAGATGAACTTGAAGATGTTGGAATCCATCGCGATCCAGGTCCAGCCTCGCCGGGCACGGGCAGGACCATAGCGTGAACTTTGCACGGCGCAAAGCATGTGACGGCGGTCACGACGGTGGGATAAAGGGTGCGGGTGACGGGTCCGAAGCCTTCGTGCTAAAAGCGCGCCGGGCGGCAGGCGTCGCCCATGTCCGCCCGTCCCGGGTCCCCAGGCGACAAGGCTGCATGGCGAAGCGCACCGCTCAGGCCCGCATCCTGATCTACAGCCACGACAGCTTCGGCCTCGGCCATCTGCGCCGCTGCCGCACCATCGCCCATGCGCTGGTGGCGCGGCACAGCGACCTGTCGGTGATGATCCTGTCCGGCTCGCCGATCATCGGCAGCTTCGATTTCCGCAGCCGGGTCGACTTCGTTCGCATCCCCGGCGTGATCAAGCTGCGCAACGGCGACTACACCTCGCTGTCGCTGCACATCGACATCGAGGAGACGCTGGCCATGCGCGCCTCGATTATCGAGCACACGGCGGCGATCTTCGATCCCGACCTGTTCATCGTCGACAAGGAGCCGCTGGGCCTGCGCGGCGAGGTCAAGCAGACGCTGGAGATGCTGCGCGACCGCGGCACCCGCACCGTGCTGGGCCTGCGCGACGTGATGGACGAGCCGGCGCTGCTGGCCCCGGAATGGGAGCGCAAGAACGTCGTCCCGGCGCTGGAGCATCTCTACGACCAGCTCTGGATCTACGGCCTGCCGGAGATCTGCGACCCGCTGGCCGATATCGAGCTGCCGGATTCGGTGCGCGCCCGCATGACCTATACCGGCTATCTGCGCCGGCGGGCGCCGACCAACGTGCCGGCCGACGCGGTGCCGCTGCGCGATCCCTACATCCTGGTCACGCCGGGCGGCGGCGGCGACGGCGAGGACCTGGTCGACTGGGTGCTGCGGGCCTATGAGGCGGACCGGGCCATGCCCTGCGCCGCGCTGATCGTGCTGGGCCCCTTCATGCAGCGCGAGCGCCAGGCCGAGTTCATGGCCCGCGCCGCGCGCCTTGACGACGTCGAGGTCATCACCTTCGATGCGCGGATCGAGAACCTGATGGTCCGCGCCGCCGGCGTCGTCGCCATGGGCGGCTACAACACCTTCTGCGAGATCCTGTCCTTCGACAAGCGGGCTCTGCTGGTGCCCCGGGTGCGGCCGCGGCTGGAGCAGCACATCCGCGCCTCCCGCGCCGCCGAGCTGGGCCTCGTCAGCATGCTCGACCAGGATGGGCCGGGCGAGACGGAGGTGATGGTGCGCGCACTGCGGGCCCTGCCCGGCCAGCCGCTGCCCTCGACCCGCTTCCTGCCCGGCATGCTGGACGGGCTCGACGCCGTCGACCGGCTCGCGATGGACGCCATCGACCCGCCCGCCTCGATCCGCGCCACGGCTTGAGCAGGACATGACCGAGCGAGTGCAGAGCGTGCCGGGTGCCGGCCTGACCGCCATCGTGGTCAAGGGCTATCCGCGGCTGTCGGAGACCTTCATCGCGCAGGAGATCCTGGGCCTGCAGCAGCTCGGCCAGCGCCAGCTCATCGTCTCGCTGCGCCACCCGACCGACACCCAGGTGCACGAGCTGAACCGCCGGATCACGGCGCCGGTGCTGTACCTGCCGGAGTATCTGTACCAGGAGCAGGCGCGGGTCGAGGCGGCGCGCGACTGGGCCCGGCGCCAGCCCGGCTACGCCGCCGCCTATGCCGCCTTCCGCCGCGACTTCCGGCGCGACCCGACGCCGAACCGCTGGCGCCGCTTCGGCCAGGCCTGCGTGCTGGCGCGCGAGTTGCCGCCGGAAACAACCTGGATCTACGTCCATTATCTGCACACCCCGGCCTCGGTCGGCCGCTACGCCGCGCTGATCCGCGGCCTGCCCTGGAGCGTCTCGGCCCACGCCAAGGACATCTGGACGACGCCGGAGTGGGAGCTGCGCGAGAAGCTGGCCGAGGCGCGCTGGGCCGCCACCTGCACCGCGGTCAACCACGCCCATCTGGCCGGGCTGGCGCCGGAGCCGGCGCGGGTGTCGCTGGTGCATCACGGCCTCGACTTCGGCCGCTTTCCCGACCCGATCGCCCGGCCGCGCCGCGACGGCCGCGACCCGGCCGACCCGGTGCGGCTGATCTCGGTCGGCCGCGCCGTGGAGAAGAAGGGCTTCGACCGGCTGCTCGACGCCTTCGCGGCGCTGCCGCCGAACCTGGCCTGGCACTGGACCCATATCGGCGGCGGCGCGCTGCTGCCCGACCTGCGGGCCCAGGCGCTGCGGCTCGGCCTCGCCGACCGGATCGAGTGGCGTGGCGCCCTGACCCAGGACGCCGTGCTGGCGGCGCTGCTCGAGTCCGACCTGTTCGTGCTGACCGCGCGGATCGCCGCGGATGGCGACCGTGACGGGCTGCCCAACGTGCTGATGGAGGCGCAGGCCACCGGCCTGTGCTGTCTCGCCACCTCCGTCTCGGCGGTCCCGGAGCTGATCCTGGACGGCGAGACCGGGGTGCTGGTGCCGCCGGACAATGTGCCGGCGGCCGCCGACGCCCTGGCCGGGCTGATCATGGATCCGGCCCGGCGCGCCAAGCTGGGCGCGGCCGGCGCGGCGCGGGTGCGGCGCGACTTCGGCTTCGCCGTCGGCCTGGCCAAGCTGGCCCGCCGCTTCGGCCTGCCAGCCCCGGGATGAAGGTCGCCTTCTACGCGCCGATGAAGCCGCCGGGCCATCCGGTGCCCTCCGGCGACCGCCGCATGGCGCGGCTGCTGATCGAGGCGCTGCGACGCAGCAGCCACGAGGTGCATGTCGCCAGCCGGCTGCGCAGCTGGGATCCGGGGCTGGACCCGGCGCGGCCGGCGCGGATCCAGGCGCTGGGCGCCCGTATCGCCGAGCGGCTGATCCGGCGCTGGCGGGCGGCCCGTGCCGACCGGCCCGACCTCTGGTTCACCTACCATCTCTACCACAAGGCGCCGGACTGGCTGGGGCCGCCGGTGGCCGCGGCGCTGGGCATCCCCTATGTCGCCGCCGAGGCCTCGCACACGCCGCGCCAGGCCGAGGGGCGCTGGGCCGTCGGGCACCGCGCCGCCGCCGCGGCGATCCGCCGGGCCGCGGCGCTGGTCACCTTCAGCGACAAGGACGCGGCCGGCCTCGCCGCCCTCGTGCCGGCGAACCGCATCATTCGCCTGCCGCCCTTCCTCGACGCAGCCCCCTTCACCGCCCTCGCCCGCCGGCCGGCCGACCCACCGCGGCTCCTTGCCGTCGGCATGATGCGGGAGGGCGACAAGGAGCGGTCCTACGCCCTGCTGGCGGCGGCCCTGCGGCGCCTCGCGGACCGGCCCTGGAGCCTGACCGTGGTCGGCGACGGCCCGGCCCGGCCCCGGATCGAGCCGCTCTACGACCCGGCCCGGACCTCGTTCCGCGGCGCGCTGCCGTCCGAATCGATGCCCGAGGTACTGGCGCAGGCCGATCTCTTCGTCTGGCCGGCGGTAAACGAGGCCTTCGGCATGGCGCTGCTGGAGGCCCAGGCGGCCGGCCTGCCGGCGGTGGTCGGGGCGGCCGGCGGCGTTGCCGGGATCCTGCGCCATGGCGAGACCGGCCTGCTGGCCCCGGTCGGCGACGAGGCCGGCTTCGCCGCCGCGGTCGCGGCCCTGCTGGACGACCCGGCCCGGCGCCGGGCGATGGGCGAGGCCGCCCGCGCCAATGTCCTGGCCCGGCACGACATCGCCGCCGCCGCCGCGATCCTCGACCGCACCCTGGCGGAGGTGGCCGGGGGGCGATGATCGCCGGCACCACAAATAGGAGGGGAACTGTCCTTGCAGACCGAGGGGCAGAGCCATATCTTACCGTCGTCTTACCTAGGGGTGTGCGCCATGGCTTCCGGATCGGAACGGCAGACAACGGTCGTCTCGACCAAGGGACAGGTCATCCTGCCCAAGGCGATCCGCGATCGGCGACACTGGTCCGCCGGCACGCGACTGACGGTCGAAGACACGCCCGAAGGCGTCGTCCTGAAGCCCGCACCACTCTTTGCCGAAACCGGCATCGGCGAGGTGTTCGGATGCCTCGCCTATGCCGGGCCGACACGGTCGCTGGAGGACATGGCCGCCGCGATTGCCGCCGAGGCCAAGCGCCGTGCGCGCGATTGACACCAACGTCCTCGTCCGTTTCCTGGTGGCCGACGACAAGCGCCAGGCCGAACGAGCACGAGCGGCCTTCGAGGCCGGCGACATCACCATCGCCACGACAGTCATGCTGGAGAGCGAATGGGTGCTGCGCAGCGCCTATGGCTTCGCGCCGGACCAAGTCGCCGACGCGCTGCGGAGACTTGCCGGACTACCCGGCGTCACGCTTGAGGAACCGGCTCTCGTGGCACAGGCGCTGGACCGGATGGCTGAGGGCATGGATTTCGCCGACGCGCTGCATCTCGGCAAAGCGAGTCACTGCGACGCTTTTCTGACGTTCGATCGCAAGCTGATCAAGACTGCGGCCAAGCAGCCCGTCAGCGTCCGAGAGCCTTGACCGCATGACCCGCCTCCTCGTCCTGCGCCACGCGCCGACGGGCTGGAACGTCGAGCGCCGGATCCAGGGCCGGGCCGACATCCCGCTGTCCGAGGCTGGGCGCGCGGCGGCGGCGCAGTGGCGCCTGCCGGAGGGGACGGCCGGCTGGCAGGCGCTGGCCAGCCCCCTCTCCCGCGCCCTGGAGACGGCGCGGCTGCTCGGCCTCGACCCGGTACCGGAGCCGGCGCTGACCGAGCTGCACTGGGGCGAATGGGAGGGGCTGCGCCTGTCCGACAAGACCAGGATCGACCCGGCGGAGCTGGCCCGGCGCGAGGCGCTGGGCCGGGACTTCCGGGCCCCGGGCGGTGAGTCCTACCGCGAGCTGCAAGCCCGGCTGGCGCCGCTGCTGCTGCGGCTTGCCGTCGCGAAGCGCGACACCGTGGCCGTCTGTCATCGCGGCGTCATCCTGGCGCTCTATGCCTTGGCCGCCGATTGGACCATGATCGGCGACGCGCCGGACGGGCTGCAGTGGGGCTGCGCACACCTGTTCCGGCTGGACGATACGGGGGCGCCGGTGATCGAGCGGCTGAACATTTCTGTGGCGGCATGAAGGTCCTGTTTCACGTTCAGCACCTGCTGGGCATCGGCCATGTCCGGCGGGCGGCGGCGATCACCCGCGCCCTGGCCGAGGCGGGCTTCGCCGTGACCGTGGCCCAGGGCGGCTTTTCCGTGCCCGGCACCGACTGGGGCGGCGCCGAGGTGGTGCCGCTGCCGCCGGTGCGGTCGGCCGACACCGGCTTCCGCACCCTGCTGGACGCCGAAGACCGGCCGATCGACAGCGGCTGGAAGAAGCGCCGCGCCGCCGAGCTGCTGGCGCTGCTGGCCCGGACGAAACCCGACATCGTGCTGGTCGAGACCTTCCCCTTCGGCCGCCGCGCCTTCGCCTTCGAGCTGGTGCCGATGCTGGAGATCGCGCGCCGCGCCGCGCCCCGGCCGCTGATCGCCTGCTCGGTCCGCGACATCCTGGTGGACAAGAAGGACCCCGCCAAGGTCGAGGCCATGGCCGACACGGCGCTCGCCCTGTTCGACCTGGTGCTGGTGCATGGCGACCCGGCGGTGATCCCGTTCGAGGCCAGCTTCCGGCCGGCGCCGCGGGTCGCCCGGCTGATCCGCTACACCGGCTATGTCGGCGCGCCCTCGGCGCGCGAGGCGCCGCCGGGCGACGGCGTCGACGAGGTGATTGTCTCGGTCGGCGGCGGCGCGGTCGGCGCCGAGCTGCTGCGCACCGCCCTCGCCGCCCGCCCACTATCGGGCCAGAGTGGGGTGCGCTGGCGCCTGCTGGCCGGGCCCGACCTGCCCGCCGGCACCGTCGCCGCGCTGACCGCCGCGGCGCCGGAGGGCGTGGTGGTGGAGCCGGCGCGGCCGGACTTCCCGAGCCTCTTGTCGCGCTGCCGCCTGTCGATCAGCCAGGCCGGCTACAACACGGTGATGGATGTGGTGCGGGCCGGCTGCCGCGCCGTCTTCGTGCCCTTCGCCGCCGCCGGCGAGACGGAGCAGACCCGGCGGGCGGAGCTTTTGGCCGCCCGCGGCCATTGTCTCGTGGTGCCGGAGGCGGGGCTGACGCCGCAGCGTCTGGCCCGGGCGGTGGACGATGCCATGGCCGCCGTCCCGCCGCCGCGCGCGGCGCTGGCCCTGGACGGCGCCCGGACCGCGGCGGCCATCCTGCGCGACGCCGCTTCGAGCCGGAGCGCCGCGTGAGGAGGATGGACGAGCCGGGTTTCGAGGATGCGGGGCTTGCCGCCCGGCCGCGGCCTGCGGCTATAGTGCCGCTTTCGTCCGGACCATCCCGATCCATGCCCGCGCCCTTCGAGCCCCCTGCCCCGCCGCCCCCGGGCGAATCCTGGACCGAGCTGCGGGCCGAGTTGGACCGGTGGGCGGCGCTGGGCCGCCGCGCCGGCTTCTGGTGGCGCGACGACGACGCGGTGGCGCCCGGCCCGGCGCTGGACCGCCTGCTGGCCCTGGCCGCGCGGCACGGACGCTGGGTCGCGCTGGCGGTCATTCCCGCCGCGGCCGAGCCGGCGCTGGCCGAACGCCTGACCGGCACGGCGGCGGTGGTGATCCAGCACGGCTGGGCGCACCGGTCGCACGCGCCGGCCGGCGAGAAGACGGCCGAGCTGGGCGACCACCGGCCGGCCGAGGCCGTGCTGGCCGAGCTGACTGCCGGCCGCGACAAGCTGCAGGCCCTGTTCGGCGACCGCTTCCGCCCGGTGCTGGCGCCGCCCTGGAACCGCATCGGCCCGCGGCTGCGCGCCCGGCTGGGCGAGGCCGGCCTCTCCGTCCTGTCCGGCTTCGGCGCGCGCGACGCGGCGCCGGGCCCGGCTCAGATCAACACCCATGCCGACCCCATCGACTGGCGCGGCGGCCGCGGCTTCGCCGGTGTCGACCGGGCGCTGGCGCCGATCCTGCGGCACCTGGCCGACCGCCGCAGCGGCGCCGTCGATCCGGAGGAGCCGACCGGGATCCTGACGCATCACCTGGTCCATGACGACGAGGGATGGATCTTCCTCGACGGCCTGTTCTCCCTGTTGAGCCGGCACCCGGCGGCGGCCTGGCCGGATGCCGACAGCCTGTTCGGAGCCCGGCGATGACCGCCCACCGCTATGACATGGCCGAGCTGGGGGGCGACTACGCGCGCGGCGCGGCGGGGCTGGCCCTGACCGCGCTGCCGCTGATCCTGCTGCCGATGCACTGGATCGTCGCCGTGGCCTTCGCCGTCGCGGCGCTGGTGTTCCTGGCCTTCCTGGCCCGCACCTGGCTGCGCCATCGCAGCGTGATCGAGACCGACGACCAGGGCATCGTCGCGCACGGGCCCTTCGGCGGCCGCATCGCCTGGCGCGACCTGTCCCGCTTCCGGCTGCGCTACTTCTCGGTCCGGCGGGACCGCCAGCGCGGCTGGATGCAGCTCGAGCTTGGCGGCGGCGGCCGGCGGCTGAAGGTCGAGTCCACCATCAGCGGCTTCGATGAGATCGCGTCGCGGGCCCATGACGCAGCGGTCGCCAGGGGCCTGCCGATCGATGATTCGAGCCAGGCCAACCTGATGTCGCTCGGGCTGATCGCGCCCAAGGGCGGGCTGGCCGAGCGCTGGGGCGTCCGCCCCGCCAGCGACGGGTCCGAGGAATGACCGGCGCGGGGGCGAGAGACCGGACGACAGCAGGCGGGGGCCGGCCGCGGTGACCGACATCCTGCGCCTGCACGATCTGCGCATCGGCTTTACGGTCCCCGGCGGCACGCTCGAGGCGGTGCGCGGCGTGTCGCTGCGGGTGCCCGCCGGCAAGACCGTCGCCGTGGTCGGCGAGAGCGGCTCCGGCAAGTCGGTGCTGGCGCAGGCGGTGATGGGCATCCTGCCCAGCAACGGCCGCGTCACCGGGGGCAAGATCCTGTTCGGCGACCCGGACCGTCCGGGCACCGTCGTCGATCTGGCGAAGCTGCCGGTGGAAGGTCCGGAATACCGCGACATCCGCGGCGGCCGGATCTCGATGATCTTCCAGGAGCCGATGACCTCGCTGTCGCCGCTGCACACGGTCGGCAACCAGATCATCGAGGCGGTGCGGCTGCACCAGCCGGTCGGCCCGGCCGAGGCGCGCGACCTGGCCCGCGAGATGCTGCGCCTGGTCGGCTTCCCCAACCCCGCCCGGGCGCTTCGCACCTATCCGTTCGAGCTGTCGGGCGGGCTGCGCCAGCGCGCCATGATCGCCATGGCGCTGGTCTGCCACCCCGCCCTGCTGATCGCCGACGAGCCGACCACCGCGCTCGACGTCACCATCCAGGCCCAGATCCTGAAGCTGATGCTGGACCTGCAGGCCGAGCTGGGGATGGCGATCATGATCATCACCCACGACCTCGGCATCGTCGCCAATATCGCCGACGAGGTGGTGGTGATGTATCGCGGCGAGGTGATGGAATCCGGCCCGATCGGCCCGATCTTCACCACCCCCGGCCACCCCTATCTGAAGGCGCTGCTGCGGGCGGTGCCGCGCTTCGACATGGGGACGGAGCGGCTGGTGCCGATCCGCGAGATCCGCCAGGGCGACGGCCATATGCTGGCCGCCCGCAAGCGCGCCTGGACCGAGGCGGCCGAGGCGGCAGGCCCGCTGCTGACGGTCGAGGGCGTCGCCAAGACCTTCACCATCCGCAACAGCGGCCTGTTCGGCGGCGGACACGAGGAGCAGATCAAGGCCGTCGACGACGTCTCCTTCACCATCCGACGGGGCGAGTGCCTGGGCCTGGTCGGCGAATCCGGCTGCGGCAAGACCACGCTGTCGAAGATCCTGATGCGGGCGCTGACCCCGGATGCCGGCCGCATCCGCTTCAACGACCACGGCAAGCCGGTCGACGTGCTGGGGCTGGAGGGCGAAGAGCTGAAGGCCTTCCGCCCGCGCATGCAGTTCATCTTCCAGGACCCGTTCAGCTCGCTGAACCCGCGGATGACGGTGTTCGACATCCTGACCGAGCCCCTGACCATCCACGGCATCGGCACGCCGGCCGAGCGCAAGGCGATCGCCAAGGAGCTGATGGGGCTGGTCGGGCTCGACATCCGCCACCTGCAGCGCTACCCGCACAGCTTCTCCGGTGGCCAGCGCCAGCGCATCGGCATCGCCCGCGCGCTGGCGCTGCGCCCCGACCTGGTGATCTGCGACGAGCCGGTCTCGGCGCTCGACGTCTCGATCCAGGCGCAGATCCTGAATCTGCTGAAGGACCTCAAGGACCGGCTGGGCCTGACCTATCTGTTCATCAGCCACAACCTGGCGGTGGTCGACTACATCGCCGACCGGATCATGGTGATGTGCCGCGGCCGGGTGGTGGAGCTGGCGCCGCGCGCCCTGCTCTTCGCCCGGCCGGTGCATCCCTACACCAAGGCGCTGCTGGCGGCGGTGCCGGCCCCGGACCCGGCGCGGCGGCTCGACTTCGCGGCACTGATGGGCGGCCGCGCCTCCGACCCCGGAGCCTGGCCGGCGCCCTTCACCCTGCGGCCCGACACGCCGGGCCGGCTGGTCGAGATCGACAAGGGCCATTTCGTCCGCGCCACGGACGAGCCGGCGCTGGAGCTGGCGTCATGATCCGGCGGCTCGGGCTGATTGCGATCCTGCTGGGCCTCGCCCTGCCCGCGGCCGCCGGCCCGGCGCTGGTCGAGACGCCGATGTATGAGCAGGACGTGGCGGCCGGCAAGCTGCCGCCGGTGGCAGAGCGGGTGCCCGAGGCCCCGGCGGTCGTCGACATGGCGGCGGAAGGCAAGCAGCCGGGCCCGCAGGGCGGCGAGATCAGCTGGATGATCGGCCGCGCCCGCGACATCCGGATCATGAACACCTACGGCTATGCCCGGCTGGTCGGCTACGGCCCCGACTTCCAGCTGCATCCGGACCTCCTGCAGTCGGTCGATGTCGACGGCGAGAAGGTCTTCACCCTGCATCTGCGGCCGGGCCACCGATGGTCCGACGGCCAGCCCTTCACCAGCGAGGATTTCCGCTTCGC
This sequence comes from Inquilinus limosus, assembly GCF_051487185.1. Classification (GTDB taxonomy): domain Bacteria; phylum Pseudomonadota; class Alphaproteobacteria; order DSM-16000; family Inquilinaceae; genus Inquilinus; species Inquilinus limosus_F. The sequence goes on from NZ_JAHVDK010000004.1 coordinate 256,454, forward strand.
CTGGGAGGACATGGAACTCGACAAGGAACTGTCGCCCTACGGCCCGGACACGCGCCTCCTGGTTGAAGGCGAGCTGCCGAAGGTCGAGTTCCCCGACCCGCTGACGGTCCGCTACTCCTGGTCGAAGCCGAACCCGGAGTTCCTGCCGGCGCTGGCAGGGCCCTCGCCGCTCTACATCTTCGCGCCGGCGCATTACCTGAAGCAGTTCCACAAGAAATACGCCGACCCCAAGGCGCTCGACGCCATGGTGCGGCAGGCCGGGATGCGGAACTGGGTGGCGCTGTTCAACCTGCGCGGCAAGCTGATCGACGCGGCCAATCCGGAGCTGCCGCAGCTCGAGCCCTGGGTCAACAGCACCCCGGCCCCGGCGGAGCGCTTCGTCTTCGTCCGCAACCCCTACTACCACCGGGTCGACAGCCAGGGCCGGCAGCTGCCCTATCTCGACCGCGTCGTCGTCAACGTGGTCGAGGGATCGCTGATCCCGGCCAAGGCCGGCGCCGGCGAGGCCGACCTGCAGCAGCGCGGCCTGCGCTTCGACAACATCAGCTTCCTCAAGGCCGGCCAGAAGGCAGGCCACTACGAGGTGCGGCTGTGGCCGACCGCCCTCGGCTCCGAGGTCGCGCTCTATCCGAATTTCAATTGCAACGACAAGGACTGGCGGGCGCTGAACCGCGACGTCCGCTTCCGCCGCGCCCTGTCCCTCGCGATCAACCGGGACGAGATCAACCAGGTGGTGTTCTTCGGCCTGGCCCGGCCGAGCCAGAACACGGTGCTACCGGAATCGTCCTATTACGACCCGGCCCTGGCGGCGGAATGGACCCAGTTCGATCTTGCCAAGGCCAACGCCCTGCTCGACGAGGCCGGGCTGGGCAAGCGCGACGGCGACGGCATCCGGCTGATGCCGAACGGCCGGCGCCTCGAGATCGTGGTCGAGAGCACCGGCGAGCGCAGCATCGAGGGCGACATCCTGCAGCTGATCCGGGACAGCTGGGCCAAGATCGGCGTGGCGCTCTACACCACCCAGTCGCAGCGCGACGTGTTCCTGCAGCGGATCTTCTCCGGCGACACGGTGATGTCGGTCTGGACCGGCATGGAGAACGCCCTGGTCACGCCGAGCACCGTGCCGTCAGGGCTGGCGCCGGTCGACCAGAACTGGCTGCAATATCCGAAATGGGGCCAGTATGTGCAGACCAGGGGCGCCGCCGGGGAGAAGCCGGACGAGCCCTTCGCCGAGGCGCTGATGGCGCTGTTCGAGGAATGGCACACCACCGCCGACAAGGCCCGCCGCGACGCCGTCGTCCGGGAGATGGTGAAGATCCAGGCCGACCAGGTGACCTCGATCGGCACCGTCCAGGGCGTGCTGGCCCCGATCGTGGTCAAGGACCGGCTGCACAACGTGCCCGAGAAGGGGATCCTGTCCTGGGACCCGGGGGCGCATTTCGGCATCTACCGCCCCGACACCTTCTGGGTGGACCCATGACGGCGAGGACGGCCATGACCCGGGGGGCGGCGACGCCATGCTGAGCTACATCGCCCGGCGCATCCTGGTGATGATCCCGACCCTGCTCGCGATCAGCTTCATCAGCTTCGCCATCATCCAGCTGCCGCCCGGCGACTACCTGACCACCATGGTCAACGAGCTGCGCAGCCGCGGCGAATCGCTCGACCCCAACCAGCTGCAATTCCTGCGCCAGAACTACGGGCTCGACCAGCCCTTCCTGCTGCAGTACCTGGCCTGGCTGGGCAACTGCCTGCGCGGCGATTTCGGCTGGTCGTTCGAATATTCGATGCCGGTGACGGCCGTGGTCGGCGACCGCATGATCCTGACCATCATCCTGACCCTGGCCACGACGCTGTTCATCTGGGTGGTGTCGTTCCCGATCGGGATCTATTCGGCCACCCACCAGTACAGCCTCGGCGATTACGGGCTGACCTTCCTGGGATTCCTCGGCCTGGCCACGCCGAACTTCCTCCTGGCGCTGGTGCTGCTGTACCTCGCCAACCAGTGGTTCGGCATCTCGATCGGCGGGCTGATGGACCCGAAATATCTCGACCAGCCGATGAGCTGGGCCAAGTTCGCCTCGGTGCTGGGCCATCTCTGGGTGCCGGTGATCGTGATCGGCACCGCCGGCACCGCGGCGATGATCCGGCGGCTGCGGGCCAACCTGCTGGACGAGCTGCAGAAGCAGTACTACGTCACCGCCCTGGCCAAGGGCATGAAGCGGCAGCGGGCACTGCTGAAATACCCGCTGCGGATGGCGCTGAACCCGTTCATCGCCGACATCGGCAACATCCTGCCGCATCTGATCTCCGGCGCCACCATCGTCTCGGTGGTGCTGAACCTGCCGACTGCGGGCCCGCTCTTGCTGTCGGCCTTGCAGAGCCAGGACATGTACCTCGCCGGCTCCTTCGTGCTGTGGCTGGCGGTGCTGACGGTGATCGGCACGCTGATCTCGGACCTGGCGCTGGCGGCGCTCGATCCGCGGATCCGGCTGACCGGAGGGGCCGTGAAATGAGCGACACCGCCGGCGATCCGAAGCACTACGTCAACACCGCGCCCTGGGACCCCTATCAGGAAACGCCGCTGACGCCGCAGCAGGAGCGCTGGTTCCTGGCCTCGCAGTGGCGGATCATGTGGTGGAAGCTGAAGCGCCACCGCCTGGCCGCGATCTCCGGGCTGGTGCTGCTGCTGGCCTATCTCTCGATCCTGGTCAGCGAATTCCTGGCTCCCTACGGGCTGGACAGCCGCCACACCGGCCACATCTACGCGCCGCCGCAGCAGGTCCGGTTCTTCCACGAGGGAAGTTTCGTCGGGCCCTTCGTCTACGGCTACCAGTATTCCCTCGACATGGAATCGATGCGGCGGGTCTACACCGAGGACCGGTCGCAGCCACAGAGGCTGCGCTTCTTCTGCCATGGCGACGGCTATCGGTTCTGGGGCCTGTTCGAGGCCGACCTGCACCTGGTCTGCCCACCCCAGCACGGCACCTTCTTCCTGCTCGGCACCGACCGGCTGGGCCGCGACATGCTCAGCCGCATCCTCTACGGCGCCCGGATCTCGCTGACCGTCGGCCTGCTCGGCATCACCGTCAGCTTCGTCCTCGGCATCGTCATCGGCGGCCTCGCCGGCTATTACGGCGGCTGGGTCGACAACATCGTCAACCGGCTGATCGAGGTGATCCAGAGCTTCCCGCAGCTGCCGCTGTGGATGGCGCTGTCGGCGGCGCTGCCCGTGACCTGGAGCCCAATCCTGGTGTTCCTGGGCATCACCATCATCCTCGGCCTGGTCGAATGGACCGGCCTGGCGCGGTCGGTGCGGTCGAAGCTCCTGGCCCTGCGCGAGGAGGATTTCTGCGTCGCGGCCCAGCTGATGGGCGCGCGGCCGCCGCGGATCATCTTCCGCCATCTGCTGCCCAGCTTCATGAGCCACCTGATCGCCTCGGCCACCCTGACCGTTCCGGGCATGATCCTGGGCGAGACGGCGCTGAGCTTCCTCAATCTCGGCCTCAGGCCGCCGGTCACCAGCTGGGGCGTGCTGCTGAACGAGGCGCAGAACATCAATGTCGTCGCGCTCTACCCCTGGCTGCTGCTGCCGGTGGTGCCGGTGATCATCGTGGTGCTGGCCTTCCAGTTCTTCGGCGACGGCCTGCGCGACGCCGCGGATCCGTACCGGTAGGCATGTCCTCCTCCGTCATTGCGAGGAGGCGAAGCCGACGAAGCAATCCATCGTCCCGCTCGTGCGGCCCTGGATTGCTTCGCTGCGCTCGCATTGACGGAGAAAGGACGTCCTAGAGATATGCCAGGGGCTGCCCGGTCTTCTCCAGCCACAGGCTGGTCTCGGGCGTGCCGTCGCGCAGCGGCAGCTGGCCGACCACCGTGGCCGCCACCTTCTCCGACATCCGCGTCGCCGCGTAGTGGCTCGCGAAGACCGGCTTGAAGCCGCCGCCCGTGAGCAGCGCCGCCACCACCTGCTGCTCGTTGTAGCCGCGCCAGCCCCATTCCTCCGGATAGGGGTCCGGCAGGCAGATGTCATGGATGTGCACCAGCACGCCCGACGGCAGGCAGGGCAGCACCTGGTTGACCAGGAAGTCCACGTCGGTGCCGGGCATGGCGATGTGGCTCGAATCGATGAACAGGATGTCGCCCTCGGCGAGGTCCCGATACGGCTCGGTCCCCGCCTCCTGCACGGTCTGCTCGAGATGGGTGATGCCGAGTTCGCCGATCGCCGCCCGCGGTGCCGGGTCGATGGCCGTGAACTCCAGCGCCAGGTCGCCGTCGATCGCCGCCCGGATCATGAAGCGGGTGGAGTGGCCGGAGCCGACCTCGACGATCCGGGCCGGCTGCCGCGCCCGCACCATGGCATAGGCCGCGGCGGCGTCGAGCCGGGCGAACCAGCCCTGGTCCCAGCGCGGCTGCGGCGGCGGCGACTCGCGCTCGGTCGCGCCGATCGCGAGCAGCGCGTCGCGATAGGACTCGATGACGTCGAGCACCGCCTGGAACACCGGCTCGGAGGTGCGGAACAGCGCCTCGTGCCCGGCATAGGGCAGGATCTCGTCCGGCACCTCGTCGGCATAGCTGCAGGGGATGAAGAAGCCCCTCGGCTGACGGCCGAACAGGGTCGCGAGGCCGAGGCGCCAACGCCGGAGGCGCCGGCCGAAATCGGGGGGAGCAGTGTTCGAACTCAAGGGTGCAACGTCATGCCTTCGTGGGCGACCAGCGTCCCGGGACGCCGACGGTCGGCAGCATCCGCGATCCGGTCGAGGAACGCGTCATCGTGATTGGGATCGTGGTGGAACAGCACGACCCGGCCGACATCCGCCGCATCGGCGAGCTTGAGTGCCTCCTGCCAGGTCGAATGGCCCCAGCCGACAAATCTCGGATACTCCTCATCCGTGAACATGGCGTCATACACCATGATGTCGGCGCCGCGAACGAAATCGGCGATGACCTGGTCGACCCCCTCCGGCCGGTGCTCGGTGTCGGTGATGATGCAGATGCTCTTGTCCCCGACATCGATGCGGTAGCCGCAGGCGAGGTTCGGGTGGTTGAGCCAGCAGGTGTTGAGCTTGATGCCCGGAAAGGGCTCCATCGGGGTGCCGCAGTCGAAATCGTGATACTCGCAGTCCTGGAAGACGCCGATCGGCACCGGGAACAGCGGCGCCATCATCGTCTCGCACAACACCGAATAGATCGATTTGTTCTGCGGTTTCAGATGGCCGGCCCAGAAACGCACCTTGCGGCCCTTGGCGTAGGCCGGCTTGAAGAACGGCACGCCGCAGACATGGTCCCAATGGGTGTGGGTGAAGAAGACGTCGACATCCGGCCGCCCCTCCTCCATCAGCCGGTGCCCGAGGTCGCGCAGGCCGGTGCCGCCGTCGATGATCAGGAGGTCGTCGCCGCGCCGGATCTCGATACAGCTCGTGTTCCCGCCGTAGCGCATGTTGCAGGAGGCAGGGCAGGCAATGCTGCCGCGTACGCCCCAGAACCGGAGCATAAGGTCGCTCGTCTTCGCCATCGGCGCGTCAGTCTGACTCTCGGCGCGCGGGAAACCGTCCGTCACGTCCGAGGACGCCGGCGAAGGGAACTGTCGCGCACCGAGTCGCACGAGTCGAGAAAAAAGGTCTTTTCGACATATTGATGGTGAAACACGGCCGCAGGCCCATGTCTGTGTCGCCCGTCACAGGGGTTGCCGCCGTCTTCATTCGCACCCCCCTGCGCTGCCCAGCGCGTAACCGCCGGGGACGGTCAGCAGCAGCGACGGCCGCGCCGGGTCGGATTCGATCTTGCGCCGCAGCCGATAGATATGCGTCTCCACCGTGTGGGTGGCGACCCCGGAGGCATAGCCCCAGACGGCGTCGAGCAGGGAGTCGCGCGACACCGTGGCGCCGTCCTGCCGGCGCAGATGGCGCAGGATCGCCGCCTCCTTGGCGGTCAGCCGGATCTCCCGCCCGTCGCCGCTGTGGATCAGGCGCAGGCCCGTCGAATCGAAGCGGTACGGGCCGAGATCCGGGTCCGGCTGGACCTGGCCGCGCCGCGCCAGGGCGGCGCGCAGGCTGGTGAGCAGGACGCCGATCCGGATCGGCGGGCGTAGCATCGCGTCGGCGTCGGCGAAGCCTTCAGCCCTGTCGCCGATCGCCAGGATCGGCCCGGCGAGGCCCGAGGAGCGCAGCCGGCCGCACAGCGTCTCGCTCGCCGGGTCGTCCGCACCGTCGAGGACCGCATCATCGATGATCGCGGCGGCGAAACTGTCCCCCGTAGCCGCGGCCCAGGCGACCGCGGCCTCGGCTGCCGCCGCTTCCGCCACCGTCGTGGCGGCGAAATCCGCCGATGCCGCGAACTGCTCGCCCAACAGGGCGCGCAGCGCGCTGTTGCCGCAGGCGACAAGAAGCCGTTTCCTGGCCTCAGCGGTGGTGTCGGATGCGGTGCTATCGGATGCAATGGCGACCATGGCGGCGCAATCTAGCACGATCGCTCAATTTCGCGACGAATCGGAGGCGAAGCGGTGGAGGTGGTGGTCTCGCCGGCAGGATGGATCGACTGGGGCGCCGGCCGCAGGGTCTGCGCGCTCGGCCGCGGCGGGGTGCGGCCGGACAAGCGCGAGGGCGACGGGGCGACGCCGGCCGGCCGCTTCCCGCTGCGCCGGTCGCTATACCGGCCGGACCGCGGTCCCGCCCCGGCGACCGCCCTGCCCTGCGCGCCGATCGCGCCGGCCGACGGCTGGTGCGACGATCCCGCCGACCCGGCCTACAACCGGCCGGTCCGCCTGCCCTACCCAGCCCGGCACGAGCGGATGTGGCGGGACGATGGGCTCTACGACCTTATCATCGTGATCGGCCATAACGACGACCCGCCGGTGGCCGGCCTCGGCAGCGCCGTATTCATCCATCTGGCCCAGCCGGACTGGGGCCCGACCGAGGGCTGCGTCGCCCTCTCCCGGGCCGATCTGCTCGACCTCCTGGCCGCCGCGGCGCCCGGCGACACGCTGGTGATCCTGCCGCCCTGACCGGTTACTCCCCCGGCTTCGGCAGGACGGCGCGGGCGCCGAACAGGGCCGTGCCGACGCGCACATGGGTGGCGCCGTAGCGCACCGCGACCTCGAAATCATCGCTCATCCCCATGCTCAGCACCGGCAGGCTGAGCTTCGCGGCCAGGTCGGCGAGCAGCGCGAAGTGCAGCGCCGGCGGCTCGTCCACCGGCGGGATGCACATCAGGCCGCGGATCGAGAGGCCGCATTCCTCGGTGCACAGGCGGTAGAGGTCCTCGGTCTCGCGCGGCACGACCCCGGCCTTCTGCGGCTCCTCGCCGGTGTTGACCTGGATCAGGCAGTCGAGCCGCCGGCCGGTCGCCGCCATCGCCTCGGCCAGGCTGCGCGCCAGCTTCGGGCGGTCGACCGTCTCGATCACATCGAACAGCCGCACGGCGTCCTTCGCCTTGTTGGTCTGCAACGGCCCGATCAGCCGCACCTCGAGGTCCGGCCACGCCGCGCGACGTGCCGCCCACCGGGCCTGAGCCTCCTGCACCCGGTTCTCGCCGAACACCCGCTGGCCGGCCGCGAGCGCGGCCTCGATGCGGTCGTCCGGCTGGACCTTGGAGACGGCGACGAGGGTGACCGCGGCGGGGTCGCGGCCGGCGTCCCGGGCGGCGGCCTCGATCCGCGATCGAAGCGAAGCGAGCGTGTCTGCAACTGTGATGGTCGTCATACTGCGACAATCCGGCACAACGATGCGGGTTTGCAACGCCCGCGGCCCGGGCGCGGCCCGGCGCCGCAGGTCGCGGGCGGTTCAGGACGGCGGTCGGCGGCCGCCGGGCGGCCCCCGGCTTCGGCGGCTTTCGCGATCATGCCGAATGCCTGCATGCGATGTCTCCGGGGCCGCCGCGACCGGATGTTGCACCGGAAGCACACGTCCCAGCTTTTGTGACTTCTGTGCAACTTGCTCATTGTCGGCCGGCATGGCTGCCCCGTATAACCTGCAGATCGACGCCATTCGCGCCCTGGCTGTGGTGTCGTCTTCGAGGGGACTTTCTAGGGGACATCCGGCCGTGCGGCCGCGTTAGGAGGTAGGAATGAAGAAGATTCTGCTGGGTGGGACGGCGCTGGTCGCCGCCGCGCTGGCGGCTGCAGCGCCAGCGTCGGCGCAAGACAAGCCGATCACGTCCGGGCTCGAGATGAAGATCAGCGGTTTCGTCGCCTGGGAAGCCGGCCTGATCATCGGCTCGACGGACGACGGCCGCGACCGCGAGTATGACTTCAACTCGAACGGCCGTCTGCAGTTCGACATCAAGAACGTCACGGATTCCGGCCTCGAATACGGCGCCCGCATCCGTATGAACAACGTCAACCGCCGCCAGAACGTCACGGTCGACCGCCAGTATGTGTACGTGAAGGGCGAGTTCGGTACCGTGACCTTCGGTGATTCGCCGCAGGTGGCCGGCGACTTCGGCTATTTCTTCGCGCCCGACGACATCCTGAACGCGGCCGGCGGCTACGGCGACAACCTGGACGGCAACTACCGCTACGGCGGCGGCGACTTCTTCTCGCTCGACCCGACCTACATTTCGGGTCTGGCCCGTAGCACCAGCATCAAGTACTCCTCGCCGAGCATCGGCGGCTTCATCTTCGCCGTCGGCTTCACGCCGGTCATCTCGGACACCACGGACCTCAGCACCGGTACCGTCGGGCGGGATGACCTGTTCAACGACGGCCAGGTCTTCGAGAACGCGATCAGCGGCGGCGTCGGCTACGAGAGCGAGTTCGACGGCACCTCTGTCAAGGTCCGCGGCACCGCCAGCTACGCCAACGGCATCAACGGCCATTGGGACCTCGAGACCTACAGCGTCGGCGGCCAGGTCGGCTTCGGCGGCATCGTCGGCAGCATCGTCTGGGTCGGCACGCCGAGCGGCGCCTTTGCCGGTTCGACCGACAGGGACTTCAACACGGTCGGTGTTGGCCTCGGCTACAGCCTCGGCGCCTTGAACTTCGGCCTCGGCTATGCCTACACCTGGGCCGACAAGAACAACGATCTGTCCGGCTCGGGTGGCGACAGCAAGTTCGACCTGAAGGACAACCACATCGCTGCGGCAACCGTGAACTACACCCTGGCGCCGGGCCTGAACACCTACGCCGAGGTGATCTACGAGATCCAGAACTTCCGCAAGCAGGAGATCGGCGGTGTGGTCACGAACGACGAGACCGAGTGGGAGCAGGCGACGTTCCTGACCGGCATCTCGGTCGCGTTCTGATCGATCCTATAAAAAGCTAGCCTTTGGAAGGGGAGCGGCTATGATGCCGCTCCCTTTTTCTATGTGGCCGCGCCGAATGTCGTTGAGATCGCTGTTCGCCCTGCTGACGGTCGTTGTCTCCCTTGCCGCCTGCTCCGACGATGGCATCAAGGTCGGCCCCAGCCCCGAGCTGGGCCCCTCGCGCGAACGCACCCCGCCGGACAACCAGAGCATCTTCGGCCCGGGCGGCCTGAGCTTCGGCGCCGGTGCCGAGCGGCCCCAGGATCTCGGCGAGGGCGCCCTCCTCGGCGTCAACGCCTATCTCTGGCGCGCCAGCCTCGACACCGTGTCCTTCATGCCGATCACCAGCGCCGACCCGTTCGGCGGCACCATCGTCACCGACTGGTACACGGCGCCGAACAGCCCCAACGAGCGCTACAAGCTGAACGTCTACATCCTGGGCCGCGAGCTCCGCTCCGACGGCGTCCGGGTCAGCGTGTTCCGCCAGGTCCAGGGCAGGGGCGGCTGGGCCGACGCGCCGGCGCCCGCCACCATGGCCAGCGCGCTGGAAGACACCATCCTGACCAAGGCGCGGCAGCTGCGCATCACCGGGCTCGAGCAGTCGACCGCCCAGTGATCCCGGCTTCTGTCTCAGGCTAGCGCTGCAGTCCTTCCGGGCGCCGCGGGATTGATCCGCGGCGCCCTTTCCCTGTAAATGCCTGGGTTCCCAGGCAAGAGCATCGAGATGTCCCGCTACAATCACCGAGAGACCGAAGCGCATTGGCAGGCCGTGTGGCGGGAGCGCGGCACCTTCCGGCTGGAGACACTCGGCGACCGGCCGAAATACTACGTGCTGGAGATGTTCCCCTATCCCTCGGGGCGCATCCATATGGGCCATGTCCGCAACTACACGCTGGGCGACGTGGTGGCGCGGCACCGCCGGGCCCTGGGCTTCGACGTGCTGCACCCGATGGGCTGGGACGCGTTCGGCCTGCCGGCGGAGAACGCGGCGATCGAGCGCGGCGCCCATCCGGCCGCCTGGACCTACGAGAACATCGCGGCGATGCGCACCCAGCTGCAGTCCATGGGGTTGTCGCTGGACTGGGATCGCGAGATCGCGACCTGCCACCCGGATTACTACCGCCACGAACAGAAGATGTTCCTGGATTTCCTGGCGGCGGGCCTGGCCTACCGCAAGGAATCCTGGGTCAACTGGGACCCGGTCGAGAACACGGTCCTGGCCAATGAGCAGGTGATCGACGGCCGCGGCTGGCGCTCCGGCGCGCCGGTCGAGCGGCGCAAGCTGAGCCAGTGGTTCCTGCGCATCACCGAATACGCCGACGACCTGCTGGCGGCGCTGCCGACCATGGAGCGCTGGCCGGAGCGGGTGCGGTTGATGCAGGAGAACTGGATCGGCCGGTCAGTCGGGGCCCGCGTCACTTTCCGGCTGCAGGGCCGCCCAGAAGGCGAGGGGAGCGGCCTGGAGATCTTCACCACCCGGCCGGACACGCTGTTCGGCGCCAGCTTCTGCGCCGTCTCGCCGGACCACCCGCTGGCCGACGAGATCGGCCGCGGCAACCCGGCCGTGGCCGAATTCATCGCCGAATGCCGCCGCACCGGCACCAGCGAGGCGGTCATCGAGACGCAGGAGAAGCGCGGCATCGACACCGGCCTGCGCGCCGTCCATCCGCTGGATCCGAGCTTCACGGTGCCAGTCTATGTCGCCAATTTCGTGCTGATGGAATACGGCACCGGCGCCATCTTCGGCTGCCCGGCGCATGACCAGCGCGATTTCGACTTCGCCCGCGCCTACGGCCTGCCGATCAAGCCGGTGCTGTGGCCGGCCGGGGCGGACCGCCCCGACGGCGCGGCCCAGGCCGAGGCGATGGTCTACACCGACGGCGCCTTCGCCTATGATCTGGGCCCGCTGACGCCGGACCGCCCGATCACGGTCGACGAGGCCAAGGACATCACCATCGCCGCCCTGCAGCAGCGCGGGGTGGGGGAGGGGACGGTGCGCTACCGGCTGCGCGACTGGGGCGTGTCGCGTCAGCGCTACTGGGGCTGCCCGATCCCCATCATCCATTGCGACAGCTGCGGCATCGTGCCGGTGCCGGAGAGCCAGCTGCCGGTGACGCTGCCGGAGGACGTGACCTTCGACCAGCCGGGCAACCCGCTGGACCGGCACCCGACCTGGAAACACGTCGCCTGCCCGAAATGCGGCGGCAAGGCGCAGCGCGAGACCGACACCTTCGACACCTTCTTCGAAAGCTCCTGGTACTTCGCGCGCTTCTGCTCACCGCGCAGCGCCCAGGCTTTCGACCGCGCCGCGGTCGACCGCTGGCTGCCCGTCGACCAGTATATCGGCGGCATCGAGCATGCGGTGCTGCACCTGCTGTATTCGCGCTTCTTCATCCGGGCGCTGAAGCGCTGCGGCTATCTCGGCATCGACGAGCCCTTCGCCGGGCTGTTCACCCAGGGCATGGTCACGCACCAGACCTATCGCGACGCCCAGGGCGCCTGGCTGTACCCGACCGAGGTCGCGCGGGACGAGCAGGGGACCTGGACCAGGCTGTCCGACGGTGCGCCGGTCACCGCCGGCCGCATCGAGAAGATGTCGAAGTCCAAGCGCAACACGGTCGACCCGCAGGTGATCATCGACACCTACGGCGCCGACGCGGCTCGGCTGTTCATCCTGTCCGACAGCCCGCCGGACCGCGACATGGAATGGACCGAGGCCGGCATCGAGGGTGCCTGGCGCTATCTGCAGCAGCTGTGGCGGCTGGTCACCGAGTGCCCCGCGCCGCTGCCCGCGGCCGGAGAGCCGCCGCCGGCCGCGTTCAGCCCGGCGGCCGAAGGGCTGCGCCGGGCGCTGCACAAGACCATCGCCGGGGTCGGCGAGGATCTGGAGCGGTTCCACTTCAACAAGGCCGTGGCCCGGATTCGCGAGCTGACCAACCTGATCGGCAAGATCGTGGCGGAGCAGGGGGGCAAGGGGCCGGGCGAGACCTGGGCGCTGCGCGAAGCCTTCGACGGCGTGGTCCGACTGATCGGCCCGATGGTGCCGCATATCGGCGAGGCGCTGTGGCAGCATCTGGGCCACCAGGGCCTGCTGGCCGACGCGCCCTGGCCGAAGGCCGATCCGGGGCTGCTGATCGACGAGACCGTGACCGTCGCGGTCCAGGTCAACGGCAAGCTGCGCGCCACCGTGGTGCTGCCGCGCGACGCCGATGAGGCGACCGCGCGGGAAGCCGCGCTGGCCGACGACAATGTCGCCCGCGCGCTCGACGGCCGGGCCGTGCGCAAGGTCATCGTGGTGCCGAACAGGATCGTCAATGTCGTGGGTTAGACTCGCAGCCCCGCTGCTCCTGATCCTCGCGCTCGGGGCCTGCGGCCTCAGGCCGCTCTACGGCACCAACTCGGTCGGCGTGGCGATGTCCGACAAGCTGGCGCAGATCAATGTCGGTGTCATCAGCGAGCGGCCGGGGCAGCAGCTGCGTTCCGAGCTGATCCGGACGCTCAACCCGCAGGGCCGCCCGGCCCAGCCGGTCTACGACCTCGCCGTCTCGCTCGCCGAGTCGCAGCAGGACGTCAACCTGATCAGCGACCTGACGACGACCCGAAAGAACCTGACCCTGACCGCGGCCTTCGTGTTGACCGACCGCAAGACCGGCCAGCCGGTCTTCTCCGATTCGGTCACCGAGATCACCAGCTTCAACATCCTGGCCGACCAGTACACGACGCTGGTCGGCGAACGCGATGCGCGCGAGCGGGCGCTGCATTCCCTCGGCGAGGACATCCGCACCCGCCTCGCACTCTATTTCGACCGGCATCCGTGAAGCTGCCGCCGAACCGGATCGACAGCTTCGTCCGGCGGCCCGATCCCGGCATCCGCGCGGTGCTGCTGTACGGCCCGGATGCCGGCGCCGTGCGCGACTATGCCGACACGCTGGCCCGTGGCGTGGTCGACCCGCCCACCGATCCGTTCCGCGTCGCCGAGCTGCCGGCCGCCGAGATCGGCCGCGACCCCGCCCGGCTGGTCGATGAGGTCTTCGCCCTGTCGCTGACCGGCGGCCGCCGCCTGGTGCGGGTGCGCGACGCGACCGACGCGGTTGCGCCGGCGCTCGAGACCGTCCTCGCCGGCGGCGAGACCGACACGCTGGTGGTGCTGGAGGCCGACGAGCTGACGCCCCGCTCGGCCCTGCGCAAGCTGGCGGAGGGGGCGGAGGCCGCGGCCGCCATCGCGTGCTACATGCCGGACGAGGAGGCGATCGGTCGCTTCATCCATCGCCTCCTGTCCGAGGCCAAGCTCTCGGCCGATGGCGAGGCCGAGCAGATGCTGGCCTCGCAGCTGGTCGGCGATCGCCAGATCGCCCGGCGCGAGATCGAGAAGCTGATCGCCTATGTCGGGGAGGGCGGTCGCGTCGATGTCGAGGCGGTGCGCGCCACGATCGGCGACGCCACCGAGCGCTCGCTGGACGATCTCGCCATGGCGGTGGCCGATGGCGACCTGGCCGGCGTCGACCGCTCCCTCGGCCGCCTGCTGTCGGAGGGCGGCGAGGCGATCGGCATCCTGCGCGCGGTGCAGCGGCACTTCCTGCGGCTGCACCAGCTGGCGGTGATGATCGACGGCGGCGACGCGCCGGACGCCGCCATGGCGGCGCTGCGGCCACCGGTGTTCTTCAAGGCCAAGGCGGCGATCCGCGGCCAGGTCCGGCGCTGGAACCAGGACCAGATCGGCGAGGCGCTGCGCCGCCTGATCGAGGCCGAGGCCGAATGCAAGCGCACCGGCCGCCCGCCAGAAACCGTCTGCGCCGCGACGCTGCTGCGCATCGCGCGGGCAGTGGCAAGGAAGGGGTAAAGTGTCACCTCCCCGCAGTCAGGTTCGAGCCGCGAGCGCAGCCTACCTGCTAGCGGCGTCGCGGTTTTGGCAGATTCTTCGCTTCTCTTGCCAGGGCTGCGATATGTTCGTCGGCTTCTCGCTGGCGTTCAAGTTTTCGTTTACGGTCAAGCTTCTCGTATTGTTCTTCCGCTTTCCGCTTTGCATCGGAAGCACTCACGGTTCCGCCACTGCTTAGCACAACTCGTCCGAGTTGACGCAGCTGCCGATCGAGAAGATCTTGCGCGTCTTTCATTACAACAAGCCCACCCATATCAAGCTGATCTTCAAATATGTCTAGCAGTATGGTGGTAAGGCGGTTCAGCTCTTTGATTTCGGTTCAGTTAGGTAATTTTTGGACACCGTGACGTCCGATTTGCGTATCTGGTCGTTTGGCCAAGTTTGTAGACCCATAGTCTTTGAGTCATGGTTTGCTCTTTCGACAATGATCTCTGCTGGCGTATGCGATGTAACCGAGTAGACCAGCTTTGCTTGTGTTCTTTGATAGAATTCGCGCGCCGCTTCCGTCGTGCCGTCGTAGTCCTGACACATGGCGCAAATTCGGCGAAGCTCGCGGTAGATATTGGCCTCGTCCGATCGAATATCGCGAATATCTCGCGTAGCTCAGCCACCCGATCGACGTTTTCGGGCTGCTTGAGGCGATAGGCATCAACCACAAAGCCCTTTTTGGCGAACTGGACCAAAACACCAGTCGCCCACCGGCGAAAGACGGTCGCCTGGGCAGAAGACACCCGGTAGCCCACCGAGATCACCACATCGAGATTATAGTGCTCGATCTGCCGTTCGACCTTGCGAGACCCCTCCTGCCGAACTTGTGCAATCTTTGCACTCGTTGCCTCGGCGTCCAATTCGCCCTCGGCATACACATTCGCGATGTGCTTCGTGATAACCGATCGATCAACACCGAAGAGCTGGCCGATCTGAGCCTGCGACATCCAAAGCGTGTCCCCTTCGTAGCGGATGTCCAGCCGCAACCCCTTGTCGGTCGCGTATACGAGAAACCTGTCTCCCGTCTCAGCATCCTCTACGAGATGCACTGGCTCGTTCCCGTCACCACTCATAGGGCTGCCCGACTCGACCGCAAAAGAACATTATAGCAACTTGCAGCCTGTACGCTGCGTCCGGCGCTGCAGTCCGTGGGCCGAGTTCGCACTGCAACTCTGCCTACCACTTCTCCTTCGTCCCCTGCAGCCGTTTCAGCAGGGCGGCGAACTGGTCGAGATTGCTGTAGCTGATGTGGATCGTGCCGCTGGTGTTGTCGCGGGTGTCGATCTTCACCTTGAAGCCCAGCCGGGTCTCGATGTCCCGTTCCAGCGCCACGATGTTCGGGTCGCGCACCGCCGGCCGGGTCGGGGCGGGGGCGGGCTGCTCGCGGGCGTCGCGGGCCAGCTGTTCGGTCTGGCGGACGTTGAGTCCCTTGGCGATCACCTTCTGCGCCGCCGCCTCCGGGTCCGGACAGCCCAGCAGCGCGCGGGCGTGGCCGGCGGTCAGCAGCCCTTCCTGCAGCTTGGCCAGCACGGTCTCCGGCAGGTCGAGCAGGCGCAGCGTGTTGGCGATGTGGCTGCGGCTCTTGCCCACCGCCTGCGCCACATCCTCCTGGGTCAGGCCGAACTCGTCGAGCAGCCGCTGATAGCCCTCGGCCTCCTCCAGCGCCGTCAGGTCCTGGCGCTGAACGTTCTCGATGATGGCGATCTGCAGCGCCTCGCGGTCCGACATCGGCCGGACCACCACCGGGACCTCGTGCAGCTTGGCCTTCTGCGCCGCGCGCCAGCGGCGTTCGCCGGCGATGATGTGGTAGCGGTCGGGCTTGCCCTCGACCGGCCGGACCAGAAGCGGCTGCAGCACACCCTGGCTACGGATCGACTCGACCAGCCGGTCCAGTTCCGCCTCGTCGAATCTCCGCCGCGGCTGGAACGGCCCCGGGCTCAGGAACTCGATCGGCAGGCTGCGCGGCGCACGCGGCTCTCCCGGCGCGCTGGCGGCGGCGATGTCGGCCTCCTCGGCCTCGCCGAACAGGGCGTCGAGGCCGCGGCCCAGGCTGGGGCGGCGGCGGGGGCTGCTCTCGGCCGCGCTCATGCAGCGCTCCTCTGCTCTTCGCGCTTCAGCATCTCGGAGGCGAGGTGGACATAGGCCTGGGCGCCGGAGGAGGCGAGGTCGTAGACCAGGACCGGCTTGCCGTGCGACGGCGCCTCGGAGACGCGGACGTTCCGCGGGATCACCGTCTCGTACACCTTGGCCCCGAGATGCTGGCGCACGTCGCGCGCCACCATGTCGGAGAGGTTGTTGCGCCGGTCATACATGGTCAGCACGATCCCCTGCATCTCGAGCGCCGGGTTGAAGGCCTTGCGGACGCGCTCGATCGTCCGCATCAGATGGCTCAGCCCCTCCAGCGCATAGAACTCGCATTGCAGCGGCACCAGCACGGCATCGGCCGCGGTCAGCGCGTTGAGGGTGAGGAGGCCGAGCGAGGGCGGGCAGTCGATCAGGATGTAGTCGTAGCCGTCGGCATGGGGCCGAAGCGCGCTGCGCAGCCGGTATTCCCGCCGCACCGCCTCGACCAGCTGGACCTCGGCGCCGGCGAGGTCGACCGAGGCCGGGATCAGGTCCAGGCCCGGCACCTCGGTCGCGACCGCCGAATCGGCCACCGTGGTGTTGCCGAAGAGAAGGTCGTAGGAGCCGAGGCCGCGCTTCGCCCGCGGCAGGCCGAAGCCGGTGGAGGCATTGCCCTGCGGGTCGAGATCGATCACCAGCACCCGCTTGCGCACCGCGGCCAGGGCGGTGGCCAGGTTGATCGCCGTGGTGGTCTTGCCGACGCCGCCCTTCTGGTTGGCGATGGCGATGGTGCGGGTGAGGCGGGGGGCTTCGGCCTCCGCGCTCATGGTCGTCATTTGGGCGTCGTCAGCCACGGGCGAACCCCTCGATGCGGATGAGCACGGCGTCGGGATCGGTCCGGCTCGGATGGAGGTCGATGGTCATCTTCGGTGAAGGCGGCAGGGCGGTCAATTCGGCCTCGGCGGCCCGGCCCTTGGGGAAGATCGCAACGGTGTCCGGGCCGGCGAATCGGGCGGCATGATCGAGCAGCACGGGCAGGGCCGCGAGGGCGCGGGCGGTCACCACATCGGCGGGGAAGGGGGCGACCTCTTCGATCCGCCTCGCATGCACTGTCACCGGCGCCCGTGTTTCACGTGAAACACTGCGCAGGAACTCGGCCTTGCGCTGGTCGCTCTCGATCAGATGCGTCTCCAGCCCCGTCGCCAGCGCCAGCACCAGCCCGGGGAAGCCGGCGCCGCTGCCGAGATCGACCAACACCTTCGCCCCGGTCGGGATCAGCGGCACCAGCTGCAGCGAATCCTCGAAATGCCGCCGCCGCAGATCGGGCAGGGTCGAGGGCGCGACCAGATTGATCGCCCCCTGCCATTTCCGCAGCAACGCCTCGTAGCGGTCGAGTTTTTCCGAGAGATCCGGGGGGAGGGGAATGGATTCGGCGCCGACCGTCATGACACCCTACGACGCTGGACCGGCCGCTTTTCCCCGTCATTGCGAGGAGGCGAAGCCGACGAAGCAATCCACGTCACAGTCCGCCAGGGTCGCGATGGATTGCTTCGCTGCGCTCGCAATGACGATGAGGGCCGGGAGGGCCGGCTCCCTTCAGGCGATGGCACGCCGGTCCTCCCCCTCGCGCCGGACATGCTTGAGAAGCGCGACCAGCGCCGCCGGCGTCACGCCCGGCAGCCGCGCCGCGGCGCCGAGGGTCGGCGGCCGCGACCGCTTCAGGATCTGGCGGATCTCGGTCGACAGGCTGCCGATCGCATCGAAGTCCAGCTCCGCCGGCAGGGCCAAGCCCTCGTCGCGGCGGAAGGCCCGGATATCGGCCTCCTGCCGGTCGAGATAGCCGGCATATTTCGCCTCGATCTCGATCTGCTCCGCCACCGCGTCCGGCCACTCCGCCAGCTCCGGCCAGATCCGGGCCAGGGCGGCCAGGTCGATCTCCGGATAACGCAGCAGGTCCAGGCCGTCACGGCGGATGCCGTCCTGGTTGACCGAGAGGCCGTGCCGCCGCGCCTCGGTCGGGGTCAGCGACAGGGACCGGATCCGCTGCCGTGCCGACTCCAGCGCCGCCGATTTGCGGGCGAAGAGATCCTGCCGGTCGGCCCCGACGCAGCCGGCGGCGATGCCGCGGGCGGTCAGGCGCTGGTCGGCATTGTCGGCGCGCAGCATCAGCCGGTACTCGGCGCGCGAGGTGAACATGCGGTAGGGCTCGGGCGCGCCGCGGGTCACCAGGTCGTCGATCATGACGCCGATATAGGCCTCGGCCCGGTCGAGCAGCAGCGGCTCGTTCCCGGCCACGGCGCGGGCCGCGTTCAAGCCGGCCAGCAGGCCCTGGGCCGCCGCCTCCTCATAGCCGGTGGTGCCGTTGATCTGGCCGGCCAGGAACAGCCGCGGCACGGACCGCAGCATCAGCGACCGGTCGAGCTGCCTGGGGTCGACGAAATCATACTCGATGGCGTAGCCGGGGCGCAGGATCGTCGCCTTCTCCAGCCCCGGGATGCCGTGCACCAGGGCCTCCTGCACCTCGCGGGGCAGGGAGGTGGAGATGCCATTCGGGTAGACCGTCGGGTCGTCCAGCCCCTCCGGCTCCAGGAAGATCTGGTGCCGCTCCTTATCGGCGAAGCGCACCACCTTGTCCTCGATCGAGGGGCAGTAGCGTGGGCCGACGCTCTCGATCTGCCCGGAATACATCGGCGCCCGGTGCAGATTGGCGCGAATCAGCTCGTGGGTCGCCGGGGTGGTGTAGGTGATGAAGCAGGAGACCTGCGGCACCGTGATCCGCGCGGTGAGGTCGGAGAAGGGGACCGGCGGGTCGTCGCCCTTCTGCTCCTCCAACGCCGCCCAGTCGATGGTCCGGCCGTCGAGCCGCGGCGGCGTGCCGGTCTTCAGCCGGCCGAGGGTCAGGCCCAGCCGGTGCAGCGTCTCGGCCAGGCCGATCGACGGCGCATCGCCGACCCGGCCGGCCGGCCGCTTCTCCTCGCCGATATGGATCAGGCCGCGCAGGAAGGTGCCGGTGGTCAGCACCACCGCCCCAGCCGCGAACATGCGGCCATCGGCCAGCGTCACACCGGAGACGGCGCCGGAGGAATCGAAGGTCAGGTCCTCGACCGAGCCGGCGACGATGTCGAGATCCGACTGCTCGGCCAGCACCGCCTGCATCGCCTGGCGGTACAGCTTGCGGTCGGCCTGGGCGCGGGGGCCGCGCACCGCCGGACCCTTGCTGCGGTTGAGGATGCGGAACTGGATACCGGCGCGGTCGGTCACGCGGCCCATGATGCCGTCCAGCGCATCGATCTCGCGCACCAGATGGCCCTTGCCCAGCCCGCCGATGGCCGGGTTGCAGGACATTTCGCCGATCGTAGAGAGCCGCTGGGTGACCAGCGCCGTGCGCGCGCCAAACCGCGCCGCGGCCGCCGCCGCCTCGCATCCGGCATGGCCGCCGCCGACCACGATAACATCATACTGTTCCATGGCGGCGGACTTTACGGAGACGGCCCCGCGGGGTCAAATGCGGGGACATCAGGGGGTTTCACGTGAAACAGAAAAGCTTGCTTGCACGCCGCGCGGTGATCTGGGCGAC
Source organism: Inquilinus limosus (assembly GCF_051487185.1). GTDB lineage: Bacteria > Pseudomonadota > Alphaproteobacteria > DSM-16000 > Inquilinaceae > Inquilinus > Inquilinus limosus_F. The sequence continues at coordinate 276,202 of NZ_JAHVDK010000004.1, forward strand.
CCTGCCTTTCGCGGCCGCGGCAGTGCTCGGCGCATGCGTGCCGAGCCGCCCGTCCAAGGAGGTGGCTTCTCCGACAGGTCTGCAGGTCCACTTGGCCGAACCGTCTCCCGGCCCCGGCCTGACACAAGCATCATCGACCGAAACCACCGTGTACCTGCAGCCGGATTCCCTGATCACCAGCGCGGACACGTCCCTGGTCCGGATTCTCCCGTCGCCGTTCGGTGACTATCGGATTGTGGTCCAACTCAAGGAAGGTGTGCCGGACCGGCTCGCCCCGATCTTGCGAGCCCATCGCGGCGGCACGCTCGCCATCATCGTCGACGGCCGGCTCGTGTCGACGCAGCCCATCGACGGCTCCCTCGGCGGCCGCCTGACCATTGCCAACAAGTTCTCGAAGGCGAAAGCCGAAGCAATCGCCAAGGCGATCTGACACGGCAGGATCAGATGCGCCTGCACTAGACCAGGGTGTTTCACGTGAAACATCGCGGGAGGATGCCATCTCGTGCTCTCCATCGTCTCCACCCTGGCCGCCACCGCCACGGCCCTGGCCACCGCGCTGTCGATCCCGATCGAGCCGCCGCCGACAGCCCGGACCGCCCCGCCGGACGTGCAGATGCGCTTCGCCGAGACCGAGCCGGGGCCCGGCCTGACCCGAATTGAGGGCAGCGGCCGGGTCCTCTACCTGCAGCCGAATGCCGTGCTGTCGACCCCTGATATCGCCTCGGCCGCGGTCCGGATTGATCCGACCTCGGCAAGCCCTGTCGTCGAGCTGACGCTAACCCTGGCCGGTCGCGACCACCTGGCCCGGGCGACCACCGATAATGTCGGCCGGATTCTGGCCGTGCTGATCGATGAGGCCTTGATCACGGCCCCGATCATCCGCGAACCCATTCTCGGCGGCCGGGTGCAGATCAGCGGCCTGATGACTGCGGCGGAAGCCACCGATCTCGCCCGCCTGCTTGCCGGCGCCGTCGGCCGATCCGATCGGTCGCTGGCCGACGCGCTGCAGGACCGGCTGTTTCGACAAACGATGCGGTGAGGCCAACATCGCCTCGCAAAATCGAGGCATCACACCCAAGGCGCAACCATGGATTGCTTCGCTACGCTCGCAACGACGAGGAGGAGCCGGGGCCGTGCTCCCCAATCGTCATTGCGAGGAGGCGAAGCCGGCGAAGCAATCCACGCAAGCGTCGATGTGCCATAGCATGCTATGCAATTATCGGAATCGGCGGTCTTCCAATGCAGCCTGCCGTCTACATCATGGCGAACCGCCGCAACGGCACGCTCTACACGGGTGTCACGTCGGACCTGCTCCGGCGGGTTCATCAGCATCGCGAGGGCGCGGTCGCGGGTTTCTCGTCTCGATATGGCTGCAAGATCCTGGTCTGGTACGAGACCCTGCCGTCGATGATGAGGCGATCGCGCGAGAGAAGCAGATCAAGGGCGGGTCGCGGGAGAAGAAGATCGCGCTGATCCAGGCGCTGAACCCCGAGTGGCGCGACCTCTATCCGGACCTGATCTGACCCTTTTTAGAGGTAAGATTGCTATGGATTGCTTCGCTTCGCTCGCAATGACGTTGAGAGGGGACGACCGGCACTCTCCACCGTCATTGCGAGAAGGCGCAGCCGACGAAGCAATCCATCACGCCGACGGACGCAGCCCGAATCGCCCCGCCGATGTTCCACGTGAAACATCTCACTTCCCGATACAGAAGCTGCCGAACAGCACGTCGAGCATGTCCTCGACATCGACCCGGCCGGTGATGCGGCCGAGGGCGCGCAGAGCCAGGCGCAGATCCTCCGCCGCCAGCTCGGGCAGCGGTGCCGTCGGCACCCGGGCCAGGGCGTCGCGCGCATCCTCCAGGGCCGCGCGGTGGCGGGCCCGGGTGAGGGCAGGAGAGCCGTCGCCGGTCAGCCGCCGCTCCACCGCCTCGGCCACGGCGTCGAGCAGCCGGTCGACTCCGGCACCGGTGCGCACGGAGATGGCGATCTCATCCGCCGCCCGTGGCGCCTGCGGCGCCAGATCGATCTTGTTGACCACACGGATCGTGTCGGGCCCCGGGCCCAAGGCCGGATCAGCAGACACAGGTTCCGCCGCGTCTCGGATGACCAGGCGCAGATCGGCCTCGGCGGCGCGGTGGTGGGAGCGGCGGATGCCCTCGATCTCGATCTCGTCGATGGTCTCGCGCAGCCCCGCCGTGTCGGCCAGCACCACCGGGTAGCCGCGCAGATCGAGCGCAACCTCGACCACGTCGCGGGTGGTGCCCGGCCGGTCGGAGACAATGGCGACGTCGCGCCGGGCCAGCGCGTTCAGCAGGCTGGACTTGCCGGCGTTGACCGGGCCGAGGATGGCGATGTGCACCCCCTCGCGCAGCCGCTCGCCGCGGCCGGCATCGTCGAGATGGGCGGCGATCGCCGCCGACACCTCGGCCACGATCCGCTCCGCCTCCGCCGCCAGATCGGGCGGCAGCCCCTCGTCGGGAAAATCGAGCGCCGCCTCGGTCATGGCCAGCGCCCGCATCAGCGACGCGCGCCAGCTTTCATAGAGCTCGCCGAGAGCGCCGCCGAGCTGGCGCAGCGCCTGCAGCCGCTGGGCCCGGGTCTCGGCGTCGACCAGGTCGGCCACCGCCTCGGCCTCGGTGAGGTCTAGCTTGCCGGCCAGGAAAGCGCGCTTGGTGAACTCCCCCGGCTCGGCCGGGCGCAGCCCCGGCAGCCGGGCCAACGCCTCGACCACGCCGCGGGTCACCGCCCGCCCGCCATGGAGATGCAGCTCGACGACGTCCTCGCCGGTGTAGCTGGCGGGGCCGGGGAACCAGAGCACGAGGCCGCGGTCGAGCGGTGTGCCGTCGGCCGGGTCGCGCAGCTCCGCCAGCGTCGCCAGGCGAGGGGCGGGGAGGGGGCGTTCGGTCAGCACCCGCAGCGCCGGCCCGGCGTCGGGACCGGAGATCCGCAGCACCGCCACACCGCCGCGCCCGGCGGGGGTCGCCGGGGCGAAGATGGTGTCACGGCGAGTCATGAAGCGAGACCGGTGCCGGCCGTTGTTTCACGTGAAACACGCCTGTCCGTTCGCATCCGCACGCTCAGGACTTGCCTCCCTTGCCGCCGGTCATGCTCTGCCAGAAGGCGCGCTGCAGCGTCTCGAAGCCTTCGAGGCTCGCGGGCAGCCAGGTCTTGAACAGCGCCTCCGGCTCCATCGCCGCCAGGTTGGCGCGCATCCGCCCCTCCAGATCCTTCAGCAGCGCCTGCTGCATCGGGCCGACATCCGGCAGGCCGAAGAAGGCGCGCGCCTCCTCCGGCGTGCAGTCGATATCGATCGAGACCTTCATCGGGATCCTCCTGGGGAGTTGGCGGCGTTATCGTGGCAGGGGAGTATAGCCGCTGGCCGCAGATCCACCACAGGCCGGCCCCACAGACCGGGATTTCGAGATGCCGAACCGCCTCGCCCCCAATCGCCTCGCCGGGGAGACCAGCCCCTATCTGCTGCAGCACGCCGACAATCCGGTGGACTGGCAGCCCTGGGGCCCGGAGGCCTTCGCCCGCGCCCGCGCCGAGAACAAGCCGGTGCTGCTGTCGGTCGGCTACGCCGCCTGCCACTGGTGCCATGTGATGGCGCATGAGAGCTTCGAGGACCCGGCCACGGCCGCGGTGATGAACGATCTGTTCGTGTCGATCAAGGTCGACCGCGAGGAGCGGCCGGATGTCGATACCATCTACCAGACGGCGCTGGCGATGCTCGGCCAGCAGGGCGGCTGGCCGCTGACCATGTTCCTGACGCCGGAGGGCAAGCCTTTCTGGGGCGGCACCTATTTCCCGCCGACCAGCCGCTGGGGCCGGCCCGGCTTCACCGACGTGCTGCGCGCCCTGGCCGCCGCCTATGCCAATGAGCCGGAGAAGGTGACCGGCAACGTCGCCGCCCTGACCGAGGCCCTGGCCAAGCATTCGGAGAACACTCCCGGCGCGGGGCTCGACCGCGACGTGCTCGACCAGGTGGCGGAGCGGCTGGCCGGGCAGTTCGACCCACTTTGGGGCGGGATGCGCGGCGCCCCGAAATTCCCGCAGCCGAGCATCCTCGAGCTGCTGTGGCGCGGCTGGTGTCGGTCGCGCCGCCCGGAGTGGCGCGACGCCGTGCTGCGCACCCTGACGGCGATGAGCCAGGGCGGCCTCTACGACCATCTCGGCGGCGGCTTCGCCCGCTACTCCACCGACGAGGAGTGGCTGGCGCCGCATTTCGAGAAGATGCTGTATGACAATGCCCAGCTGATCGACCTCCTGACCCTGGCCTGGCAGGAGACGCGTGATCCTCTGTACGCTGCCCGGGTCGCGGAGACGGTGACCTGGGTCGAGCGCGAGATGATCGCGGAGGGCGGCGCCTTCGCCGCGACGCTGGATGCTGACAGCGAGGGCGAGGAGGGCCGGTTCTACGTCTGGACCGAGGCCGAGATCGACGCCGCGCTGGGTGAACGTGCGGCCGCGTTCAAGCAGGCGTACGACGTCACGCCGGACGGCAACTGGGAGGGCAAGACCATCCTCAACCGCCGCCGCGATCCGGCGCTGCGCGACGCCGAAACCGAGGCGGCGCTGGCGGCGGACCGGGCCGTACTCCTCGAGCACCGGGGTGTACGCGTACGGCCGGGCTGGGACGACAAGGTGCTGGCCGACTGGAACGGGCTGATGGCCGCCGCCCTGGCCCGCGCCGCCCTGGCCTTCGACCGGCCGGAATGGCTCGCGCTGGCCGAGACCGCCTTCGCCGCCGTGGTCCGGCAGCTCGGGCAGGGCGACCGCCTGGCGCATGCCTGGCGCCGCGGCAAGGCGACCGCGCCCGGGCTGCTCGAGGACTATGCCGACATGGCGGCGGCGGCGCTGGCCCTGCATGAGGCGACCGAGACGGCGGCCTATCTCGACCATGCGAAGCGCTGGACCGCGGTGCTCGACACCCATTTCTGGGATGCCGGCCGCGGCGGCTATTTCCTGACGGCCGATGACGGCGAGACGCTGATCGTCCGCACCAAGAGCGCGTACGACGCCGCGGTGCCGGCCGGCAACGGCACCATGCTCGGGGTGCTGACGCAGCTGCACCACCTGACCGGCGACCAGCTGTACGCCTTGCGCGCCGATTCCCTGATCGCCGCCTTCACCGGCGAGCTGCAGCGGAACTTCATCCCGCTCGCCACCTGGCTGAACCGGGCCGAGGACCGGATGGAGCCGTTGCAGATCGTGGTCATCGGCCCGAAGGACGATCCCGCCACCCGGGCGCTGCTGCGGGCGGTCCATGGCCGATCGCTGCCCGGCCGGATGCTGCTGCGGCTCGACCCCGGCACGGCCCTGCCGGAAGGCCACCCGGCCGCCGGCAAGGCGATGCTGGACGGGCGGCCGACCGCCTATCTCTGCCGCGGGCCGGTGTGCCAGGCCCCCGTCACCGAACCGGACGCCCTCCTCGACCTGATCGGACCATGACGCGCATTGCCCGAAGCCTCGCTCCCGCGGACCGTGTCACCGCGACGATCGCCACCCCGGTCGGGCCGGTGCGGATCACCGTGGCCGGCGGCGTGGTCGCCGCCGTCGACCATGTCCAGGACCCGCCGGACGAAACCCTGCCGCGAGACAAGCTGCTGCGCGAGGCGATCCGGCAGATCGAGGCGTATTTCGCCGGCCAGCGGCGCCGCTTCGACCTGCCGATGGCGCCGGCCGCCAGCCCGTTCCAGGCCCGGGTGCGGCAGGCGATCATCGACATCCCCTATAGCGAGGCCGCGTCCTATGGCGGCCTGGCGCATATCCTGAACAGCGGCCCGCGCGCCGTCGGCCAGGCTTGCGGCCGCAACGACCTGGTGCTGCTGGTGCCCTGCCATCGCGTCATCGGCGCCGGCGGCGCCCTCGGCGGCTACGGCAGCGCCTCCGGCCTGGAACGCAAGCGCCGGCTGCTGGAGTTCGAGGGATATCCAGGAAAATTCCCGTCGAATTGAATCGATCCAACGGCGGCGCTGCGGGGCTGTTCGGCCGCCGTGACAAGCCCGCCGGCCTGCGGTTATCGTCCACCCCGTTTGCTCCGATTGCTTCGTCCACCGCAACGCTCGAGGGAGAGCGCATCCATGGCGACAGTCACCATCACCGCTGCCGATGGCGGCCGCTTCAACGCGTATCTCGCGCGGCCGGCCTCGGGCTCCGGGCCAGGCATCCTGGTGATCCAGGAGATCTTCGGCGTCAATGCGGTGATGCGGCAGATCTGCGACGACCTGGCCGCGCAGGGCTATGTCGCCCTGTGCCCCGACCTGTTCTGGCGGCAGGAGCCCGGCGTCGATATCACCGACAAGTCGAAGGCAGAGTGGGACAAGGCCTTCGCCCTGTTCAACGGCTTCAACGAGACCGCGGGTGTCGAGGACCTGATCGCCTCGCTGGCCACGCTGCGCGACCTGCCGGAATGCACCGGCCGCGCCGGCGCGCTTGGCTACTGCCTGGGCGGCCGCCTGGCCTTCCTGATGGCCACCCGCTCGGACGCCGACTGTGCCGTCAGCTATTACGGCGTCGGCATCGACAAGCTCCTGGGCGAGGCCAGCGCCATCACCCGGCCGCTGATGCTGCACATCGCCGAGAAGGACCGTTTCGTGCCGCCCGAGGCGCAGGCCGAGATCCGCGCACGCATGGCCTCGCTGCCGACGGTCACGGTGCATGCCTATCCCGGCCTCGATCACGCCTTCGCCCGCGTCGGCGGCGAGCATTACGACGCGGCCGGCGCCAAGCTGGCGAACGACCGCACCGCCGCCTTCCTGAAGACCCACCTCGGCTGAGGGAGACAACCATGGTCCACGCCATCCGCATCCATGAGAACGGCGGCCCCGAGGTGCTGCGCTGGGAGCCGGTCGAGGTGCCCGCGCCCGGCGAGGGTGAGATCCGCGTCCGCCACACCGCGATCGGCCTGAACTACATCGACACCTATCACCGCGCCGGCCTGTACAAGCTGACCCTGCCGGTCGCCCTCGGGCAGGAGGCGGCGGGCGAGGTCGTCGCCGTCGGGCCCGGCGTCGAGGACCTCAAGCCGGGCGACCGGATCGCCTATGGCAACGGCCCGATCGGCGCCTATTCCGAGGAACGGGTGATTCCGGTCGAGAAGGTGGTGAAGATCCCGGACGGCGTCACCGACCGCACCGCGGCCGCGATCATGCTGAAGGGGCTGACCGCCTGGTATCTCCTGCGCCGCACCTTCCCGGTGCAGCCGGGCCAGACCATCCTGTTCCACGCCGCCGCCGGCGGCGTCGGCCAGATCGCCTGCCAGTGGGCCAAGCATCTCGGCGCCACCGTGATCGGCACCGCCGGCGGGCCGGAGAAGGTGGCGATCGCCCGGGCGGCCGGCTGCGACCATGTGATCGACTACACGACCGAGGACTTCGTCTCCCGCGTGCGCGCCATCACCGGCGGCAAGGGCGTGCCGGTGGTCTATGACGGCGTCGGCAAGACCACCTTCGAGGGGTCGCTCGACTGCCTGTCGCCGCGCGGCATGATGGTGACCTTCGGCAACGCCTCCGGCCCGGTGGCGCCGATCAGCCCGCTGGTGCTGTCGCAGAAGGGGTCGCTGTACCTGACCCGACCGACGCTCGGCACCTATATCGCGACCCGGGCGGAGCACGAGGCCGCGGCGGCGGAGCTGTTCGATGTGGTCGCCCGCGGCGCGGTGAAGATCGCGATCAACCAGACCTATCCGCTGCGCGAGGCCGCCCAGGCCCATCGCGACCTCGAGGCGCGGAAGACCACGGGATCGACGGTGCTGCTGCCGTAGAGTTCGCTTCGGAGAGAGACCCTTACTGCGTCATGGCGAGGCGCGCAGCGCCGTGGCCATCCAGAGGCCGGTGCCGCCTGGATGGCCACGCCCCTTCGGGGCTCGCCATGACGATGAGGGGCTTGGCGCCCTACGACGCCGGAACCGCGTAGGCGCGCAGGAAGGCGTCGACGCCACTCTTCAGGCCGCGCTCGATCCGCTCCTCGCTCGGGATCTCGATGCCGAGCTCGAGCCGCATCTTCATGTGGCCAAGGATCATGGCGCCGAACTGCTCGGCCGCCAGCTCCGGATCCGGCACCGCCAGCACGCCGCGCTCGGTGGCGGCGGCGAAGAACTTCGCCAGATGGGCCTTGCCCTGGCCCGGGCCGGCCTCGTACATCGCCCGACCCAGCTCCGGGAACCGCACCGCCTCCGCCATCACGTTGCGGTACACCTTGACCACGTCGGGGTGCAGGATGAAGCGCAGCAGCGTGCCGCCGGCCTCCATCAGCGCCGAACGCAGGTCGTCCGGCGGCGGCGACATCGCGGCCAGCCGTTCGAACGCCCGGCACGCATTGCCGACGATCGCGGAGAACAACTCCTCCTTGCTGGCGAAATGGGCGTAGAGCGTGGCCTTGGACACGCCGGCCTCGCGCGCGATCGAATCCATGCTGGCCGCCCCATAGCCCTGCTCGAGAAACACGGCATAGGCCGCCTTCAGGATCTGGTCCGGCTTCCGGCTGGCCGCGGCTGGCGGCGGAAGCATGTCGGTGAAAGGGCAGGTCATCGGCACGCAGGATAGGGAAAGTTTGAACTAAACTGAACCGTTCAGTTTGATCTTGACAACAGATAGGGCAAATCGCACTTTCCCGCAACAAGACTGAACGGTTTAGTTTAGCCCGCGGTTCTCCCTCCCATGCGCAAGCCCCTCATCGCCGTCGTCACCGTGGCCGCCATCGCCGCCGCGGGCTATTTCGGCTATCGCTGGTGGACCGTCGACCGGTTCATCGAGAGCACCGACACCACCACGCTGAGCCCGCAGGTCGAAGGATCGGTGGTCGAGGTGCTGGTCACCGACAACCAGATGGTCAGGGCCGGCGACCCGCTGGTCCGCATCGATGACCGCGACTACCGCGCGCAACTGGCGCAGGCGAAGGCGGAGCTGTCGGCGCAGCAGGCGGCGCTGGCCTCGATCGAGCAGCAGCTGGCACTGCAGGATTCGATGATCGCCCAGGCCGAGGCCAGCGTCGACCAGGCGACCGCGACCCTGGCCCAGACCGGCAACGACCTGGAGCGGGCGCGCCGGCTGTGGGAGACCCGCAACGGCAGCCAGCAGGCCTTCGAGACCGCCGATACCGAGCACAAGCGCGCCGCCGCGGCCCTCGCCAGCGCCCAGGCGGCGCTGACCAACCAGCAGGGCCAGACCACGATCCTGCAGGCCTCGCGCAAGCAGGCCCAAGCCCAGATCGAGCGGCTGAGCGCCGCGGTCGACCTGGCCCAGATCAGCCTCGACCGCACCGTGATCCACGCCCCGGTCGACGGCGTCGTCGGCAACAAGGGGGTCGAAGTCGGGCAGTATGTCCGGCCTGGCACGCAGCTGCTGTCGGTCGTGCCGCTGCCCAGCGTCTATGTCGTCGCCAATTTCAAGGAGACCCAGCTGTCTGAGATGCGGGTCGGCCAGACGGTGACGATGTCGGTCGACGCCTTCCCCGGCAAAACCCTGACCGGCAAGGTCGAAAGCTTCGCCCCGGCCAGCGGCGCCGAGTTCAGCCTGCTGCCGCCGGAGAATGCGACCGGCAACTTCACCAAGATCGTGCAGCGCGTGCCGGTGCGCATCGCGGTGCCGGCCGACAACCAGCTCAGCGGCCTGCTGCGCCCCGGCCTGTCGGTCGGCGTTTCGGTCGACACGCGCGAGGAGGGCACAGGTCCGCTCCTGGCCAGCGGCATCTTCGGCGCCGCCATGGCGGCCGAGTTCCGGCGGTGACCGCGGACGCGACGACTGCCGACGTTCTTCCGGCCCCGGCGCCGGCCGCGCCGAAGCGCGCCGGCATCTCGACGCGGGAGACGATCGGCTTCTTCACCATGGTCGTCGGCATGTTCATGGCGATCCTGGACATCCAGATCGTCTCCAGCTCGATCAGCGAGATCCAGGCCGGGCTGGCGGCCAGCCCGGACGAGATCAGCTGGGTCCAGACCTCCTATCTGATCGCCGAGGTGGTGATGATCCCGCTGTCGGGATTCCTCTCCCGCCTGCTGTCGACCCGGATCCTCTACGTCATCTCGGCGGCCAGCTTCACCCTCTCCAGCCTGGCCTGCGCGCTGGCCTGGAACATCGAATCCATGATCGTGTTCCGGGCGCTGCAGGGCTTCCTCGGCGGGGCGATGATCCCGACTGTCTTCGCCGCCTCCTTCATCCTGTTCCCGCCTGAGCGCCGGGCCGGCATCTCGGTGCTGATCGGCCTGGTGGCGACCATGGCCCCGACCATCGGGCCGACCCTCGGTGGCTATCTGACCCAGGCCTTCTCCTGGCACTGGCTGTTCCTGATCAACGTCGTGCCGGGCGTGCTGGTGACCGCCGGGGTGTGGTTCCTGGTCAATTTCGACAAGCCGAATCTCGAGCTGCTCAAGGGCTTCGATTTCGCCGGGCTGGGATTGATGGCGCTGTTCCTCGGCAGTCTCGAATACGTGTTCGAGGAAGGGCCGCGATGGGACTGGTTCGAGGATCAGTCGATCTTCACCTTCGCCGTGATCGGGACACTGGCCGGGATCGGCTTCTTCGTCCGGGTGCTGCGCGCGAGGAACCCGATCGTCGACCTGCGCGCCTTCGCCGACCGCAACTTCTCGCTCGGCTGCCTGTACAGCCTGATCATCGGCGTCGGGCTCTACGGCGCCGTCTACATCGTGCCCCTGTTCCTGGCGCGGGTGCGCGGCCTGAACAGCCTGCAGATCGGCGAGATCATGTTCGTCACCGGCGTGTTCCAATTCCTCTCGGCGCCGCTGGCCGGCGCGCTGTCGAAGAAGCTGGACCTGCGGGTGATGCTGGCCATGGGCCTCGTTGCCTTCGGCACCGGGGTCTACATGATGACCTGGATCACCGCCGACTGGAGCTTCTGGGAGCTGTTCTGGCCGCAGGCGGTCCGCGGCGTGTCGCTGATGCTCCTGTTCCTGCCGATCAACACACTCGCGCTCGGCACCCTGCCGCCCGACAAGATCAAGAACGCCTCGGGCCTCTACAACCTGATGCGCAATCTCGGCGGCGCCTTCGGCCTCGCCGGCATCAACACGGTGATGATCGAACGGTCGGCACTGCACGGCTCGCGCATCGCCGACCACGTCACCATGACCAACCCGCAGGTGCAGGCGACGGTCGACAATTTCAGCCAGATGTTCACCGCAGCCGGCCTCGGCAACCCGGACCTCGCGGCGGTGAAGATGCTGGACAACATGGTGCTGAAGCAGGCGCAGGTGCTGACCTTCGCCGACTGCTTCCTGCTGATGGCGCTGCTGTTCTATGCCGGGCTGCTGCTGATGCCGCTCTTGCGCGCGCCGAAGCAGGCCGGGCCTGGCGGCGGCGGGCACTGACGGGCGTCAGGCGGACGTCACGTCAGATCGGCGGCAAGGTCGCGCCGTCCCGCGCATAGACCTGCGCGATCCGGCAGTTGCCCCGGTCGTACTGCACCACGATCGCGCCGGGCTGGCCCGGCTGCCGGATCCAGGCCTGGCGCTGGCTCAGGTTGTAATCGTCCGGTCTGCGGGGCGGCACCGGCGTCAGCTCGATGCGGGAGATGCCCTCGGCCGTCAAGTGATAGGCCGCCAGGACCCCGGCGACGCGGCCGGAGCAGTCGTCGTCCTCATTCCCCATCAGGCCGCGGACCTTCTCGGCCAGCGCCGGATCGGGCGTCGCCGAGGGCGGGACCAGACCGGCGCAGCCCGACAGCGCCACGACGAGGGCGATGCTGGAACGAAGTTTGGCCATGCCGATCCCCCACAGGCTGATTTCGCCAGCGAAATGGTATTGCCCGCGCGCCCAGTCAACCGGTGCGAACCGCAGCGCTGCCCTGAAACGACGAAGGCCGCCGATCCTGCGACCGGCGGCCCTCTTCGTCGGAATCGAGACCGTTACTGATTCATGCTCTCGAAGAAGTCGGCGTTCGACTTGGTGTGCTTGAGCTTCTCCATCAGGAACTCCATCGCATCCGTCGGGCCCATCGGCATCAGGATGCGGCGCAGCACCCACATCTTCGACATCGTGCCCTTGTCGACCAGCAGCTCCTCCTTGCGGGTGCCGGACTTGCCGATGTCGATCGACGGGAATGTGCGGCGGTCGGACAGCTTGCGGTCCAGGATGATCTCGGAGTTGCCGGTGCCCTTGAACTCTTCGAAGATCACCTCGTCCATCCGGCTGCCGGTGTCGATCAGCGCGGTGGCGATGATGGTCAGGCTGCCGCCCTCCTCGATGTTGCGGGCGGCACCGAAGAAGCGCTTCGGCCGCTGCAGCGCGTTGGCGTCGACACCGCCGGTCAGCACCTTGCCCGAGGACGGCACCACCGTGTTGTAGGCGCGCGCCAGGCGGGTGATCGAGTCGAGCAGGATGACGACATCCTTCTTGTGCTCGACCAGGCGCTTGGCCTTCTCGATCACCATCTCGGCCACCTGGACGTGGCGCGAGGCCGGCTCGTCGAAGGTCGAGGAGATGACCTCGCCCTTCACCGACCGGTCCATGTCGGTCACTTCCTCCGGCCGCTCATCGATCAGCAGCACGATCAGGAAGGCTTCCGGGTGGTTCTCGGCGATCGAGTTGGCGATGTTCTGCAGCATCACCGTCTTGCCGGTGCGCGGCGGCGCCACGATCAGGGCACGCTGGCCCTTGCCGAGGGGCGAGACCAGATCGATGATCCGGCCGGTCATGTTCTTCTTGGTCGGGTCGATCAGCTCCATCCGCAGCGCTTCATCGGGATAGAGCGGGGTCAGGTTGTCGAAGGTGACCCGGTGCCGGACCGCCTCCGGCTCCTCGAAGTTGATCTTGTTGACCTTGGTCAGGGCGAAGTAGCGCTCATTTTCCTTCGGCGCGCGGATCTCGCCCTCGATGGTGTCGCCGGTGCGCACGCCGAAGCGGCGGATCTGCTGCGGCGACACATAGATGTCGTCCGGTCCCGGCAGGTAATTCGATTCCGGGGATCGCAGAAATCCGAAGCCGTCGGGCAGGACTTCCAGCACACCCGATCCAAAAATGGCAACGTCGTTCTCGGCGAGCTGCTTGAGGATTGCGAACATCATGTCCTGCTTGCGCAGCATGCTCGCGTTTTCGACCTCGAGCTCTTCGGCATAGGCGAGAAGCTCGCTGGGAGACTTCTCTTTCAGTTCTTGCAGATGCATGGGGACCCTGATGGGCGTGGACAGATCACCGGCGGCGCGGCGTCTTTGGATTGGTCTCTCGCTGGAAGCTCGGTCCACGGCACGAAGGGCTCGACCGCGCCGGCGCTTCGAATGACCGCCGGAAGACCGCTGAGAACACGAGATGGTTATCGAATGACTTGCCGCAAGTCAATCGCCGAGCCGCGGCGGAGCGCCGGGAGCCGCGCCGCTCAGAACGGCCGCACGATCACCATGATCAGGATGATCAGCAGCAGCAGCGCCGGCACTTCGTTGACGATGCGGTAGAAACGCTCGCTGTGCGGGTTGCGGCCCTCGGCGAAACCGCGGCGCCACCGGATGCACATGTGGTGCAGCACGGTCAGGATGACAACCCCCGTCAGCTTCACATGCAGCCAGCCCTCGGCGAAAAACGCCCAATCGGTCAGCCACAGCATGGCGATGCCGAACACCCAGGTCAGAACCGCCGCGGGCAGCATGATGCCGCGCATCAGCCGCCGCTCCATCACCGAGAAGCGCTCGTATTCCGGCGTCCCAGGCGTGGTCTGCGAGTGGTAGACGAACAGCCGCGGCAGGTAGAGCATCCCCGCCATCCAGGCGATGACGAAGAAGACGTGGAACGCCTTGATCCAGGGGTAGACGTCTGCCATTCGCTCCTCGTCGCTCAAGCCGCCTTGCTGGGACACCCCGAGAACGCCGCCGGGCAGATCCGGCCGCCATCCCCCGCTTCGCATGCCGTCCCGCGGCGATGGCCGGCCCGCACCAGCTCCGCCAGCCCGGCGATGAAGCCCTCGTCGGCGCCGACGGTCGGCACTCGCAGGTAGCACGGCGCGCCCGATTCGTCAGCCAGCCTGCGGTATTCGATGTCGAGCTCGACCAGCGTCTCGGAATGCTCGGAGACGAAGGCGATCGGCACCACCACGATCGGCCGCTTCGCCAGCGCCGCCTCGTGGATCACCGCCTCGGTCGACGGCTCGATCCATTTCAGCCGGCCGACCCGGCTCTGATAGGTCGAGACCCAGTCGAGGTCACGGATGCCGGAGGCCTCGGCCAGGGCCGCGGCGGTGAGCTCGCACTGCCACTGATAGGGATCGCCGGCGCGGACGATCTTCTCCGGCAGGCCGTGGGCGGAGAACAGCACCCGCGGCCGTCCGTGCCGCGCCGCTTCCTCATGCGCCGCGCGCAGCCCGGCGGCCATGGCGGCGACGAACCGGCTCTCGGTCGGATAGCAGCAGACGACGCGGGTCGGCGCGTCCAGCCGGGCGATCCTGCAGGCGTCGCGCCACACCCGCAGCGATGAGGCCGTGGTGGTGGTGGAGAATTGCGGGTAGAGCGGCAGCAGGATCACCTCGTCGGGCGCGAAGTCCTTCGCCAGCATCGCCGTCTCCTGGCTCATCGGATGCCAGTAGCGCATGGCGATGAAGACCTTGACCTCGCCGAGATCCGCCAGCTCCGCCTCGAGGGCCCGGGCCTGGGCCTCGGTGTTGGGCAGCAGCGGCGAGCCGCCGCCGAGCTCGGCATAGATGTCCTTCGCCTGGCGCGACCGCTTCTTGGCGATGGCCCAGGCCAGGATCAGCCGCACCGGGTTGGGCAGCCGGATGATCGCCGGATCGGCGAACAGGTTGAACAGGAAGGGCCGGATCGCATCCGGATTGTCGGGGCCGCCCAGGTTGAACAGGACGACGGCGATCCGCCGGCTCATCCCGCGTCTCCGCGCAGGTGGCGGACCAGGGCGGCCACGTGCTCGGGCGGCGTCTTCTGCAGCACGCCGTGGCCGAGATTGAACACGAAGGGGCCGCGGCCCAGCGCGTCGACGATCATGTCGGTGGCCCGCAGCATCGGTGCGCCGCCGGTCAGCAGGAAGACCGGATCGAGATTGCCCTGCACTGCCGCCCTGGGCTGCAGCACCCGGGCCGCCCAGCCCGGCGGCACGGTGGTGTCGAGGCCGACCGCATCCACCCCGGTGCCGGCGAGGTAGCGCTCGGTGAGCAGCCCGGCGCCGCGTGGGAAGCCGATGACCGGCACCCCCGGCGCCCCGGCCCGCACCGCCTCGACGATGCGCCGCGTGGGGGCGACGACCCAGCGTTCGAATTCCGCCTCCGGCAGCACCCCGGCCCAGCTGTCGAACAGCTGCACCGCCTCGGCCCCGGCCTCGATCTGGCGCAGCAGATAGGCGGATGTCGCCTCGACCAGCAGGTCGATCAGCCGGCCGAAGGTCTCCGGCTCGCCATAGGCCAGCCGCTTCACCGCGGCGTATTCCTTGCTGCCGCCGCCCTCGACCATGTAGGTCGCGACGGTCCAGGGCGACCCGGCGAAGCCGATCAGCGCCGTCTCCGGCGGCAGCTCCGCCGCCACCCGGCCGACCGTCTCATAGACCGGCGCCAGCACCTCCTGCAGCCGGTCGGGGGACAGGCGGCCGATTGCAGCCGCGTCGGTCACCGGCTCGAGCTTCGGGCCCTCGCCCTCGATATAGTCCAGCGCCTGGCCCAGCGCGTGCGGCACCACCAGGATGTCCGAGAACAGGATCGCGGCGTCGAACCCATAGCGGCGGATCGGCTGCAGCGTCACCTCGGCGGCCAGGGCCGGGGTGTAGCAGAGGTCGAGGAAGGTGCCTGCCCGGGCGCGGGTGGCGCGGTATTCCGGCAGGTAGCGGCCGGCCTGGCGCATCAGCCAGACCGGCGGTCGGGCCTGGGTCTCGCCGGCCAGGGCGCGCAGGAACGGCTTCGCCGGTGTCACGGATCCGTCTTCCCGGCTCTGCCCATCCTGTTTCATTAAAGGAATCCTTTGATTCTTGAGGATGTGGTGAATCGCTGTGGATAACGGGGATTGTGACTCATCCCCAGGTCATCCACAGGGTTTTGCCGGCCCGGCTGCCCCGTCCTGTGGAAAGCGGGGAAGACGCGCCCGACTCGCTACACCCTCGCCATCGCTCCTGTCCATAACGGGCGGGAGGACTCGGAGTCGCATCGGCGCGCTTCGGCGGGGGTGCTCCGGGACCGTGACTCTCGTCCCCAGCCGGATGGAAGAGTCGACGACTCGCCGGCCAGCCGGCACGAGATCGCGTCAAGCCTCACGAATCCGGCCTTGATCCCGAATTTGCCCACAGACAATCCCCATGCCTCGGGATACAAGATGGGCATGGCGCAGACGAAGACATTCCACCTACATCTCGTTTCGGATTCGACCGGCGACACCATTCATAGCGTCGCGCGGGCCTGCCTCGCCCAGTTCGAAGGGGCGGAGCCGATCGAGCATTTCTGGAACCTGGTGCGGACCAACCGCCAGCTCGACATGGTGATCGAGGAGATCCGCACCCATCCCGGCATCGTCGTCTTCACCCTGGTCGATGACGGGCTGCGCCACCGGCTGATGGATGTCTGCGGCTCGCTCGGCGTGCCCTGCATCTCGGTGCTCGATCCGATCATGGCGGCGCTGGCGCAGCAGCTCGGCATGGCGGTGCATGGCCGCCCGGGACGGCAGCACGCGATGGACGCCGCCTATTTCCACCGCATCGAGGCGATGGACTATGCGCTGGCCCATGACGACGGCCATCTGACGGGCGAGATGCACCAGGCCGATGTCATCCTGGTCGGCGTCTCCCGCACCTCGAAGACCCCGACCTGCCTCTACCTCGCCAATCGCGGGGTGAAGGCGGCGAACGTCCCCTTCGTCCCGGGGCTGCCGCTGCCGGAGGATCTGCACAGGGTCAGCCGGCCGCTGATCGTCGGGCTGACGAAGGACCCGGAGCAGCTGGTGCAGCTGCGCCGCAACCGGATGCAGATGCTGAACCAGGCCCAGACCACCGATTATGTCGACCCGGAGCTGGTGCGGTCGGAGGTGGCGGAGGCGCGGCGCTATTTCGCCAAGCACCGCTGGCCGGTGATCGACGTCAGCCGCCGCGCGATCGAGGAGACGGCGGCGGAGATCCTGTCGCTGCTCGCCCGCCGCGGCCGCAGCGTGGGGGTGTGAGACGTGAGCGCGCTGGTCCTCGCCTCCGGCAGCGCGACGCGGCGGGCGATGCTCGAAGCCGCCGGCGTCGCCGTCACGGTCAGCCCGGCAGCGATCGACGAGGCCGAGGTCAAGGCCTCGATGAAGGCCGAGGGCGCGTCCCCGGCCGATGTCGCCGAGGCGCTGGCGGTACTGAAGGCGCAGCGGGCGTCGCGGCGGCATCCCGGCGCCCTCGTCATCGGCGCCGACCAGATGCTGGACTGCGACGGCGTCTGGTACGACAAGCCCGCCGACCGGGAAGCGGCCCGCGACCAGCTGCTGGCGCTGCGCGGCCGCACCCACACCCTGACCTCGACGGCGGTGGCGGTGCGCGACGGCGAAAGGCTGTGGCACGCGACCGACCGGGCGCGGCTGACCATGCGGCCGTTCAGCCATGTCTTCCTGGAATCCTATCTCGACGCGGTCGGCGATGCGGTGCTGAGCTCGGTCGGCGGCTATCAGCTGGAAGGCCGCGGGGCGCAGCTCTTCGCCAAGGTCGAGGGCGACCATTTCACCATCCTCGGCCTGCCGCTGCTGCCACTGCTCGGCTTTCTGCGCGACCACGGGGTGCTGCCGTCGTGAGCGGACTGCTTCTGACCGCGAAGGGCCGTCTGGCCGGGGTGATCGGCTGGCCGGTCGGGCATTCCCGCTCGCCGCAGCTGCACGGCCACTGGTTGGCGCGCTATCGCATCGACGGCGCCTATGTGCCGATGGCCGTGCCGCCCGAGCGGCTGGAGGCGGCGTTGCGCGGCCTCGCCGCCCTCGGCTTCCGCGGCTGCAACGTCACGGTGCCGCACAAGGAGGCGGCGATGGCCCTGGTCGACGAGCTCGACCCGCTGGCCCGCCGCATCGCCGCGGTGAACACCATCGTCGTGCGCGAGGACGGCAGCCTCTTCGGCACCAACACCGACGGCTTCGGCTTCCTGGCCAATCTCCAGGCCGGCGCATCCTTGAACGCCAAGGAAGGGGGCTGGTCGGCGGGCGCGGGACCCGCCGTGGTGATCGGCGCCGGCGGCGCGGCCCGGGCGGTGATCGTCGCCCTGGCCGATGCCGGCGCGCCGGAGATCCGCCTGGCCAACCGCACCCGGGCCCGCGCCGAGACCCTGGCGGCGGAGCTGGGCGGGCCGGGCACCGTGCCCATAACCGTCATTGACTGGGCTGACCGGGCCGCGGCGCTGGACGGCGCGGCGCTGCTGGTCAACACCACCACCGAGGGCATGGTCGGCCGCCCGCCGCTCGACCTGCCGCTCGACGCGCTGCCGCCGGTGGCGCTGGTCAACGACATCGTCTATGTGCCGCTGGAGACGCCGCTGCTGGCCGCGGCGCGGGCGCGCGGCAACCCGGTGGTCGACGGGCTCGGCATGCTGCTGCACCAGGCCCGGCCGGGCTTCGAAGCGTGGTTCGGCGTGGCGCCGATGGTCGATTCCGCGCTGCGGGCCGCGGTGCTGGGGCCCACGGACTCGGGGCGATCCTGATGCGGATCCTGGGCCTCACCGGCTCGATCGGCATGGGCAAGTCGACCGCGGCGGCGATGCTGCGGCGCGACGGCGTCGCCGTGCACGACGCCGACGCCGTGGTGCATGACCTGCTGCGCCGCGGCGGGGCGGCGGTGCCGGCGGTGGCCGCGGCCTTCCCGGAGGCGGTGCGCGACGGCGCGGTCGACCGCCGGGCGCTCGGCGCGCTGGTGTTCGGCAAGCCGGAGGCGCTGCGCCGGCTGGAGGCGATCCTGCACCCGCTGGTGCGCCGCCGCATGCGCCGCTTCCTGCAGCAGGCCGGGCGGCGCGGCGACCGGCTGGTGGTGCTCGATATCCCGCTGCTGTTCGAGACCGGGGGCGAGCGGTTCTGCGACGCCGTCGCCGTGGTCAGCGCGCCGCGCCTGCTGCAGCGCCAGCGGGTGCTGACCCGACCGGGCATGACGCGCGAGAAATTCGCCGCCATCCTGGCGGCACAGATGCCCGACCGCGAGAAGCGGCGGCGGGCGGATTGGGTGGTGCCGACCGGCCTCGGCCGCCGGCCGACGCGGCTGGCCCTGCGGGCCGTGCGGCGGCAGGCGCTGGCGCGGCCGGGGCGGCGCTGGCGGCCCTCATTGAAGGTGGTGTGATGCGCGAGATCGTCCTGGACACAGAAACCACCGGCCTGCATGCGCTGGGCGGCGACCGCCTGGTCGAGATCGGCGGGGTCGAGATGATCAACCACGTTCCGACCGGCCGGCATTTCCACGTCTACATCAACCCGGAGCGGCCGGTGCCGTTGGAGGCGCAGCGGGTGCACGGGCTGACCGACGAGTTCCTGGGCGACAAGCCGCTCTTCGCCGAGGTGGTGGGCGACTTCCTGGACTTCGTCGGCGACGCCATGCTGGTGATCCACAACGCCGAATTCGACATGGGCTTCCTGAACGCCGAGCTCGGGCGGCTCGGCCTGCCGCCGATCCCGATGGCGCGGGCGATCGACACGGTGGCGCTGGCCCGGCGGCGCTGGCCCGGCGCCCAGGCCTCGCTCGACGCGCTGTGCCGGCGCTTCGGCATCGACAATTCCGGCCGCACCCTGCACGGGGCGCTGCTCGACGCCCAACTGCTGGCCGAGGTGTGGCTGGAGATGTGCGGCGGCCGCGAGCCGGGCCTCGCCATCACCACGACGGTCGCGGTCACCGAGACCACGGTGGTGGTCGAGCGCGTCGCCCGCCCGGCGCGGCCGCACGCCCCGACCGAGGAGGAGCTGGCCGCCCATCTCGCCTTCATCAAGGGCCTGACCGACGCGCTGTGGCTGAAGGAGGGATGAGGGCGGACAAGAAAAAGCCCCGCCGGAGCGGGGCTTGGTCTTTGCCGCAGAGGGCGGCCGGCGTCAGTTCACGCTCGGCTGCTCGTTCTCGGATTCGGACCGGGCGCGCAGTGCGGCGAGCTGGCGGCGGAACAGCTCGGTGAAGTCGATCGGCTGGATCAGCAGCGGCGGGAAGCCGCCGTTGCGCGTCGCCTCGGCGATCACCGACCGGGCGAAGGGAAACAGAAGGCGCGGCGCCTCGATCAGCAGCAGCGGCGCCGTCTGCTCCTTGGTCGCATTGGCCAGCACGACCACGCCGCCATAGCTCAGCTCGCACAGGAAGGTGGCGGCGTCGCCGGTCTTGGCCTCGGCCTTGATGTGCAGCACCACCTCGAAGGCGTTGTCGGCCAGCTGCTGGGTGCGGACATCGACATTGACCGTCACCTGCGGCGGCGTCGACTGCTGGGTCAGGCTGCGCGGCGCGTTCGGGTTCTCGAAGGACAGGTCCTTGACGTACTGCGCCGAGATCTGCAGCGACGGCTGCAGCGGCTGGGCCGCGTCGGGCTGCTGGTTGACGTCCGACATGAAAAATCTCCCTGGAAACTCTGGCTGGGCTGGCCGGCGAAAGACGGCGTCTCGCTAGCACGGAACCCGTGGCGGCCACAACCGGGGAGGGAGGCCGATCACGAGGGGCGGCGCACATCCTTGTCGTCCGGGCCGCGCCAGCGCGAATCCTCGAGCCGCGGCGCGGTCGGATCGGCGCCGCCCTCCGGGTGGACCTCGGTGTAGTCCGCGTCGATCACGGTGCCACCGCCGGGGCCGCGCCCACCGCCGGGCCAGACGGTGAAGCCGCCGCGGCGCTGGGCCTGCACGCCGAGCCAGCGGATCAGGCTGCGTCGCACCGGCGGCAGCAGCAACGGCAGCGCCATCAGGTCGCTGAGGAAGCCGGGGAAGATCAGCAGCAGCGCCGCCAGCACCAGCAGGGCGGCATGCGCCACCGGCTCGGCCGGCGGCTCGCCCCGGGCCAGCGCCGCCTGCATCTCGCGCAGCGCCCGCATCCCCTGCCGCTTCAGCAGCAGCGAGCCGATCACGCCGATGGCGATGAACAGCACCAGGGTGGCGACGACGCCGATCCAGCGGCCGACCAGGATGAACACCGTGATCTCGGCCAGAACCGGGACAAGAAGCAGCAGGGCGAGAAGGGGCATCGGTTTCCCTTGCCGTTTGGGGGGCGGCAGCCTATCTGTCGGGGGCAGGCGTCGTTCCTGACCGCGCATCCTGGCCCGGACGGCCGTCCGCCGAGAGGTTGCTTCATCCGGACAGGCCCGACCAAGAGTTAGTGTCGCGCGGCGCCCGGGTCCAGAGCGATGCGTTCGGCGCCGGCACGGGCGCGCGACAAGTGTAGGGAGCGATGGGCGAAGGCTCTTTCCTCGATATCCTGGTTCTGGCGGTGATCGCCGGGTTTCTGATTCTGCGGCTGCGCAGCGTGCTCGGCCGCCGCACGGGGACCGAGCAGCGGCGGCCGAATCCGCTGGCCCAGCCGCCGGCGCGGCCGGAGGCGCGCGCGCCCGACAACGTCGTGAGCATGCCGGAGCGGCCGCGCGCCGCCGGCAACGGCGAGGCGGGCCCGGCCAGCGGCCTGACCCAGATCAAGATCGCCGACCGCAGCTTCAGCGAAGGCAGCTTCCTGGGCGGCGCCCGCGGCGCCTTCAAGATGATCGTCGAGGCCTTCGCCCGCGGCGACACGGCGACGCTGCGCCCGCTCCTGTCCGACGAGCTGTATGACGAGTTCAGCGCCGCGATCCGCGAGCGCCTGGCCGCCGGTCACACCCTGGATGAGACGGTGGAGGCGGTCGACCGCGCCGAGATCGTCGAGGCGCGCCTCGACGGCCGCACCGCCTTCGTCACCGTGCGCTTCGCCTCGCGCCAGAGGAGCGTGCTGCGCGATGGCGAGGGCAAGGTGGTCGAGGGCAACCCGGACCAGTCGGTCGAGGTCACCGATGTCTGGACTTTTGCCCGCAACACTCGCGCCACCGACCCGAACTGGGCGCTGGTCGAGACCCGCGAATCCCACTGAGTGATCGATGCCGGTTGTCCTGACACGCCCGGCCCGGCCATGCCCGGGACGCGTCCGGCCGGCCGAGGATGCCGATTGCTGACCCGGCATGGCCAAGACTCGAAAACCGAGCGAGGAAGAGCGCCGCCTCTGGCGTCTCGTGATGCAGGACGTCGTGCCGCTGCGGCCGCGCGACCCGGCATCGCCGCCCCCGCCTGAACCCCCACCGCCACCGCCGTCGGGTCCGTCCCCTCGACCGGCCGCGTCCGGCCAGAAGCCGGCCGCGGCGCCGAAGCCGCCCCTGCCGCCGGCTGCGCCGAAGCGGCTGCGCCCCGGCGACCTGACCGGCATCGACGGCCACCGCGCCGACCGGCTGCGCCGCGGCAAGGAGGGGATCGAGGGCAGGCTCGACCTGCACGGCATGCGCCAGGTCGAGGCGCATGACGCGCTGATCGGCTTCGTTGCCTCGGCCTATCGGGCCGGCAAGAAGACGCTCCTGGTGATCACCGGCAAGGGCAGCTTCTCGAACGGCGACAGCGTGCTGCGCGCCAAGGTGCCGCTCTGGCTCAACGAGCCGCCGCTGCGCGACAAGGTCCTGGCGATCACCCCGGCCCATCCCCGCGACGGCGGCTCCGGCGCGCTCTACGTCGTGCTCAAGCGCCGACGGGAGGGGTAGGCGGTCAGCGGATCACGTCGACGGTGACGCCCACAACACCGGCGATGTCACGCCAGGGCCGGTCAGCCGTGACCGCCGGTATCTCCAGTCGCTTTGCCAGAGCCAGGCAGGCCCGGTCGCCCAGCGACAGGCCCGCCGGCCGTGTCAGCGGCAGCAACATGCCTGCCGCATAAGCCAGATCCTCGTCGAAGAGGACTCGTTCTAGCGGCAATGGTCCAAGCACCGACCGGACATCCGATTCCGCGACACCGTTGCGTGCGAAGTGGCCAACAACCTCGGACAGGTTGACCATCGTCACCGCCGCATCCGGTAACACCGCCTTTACCTTGTCGGCACCCGGTTCCCCGCGCAGGAGGGCGAGAATGGCGGAGGCGTCGAGGACGGCCGCTGTCATTCCTTCGCCGCCTCGCGTCGCCGTTCGGCCAAGAAGGCGTCGACGGAGGCCTCCGGCTTGTCGCCCAGCAGCTGCCGCGTCAGGGCCTGAGCCTGGGCGACGACCTCATCGACCGTCCGGATCCGGATGTCGCGGCCGTCGAGCTCGACCATGACATCGCCGCCATGCTCAAGGCCGACGGCTCGACGCAGATCGGCCGGAATGCTCAGCCGACCGGACTCCGAGACTTTGGCTTTGACTGCGTTCATGGCGTAAATCCAGATTATGCCATATAGTTGAAATATGGCGTGAAACGCGACTGGCAACAAGAGCCGGACTGACCTCAGGGGGTCGGCCGGCTCCCGAACTCCGCCAGGATCCACTCCCGCACCGCCGCCACCGCCTCGTCCTTTAACCCTGGGCGGCGGACCAGGTGGAAGCCCATGCCCTCGATCGCCGGGCCGAAGGGCTGCACCAGCGTCCCGGCAGCGAGCTCCGCCGCCACCAGGGTCAGGCTCAGCAGGCCGACGCCGTGGCCGGCCGCCACCGCCTGGATGGCGTGGCTCTCGTCGGTGTAGTGCAGGGCGGAGGCGCCGCGCTCCGGCAGACCGGCCGCGGCGAACCAGCGCGGCCAGCTCGGCTTCTCCGGATGCGGAATTCGCCACTCGAAATGGATCAGGCGATGCTGCGCCAGCTGCTCTGGCGCCGTCAGTCCGAGTGAGGGATGCGCCACCGGCGCCAGCCGGTCGGTGCCCAGCAGCTCCGACCGCAGCCCGGGATAGGCGCCGCCGCCGTAACGGATGGCGAGATCGGCGGTGCCGACGGCCAGGTCCACCGGCTCGTCCGCGGCCAGCAGGCGCAGCGTGATATCCGGCCGCCGCTCCTGGAACGATGCCACCCGCGGCACCAAGAGGCGGGCGGTGAAGGCGCGGGTCGCGGTCAGGGTCACTGTGCGGGGGCCCGCCTTCGCCGACAGCGCCTCGATGGTGCGGGCGAAGGCGTCGAAGCCGTCGCGCAGCACCGGATACAGGCGCTGCGCCGCCTCGGTCATGACCACCTGGCGGGTGCGGCGCTCGAACAGCCGCAGGCCCATGGTTTCCTCCAGCAGTCGGATCTGATGGCTGATCGCGGTCGGGGTCACCAGCAGCTCCTCGGCCGCGCGCTTGAAGCTGAGATGGCGGGCCGCGGCCTCGAAGGCGCGCAGAGCGGCGAGCGGGGGCAGGCGGCGCATGGCGCTTCACACGGATGAATTCACATCAGCCATAAGATGAGGGATTCGCCTTTGTCCGCAAGCCGGAAAGCGCGCATCTCCTGGGCCGGAGAGGTTCCGGAGTTCAGCCATGACCACGATCCTGCACATCGATTCCAGCGCCCGCGCCGGCCGCTCGCACACGCGGCGCCTGTCCGCCCGCTTCGTCCAGGGCTGGCTGGCGCGGCGGCCGCGCGACCCGGTGATCCGCCGTGATGTCGGCCTGGAACCGCCGCCGGCGGTGACCGAGGCCTGGATCGCCGCCGCCTTCACCAAGCCGGAGCGGCGGACCGAGCCGATGCGCGCTGCGCTGGCGCTCAGCGACGCGCTGGTGGACGAGCTGGAGCGCGCCGATCTGATCGTCGCCGGCGTGCCGATGTACAATTTCGGCCTGCCGGCGGGAATGAAGGCCTGGGTCGACAACATCGTCCGGGTCGGCCGCACCTTCGGCTTCGACCGCAGCCGGCAGGGCGAGCCCTACTGGCCGATGCTGTCCGGCAAGCGGCTGGTCACGCTCGGCGCCCGTGGCGACTGGGGCTACGACCCCGGTGGACGGCTTTCCGGCCTCAACCATGTCGAGCCGCATCTCGAGACGGTGTTCCGCTACATCGGCATCACCGACACGGTTTCCATCGCTGTGGAGTACGACGAGTTCGCCGATGAGCGGGTCGAGCAGTCGCTGCAGGCGGCGGAGGTCGAGATCGACCGGCTGGTGGCGCGGATGACGGAGGAGGCGCAGGCGGCCTAAAGAACAGCGGCCCGAAACATTGACCCGTCATGGCGAGCCCCGAAGCGCCGTGGCCATGACACTTGGGGATCTGAAGGCCTTCTGCGCAGATCCGCGACCCGAGAGTTTCACGCGCCTGTCATCCGGCCGTCATCGCCCGTCCCCACTCTCTCGCCGCTTTCGAGACCGAGAGGGGGACTCATGCTTCCGTTTCGCAGCGCCGCCGCTTCCCTGGCGATCCTGGCCCTGTCCGCCGCTGGCGCCCTGGCGGGCGACGATCCGGCGCCGCAGACTTTCCCGGCGGTGCTTGCCGGCCATGCCGTGCTGCCGGCGATGACCTTCGCGGCGCCGCCGGCCGACGCGCCGGCGATGTTCGCCACCTCCGGCAAGTTCGCCGGCCCGACGCCGGCCCGCATCGACCGGCCGTTCAGCACCATGGGCACGACCGGCAGCAAGGATGCGGTGCGCGAGACCGGGGTGCTGTTCCCCTTCGTCGGCCAGGCGGTGCAGGGCTTCAGCGGCATCAAGCCGGTCGGCAACGGCGAGTACGTCGTGCTCACCGACAACGGCTTCGGCGCGAAGGCCAATTCGCCCGACGCGATGCTGATGGTGCACCGGGTGAAGCCGGACTGGCAGACCGGCCGCGTCGCGGTGCTGAACACGCTGTTCCTCAGCGACCCGGACCGGAAGGTGCCGTTCCGCATCACCACCGAGGCGACGAAGGAGCGTTACCTGACCGGCGCCGACTTCGATATCGAATCGGTGCAGCCGGTCGGCGACCACTATTGGTTCGGCGACGAGCTCGGTCCCTTCCTGATCGAGACCGACGCGGCCGGCCGGGTGCTGACTGTGGTCGACACCGCGGCCGACGGCAAGCCGGTGCGGTCGCCGGACAATCCCTATCTCACCACGCCGGCCGCCCCGGGCCCGGTCGCCTTCGAGGCGCGGCGCAGCAAGGGCTTCGAGGGCATGGCCGCGTCCGCGGACGGCAAGACCCTGTACCCGCTGCTCGAAGGCGGGCTGTGGGACCCGGCCAAGGGCGCGCCGGAGACCGACGCCGAAGGCCGCGAATATCTGCGCGTGCTGGAATTCGACACCGCGTCGAAAAAATTCACCGGCAAATCGTGGAAGTACCGGCTCGAGGCCAAGGGCAACGCGATCGGCGACTTCAACCTGATCGACGCCACCCGCGGCCTGATCATCGAGCGCGACAACGGCGAGGGCGACGCCGCCCAGGCCTGCCAGGGTGTGCCGAAGCCGGACTGCTTCGCCACCCCGGCGAAGTTCAAGCGCGTCTTCCTCATCGATCTCGCCCAGGCGGATGCCGACGGCTTCCTGCGCAAGATCGGCTCGATCGACCTGATGGCGATCCAGGATCCCGACCACAAGGCGCGCCGGGGCGGGCATGACGGCACGCTCAGCTTCCCCTTCGTCACCATCGAGAACGTGGCGCGGGTGGACGCCGACCACATCATCATCGCCAACGACAACAACCTGCCGTTCTCCTCCGGCCGCGCGGTCGACCGGCAGGACGACAACGAGTTCGTCCTGCTCAAGGTCACCGAGCTGCTGAACGCGCAGTAGGGCGGCATCGCTGCGTTACATCCCCCTCGCCGGCCGAGGGGGATTGTCCTCACCGCGGCCGGTGCGCCGTCACAGCGCTGCAAGCCGGCTGATCGCTGGGTTTGCGGACGTCAGGTCGTGTAGCTTATCGACCCATAGTATTTCTTCGCGTAGCTGGCGACGAGCTCCGCCCGCTCGGTGCCGTTGATGATGCGACGAGCGCTCGTCCAGTCCTCCTTCGACGGGTTGAAGTAATCCGAGAGCTTCTTGCCGGTGAAAAGTCCGTTCGCCATGCCCTTGAACAGGACCTTGGTGGCGATATCGACACGCATGACCAGATCGGGGTTGGCAACGACATCGATCCCGGTCAGCTGTTTCACAGCCTCATAGTTCGACTTGTGGGTGAGCTGGACGTAGCCGCGCCCCAGCCAGGTCTTCCCGTTGGCGTCGCGGCGCCAATACGGCCGGGAGACCCAAGGCAGCCTGCCGGCGGCCCAGGCTCGCTCGAGCTTTGCGATGGCTTGGTCGTCGGTCGCGGCAAACGTCTCTCGAACCGGCTGCATGGTGCGGCCCGTCTCGTGATGGGTGGTGCCCAGCATATAGGCCAGCCAGCGATCATCCTCGCGGGCCATTCCGTTTTCCCATTCGTCGAGAATCGTGGTGAGGCCGGCGACCTGAGATGGACTCAGTCTCCCGTCGAACAGGGTCAGGCGTGCGGAGTCGAAGAAGAATCTCCTGTTAATGGCCATTTCAATGCCTCCGAATATCCATTTCGGCTTATCTCTGGAATGTAGGCGAAAAACTTTGCAACACCCGTATGAGGTGACAACAGAGACGGTAACAAGCTTGCAAATATTAGGACAAAATGATCATACGCCGGCGATGTGGCGAATTTCTGTCCAAATCAAGGTCCCGCCGGGCCTCAACCCTCGACGAAGCGCCAGCCCCGCTCGCCGGCTTCGATCCGGCCGGTCCGGCTGACATGGCTGCCGGTGACCAGCCAGCCCTGCCGGGCCGCCTGCTCCAGCAGGGAACGCCGGGTCTGCACCGCCAGCGCCGGGTCGAGGTCATAGGTGAGGCCGACCTCCGGATCCTCGATCTGCGGGACGCCGAGGTGGATGGCGTCGGCCCAGATCAGCAAGGCGTCCCGGCCTTCGCCGATCAGATAGCCGCTCTGCCCCGGCGTGTGGCCGGGCAGCGGCACGGCCTCGACGCCCGGCATGCCCTCGACCGGTCCCGGCGCGATGGCCCGGATGCGGCCGGCATAGGCCCGGGCCAGGTCGGCGACGGTCTTAAAGTTGCCGCGGCGGTTCGGCGGGAAGGTCTCGGCGATTGCCGGATCGCCGAAGAAGGCGAAATCGCGTTCCGGAAACAGAATCTCGGCCCGCGGCAGCCAGGGCCGGTCGCCGTCGAGGAGGCCGAGGGCGTGGTCGCCGTGAGGATGGGTCAGCAGGACGCGGTCGACCTCTTCGGGACGCACGCCGGCCGCGGCCAGGGCCGCGCGCGCCTTGCCCAGCGCCGGCCCCCAATGGTCGCCCGTGCCGGCATCGATCAGGGAGACCCCGTTCTCTCCCCTCAGGAGATAGCAGTTGACGTCGATGCTGATCTTGTGGCCGGGCCAGCCGTCGATCAAGCGTCTGCTCGCCTCCTCGCCGCCGGCATGGGCCAGCACGGTCTTGGGGGCCTCGAAGATGCCGTCGAGCAGCACGGTGACATCATAGGGGCCGAAGCGCCTGGCAACAGCGGACATGTCGGTTCCTCTCGGCAGAAAGGGCTGCTTGCCGCCGCAGCCCCTCTCCGTCATCGCCAGATCGGCGCCTACAGGATGAACTTGCTCAGATCCGCGTTCTTCGTCAGCGCGCCGACGCGGTCGTGGACATAATCGGCGTCGATCCGCACCGTCTCGCCGGAGCGGTCGGAGGCGGTGAAGCTGACCTCGTCCAGCAGCCGCTCCAGCACCGTGTGCAACCGGCGGGCGCCGATGTTCTCGACCGAGCGGTTGATCTCCGCCGCCAGGTCGGCCAGGGCGTCAATCGAGTCCTCGGTGAAGTCGAGCGTCACCTCCTCGGTGCCCAGCAGCGCCTTGTACTGCTTGATCAGGCTGTGCTCCGGCTCGGTCAGGATGCGGCGGAAATCGTCGCGCGACAGGGCCTGCAGCTCGACCCGGATCGGCAGGCGGCCCTGCAGCTCCGGCAGCAGGTCGGACGGCTTGGCCAGCTGGAAGGCGCCCGAGGCGATGAACAGGATGTGGTCGGTGCGCACCGTGCCGTGCTTGGTCGCCACCTGGGTGCCCTCGATCAGCGGCAGCAGATCGCGCTGCACGCCCTCGCGGCTGACATCGGCGCCCACCCGCTCCGATCGCGCCGTGATCTTGTCGATCTCGTCCAGGAAGACGATGCCGTTCTGCTCGACCAGATGGATCGCCTCGGACGTCACCTTCTCCTGGTCCAGCAGCTTGTCCGATTCCTCGGCCAGCAGCACGGCGTGGCTCTCGGATACGGTCATGCGCCGCGGCTTGGTGCGGCCGCCGAAAGCCTTGCCGAAGATGTCGTTGAGGTTGAGCATCCCCATCTGGGCGCCGGGCATGCCCGGGATGTCGAAGGTCGGCAGCGCGCCGCCGGTGTCGGCCACCTGGATCTCGATCTCGCGGTCGTTCAGCTGGCCCTCGCGCAGCATCTTGCGGAACTTCTGCCGGGTCTCGGCCGAGGCGTTCTCGCCCACCAGCGCGTCCAGCACCCGCTCCTCGGCCCGGATCTCGGCCTTGGCGGCGACCTCGCGGCGCAGCGTGTCGCGCGTCATCTTGATCGCGATCTCCAGAAGATCGCGGACGATCTGCTCGACATCGCGGCCGACATAGCCGACCTCGGTGAACTTGGTCGCCTCGACCTTCAGGAACGGGGCGTTGGCCAGCTTCGCCAGGCGGCGCGCGATCTCGGTCTTGCCGACGCCGGTCGGGCCGATCATCAGGATGTTCTTCGGCAGAACCTCCTCGCGCAGCGCCTCGGG
This sequence comes from Inquilinus limosus, assembly GCF_051487185.1. Taxonomy (GTDB): domain Bacteria; phylum Pseudomonadota; class Alphaproteobacteria; order DSM-16000; family Inquilinaceae; genus Inquilinus; species Inquilinus limosus_F. The sequence goes on from NZ_JAHVDK010000004.1 coordinate 305,715, forward strand.
CAGCTGCTGGCGGCGCCAGCGGTTGCGCAGGGCGATGGCGACGGCGCGCTTGGCCTCGTGCTGGCCGACGATGAAGCGGTCGAGCTCGGAGACGATCTCGCGCGGGCTGAAATTGGAAGTCTCGGTCATGTCGGGTCCTTCGCGGCCTCGGGTCGCTCGGCGTGGGGCCGCGATCACAGGCGTTCCAGCGTGATGTTGTGGTTGGTGTAGATGCAGATGTCGCCGGCGATCTTCATCGCCTTGCGCGCCACCGTCTCGGCATCCAGCTCGGGGTGCTCCAGATAGGCCCTGGCGGCGGCGAGCGCGAAGGGCCCGCCGGAGCCGATGCCGATCAGCCCGTCATCGGGCTCCAGCACGTCGCCGGTGCCGGTCAGGATCAGCGACACCTGGCGGTCGCACACCGCCATCATCGCCTCCAGCCGCCGCAGATAGCGGTCGGTGCGCCAGTCCTTGGCCAGCTCGACGCAGGCTCGGGCCAGCTGGCCCGGATGCTTCTCCAGCTGGGCCTCGAGGCGCTCGAACAGCGCCATGGCGTCGGCCGTCGCCCCGGCGAAGCCGGCGATGACGCTGCCGTCGCCCAGGCGGCGCACCTTGCGGGCGGTGCCCTTCATCACGGTGTTGCCGGCGGTGACCTGTCCGTCGCCGGCGATGACGACATGGCCGTTCTTGCGCACGGCGAGGATGGTGGTGCCGTGCCAGGCGGCACTCTCGGAAGACGACATGCAGAAATCCGGAAACGCTGAGGTTGCGACGAGCCGTCCGGCCCGCACCGCCTAGATTGGGCCATCCGGCGGGGGGATCAAGTCTTGCGGACCGTTCCCTGCCCTCCGGGCATGGCTCCTTCTCTGGCGATGCGCCGGGCTTCCTGATAAGACACCAGGGCCATGGACGGAACCCCTTCCAAACCCAGCCAGACGGGCCCGGCCGACGCTGTCGCTGCCCGCTCGGCCCCAACGCGCTCCGCCACCGTCGACCGCGCCACCCGCGAGACGCGGATCAGCGCCACGGTCGATCTCGACGGCACCGGCCGGTCCGACATCCAGACCGGCATCGGCTTTCTCGACCACATGCTCGACCAGCTCGCCCGGCACGGCCTGTTCGACCTGACGGTGCGGGCCGAGGGCGACCTCCATATCGACTTCCATCACACCACCGAGGATGTCGGCATCGTCCTCGGCCAGGCCTTCGCCAAGGCGCTGGGCGACCGCCGCGGCATCCAGCGCTACGGCGAGGCGCATGTGCCGATGGATGAGGCGCTGACCCGCGTCGCCATCGACATCTCGGCGCGGCCCTACCTGGTCTGGGACGTCCGCTTCACCCGCGACAAGCTGGGCGAAATGGACACCGAGCTGTTCCGCGAATGGTTCCACGCCTTCGCCCAGAACGCCGGGCTGACGCTGCATGTCGCTAATCTCTATGGCGAGAACAACCACCATATCGTCGAAAGCTGCTTCAAGGCGCTGGCGCGGGCGCTGCGCGCCGCGACATCCATCGACACCCGCCGCCCCGATGCCGTGCCTTCGACCAAGGGCACGCTCGGCGGCACCCTCTAACTCTGGGGAACAATCATGGCCATCGCCGTGATCGACTACGGCTCCGGCAATCTCCGCTCGGCGGCCAAGGCGCTGGAACGCGCCGCGGCGGAGCGCGGGGTATCGCAGGAGATCGTGGTCACCGCCGATGCCGAGGTGGTGCGCCGGGCCGACCGGCTGGTGCTGCCGGGCGTCGGCGCCTTCGGCGACTGCAGCCAGGCGCTGGGCGCGCTGCCGGGCATGCGCGAGGTGCTGGAGGAGCAGGTGCGCGAGGCCGGCGTGCCCTTCCTCGGCATCTGCGTCGGCATGCAGGTGATGGCCGGGGCCGGCCATGAGCATGGCGACTTTCTCGGTCTCGACTGGATCCATGGCGCGGTGGTGCCGCTGGCCCCTTCCGACCCGGATCTCGTGGTCCCGCATATGGGCTGGAACACCCTGGCGGTGGAGGAGGAGCACCCGGTGTTGCAAGGGCTGGCCGGCCAGGACGTCTATTTCGCCCATTCCTATGTGATGGTGCCGGCCGACCCGGCCGATGTGCTGGCCACGGTCGATTATGGCGGGCCGCAGACCGCCGCGGTCGGCAGCGACAACTGGGTCGGCGTGCAGTTCCATCCGGAGAAGAGCCAGGCGGTCGGCCTCCGGCTGCTCGGCAATTTCGTGACCTGGACGCCATGACCAGCGCGATTGCTTCGGCCCCCATGGTGTCGGTCGGCCGGCTCGAACGGTTCCGCAGCAACGACCTGCACGACCTGTGCGACGCCGCCGAGCTCGCCATCGTCGAGGGCGGCGGCTTCGGCTGGGTCAAGCCGCCGTCGCGCGAGACCATGGAACGCTACTGGGGCGGCGTGGTCGTCATGCCGGGCCGGCATCTCTTCGTCGGCCGGCTGGACGAGGTCATCGCCGGCGCCATCCAGCTGATGGAGCCGCCGCCGAACAACGAAGCGCAGTCCTTCGCCGCCAGCCTGACCGGCATGTTCGTCGCCCCCTGGGCCCGCGGCCACGGCCTGGCCCGGATGCTGATCGAGGCGGCGGAGGCTGAGGCGCGGACGCGCGGCTACGGCCTCCTCACCCTCGATGTCCGCGAGACCCAGGCCGCGGCGATCCATCTGTTCGAAAGCCTGGGATTCGTGCGCTGGGCGACGAATCCGTATTATGCCCGCGTGAACGGCCGCCTGATCGGCGGCTGCTACTTCCACAAACCGCTGATCCCGCTGACCGAGGCGGGGCAGGACCCGACGCCATGATCCTCTATCCGGCCATCGATCTGAAGGACGGACACTGCGTCCGGCTCGTCCGCGGCGAGATGAGCGAAGCCACGGTGTTCAACCTCGACCCCGCGGAGCAGGCCAGGGCCTTCGCCGAGCAGGGGTTCAGCTGGATCCACGTGGTCGACCTGAACGGCGCCATCGCCGGCCATCCGGTGAACGCGGCGGCGATCGACGGCATCCTCAAGGCCACCCCGCTGCCGGTGCAGCTCGGCGGCGGCATCCGCGACCTGGAGCGGATCGAGTTCTGGCTCGAGCGCGGCGTCGCCCGGGTGGTGCTGGGCACGGTCGCGGTGCGCGACCCGGAGCTGGTGCGCGAGGCCTGCCGCCGCTGGCCCGGCCGGATCGCCGTCGGCATCGATGCGCGCGAGGGCTATGTCGCCATCGAGGGCTGGGTCAAGACCTCGACCGTCAAGGCGCTCGACCTGGCGCTGCGCTTCGAGGATTCCGGCGTCGCCGCGATCATCTACACCGATATCAACCGTGACGGCGCCATGGGCGGGCTGAATATCGAGGCCACGGCCGACCTGGCCTTCACCCTCACCACGCCGGTGATCGCCTCGGGCGGCGCCTCCTCGCTCGACGACCTGCGCGCGATCAAGCGCGAGGAGCGGTCGGGCATCGCCGGGGTGATCTGCGGCCGTGCCCTCTATGACGGCCGGATCGACCCGAAGCAGGCGCTGGCCATCCTGTCCGGCCCCCATCCCGTTCAACTTGGGCCGGTGGAGGCCTAAGGCGATGCTGAAGGTCCGGGTCATCCCCTGCCTCGACGTCAAGGACGGCCGGGTGGTCAAGGGCGTGAACTTCGAGAACCTGGTCGATGCCGGGGACCCGGTGGAGCAGGCCCGCCACTACGACCGCGAGGGCGCCGACGAGCTGGTCTATCTCGACATCGCCGCCACCAACGAGAATCGCGGCGTGCTGCTCGACGTCGTCCGCCGGACGGCGGAGCAGGTGTTCATGCCGCTGACCGTGGGCGGCGGCGTGCGCAGCGTCGATGACGTGCGGGCGCTGCTGCTGGCCGGCGCCGACAAGGTGTCGATCAATTCCGCCGCCGTGGCGCGGCCGGAGCTGGTGACCGAGGCGGCGGTCAAGTTCGGCCGGCAATGTGTGGTGGTGGCGATCGACGCCAAGCAGGTGTCGCCGGGGAAATGGGAGATCTTCACCCATGGCGGCCGCAAGGGCATCGGCATCGACGCGGTGGAATGGGCCGACCGCATGGGCGCCGCGGGGGCCGGCGAGCTGCTGGTGACCTCGATGGACCGCGACGGCACCAAGGAGGGCTTCGACCTCGAGCTGCTCAAGGCGATCCGTCAGGTGGTCGGCATCCCGATCATCGCCTCCGGCGGGGTCGGCACGCTCCAGCACCTCGCCGACGGCGCGCTGGTCGGCGGTGCCACCGGGCTTCTCGCCGCCTCAATCTTCCATTTCGGCACCTATTCGATCGCCCAGGCCAAGCGGCACCTGGCCGAGGCCGGGCTGCCGGTGCGGATGACGGCATGAGCGGCGGCCAGCCGATCGATGCGCGTGTGCTGGACCGGCTCTCTACCGTGATCCGGTCGCGGCGGGGCGCCGACTCCGCCTCCAGCTACACCGCCAAGCTGTTCGCCCGCGGCCGGCCGAAGATCGCCCAGAAGCTGGGCGAGGAGGCGGTCGAGACGGTGATCGAGGCGATGCGCGGCGACCCCGATGCCATCGCCGCCGAAAGCGCCGATCTGCTCTATCATCTCCTGGTGCTGTGGGCCGATGCCGGGGTGGCGCCGGAGGCAGTGTGGGCGGTGCTCGAATCGCGGGAAGGCGTCAGCGGCATCGCCGAGAAGGCGGCGCGGCCGACGGAGTGACCGCCCCCGCCCGTGACGGGAGAGGCAGCCGTTCGCGCCCGCGACAACGCGTCGCCGCGAGTCCCCTGAGGGTCGCTGGCCGGCGGCCCAATTTCGCCGCGAATCGGCAGCATGTGTCATCATTCATCAGCGAAGACCGGTGGAGAGGACGACCGATGGCCTATGATCCGAACAATGTCTTCGCCCGCATCCTGAGGGGCGAGCTGCCGTGCAAGAAGGTCTATGAGGACGACCACGTCTTGGCCTTCCACGACATCGGACCGAAGGCGCCGGTGCATGTGCTGGTCATTCCCAAGGGCGCTTATGTCTCGATGGACGATTTCTCGGAACGCGCGAGCGACGCGGAAATTGTGGCGCTGACCCGGGCGGTCGGCCGGATCGCCGGCGATCTCGGCCTGGCCGAGCCCGGCTACCGCATCCTGTCGAACATCGGCGGCCATGGGCACCAGGAGGTGCCGCACCTGCACATCCACATCTTCGGCGGCCGGCCGCTCGGCCGCATGCTGGATCCCGCCATCGCCCCATGACCCTGCCGGTCTCCGCCGAGGCCGCGGCGCCGGCCCGTGGCAGCAACGGGCCGCGCCGGCGCACTGTCACCCTGGCCCGCACGCTGGCCGTCGCCATCGGCGGCCTGGTGGCGATCGCGGTCGCGGCGGTGCTGGCGATCTACTGGACCACGGCGGCGCGCACCACCTTCGACCTGCTGACCAACCAGGCGGAGATCGGCGTGGCCTCGGTCGAGGCGCAGCTGCGCCAGCATCTCGAGCCGGTGTCGAACGAGCTCGGCAATCTCGCCCTGCTGCTGCAGCAGGGGCGGCTCGACCCCGGCAACATGGACCAGTTCTCGACCATGCTGACCGGCGCGCTGGCGGCGTCGCCGCAGGTGCGCTCGATCGCCTATCTGACCGAGGACCTGCACATCCGCGGCGTCACCCACCAGCAGGACGGCAGCTACGAGACCTTCGATGAACAGAACGAGGCCGAGCAGAGCCGCGAGGCGCTGGCCGAGGCGGCCGGCAAGGTCGACGCCTATTGGGGCGAGATCCTGTACCTGAAGGACGGGCCGCACGCGACGGTGATGAACCTGCGCCAGCCGGTGCGCCGCAACGGCCAGCTCGTCGGCGTGCTGTTCGCGGTGGTCACGGTGCAGGACCTGTCGAAGTTCCTGGCGCGGGTCTCCAGCGATCCCTCGCAGGTGCCCTTCATCCTCTATGGCGAGACCCGGGTCCTGGCCCATCCGCGCATGGCCGCCGATCCGCCGCCGGCCTCGGTGGAGGAGCCGCTGCCGCGGCTCGACCAGATCGGCGATCCGGCGCTGGCGGCGCTGTGGACGGACGGCGCGCCGGTCACCGTGCGCAATCCGCGGGTGCGGATCCGCGAGGTCCAGATCGGCGACCAGGACGAGATCTTCCTGTACCGCACCATCTACGGCTTTGGCCCGACGCAGCTGATCCTCGGCATCCATGTGCCGGGCGACGCGATCGGGGCCGAGGTCTGGCGGGTGATCCGCGCCGGCCTGGCCGGCCTTGCGGTGATGGTGCTGGCGATCATCGTCGGCGTCTTCGTCGGCCGCATGATCGCCCGGCCGGTGCGCGCCTTCTCCGACCAGGCGCGGGCGGTGGGAACGCTGGAGTTCAGCCAGCTCAAGCCGCTGCCCGGCAGCGTGTTCCGCGAGCTGAACGAGGGCGCGCAGGCCTTCAACACCATGCTGGTGGGGCTGCGCTGGCTCGAGACCTATGTGCCGAAGAGCCTGGTCCGCCGCCTGATCGTCAAGGGCGACGGCGAGGACGTGGTCTCGATCGAGCGCATCCTGACGGTGATGTTCACCGACATCGCCAATTTCAGCGCGGCGGCGGAGCGGCTGCCGGCGGCCCGGATCGCCGCCTATCTGAACGAGCATTTCGCTATGCTGGCGCGCTGCGTCGAGGCCGAGTCCGGCACCATCGACAAGTTCATCGGCGATTGCTTGATGGCTTTCTGGGGCGCGCCGGAGAAGCTGAAGGACCATGCGCCGCGGGCGGCCCGTGCGGCGCTCTCCATCGCCGCGGTGATGCGGGCCGAGAACGATCGCCGCGCCGCCGCCGGCCGGCCGCGGCTGAAGCTGCGCATCGGGCTGCACAGCGGCCCGGTGGTGGTCGGCAACATCGGCGCGCCGGGGCGCACCAACTACACCATCGTCGGCGACACGGTGAACATCGGCAACCGGCTGGAGCAGCTGGGCAAGGTGCTGGCGCACGACGAGGAGACGACGATCCTGATCAGCGCCGAGACCGCGGCCCTGCTGGGCCCGGAGTTCGAGGTGGAGAGCTTAGGGCCGCGTCGTGTCCGCGGCCGCAACGGCGAGGTCGAGATCTTCCGGCTGATCGGGATGAGGCCGCTCTAGTTCGCCACGGTTCGTACCGCAATTCCGCCACCATGAGCCCCTCTGAATCGATCCCAGCCAGGGAGGGGGAATCATGTCGACCGATCGCGATCTGGGAATGGGCCGGGCCGTCAGCCGGCGGGACTTTCTCGACGGCGCCGCCCTGACGGTGGCGGCGGCCGCGCTGCACCGGCCGTTCATCCGCAGCGCCTTCGCGGCGACCCAGGGCTATCCGCCGAAGCTGACCGGCCTGCGGGGCCAACACGAAGGCTCCTACAGCGTCATGCACGCGGTCCGAGACGGCACCTTCTGGGACAAGGCCGGGGCGCCGGAGCCGACCGGCGAGCACTACGATCTGGTGGTGGTCGGCGGCGGCATCTCCGGCCTGGCCGCGGCGGTTCAGTACCGCAAGCAGGCGGGCGCCGATGTCCGCGTGCTGGTGCTGGAGAACCACGACGATTTCGGCGGCCACGCCAGGCGCAACGAGTTCACCAGCGCCAGCGGGCGCACCATCATCGGCTATGGCGGCTCGCAGTCGCTGCAGACGCCGAGCTATTTCAGCCCGGCGGTGAATGCCCTTCTAGCCGAGATCGGCATCGAGCCGAAGCGCTTCGAGGATTATTACGACCAGGGCTGGGCCGAGGCGCGCGGCCTGTCCCGTGCCGTGTTCTTTCCGAAGGAGGTGTTCGGCGCCGACGCGCTGGTGAAGGAGGCCGAGGCCGCGGCCGACTGGGTGCCGCAGACACCGCTGACCGACAAGGCCAAGCAGGACCTGATCGCGCTGATCGATTCGCCGGCCGACTACCTGCCCGGCCTGTCGCGGGCGGAGAAGCTGGAGCGGCTGTCGAAGACCACCTACGCCCAGTTCCTGACCGAGCTGGTGAAGGCCGACCCGCAGCTGGTCACCTATTTCCAGCGCTCGACCGAAGGCTATTTCGGCGTCGGCATCGACGGCACCACCTGCCTCGACGCCTGGGCCAACGGCAACCCCGGCTTTGACGGCATGGATCTCGGCGACGGCGCCTACCCGACCATGAGCCCGAGCGGCCGGCTGGCCCGCACCGACCCGGACGACTACATCTACCACTTCCCGGACGGCAATGCCGGCATCGCCCGGGCGCTGGTGCGGGCGCTGGTCCCGGCGGCGGTGCCGGGGAGCGGCATGGAGGACCTGGTCCTCGCGCCGGTTGATTATGCGAAGCTCGATCTCGACGGCCAGCCGGCACGGATCCGGCTCAGCTCGACCGTGGTGCGGGTGAAGCATCAGGGCGACCCGGCCACCGCCAGGTCGGTCGAGGTGTCCTACGTCCAGAGCGGCAAGCTGCGGACGGTCGAGGCCGGCCATGTGGTGCTGGCCTGCTGGCACCGGGTGATCCCGTTCCTGACCGAAGAGCTGCCGGCGGCGCAGGTCGAAGCGCTGCGCGACCAGCAGAAGGTGCCGCTGATCTACACCAACGTCCTGATCCGGAACTGGACCGCCTTCGCCAAGCTCGGCATCGACGGCTTCGACGCGCCGGGCCATTTCTGGTCGGGGGCGGAGATCGACTTCCCGGTCAGCATGGGCGGCTACCGCTTCGCCGACACGCCGGAAGACCCGGTGCTGCTGCATCTGAGCAAGGTGCCGCTGCAGCCGGGCCTGTCCTCGCGCGAGCAATCCCTGGCCGGGCGCATCCAGCTGACCCAGCTGACCTTCGAGGAGATGGAACGGCAGATCCGCGACCTGCTCGGCCGCGCCCTGTCCGGCGGCAGCTTCGATCCGGCGCGCGACATCGAGGCGATCACCGTGAACCGCTGGTCGCATGGCTATGCCTACGAATACATGCGGCCCTGGGACCCGTTCTGGCCGGACGGGCCGCTGCCGATCGAGACGGCTCGCCGGCCCTGGGGCCGGGTGGCGATCGCCAACTCCGATTCCGGCGCCTATGCCTATGTCCATTCGGCGATCGACCAGGCGACCCGGGCGGTGCGCGAGCTGCTGGGCACCCCGGCCGGGGCGCCGGCCTTCGCCGACTTCCCCGGCCCGCCGCGCGACCAGCTCGGGCTGCTCTAGGAGGGCAGGCGGCGCGCCGCCGGCGGCTCGGCCGGGGCCGCCGCGCGGCCGCGGGTGTTGACCAGGACCACGCCGGTGATGGCGATCGCGCCGCCGACCAGCGTCCGGAATCCCGGCAGCTCGCCCAGCATCGGCGCGGCGATGGCGGTCGCGACCGGCGGCACGAGGTAGAGGAAGTTGGTCGCCCGCGACGCACCGAAATGGCCCAGGGCATAGGTCCAGGTGGCGTAGCCGATCGCGGCCGGCAACACGCCGAGGCCCACCACCGCGGCGACCGTGGCCGCGCCGGCGTGCGGCAGCTCGCCCGCGGCCTCGGGCAGCCAGGGCGACAGCCACAGGGCGCCGGCCAGCAGCGTCCAGGCGGTACAGGTCAGGGCGCCGTGCCGCGCCACCATCGGCCGCTGCAGCACGACATAGCAGGCCATGCACAGCGCCGACCCCAGCACCAGGCTGGCGCCGGCGCCGAAGGCCAGGCCGCCCGGCTGGGCCGAAGCGATCAGCGCGATGCCGGCGAAGCTGACCAACGTGCCGACCCAGCCGCGCGTGCCGAAGCGCTCGCCCAGCACCAGCCGGGCCAGCAGCGCGGTCAGGATCGGTGCGGTGTTGACGATGAAGCTGGCGGCGCCGGCCGCCACGGTGCGCTGCCCGGTGTTCAGGAGGATGTTGTAGGCGGCGATACCGATCAGGCCGCACAGGGCGAAGCGCAGCAGGTCGGGCCAGGCGGGAAGCGGCGGTCGGCGCCAGGCCAACCAGGCCAACACCAGCAGCGCCGCCACGGCGAAGCGGGCGGCGGCCAGTGGCACCGGCGCCAGCTCGCGCAGCGCCAGGCGGATCGCCGGGAAAGCCGAGGCCCAGGACAGGATGGTGACGGCCACGGCGGCATAGGCCAGGGAAGCGCGGCTGGACACGACAGGCACCTGCGGTTCGACGAGGGGCTTCCGTTCTGGCACCGGCCGTGCTGTTGACATAGCGCACCGATCGAGCGCGAGCTGTGCGCATGGATCACAGCTCGTTGCCCGAGCGCCCGCCGCTCGATGCCCTCGACACCGTCTGCGTCGTCGCCCGCTACGACTCCTTCAGCGCGGCGGCGGAGGCGCTGGGCCTGACCCATGGTGCGGTCAGCCGGCGCGTCGCCGCCGTCGAGGCCTGGCTCGGCACGCCCCTGTTCGAACGCCATGGCCGCGGCGTGCGCCCCACACCGGACGGGCAGCGCTTCGTCTCGCGGGTCGAGGCGGCGTTCCGGCTGATCGACGAGGCGGCGGTGCGCTGGCGCCGCCGCCGCGGGCCGGAGGTGGTGCGGATCAGCGTGGTGCCGGGCTTCGCCAAGCTCTGGCTGTTCGAGCGGCTGGCGGCGCTGGAGCAGGGCGACCCGGCGCTGCGGATCGAGATCGCGGTGGAAGGCCGCAATGCCGACGTCGAAGGCGGCGAGGTCGACCTGGCGGTGCGCTACGGCGCCGGCACCTGGCCCGGCGTCCAGGCTGTCCGCCTGCTGCCGGAGCGGCTGTATCCGGTGGCGCACCCGGATCTGGCGCGGCGGCTCGGATCGTCACCAGACGGGCTGCTGCAGGCGCCGCTGCTGCACGATTCCGACCTGACCGGCTGGCGCGCCTGGTTCGCCGCCTGCGGCATCGCGCTAAAGCCGCGGCCGCAGGATCGGCGTTTCGAGGACTACACGCTGGTCTTGGCGGCGGCGGAGGCCGGGCTGGGCATCGCCCTCGCTCGCGCCCCCTTCTCCGACCACGCGATCCGGGCGGCCGGCCTGGCGCGGCTGGGCGAGCGGGAGGTGCCGAGCCCGCTGGCGTACCACCTGATCACACGGACCGGCGGGGCCCGGCCGGCGGTCGCCGCGCTGGTCGCGCGAATGGCGGCGCTGGCCGCCCGGACCTGACCGGCTGGCCCGTGCGGCCCGCCACCGACCGCCGCGGGCGCTCTTTCCCTACTCTGCCGGCTGCTTTCTGGCGACGGCGCCCATCAGATCGAAATCGCCACCGAGAACGGCATCCAGTCGCCCGCTGCGCCAGCCGCCGGCGACATCGCGCACCAGGGGGGACGTTCCGTCGCGGTAGCGGCGGACGATGGTGGCCGTACCCGGCAACGCGGCGAGCCGTTGTCTGGCAGCGTCGTATTCCGCGCCTTCGGGCATGTCCCGATCCGGGCCGGCAGCCACCGAAACGCGGGCCACGATGCGCTGGTTGCTGTCCGGGGCAGGGTCCTCGAGCACGTGCAGGCCGTTCTCGCCATCAAGGGTACGGAAGGCCCCGAAACCGGTGATGTGCACAATGGGCCGGCCTTTGCCGCCGGGCGCGGCATATTCCAGCAGCTGCATGTGGCGCCTGTCGGCCCAGGCTCGATACATGTCCGTCAGCCTGCGGCACCACTCATCCGCATGACCGGTGCCGCCACCGGCTTCGAGGGCGGGCTCGACGCGCAGAAGGGCGTCGATGGGCACGCCGGCGGCGAGGTCGTCGAGACCCGCACGCAGGTTGTAGAGCTGCAGCGCCAGCCGCGAGGCCAGTTCCCGCGATGCCCGCTGCGGCGTCCCAGCGGTGTGCGCGTAGCGCCGGTCCAGTCGTTCGCCGGTGCGGGCCGCCTCCCGGATGCGGTCCATGAGCTCCAGGCGCGAGAAGATGGCGTGGCGATCATCCCGCGACCAGAAGTCGGGATCGGCGAGCTCGGCCCGCAGCGTGTCGCCCAGCGCGGCCCATTGGGGGCCGTCCATTTCTTGACGAATGGCCAGCCAGCTGGCGCCGAGGAAGGCGCGCTCGGCTTGGGAGCCGCTCGGCCGCAGCATGATCCCCGGCAGGGACAGCGTGTCGTCGAGCTCGGCTTCCGGCAATGCCTCGCCCGCCGGCGGGGCATCGGGATCGACGAACTCCACCTGGATGGCTTTGCCGTCGGAGCGCACGAACAGGAACTGGTCTCCTTCGGGGAACCGGTGCTCCACCAGGGTGGCGGCCAGGGGGGCCAGGACGAGCTGGTCGATGGCGCGTTTGAGCGGCCGGGCTCCCATCTCCGGCGTGAAGCCGCGGTCGAGCAGGAATTCGATGGCGCCCGCTTCCCACTCCACCGCCCAGTTGCGTTCGCGCAGCCCCCGGCGTTCCTGCACCAAGGCGAGTTCCTTGTGCAGGATGTTGCGCATCAGTTCGCGCGAGAGCGGGCGGAAGACGATGATCTTGTCGAGCCGATTGACGAATTCGGGGCGGAAGGTCTGGCTGACGGTGGTCAGGACCTGGTCTTCGCCATAGGCCTGCGGGTTCGACAGGAAGCCGAAGCTCTGCCGGCGATGGGCCGTGGCGCCGAGATTGGACGTCAGGATGATGAAGCTGTGGCGGAAATCGGCTTCGCGGCCATTTGCATCGCTCAGGCGGCCGTCGTCGAAGATCTGCAGGAAAAGGTCCCAGCAATTGGGATGAGCCTTCTCGAATTCGTCGAGCAGGATGACGCAGAAGGGCTGCTTGCGGACGCGCGCGATCAGCGAGTCGGACTCGCTTTCGCCGGCCTTGCCGAGAATCTTGGCGGTGGATTCCGCTGTCTGGAACTCGCTCATGTCCAGGCGCGCCATCCGGTCGGACGCGCCGAACAGGAAGGTGGCGAGCGTCTTGGCCAGCTCCGTCTTGCCCGTGCCGGTGGGGCCGGCCAGAAGGAAGACGCCGATGGGGCGGCTCGGATCGGTCAGGCCGGCCTTGAGCATGGCGATGCGGTCGACCACCGCCTGCACCGCTTCGTCCTGGCCGATGACGCGGCTGCTGAAATAGTCGCGGATGGTGGCCAGTTCCACGCGCTGGCTGGTGTCGAGAATCACCGAAGGCAGGCCGGAGATCTGCGACAGGGTGGCAATGACGCTGGCCGCCGTCAGCGTCTCCTCGCCGGCATGGAGCGAGCGGGCGGTGGCACGCTTGAGAAGTTCGAGGACGGCGCCCGGCAGCTGGCCGTTGCCGAGGTAGTGCTGGGCAAGCTCCATGGTTGTGGCGACGGCCTGCTCCGATACGGTCACGCCGACAGCGTCGGCAATGCGCCGGCCGAGTTCGGCCGCCAGCTCCAGCGTCTGGTTTTCATTCATCGGTTCGAGCGCGACCGTTTCGATCACCGAGCGCAGCGAGGGGTAGGCCTGGAACAGCCGCGTCGCGCCCGTCTGCCCGGTTTCGCCCACCACGATCAGGTCGCCGGCGACCACCGCCGGCATGATCTGGTCGAGAATGCTGGCCGCCTGCCCTTTGTGGGTGCCGCTGCCGGCCAGTTGGCCGAGATCGCGCACATACCAGACGATCCTGCGACGGGCATGCAGGGCCTCGACGAGTTGGCGGATCCGTCCTTCGAGCTGGCCGATATACATCTGGCCGGCCATCAGCTCGTGGCCGCTCGCCATGAACACTTGCCAGCCGGCGTCGTGCAGCCGCATGCCGAGCAGGCGCAGGAACGAACTCTTGCCGATGCGTGCGGCACCGCTGACCAGGACCGAGCGCGGATGCGGCGCGCATATGGCGGTTTCGGCGGCGGAAAGCTGCTCCTGCCAGACGGCAGGCGGGATCAGCAGCCGGTCGTCCTCGTCCGCGCTCCACAACGTGCCGATGCCGGAGAGGAAGCTGCGGTCGATCCGCGTCTCCTGCCAGATCCTGAGCGCTTCGAGCAGGCGTGCGGCGAAAGGGTGCCGGACCTTGTGCAGAAGGGCCTGGGCGGGCGCGAGGTCGAGTTCGGCATATCGGCCGAGGAGAGTGCCGAAACTCGGGGTGTCGCCGAGTTCGGCACTGCGGTTGAAATAGGCCTCCACGAAGCGCGGAATGACCGCATTGCGCTCCCACCATTCCGGAGCGGCCAGAACCACCTGTCCGATGAGAGGGCGCGGATCCAGCGTGGTCAGGAACCGCAATGCGTCGGGCAGGACGTAGGGACGTGTATGCGGCAGGTGCCGAAGCACCTCGTCGCCCAGCGATTGCCGGTCCGGGTGGTCCTGCAGGACGATGAAGGCGGCGCAGGCGAGCGGCCAGTTGGCACCCAATGCGTGGTGACGCAGCAGGTCGAAACCGGCATCCGGGCGCCGCATCGATTCGAGAGCCGCCTGGAACTCCGGGATATCGAGCAGTTCTCCCGGACCGCCGATCTCCTCCGCCTTGGGGGCCAGCGTCTGGTTGAGCTGCTGGAGCAGGGCGGCGACGGTCCTGGCCGGCTCGGGCACGGCGGCCGCATCGGCCGGGCCCGTCGCCTCGGCTTCGGGCACCGGCTCAGGGGAGGACGGCACGGGGGATGCTGTCCGCTTCCACCGGGCCACGGCAAGGCTGGAGAGGATGCCGCCCGCGGCACCGGCCAGGATGCTGTACAGCAGATCGGACATGCGCGAGTCGTCGTGAGGGAACCGGCGGGATCACTCCGACCGGAAACCGCGCATTTGGCAAGAGGGCGTTCAGGCGAGCCGCGGCCGGCTTTACCCCGCCCGCACTGCCTGCAGCAGGGTCGTCGTGGCGAAGCCGTCCGGGATCAGGCCGCGGGAGACCTGCCAAGCGCGAATCGCACCGCGTGTCGCCGGCCCGATCAGCCCGTCCGGCGCGCCGCCGGTGGCGAAGCCCTTGGCGGTCAGCAGCGACTGCAGCTCCAGCACCTCGCTGCGCGACAGCGGCTGCTCGTCCCTGGGCCAGGAGGCCACGACCGGGCCGCCGCCGGCCAGCCGGTCGGCCAGCAGGCCGACCGCCAGGGCGTAGCTGGTCGAGTTGTTGTACTTCATGATCACGCCGAAGTTCGGCCCGACCAGGAAGGCCGGGCCCCGCGCGCCGGCCGGGGTGATCACCGAGGCGTCGCCCAGCGCCGGCAGGCTGCCGCCCGACACCGGCCTCACCCCCAGCGCCGCCCATTGCGACACCGGCCGCTTGGTGGAGAGCTCGGCCACCGAATAGTCGAAACCGGGCGGCAGCCGCACCTCGACACCCCAGCTCTGGCCGCGCTGCCAGCCCGACTGCACCAGGTAGTTGGCGGTCGAGGCCATGACGTCGGGAATGCTGCCCCAGATGTCGCGGCGGCCGTCGCCGTCGGCATCGACGGCAGCGGCCAGGAACACCGAGGGCAGGAACTGGGTGTTGCCCATGGCGCCGGCCCAGGAGCCGAGCATGCGGTCGCGGCTGATGTCGCCCTGCTGCAGGATCTGCAGCGCCGCGAACAGCTCGGCCTTGGCCCAGTCTCGGCGGCGGCCCTCATAGCCCAGGGTGGCCAGGGCGTCGATCACCTCCGTGCTGCCGAAGTTCTGGCCGTAATTGCTCTCGATGCCCCAGATCGCGGCGATGATCTGCTTCGGTACACCGTAGCGCTGCTCGACGGCGTTGGCGGTCGATCCCCACTGCGCCAGCATCGCCTGGCCGGTGCGGATGCGGTCGGCCGAGACGGAGCGGTCGAGATAGTCCCAGACGGCGCGGGTGAACTCCGCCTGCGACTGGTCGGACTCGATCACGTTCGGCAGGAACTGCACGGTGTCGAAGGCGGTGGCCAGCGTCGCCGGGCTGATGCCACGCGCCGCGGCCTCGGCGCGGAAGGCCGTCACCCATTGCTGGAAGCCCTGCGCCTCGGACTGTGCCGGGGGGATAGCCGATGCGCCCGGCATCGGCGTCGGCACCACCGGCTGGCCCTGGCCCGTGCTCTGGCATCCGGCCAGCAGCACCGCCGCGGCCAGGACCGTCATCCGCGTGGTCATCGGCATTCACCCCTCCGCAACTGCGAATCAGTGGGTGAAGGTCGCGGCAAAGCGGCCGGAGATCAAGGCCGGAGGGTGCGGAAGACGGTTTCGCCGCTCACCCCTGCGGGGCGCCGGGAAAGGCGTCGAGCGGGATCTTCAGGTAGCGCCGGCCGTTGCTCTCAGGCTCGGGCAGGCGGCCGCCGCGGATGTTCACCTGCAGCGCCGCCAGCATCAGCCCGGGCAGCGGCAGCGTCCGGTCGCGGTCCTGGCGCAGCGCCACGAACTCGGCCTCCGACACGGCGGCGACATGGATGTTGCGCTCCTTCTGGTCGGCGACGGTGCTCTGCCAGCGCGGCTCGCGCCCGTCCGGCTGATAGTCGTGGCCGGTGAACAGGCGGGTCTCGTCCGGCAGGGCCAGGATGCGCTGGATCGAGGCCCAGAGCTGCCGGGCGTCGCCGCCTGGGAAGTCGGCCCGCGCCGTGCCGCCATCGGGCATGAACAGGGTGTCGTGGATGAAGGCGGCGTCGCCGACGAGATAGGTGATCGAGGCCAGCGTGTGGCCCGGGCAGAACAGCACCTGGGCCTCCAGCGACCCGATGCGGAACTGGTCGCCGTCGCGGAACAGCCGGTCCCAGCCCGAGCCATCGGTCGGCTGTTCCGGCAGGTGGTAGATCTCGCGCCACAGCGCCTGGACGCCGGTGACCTTCTCGCCGATCGCGGTCGGCGCGCCGGTCTTCTCCTTCAAATAGGCGGCCGCCGAGAAGTGGTCGGCATGCGGATGGGTGTCGAGGATCCAGGCGACCCGCAGCCCGGATCGCGCGACATGGTCGAGGATCAGATCCGCGTTGCGGGTGAAGACGGTGCCGGATTTCGCGTCGAAGTCCAGCACCGGGTCGATGATCGCGCAGTCGCCGGTCGCGCGATCGGCCACCACATACTGCACGCTGCAGGTCCGCGGGTCGAAGATGGCATGGACGGCGGGGGAGGTCTCCCGCGCCGGCATGACCGCGAGCGTTTGCTCGGCATCGTTCATGGTCGCGCCGCCCGGTCAGCCCTTGGGCTGGGCAACCACCCGCAGATAGGGTTTCAGCGTCTTCCAGCCCTCCGGGAACTTCTGCTTCGCCTCCTCGTCCGAGACCGCGGTGACGATGATCACGTCCTCGCCGTTCCTCCAATCCGCCGGCGTCGCCACCTTGTGCTTGGCGGTCAGCTGCAGCGAATCGATCACCCGCAGCACCTCGTCGAAGTTGCGGCCGGTGGTCATCGGATAGGAGATCACCAGCTTGACCTTCTTGTCCGGGCCGATGACGTAGACGTTGCGCACCGTCTGGTTGGCCACCGGGGTGCGGCCTTCCGAGGTGGTGCCGGCATCGGCCGGCAGCATGCCGTACAGCTTCGACACCACCAGCTCGGAATCGCCGATCACCGGGAAGTTCGGGGCGGCGCCCTGGGTCTCCTCGATGTCGCGGGCCCAGCGCTCGTGATCGCCGACCGGGTCGACGCTGAGGCCGATCACCTTGACGTCGCGCTTGTCGAATTCCGACTTGAGCTTGGCCACGGCGCCGAGCTCGGTGGTGCACACCGGGGTGAAGTCCTTGGGATGCGAGAACAGCACGCCCCAGGACGAGCCGAGCCAGTCGTGGAAGCGGATCCGCCCCTCGGTGGTCTCGACTTCGAAATCGGGCGCGTCCTCTCCAATCGCGAGCGGTCCGGCCATTCTTTTACCTCCATCCTTATCGCCGATCAGGGCCGCAGCGCTCCTGCAACTGCGGCGACGGAAATGTCAGTCTGGGAAGGTGCCGTTACGGAAGATTTCAAACCAAATTTGATACAACTGCAACAGTAACAGATATCGTCCGATCGTCGATATTTAATATCGTCGCAGTATTATGGACAAAATGAACAGAGCGAAATGCTCAATAGCCGGCTAAACAACAGCCGGGTGGCAGGGTCAAGAGACAAGAACATGACCGGCTCGCAAATTGCCATGCCGGTCTCGTTAATTCCGTCTCCGGATGAGACTGGATGCCGCAGCGACGCGCTGAAAGGGGACGCGGGTCGGCTTCCTTGGCAAAGTTCTGCGACAAACGGATCGTATCCTTCTCCTTCCCGGATTCCCGGACCCGGCGCGCAGGCGGCGGTCCGCCAGGCGCGCCCGGTCGCAGAGACGGAGCTGTCCATGGCTGTCGACCTCAACATCAATGGCCGGACCGAGCGCATCGACGCCCCGCCGGAGATGCCCCTCCTATGGGCGCTGCGCGACGAGCTCGGGCTCGTCGGCACCAAATTCGGCTGCGGCGCCGGGCTGTGCGGCGCCTGCACCGTGCATCTCGACGGCATCCCGGTGCGCGCCTGCCAGACCGCGATCGGCGATGTCGGCGGGTCGAAGATCGTCACCATCGAGGGCATCGGCGCCACCGAGATCGGCGCCCGGCTGCAGCAGGCCTGGCTGGTCTTCGATGTGATGCAGTGCGGCTATTGCCAGGCCGGGCAGATCATGTCCGCCGCGGCGCTTCTGGCCACCACCTCGGCGCCCAGCGACGGCGACATCGACGCCGCCATGGCCGGCAATCTCTGCCGCTGCGGCACCTATAACCGCATCCGCGCCGCCATCCTGCGGGCGGCCGAACGGAAGGCGGCGGAAGGGAGGGCCGGCTGATGGGACACATCCTCGCCGAAACCGGCCTCGGCCGGCGCGCCTTCCTCAAGGCCTCGCTGCTGGTCGGCGGCGGTCTCCTGATCGACGCGACCCTGCCCCTCCCGGCGACGGCGGCCGCGGGGGAGGGCGGCGGCACGCTCGGCGCCTTCATCGCCATCGCGCCGGACGGGCGGGTGACGATCACCGGCAAGAACCCGGAGATCGGGCAGGGCATCAAGACCTCGCTGCCGATGATCATCGCCGACGAGCTGGACGTCGACTGGGATCAGGTCACCGTGACCCAGGCCATGGTGGACGAGGCCGCCTACGGTCCGCAGACGGCCGGCGGCAGCCGGGCCACGCCGAGCAACTGGATGCCGATGCGCCAGGTCGGCGCCGCGGCCCGGGCGCTGCTGGTCCAGGCGGCGGCGCGGCACTGGGGCGTGCCCGCAGACAGCGTCACCACCCGGTCCGGGCGGCTGCTGCACGCCGCCAGCGGGCGCAGCCTGGGCTATGGCGAGATCGCGGCCGAGGCCTCGGCGCTGCCCATGCCCGACCCGGCCAAGGTGCGGCTGAAGGACCCGGCCGAGTTCCGCATCATCGGCCGGCCGATCGGCGGCTGCGACAGCCCGAAGGTGGTGCGGGGTGAGCCGATCTTCGGCATCGATGTGCGGCTGCCGGGCATGCTGTACGCGGTGTTCGAGCGCTGCCCGGTGTTCGGCGGCACGCTGAAATCGGCCGATCTCGACGCCGCCCGCGGCCAGCCGGGCGTGCGCCAGGTGTTTGCGGTCAAGGGCAATGGCCGGCCGGAAAGCTTGGTCGACGGCGTGGCGGTCCTGGCGACGAACTGGTGGCTCGCCGATCAGGCGCGGCAGGCGCTGAAGCTCGAATGGGATGAAGGTCCCGGCACGGCGCAGAGCAGCGACGGCTACGACGCGCAGGCCAAGGCGCTGTTCGAGGGTGAGCCGCAGGCCGAGCTGTTCCGCGCCGGCGATGTCGAGGGCGCCCTGGCCGGGGCGGCCAGGCGGATCACGGCGGACTACGCCTATCCCTTCCTGTCGCACGCGCCGCTGGAGCCGCAGAACTGCACCGCCCTCTACCGTGAGGACGGGACGCTGGAGCTGTGGGCGCCGACCCAGACGCCGCAGCGCGGGCGCGGCCTGGTGGCCGAGGCGCTGGGGCTGAAGCCCGAGGCGATCACCATGCACATGCCACGCATCGGCGGTGGCTTCGGCCGGCGGCTGATGAACGACTATGTGGTTCAGGCGGCGGCGATCGCGCGGCAGGTGCCGGGCACGCCGGTCAAGCTGGTGTGGACCCGAACCGAGGACATCCAGCACGACTTCTACCGCCCGGCCGGCTGGCATCGCTTCACCGCCGGCTTCGACGCCAGCAACAAGCCAGTCGTCTTCACCGGCCATTTCGTCACCCTGACCCGGGGCGGCAAGCCGGTCCCGAGCGGCGATTTCGACTTCCAGGAACTGCCGGCGCTGATGGCGCCGAACCTGCTGTTCGCCCAGTCCGGCATCGACAGCGTGGTGCCGACCGGGGCGATGCGGGCGCCGCGGTCGAACGGGCTGGCCTGGGCCTACCAGTCCTTCCTGGACGAGGTGGCGGCCGAGGCCGGCACCGACCTGCCGACGCTGCTGCTCGGGCTGCTCGGCGAGCCCCGGGCGCTGCCAGCGCGCGAGGGGGCGCGGGCGCAGTTCCACACCGGCCGGGCCCGCGGCGTGATCGAAAAGGTGCTGTCGATGTCGAACTGGCCGGTCAAGCCGGCCGCCGGCAGCGGCAAGGGCTTCGCCTTCTACTTCTGCCATCTCGGCTATTTCGCCGAGGTGGTGGAGGCGGCGGTGGCGTCCGACGGCACGGTCGCGGTGCCGCGGGTCTGGGTGGCGGGTGACATCGGCAGCCAGATCGTCAACCCCTCCGGCGCCGAGAACCAGGTGCGCGGATCGGTGATCGACGGCCTCGGCCAGGCGTTGGGCGGCCTCGCCATCACCCTGGCCGGCGGGCGGGTCGAGCAGGAGAACTTCGACACCTATCCGCTGCCGCGGATTCCGGGCACGCCCGACATCGCGGTCGAATTCGTCGCCACCGACTTCCCGCCGACCGGCCTGGGCGAACCGGCCCTGCCGCCGGTGATCCCGGCGCTGTGCAACGCGATCTTCGCCCCGACCGGCAAGCGGCTGCGCCGGCTGCCGATCGATACCGCCGGGTTCAAGCGGGCGGCTTAAGCGCGCAAACAAAAGAGGCGGCCCGAAGGCCGCCCCTTGTCTTCTCCACCGAAGCGGACGCCTCAGCCCGCCGTCTCCGGCTGCGGCTTGGCCTCTTCGCGCGGCAGCTCCTGGCCGGTCTGCTGGTCGATGAACTTCATCGACAGCTTGATCTTGCCGCGGTCGTCGAAGCCCAGGACCTTGACCTTGACGTCGTCGCCGACCTTGACCACGTCCGCCACCTTGGCGACGCGGCCGGGCCGCATCTCCGAGATGTGGACCAGGCCGTCGCGGCTGCCGAGGAAGTTGACGAAGGCGCCGAAATCGACCGTCTTCACCACCTTGCCGTTATAGATCTTGCCGACCTCGGGCTCGGCGACGATGCCCTTGATCCACTCGATCGCCGCGGTGGCCGCGGCCTCGTCGACCGCCGCCACCTTGATGGTGCCGTCATCCTCGATGTCGACCTTGGCGCCGGTGGTCTCGGTGATCTCGCGGATCACCTTGCCGCCGGTGCCGATCACCTCCCGGATCTTGTCCTTCGGGATCGAGAAGGTGGTGATGCGCGGGGCGTTGCGGTTGACCTCGCCGCGGGCGGCCGACAGCGCCTTGGCCATCTCGCCCAGGATGTGGACGCGGCCCTCGCGCGCCTGCTCCAGCGCGATCTTCATGATCTCCTCGGTGATCGAGGTGATCTTGATGTCCATCTGCAGGCTGGTGACGCCGTTCGTGGTGCCGGCGACCTTGAAGTCCATGTCGCCGAGATGGTCCTCGTCGCCCAGGATGTCGGTCAGGACGGCGAAGCGGTCGCCCTCCTTGATCAGGCCCATGGCGATGCCGGCGACCGGGCTGGACAGCGGCACGCCGGCATCCATCAGCGCCAGCGACGAGCCGCAGACCGTGGCCATCGAGGAGGAGCCGTTCGACTCGGTGATCTCCGACACCACGCGGATGGTGTAGGGGAACTGCTCCTTCGTCGGCAGGATCGGGTGGATCGCCCGCCACGCCAGCTTGCCGTGGCCGATCTCGCGCCGGCCCGGGCTGCCCATGCGCCCCGCTTCACCGACCGAATAGGGCGGGAAGTTGTAGTGCAGCATGAAGTTCTCGCGGTACTCGCCCTCGAGCGCGTCGATGATCTGCTCGTCCTGGCCGGTGCCGAGGGTGGTGACCACCAGCGCCTGGGTCTCGCCGCGGGTGAACAGGGCCGAACCGTGGGCCCGCTTCAGCACGCCGACCTCGGCGACGATCGGGCGGACCGTCCTGGTGTCGCGGCCGTCGATGCGCAGGCCGGTGTCCAGGATGTTGCCGCGGACGATGTCGCTCTCGAAATCCTTGAATACCTTGGCGCCGACCGCGAGCTCGGCGTCATTGCCCTCCAGCAGGGCCAGGGCCTTCTGCCGCACCGCATCAACCGCGGCGTAGCGGTCCTGCTTGCGGACGATCTTGTAGGCCTCACGCAGCTCGCCGGCGACATGCTCCTGGAACTTGGCGCGGACGGCGGCGATCTCGGCCGGCTCCTCGGCGAGGTCCCAGGGCTCCTTGGCGCACATCTCGGCCAGCTCGATGATCGCCTGGATCACCTGGCGGCTGGCGGCGTGGCCGAAGGCGACGGCGCCCAGCATGACCTCCTCGGTCAGCTCCTGCGCCTCGGACTCGACCATCAGCACGCCTTCGTCGGTGCCGGCGACGACCAGGTCGAGCTTGCTCTCCTTGGTCTGCGCCAAGGTCGGGTTCAGCACGTACTGGCCGTCGATGTGACCGACGCGGGCGGCGCCGATCGGGCCCAGGAACGGGATCCCGGAGATCGTCAGCGCGGCGGAAGCGCCGATCATCGACGGGATGTCGGGATCGTTCTCCAGGTCGTGGCTCAGCACCGTGGCGATGACCTGGGTCTCGTTGCGGTAGCTGGGGTGGAACAGCGGGCGGATCGGGCGGTCGATCAGGCGGCTGACCAGCGTCTCGTTCTCCGACGGGCGGCCTTCGCGCTTGAAGAAGCCGCCCGGGATCTTGCCGGCGGCGAACGCCTTCTCCTGGTAGTTCACGGTCAGCGGGAAGAAGTCGAAATTCGACTTCGCCTTGGAGCCGACCGCGGTGCACAGCACCACCGTCTCACCATAGGTGACGAGGACGGCGCCGTCGGCCTGGCGGGCGATCTTGCCCGTCTCCAGGACCAGCTTGCGGCCGCCCCAGTTGATCTCTTTGCGATAGATGTTGAACATCGCTTTTCCTTCCATCGGACACCCCGTGCCGCGGGGGCATCAGGGTCGGGCCGCTCCACGCCGGGCCCGGGGGCGAAATGCGACAAGCGCCGCCGGCGGGGTGCCGGCGGCGCCGATGTCACGAAACGAAGCCGCTGTCTGGCGCGGGCCCGCCGCAGCCGCTGACCGCGGCGGGGCGTCCGATCGGTCGGATCCCGCTGGTCCACGGGCCCGGGGCTGGGCCCGGGCGAAGAGGCTGGACGGGCATGGGCCGGATCAGCGGCGCAGGCCGAGGCGCTTGACGATATCCTCGTAGCGCGCGGCGTTCTTGCGCTTGAGATAGTCGAGGAGGCGGCGGCGGCGGCCGACCATGATCAGAAGACCGCGACGGCTGTGGAAGTCCTTCGCATGCGTCTTCAGGTGTTCGGTCAGGTTGGCGATGCGCTCGGACAGGATCGCGATCTGCACCTCCGGCGAACCGGTGTCCCCGGCCTTGGGGGCATAGGTGCCAATGACTTCCTGCTTGCGCTCCGGCGTAATCGACAT
This sequence comes from Inquilinus limosus, assembly GCF_051487185.1. Classification (GTDB taxonomy): domain Bacteria; phylum Pseudomonadota; class Alphaproteobacteria; order DSM-16000; family Inquilinaceae; genus Inquilinus; species Inquilinus limosus_F. Next base: position 329,015 of record NZ_JAHVDK010000004.1, read on the forward strand.
CGTGGTCTCCTGGATCAGAGGTTGAGGATGCGCACCGGCCGGATCTCGCCGCCGTCGACACGGGCCAGGGCCACGGGGGCATCCCCGCAGGTGGCCAGAACGATGGCGTCCGGGTTGTCCGGATCGAGATCGAGGGCGGCAATCCGCTCCCGATCCGAGCGTCGTAGCAGCGCGACCGACTGGCCGTTCCGCATCCGATGCGCTTCGGCTTCCGTCAAGGCCACCGCCGGGATGTCGTCCAGCGGGGTCTCGACCGGAAGCAGAATGCCGTCGAGGGCCGATTGCTCGGCCCCCGGCTGCTTGGCTAGCGCGTCGATATGCTCCAAGGGAACCGCGTCGTCAAGGCCGAAGGGGCCGACCGCGGTGCGGCGCAATGCGACGATGTGCCCCACCGTGCCGAGGGCGAGGGCGATATCGCGGGCCAGGCCGCGCATATAGGCGCCCTTGCCGGACTGCACGTCGAACACGGCGTGGTCGCGGTCCGAGATCTCGACCAGGCGCAGGTCGTCGATCCGGATCAGCCGCGGCGCCAGCGTCACCGCCTCGCCGGCGCGCGCCAGGTCGTAGGCGCGCTCGCCCTCCACCTTGATCGCGGAAAAAGCCGGCGGCACCTGCTCGATCTCGCCGATGAAGCGCGGCACCACCGCGGCGATGGCGGCGGGGTCGGGCCGCGCCTCGCTGGTCGCGGTGACACGGCCCTCGGCGTCGTCGGTGTCGCGCGCCTCGCCCCAGCGCACGGTGAAGCGGTAGGTCTTCTCGCCGTCCATGGCGTAGGGCACCGTCTTGGTCGCCTCGCCCAACGCCACCGGCAGGATGCCGCTGGCCAGCGGGTCCAGCGTACCGGCATGGCCGGCCTTCTCGGCGTCGAACAGCCGGCGGACACGGCCGACCACCTGGGTCGAGGTGACGCCGACAGGCTTGTCGACCACCACCCAGCCATGCACCGGGCGGCCGCGCTTCCTACGCGCCATCGTCGTCGTCCGTATCCTTGTCGTCCGACAGATCGCGCGCGACCACGTCCTGGTGCATCAGGGTGTTGATCTTCTGCGCGTAGTCGAAGCTGGTATCGGCCTGGAAGCTGAGCTGCGGCGTGTAGCGCAGCCGTACGGCGCGGGCGACCTGGCCGCGCAGGAAGGGGGCGGCCCGGCGCAGCGCCGGCAGCACCTTCTCCATCCCGGCGCCGGTCAGCGTGGTGACGAAGACGGTGGCGTGCTTCATGTCCGGGCTCGGCCGGACCTCGGAGACGGTGATCGACACGCCGGCAAGGTCGGGGTCGTGCAGCTCACCGCGCATCAGGATCGCGGCCAGGGCGTGGCGCAGCTCCTCGCCGACGCGCAGCTGGCGTTGGCTCGGGCCGTTGGCTGGGGTGTGTCGCATGATCTGTACTCGAAACGGCGCCGGTCCGGCGGGCGGGGATGCCGCCCGGCCGGACCGGGGAGAACTCATCCGCTGCCGGGCCGGGGGCCGGCCGGCAGTGCTGGGGCAGGAGGGGCGGGCGTTAGAGCGCGCGCGCCTCCTCGACCAGCTCGAAGCACTCGATGACGTCGCCGGCGCGGATGTCGTCATAGTTCTCGAAGGCCATGCCGCATTCGTACCCCTCGCGCACCTCGCGGACCTCGTCCTTGAAGCGCTTCAGGGTCTTCAGCGTGCCCTCGTGGATCACGACGTTGTCGCGCAGCAGGCGGACACCGGCGCCGCGCTTGACGATGCCGTTGGTGACCATGCAGCCGGCGACCTTGCCGACCTTGGTGATGTTGAACACCTCGCGGATCTCGGCGTTGCCGATGTAGTTCTCGCGCATCTTCGGCGCCAGGAGGCCGGTCAGGGCCGCCTTCACGTCGTCGATCACGTTGTAGATGATCGAGTAGTAGCGGATCTCCACACCGTCGCGCTTGGCCATCTCCCGCGCCTGCGGGTTGGCGCGGACGTTGAAGCCGATCAGCATGGCGCCGGTCGAGGCAGCGAGGGTGACGTCGCTCTCGGTGATGGCGCCAACCGCGGAGTGCAGCACCCGGACCTTCACCTCGACATTGTCGCCCGAAGCCTTCTCCAGCGACCCGGCGATGGCTTCGACCGAGCCCTGCACGTCGCCCTTGATGATGACCGGCAGCTCCTTGGCCTCGCCCTCGCGGATCTTCTCGAACATCTGCTCCAGCGAGCCGCGCGCGGTGGCGACATGCGCCGCCTCGCGCCGCTTGCGATTGCGGAACTCGGTGATCTCGCGGGCGCGCGCCTCACTGTCGATGACGATGAAGTCGTCGCCGGCGAGCGGCGTGCCGTTGAGGCCGAGCACCTCGACCGGCTGGGCCGGACCCGCCGATTTGAGATTCTGGCCGCGGTCGTCGAGCAGGGCACGCACGCGGCCCCACTCGCCGCCGGTGACGAAGATATCGCCGACCTTCAGCGTGCCTCGCTGGACCAGCACGGTCGCAACCGAGCCGCGGCCGCGCTCCAGCTTGGCCTCGATCACCGTGCCCTCCGCCGGGCGGTCGGGATTGGACTTGAGGTCCAGCACCTCGGCCTGCAACAAGATGGTCTCGACCAGCTTGTCCAGGCCCTCGCCGGTCTTGGCCGAGACCGGGACGTCCAGCGTCTCGCCGCCCATCTCCTCGACCACGATCTCGTGCTGCAGCAGCTCGGTGCGCACGCGGTCGGGCTTGGCGTCCGGCAGGTCGATCTTGTTGATGGCGACGATGATCGGCACCTCGGCCGCGCGGGCATGGCGGATCGCCTCGATCGTCTGAGGCATGACCCCGTCATTGGCGGCCACCACCAGCACGACGATGTCGGTGGTGTTGGCGCCGCGGGCCCGCATCTCGGTGAAGGCGGCGTGGCCCGGCGTATCGATGAAGGTCACCCGGTCGCCCGACTCCACCTGCACCTGATAGGCGCCGATGTGTTGAGTGATGCCGCCGGCCTCGCCGGACACGACATTGGTGTGCCGCAGCGCGTCGAGCAGCGAGGTCTTGCCGTGGTCGACGTGGCCCATGATGGTCACGACCGGCGGCCGCGGCTTCAGATCCTCCGGCATGTCTTCCTCGCCGCGCAGGCCGATCTCGACGTCGGATTCGGCGACGCGCTTCACCTTGTGACCGAATTCGGCGACCACCAGCTCGGCGGTGTCGGCATCGATCGACTGGGTGATCGTCGCCATCACGCCCAGGCGCATCAAGGTCTTGACCACGTCGCCGCCGCGCTCGGCCATGCGGTTGGCCAGCTCCTGCACCGTGATGACCTCGGGGATCACCACCTCGCGCGAGATCTTCTCTTGGTTCTGGCTCAGCATCGCCAGCCGCTCGCGCTCGCGGGCCCGGCGCATCGCCGCCAGGCTGCGACCGCGGGTCTCGCCATCGTCGCTCAGCGCCTGCACCACGGTCATCTTGCCGGAGCGGCGCTTCGGCTCGGACCTGCCGGGGCCGGGGGCGCGCTTGGCCGGGCCTGGGGCCGCGCCGCGGCCGGGCACGGCGCCACGGCCCGGGCCGCGGCC
>NZ_JAHVDK010000005.1:0-264862 GCF_051487185.1 Inquilinus limosus
TTCATCGGCACGGCGACCTTTACCGGTGTCGCGGGGCAGCTGCGCTTCGCCGTGGGCGGCGGCCTCACCACCATCGCCGGCGACGTCAACGGCGACGGCACCGCAGACTTCCACATCCAGCTGACGGGCAGCATCGCCCTGGTGGCGGGCGACTTCGTGCTCTGAGCCGCCTCAGTCCTCCCGGTCTGGCGCCGGACCCCGCACGGTCCGGCGCCAGACCAGCGGCGCCGGGATGGTCAGCCGCAGCGGCGCTGCGCCTTCCGCCGCGTCCAGGGCGGCCATCACCGCGTCGCCGGTCGCCTCGACCGACTGGTCGAAGGTGGTCAGGTCGTAGGCGGACCAGCCGGCCTGCTCGGTGTTGTCGAAGCCGATGACGCAGAGATCCTCGGGCACGCGCAGGCTCAGATCGTGGCGCGCCGCGTCGAGGAAGCCGAAGGCGACCAGGTCGTTGATGCAGAAGGCGGCGTCCGGCCGGTCCGGCCGCAGCAGCAGGTCGTGCGCCGCGGCCCGGCCGGTGGCGTAGACGGTGCGGCCGCCGCGCCAGACCACGGGCTCCAGCCCCTCCGCCCGGGCGGCGGCCAGGAAGCTCGCCTCGCGGGCCAGGAGGGCCGGCGTGCCCTGGGCCGAGGTAACCAGGCAAAGCCGCCGGCAGCCGGCGCGGCGGAACGCGGCCACCGCCACCCGGCCGGGCAGGGCGCTGTCGACAGCGATGTTGTCCGGCCCCTCGATCCGGTCGTCGCGATTGATCAGCACCACCCGCTGCCCGGCGGCGATGCACAGCCGGGTGATCTCCTCCGACGGCGTGCCGGACAGCACGACCGTGGCGTCGGCACGATAGTTCAGGATCTGCCCCAGCGCCGACCGGGCGTCGGCATCGCCCCGGCCGCTGGTGCCGATCAGCATGGCGACACGGCCGCTATGCTGCAGCCGGTCGGTCAGGGCCCCGACCATCCGCGACCGCAGCGGCGTCTCCAGATCGGCGGCGACGATGCAGACGATATTGCTGGACCGGCGGGTCAGGCCGCGGGCCAGGTGGTTGACGTGGTAGCCCAGCGCCTCCGCCGCTTCCAGCACCCGCCGGCGCGTCTCGGCCGAGACGCTGGCGCCGGGGGTGAAGGTGCGCGAGACGGCGGAGCGGGAGACGCCCGCCCGGTCGGCCACCTGCTGGGCGCTGGTGAAGCTGCGGCGACGCGTCACGACGGAAAACCTGCCGGTGTGGGGCCGCCCGTCCAGGCGGCCGACCGATGATCATATGCACAGCCGTGCAGATGGCAACCACCACAATTAGGCGTATTCCTCAGGAGATGTGCCATGAATAGTTGACAGGCGGATCCTTTCGTGTCGAGCTTGCACAGGTGTGCAAGTTGCGGACGATGGCGCTGGCCGGTGGCATTCGGTCGCGCCGGGGACAGCCCGAGGCGGCTGTGTGGCGGATGGAACAATCGGGCGCCGCTTTTGCGGCGCAGGATCCCGCGAGGGCCGTTGGAGGCGGCTCCCGGGGGAAGCGGAGGGGGCGGGGAGATGGGACAGGCGCTCGGTCGGGATCGGCTTCAGGCTCTGGCGGAGGAGCTGCGCCAGCGGCGGTCGCGCATGGAGCTCAGCTCGCGCACCGCGAAGCTGATCGACAGCGGCGTGCCGAAGATGGCGCAGAAGCTGGTCGAAGAGGCGGCCGAGGTGGCGATCGACGCGGTGCAGGGCGAGCGTCAGGCGGTGATCGAGGAGGCGGCCGACCTGATGTTCAACCTGACCGTGCTGCTGACCGAGCTGGAGATCAGCCCCTGCGAGATCTGGGAGGAGATGGACCGCCGCCAGAAGCTCTACGGCATCGCCGAGAAGCTGCCGAAGGATCGGTAGCAACGGCGCCAACATCTCCGGCCGGGCGGAGGCGCGCGGATTTTTCCCGTAAAGAGAAGGGCCGCCCGATGAGAGGACGGCCCTTCGACAAGGATCGGGCGAATTACAGGACGAAGTCGTCGGCTGTCAGCGTGATCGCGCCGAGGAGGCGAATCCCCATGTCGGCCGCGCCGTTGCCGTCGACGTCGACGAAGACATGGGTCTCGGTGCCGTCCACCTCGGCGCGGACCTCATTGGCGGTGCCGCTGAAGGCCGCTGAGCCGATGAAGCTGCCGTTGCCGCCGGTGATGGGCGAGAGGCTGATCGTGTCGCCCTGGCTCTGGGAAAAATCGTTGATCCGGTCGGATGCGCCGACCGTCGATTCCCTGAAGTAGCCGTAGGCGAAGGTATCCGCGCCGAGGCCGCCGTCCAGGTAGTCGATGCCGCCGCCGCCGCTGAGCCTGTCGTCGCCGCGCCAGCCGACCAGATAGTTGTTGCGGCCGTCGCCGATCAGGACATCGTTGAAGGAGCTGCCGACGAGGTTTTCGACGCTCTGGTAACGGTCGCTGGCCGCGTCCCCGGTGTTGGCCGCGGTGTTGAAGAGGCTCGCGGTCACACCGGCCGCGGCGTTGTCGTAGAGCGCGGTGTCGAAGCCGGCATCGCCGTTTAGGACATCGGCCCCGGCGCCGCCGATGAGCTGGTCATGGCCGTCGCCGCCGGTGATCGTGTCGGTGCCGGCGAGGCCGGACAGACGGTTGTCGCCGTCATTTCCGGTGAGGGTATCGTTGAAGGCGCTGCCGCGCACCCATTCGATATCGGTCAAGCTGTCGCCCGCGGCATCGCCGCCCGTGCCGGTGCCGGTGACGAGGTTGACCGTCACCGCGGCGTCCGACGTGTTGTAATCGGCCATGTCGTTCGCCCCGGCGCCGCCGTCCAGGACATCGGCGCCCTCGGCACCGCGGAGATTGTCGTTCCCATCACCGCCGGTCAGGGTGTTTTCGGCCGAGTTGCCACCCAGGAAATCGGCCTGAGCCGATCCGGTGAGATGAGTGATGCCGACGAGGGAATCTCCTTCGGCATCGCCGCCATGTCCGGTGGTCGCGCCCGTCAGGCCGAGGCTGATGCCCAGGAGGTCGATGTCGATGTCGCCGGTGTCGGAGAGGTCGACGGCCACGCCCTCCGCGGAGGCCGAATAATTCGCGGTGTCGAAGCCGGAGAGCTGGATGCCGCCAATGCCGCCGGTGACGGACAGGATGCCGCCGATGATGACATCGGCGCCGGCGCCGCCGGCGAGGACATCGTCGCCGGACCATCCGGCGACAATATCGTTGCCGCCGCCGGCATTAACAGTGTCATTGCCGAGCGCCTGGACGGGGCCAAGGAGCAGTGAAGGAAGGACTTCCCCACTTTCGGTGCCAGTGAATGTCGCCATGGGATGCATCTCCGGTGATCACGGGTCGCGATTCAAACTTGGCCACCGATGTCAGAATTATTCAACTAGGAATCTCATCCAGACTAAATGTCACATTTATCCAAAAATAGGATCTATGTCATTGATGTGATATTTATGGCAAATTTACAACGATGCGTTCGTGACTCGTCCATCTCGCCCGAGGGGCGGCTGGGCCGGCGCTAGGGACCGATGACGGGTTGCGTCCGCCGGCGTCCGGGGGCAGGGTAGCGGCGGCTCGAGCCTGGCGAGGCTGCCACGCCGCGGGAGTTTCCGGACGGACCCAAGCATGACCGAGCAACATCACCACGAGACGCCTGACTGGCGCCTGAACGGGGTGCGCGTGATCCGCGGCACCGATCTCGACCCCAACACCGCCCAGACGCCGGGCATGGACCGCAAGGCGGCGATCAACGCCGCCCGGGTCGGGGCGCAGAAGATCTGGGCCGGCACCGTCACCATCCATCCCGATGCCAAGACCGGCGCGCACCACCACGGCCCGCTGGAGAGCGTGATCTACGTCGTCCGCGGCCGCGCCCGCATGCGCTGGGGCGAGAAGCTGGAATATGTCGCCGAGGCCGAGGCGGGCGACTTCATCTTCGTGCCGCCCTATGTGCCGCATCAGGAGATCAACGCCTCCGCCGACGAGCCGCTGGAATGCGTGCTGGTGCGCAGCGACAACGAGGCGGTGGTGGTCAATCTCGACATCGAGCCGGTGGAGAAGCCGGAGACCGTCTACTGGGTCGACCCGATCCACAAGCATCCGTGACCGCCCGGACGGCGGGGGTGGGGGGAGCAGCGGCATGAGGATCGCGGTCGGCGGGTTCCTGCACGAGACCAACAGCTTCGCCAGCGTGAAGGCGGGCTTTGGCCAATTCGAGATGGCCGACGGCTGGCCCGGCCTGTCGCGAGGCGAGGCGCTGGCGCCGGCGCTCGCCGGGATCAACCTGCCGACCGCCGGCTTCATCGAGGCGGCGACGGCGGCGGGGCACTCGATCGCGCCGCTGCTGTGGTGCTCGGCCGCGCCCTCGGCGCCGGTGACCGACGACGCCTTCGAGCGGATCACGGCGATGCTGGTCGAGGATCTGCGCGCCGCCGGGCCGGTCGACGCCGTCTATCTCGACCTGCACGGCGCTATGGTCACCGAGAGCGTGGCGGATGGCGAGGGCGAGATCCTGGCCCGCATCCGCGCGGTGACCGGGCCGGACGTCCCGGTCGTGGCCAGCCTCGACCTGCACGCCAACGTCACCCGGCGGATGGTCGATCTCGCCGACCTCCTGGTGCCCTTCCGCACCTATCCGCATGTCGACATGGCCGAGACCGGGGCGCGGGCGGCGGCTCTGCTGGACCGCGTCTTCGCCGGGTGGCGGCCGGGCAAGGCGTTCCGGCAGACGGAGTTCCTGATCTCGCTGGTGGCGCAGTGCACCCTAGCCGATCCGGCGCGGCGCCTCTACGCGCTGCTGGCCGAGCTGGAGCGTCAGCACGGTGTCTCGCTCGGCTTCTCCATGGGCTTCCCAGCGGCGGATTTCGCCGATTGCGGCCCCAGCCTGGTCGGCTACGGCGCCGATCCCGACGCGCTGGCCGCGGCGGTGGACGAGATGACGGCCGCGATCGCCGCGGCCGAGCCGGATTTCGTCGCCGAGCTGCTGTCGCCCGACGCGGCGGTGGCGGAGGCCAGGCGCCTGTCCGCCGGGGCGCGCCGGCCGGTGGTGCTGGCCGACACCCAGGACAATCCCGGCGGCGGCGCGGAAGCCGACGGTGTGGGGCTGCTGGAGGCGCTGATCCGCGGCGGCGCGGAAGGGGCGGTGCTGGGCCTGCTGGCGGATCCGGCGACCGCCGAAGCGGCGCACGCGGCGGGACAGGGAGCGGTCCTGAATCACGGCATCGGCGCCGGCAGCGGCTACGCCGGGCAGCGGCCGCTCGAGGCCGCCTGGACGGTCGAGGCCCTGGGCGACGGCCGCTTCATCGGCACTGGCCCGTTCTATGGCGGCAACCGCATGCAGCTCGGCCCGATGGCGCTGCTGCGCCACCCGGGCGGCATCCGCGTCGCGGTGTGCAGCCGCAAGCAGCAGGCGGCCGACCAGGCGATGTTCCGCCATCTCGGGGTCGAGCCCGCGGCGCAGAAGATCCTGGCGCTGAAGAGCTCGGTGCATTTTCGCGCCGATTTCGAGCCGATCGCCGAGGCGGTGCTGGTGGTCGAGGCGCCAGGCCCGAATCTGGCCGACCCGGCGGCCCAGCCCTTCACTCGCCTGCGCGAAGGGGTGCGCCTGCGCCCGCTGGGACCGGCCTTCTTCCGGCGGCCCTGAGATCGGTCGTCGAGTGTTGCGTGGCCTGTCCCGTCTGGCGAGACCTTTTCGGAACTCAGCCGTTCGTCTCGCCCTATGCCTTTCATCCTCCCCCTCCCCTTGCGGGAGGGGGGAAGAGGGAGGGGGCTGCGCGCGTCCGCGCGCGAATGGGGCAGTAAACGGAGCTCTCGGTCTGGCATGTCGCCGGATCGAGGAGGCCTATAGCCGATAGCCGCCTCGACCAAGCGTCCGCAGCAGCAAACGAACCATGATGGAGGCGGCGGGGTTGGCCGAGGCAGCCACCCCGCAACTGACCGGATTCGGCTCGTTGCGGACGATTGCCGGCCTGCCGGCTTCTCTGAAGCGGACATTTCCGCCGATCCAGACTCGCCCCAAAGCGAATCCTGCGCCCGAGGACGGGACCGCCATTGAGCCCGCTCTGGCGGCGCGTGTGCAACTATCAGAGGAAGGCTGCCCTGGCGGCTCTTGGCGCGATCTGTCCGGGATAGGGCGGAAAGCGGCCCCGGCACCGTCTGTGGAGATCAGAGACATCCAAGCAGGTGCATGCGATAGTTCTCCAAGCACTCTGACGACTTTCGCCGATGCTGAAATTCTCCGACACTTACCCGCAGTGGCTGAAGGCCGTTAAGGCCCTCGGCAAGGATCCCACCGCTTCGGTGCGGTGCCCGGCGTGCGGGCAGCGAGATCTTCTCGTAGAGGATATCCCTCTCAAGTATGCCGGGCCTGAGAGCGCGGGTTTGGAGTGGGGCAGTCCACGTATTGACCGTCATTTATACTGCCCCGGATGTGAAGCAGAAACATATCTTCTGATGAAAAATCTAGATTCTTGAATGCGGATAGTGGCGGCTTCGGGTCGCGTGCGCCATATCCGCTCGCCGGCGTCGAGCGCGACGACCGCTTTCGGGCGCCCGTCTCTCGGCTTCGCCGTCCGAGATGGGCGGATAGCGGAAGCCCACGGTTCGGGCTGGAGGTGACATTGCAGGTCACAGATGAAACGGCGGCGAGTCCGAACCAGAAATAAATGGGGACTAAAATTCAACGTTCGAAAACTACTGCCACCAATATACTCCGAGTATTCTTGCGTCCGTCTTCGACAATCCTATCTGGATTCCGCCTCCTATGACATTGGGATCCCGTGGCGTTTCCACAATCCAGATGTCGCCTTCCAGATATGCAGCCATATAATCTTGCCAGACTTCCTCGCTCCCAATGCGTGAGGCTAACTCTGGATTCATAGAAATCCAAACTGCATGAGCAATCGCGATCGCTGCCCTCTTATCGCGAACAACGCCCTCTGCTGGGGGCTGCCAGTTACCTGGCGTAGATGGTTCCTCCGCGCGGCTACCTGCAGAGATCAGCAAGAATGCGGTGCAGAAGAACATTAAGCAGGATCTGGTGTTCAACATCCCCTCCCTCGCAATCTGCCGAGTATGGAAGGGGCTGTCCGTCCTGGCGAGTCAGCTTTGGGTCGCGTCCGGTCATGTCCGCTTCGTAGAACCGATTGTGACGGCCGGTTTTGAGCGCATTCTGAGACCTGGGCTAATCGAGACGGACCGGATTACGCGGGTTCGAGCTATGTCCGGTGTCGGGGCGCCGAAGCGATGACCGCAATTGGCGCACCTCGGTCGAACAACGCAGCAACTCGGGGTGCGATGCGGCCGTCAGGCACCCGCAAGAAGATCACGGCGCATAAGCATAAAGGGCCGGTTGCTATGCTGGATGGATCCAACCGGCTCCCACCCAGCTTTGGCATAAACGCGCTCGGCAGTATCTGTATAAAGCCAGAGGGTTGCGATCCGCATCGAACGGGCGTGCTGCTCTACGGCGGCAATGAGGTAGGAAGCGAGACCCCGGCCGCGCGAATCCGGCTCCACATACATGCCGGCGAGCCATGGGGTAAGGTCAGGCCGCTCTTCAAGGTCATGGGCGATCAAACTGGCAGTGCCGATCGCACGTTCATCCTCGAGCAGGACGAAAGTTTGAGGCATCTGCTCGGCCTCGATGGACCGCTGGACTGCACTCATTGTCTCTTCGAAGGAATGGCCGCTATCACGCCAGAAGGCGTCCCAGAGCCAACCCGCCACGACCGACGCCAACCCGGGCCTGTCGGAGACGGAGACTACAGCAATGTTCGGGCAGGTAGCGCACATCTGCTGATAGTGCGGTCGAGGAGGCGGTCCGTCAAAAGTTGCGTTCAGCTTGATCTGGCAAGCCGGCGAGCATCCGGTTCCGAGATCTGGCCAGGGTGTCCGCTTATGGCGCCCTGCAGCCGGACTGGCCGACAGGGATCGCATCAGAGGCTACCTAGCCACACCTGCGGAAGGTGCTCTCATCGACCACAGCTACCCAATACCGTCTCGGTGGAGTTCCCCAGGAGCGCGGCTCTAGCACGCCATCGAACTCAAATACGTCTGTGGGCTCTAGACAAAAGACCGTCACCAGCATGCCAGCTCGGAATGCCAGTTCATTTTCACCCGAGGGTATCCATACGGCGCCATCTGGGTCGCAGGTGTTGAAATCCACGCCGAGGCGCAACTTTGTTGTCATCGGCCGATGGTCCTCTTGGGCCTGGATCGTGTCAACCTGCTGAATCGCTGGTGCGTTCCGGGGAGCCGGTGACGATCAAAGGGGCGATGGATCGCCTTTGGGTCGCGTCCGGTCATTTCCGCTTCGTAGAGCCAACTGCGACGGCCGCTTTCGGGCATGCTCTCACACCCAAGCCGACCGAGGAGGCCTGAATTCAGTGGGTTTCAGCGGTGTCCGCTCTCAAGAGGCTGGCGTGGCGGCCGCTTATGGCGCTCCCGAGCCAGGCAGCGCCGGCAGGGAAGGGCGGAGAGTGGTCCTACAGGCTTTTACGAAAGAAGACGACGCGTCTTGTCTCCTCGAAACCTAGCGCCGCATGAAACTTGTGGCTCACGACGTTGTCCAATAGGGCATCGGATGCGAACTCAGCACAGCCGATAGACTTGCCCCATTCGGCAATTGCATCGCAGAGCAGTCGCGCCGCGCCCTTTTGCCTGTGGCCGGGCAGAACATAGATTCCTTCAAGGAAGAGAACGGGAGAGGTTTTGCATCCATTGACGTAATCACTGCGCAGTGTGCCTTCAGCGAATCCGATCACTTCGCCTTCATTGGTTTCACAGATGAACGCGACAGCTCGGCCGTCTCCGGCCAGGAAAGTGCGAACCACGTCGTTCCGATGGTGTTGGACAGAATAGTCCGGCCAAAGTGCAGCACGTAACCGCGCCCACGGCTCAACATGTTCCATGGTGCTCCGCTGGATCTTCATCGTCTCACCTTACGCCGCAGTTCGCGTGTCTCCAATGGGTCGAATCGGGTCATGTCCGCTCCCGGGAGCCCGGCGCAATGGCCGCTGTTCACCCTAAGGCGACGTTCATGAGCGGCCAACTTCCCGTCTAGAACCGAGTGCCAGTCATCCCAAAGCGCGCCCCTGGTTATACGTGGCTTCCGACGTCCTGCTGTGACCTGCGCCCGCTCGGGCATCGCGCGCCGGGCCGCTCTCGTGATGGCGCCCGACATGCGGCGGATGCGAATTCGCTTGCCATGGTCGATGGTGCCATCACAGCCCGGACACCCTCCACCGCTTCGCCGGCCACGGACGAGGCTGCCCGCGAGGCCGAGGTGCTGTCCGGGCTGACGGAGCTCGCCCTCGGGCTGGCCCGCGGCTTCCAGGCCCAGGGCGTCGCCGCCCTCAAGGCCGGCGATCTCGACCGCGCCGAAAAGGCCGAGACCCGCTTCAGCAGCCTCTTCCTCGGCATCCGCCGCGCCATCGCCCTCAAGATGAAGCTGCGGCAGCAGCGCGAGGAGGCCCGGCGCGAGGCCGAAGACCGCAAGGGCCGGTGGCAGGACAAGAAGGACCGCCGGCGCCGCGCCGCCGCGTCGCACTCCGCGCCACCGACACCGACGGCCTCTTCGATCTGTGCTATCGCAGCCATGTTCTGGCGCAGGTCGACCTGCGCCAGAACATCGTCCAACCTGTTCACCATGTCCCCGAACAGGTGTCCACCTTGTCCCCGGCCTAAACACCCGCAAGGGGAGGGGGAGGATGAAATGTGGGCGGCCTTGGTCCTGGCCCGCCTACTCCGCCGGGGCGTGGCCGGCGGCGGCGCCTGCTTCCGGCGAGTGCCGGAACCGGCGGCCGAGCGCCAGGGCGCCGCGGGTCAGGTCCTCGACATAGAGGTACAGCACCGGGGTGATGTAGAGCGTCAGCAGCTGCGACACCAAGAGGCCGCCGACCACGGCGAGGCCCAGCGGCTGGCGCAGCTCGGCGCTGGCACCCTGGCCGACTGCGATCGGCAAGGCGCCCATCACCGCCGCCATGGTGGTCATCATGATCGGCCGGAAGCGCAGGGTGCAGGCGCGGTAGATCGCGTCGCGCGGCGCCAGCCCGTCGTTGCGCTGCGCCCCGAGCGCGAAGTCGATCATCATGATCGCGTTCTTCTTGACGATGCCGATCAGCATCAGGACGCCGATGATCGCGATCACCGACAGGTCGGTGCGAAACAGCATCAGCGTGCCCAGCGCGCCGATCGCGGCCGAGGGCAGGCCCGACAGGATCACCAGCGGGTGGGTGAAGCTCTCGTACAGGATGCCGAGCACGATGTAGATCGTCAGCACCGCGCCGAGCAGCAGCAGGCCCTGGTTGGCCAGTGAATCCTGGAACACCTGGGCCGTGCCGGCATAGCCGGTGGTGATGGTGACGGGCAGGCCGATCTCGGCCTTGATCCGGTCGATCTCCGCCGTGGCGTCGCCCAGCGAGCGGTTCGCGGCCAGGTTGAAGGAGATGGTGACCGAGGGCAGCTGGCCCTGCTGGTTCACCGACAGCGGCCCGGCGGTGCGGGTGACCGTGGCGAAGGCGCTGAGCGGCACCAGCGAGCCGTTCGACGACCGGACATAGATCTTGTCGAGCGAGTCGGCGCCCCAGGGGATCGAGGGGTCGGCCTCCAGGATCACCTCGTAGCTGTCGGCCGCGGTGTAGATGGTCGAGATCTGCTGCGTGCCGAAGCCGCCATAGAGCGTCGCGCGCAAATCCTCGTTGGCGATGCCGAGCTGTGCCGCCTTGTCCCGGTCGATGGTGAGCGTCGCCTGCAAGGCGTTGAGCTGCAGGTCGCTGGCGACGTCCTGCAGCGCCGGCGAGCGGCGCATCTCCGTCGTCATCCTGCCGGCCCAATCGTAGAGCTGCTTCTGGTCCAGCCCCTGCATCACAAACTGGTACTGGGCGGAGGAGGAGCGGCCGCCGATGCGCAGGTTCTGCACCGGCACCATATAGGTGTCGATGCCGGAGATGCCGGCCAGCTGCCGGCGTAGGGTCGAAATCACCGTGTCCAGCGGCGGCCGCTGGTCCTTGGGCTTGAGCTGGACGAAGAGCCGGCCGGTGTTGAGGGTGCCGCCATAGCCGATCGCCCCGACCGAGGAGCCGACGCTGTCGACGAAGGGCGAGTGCAGGAACACGTCGCGCACCTGGCTCTGCAGCGCCACCATGGCGTCGAAGGAGACGTCCTGCCGCGCCTGCGTCGTGACCTGCAGCTGGCCGATATCCTCGGTCGGGAAGAAGCCCTTCGGGATCGTCGTGAACAGGAGCCAGGTGCCGGCGATGGTGCCGAGGAAGACCAGCAGCATCGCCGCGCGGTGGCGCAGGCACCAGGCGAGGGTGCGGGAATAGAGGCCGAGCACGGCGTCGAAGCCGCGTTCCAGCATCCGGCCGACCCGGCCTTCCGGCTTCTCCTCGTCATGGCCGCGCAGGAAGCGCGAGCACATCATCGGCGTCAGCGTCAGCGAGACGAAGGCCGAGGCCGCGATCGCCATGGTCACGACCACCGCGAACTCGTTGAAGATCCGGCCGACCACGCCACCCATCAGCAGCACCGGGATGAACACGGCGACCAGCGAGAGGGTGATCGAGAGAATGGTGAAACCGATCTCGCGCGCGCCCTTCAGCGCCGCCTCGAAGGGCTTCATCCCCTCCTCGATATAGCGGACGATGTTCTCCAGCATCACGATCGCGTCGTCGACCACGAGGCCGACCGAGAGCGTCAGGCCCAGCAGCGAGATGTTGTCGATCGAGAAACCGCAGAGATACATGCCGGCCACCGTGGCGACCAGCGAGATCGGCACGGTGACGGTCGGGATGATGGTGGCCGAGAACCGGCGCAGGAACAGGAAGATCACCATCACCACCAGGGCGATGGTGAGGCCGAGCGTGAACTGCACGTCCTCGATCGCCTGGCGGATCGAGGTCGAGCGGTCGTTCAGCACGTGCAGCGACACGGACGGCGGCAGGTCGGCCTGGAACTTCGGCAGCAGGTCCTTGACCGCGTCGACGATGGCGACGGTGTTGGCGTCCGGCTGGCGCTGCACCGCGAGGATGATCGACCGGGTGTCGCCGTACCAGCTGGCCACCTGATCGTTCTCGACGGAATCGATCACCTTCGCCACGTCGCCCAGGCGGACCGGCATGCCGTTCGGCGAGGCGACGATCAGGCTGGCGAAGGCCTTGGCGTCGTAGAGCTGGGTGTTGGCCTGCAGGATCAGCTGCTGCTGCGGTCCCTGCAGCGTGCCGACCGGGGAGTTGTCGTTGGCCTTGGAGACGGCGCTGCGGATGTCGTCGATGCTGATGCCGCGATGGCTCAGCGCGTCGGGGTCGACCTGGATCCGCACCGCGTATTTCTGGCTGCCGTAGATCTGCACCTGGGCCACGCCGGACAGGGTCGACAGGCTGGGCGAGATCACCTGCTCGGCATAGGCGTCGAGGGTCGACAGCGGCAGGGTCGGGCTGCTGATCGCCAGCAGCAGGATCGGCGCGTCGGCCGGGTTGACCTTGCGGTAGCTCGGCGGCGTCGTCATCTCCGTCGGCAGCTGGCGCTGCACGGCGGTGATCGCCGATTGCACGTCCGCCGCGGCGGCGTCGATGTTGCGGCTCAGGTCGAATTCCAGGGTGATCGAGGTCTGGCCCTGGGTCGAGGTGGCGCTGATCGTCTGGATGCCGGCGATGGTCTCGAACTGCTTCTCCAGCGGCGTCGCCACCGAGCTCGCCATCGTGTCCGGGCTGGCGCCCGGCAGGCTGGCGGAGACGTTGATCACCGGAAAATCGGTGTTCGGCAGCGCCGCGACCGGCAGCTGGTTGTAGGCGAAGGCCCCGGCCAGCACCATCGCCGCGGTCAGCAGCGTCGTCATCACCGGCCGCCGGATGCACAGCTCCGAGAGGATCATGGCTGGGGCTCCGTCTCGGGGGCTACCGGATTTTCGGATGTGCCCCGATCGCCGATCGTGGACGAGCAAGCAGATTGCCTCTCCCGCTTGCGGGAGAGGTCGGACATCCGCAGGATGTCCGGGTGAGGGCATCGCGGCCGTGCCGAGTTCACAGGCTTCGCCACAGGCGAGCGAGCGATCCGCCCTCGACGTTGGAACAGTGCTCCTATGAGGACGATCGAGCCGCCCTCACCCGGAACCGCTGCCGCGGTTCCGACCTCTCCCGCAAGCGGGAGAGGCAAAGGGATGTCGCTGGCGAGACTCGCGAAGGCGATGGTATCGGGCAGGAGAGGGGACATCGACCAGGGCCGGTCAGGCTGGATTGCCGGCGGGGGCCGTGCCGCCGGCGGGCGCCGGCGCGGCCTCTCGGACGGCGATCCGCGACCCCTGCATCAGCCGCAGCTGGCCTTCGGTCACCACCTGCTCGCCGGGCTTCAGCCCCTGGGCGATCACCGCCTCGTCGCCGTTCGTGCGTGCCACGGTGACCGGGCGCTGCTCGGCGGTGCCGTCCGGCCGGGCAACGAACACATAGGCGCCGTCCTGGCCGGCCTGCAGCGCCACGGTGGGCACAGTGACCGCGTCCTGCTGGGTGCCGAGCGTAAGCGAGACCTGGACGAACTGGCCGGGCCACAGGGCCTGGCCGGTGTTGCCGAAGGTGGCCTTCAGCGGGATCGTGCCCGACTTGGTGTCGACCGCGCTGTCGACGAAGGTCAGCGTCCCGGTCGCGAGATGGGTCTTGCCGTCATTGCTGAAGGCGTCGACCCCCGGCGGGGTCGGGCCCGCCATGGCCGTGCGGACGGCGTCGAGGTTCCGCTCCGGCACGGTGAAGGCGATCCGGATCGGCATCATCTGGGTGATGGTGACGAGGCCGGTGGCGGCGGCGGTGCCGGAGCTTGAACTGCTGGAGCTGCCGCTGCTGGTGTTGGCCTTGACCAAGTTGCCGGCGGTCACCGCCACGACGCCGAGCCGCCCGGTGATCGGCGCCCGGATCTGGGTATAGGAGAGGGTGAGCTGCGCCTGGTCCAGGCTGGCCTGGTCCGCGGCCACGGTGGCCTCGGCCGCCTTGGCCGTCGCGATCGCCTGCTCATAGGCCTGCTGCGAGACGGCGCCGGTCTTGACCAGCGGCTTGTCGCGCTCGACATCCGCCACGGCCTGGTCGCGCATCGCCTGGTCCTTGGCGAGGTTGGCCTGGGCCAGCGCCACCTGGGCCTTGGCCGGCTTGTCGTCCAGGGTGAACAGCAGGTCGCCGGCCTGGACGGTCTGGCCGTCGGCGACATGCACCTGCATCACCTGGCTGTCGATGCGCGAGCTGACCTGGACGGTCGAGATCGGCTCGACCGTGCCGATGGCGGAGAGGGTGGTGGCGACCGACTTCTGCTGCACCGGCGCCGTCGCCACTGGGATGGCCCGGACTGCGTTCTTCGACCCGGGCTGGCCTGCTTCGGCGGTCTTGCCGCTGCGCTCGATCGCGTCCGCGTTGCCGAAACGCTGCCACGCGACGGCGGCAACGGCGATGCCCAGGACCGCGACGATTCCCAAAACCGAGCGCTTCATGTCCGAACCCCACAGCCGGGGCACACCGCAGGCGCTGTCCGGCCTGGGTGCCCGGACCACATCTACGGCCGTCGTGCACCGCGATGGAGTTAATAATTTTCAATGCGGCATGGTCGACGGAATGGAAAGTGTCGCGCGAGTAGAGGGCGACCGGCGCAGCCGCCGCCGGTCATCCCGGCCCGGCCGCCCGGGTCTCGTCCTTCGCCGCCTTCGTCTCCCGGACGGGCGGCAGGCCGAACATCCGGCCATACTCCCGCGTGAACTGCGACACGCTCTCGTAGCCGACGGCGAACGCCGCACTGCTCGCGGTCGCTCCTTCCGACAGCATCAGCCGGCGCGCCTCGATCAGACGCAACTGCTTCTGGAATTGCAGCGGCGAGAGCGAGGTCACGGCGCGGAAGTGATGGTGGAACGACGATGGGCTCATCCCGGCCACAGCCGCCAGGCGCTCGACCGGCAGCGGCCGTGCGAATTCGGCCCGAAGCACGGCGACCGCACGGGCCACGCGCCGCACATGGCCATCCGGCCGGCCGAGACGCCGGATCGCCGCCCCATGCCGTCCGGCCAGAAGCCAGTAGTGCATCTCGCGCACGAGCTGCGCCTGCAGCACCGGCACCGATGCCGGACGGTCGAGCAGGCGCATCAGCCGCAGCGCCGCGTCGGCGACCTCGGCATCGGTCGGCTCGATCCGCACGGGCGCGTGCTCGGCCACCGTCGCGGCCCCCATCTGCACCGCCAGATCCGCAATGACCGCCGGGTCGAGCTCCAGCACGAGCGAATAGTAAGGGGCGGCGACGCTTGCCTGCGTGATCTGGCTCACGGTCGGCACGTCCGCCGTGATCAGCAGGGAATCGCCGGCGGCGAAGGAGAAGGCCCGGGCCCCCATCGCGATATGCTTGCTTCCCTGCAGCACGAGGCAGGCGAGCGGCCGGGAGATCGCGTATTCGAGGCCGCTGGGCACGGTGGCGCGCACGGTCGTGAGGCCCGGGATCGGGGTCCGCGCCACGCCGTTCGCGTCGGCATGGGCCTCCGCGTAGCGGCGCACGGTGTCGAGCAGAGTGGTCATGCGATGAGCCTACTCCGTCACTGTCGGCGGCAAGCGCCACTTTGGAGGATCAGGCAAAGAACGTCGAGCTTCCGGCAACAACGCCCGGCTCCCCGCCCCGATATTGGGGTGGTCGTTCCACAGGAGTCGGACCATGACCAAGATCACCCTCGTGACCGGCGCCAGCCGCGGGCTCGGCCGCAACACCGCGCTCAGCATCGCCCGCCGCGGCGGCGACGTCATCCTCACCTACCGCGGCCGGGGCGAAGACGCCCAGGCTGCCGTCGCCGAGATCCAGGCGATGGGTCGCAAGGCGGTCGCCTTCCAGCTCGACACCGGCGACGTCGCCGCCTTCGCGCCCTTCGCCGATCGCCTGCGGACCGCGCTGCGCGAAACTTGGTCGCGGGAGACGTTCGACCATCTCGTGAACAATGCCGGCCACGGCGACTACGCCCTGATCGGCCAGACGACCGAGGCGCAGTTCGACGGGCTGGTCGATGTTCACTTCAAAGGCGTGTACTTCCTCACCCAGACGCTGCTGCCGCTGATCGCCGATGGCGGCCGCATCGTGAACCTGTCCTCCGGCCTGACCCGAACGTCCTATCCCGGCTATGCCGCCTATGCGGCGGTGAAGGGCGCGGTCGAGGTGCTGACCCGATACATGGCCAAGGAGCTGGGCAGCCGCGGGATCGCGGTCAACACGGTGGCGCCGGGCGCGATCGAGACCGATTTCGGCGGTGGCGCCGTCCGCGACAACCCGGAGATCAACAACATCTTCGCGGAGATGACCGCGCTCGGCCGAGCCGGCCTGCCGGACGATATCGGGCCGATGATCGCGAGCCTGCTGTCCGAGGACAACCGCTGGGTGAATGCGCAGCGGATCGAGGTGTCGGGCGGCCAGGGCATCTGAGCGGGGGGCGGACAGGCCGCTGCGGGGCCGGCGGAGGCTCTCCGCCGGCACCCCGCTGCGCGCACACCGCGCCGGCGTCAGAGCCGGCCGTTCACCGCGTCCACGAACACCGCGCGCAGGTCGTGGGCCTTGACCGGCTTGGCGTTGCTGCCGGTCGACGGGTCGGCCTCGGCCATGCGGCCGATCTCCTCGGCCCGGTTGTCGCCGATGCCGATCTCCTTCAGCGTGTGCGGGATGCCGATCTCGCGGCGCAACTCCAGCACCCAGATCAGGACGGTGTCGAAGCTCGGCTTCGACAAATCGATGTATCGGCCCAGCCGCTCCATCCGACCCTCGATGGCGTCGCGGTTGTGGACCATGCAGTAGGGCATCAGGATGCCGTTCAAGAGGCCGTGATGGGCGTCGTACAGCGCACCGAGCGGGTGCGCGAGCGAGTGGATCGACCCCAGCCCCTTCTGGAAGGCGGTGGCGCCCATGCTGGCGGCGACCAGCATATTGCTGCGCGCCTCCAGGTTGCTGCCGTCCCTGACCGCGACCGGCAGCCATTCCCGGATCAGCCGAATTCCTTCCAGCGCGATGCCGTCGGCCATCGGGTGGAAGCCGGGGGCGCAGAAGGCCTCCAGGCAATGGGCCAGCGCATCCATGCCGGTGGCGGCGGTGACGTGCGGCGGCAGGCCCAGGGTCAGCTTCGGATCGGCGATGACCGCGACCGGCATCATCTTCGGATGGAAGATGATGCGCTTCACATGCGCCTCCTCGTCGGTGATGACGCCGGCGCGCCCGACCTCCGACCCGGTGCCGGCGGTGGTCGGCACGGCGATCACCGGGGCGATCCTCGACGCGTCGGCGCGGGTCCACCAGTCGCCGATATCCTCGAAATCCCACAGCGGGCGCGACTGGCCGGCATGGAAGGCGATGGCCTTGCCGGCGTCCAGCGGGCTGCCGCCGCCGAAGGCGATGACGCCGTCGTGCCCGCCGGCTTTGTACACGGCGACGCCGTCGGCGACGTTCTTTCCGGTCGGGTTCGGCTTGACGTCGCTGAACACGGCGGTCGGGATGCCAGCGGCCTCGTTGGCGGCGACCGCGTCGGCGATCATCGCCAGCTTCGCCAGGCCGGGATCGGTGACCAGCAGCGGCCGCTTCAGGCCATGGGCCTTGCACAGGTCCGGCAGCTCCTTGATCCGGCCGGGGCCGAACTTCACCGCGGTCGGGTAGTTCCAGTTGCCTTTGAGCATTCTTGGTCTCGCGGAAAAGGGGCGCCGGTCAGGGAAGCCGCAGGTGGAAGGATTTCGGCCGGGTGAGATAATCGTAGCCGAGGGTCGAAAGGGTGCAGCCGCGGCCGGAATCCTTGACCCCGGTCCAGGCCAGGGCAGGGTCCAGGTAATCGCATCGGTTCAGGAACCAGGTGCCGGTCGCGACCTGGTCGCCGATGGCGATGGCGGCGTCGACGTCGCGGGTGAAGACCGCGGCGGTCAGGCCGTAGGGGCTGTCGTTCATCAGCCGTACCGCCTCCTCGTCCGAGGCCACCTTCATGATGCCGACCACGGGGCCGAAGCTCTCCTCGGTCATCACCCGCATCGAATGGTCGACGCCGGTCAGGATCTGCGGCGCCAGATAGGGCGTGCCGGGCTTGTCCGCGGCGAAGCTCTTGGCGTCGATCAGGGCGCGGGCGCCCCGGCGCACCGCCTCCTCGGTCTGGCCGCGCACGAAATCGGCGGCCGAGGCCCGGACCATCGGCCCCAGCGTCGTCGCCTCCTCGGTCGGGTCGCCCAGGACGTATTGCCGAGTCAGCTCGACCGCGCCCTCGACGAAGGCGTCGTACACGGCTTCATGGACATAGATCCGCTCGATGCCGCAGCAGGACTGGCCGGAGTTGAAGAAGGCGCCGTCGACCAGCGTCTCGATCGCGTGCTTCAGGTCGGCATCGGCGCGGACATAGCCTGGGTCCTTGCCGCCGAGCTCGAGCCCGACGCCGACGAAGCGGCCGGAAGCGGCCTCCTCGACCGCGCGGCCGCCGGGCACCGATCCGGTGAAGGCGACGAAGTCGACCGCGCCGCTGCCGATCATCTTCGCCGTGGTCTCGTGGTCGGCATGGATGTGCTGGAACACGCCGGGCGGCAGATCGGCCAGGGCCTGGGCGAAGCGCTCGGCGCAGAGCGGGGTCTGGTGCGAATGCTTCAGGATCACCGCATTGCCGGCCATCAGCGCCGGGATCACGGCGTTGACCGCGGTCAGGTACGGATAGTTCCAGGGGGCAACGACGAAGACGGTGCCCAGCGGCTCGCGCCGGATGAAGCGGCGGAAGCCTTCCTTCGGCCCGACATCGATATCGGCCAGCGCGTCCTCGGCCACTGAGATCATGTAGCGCGCGCGCTCCTCGAAGCCGCGCACCTCGCCGGGGGTGTAGCGGACCGGCCGGCCCATCTGCCAGGTGATCTCGCGCGCGATCTCCGGCCCCGCGGCGACGAAGGCGTCGACCGCGGCGGACAAGAGGCGCGCACGCTCGGAGACCGGCACGCGCCGCCACTCGGCCTGGGCGGCGCAGGCGCGGGCCAGCGCCGCCTCGGCCTCGGCCGGCGTCGCCAGCGGCCGCTCGACATAGATGCCGCCGTTCACCGGCGTGATGGTCTTCAGGATCCGGGTCATTCCTCGTCTCGGGGACAGCCTCTCTGCGGCGCGCATCTTGCGGCCATCGCCCCGCATTTCCCAAGAGGGATCGCGGCCCGAACCGGGCCGCGTCCGGCGCATGACTCTCAGTTCGCTGTCATGACCGGCACCGGCCGGGTCATCAGGTCGACATAGAGGTCGAAGAAGCGGCGGTTGTCGAACTGCTTCACCACCTTGATCTTCTGCAGCAGCCTGGTCGGCTGTTCCTGCCAATAGCCGTAGGTGCGGCCGTAGCCAGGGCCGAAGGCGATATCGACATCGACGAAGAGGTCCTCGACCTTGGTGGCGTAGCTGGGGTCGACCAGATAGGCGAGGGCGAGTGTGTCGAAGACGTTGACGGTCGCCGCCGGGTCCTTGGCGAATCTCTTCGCCATCCAGCTGTCCTTGAACAGCGCGGCGATCGGCCCATCGCCGGCGATGACGCGGTCGAAATCGGCCTTCGAGAGCTGGGTGATGTCGGTGACGTCGAGCGGGATGACGGCCTGGTCGATCGGCTCGCGCATCACGATCCGCGACGCCTCCGGGTCGATCCAGACATTCATCTCGGCGGCCGGGGTGGTGTTGCCCCGGACGTCGAAGGCGCCGGCCATGTACACGATCCGCTTGATCAGCGGCACGATCTCCGGGTTTTTGCGGACGGCCAGCGCGATGTTGGTGGCCGGGCCGATGACCAGCAGCGACACCTCGTGCGGGTTGGCCTTGACCGTGTCGACGATGAAGTCGACCGCTTCCTCGTTCTGCGGCTTGGCCGTCTTGGCGAAGCCGTCGGGAGGGGCCACGAGATCGGCGTCGCCCGGCTGCGGCCGGTGGAACGCGGTCTTGTAGCTCTCGCCGAAGCCGAACAGGGTGCGCTCGCTCTCGAAGCTCTCCGGGTCGTGCACCAGCGGCAGGTTGGCGCCGGCATAGACGCCGACCCGGTCCGCGATCCCCAGGCGCTCGACCGCGCGCAGCGCGTCCGCGACCTCCTGCTTCAGCCAGTTGTTGCCGGTCACGATCGTGACGCCCAAGAGGTCGATCACCCCCTGGCGGTCGAGCTGCGCGGCCATGATCAGGACCTGGCCGTCATCGCCGGCGGTGCTGAAATCGGTGTCGAGGATGACCTTCTCGGCGGCCCGGGCCGGCGCCGCGGCCATTGCTCCTGCCAGCGCCCATGCCGCCAGGGCGGCGGCGATCCATAGCTGCATTCTCGTGCCTCCTCCTTCGCCGACCGGCGTCCCCCGGTCGCCGGGCCACCATGGCACGCTTCGGCCGCCCGCCGCAGCGCGGATCGCGACGGGCCGGCCGCCGATGTATAGGCTGCGCCCGTCGCGATATCGGAATCGGCCATGGCGATCGAGCTGCGCGCACTGCACCCCGAGGATCACGCCCGGATCGCCGCGGTCGACGGTGGCGCGGCCTGGAACGCGGACCCCGCGCTCTGGGCCGGCTATATCGCCGACCAGGCCGCCGGCCGGCGCGCGGTGCTGCTGGCCTGCGCCGGCGGCCGCCCGCTCGGCTACGGCACCCTGGTCTGGGATTCGGACTATCCGCCGTTCCGGGCCGCCGCGGTGCCGGAGATCAACAACCTGGTCGTGGCCGCCCCGGCGCGCGGCCGCGGCATCGGCTCGGCGCTGATCTGTGCCTTCGAGGATCTGGCCCGCGCGGCCGGCCGGCGGCAGATCGGCCTCGGCGTCGGCCTTTACGCCGATTACGGCCCGGCCCAGCGGCTCTACGCCGGGCTCGGCTACCGGCCGGACGGCCGCGGCATCACCTGGCGTGAGCAGCCGGTCGAGCCGGGCGCGCCGGTGCCGGTCGACGACGACCTCGTGCTGTGGCTGACCAAGCCGCTGTGAGCGCCGCCGATTGGCAAGCGGAAGCCGGGCCCGTATCGTCTCCGGCGCGGCGACGGACAGCCGGGGCAAGTGCATGGTGGCGTTCGGATTGGCCTCCGATTTCTCGCCCGCCGCGGCCCGCTATCGATATGCCGGAGCTGCACTGGAGCTTCCCTGTCAGCCGCGCCGAGGCGCTCCGCGGCTTCCGGGAGCGCCTCTTCGCCGAGTTCTGGTACCGGCCGGCCGAGACCTACGACCGCATCCTCGACGACACCGCCCGCTGGGCCGCGGCGCAGCAGCCGCATCTCTGGGCGGAGGTCTACCGGACGCCCGGCCAGTTGCTTTGAGCAGCACGGGGATTCAGCGCCGTTCGCCGATGGTGATCAGGTACTCGCGCCGAATATGGAGCCCCGCCTCGACGCGGTAGTGATCGTGATAGGCGTCGACGTCTCTCTTCAAGGCGATCCGGCCGGCCTCGTCGAGACCGTCATGGATTGTCCGGAGCGGCCCGAAGCCGCGCAGATACCACGCCCAGACGGCCTCGGCGCTGTCATGAAAGGCGTCGCTGACACCCCATTCGAATATGAGGGCGAAATCCCGTCCAAGCAGGCCTTCGACGTAGTTGGGATCGCCCCACCGCAGGGGCGAGGGCTCCGGCGGCGGCGTCCTGCTGTACGCTCCCAACACCGCGAAGAAGCGGGCCACGGCGCCGTCGGGCGCCCAGGTCGCGAGGCAGAGCCGCCCGCCTTTCCGGCAGACCCGGCCGAGCTCTCGCGCCGCGGCGGCGTGGGCGCCGGCGAACATGACGCCGAAAGTCGAGATGACCCGGTCGAACTGCCCGTCGGCGAAGGGCAGGGCCTCGGCATCGGCGACCCGATAGTCGATCCGCGGCGTGACATGGGTGGAGAGTTCCTCCGCCGCCTGGATCAGCTCCGGTGCGATGTCGACGGCCGTCACGCGCGCCCCGGTCCGCGCGACGTTGCGGGCGCTCCAGCCCGTTCCCGTCGCCACGTCGAGGATTTGCTCACCCATCTTCGGGCTCAGGCGCTGCGCCGCGTGCTTGAGCGCGTCCGAGATGGCGAAACTGATATCGTCATAGGCCCGCCCGCCGACGCCCCAGACCGCGGCGGCCGGCCGGTTGTGGTCGAGGATCCTGCTGATCGTGCTCTCCGGCATCATGGCCTCCCTTCGCTCGGGAGGTGATCCGACCACGCAATGCCCACCGCGGCTACTCCAGGATCTGGAGTGGGCGCGGCTTCCGGGGAGGCGTAAGATCGCCGGTCGTGAAGGGGCGATCGCGGTGAGGAGCTATAATCAGTTCTGTCCTGTCGCCAAGGCTGCGGAAATCTTCTGCGAGCGTTGGACGGCGCTGATCCTGCGGGATCTGGCGGTCGGCGCGACGCGCTTCTCCGACCTCCAGCGCGGGGTGCCGCTCGCCTCGCCGACCCTCCTATCCCAGCGGCTGAAGCAGCTGCAGGCGGAGGGGATCGTGATCCGGCGAAGGTCGAACGACGGACGCAGCTGGACCTATCACCTGAGCAAGGCGGGAGAGGAGTTCATTCCGATCGTCATGGCCCTCGGCGTCTGGGGCCAGCGCTGGTCGCGGCGAGAGCTCGCCGAGCATGAGAAGGACCTCGGCTTACTGTTATGGGCGCTCGAGAAGGGCGCGCATCCGGAATGCCTTGGCGATGGACGAACCGTCATCGAGCTCGAATTCACCGACCAGCCGGATGCGAAGCGGCGCTGGTGGTTCCTGAACGAGAACGGGCGCTGCGAGCTGTGCCTGAAGCGGCCGGACCGCGATGCCCAGATCTATGTCGCGGTCTCGTTGCCCGATCTCATCCGCATCTGGCGCGGTGATCTTGCGCTTTCGGCCGCCATGGCGTCAGGGCTCATCGAGGTGCACGGCAGCGCCCGAATGCGCAAGGCGTTCCGGCACTGGCTCGGGATCAGCGGCCTGGCGGATGTGAGGTCCGAGAGGATTGATGCCGCCGATGCCGTCGCCAGCGGCCAGGCAGGCGCCGATGAGAGCGAACGCCCGGAAATCCGCTAGACTTGAAGTAGACTTGAACTTGTAGCGTGCCCTCGACTCACCGAATCCGAGGGGCACATCATGGATCATCTCCGCATCGGCCTGATCTACGGCAGCGTCCGCGACGGCCGGTTCTGCGACACCGTCGCCCGCTGGGCGGCCGGGGAGGTCGAGCGGGCCGGCGGCTTCGCGCTCGACGTCATCGATCCACGGGCGCTCGGCCTGCCGGACTGGAGTGGCCGGCGGGACGGGGAGGGCGTCACCGCCTTCCGCGAGCACATCGACCGCGCCGACGCCTTCGTCGTGGTCACGCCGGAATACAACCACGCCTATCCGGCGGTGCTGAAGTTCATGATCGACGCCGCCTATGCCGAGTGGCAGGCCAAGCCGGTGGCGTTCGTCTGCTATGGCGGCATCTCCGGGGGCTTGAGGGCGGTGGAGCAGCTGCGCCTGGTCTTCGCCGAGCTGCATGCGGTGACGCTGCGTGACACGGTCAGCCTGGCCTTCGCCCAGCGGCGCTTCGATGCCTCCGGCCGGCTGGTCGAGCCGGCGGAGACCACCGCCGCCATGGCGGTGATGCTGAAGGCGCTGCGCTGGTGGGCGACGACGCTGCGCCAGGCCCGCATCGCGGCGCCCTATGCCGAGGCGCTGGCGTAGGCGGGTTTGGTCTTGATCCGAGAAGAAAGGGGTGCGGCCATGGCGGTCGTTCCGATCCAGGCTCTTTACGAAACCCACCTCACCGTCAGCGATCTCGACCGCTCCGTCGCCTTCTATCGAGACGTGCTGGGTCTCGAACTGGCCCACAGGGTGCCGGAACGCCATGCCGCGTTCTTCTGGATCGGTGCCAGGGAGCGAAGCATGCTGGGGCTCTGGTCGATCCACTCGTCCCCTCTGCAGTTCCGGCTGCACATTTCCTTCAGGGTCGATCTGGAGGACGTGCACCGCTCGATCACGGCCCTTCGCCAGGCCGGGGTCGAGCCGAGGCCGGCATTCGGCCAGCCCGCGACGGAGCCGATCGTCTTCTCCTGGATGCCGGCCGCCAGCGTCTTCTTCGATGATCCGGACGGCCACTCGCTGGAATTCATCGCCTGTCTTCCCGGGGAGCCCCGCCCGGAGCACGGCGTCGTATCCCTCAGCCGATGGCAGGCGCTCAATCGAACCGCCGGCGCCGGGACGCCGCCGGAGTGGGCCTGAACCCGCCGATCTCGGGAAAAAGAACCCCGCCGGAGGGGGCGGGGCTGAGGGGTCCAGTGGTGGAAGGGAGCTTTCGCACCCCCATGAGACAGACGATGTCGGGTCGCATTCTATTCCGAACGATCTTGTTCGCTGCCGCGACGGCAGCGGATCACCCCGGTCCCTCGAAGCTCCGCCACCCGGGCGTGAACAAAGAAAACCCCGCGACCGGCGAACCGGGCGCGGGGCTCAGAACCACAAGCTTCGTCAGTGTGCCTGTCAAAGCCGTATAGCTCTCTTCGCCTGATCAGACGGCGCGCAGATTTTCCGCGGCAGACTTGCCGGTCCTGCGGTCCGCGACAAGCTCGAACGAGACCTTCTGCCCCTCATTGAGGGTGCCCATGCCCGGTACCCGTATCCATGGGTGTCATTCCTTTAAGTACATAGGTTTCGGCCACGCCGATGGCGTGGCCAGCGAATTCGAGATTTGTCGGAAGGTCGTCAGTCAGGCGCGCTGTTTGCGGCGAGGCCAAGTCGTTCGGCCGAAACTCGATACGCGGACAAGTGGTGATCGTTCCCTTGTTCCGCAAGGCCCGATATGGCTGCGGGAGAAAGCCCCACCGGCCGAAGATGGCGAGGACGCCGGCAGCGTTCGGCACGCGGTTCCCGTCCGGGCTCCAAAAAAGAACCCCGCCGAGGCGGGGCTGAGGGGTCCAGTGGTGGAGGGAGCTTGGCCCCCCGTAACCAGAGACGATCGGCGGGCGCCCCTTATTCCAAAAAATTCGCGTGGCGGAGTTCGGCACGGCCTCACCGCGCCAGGGCGGCGAGGGCGATGCCGCCGAGGGTCAGGGCCAGGGCGCCGATCTCGCGCAGGCCGAACGGGTCGCCCAGCATCGCGACGGAGGCGAGCACCCCGATCACCGGCGCCACCAGAGACCCGATGGTGGCGACCGAGGCCGGCAGCCGCCGCAGCGCCGCGAACCAGGCGACATAGGCGAGGCCGAAGGCCAGGGCGCCGCCATAGACCAGCGCCAGCCAGCCGAAGCCGTCGAGCGCCGCGAAATCCGGCTGCTCGAACAGCAGCCAGAGCAGCAGCAGCGGCAGGAGGCCGAGCCCGGTCTGCCACGCCACCAGGGCGGTCGGCGGCATCGCCACCGGCGCCCGCTTGGCCAGCACGGTGCCGAGCGCGAACAGCATCGACCCGGCCAGGGCGAAGGCCACGCCCTGCAGCTTGGCGCCGATCTCGGCATCGCCCGGCGTCTCATGCGCCACCAGCAGCACGATGCCGGACAGGCCGAGCACCAGGCCGATGCCGCGGGCCGCGGTCGGCTTTTCACCCAACAGCGGCCAGGCCAGCAGCGCGGCCCAGAGCGGCAGGGTATAGGCCAGGATCGTCGTCTCCGACGCCCGCAGCCACAGCAGCGACAGGGTGGTCAGCGCCATCCAGGCGGTGACGTTGAGGCCGGCAGCCAGGCACAGCCGGCCCCATTGGCCGCGCGGCGGCCGCAGGGATTCGCGGCGCGCTAACGCGATCGCCACCACGATGGCGGTGCCGATCAGGCCGCTGGCCGCCCGCACCGAGAAAGGCGGCAGCACCGTCACCAGATGCTTCACCAGGGGCCAGTTGAACCCCCACATCAGGCTGGTCGCGACCAGGAAGCCGAGCCCCTGGACCGACACGCCCGAGGTCCTGGGCGCGGCGTTCGTCACCATCCGGCCGATACCCTAGACGACGACGGGGCTCTGCAGCCCGTCCATGCTGATATTGACGCCGGTGATGTAGCTCGCCTTGGCCGAGGCCAGGAACAGCACGGCGTCGGCGATCTCCTCCGGCTCCGCCGGGCGGCCGAGCGGGATGCGCGACACCGCCCGCCGCCGCGCCTCCTCCAGCGAGATGCCGTGCAGCCGGGTCTCGGCCGCGAGGCCCTCGGCCACGCGCTCGGTCTCGGTCAGGCCGGGGTTGAGGCCGACGACGCGGACGCCCTTGCCGGCATAGGCGGTGGCGAGGCCGGCGGTGGCCAGCATCAGCGCGGCATTGGCGGCGCCGCCGGCGATGTGGACCGTGGACGGCACCTTGCCGCCATTGCCGATGATATTGACGACGACGCCGGTGCCCCGCGCCACCATCCGCTTCACCACCGGGTCGATGACATTGATGTAGGAGAAGAACTTGGCGTCCATCGCCGCCCGGTAGGCGGCCGGCGTCAGCTCGTCGGCCGGGGTGCGCCTGGCGGCGCCGGCCGAGTTGACCAGAACGTCGATCGGGCCCAGCGCGCGCTCGGCCGCCTCCACCGCCGACAGCGCCGCCGCGGCGTCGGTCAGGTCGGCGGCGATGGCGATGGCGCCCGGAAGCCCGGCCGCGGCGCGGTCGAGATTGGCCGGGCTGCGCGAGGCGATGGCCACCCTGGCGCCCTCCGCCAGGAACGCCTTGGCGCAGGCCAGGCCGATGCCCTTCGATCCGCCGGTCACCAGCACGGTCTTTCCGGTCAGGCCGAGATCCATGGAACATCCCTCTCTGTTGGCACGCGGTTCCACCCCCGCTCCGTCATCGCGAGCCGAAGGCGAAGCGATCCAGGGCCGTGCGAGCGACTCTGGATTGCTTCGTCGGCTTCGCCTCCTCGCAATGACGGGGAGGGGTTATGCCACCGGCGTCAGGCTCCGGATCAGATGATCTCGAAGTACCGTGCCAGTTCCCAATCGGTGATGTGCTTGCGGAATTCGCGCTCCTCCCATTCGCGGGTGGCGGCGAAGTGCTCGACCCATTCGTCGCCGAACAGGGCGCGCGCCGGCTTCGAGGCGCGCAGCCGCTGCGCCGCCTCCCACAGGGTGCGCGGCAGCTCCATCTTGCGCGGGAAGGTCTTGGCGTAGGCGTTGCCCTGGACCGGCGGGCCCAGCTCCAGCTTCCGCTCGATGCCCCACAGCCCGGCGCCCAGCGCCGCGGCCAGGACGATGTAGGGGTTGGCGTCGGCGGCGGCGATGCGGAACTCGACCCGCTGGCTCTTCGGCCCGCCCTGGATCACCCGCAGCGCCGTGGTCCGGTTCTCCACCCCCCAGGTCGCCGAGGTCGGCGCCCAGAAGCCCGGGATCAGCCGGGAATAGGCGTTCACCGTCTGCGCGATCATGGCCAGGAACTCCGGCATCAGCGCCTTCTGGCCGGCCACGAAATGGCGCATCGTCGCGCTCATCCCATGCGGGTCCTTCGGGTCGTGGAAGGCCGGCTTGCCCTTGGCGTCGACCAGCGACATGTGGATGTGGCCGCTCTGCCCCGGCACCTCGTTCGACCACTTCGACATGAAGGTGGCCATCAGGTTGTTGCGCTGGGCGATGACCTTGGTGAAGGTCCGGAAGATCGTCGCCTTGTCGGCGGCGGCCAGGCCGTCATCGACCGCGATCGCCGCCTCCAGCACGCCGGGCCCCGTCTCGGTGTGCAGCCCCTCGATCTCGCAGTCCAGCGCCTGCATGGTGCCGAGCAGCTCGTGGTACAGGTCCGACCACACCGAGCTGCGCAGCACCGAATAGCCGAAGAAGCCGGGCGTCAGGCTGGTCAGGTTGCGGTAGTGCTTCTCGCGCACCGAATGCGGCGTCTCGTCGAACAGGAAGAATTCGTATTCGAACGCCGCCTTCAGGCCGAAGCCCATGTCCTTCGCCTTGTCCAGCATCCGGCGCAGCAGGGCGCGCGGGCACACCGCCTCGGCCTGATCGGCCAGCTCGCACAGGAAGAAGGGCAGGCCGTTCTCGAAGGGCAGGCGGCGCATCGTCTCCGGCAGGATGCGCACCGGCGCGTCCGGATAGGCGGTGTGCCAGCCGGTGTAGCGGACGTTGTCGTAGAGCTGGTCGTGGCTGTCCCAGCCGACGATCACGTCGCAGAAGCCGAAGCCCTTCTCCAGTGCCGACAGGAATTTGTCGCGGGAGATGTACTTGCCGCGCAGGATGCCATCGACATCGGTCAGCGCCACCTTGACGTGGCTGTAGTCGCTCTCTTCGACCAATTTGCGGGCATCATTGGCCGTGATGGGGGCCGCGGTCACGGGGGCCGCGGCCCGGGTGGTGGGTTGCGCCATGATGTCTCGAAGTCTCCCGTTTCCTGTCGCCCGCTGTTGCGTCCGGTCTGGCCGGTGCGGGTTGTGATCTCTTGCAGTCCTATTCTGAGCACGCCGAGCGAAGCGGCGGCAAGAGAGGCTGCGACGCCTCCTGATGCCGGATGATCTATATTGAAATGGCCGGGGAGGGGCCGCGCCGGCCCCTCCCCAAACCCATCAGTGCGACTCGTAGGCTGCCTTGCCGCGCTCGAGCGCGAACTTCTCTTCCGGCGACAGCACCAGCTTGTGCCGGCCCCAGATCAGGAAGTAGGCGACCCCGATCAGGATCCAGATGGCGACCGGCAGCACTGCCTGGCGATAGGCGGCGTCCTGCATCTGGAAGCCCAGAGTCACGATCGCGATGGCGGCCGTCAGCACCGCGCCGGGGATGCCCAGCGGGCTGCGATAGGGCCGTTCGATATGCGGCAGCCGGACCCTCAGGACGATGAAGGAGATCGCCTGCAGCAGGTACGACAGCATCGCCCCGAACACCGCCATGTTCAGCAGCGTCGTGCCGATCACCGTGGTGGCCACGCTGGTATCCGTGGTGAGCCAGATCACGATCATCACCGTGAAGCCGACCACCGCGCCCGCGATCAGGGCGAGGTGCGGGGTCTTGCGCGTGCCGTGCGTGACCGACAGGCCGCGCGGGAAGTAGCCGGCCCGCGACAGCGAATAGATCTGCCGGCCGAAGGCGAAGATGATGGTGTGGAAGCTGGCGACCAGGCCGATCACCGCGGCCAGGGCCAGCAGCTTCGCCAGCCCCTCGCCGTAGAAGGCGCGGAAGCCGTCCAGGATCGGCTCTCCCGACGATCCCATCGTGGCCGCGCCGCCGCCGACGCCGGCCACCAGGAACAGGGTCAGGAAGGCGGTCAGGATCAGCGTGAACATGCCCAGCAGGATGCCTTTTGGCATGTCCCGCTTCGGGTCGTGACTTTCCTCCGCCGCCAGGGGCAGCTGCTCGATCGCCAGGAAGAACCAGACGGCGAAGGGCATGGCCTTGAGGATGCCTTCGACGCCGAGAGGCAGCCAGGCGGAGTTGCCCTCGGCCGGCGGGATGTTCAGCGCCAGCGCCATGTCGAAATACGGCACGGCGCTGATCCAGTAGATCGCCAGCACCAGCAGCGCCAGCACCGTGACCAGCACCGAGACGCGGAAGGACATCTCCACGCCGACGATGTTGAGGCCGACGAACAGCAGGTAGAAGCCGGCCCACCACAGCGGCATGGCGGCGGCCGGCGTCTCGAAGATGCTGCCCATATAGGTGCTGATGAAGAATACGATCACCGCGGGGGTGAGGATGTATTCGACATTCTCGGTCAGGCCGGTGATGAAGCCGGCCCAGGGCCCCATGGCGGAGCGGGCGAAGGAGTAGGCTCCGCCCGTATGCGGCATCGCCGGCGACATCTCGGCCAGGCTGAAGGTCAGGCCGAGATACATGATCATGATGATGATCGTGGCATAGAACAGGCCGCCGAAGCCGCCGGCGCCGAGACCGAAATTCCAGCCGGAGAAGTCGCCGGAGATCACGGCGCCGACCCCGAGGGCCCAGAGCGAGGCGACCCCAGCGTATCGTTTCAGGCCGCGCTTCTCGAAATAGCTGCGGTCGACCGTCTCGTAGCGGACGGCGCCGGTCTGCGCGCTCCCAGTCGGCACGACCTCGGTCTGCGCGCCCGTTGACTCTTGATTTGTCATACAAACGCCCCCCTTATTGATCCACGGCCAGCGTGGACTCCTCGATCAGACACCCGATGGGGGAGGTTTCACAAGGTCCGCTGAGAAAACGGGCGTCGCCGCGGGCGGCGGTCTATTGTGGTGTTGGGCCGTCGGGGCATGCCCGGCGGCAGCGGAGGAGCGTTCGGACATGAAGGTCGTCATCACCGGTGGTCTCGGTTTCGTCGGGCTGAACCTGGCCCGGGCGCTGCTGAAGCGGGGCAGCCTCACCGGCATCTCCGGCCAGCAGGAGCCGATCGACGCGATCACACTGTTCGACATGGCGGCGCCGGCGGAGCGTCCGGCCGGTCTCGACGACCGGGTGTCGATCGTCACCGGCGACATCTCCGACCGCGCCACCGTCTTCGGCCTGGTCGACCGCGACGACATCTCGGTGTTCCACCTCGCCTCGATCCTGTCGGGCGGCGGCGAGAAGGATTTCGACCTCGCGCTCAAGGTCAATCTCGACGGCGGGCTGAACGTGTTCGAGGCGGTGCGGGCCCGCAAGGGCGGGGCGCAGCGCCTGGTCGCCGCCAGCTCGATCGCCGTGTTCGGCGGCTCGGTGATGCCGAAGGTCGTCACGGACGAGACCAAGCAGACCAGCCAGACCACCTACGGCATCACCAAGACGATCTGCGAGCTGCTGGTCAACGACTACAGCCGCAAGGGCTTCTTCGACGGCCGCTCGGCCCGGCTGCCGACCATCTTCATCCGCCCGGGCAAGCCGAACTCCGCCGCCTCCAGCTTCTGCTCCGGCGTGTTCCGCGAGCCGCTGAACGGCGAGGAATGCGTGCTGCCGGTGACCCGGGCGCAGCTGCCGATGCTGGGCTACCGCAACTGCATCGCCAGCTTCATCGGCCTGCACGAGGCGCCGGCCTCGGCCCTGGGCGACGACCGCGCCGTCAACCTGCCGAGCCGCGCCTACACGATCGAGGATATGGTTGCCGCGGTGAAGCGGGTGGCCGAGAAGTACCAGATCACGCTGGGGCCGATCACCACGAAGCCGGACCCGGTGATCCAGGCGATCGTCGACGGCTGGGCCACCGACGCCTCCTGGGACCGCGCCCGCGCGCTCGGCCTGCCGATCGACGAGAGCATCGACCGGGTGGTCGAGGACTATATCGAGGACTTCCTGCCCAACCGGCGTTGATGGCGGCGGCCGGGACGGGGCGGACCCGACCCGGCCCGCCTCGCGTCATGCCGCGCCGGCCGCCTCCAGGATCAGCGCCGTGATCTCCTGGGGATGCGAGACGATGCCGAGATGGCTCGACGGCAGCTCGATCGTGGTCGCGTTCATGCGCCTGGCCATGAAGCGTTGCAGGTCGGGGTTGATCGTCCGGTCCTGGGCCGAGACCTGGTAGAAGCTCGGCTTCGACCGCCACGCCGCCTGCGTCACCTTGGCCGTGAACAGCGTGTCGGAGACGCGGCCCTGAACGGCGTACAACACGCGCGCCTTCGCCGGGTCGACATCGCCGGCGAAGTCGCGCAGGAACGCTTCTTCGCCCAGCCAGGCATAGCCGCCGGCATGGACCAGGCCGGCGCTCGCCGGTGGGGTCGGGTAGGTCTTGGCCAGCGCCGTGTAGTCCTCGTCCGCGTCCGGCGCGCGGGCGGAGCAATAGACCAGGGCCGAGACCTTCGGATGCACGCCGGTCTGGGTGATCACCTCGCCGGCATAGGAGTGGCCGACCAGCACGGTCGGGCCGTCCTGCAGGTCCAGGATGCGCTGGGTGAAGGCGCAGTCCTCGGCCAGCGACTGCAGCGGGTTCTGCACCGCCGTCACAGTCAGCCCGGCCTGCTGCAGCCGGGGGATGATCTCCACCCAGCAGGACCCGTCGGCATAGGCGCCATGAACCAGCACGACGTTGCGGGCGCGGGGCACGGCGACCGGCGCGGCCGGTGCGGCCGCCGCCGCGGCGCGGGCATGGCCCGCCGCCAGCACGGCCGCACCGCCGGCGGCGGCCAGGCCCATCAGGAACTCACGGCGATCGATCGCGTTCAGCATGGTTTTCTCCGCAAGGCAGGGCACTTCCGGCTCGTCCGGAAGCGACGCTCGATCGCCTCTGTATGTAGAGTGCGTTGTTGAGCGGCATCTGTGTATTCGGATGCGGCCACGGACCCGTTTCATGAATATTTTTTTCGGTTCCTGAGCCGCTTAGGGATTCCGGCGTCGCCGATCCCAAATCGTCGGACCATACGGCCGAATCCGTTTGACCCGTCCGGGCCATCCGCTACGCTCTCCGGCAACAATCGGCGGCCGCAGCCGCCGACAGCAGACAGGGAGGACAGATGGCGTCGGTCTCGATCCGCGGTGTCACCAAGAGCTTCGGCGCCGTACCCATCATCCATGGCGTCGACATCGAGATCGGCGATCATGAATTCGTGGCCCTGGTCGGCCCTTCCGGCTGCGGCAAGTCCACCCTGCTGCGCATGATCGCGGGGCTGGAGCGCATCACCGGCGGCGAGATCGCGATATCCGGCCGCCGCATCAACGATGTCCCGCCGAAGGAGCGGGACATCGCCATGGTGTTCCAGAACTACGCGCTCTATCCGCATATGACGGTGCGGGACAACATGGCCTTCGCCCTGATGCTGGCCAAGACCGACAAGGCCGAGATCGATCGGGCGGTCGGGGAGGCCGCCGGCATCCTCGGCCTCTCGGCGCTGCTCGACCGCTATCCGCGCCAGCTCTCCGGCGGCCAGCGCCAGCGCGTCGCCATGGGTCGCGCCATCGTGCGCAACCCGCAGGTGTTCCTGTTCGACGAGCCCCTGTCGAATCTCGACGCGAAGCTGCGGGTGCAGATGCGCACCGAGATAAAGCTGCTGCACCAGCGGCTGAAGACCACTTCGATCTACGTCACCCACGACCAGGTCGAGGCCATGACCATGGCCGACCAGATCGTGGTGATGCGCGACGGGCGGGTGGAGCAGGCGGGCGCGCCGCTGGAGCTCTACGACAACCCCGTCAACGTCTTCGTCGCCGGCTTCATCGGCTCGCCGGCCATGAACTTCATCGACGGCACGGTGGCGGATGGCGGCGTCCGCGCCGGCGACGGCACGCTGCTGCCGCTGCCGCCGAATGCCTCGGTCGAGGCCGGGCGGCGGGTCCGCTACGGCGTGCGGCCGTCGCATCTGCGCGTCGCCGCCGACGGCGCCGGTCTGCCGACCGAGGTCGAGGTGGTCGAGCCGACCGGCGACGACACCTTCGTCTATGGCCGCATGGCGGGGCAGGAGATCTGCGCCATGTTCGGCGAACGCCAATCCTTCGGCCCGGGCGACATGATCCGGCTGCAGCCCGATGTGGGGCGCATCCATCTGTTCGACGCGGAGACCGAACGCCGCCTGTGACGGCGGCTGGACCCTTCAGAACAAAGACATGACGGGAGAGGAAACATGGCTGAGTTCACGCGGCGTGGCATCCTGAAGGCGGGGGCGGGGCTGGCGGCCGCCGGCGCCCTCGGCACCTCCGGATTGGTCCGGCCGGCCCACGCCCAGGACCTGTCCTACACGCCGGAATCGGGCGCGTCGCTGCGGGTGCTGCGCTGGGCCAAGTTCGTGCAGGGCGACGAGACCCAGTGGCTCGCCAACACCAAGGCGTTCAGCGATAAATACGGCGTTCCGGTCCGGGTCGACAGCGAGGGCTGGGAGGACATCCGGCCGAAGGCGGCGGTCGCCGCCAATGTCGGCAGCGGGCCGGACATCGTGCTGGTCTGGTTCGACGACGCCCAGCTCTATCCCGACAAGCTGCTCGACGTCACCGAGCTCGCCACCTATCTCGGCAACAAATACGGCGGCTGGTACGAGGGCCTGCAGGGCTATGCCCAGCGCGACGGCAAGTTCATCGGCCTGCCGCTGGCCGCGATCGGCAACGCCATCTGCTACCGCGAGAGCTGGGTGAAAGAGGCCGGCTTCTCCGAATTCCCGAAGGACACCGACGGCTTCCTGGCGCTGTGCCGCAAGCTGAAGGAGATCGGCCACCCGGCCGGCTTCACCCTCGGCAACGCGGTCGGCGACGGCAACAATTTCGGCCATTGGATCATGTGGAGCCATGGCGGCAGGATGGTCGACGAGCAGGGCAACGTCGTCATCAACAGCCCGGAGACGATCGCCGGGCTGAAATATGCGGCCGAGCTGTACAAGACCTTCATCCCCGGCACCGAGGCCTGGCTCGACAGCAACAACAACCGGGCGTTCCTGGCCGGCGAGGTCGCGATGACCGCAAACGGCGTGTCGCTCTACTACGCCGCCAAGAACGACGCCAATCTGAAGGAGATGGCGAAGGATATCCGCTGCGTGCCGCTGCCGGTCGGTCCGGTCGGCAGGCCGGTCGAGCTGTGCCAGACCACCTCGGCGGTGGTGTTCAACTACACCAAGTACCCGAACGCGGCGAAGGAGTACCTGCGCTTCATGTGGGAGAAGGAGCAGTTCTTCCCCTGGATGGAGCAGTCGAGCGGCTATTGCTGCCAGCCGCTGAAGGGCTATGCCGACCACCCGACCTGGAAGGCCGACCCGAACCACGCCGCCTATGCCGGCGCGTCGGAGCGGCTGCGCACGAACGGCTATGCCGGTCCCCTGGGCTACGCGTCAGCGGCGGCGATGGCGGACTACATCGTCGTCAACATGGTCGCCGAAGCCGCCACCGGCCAGCGCACGCCGGAGGAGGCGGCCGCGCGGGCCCAGAAGCGGGCAGAGCGGTACTATCGGGTGTAGCGGCGGGCGGTCGTTTTTGATCCCTGCCCCCTCATCGTCATGGCGAGGCGCGAAGCGCCGTGGCCATCCAGGAGTCCGTGCCGCTGGATGGCCACGCCCCTGCGGGGCTCGCCATGACGATTTGGTAGGTTCGCCTCGAGGAGGGAGGATGGTGTTCGGCGGTCGGGTCGTGCTGGCGACACTGCTTCTGGCCCTGGCCGTGCCGGCGCGGGGTGCCGATCTGACGCGGGACCAGGTCGTCGCGATGCTGGCCCGCGGCTCCCCCGCCGCACCAGCCGATCTCTCCGGCCGGTCGCTGGAGAAGGTCGACCTCAGCGGTCTCGACCTGTCGGGGGTGAAGCTCGCCGGTGCCAACCTGTTCGCGGCCAAGCTCGAAAACGCCAACCTGACCGGGGCCGACCTGTCGGGCGCCAATCTCGGCCTCGCCTGGGTGATCCGGGCGAACTTCACCGATGCCGACCTGTCCGGCGCGAATGTCCAGGGGCTGGTGGTCTCCTCGGGCCTCCAGACCAACCCGGCCGAAGCCCCCGTCTTCACCCGCACGAAGTTCGTCGGTGCGCGGGTGATCGCCCGCTTCGGCGGCTTCGACCTGCGCGGCGCCGATTTCACCGATGCCAGGCTCGGGGTCGACATGCGCAATCAATCGATGGGCATCATGCGCGCCGACTTCTCGGGCACGAGGCTGGACGGCGCCAACTTCACCCGCGCCGATCTCGGGCGCGCCTGGTTCCGTTTCGCCAAGCTGCAAGGGGCCCGGTTCACCGGGGCCAGCCTGCTGCACGCCGATTTCTCCGGCGCCGACCTGACCGGGGCGGATCTCACCGGCGCCGACGCCACCGGCGCCGATTTCGGTGCGGCGATCCTGACCGGCGTCACCGGTCTCGACACGGTCAAGGGGCTGGATCCTGCGATCCCCCACCAGTAGCGCCGAAGGCGGGTAGACCGGGGCGCAATATGACGGGCATATTCAGTCCGGCTTGAGGCCGAGCCGGGCCGCCCGAAGAAGGCGGCCGGACACTGTGGAGGAATGATGTCGATCGCACAGCGAAGATCGCCGCCCTATGCCGCCTCCTGGACGGCCAGGATGATGGAAAGCCGCAACGCGCTGGGGCTGGCCTTCCTGCTGCCGGCCGCAGCGATCCTGCTGCTGTTCCTGACCTATCCGCTCGGCCTCGGGGTCTATCTCGGCTTCACCGACACGCGCCTCGGCCGGCCCGGCATCTGGATCGGCATCGAGAACTACGAATTCCTCTATGAGGATTCGATCTTCTGGCTCTCCGTGTTCAACACCATCCTCTACACGGCCGTCGCCAGCATCTTCAAATTCGTTCTCGGTATGTGGCTGGCGCTGCTGCTGAACCGGCACCTCCCGTTCAAGGCCTTCCTGCGCGCCATCGTGCTGCTGCCCTGGGTGGTGCCGACGGTGCTGTCGGGCATCGCCTTCTGGTGGATCTACGACGCCCAGTTCTCGGTGATCTCCTGGGCCCTGATCCAGCTGGGGCTGATCGACGCGCCGATCAACTTTCTGGGCGACGTCGCCAACGCCCGCACCTCGGTGATCGCCGCCAATATCTGGCGCGGCATCCCCTTCGTCGCGATCTGCCTCCTGGCCGGGCTGCAGACCATCCCGCAGTCGCTGTACGAGGCGGCGGTGCTGGACGGCGCCACGAATTGGCAGCGCTTCCGCTGGATCACCCTGCCGATGCTGTCGCCGATCATCGCGGTGGTGATGACCTTCTCGGTGCTGTTCACCTTCACCGACTTCCAGCTGATCTATGTGCTGACCCGCGGCGGGCCGCTCAATGCCACCCATCTGATGGCGACGCTGTCCTTCCAGCGCGCCATCCCCGGCGGCCAGCTGGGGGAGGGGGCGGCGATCGCCTCGGCCATGATCCCGTTCCTGCTGGCGGCGGTGATGTTCAGCTATTTCGGCCTGCAGCGGCAGCGCTGGCAGCAGGGAGGGCGCGACTGATGGCGATCAAGAGCGATGTGGTCGCCGATGAAGGCGGCATGGGCTATCTCGAAAAGCTGCCGCGCCGGGTGGTGACGGTCTATCTGCCGCTCGCGGTGTTCGTCTTCGTGCTGCTGTTCCCCTTCTATTGGATGGGGATCACCTCGATCAAATCGAACGCCGAGCTCTACAACTACAAGGACTATAACCCGCTCTGGGTGGCCGAGCCGACGCTGCGGCACATCCAGTTCCTGCTGTTCGAGACCTCCTATCCCGCCTGGCTGTGGAACACGATGGTGATCGCGGTCGGGTCGACCGTGCTCGCGCTGGTCTGCTCCGTCCTCGCCGCCTATGCGATCGAGCGGCTGCGCTTCACCGGGGCGCGTTTCGTCGGCCTCGCCATTTTCCTGGCCTATCTGGTGCCGCCCTCGATCCTGTTCATCCCGTTGGCGGTCCAGCTCGGCGGGCTCGGCCTCCTGAACAGCCAATGGGCGCTGATCCTGACCTATCCGACCTTCCTGGTGCCGTTCTGCACCTGGCTGCTGATGGGCTATTTCCGCTCGATCCCCTACGAGCTGGAGGAATGCGCCATCATCGACGGCGCCTCGCGGCTGCAGATCCTGCGCCGGATCACCCTGCCGCTGGCGGTGCCCGGGCTGATCTCGGCCGGGATCTTCGCCTTCACCCTGTCCTGGAACGAGTTCATCTACGCCCTGACCTTCATCTCGGATTCCGAGCGCAAGACCGTGCCGGTCGGGGTCTTGACCGAGCTGGTGCAGGGCGACACCTATCAATGGGGCGCCCTGATGTCCGGCGCCCTCTTGGGCTCGCTGCCGGTGGTGCTGCTCTACTCCTTCTTCGTCGAGCACTACGTCTCCAGCATGACCGGCGCCGTGAAGGAATGATCCCCCCGGGGCGAAGGAGAGTGCCGTGACCCGGACCGCGTCCGTCGACACCCCGCTGCTGCGCGTCGCCTATGAGGAGTCGGGCCCCGCCGGCGGCCGTCCGCTGGTGCTGCTGCACGGCTGGCCGGACCATCTGCGCACCTGGGACCGTGTGCTGCCGGCGCTGCATGACGCCGGGTTCCGCACCCTGGCGCCGAATCTGCGCGGCTTCGGCGGCACCACGTTCCGCGATCCCGGCACCATGCGCTCCGGCCAGCTCTCGGCGCTGGGGCAGGATCTGCTCGATTTCGCCGCGGCGCTGGGCCTGGAGCGCTTCGCCGTGGTCGGGCACGACTGGGGCGCCCGCGCCGCCTACATCGCCAGCGCCCTGGCGCCGGAGCGGATCTCGCATTGCGTCGCGCTGTCGGTCGGCTGGGGCACCAACGCGCCCGACCAGGAGCTCAGCCTGACCCAGGTCCAGAACTATTGGTACCACTGGTACATGGCGCTCGACCGCGGCGCCGATCTGGTGCGCAACGACCGCCGTGGCTTCACCCGCTACATCTGGCGGATCTGGACCCCGGCCTGGAATCTGCCTGAGGAGGAGTTCGAGGCCACGGCCGCCGCCTTCGACAATCCGGACTGGGCCGAGGTGACGCTGCATTCCTACCGGGTGCGCTGGGGTCTGGCGCCGCGCGACCCGCGCTATGACGACATCGAGGCGCGGCTGGCCGGCGATCTGCAGATCGCGGTCCCGACCCTGGTTTTGCATGGCGGGTCCGACCCCTGCAACGACTGCGCCACCTCGGCCGGGAAGGAGAAGTTCTTCAGCGGCCGCTACGAACGGGACGTGCTACCCGGGATCGGACATTTCCCGCAGCGCGAGGCGCCGAACGCGGTCACCGAGGCCGTCCTGCGGTTCCTCGCTGCAGGGACTGATCCGGGCGCTTAGCGCTCCCATAACCGTCATTGCGAGCGCAGCGAAGCAATCCAGGGGCAGCTCGCGCCGGCCCCTGTATTTGCTTCGTCGCTTTGCTCCTGGCAAATGATGATGGGTTCGCGGCCGCGAACCCAACCTGCACGTCCGCGTCCGGCCTCAGCCGGCCCGATCCTTGTCGACCTGGCTCTTCAGCGCGTCGTAGCCGACGGCGCCTGGGATGATCTGGTCATTGATGACGAAGGCGGGCGTGCCCTGCACCCCCAGCGCCTCGGCCAGGTCCATGTTGGCGCGCAGCTCCGCCGCCACCGACGGGTCGTTCATGTCCTGCTTCAGCTTGTCGAGGTCGAGCCCGACCTGCTTGGCGGTGTCGAAGATCACTTGGTCGTTCAGCTGGCCTTTGACGCCCATCAGCTTGCTGTGGAACTCGAGATACTTGCCCTGCTTCTGCGCGGCCAGCGAGGCGCGGGCCGCGGTCACCGAGGCGGGCCCGAGGATCGGGAACTCCTTCAGCACCACGCGCAACCCGCTGTCCTCCTTCACCAGCCGCTCCAGGTCGGGCTGTGAGCGCTTGCAGTAGCCGCACTGGTAGTCGAAGAACTCGACCAGGGTGACGTCGCCCTGAGGGTTGCCGATCACCGGCGAGGATGGGCTGCGGAAGATCTCGTCGGCGCGGCTGGTCAGCATCTTGGCCTG
Organism: Inquilinus limosus; assembly: GCF_051487185.1. GTDB lineage: Bacteria > Pseudomonadota > Alphaproteobacteria > DSM-16000 > Inquilinaceae > Inquilinus > Inquilinus limosus_F. The sequence continues at coordinate 39,018 of NZ_JAHVDK010000005.1, forward strand.
GCTGGCGCGCTCCTCCTGCTCCTTCTTGGCCTGATAGGCGTCCAGCGCCTCGACCACGATCTCCGGATGGGCGCGGATGTAGTCGCGCACGATCTGCTCGATCGCGTCCTTCTGCGCCGGATCGATCGTCTGCTGCGCCTGCACCGAGGGCGCGGCGACCGCCACCGCGGCAAGGACGGCCAGGCTGGCGAGGCGGCTGGGGCGGAGCATCGGAGGATCCTTTCGCTGCAACATCCCTCACTACTCGCCTTTCGCGGCGGGATGATCAAGCGTTACACGGCTCCGGCGACAATTCGACCGTGAGGCCATGCACTAACCCGGCCGGTCCTCGGCCTCCCGCTGCAGGTCCTGGGCCCGGCGCCAGCCGGGAGAGCCGCGCGGCAGCAGCTGCAGCGCCCGGTCGACCTGGGCGCGGGCGTTGCGCCGGTCGCCGCGGGCGAGATTGTCCTCGGCCAAGGCCAGGGCCGCCTTGCCCATGTCGCCGACCTTGCCATAGGCGGTGCCCAGCAGCCGCCAGACGATCGGCGGCGTCTTCTCCGGGTCGACGCTGGCCCGCTCCAGGTCGCGGATGGCGCTGCGCAGTTCGGCGTCGGAGCCGCGGTCGATCTTGGTCTGGGCCAGCGGGATCAGCAGCAGCGGCTCGTTCGGCAGCAGGGCCAGGGCGCGCTCGTAATAGGGCCGGGCCTCGGCCAGGCGCCCGGTCTCCAGGAGGATCTGGCCCCGCAGCTCGAGGAAATAGGGGTTGCGCGGCTCCGCCTTGATCAGCGCGTCGGTGCGGCTGAGCGCGTCGGCGAAGATGTTGTTGCGATAGGCGGCAATCGCCCGGGCGTATTGGGCGGGAATGCTGGTGTCGCTCGGCGGATAGACCCGCGCCACGGCCTGCGGCTGGGTGAAGCCGAACAGCTTGGCCCGCATCCGCGCGAACATGTCGTCGTAGCCCGGCGGCATGGGGCCGCCGCGGATCGGCGACTTGTCCACCGCCGCCTGCACCGCCTCGATCCGGTCCTCGGTCAGCGGATGGGTGCGGGCGTAAGGGGAGCCGGTGGGGCGGGCCAGCTCGGCATCCTGCATGCGCTTCAGGAAGCTCAGCATGCCGTCGGCCGGGATGCCGGCCTGGGCCAGGAAGCGCAGGCCCGCCTGGTCGGCCGAGCTCTCGATCCCGCGGGTGAAGTTGACCATGTTCTGCCGGACCATGTCCTGGGCGGTCACGGCGCCGGCCATGGCGGCGTCGCCGCGCCCGGCCGCGGCGCCGGCGGCGGCGCCCAGCAGCGACCCGATGGTGGCGATCAGCCTGCTGCGCTCCATCTGCTCCGCGCCGCGCGCGAGATGGCCGCCGGCGATGTGCCCGGTCTCGTGCGCCAGCACGCCCAGGAGCTCGCCGGCGTTGCGCGCCTGCAGGATCACCCCGGCGTGGACGAAGAGGTTCTGGCCACCGGCGACGAAGGCGTTCACGTCGTCGTCATTGACCAGGTAGATGCCGACCGCATTCGGGTTCAGCGCCGCCGCCCGGAAGATTGGCGTCATCATCCGGCGGATGCTAGTTTCGATCTCGGCGTCGCGGACCACCGGAATGCGTTGCGCCTGGGCCTCCGCCAGGGGCCCGACGATGACCGCCGCCAGTGCCAGCACCACGATCCGAATGACCTGCATCAACGCTCCGCTCCCCCCGTGTCGGCGATCCGTTTCGCTGGATCATCACGCTAGAGACGGACTGTGTCGACCCGGTGGCGCAATGCCCGCCCCGGCCGAGGGCTGACCGCCATGAAGATCTCCCGCCGCGGCCAGGTGCCGCCCTTCATCGTCATGGATGTGATGACCGCCGCCGCAGCGCGCGAGAAGACGCATGGCGACGTGCTGCATCTCGAGGTCGGCCAGCCCTCGACTCCGGCGCCGGCCGGCGTGCTGGCGGCGGCGCAGGCGGCGCTGCGCGACGACCGGATCGGCTACACCGTGGCGCTCGGCATCCCGCCGCTGCGCCAGGCGATCGCGGCGCATCACGGCCGCGCCTACGGGGTGTCGGTGGCGCCGGAGCAGGTGGTGGTCACCACCGGTTCCTCCGGCGCCTTCCTGCTGGCTTTCCTTGCCGCCTTCGATGTCGGCGACCGGGTGGCGCTGGCGGCGCCGGGCTACCCGGCCTACCGCAACATCCTGACCGCCCTCGGGGTCGAGCCGGTGGAGATCCCGGCCGGGCCGGAGACCCGCTACCAGCCGACGCCGGAGCTGCTGGAGCGCCATGGCGGCAAGCTCGACGGGCTGATCGTCGCCAGCCCGGCCAACCCGACCGGCACCATGCTGTCGCCCGAGGCCCTGGCCGAGCTGACCGCCTATTGCGAGGCCAACGCGATCCGCCTGGTGTCGGACGAGATCTACCATGGCATCACCTACGGCATGGCCACGGCGACGGCGCTGCAGACCAGCCGCAGCGCCATCATCGTCAACAGCTTCTCGAAATACTATTCGATGACCGGCTGGCGCCTCGGCTGGCTGGTGCTGCCGGAGGACCTGCTGCGGCCTGTCGAGTGCCTGGCGCAGAACCTCTACATCTCGCCGCCGACCCTGTCGCAATACGCGGCCGTCGCCGCCTTCGACTGCGGTGAGGAGCTGGATCGCAACGTCGCCCGCTACGCCCGCAACCGCAGCCTGCTGCTGGAGGCGTTGCCGCGCGCCGGCTTCGACCGGCTGGCCCCGGCCGACGGCGCCTTCTACCTCTATGCCGAGATCGGCCACCTGACCAACGACAGCGTCGAGTTCTGCCGGCGCATGCTGGCCGAGACCGGGGTGGCGGCGACGCCGGGCGTCGATTTCGATCCGGTCCGCGGCCACGCGACCATGCGCTTCTCCTTCGCCGGCGCGACCGAGGAGATGGCCGAGGCGGCGGAGCGGCTGCAACGCTGGCTGCGATAGATGGCGCGGGCAGCGCGGCGCCGGGTGTCGTCCCGCTGGCAGCTGCCGCGCCTGCCGCGCCTCGCCCTGCCGGGCTGGCTCGGCCGCTGGTGGGGACGCCGGCGCTGGTGGTCGAAGATCCTGTGGGGGCTCTTCGCCCTCCTGTTCCTGGCGCCGCTGGCGCTGACCCTCGTCTACCGCGTGCTGCCGGTGCCGGCGACGCCGCTGATGGTGATCCGCCTGTTCGAGGGCGAGGGCTGGCACCGCGACTGGGTGGCGTGGGACGACATCGCGCCGGTGATGGCCCGGGCGGCGGTGGCGGCGGAGGACAACCTGTTCTGCCGGCACGACGGCTTCGACTGGGAGTCGATGCGCAAGGCCTGGGACCGCTACCAGTCCGGCATCGGCCGGCTGCGCGGCGGCAGCACCATCTCGATGCAGACGGCGAAGAACGTCTTCCTCTGGGACGGCCGCACCTTCATCCGCAAGGGTTTCGAGGCCTATCTGACGGTGATGATCGAGGCGCTGTGGCCGAAGCGCCGGATCATGGAGGTCTATCTCAACGTGGTCGAGCTCGGCCCCGGCATCTACGGGGTCGAGGCCGCGTCGCAGGCCTATTTCGGCAAGAGCGCGGCGCAGCTCTCGGCGCGCGAGGCGTCGCTGCTGGCTGCGGTGCTGCCCAACCCGCGCGGCTGGTCGGCCGGCAAGCCGTCGCGCTACGTCGCCGGCCGCGCCGCCACCATCCGCGGCCGCATCGGCCAGCTCGGCGACCTGCTGGACTGCGTGGAGTAGCGGGCCGGCGGCAGCGCCTGACCACACGGCCATGACCCCTCATCCTTTCGGCTCTTGGAACGAGGCCGCAATTGACGCACCCTCTTCGACGGTGGATATGTCTGTCCATACGGTGAGCAGATTTGAGTCGGATTATGGGATCGCCACTGAAGTCGTTGACGGCTGTTCTGAATCTGGCGCCAAGCAACATTGACGCTACGACTACGGTATTTCCATCGATCAGCAGTGAATCTATCGCCCGGCGGCTGGATCTCGAGCGGGAGGCGGAGTGCAGAGGCAAGGAGGACTTGCCGCAGACCGATGCCATCGACCTGGATGTTGTGGAGAGCAAGATCGTCGATGAAGTTTCGGAAATACGCCGGGTCGGATTGACCGCCTATGAAAGCGAGATGCGGGTTTACGCGGACCGCATGAGCGGCTTGGACATTGAAGGCAAAGTGTCCGAAATCGACGTCTCGATATCAAACGGCATATCGGCGTTGCGGGAACGGGTGCATATCGGCACGGATCATCTTTACCTTCAGGGCGAAAGACTGAAGCTGCTGCGGGAGGAACTTGAACGGTTCCGCCATCGCCATCGTCTGGACAGAACCGCTCATCTGCCGACATCCGCCAAGCGCCACATCATGCAGGCGGTGATCCTCCTGATGCTGGCCGCGGAGTCGATCATCAACGGCAGCTTCTTCATGGAGTCGAATGAGCTGGGCCTGATCGGCGGTGTGTTCACCGCCTGTACGGTTTCGGCGATCAATATATTCTTTTCTTTTCTGTTCGGAAGAATGGCCATCCAGGTCAATCATCGGAATTGGATCAGGAAATTGGTCGGAGCGGCCGCTTTCCTGGCGTTTCTGGCATTTGCGATCGGATTCAATCTCTTCGTCGCACATTTCAGAGAAGTCGCGGGCCTGGTCAACTGGGAGGCTGCCGCGCGGCAGGCGGCAGGCCAGTTCTGGGCAGACCCGCTCGGCCTGACGATCTTCAACTCATGGATCCTCGTCTTCGTCGGCTTTGCCTTCGCCACGGTGGCCTGGATCGAAGGATACGGATGGGACGACCCCTATCCGGGCTTCGGCAATGTGTGGCGGCGATGGGAGCGTTCGATCGCCGACTATGCGCATGAGAAGGAGATCCTGCTGGAGGAGCTCCGGGACACCAAGGACGAGGTGCTCGAAACCATCAGGAACGCGCGGGCGGATATCGCGTCGCGGGTCAGGAACTACCTCCAGGCGTCCGATTATCGGGATCACCTGCGGCTCGCGCTTCCGGTCTTCCTGGAGCAGACCCAGCAGGCTGCGAATTCCCTCATCGGGCAGTACCGGGAGATCAATCTCTGGCACCGGTCCTCTCCCGCGCCGGAATATTTCGCAAGACCGGTCTCTCTCGCGCAGGTTCAGCCGATCGTCGGCGAGGCGGAGGCGTCCGCCAGGCGGGCGGAGCTGGGGAGCCTCACCGAGCGGGCCGACGCCATCCTCTCGGATCGAACGGCGGAGCTGCTGACGAATTTCGAGGCGGCGTTCGGCGAGTATGAGCGCATCAGCCGATTTGCCAGGGGGTTGAGTGCCCAGGGGTTGAGTGGCAGGGGGTTGAGTGATGGTCGCGAGACGCCGTCGCCTGCGGAAAAGGCGTAGCGCATCGGATTCCGCCAGCCTCTGGAAGGCCGGCCTCATCGCGGCGGCCGCCTGCGCCCTCTTCGCCGGCGGCGCATGGCTCTACGTGGAGGCGGCAAGGGCCAATCCGAAGATCGATCCGGTGACGCTTTGTCCCGCCGGCGGCCCGGCGGGGGTGGCCGCTGTCCTCATCGACACGACGGATGCGCTTTCGCCGGTGCAGCGCATCGACGTCCTCAACAAGCTGCGTGGGCTTCGCGAGGAGCTGCCGCGCGGCTGGCTGGTTGCGGTCTACCCGGTCAAGCCGGCGCCGGAGCCGCAGCCCCGGGCATCGCTGTCGCTGTGCAACCCCGGCCGAGGGGAGGGGCTGAACCAGCTGACGTCGAACCCCGCCCTGGTGGAGAAGCGGTGGCGCGAGGCCTTCGATACGCCTCTCCAGGATCTTCTCGGCAGCCTGGTTTCGGAAGGTCAGGGAACCTCGTCTCCGATCATGGAGACGATCCAATCCGTCGCCGTCGTGGAGTTCGGGGATCCCGACAAGAAGGACCTCCCGAAGCGGCTCGTTTTGGTGTCCGACATGCTTCAGTACAGCCAGAAGTTCTCTCAATACAATGGCCTCAAGACGTTCAGTGAGTTTGTAAAGACGGACGCCTATCGATCTCTGAGGAGCGATCTCAGAGGTGTCGATGTGGAGATACTCTACGTGAATAGAGCGAGCCAGGAGCGGCGCCAGAACGCGGACCATATCGAGTTCTGGACGGATTTCTTTGCCGATGATGGCGCCAGCATAGCGAGAATCGTGAGGATATTCGGATGACCCAGGGCCTGTCAGCGCAGCCGCGCCGAGCCTTCCAGCTCCAGGTCTCCGGCGCGGCCGACAAGATCCTGTTCGCGGGGGCGTTCGCATTGGGGGCCGGCGCCATCATCGCCCTCAAGCTCTACGATGCGAAGCAGTGGGTGATCAGCCTGTTCGTGGCTGCGTGCATGATCGGCTATGTTGTGGTCTGCCTGCGCGCCCAGATCGCCCAGCTCCGCGAGGATATTGTCGCCGACAACGTCTATTATCTGGGGTTCCTGTACACCCTGACCAGCCTGGGGATGGCGCTCTATCAGATTGCGTCGGTCGAGGACGATCGGATCATAGAAGAGCTGCTGTCGAATTTCGGAATCGCCCTCCTGTCGACGATATTGGGGATCTTCCTTCGGGTCATGGTGAGCCAGCTCCGGCGCGACCCGGTGGAGGTCGAGCGGGAGGCCCGTCTCGAACTGATCGAGGCCGCGACAAGGCTCAAGGGCGAGCTTCGCGGGATGATCCTTCAGTTCAACGATTTCCGAACGGAGATGACCCAGATCCTGCGGGAAGGGGCCGAGCTCACGATCACGCATCAGGGCGAGGCGTTGCGGCACTATGGCGAGATGCTCGGAAAGGAAATCCACACCGTCGCGGAGCGGGTCTCGGCCGATCTGGCAGTGCCGCTCGAAAGCGGGGCCCAGGATATCGGGCGGGCGACGGGCGCTCTTCGGTCCCGCGCCGATGAACTGGCCCAGCAGCTGTCCGCATCCGCCGTCGAGCTGAAGAAGGCCACCGGCTCGTTCACCAAGTCGCTGGACGATTCGGCCAGGCGGGCCGCTTCGATGGCCGAGCGCTTTGCCGACGAAACGGGCCGCGTGCACGGCCAGGCGCTCGACCTGTCCGGCACCCTCGTGACCCAGCTCGCGCTGCTCCGGACCGATCTGGGCCGGCTCCGGGACGCGATGGCCCAGAATTCGGAGGCGATGAGCGCCGTCCGCGCCGCCGGCCGCGAGGATGCGGCGACGGTGGCGCAGGCCCTCCGCGAGCTCGGGGCGCGGATCGACCGGGGAGCGGATGCGGAAGGCGAACCGGCGCCATCCAGGAGCTGGTGGTCGCGCTCATGATCGATGATCAGCCGACGCCGAGCCTCCCGCTTTCGGATCGGCGATCCTACCGCCGCGGCGTGATTCTCGGCCTGACCGTGGCCGAATTCTTCCTTCTGCTCTCATTCGTTCTGGTCCTGTCCCTGGCTCTGTTCCTTGCGCGCCAGTCCGGCGACCGGGCAGCGCTGAGAGAGGTTCAGCAGATGCTGGTCGACGCCGGATCGCGGGACAGCGTGCGAACCGTCCTCGACCGCATCGCCATTCTCGAAGAGGGCGTCCGCAGCCGGGATGAGAGGATCGCGGCGTTGCTGGCCGAAAAGGAGAGGGCACGCCCGATTTTGGAAGCAACAGCGGGAATGGACAGGAAGGAGATCGAGAACTTCATCGAGTTGGTGCGGGGAATTTCGTCCAGGAAGCGGAACGGTGAGATCACCGCCGACGAGATCGCCAGAATTGCCGGGAATGCGGATCTGGTCGAGACGGTCCGCGGCATCACCGACTCCTGGGAGGATTCGAACCGCAGGATCGGACAGGCGCTGGAGGCGGAGTTCGGTAAGGATCTGTCACGCTGGAACGCGGAGATCGACGACGACGGCTCCGTGTTCCGTTTCCTGGCCCCCGATGTGCTGTTCGATCAGGGCCGCGCCACCCTGACGCCGGCGTTCAGGGGAACGCTCGCGGATTTCTGTCCAAGATTTCTGCGGCTGCTGCACGAGCGCCGCGACGCGATCGCGGAGATCCGGATCGAGGGGCACACCTCTTCGGAATGGCGGCAGGCCACCGCTGCGAGGGAGGCCTATTTCCTCAACATGGAGCTCTCGCAGGAGCGGACGCGATCCGTGCTGGAGTATTGCCTGGGGCTGGGCGGCGTCGCGCCCGTCGAGGACTGGGCGAGGCATATGCTCGTCGCGGTCGGCATGTCCTCGAGCCGCCCGGTGCTGGACCGCGGCGGCGTCGAGGATTTCGATCGGTCGCGCAGGGTGGAGTTCCGCGTCGTCACCGATGCGGAGGCCCGCATCGGCGAAATCGCTCACCAGCTTTCCCAATAGGCCGGTCAGAGTCGAAGGAATTCAGGCTGGCATCCGGACCGGCCGGACCGCTATCCTGTCCAGGCCTGCGCCCGGCCGGGGAGCGTCGCCGAAACGGTGCCTCCCATCCCGGGCCCCGCCCGTAGTCTGGATTCCACCATCTCTCGAGAGCCAGGGCAGACGCCTCGCCATCGAGCGTGAGCCTTGGTTCCGTCCTCAGCGATCGAGGCTCTGCCGATGAACGATCTCTTCAAGGCCGAGGATTCCGCCGCCCTGCAGTTCGGCATCGGCCAGCCGGTGTCCCGGATGGAGGATCCGGTCCTGCTCCGGGGCGAAGGCCGCTACACCGACGATGTCAGCCTGCCCGGCCAGGCCTATGCCGCCTTCGTGCGCAGCCCCCATGCCCATGGCGTCATCGCCGGCATCGCGACCGAGGCGGCCCGCGCCATGCCGGGTGTGCTCGCGATCTACACGGCGGCCGACCTCGCCCCGATGGGCTACGGGCCGTTGAAGTGTCTGTTCGCGTTCAAGCATCGCGACGGCACGCCGATGACAGTGCCGCTTCGCCACGCGCTGGCATCGGACAAGGTGCGCTTCGTCGGCGACCCGGTCGCGGTCGTGATCGCCGAGACGGCGCACCAAGCGCGCGACGCGGCCGAGGCCGTCGCGCTGGACATCGATCCGCTGCCGGCGGTGATGCGCGTGGCGGAGGCGATCGCGCCCGGGGCGCCGCTTCTCTATGACGATGCGCCCGACAACCTGGTGCTCGACTACCACTACGGCGAGACCGAGAAGGTGGCCGAAGCCTTCGCCAGGGCCGCCCATGTGACGCGGCTCGAGATCCTCAACAACCGCGTCGTCGTCAACGCCATGGAGCCGCGCGCGGCGGTGGCGAGCTACGACGCCGGCACCGGACGCTTTACGGTCTATGCGCCGAGTCAGGGCGTGTTCGGCAAGCGCAACAACCTGGCCGAGGCAATGGGCGTGCCGCCCGACCGGATCCGCCTCATCACCGGCCATGTCGGCGGCTCCTTCGGCATGAAGGGCGCGGTGTTCCCGGAATATGTCTGCCTGCTGCACGCCGCCCGTGAGCTCGACCGGCCGGTGAAGTGGACCGATCAGCGCTCCGACAGCTTCGTCTCCGACCATCACGGCCGGGACATGGAGGTGGTGGCCGAGCTGGCGCTCGATGCCGAAGGGCGCTTCCTCGCCACCCGCTTCACGGGCCACGGCAATCTGGGCGCCTACGTCTCGCAGGTCGGGCCGATGATGACGACGCTCAACATCGCCAAGAACTCGATCGGCATGTACCGGACGCCGCTGGTCGAGGTGAGCACGATCTGCGCCGTCACGAACACTGTCCCGATCGGCGCCTATCGCGGCGCAGGCCGCCCGGAAGGCAACTACTACATGGAGCGGCTGATCGACACGGCCGCCGCCGAGCTCGGCATCGACCGAGTCGAGCTGCGCCGCCGCAACATGGTGGCGCCGGACCAGCTGCCCTGGAAGACCCCGGCCGGCACGGCCTATGACAGCGGCGACTTCCCGGGCCTGCTCGCCCGCGCCATCGAGGCCGCGGACTGGGACGGCTTCCCGACCCGCCGGGAGGAGAGCGCCGCCCGCGGCAAGCTGCGCGGCCGCGGTATCGGCTGCTATCTCGAGGTGACGGCGCCACCCACGAACGAGATGGGCGGCATCCATTTCGAGCCGGACGGCACCGTCACCATCGTCACCGGCACGCTCGACTACGGCCAGGGCCACTGGACGCCTTTCGCCCAGGTCCTGCATTCGAAGCTCGGGATCCCGCTCGACCGCATCCGCCTGGTCCAGGGCGACAGCGACCGTCTGATCGCGGGCGGCGGCACCGGCGGCTCGAAATCCATCATGGCGAGCGGCGCGGCGATCCTGGAGGCGGGTGATCTGGTGATCGAGAAGGGCCGGCAGATCGCCGGCCACCTCCTCGAAGCCGGTGCCTTCGACGTGGAGTTCGGCAACGGCCGCTTCACCGTGGCCGGCACGGATCGCGGCATCGGGCTGATGGAGCTCGCCGGCCAGCTGTCGGCGGGGCTGGAGCTGCCGCCCGACGTGCCGGACTCGCTCGACGTCGACCATGTGTTCCGGCAGGCGCCGTCCGCCTATCCGAATGGCTGCCACATCGCCGAGGTCGAGATCGACCCGGACACCGGGACCACGGAGGTTGTGCGCTATGTGATGGTCAACGACTTCGGCACGCTGGTGAACCCGCTGCTGGTCGAGGGCCAGCTGCATGGCGGCGTCGTGCAGGGCATCGGCCAGGCGCTGATGGAGCGCACCGTCTACGATGCGGAGGGCCAGCTGACCACCGGCTCCTTCGTCGACTACCAGATGCCGCGCGCCGCCGATGCCCCGCCGGTCTTCACCTTCGAGAGCCGTCCTCAGCCCGCCGCGACCAACCCGCTGGGCGCCAAGGGCTGCGGCGAGGCCGGCTGCGCCGGGTCGCTGCCGGCCGTCATGAACGCCGTGGTCGACGCCCTCTCCGGCCTGGGGATCCGCCATGTCGAGATGCCCGCGACGCCGCTCGCGATCTGGGAGCTGATCGCGGCGCGGCGGGCGTGATCCGACCGCGTCCGATTGGGCGCGCAGCACCGGGGCTGGTCAATATGATCCACAAATTGTATATCTAAGACTGAAAATATTACCGGTGTCAGAGACTGCACAACCGGAACAAAATAGGGAGGAATATAATGATGCGTACGCTTCTGACGGGAGCGAGCGCGTTGGCGCTCTTGGGCGCCTTCGGCGGGACTGCGATGGCCCAGACCGGCATGCTGGAGAAGGCCGTCGGCGGCTACACCTTCGACCAGGCGGCGAAGGAGAGCCCGGACACCAAGAACTTCAACAACAAGGATGGCAAACTGACCTTTGCCATCGTCACCCACACCGCCGGCAACGGGTTCTTCGACCCGACCTATGTCGGCGCCAAGGTCGCGGCCGACATGATCGGCGCCAGGCTGCTCATGCTCGGCTCCGAGGCGCCGGTGGACGATATCCCGCGTGAGCTCGAGATCCTCAACCAGATCGTCCAGGACCCGACCATCGACGGCGTCATCATGACGACGCCGCAGGCCGGCGCCTATGACGACCTGGTGCGGACGCTCGAATCCAAGGGCATCCCGGTCGCCACCACCAACAGCTTCGACCCGACGCTCCACAACCGCAGCAGCATCAGCCACACCGGCCAGGATGCTTCGGCGGCCGGCATCGGGGGCGAGGCGATGGCCAAATGCGTCCTCGACTCCGGCGCCAAGAGCGGCACCATCCTGTTCCCGAGCACGACCACGCTCGGCAATGTCGAGGTCAACAACCGCGTCACCGCGGCCTTCGAGGCGACGGTCAAGACGCTGGAGGCCGCCGGGCGCCTGAAGGACTTCAAGATCGATGCCGGGCCGACCAACATCGGCGTCGATGTCGACCAGAACAACGTCACGGGTTCGATCGTCAGCCTGATCGAAAGCCGCGGCGATGTCGTCGGCATCATGGGCAACAACGCCTTCGTCACCCCGGCGATCGGCGACGCCGTGAGCCAGCTGAAGATGGGCGACAAGATCTGCAGCTACGGCTTCGATCTCGGGCCCAAGCAGCTCGAGCAGATCAAGAACGGCAATCTCGACGGCGCGCTCGGCCAGCAGCCGTTCCTGCAGGGCTTCTGGCCGGTGATGCAGCTCTACCTGCAGATCGACCGCGGCGTCGCCGCGGCCGATCTCGACACCAAGGCCCAGCTGGTGACCAACAGCAACGTCGAGAAGGTCGGCAAGCGCTTCGAGAACTGAGAACCGAGAGCCCGTTTGAGAATGCGCTGGCGTGAGTCGGCTGGTGGTAGCTTCGAGACCCGGAGCGCAGCGGACATGAAGGTCCGTGAGCACCGGAAGCGCAGAAGACGCCGCCAGACGGCCGCGCCAGTCGCATTGTCGAACGGGCTCTGAGCCGTCGAGGGATCATGGCAACCACCACCGCGCCCGAGCAGGCACGGCCGACCCGCTTCGGCGGTTTCGCCTATGGCTGGGAGGTCGGGCTCTTCCTCGTCATGGCGGCGCTCTATCTCGCCGGGACCCAGGTCAATCCGCGCTTCTTCGGCGACCTGACGGCGCTGCACAGCGTGCTGCGCGACGCCTCCCGCTTCGGCGTGATGGCTGTCGGGATGACCTTCGTCATCGTCAACAAGGACCTCGACCTGTCCGTCGGCTCGACGACGGCGATCGTCGCCGTCCTGTTCTCGATCCTCTTCGCGCCGACCCATTACGATCTCGGCGCCGGGGTCGCGATCGCCGCCAGCGTCGCCCTGGGGCTCCTGATCGGGCTCCTGAACGGCGTGCTCGTCACGGTGCTCAAGGTGCCGGCCTTCATCGCCACGCTCACCATGCTGTTCATAGGCCGCGGTTTCGTGCTCGGGCTGACCGGCGGCAAGAACATCGCCTATGAGGCCAAGGCGCGCGACGTCCCGATCTTCGCCCTCGGCGAGACCAACGCGCTGGGCTTCAACAACCAGATCCTGATCTTCCTGATCGTGGCGCTGATCGGCGGCGTCCTGCTCGCCTATACCCGCTGGGGCTACGAGACCTATGCCGTGGGCGGCAATGCGACGGCCGCGGATTATGCCGGCATCAGCAGCCGTCGCGTGCGGATCCGCGGCTTCGTGCTGTCCAGCCTCTGCGCGACCATGGCCGGGCTGATGGCCGTGTTCCAGGACAAGGGCGTCAACAGCGGCTACGGCGTCGGCCACGAGCTGATCGTGATCTCGGCGGTGATCGTCGGCGGCGCCAGCATCATCGGCGGCCGCGGCCGGATCCTCGGCTCCTGCATGGGCGCCCTCCTGATCGTGCTGATCGACAAGGTCCTGCGCGAGGGCGTTCCGATCGAGCGCGTGGTCAAGGTCGGCAACATCGAGATGGTCGTTCAGGCGATGGCCTCGATGCCGCCCGGCGCGGTGCCGGTCTTCCTCGGCCTGATCCTCCTCGCCGCCGTGCTGATCGAGCCGTGGATCTTCCGCCGCAAGGTCATTCCCCGGCTGTGGGCCCGGCTGCGCCGCCGGCCGTTGCCCTTGCCGGAGGTGGAGGTGGAGACGGTCGCGGTCGAGGGAGCGCCCACGCATGGCACGGCCATGGCGGCGGAGGAGATCCACGCCCGCGGGCTGAAGCGATTCCTGCTGCAGCGCGAGGCGGCGGCGGTCATCTTCATGGTCGTGCTCTGGGCGCTCGGCATGTATCTGCGGCCGGATTTCTGGGGCAGCCTGGACAACAGCTTCAACCTGCTGCTGGCCTTCACCGAGATCGGGATCATGGCAGTCGGGATGACCTATGTCATCGCCAATGGCGACATCGATCTGTCGGTCGGCTCGGTCCTGGCCCTGTCGGGCGCGACCGCGGCCTTCCTGATGAAGTTCCTGGATGTGGACCCGCTGCCGGCGGCGCTGGCCGCCTTCGCCGCCGGCACATTCGCCGGCGTCGTCAACGGCTTCCTGACGACCAAGGCGCGGCTGCCGGCCTTCGTCGCCACGCTCGGCATGTTCTACATCGCGCGCGGCCTCGCCGCCTGGTTCGTCGCCGGGCGCCAGCTCAGCCAGTTCCCGGAGAGCTACAACCTGATCGGCCGCAAGCTGATCGAGATCCTGCGCTATGTCGGCCTCGAGCCGGCGCGCGGCAGCTTCTGGTCGGCCTTGGCCAGCGCCGTCAGCACGCAGACGATCTTCCTGGCGGTCCTCGCCGTCCTCGCCGGCATCGTCCTGTCGCGGACGACCATCGGCTATCGGGTGCTGGCCACGGGCGGCAACCGCCGCGCCGCCGACTACGCCGGCATCGACACCGACCGCGTCCGCTTCTTCAGCCTGGTCTTCAGCGCCATGTGCGCGTCGCTGGCCGGCATCGTCTACATCGCCTATTTCCGCAGCTTCAACCCGTCGGCCGGGCAGCTGCGCGAGCTCGACGTCATCGCCGCCGTGATCATCGGCGGCGGCAGCATCTTCGGCGGTTTCGGCACCATCCTGGGCGCGCTGGCGGGGGCCGCCGTGATCACCCTGATCCGGGCGCTCCTGTCCCTGCAGATCATCCTGCCCGGCGGGGAATCGGTGGTGATGCCGCAGCACTGGATCAACGTCTTCATCGGGCTGATCCTGATCGTGGCCGTGCTCGGCGACATCTGGCTGCGCCAGGAAGGCCTGCTGCAGCGGCTGTTCGCGCGGCTGCGCCTGCGAAGGGAGCGAACCGCATGACCGACCCCGGCACGCCCATCGTCGAGATGCGGCATATCTGCAAGAGCTTCGGTGCCATCCGCGCGCTGTGGGAGGTCAAGCTGCGCCTGATGCCCGGGGAGATTCTCGGACTCGTCGGCGACAACTCGGCCGGCAAGTCGACGCTGATGAAGATCCTCTCGGGCGCCTATCAGCGCGATTCCGGCGACATCCTGGTCGCGGGCGAGGATGTCCACTTCAGAAGCCCGCATGAATCGCGCGACCGCGGCATCGAGATGATCTACCAGGACTTCGCGCTGTGCGGGAACATGGACGTCGCCGCCAACGTCTTCCTCGGCCGCTGGCCGACCCGGGGCTGGTTCGTGGACCGGCGGCGGATGGAGACCGAGGCGAATGACGTGATGCGCCGCCTCAAGGTCGACATCAACCACGTCCGCCAGCGGGTCGAGAGCCTGTCGGGCGGCCGCCAGCAATCGGTCGCGATCGCCCGCGCGATCAGCTTCGATCCGAAGGTCCTGATCCTCGACGAGCCGACGGCCAACCTGTCGGTCCCCGCCACCGAGCGCCTCCTGGAGACCATGGACGAGCTGCGGCGGCATGGGGTCGCGCAGATCATCATCAGCCACCGCCTGACCGACATATTCGAGATCGGCGACCGCATCATGGTGCTGAAGCGCGGACGCAATGTCGGCGAACGGCGGATCAAATCCACGACCACGAAAGAGGTGCTGGAGCTGATCGTGCAGGGCGAGCCGGAGACCGCGGGCGCCTGATCTCAATCTTCCTCCGCCGCCAGCTGCGCCAGGACCCGGCCCTTGCCCATCTGGCGCAGCACCATCGGCACCACCACGACCAGAACGGTGATGACCAGCAAGGTGATCGAGATCGGCGAGGAAACCAGGATCATGGGGTCGCCCCGGCTGTTCTGCAGCGCGCGGCGCAGCGGCAGCTCCGCCATCGGCCCCAGGATGAAGCCGACCACCACCGGCGCGATCGGGTAGTGAAAACGGCGCAGCATGTAGCCGAGCAGACCGAAGGCCAGCAGCAGGCCCAGCTGGAACGATGACGGGTTGGCACCGATGGTGCCGAGCGTGGCGAAGACCAGGATGCCGCCATAGAGCCAGGGGCGCGGGATCGACAGCAGCCGGACCCACAAGCCGACCAGCGGCAGGTTCAGCACCAGCAGCATCGCATTGGCGACGAACAGGCTGGCGATCAGCCCCCAAACCAGGCCCGGATTGCTCTGGAAGAGCAGGGGGCCGGGCTGGATGTTGTACTGCTGGAACCCGGCCAGGAGGATCGCCGCCGTGGCCGAGGTCGGCAGGCCGAGGGTCAGCAGCGGCACCAGCGTGCCCGCGGCCGACGCGTTGTTCGCCGCCTCCGGCCCCGCCACGCCTTCGATAGCGCCCTGGCCGAATTCCTCCGGATGCTTCGACAGCTTCTTCTCGGTGGCATAGGAGAGGAAGGTCGGGATCTCGGCGCCGCCGGCGGGCATGGCGCCGATCGGGAAGCCGAACAGCGTCCCACGCAGCCACGGCTTCCAGGACCGCTTCCAGTCCGACCGGTTCATCCAGATCGAGCCCCGGATCGGCTCGACATGCTCCTCGGTGCGGCCTTGGCTGCCGGCGACCGACAGGGCCTCGCCGATGGCGAAGAGGGCGACCGCCAGGATAGTGACGCCGATTCCGCCCAGCAGCTCCGGGCTGCCGAAGGTCAGCCGCGCCCGGCCGCTCAGCTCGTCGAGGCCGATCAGGCCGATGGCGAGGCCGATGGCCAGCGAGGTCAGGCCGCGCATCGGCGAATCGCCGAAGGCGGCGGAGACGGTGACGAAGGCCAGGATGATCAGCGCGAACTTCTCCGGCTCCCCGAAGGAGATCGCGATCTTGGCCACCTCCGGCGCGACGAAGGCCAGGGCCGCCGTCGCGATCAGCCCGGCGACGAAGGACCCGATCGCCGCGGTGGCCAGGGCCGGGCCGCCACGGCCGGCGCGGGCCATCTTGTTGCCCTCCAGCGCCGTGATGATCGAGGCGCTCTCGCCCGGGGTGTTGAGCAGGATCGATGTGGTCGACCCGCCATACATGCCGCCGTAATAGATGCCGGCGAACATGATCAGCGATCCCCCAGGATCGAGGGAATAGGTCACCGGCAGCAGCAGCGCCACGGTCAGGGCCGGGCCGATGCCGGGCAGCACGCCGACCGCGGTGCCGAGGGTGACGCCGATCAGGGCATAAAGCAGGTTGACCGGCTGCAGGGCGACGGCGAAGCCGTGGGCGAGGAAGGCGAAGGTGTCCATGGATCAGGCCTTCACTGCAAAAACAGCCGTTCCAGCGGCCCCGCCGGCAGGGTCAGGTCCAGTCCCATGGTGAAGATGAACCAGACCACGAAGGCGAAGACGATGCCGATCGGGATGGTCCGCCACAGCGGGCCGCGGCCGAAGCCTCGAACGGTCGCGGCGAACAAGAGACCGGTCGCGATCGAGAAGCCGGCCGTGGTCAGCAGCAGCATCTGGGCGGCCAGGCCGCCGACGATCCAGGCGAGGGGCGGCAGGTCGTCCTTCTCGCGCGGCGGCGGGTTGCCGCGCCAGGCGTCGACCGCCGTCCACGCCGCCAGGATCAGCAGCATGCCGCCGATCAGGCGGGGGAAGATCGCGGGCCCGAAGCGGGCCGCGAACCCCCTGACGTTGAGCTGGCTGGCGTCCCAGAACAGCACCACGGCGACGACAGCCAGGGCCGCGGCGATCCCCAGGACCGGCCAGTCCGGCCGACGCCCCATGGCGTGTTTCGGGGTGGCGTGTTCCGGGGCGGTGCTCATTCGGCCAGACCGACGTCCTTGAGGATCTGCTCGGTGGTGCTGATATCGGAGGCGAGCTGCTTGTCGAAATCAGCGCCGGCCAGGTAGGTGTCGGTCCAGCCCTTGGTCTTCAGCGTCTCCTGCCAGGTCTTGGACTTGGCCAGCTTCTCGATGTCGGCGGCGACGGCGGCCTTCTGCTCGTCGCTCAGCCCCGGCGCGGCCGCGACCATGCGCCAGTTCTGCACCACCACGTCGAGCCCGGCTTCCTTCAAGGTCGGGGCCTCGACGCCGGGCAGCCGCTCGGTGCTGGACACCGCCAGGACGCGCAGCGCCCCGGCCTTGACCTGGGATTCGAACTCGCCATAGCTGGAGATGCCGGCCGTCACCTGGCCGCTCAGCACCGCCGCCAGCGCCTCGCCGCCGCCGGAATAGGCGATGTAGTTGATCTCGGTCGGGTCCACCCCGGCCGCCTTGGCGACCAGACCGACCGTGATGTGGTCGGTGCCGCCGGCCGAACCGCCGGCCCAGGTCACGCCGCCCGGATCCTGCTTCAGCTGCGCCACCAGGTCCTGGATGGTCTTGACCGGGGAATCCTTGGGCACGACGATCGCCTCGTATTCCCCGGTCAGGCGGGCGATCGGGGTGACGTCGGCCAGGGTCACCGGCGACTTGTTGGTGATGATGCCGCCGACCATGACGTAGCCGCCGACGATCAGGGCCTTCGGGTCGCCCTTGGACTGGCTCACGAACTGGGCCAGGCCGACCGTGCCGGCGGCGCCGGGCACGTTGACGACCTGGACGCTGCGCGAGATGCCCTCGGCCTGCAGCGCCTGCTGCATCGACCGCGCGGTCTGGTCCCAGCCGCCGCCGGGGGCCGCCGGCGCCATGATGGTGTAGTCGTTGGCCCGCGCTGCGAATGGCAGCGCCAGCACGGCCGCAACGGCGGCGATCGCCAGTCTCTTCATGAGTGTCCTCCCGGAAATCGGTTTGGTTTTGGCCGAAAGCATAGCGCCCCGTGCGCTCACCGCACAGGATGGTCGCTTATCGGCCGCTGCTGATGGATGGAGTGGTGACGGGCCGCCGCCAGTCGCGGGGCTCTTGCATCTCGGGTGAAATCGGGACCTCCCTGGCCTGTTGCTTCGCCCCGGGCATCGCGATCGGCCCGGTTCCAGGGATCAGTCTAGCCGCCGAACCTGTCAGCGTCCTGTCATCGGCGCTAAGGGAGCAACAGCTCGAAATACAAACCCGTCATGGCGAGCCCCGCAGGGGCGTGGCCATCCAGCAATACCGGTCCCTGGATGGCCACGGCGCTTCGCGCCTCGCCATGACAAAAAAGCAGGTGAGGCGACTTAAAGGGGCCGCTGGTATCAGGCCTCGATCAGGTTCAGCCGCTTCTCGATCCGGTCGAGACGAGCTTCGATGCGGTCGATGCGGGCGGACTGGCCTGCGAAATCGGCGTGCAGTCCGGCCACCTGGCCTTCCAGCGAGGTCAGACGCCGGCCGTGATCCTGCTGCGTCTCGATCACCCGATCGATCTTCTCGTCGATACGGCGAAGATAGCCCGAGATCAGGTTGTCGAGCTCGTCGGTCATGCTGGAAGCATGACGGCGCCGGGATCGAGTGTCCATGGCTCGGGCTGTCAGGGTCCCCTCATCGGGGTGCCGTCTGATACCAGCCGTCGCCAGGTCTGCAGGAACCGGTCTCGGCGGCGTTCGTCCAGCGCCACCAGCAGCGACGGCCCCAGCGGGATCGGCTGCAGCGCGCCCTCGGCCTTGCCGGCGATGCTGCCGGCGGTCCAGGGGCCGGAGATGTCGGGCATGATCGCGCCCAACCCGGTGACGCCCGCCGCCAGGGCTTGGCCGCGGGGCGACAGCAGATAGTCGACGAAGGCGCGGGCCAGCTCGGCATCCGGCGCGCCGCGCGGGATCAGCGCCACCCGGGTCATCACCAGGGCATAGTCCTCGGGCACCACCACGCCCAGCCGCTTTCCGGCGGTCTGCCGCGCGAAGGCGTAGGAGCCGAGCAGGTTGTAGCCCAGGATCAGCTCGCCGCTCACGATCCGGTCCAGCATCTCCGGGCTGCTGCCGCTCAGCCGGGCATCGACCCGGCCGAAGGCCGCGGCCAGCCGCCAGAAGTTGGAGGAGATCAGCGCGTCCTGCGTGGCCAGCAGGTGGCCGATGCCGCTGATGGCGATGTCGTAGGTAGCGACCCGGCCGCGGAACCGCTCCGGCTGCGCCTCCAAGAGCGCGATCAGCTCGGCATGCGATCGCGGCACCTCCGCCTCGGGCAGCAGGTCGGGGTTGTAGGCGATCACCGCCGGCTCGAAGGTGAAGCCGATCGCCTCGGCCCGCCACTGCGCCCAATGCGGCAGCCGATCCAGCCAGGACGAGGCATAGGCCTGGGCGAAGCCGTCATTGGCCAGCTTCACCTGCAGGTCGGGGGCGGAGCTGATCATCAGGTCGGGCAGGGGCGACAGCTGCCCGCTCGCCGCCGCCTGGTACATCGGCAGCGTGTCGGTCTCCTGATAGACCACCCGGATCTCCGGCCGCAGCGCCTGGAAATCGGCGATGAAGCGGGCGAAGAGCGGGGTGTCGGTGGCGCCGAGGATGGTCAGCGTCCGCTCCCCGCCGGCCGGGGCCGGATAGACGGTGACGCCGGGCGCGGCGCGGCTCGGTTCGATCGTCGTCGCCAACAGCGCTCCGGCCAGCAGCAGCGCCGCCGCCGGCCCGTGCGGCCGCCGCCGTGCCGCCTCGACGACCGGCAGCTCGACCCGCACTTCCAGCCCGCCGCCCGGCCGGTCCAGGAGGGCCAGGGTGCCGCCATGGGCCTCGGCCACGGTACGGACGATCGACAGGCCCAGCCCCGATCCCGGGCGGTCCCGGCTGCCCTGGCCGCGGGTGAAGCGCTCCAGCACCAACGCCTTCTCCGTTTCCGGGATGCCCGGGCCCCGGTCGGACACCCGGATCACGGCCTGGCCGCGCTCGACAGTCGCGTCGATCTCGACCGTGCTGTCCGGCGCATGGGTCAGGGCATTGTCCACCAGGTTCCACAGCATCTCGCGCAGGGCCACGCGGTCGCCGCTGATCTCGGCCCGCGCCGCCTCCGGCGCCAGCGCGACCGAAAGCCGTCCGGCCTGCTCGGAATCGAGGCGCTGGCGCACATCCTCGACGATGGCGTCCAGCGCCACCGCCGTCGCCTCGCGCGCCTCGAGTCGATGGCGGACCGTGGCGTCCATCAGCAGCTGGTTGACCAGATGGCTGGCCTGCACCGCGTTCTGGTGGATGCGGGCGACGCGGTCGCGCAGCCGGGCGGGGTCGTCCTCGTCGACCGCCACCTCGGCCTGGGCGCGCAGCGAGGCCAGCGGCGTGCGCACCTGGTGCGCGGCGTCGGCGACCAGGCCGCTGACCCGCTCCATCACGCTGCGCAGCCGGCCGATGAAGTCGTTCAGCGCGCCGGCCAGCTGCTGCACCTCGACCGGCACCGGCACCTGTACCGGCGACAGGTCTTCGGGCGCGCGGCGGCGCAGCTCCCGCTCCATCACCACCAGAGGGGCGAAGGCATAGCGGATGCCGAACCAGACCAGGCCGAGGGCAACGAGGCCGAGGGCGGCGAGGGGCAGGGCGGCCTGGCCCAGGATCTCCGACGCCAGCGCCGAGCGGGCGCCGCGGGTCTCGGCGACGCGGATGGTCGCCCAGCCGGCCTTGCCTTCGACGAAGACCAGCCGGCCGACCGTGGCGATCCGCACCGCCTCGCCGTGATAGGTGCCGTCGGTGAAATCCGGCGTGGCGGAGGTGGCCGGCGGCAGCCCGGCGCCGAGGTCGCGATAGCCGGTCACGAAGGCGCCGTCCGGCGCCGCCACCTCGTAGAAGACGCGGTCGTCGTCGGAGAAGTCGAGCATCGCCAGCGAGGCGGTGGGCAACTCGACCGCGACCGCCCCGTCCTCGATCTGGACCGCGCCGGCGATGGTGAAGGCGGACGCGGCGAGCAGCCGGTCGAAGGCGCTGTCCGACGCGCTGCGGGCATAGTCGCGGATCAGGGCGACGAGGCCGATCCCGGCCAGCAGCAGCGCCAGCACGGTCAGCGCCAGCATGCGTCGCCGGATCGAGGCACGGCCGGCCCTCGTGTTCACGGCGCGCTCACTCCTGGGGCCCGCGCGGCTGCACCCGATAACCGGTGCCGCGGATGGTGACGATGTCGATATCGGCGCCCTCCAGCTTGCGGCGCACGCGCGAGACCAGCAGCTCCAGCGCGTTGACCGAGACATCCGCCTCGTCGCCGAACAGCTGCGTCATCAGCCGGTCCTTGGCCGCGACCTGGCCGGCGCGGGTCAGCAGGATCTCCAGCAGGCGGAATTCGCGCCGGCCGAACTCGACCAGCCGGCCGGCGACGGTGACGGCATGGCCGGCGAGGTCCAGCGTGACGTTGCCCTGCGATACGGTGCTGCTGGTCTGGCCCGCCGGGCGCCGCAGCAGGGCGCGCAGCCGCGCCTCCAGCTCGCGCAGGTCGAAGGGCTTGACCAGGTAGTCGTCGGCGCCGAGGTCGAGGATGCCGACCTTGTCGTCGATCTCGGACCGCGCGGTGATCACCAGGACCGGGGCGTCGATGCCGCGCCGGCGCAGGTCGCGCAGCACGGCGAAGCCGTCCTGGCCGGGCAGCATGATGTCCAGCAGCACGGCGTCGAAGATATCGTGGCCGGCGGCCTCGGCGGCCGACAGGCCGTCGCGCACCCACTCCACCGAATGGCCGGATTTGCGCAGCCGGTTCTCCACCGCCTCCCCGAGATCGGGATTGTCTTCGACCAGAAGGATCCGCATGCGCTCTTCTTGTCGGAAAGCGCAGGGCGCCGCAAGCGGGCGTGGATTGCTCTGAACCGGACCTTTCCAGAAGCCCCAAACCGTCATTGCGAGGAGGCGAAGCCGACGAAGCAATCCATGCCTCCGCTCTTGCGGCCCTGGATTGCTTCGCTCCGCTCGCAATGACGGTCGTGGAGGGATCCGGAACTGTCGATAGCAGACCCTTAGCTTTCCTAAACCCCGGGCGAAGAACTTCCCGTTTGTCTCCGCCGCCCGGCGGGCGCATGTGTCAGGCACAACGGAAGGAGACCCAAGGATGACCACGACCGAACGGGTGGCGATCGTCACCGCCGCCAGCAAGGGCATGGGCGCCGCGATCGCGCGCGAGCTGGCGCGGCGCGGCTACAGGCTGGCGCTGTTCGCCACCTCCGACGCGGTGGACGCGCTGGCCGACGAGCTCGGCGGCATCGCCGTGCGCGGCTCGGTGACCGAGCCGGCGGATCTGCAGCGCCTGGTCGACGCGACGCTCGACCGCTGGGGCCGGATCGACGCGCTGGTCAGCAACACCGGCCACCCGCCCAAGGGCGACCTGCTGGCCATCCCGGATGCCGACTGGCATCTCGGCCTCGACCTGATCCTGGTCAATGTCGTGCGGCTGGCCCGGCTGGTGACGCCGGCGATGGAGAAGGCGGGGAAGGGCGCGATCGTCAACATCTCGGCCTTCGGCGCGGTGCAGCCGGGCGCGGCCTTCCCGGTGTCCTCGGTGCTGCGGGCCGGGCTGTCGGCCTTCACCAAGCTCTATGCCGACCGCTATGCTGCCGCGGGCATCCGCATGAACAGCATCCTGCCCGGCTTCATCGACAGCTATCCGGAGAAGCCGGAGCTGCTGGCGCAGATCCCGGCCAAGCGCTTCGGCACGGTCGGGGAGATCGCGGCCTCCGCCGCCTTCCTGCTGTCCGACGAGGCCGGCTACATCACCGGCCAGAACCTGCTGGTCGACGGCGGGCTGGTGAAGGGGATCTGAGCGTCACGCCGCCCGCGCCGTGCGGCGGTCGCGCGCCGGCTCTTCCTTCTTGCGGGCTGCGCGCGCCTCGGCGTCGGTCAGCGGGCGGGCGGCGAGGCGGCCGGCGATGACGCTGACCGCCATCAGCTGGAAGAAGTGGAACACCATCACCGGCGCCAGCACCAGGCCGAGCTGCGGCGAGGTGCCGAACATCAGCCGGGCCAGCGGCACGCCGGTGGCCAGCGACTTCTTCGAGCCGCAGAAGGTCGCGGCGATGGTGTCGGGCAGGTCGAAGCCGATCAGGCGGCAGACGCCCCAGATGACCGCGAAGGCAATGCCGAACAGCAGCACCACGCCGCCGACGATCTCGACCAGCACGATCGGGTCCTGCTGCGACCAGATGCCGGAGGCCATCGAATCGGCGAAGGAGCCGTAGACGATCGCCAGGATGATGACGCGATCGGTCATCTTGATCCGGGCGTAGTTGCGGTTGGCCCAGGCGCTCAGCAGCGGCCGCACCAGCTGGCCGACGATGATCGGCACCACCACCAGCAGCACCACCTTCAGCAGCACCGGGCCAATCGGCATCGGCGCGCCCTGGTTGTGGGTGTACCAGGCCATCAGCAGCGGCGTGACCGCGACGCCGAGCAGGCTGGACAGGGTGGCGTTGAAGATCGCCGCCGGCAGGTTGCCGCGCGCCAGCGAGGTCATCGCCACCGAGGAGGAGATGGTCGAGGGCAGGGCCGCCAGGAAGAAGAAGCCGAGCAGAAGGTCCGGCTGGATCCAGTCCTCACCGAGCTCGCCGACGCCCAGCACCAGGGCCGGGAACAGGATGAAGGTGCCGGCGGTGGCCACCAGGTGCAGCCGCCAATGCGACGCGCCGGCCCGCATCTTCTCCGGCGCCAGGGTCAGGCCGTAGAGGAAGAAGACGACGGAGACGCCGTAGGTCGAGATCCAGTCCCAGTGCAGGGGGCCGCCCGTGAGGCCCGGTGTGGGCCAGAGACACGCCGCGAGGGCGACGAGGGGAAGGGCGATCATGAACCAGTCGGGCTTAGCCCGGCGTGCCTTGCTCATCACACACTCGCGTCTTGCTCGGGTGACCCGTGCATTCCGTATACAAGATAGGAAGGGATCCGCTCGGACCACCCCCGATCTGGCATGGGTGTGTTGCAGCGCGGGATGATGCCGCAGTTGCGAAGGATGCGCCACGCCGTACCGCTGCCGGCGGCCGGCCCGCTCGGCAGCGGCCGCCGGCAGCGCTCGGGGCAGCGCGGGCCGGTTCCGGGTCAGCGGCGCCGGTGCATCAGCTGCGCCAGCAGGGTCAGGACCGCGAAGGCCAGGATGACGGCCACTCCCGGCATCAGCATGGCCAATTGCGTGCCGGGCATGATCACGGCGGTGACGACGGCGAGGCCGCAGGCGCCGCCGACCTGCAGCGAGCTGTTGAGCAGCCCGGCGGCCAATCCCTGTTCATGGTCGGCCACCCCGCTGGTGCCGGCGACCATCAGCGCCGAGATGCTGAGCGCGAAGCCCATGCCCCACAGCACCGATGCGGGCAGCAGCACGGTCCACAGGTCCGGGACAGGTCCGATGCGCAGCATCAGCAGATAGCACGGAACGAAGGCCGTGAGCCCGACCAGCAGCACTTTGGTGACGCCGAACCGGCTGATCAGAGCCCCGATCTTGGGCCCGGTGACGACCACCATGAGTCCCGCCGGCAGCAGCACCAGCGCCATCTGCAGCGGCTGCCAGCCCAGCAGATTCTGCAGGTACAGGGCGATCAGGAACTGAAAGCCCATCGCGCCGCCGTAGAGGAGGGCAGCGCTGGCATTGGCGGCCACCAGGCTCCGGTTGCGGAAGATGCCCAGCCGGATCAGCGGCTGGCGCACTGTCCGCTCGATGGCGAGGAAACCGGTGAGCAGCAGCCCGGAGAGGACGAAGCCGGCGATCGTCCGCAGCGATGTCCATCCGACATCCGCTGCGGAGACAACCGTGAAGACCAGCAGGAGCATCCCGGCGACCAGGGTCAGGGCGCCGCCGATATCGAGCCGCAGCCGTTCGGTGCGCGGCGCATCCGGCGGCAGGAAGCGCAGCGCCGCCAGCAGCAGCAGCACGGCGATCGGGGCCGGCAGCAGGAAGATGTATCGCCAGTCCAGCCCCGCGAGCAGGCCGCCGATCAGCAGCCCGGAGGAGTATCCCGATGCTTCGAACAGGTTGAAGATCCCGAATGCCTTGTTCCTGTGCGGGCCTTCGGGAAAGGTTGTGGTCAGCAGCGACATCGCCGCCGGTCCGGTGAAGGCCGCGGCCATGCCCTTGACGAAGCGCGAGACGATCAGCAGGCCCGCGTCGTCGGTGAGCGCGCCGAACACCGACACCAGCGCGAACACGGCGAGCCCGGTCACCAGCACCCGCCGCCGGCCGAACAGGTCGGCGCATCGTCCGCCCAGCAGCAGCAGGCCGCCGAATGCCAGGATATAGGCGCTCACCAGCCACTGCGCGGCGGCCGCGCTGATCCCGAACTCGCGCTGAATTTCCGGGATCGCCACGGCGATCATCGAGATGTCGAGCCCGTCGAGCAGGATCACCCCGCTGAAGATGAGGAGCGAGACCCACAGCCGCGCCGGCCAGCGCGTGGTCTCGCTCGGGGCCGCGGGTGCCGCCGGGGCGTGGCCTTCCAATCGCTTTTCGCATGTGGTCGAGCTGGTCGACATGTGTTCCCTCCGGGGGACTGGGGCGGGACGGGCAAGGGCCGCGTCCCGGCCGGGATGATGATCAATGCATCTTTAAATCGCCCTTTGATTGGCCATTGAAAAACGAGTAGTTTTCGACGAATCGTCAAAACTTGTTTGAAGCTCGATGGACCGTATGCTGCCGGGAACGCGGGCGCTCAGGACGTTTGAAGCGGCCGGGCGACACTTGAATTTCACGCGGGCGGCCGAGGAGGTGGGGCTGACGCCGGCGGCGGTCAGCTATCAGATCAAGGAGATCGAGGAGCAGCTGGGCGTCGTGCTGTTCACGCGCACCAGCCGCAGCATCCGGCTCACCCCGGCCGGCGCCGTGCTGTTCGAGGCGGCCGCCGACGCGCTGGACATGCTGCAGCGCGCCGTCGGCCGCGCCAGGAAGATGGCCCGCGGGTCAGCGCATCTGCGCGTGTCGCTGGGCGCGAGATTTGCCACGAATTGGCTCCTGCCCAGGCTGTCGCGGTTCAGAGCCGCGAATCCGGCCTTGGAGCTGACATTCGACATCAGCGATCAGATTCGGGATTTCGACGTCGACGACGTCGATGTCGCGATCCGCTTCGGTGCGGGAAGATACGACCGCATGCGTTCGGAACGGCTGTTCGATACCGTCATCGTCCCGATCTGCAGTCCGAAGCTGATCGAAATCGGTCCCAGGCTGGAAGAGCCGCGGGATCTGGTCCACCACACGCTGTTCTATGTGGACAGGAAGACCGAAGGCATTGCCTGGCCGGGTTGGCGCATGTGGATGGCCGCGGCCGGCATCGACGACTTCGACGACAGCCGATGCGTTGCGTTCTCCGATACGAGCCACGTCGTCCAGGCGGCCATCGACAGCGGCGCCGTCGGCCTGGCCGACCTCGCCATGATCGCCAACGACCTTTCCCAGGGCCGGCTGGTGAGGCTGTTCGACATCGGCATCAGCGTCGCAAACAACCACACCTATCATCTGGTCTACCCGGAAGGCAGCAGCCGGGATCCCCGCATCCTCGCCTTTCGCGACTGGTTGCTGGCCGAGGCGGGTCAGCCGATCCAGCCGGGGGCCTCGCGATGACGACCCGGAATGCGCGCGAAGCGCTGTCCCGGTGAACCGGACGTCAGCCGACCCGCCACAGGAAATAGGGCCAGTCCGGTGTCTCGAAGGGCAGGGCGGTCCAGCGCGCCGCCTGCAGCGGCCGGTCGCTGACCACCAAGCCGCCGGGCGCCATCAGCCGGTCGATCAGCCCGGCCAGCCAGCCGGCCTGGGCGGCGTCGCGGGCGCGGTCCTCGCTGCCGAAATCGGCATGGGCCAGCGCCGCCGGCGCCCGGCCGGAGGAGGCCGGCAGGGTGTCGCGGAAATCGCCCAGCACCAGATCGGCGGCGGCCGGGGCCGCATCCGGCGGCGCGTGCAGGTCGCGGTCGAAGGCGATGATCTCGCGGTCCGGGAACAGCTTGCGCAGATGGCTGTAGGTGCGGCCCTTGCCCAGGCCGATCTCCAGCACCGGGCCGGGCAGGCCGCGGATCTCCTCCGCCGCCCGCTCCAGCGCCCGGCGCTGGGTGGTGAGGCGGGCGATCATGCGGTCGAGGCGGCTGTCCATCGGATCCTCCATGCAGCTCCGTGATCTACGCCGCGATCGGCGGTCTTGCAAAGGGCCAGGCTTTGCGTCCCGCCGTCTGGCTTGGTAAGGAAGGCGCGCTTCCCGGCCGGCCGGGAGACCGCAGTGAAAGGACCGACCAGGATCATGCTCGACCGCCGCACCTTGCTGAAGCTGGCCGCTGCCACCCAGATGTTCGGGATGTTCGGAGGGGCCTCCGCCCTGGCGGCGCCGTCGGCCGGGCTGCGCTACGGCGACCCCGGCCCGTTCTCCTATGACGGGCTGAAGGCCCGGGCGCGGGAGCTCGCCGCGGCGGCCTATGTGTCCCCGCCACGGCCGAATCCGGAGATCGTGCAGGCGATCGACTACGACGCGCACGGCAAGCTGAAGTACAAGCCTGGCTATGCCCTCTACGGCGACGGCCAGCCGGGCGCCTATCCGATCACCTTCCAGCATGTCGGCCGGTTCTTTCCCAAGACCGTGAAGATGCATGCAGTCGATCCCGCCGCCGGCACCGCGCGCGAGATCCTGTATGACCCGGAGTACTTCACCATCGGCCCGGACAGCCCCGCCGCCAAGCTGCCGTCGCAGCCCTCGGCCTTCGCCGGCTTCTGGATCCAGGAGGCCAAGGACGGCAAGGACGACTGGAAGAAGGAGGAGCCCTGGGTGGCCTTTCTCGGCGCCTCCTATTTCCGCGCCAAGGGCGAGCTCGGCCAGGTCGGCCTGTCGGCGCGCGGCATCACCATCACCCCGGGCTCGGGCGGGCCGGAGGAGTTCCCGGACTTCGTCTCCTACTGGTTCGAGCCGGCGCAATCCGACGCCGACGCGGTGACGGTCTACGCGCTGCTCGACGGTCCCAGCCTGACCGGCGCCTATCGTTTCCTGATGCGGCGCACCGCCGGCGTGGTGATGGATGTCGAGTCCACGCTGTTCCTGCGCCAGCCGATCGAGCGCCTCGGCGTCGCGCCGCTGACCTCGATGTACTGGTATTCCGAGACGGTGAAGAAGACCGCGATCGACTGGCGGCCGGAGGTGCATGACAGCGACGGTCTGGCGATCTGGACCGGCGGTGGCGAGCATATCTGGCGGCCGCTGAACAACCCGGCGCGGATCGTGATCTCCAGCTTCCTCGACCAGTCGCCGAAGGGCTTCGGCCTGCTGCAGCGCGACCGCAACTTCGATCATTACGAGGACGGCGTTCGCTACCACCTGCGGCCCTCGGCCTGGATCGAGCCGCTGGGCGACTGGGGCAAGGGGGCGGTGCAGCTGGTCGAACTGCCGACCGACGACGAGATCCACGACAACATCGTCGCCTACTGGCACCCCGAGGCGCCGACCAAGGCGGGCGACGAGCTGCCCTTCGCCTACCGCATCCACTGGATGGCGGACGAGCCCTATCCGACGCCGCTGGCCCGGGTGGTGGCGACCCGCCTCGGCCGCGGCGGCCAGCCCGGCCAGCCGCGCCCGGAAGGCGTGCGCAAGTTCATGGTCGAGTTCCTCGGCGGCCCGCTCGCCGGCCTGCCCTTCGGGGTGAAGCCGGAGCCGGTGCTGTGGGCCTCGCGCGGCACCTTCTCCTATATCTTCATGGAGGCGGTGCCGGACGACGTGCCGGGGCATTGGCGCGCCCAGTTCGACCTGACGATCGACGGCGACGACCCGGTCGAGATGCGGCTGTTCCTCAAGGTCGGCGACCAGGTGGCGTCCGAGACCTGGCTGTTCCAGTACCGACCCTTCGTCTCCGACGCCCGGCCGGTGGGGAATTAGCCGGCCGGCGCGGCGGCCGGTTCTGCGTTGCCTCTCCCGCCGGACGCGGGAGAGGCCGGGCTCGCGCAGCGAGACCGGGTGAGGGCTGGTCCCGGCCTCGACAAAAACTCCCCTCACCCGGAGCCGCTTCGCGTCTCCGACCTCTCCCGCAAGCGGGAGAGGCAACCGGATGGCGCCAAAAGGATGATCAGTCCTCTCCGGAGGCCAGCCTACAGCGCCTGGCCGGCTGGCTCGCCGCCGTCTTGCGACCACCACAGGCGCCAGTCGCGCTGGCCGACCCGGCAGGCGATGCCGCCGCCGACGCGATGGCCGTCCGGCCCCTCGATCGCCTCGGTGAACTCGCGGCAGAAGCGGCCGGAGCCGTCGACGAAGGTCGAGACCGGCCGGACCCGTCCTGCGACCGCGCCGTCGCCGCTGCGCCAGGGCATCTCGACGCCGTTCGGCGAGCGCTCCAGCACATCGGCCCGGCCGTTCGCGATCGCCGTCTGTGTCGTCACCCGTTGCTGTTCCGCCGCCTCGATGCGCGCGACCCGGCTCTCGAGCCCATCGATGGCGCGCAACGCGGTCCAGCCGCCGGCGCCGACGGCGACCAGCGCCACCGCGGCCGCGATCGCACGCAGCCACCGGGCGGCCGGGCGGCGGCGCCGGATCGAAGGCGATGCGGCCGCTGCGGGGGCCAGCAGCGCCGCCACGGCACGCGGCGTCGGTTCCTCCACCGGGCGGAACGCGGCGGAGAGCAGGGTCGAGACCTCGCGCTCCCGCCGCAGCGCCGCGGCCAGGGCCGGGTCGCGGGCCAGGGCCGCGCCGACGAGGCGGCGGCGCTCCGGCTCCAGCTCGCCATCCGCATAGCCCGCGATCCAATCGGTATCGATCGTCACGGTCGTCTCCATCAGCGGGGCGCCACCGCGACAACGGCGCCGACCACAGGCCGCGACAGCAGATGATGCAGCGCCTGGCGGCCGCGGTGCAGGCGGCTCATCACCGTGCCGACCGGCACCTCCAGCGCCTCCGCCGCGGCAGCGTAGCTGAGACCGCCGGCCGAGACCAGCAGCAGCACGCTGCGCTGTTCCTCGGGCAGGCGGTCGATGGCGCGTTGCACCGCCGCCAGCATCAGGGTCGCCTCCACCTCGGCCTCGGCGTCGCCGCCCGGCAGCGTGTCCGGGTCGACCGGCTCGGCCCCATCGCCGCGGCGGCGCCCGGCCCGCAGCCGGTCGAGATGCAGGTTGTAGGCGATGCGGAAGATCCAGCCCTGCATCGTGCCATTGGCGCCGGCCTGGTGCGCCCGCTCCAGCGCCCGTTCGCAGGTCGCCTGCAGCAGGTCGTCCCCTTCGGAAGCAGAACCGGCAAGCGCTCGGGTGAAGGCGCGCAGCCGCGGCAGCGAGGCCAGCAGCGCTCCCTTCACACGTTCGGCCGGATCGGACATCCCATCACCACTCTGCTGCTGTTGCGATTCACCCATCCGGCCTATTAACGCACAATATGGCGGTCCGGTCCGGGCAGGATGCCGAATTTCACGAAATTGCCCGGAATGGTGGCGGCCGGTCGAACGTCTGATGGATGATGGCGCGGGCCGCCGCGGCTCGTTACGACAGCACGGTTCTGGAGTTCCTGATGCGTATCCGCTCTGCTGCAGCACTGCCCCTCGTGGCGGCCTTCGGCCTGCTCTACGCGACGGGCGCGACGGCAGCCGTGTGGGGGGATTTCGCGAACATCTCGAAGCCGCACTTCATCACCGTCAAGGACAAGGGCGGTGACGGCGGCGGCAAGGGAAACGGTGGGGGTAACGGCAACGGCGGCGGCAAGGGCGGCGACGGCGGTGGCGGCAAGGGAAACGGCGGGGGGAGCGGGAACGCTGGTAATGGGAATGGCAACGCCGGCGGCAAGAGCGGTGACAACGGTGGCGGCAAGRGCGGYGACAACGGTGGCGGCAAGGGAACCGGCGGGGGTAGCGGCAGCAGCGACGGCGGGGGGAGCGGGAACGCTGGCAACGGGAATGGCAACGCCGGCGGCAAGGGCGGCGACAACGGTGGCGGCAAGGGAACCGGCGGGGGTAGCGGCAGCAGCGACGGCGGGGGGAGCGGGAACRCTGGCAACGGGAACGGCAACGGTGGGGGCAAGGGCGGCGACAACGRTGACGGCAAGGGAAACGGCGGGGGAAACAGCAGCAGCAACGGCGGCGGCAACGGCAACGGCAACGGGAATGGCAACGCCGGGGGCAACGGAAGCGGGAACAGCAACAGCAACGGCGGCGGCAATGCCGGGGACGATGCCGGCGACAGCCCCGGCAACAGCGGCAAGGCCAAGGGCCAGGCGCCCGGCAGGACCGACACCATCTCGCTCGACGACGACACCACCGCGGCGCTGATCGGCTCGGGCTGGTCGCCGACCGTCGGCAAGGGACCGTTCCGCAATCACGGCCAGCGCGTCTCCACCATGGTCAGCCTGGCCAAGGAGCTGGGCTACAGCGCCCGCGTCGGCGCCATGCAGGCCAATTTCGGCACGCCCCAGGAGACGGGCATCCGTGCCCTGCAGGAGCGGATCGCCGCGCTCAGGGCCGACCCGATCGCGGATCCGGACCTGATCGATGCGCTCGAGGCGCAGCTCGATGATCGGATCCAGCAGGTCAAGCCCGGCACCGCGCCGACCGGGGAGTGGGAGACGGTCAATCTGGATGTCGACGGGAACGGGGTGGTCGATGATCGCGACCTGGACCTCGCCCGCCAGGGCTTCCGCCCGTTCGACTGACGACGTGGCCCCGGTTCCTCAGTTCGTGAGAATGTCGAGGATGATGCCGGTGGCGATCGCCGCCAGCACGATATCGCTTCCGATCATGCAATATTCGTAGCCGTCATAGCGGGGCAGGCGCGCCAGCAGGTCCGGCGGCAGGATCCGCTTGGCGATGCCCGGCGGCAGCGGTTTGCCCCGCGCGAGATTACGCGCCGTTCCGGGCGGCAGCGCCCTTGGGGGCGCGGCCAGCCGCCGTAATGGTCGATGTCACGTCCCGGTCCCGCGGCGAGAACAGCGCCGCCGGGCGGGCCTTGCCCTGGCCGCCGGCCGGATTGCCGGGCACGATCACGGTCTGCGTCTTGCCGTGCCCCTGGCCATGACCTGGCCATGCGGCGAAGCCGCCATCGCCGCGTGTGGCGCGCGGTCGCGTCAGTCGAAGCGCAGCGGGATGTTGATGCTGATGCCCGGGGTCGGGGCGATGTAGTAAGGCGGCGGCTCGACATAGACCGGCGCCGGCCGGCGGTAATGGTAGTAGGGCCGCCCGTAATAGCCGTAATACGGCCGCTCGTAGACGACGACGGGCGGCCGTGGCCGCGCATAGACGATGCCCGGGCCGTGATACGGCCGCGCCCAGGGCGGCCCGCCGCCGTGCCAGGGCTTGTGATGGGCCAGGGCCGGGCCGGCGGTCGCCAGCACCGCGATGGCGGTCAATACGGGCACGAGGATGCGACGTCTGATGCTCATCTCGAAACGATCCCCTTCACGGGCACCCGCCGGCGGACGCCCCTCAGACCAGGGACGGCCGAGCCGGGCAATCCATTCCATCGATCACGCTGCGAAGCTGGGATCCTGCCGCATCAGCACGCGCTTGATGCTCTCGAGGTGCAGCCGGGCGCTCTCCGGGTCGCCCTCGCGCATCTGTTGGTAGGCCCGCCGGGCGACCTCGGCCGGCACCGGGCGCAGCGGCCGCCCGGTGCTCAGCGCCTTGACCTGCACCTCGGCCGCGCGCTCGAGGTAGTAGAGG
Source organism: Inquilinus limosus (assembly GCF_051487185.1). GTDB lineage: Bacteria > Pseudomonadota > Alphaproteobacteria > DSM-16000 > Inquilinaceae > Inquilinus > Inquilinus limosus_F. Next base: position 71,860 of record NZ_JAHVDK010000005.1, read on the forward strand.
TCGTCCCAGGCCTCGGCGATGGTCGGCCCGCACACCATCACGCCGTGGTTGCGCAGGAACACCACATCGGCGTGGCCGAGCGTCGCCGCGATCCGGTCGCCTTCGGCCTCGTCCAGGGCCAGGCCGTTATAGGCGTCGTCCACGGCGGTGCGGCCGTAGAACTTCAGCGCCGTCTGCCCAGCCCAGGCCAGCGGCTCGCCCTCGACCATGCTCAGCGCCGTGGCGTTGGGCATATGCGTGTGGAACGCCGCCCGGACACGCGGCAGGCGTTTGTGCAGCCGGGCGTGGATGTAGAAGGCCGTCGCCTCCGGCTTGCCCTCGCCGTCGATGACGTTCCCGTGGAAGTCGCAGACCAGCAGGCTGGACGCGGTGACCTCGCCGAAGGCCAGGCCGTAGGGGTTGACCAGGAACAGGTCGTCCCGCCCGGGCACCATGGCCGAGAAATGGTTGCAGATCCCTTCCTCCAGCCCCAGCCGCGCGGCCATGCGGAAGCAGGCGGCCAGGTCGATCCGGGCCTGGCGCAGCGCCGCCCAGTCGATCTCGCCGATATTGGACAGTCGGGATCGGTCGGCGGTGTGCAGCTCATGGGCCATGGCGAGGTGTCCTGTGCGGGCAGCGGGAAGATGGCGAATCCTTCAACAGCCGGCCCGGAGGCGCAATCGCGATCAAACGGGCGGCATCCGCCATCGGCACAGTTCCGGCGAACGCAGCGGGAGAAGGGCATGGGCGCGGTCGAGCGGGCGGTCTGGTACATCGAGAACCGGTTCTCGGCGGAGGTGACGCTCGACGCGATCGCCGAAGCCGCCGGGGTGTCCCGGTTCCATCTGTGCCGGCTGTTCGGCGTGGCCACCGGCCGCTCGGTGATGCGCTATGTCCGCGGCCGCCGTCTGACCGAGGCGGCCCGGACCCTGGCGGCCGGCGCCTCCGACATCCTGGCGGTGGCGCTCGATGCCGGCTACGGCTCCCACGAGGCGTTCACCCGGGCCTTCCGCGACCAGTTCGGGCTGACGCCGGAGCAGGTGCGCGGCCAGGGCCATATCGACAACCTCGCGCTGGTGGAGCCGATCCGGCTGGACGACACGCTGATCATCGACCTCGAGGCGCCGCGCTTCGAGACGGGCAAGACCCTGCTGGTGGCCGGACTGGGCGGCCGCTACACCTTCGAGACCAACGAAGGCATCCCGGCGCTGTGGCAGCGCTTCGGGCCGCAGATCGGCCATGTGCCGAACCAGCTCGGCGGCGCCACCTACGGCGTCTGCTGCAACGCCGACGACGCCGGCAATTTCGACTACATCGCCGGGGTCGAGGTCGCGAGCTTCGACGAGCTGCCGGCGGACTTCGCCCGGGTGCGCATCCCGGCGCAGCGCTACGCGGTGTTCAGCCACCGCGGCCACATCTCCCGCATCCGGGCGACGCATTGCACGATCTGGACCCGCTGGCTGCCGCAATCCGGCCACGCCTTCGCCGACGCGCCGAATTTCGAGCGTTACAGCGAGGACTTCGATCCGTGGACGGGCACCGGCCTGGTCGAGATCTGGATGCCGCTCAAGAGCTGATCCGGGCCGGGGCGCGATGCTCTCGGTCCTGGCCAGGCGGCGGCCAGCCGGCGGACGGCGCCAGCCGGTCGCATTGCGTCAGCAGCCGGACCAGCTCCGCCTGGCGGCGGGTGCCGGTCTTCTCGAAGATCCGGGTCAGGTGGGTCCGCGCCGTGGTGGGCGCGATCGCCAGGCGCTCGGCGACGGCCTGCAGCCCGTCGCCGCGGCTGATCTCGGCGGCGAAGACGGCCTCCGCCGCGGTCAGGCCGAACAGCTCCTGCAGCAGCGCCGGGGCCGGCATGCCCGCCGCGCCGGGATCCATGACGAAGAGGGCGACCCAGGGCGCCGCGGGGCCACGGTCGGCGTCGCGGCGCACCGGGATCACGGTGACCAGCAGGGGCGGCGATCCGGACGGGCGCGACAGCCGCAGGCGGGCTCCCCCCACCGCGGCCGCGGCGATCGCCTGCCGCAGTCTGCCGGTCTCCTCCGGATGGGTCGCGGTGATGCCGAACGGCGTGGCGAACAGCCCGTCCTTCCGGGCCACGATCGCCTCGGCGCGCCGGTTCAGCCGGATCGGCCGGGCCGACGCATCCGCGATGATCACGCCGAGGTCGAGCCAGTCCAGCAGATCCTCGATGCCGCTGCCCGTGTCCTGGCGAGACGCACGGTCCGGCGCGGTCGCGCCCGGCCCGTCCTCGCCGTCGATGTCGCGGCCCGAAAGGGCGACGGCCAGGCCGGGGGCCATGGTCAGGGAATAGTCGAGATCCGCAGCGGCATCGATGCCCGTCATCGCCATGTGCCTCCGTGCTCGACGCGTTGTCCGCCCTGCGTCGAGAGTCGGCAGAGTCCGGGGGCGGAGCCGCGAGGCACACCCTAGGCGCCGCGCGGCCGCGGCGCTTCGGGGCGGATGCCCAATTTTCGCGGGGGCGACTACCTAGTTTTCGCCGGCGGACAGCAGCCAGGGCTCGCTGTGCAGGCGCAGCACCACATCCATCCGGCTGCTGGCGTTCAGCTTGCCCAGCACCGACGAGACATGGTGCTCGACGGTGCGGGGGGACCGCACCAGCCGATGGGCGATGTCCCGGTTGCCCATGCCCTCGGCAAGGAGCTGCAGCACCTGCAGCTCGCGCCGGGTCAGGCCCAGCGGGTGGCGGCGGGCGACGGCGTAGGGGCCGCGCCGCGCCTTCGGCAGTTGGTCGGCGACGCCCAGGCGCTGCGCGGTCCTGCGGGCCAGCAGGGCGGCGGGGCGGGCCTCGATCTCCTCCAGCATCGCCACGGCGCGGGCCAGGGCCGGCCCCGCCTCGGCGTCGCGGACCTGGGTCAGGGCCAGGGCCGCCTCGTAGGGCAGGCCCAGCCGCGTCCATTCCGCCGCGGCCGTCAGCGGATCGCCGGACAGCTCGGCCGCCCGTGGCGCCGGGGCCCGCGCCGTCGCCGGCGGCAGCGGCGCCGCCATGCCGCAGCGGCGCCACCAGACCGCGAGCTCGCCCAGGGCCCAGGGGTCGAAGCTGTCGAGGTCCATCGCCGCCACGGCCGTGAGCTGCTGATGGGCGGGGCCGAGCTCGCCGGAAAGCCAGGCCGCCTCGGCCAGCGCGAAGCGCACCGGCGCGATCAGGTGCAGGTCTCCGGTCTCCAGCGCATGCTTCAGCGCCTGCTGCAGCAGCGCCTGGGCATCCGGCTCGCCCAGCCGCATGCGCACCCGGCCCAGCACGATCAGGGCCGGCAGGCGGATCGTCGGGGCGAGCTGCTCGAGGCCGACGACCCCGCCGGCGATCGACTCGGCCTCGCGGAACCGGCCCTGCTCCAGCCGAAGCCGCGCCTGCCAGCCGACCTGGTAATGGGTCCAGGAATCCAGGTCGTGCCGGGTCTCGAAGGCGATGCCTTCGGCCAGCACCCGTTCGGCCAGGGTGAAGTCCTTGAACACCACCGCATACTCGGCGAGGTTCATGTAGGCCCGCGCGGCGTGCTCGTGGAACCCGTGCTCCAGGGCCAAAGCGAGGCTCTCCTCCATCATCTCCCGCCCGCCCGGGCGGTCGACGAAGAGGAGGGCGGTGGCGACGTTGTTGAGCGCGTGCACCCGGGTCTCGACATCGCCCAGCCGGTCGGCCAGGTCGATGGCGCGCCGGCCCCATTCGACCGCCGCGTCGACGTTGCTGTGCTGCATGTGCAGCTGCGACCGCACGCTGTAGGCCATCGCCAGCTCCGGCCCGGGCGGCAGGCGCTCCAGCTCCCGCACCGCCTCGTCGACGCAGTCGCCGGCCTGCCGCACCTCGCCGCGCGACCACAGCAGCCGCGCCAGAGCCCGCAGGTTGAGGCCGACCTTGTCCATCCGTCCCAGCTCGCGCCACAGTGCGATCGCGTTCTGCCGCGCCTCGATCACCGTATCGTCGATGCGCGCCGCCAGGCCGGCCTCATGGGCCCAGTCCTCGTAGAGCTGCGCCGCCAGCGCCTTCGGCGCCTGGTCGACATAGCGCAGCGCGCTCGCCAGATGCGCGGCCGCCTGCTGGTGCGCGCCCAGGCGCGACGCCTGCGCCGCCGCCTGCGGCGCCAGGGCCAGGACGCGCGCGCCGTCCTCCGCCGCGGCGGCGTGGTGCACCTGGCGTGGCAGCAACGCGCCGGACTGCGCGACAGGGGCGTCGGCCATCGCCGCTTCGACCCGCGCGTGCAGCGATTGCTGGATGGCTGGGGACAGCTGGTCGAGCGTGGCCAACCGCGCCAGCTCGTGGCGGAAGCCCACGGCGCCCTGATCGTCCCGCAGCAGCATGCCGCGGCCGATGCAGCGGTCGATCACGGCGTCGGCCCTGGCGCCCAGCAGGGCCCGTGCCAACCACGGCTCGACGCTGCCGGGCACTATGCTGATCATCTCCAGCGCCCCGCGCTCGTCCGGCGCCAGCCGCGACAGCCTTGACCACACCGCGTCGCGGATCGAGGCCGGAATGCTCCCCGGCGCACTGTCTTGGCTGGCCAGCAGCTCGGTCACGAAGAAGGGGTTGCCGGCCGTGATCCGGTGCAGGTCGGCGGCAGGGCGGCCGGCCTGCCGCGCCAGCACGGCGACCGCCTCGGGCGACAGCGGCCGCATGGCGATGCGCGCGGCGGTGGCCGGCAGGTCGCCCAGCACCTGCCGCAGCGGATGGTCGGGGCCGGCCTCCTCGCTGCGGAAGCTCAGCACCAGCAGGGCCCGCAGCACCGGCATGCGGCGCCCGAGATACTTCACCAGGTCGAGCGTCGCATTGTCGGCCCAATGCACGTCCTCGAAGACGAGGATGGTGGTGTCCGGCGCCTCCTGCAGCGTGTTCAGCAGGGCCGGGAACAGCCGTTCCGGCGCCGCCGTCCCATCCAGCAGCGCCGCCACGCGGGGTCCCAGGGCATGCGCCATGTCCTGCAGCGGTCCCAGCGCGCGCGGCGTGAACAGCGCCTCGGACCCGCCCCACAGCACGCGGTGGCCGGGGCCGAGGCGCCGGGTGAACTCCTGCAGCAGGGCGGTCTTGCCGATCCCCGCCTCGCCGCTGAGCACGACGGTGCCGCCATGGCCGGCCGCGGCCCGCCGGGCCAGTCCCAGCAGACGGTCAAGCGGCTCCTCGCGCTCGATCAGCATGAAAACGGCCACTCCCTGTCCCCTGACGGGAGTTTCAGGCGAAAGAGACAGGGAAACAAGGGCTTCCGTCCGATTTTTACGACGGACGGGCCAGAGCCCGTCCAAGAATGCGCTGGAGCGAGTCGGCTGGCGGTGATTTTGAGAACCGGAGCGCAGCGGACATGAAGGTCCGTGAGCACCGGAAGCGGAAAGATCGCCGTCAGACGGCCGCTCCAGTAGCGTTATCGGACGGGCTCTCAGCCCTGCAGCATGGAAGCCCCCATGCCGACCAGGGCGCCGCCGAACAGCCGGTTGCACAACCGGGCACGGCTCGGCTCCTGCAGCCAGCGCCGCAGCGCATGGGCGGCGACGGCGTTCAGTAGGATGCCGAGGAAGCTGATCGCGGTGAAGCTGGCGGCCAGCAGCGACAGTTGCGGCGTCGCCGGCAGGGCGGGGTCGATGAATTGCGGGAAGAAGGCCGGGAAGAACAGCAGCGTCTTCGGATTGGTGGCCGAGATCAGAAAGCCCTTCCAGAACCGCGCCCCGACCGGGACGGCGCCGCCCGCCTCGATCGCCATGCCGCCGCGGGCGCGCCACTGCTGGACGCCGAGATAGACGAGATAGAAGGCGCCGGCCCAGCGCAGGAGATCGAACCACTGGCCCAGCAGCGCCAGGAACGAGCCGATGCCGACCACGGCCAGCGCCGCCTGGATGGCGATCGCCAGGGTCGCGCCCGCCACCGTCGTCACCGCGCGCACCCAGCCCAGCGTCAGCGCATGCGACAGCGCCAGGATGTTCACCGGCCCGGGCGTGACGCCGAGGATCAGCGCGGTGACGAGGAAGGTGCCGTACAGGTGCCAGTTCATGACCCAGGTCATGGCGCAATCTCGGGGAGCCGGGTCGCGGCCGGGCGGCCGTCCCCGGGCTGCCTCGGCGAGTCTGATAATATTGTTACGTCACGTAACATAATTGCCCGGCCGGCGAGGCCTGCCGTGGCGGGAGGGGAGGCATGCGAATTTGCATGGGAGAACGGGTTTCAGCCCTTCGCATTTGGCATGCCTCTGCCTAGGAACTTCTTCCGAGGCATTGCGTTTCGGCCATCAATGTCTTTCCGGGGGAAAAGGATGAGCCTGGCGCCGTTGCGTCGCGGGGAGTGGGAGCGGACGCCGCAGCTACGCGGCAATGGGGAGGTGGCATTCGCCTCCGCGGTGAGCCGGGCGAAATCGGAGAAGCCCGTACCGGCGGTGCGGGCGCGGGAGATCGACGAATGGGTCCGGGACAAGGTCAAGGACCACACGTTGCGCTTCTGGATGGATGACGGGGCCGAGACGGCGGCGAAGGCGCTGCGGGGCGACGGCGAGCTCGGCAGCCTGACGGCGGCGGAGCAGGCGCGGCTGGTCGACCGGGTGCTGCGCAAATGGCAGGGCGACGGCGCCGCCTCGGCGTCGGACCTGGCCAAGCGGGTGCTCGGCAACCAGGACCTGGCCCGGCTGGTGGCGGAGCGGCTGGTCGTGCGCTCGGTCGAGCTGCAGTCCGGCCACCGTGGCGACGAGAAGCTGGATCCCGAGCTGATGAGCGCCCGGTCCTACGCTGAGGCGGCGGTGCTGGCGCTGGGCTACGACCCGGAGCGGCCGGATTTCACGGCGGGGCTGGACGCGGCCAGGCTGCAGGATCTGGTCGGGTCGCTGTCCCAGGACCAGGCCTCGGCCTTCGCGGCGATGCTGGCGCATCAGCCGCGGGCGCTGGCCTCGGCGGTGTCGGCGGTGGCCAAGAGGACGGACAGCGATGCACCGGCGGGGGAGGCGCGGGATGCCTTCGCCTTGAGCGCCTTCGCCCTGGCGCGGGAGCAGACCTATTTCGAGGCGCCGGGGCTGGCGCGGGACATGGGGCAGGTGCTCGCCGCCGCGCTCGGCCAGCCGTCGGAAGGCAGGCGGCTGGGCGACATCCTAGCGACGCCGGAAGGCCGCAAGCTGCTGGTGGAGCAGCTGCCCTTCCCGCAAGAGGGCAAGACCACGCCGGAGGCGCGGGGCCGGATGCTGGCGCTGGTGCTGCAGCAGCGCGGGATCACGGCGGAGGTGCTGCAGCGGTCGCCAGGCGGCGACCCGTGGGCGTCGCCTTCGGTGGCCAAGCCGATGGCGCAGGCGGCGGCGGATCAGGCGCTCGCCGTCGGCCAGGGCCACGGCATGGAGCTGGCCGGGGCGGAGACGCTGGAGAGCCGCGTCGCCCGGGCGATGGGGCTGGAGCGCAAGGGCGAGGACGGCAGGACGATCGACCGCATCGCCTCGGCGATCCGGGAGCAGGGCGGCGCCGACGCGAAGGTGACGGTGCTGCCGGTGCAGTTCTCCAGCACCGAGACCGGCGCGGTGACGCTGCCGCTGTTCCGGGTGGAGGGCAAGGACGGGTCGGTGCGCTTCGTCGACAACCAGGGCGGCGGCTATGCCGATTTCGCGACCTGGACGCGGGAGAACCGACTGCCGCCGGGGGCCATGACCTATCCGCGGGACGGCGAGCTGCGCGGCCGGGACGGGCATGCGGTGCTGGACAGCGGCGCCACGCCGCGGACGCCGGACAGCGTCGGCGAGCATGTCGAGCAAGCGCTGGACAAGGCGGCACTGTTCGGCGGCGTTCTGGCCGGCGGGGCGATGGTGTTCGGCTCGGGCGGGACGGCGGCGCCGGCGGTGGCGGCGGGGGCCGGGGCGTGGTTCGCCTGGCGCGGCGGCCGGGAGCTGGGGGCGCTGGAGGAGCGGGGCCTCGACCAATGGGACAATCCCGAATACCGGATGGCGCTGTTCAACACCGCAGCGGGCGGGGCCAGCGTTCTGCCCTTCGGCCGTCTGGCCTATCTGGCGCAGACCGGCAGGGCGGCGGAGGCCAGCCGGCTCTGGAGCGGCCTGAACGGCGCGGCGGTCGCGGCGGACGGCGGCGCTGCAGCCAACACCGGCTACACCCTGGCGGCGGACTGGAACGATCTCACTCCCGGCCAGCGCCTGGAGATGGGCCTCGGCATCGCCCTCTGGGGCGGCCTGACGCTGGCGGTCGGCCGGTCAGACCGGAAGTCGGCCGACCGGACCGTCGACGCTGAAGAGGGGCCGCAGATTCCTCTCGATCCCGTGTCTCCGTTGCCGCAGCGCCAGACCTGGGAAGCCAAGGCGACCAAGGAACTGCAGAGCCTGACGCAGGTGGGGATCGAGGATCTCCACTTCGTCGAGATTCGGCGCGTGAACCGGAACGGCGAGGGCGTGCTCGCCGACGGGACGGCCGTGTCGCCGCATGAGCAGGTGATCCGGATGGATAATGAGGGCCGCGAGGACCGGCCGATCGTCCTCCACATGTCCGATGCCTCGGCCGGGAACCGGCGCTTTGCGCAAAGCCTCGCCGACGTGGCCCGGGCCCCGGTCTATCTGCAACGAGAGGCGGGAGGCTGGAGGGCGCTTCAGCCCGCCGGGTCGCCGCAGAACTGGAAGGTCGAGGTGCAGGAGCGGACGCTCTATCGGGTGGAGCCGGACGGCACCCGCCACCGGATCGACTCTTTGGAGGATCAGCTCGGGCTGCGGCTCGGGGCCGGCCTTTCCAAGACGGCCTTCTCCCTCGGCGACAAGGCGGTCGTCGTGATCCGCGACGGCGACCTCCTTCCCGGCTTCAAGGAGGTGGCGATGCTCAACCGGCTGGAGGAGGCGGGGCTGCCGGTCGCCCGGCCGCTGGCGCTGACGCGGGTGGACGGCCGTCCCGCGCTGCTGGTCGACCGCTATGTCGCCAACAGCAAGGACATGCTCGACCGCCCCGGCGGCGACGAGGTCGTTGACACCTCCCGCCTGAACGAGAACAGCCTCGCGAGCCTGCAGCGGATCAAGGCGACAATGCTGGCGCAGAAGATCGACATCAAGGATCTCCAGTTCCTGATGAAGGAGGATGGCAGCTTCGTCGTCGCCGACCCGCAGGAGGTCTATTTCGGGTACGAGCCGTCCAGGAAACGCACCGCGGTCCTCGACAGGTTCATCGATGCGGCTGAGGCGAAGCTCGGCCGTCGGGGGTAGGGGTGTCGCGCACCGCTTGATTTTCTCAATCTGAGAATTAATTTGGCGGCAGCACCTTCAAGCCGGCCGATCCGGCTGCTAGGGTGCCCCGACCGTCATCCGTGGACTCCGTCATGACCGACCGTCTCGTCATCGCCCTCGCCCAACTGAACCCGACGCTCGGCGACGTGCGCGGCAACATCGACAAGCTGCGCCACGCCCGCGACGAGGCGCGGCAGGCTGGCGCCGACCTGCTCGTGGGCAGCGAGCTGGTGGTCAGCGGCTATCCGCCCGAGGACCTGGTGATGAAGCCCTTCTTCCTCGACGCGGTGGAGGAGGGGGTGCGCGCGCTGGCGGCGGAGACCACCGAAGGGCCGGCGCTTCTGATCGGCTCGCCCTGGCGCGATGGCGGCAAGGTCTACAACGCCGTGCTGCTGCTGGACGGCGGCAAGGTCGCGGCGACGCGGTTCAAGCACGACCTGCCGAATTACGGCGTGTTCGACGAGAAGCGGGTCTTCGCCGCCGGGCCGATGCCGGGGCCGATCCCGTTCCGCGGCGTGCGCCTCGGCGTGCCGATCTGCGAGGACATCTGGACCGGCGACGTGGTCGAATGCCTGCAGGAGACCGGGGCGGAGCTGCTGCTGGTGCCGAACGGCAGCCCCTACGAGGCCGGCAAGGCCGAGCAGCGGCTGCAGATCGTGCTGAACCGGGTGACCGAAAGTGGCCTGGCCATGGCCTATCTCAACCAGGTCGGCGGCCAGGACGAGCTGGTGTTCGACGGCGCCTCCTTCGTCATCGGCCGCAACGGTGCGCTGCGCCGCCAACTGCCCTCCTTCCGCGAGCACATCGCGATCACCGAATGGGTGCGCGGGCCGGAGGGCTGGGACTGCGTCGAGGGCGAGCGTATCGCCCCGCCGGAGGGCGTCGAGGCGATCTACGGCGCGATGATGCTCGGCCTCAGAGATTACGTGAACAAGAACCGCTTTCCTGGTGTTTTGATTGGACTTTCTGGCGGAATCGATAGCGCGCTCTCGGCCGCGGTGGCGGTCGATGCGCTGGGCGCCGACCGGGTCCATTGCGTGATGCTGCCCTCGCCCTACACCAGCCGCGACAGCCTGGAGGATGCCGAGGCCTGCGCCCGGGCCCTGGGCGTGCGCCTCGACAGCATCTCGATCGAGCCGGCGATGCGGGCCTTCGGCACCATGCTGGCGCCGCTGTTCGAGGGCACCACGCCGGATATCACCGAGGAGAACATCCAGTCCCGCGCCCGCGGCATCACCCTGATGGCGCTGTCGAACAAGTTCGGCAAGATGGTGCTGACCACCGGCAACAAGTCGGAGATGTCGGTCGGCTACGCCACGCTGTACGGCGACATGTGCGGCGGCTATTCGGTGCTGAAGGACGTCTACAAGACCACGGTCTACGAGGCGTCGCGCTGGCGCAACCAAGTGCATCCGGACGGCGCGATGGGCCCGGCCGGCCGGGTGATCCCGGAACGGATCATCACCAAGGCGCCGACGGCGGAGCTGAAGCCGAACCAGACCGACCAGGACACGCTGCCGCCCTATGACGAGCTCGACGACATCCTGAACTGCCTGGTGGAGGAGGAGCTGGGCGTCGACGAGATCGTCGCCCGCGGCCACGACCGGGCGACGGTGGCGCGGGTGTGGCGCCTGCTCGACCGCGCCGAATACAAGCGCCGCCAAGCCCCGCCGGGCGTCAAGCTGACCCGCCGCAACTTCGGCCGCGACCGGCGCTACCCGATCACCAACTCGACGATCAGCCTGATCTGATGAGCATCACGTACGTTGGGTTCGCGTGCCGCGAACCCAACGTACGAACTGCAGTCAGGCCGCCATCTTCCGGCACGACGCCGCACAGCGGCGGCAGGCGTCGACGCAGTCCTGCATGTCGCCGATCCGCTCGCAGTCAGTGGCGCAGGCCTCGCAGATCTCCGCGCAGGCGCTGCAGACGCGGCGGTGGTGCTCGGTTCCGGTCAGCATGACGTGGGCCGCCGCGCGGCAGAGCTCCGCGCAGGCGGTGATCAGCCGGAAATGGGCGGGCTCGACATGCTTTCCGCCGGCTTCGAGGCAATGCAGCATCGAAGTCGACAGGCAGATCTGATAGCACCGGGTGCATTCATCGATGCAGGACCGGATGTCGGTGGACAGCTGGTGCATGAGAAAGCTCCGTGTCTGGGGTTCCGCCGCGGCCGGCCCTGCGCAGCGTCACGATACGGCAAGCCGGTCGCGGCGGCCGGAAGGGTGGGATCGAAGGCTGAGGCAGCCTCGGTCTCTCAGTACCGTGGAGGAGGAGTCGGCTTGTCCAGGTCGATGCCCGCCCCGGCCGTGACGAGAGGATAGGGCAGAGCCATGCTCGCACTGGCCGGCGGACCCATCGCCGGGGCGCTGGCCGGCAAGGCCGGGACGCACATCATCCCGCAGCATGGCGCCTGGTGGCGGCCGGGATGATGATCGGCGGCCTCGGGGCCGTGGGCTCCGCCGCCGTCACGCAGGACTCGCCGCCGGACCGGACTTCGGCCGCGAGCGTCGCCGCGGGGCTCAGGCCGAACGCCAGGGACGCGGCCAGGGACAAGGCCGCGACCAGTCGGCGCAACAGGACTCCGGCGGAAGGTCGCACGGCGGTCTCGCCAGTCGGTTCCCATCGGACAACAGGACGATCGGACAATCGGTTCAGTGCTCAGGTGGGGTTCGCGGGAGGCGAACCCGACATTCCGTTGCCCTGCGGCATCGATGGTGTTGGGGTCGCGTGCCACGTCCCCAACCTACGACCTGCGATCAGGCCGCCGGGCGGATGTTCTGGTTGTGGTGGAAGACGTTGTCGGGGTCGTACGTGGTCTTCACGTCCACCAGCCGGCCGTAGACGGAGTCGCCGTACGCCTCGCGGACCCGGCCCGGGTCTTCGTCGCCGCCGAGGAAATTGACGTAGACGCCTTCGCGGAAGCGGCCAAGGGCGGCGAGGAACCCCCTCGTCCAGGCCGTCTCTCGGTCGCCGAAGTCCTCGCCGGGCCGCCACGCAGCGTGGACGATGATCGCGTGCGACGCATGCCGGTTCCCGAACGCCGTCGCGCCCTCGGCCACTCGGCTCACCGCCCCCTTCAGATGGAACATTGCCACATACGACCGTGGCGACGAGCAGGAGAACGCGTGCCCGGCGATCACGTCGATGAGATCATCGCGGAGCGCGGGGAGGTGGGTGGCCTTCCAGTAGTAGTTCCAACCGTGGATGACGGTCGAGTCGAGCGCGCTCTGGAACACCACGTACGGCTTGGGCCCGGCCAGGTCGAGGAGGGGAGTCCGAAATGCGCGGAGCGGGCGGAGCGCCTTCTCACCGTCCTCGATCGGCCCGGCGTAGCACGCGCCCACCATCACCACCGGGCGCCAGTGCAGTTCCTCGGGGATGACCGATAGAGGCGGCGCGGTGCAGAATTTTACGACCGTGCCGAGCTCGTCGGGAGCGTCGCGGATGAAATCGCGGTAGAAACGGAGGACCTCCCCGGTGTCGCTCGCGTCCCAGAGGATGGGCCCGGCCAGAACGGTGGGCCCGACGGGGTGGAGGCGGAACTCGAACGAGGTGACCACGCCGAAGTTGCCGCCGCCGCCGCGCAACGCCCAGAACAGGTCGGGGTGCTCGTCCTCGGACGCCCGCAGCCGCTCGCCGTCGGCCGTCACGACGTCGACGGCGAGGAGGTTGTCGACCGCGAGGCCATGCTTGCGCATCAGCCAGCCGATGCCCCCGCCGAGGGTGAGCCCGGCGACTCCGGTATGGCTCACGATTCCGCCGGTGGTGGCCAGGCCGTGCGCCTGCGTCTCGCGGTCGACGTCGCCCCACAGCGCACCACCCTGCACCCAGGCCCTGCGGTCGGCGGGATCGACCCGCACGCCCCGCATCGCCGAGAGGTCGATGACGATCCCGTCGTCGCAGACGGCGGTGCCCGCCACGCTGTGGCCCCCGCCCCGTATGGCGATCTCCAGATCGTGGTCGCGGGCGAAGCGCACGGCCGCGACCACGTCGGCGGTCCCGATGCATCGGGCGATCAGGCGCGGGCGCCGGTCGATGGCACCGTTCCAGACTGCACGGGCGATGTCGTAGTCGGCGTGGTCGGCACTGATCAGCCGGCCTCGGAACCCGTCGATCTCCGCGACGGTTGGCTCCCTGCTCCCGCGGCCGACTTCCGCGGTCGTCGGCGTCGTCATCGTGGCCTCCTCTGTCAGGAGGCCACATCCGACCACCGCGGACCATGGCCGTAAAGTCACGAATCTGGACTTCACGGCCGACGGCGGGTGTAGGACACTGGCCTGGTGAGGACGTATGGCCAGTACTGCCCGATCGCCCGCGGCGCCGAGATCTTCGCCGAGCGCTGGACACCGCTGATCATCCGCAACCTGTACCTTGGCTGTGGAAGCTTCAGCGAGATCCTGGAGGGCGCGCCCGGCCTCTCGCGTACCCTGCTCTCACAGCGGCTCAAGCAGCTCGAACGGGTCGGTGTCGTCGAGGCGGCTCCCAAGGCCGACGGGCGCGGGCACCATTACGAGCTCACATCCGCGGGCCACGACCTCTTCACGGTCTGCCAATCGCTCGGCGAGTGGGGGGCGCATTGGCTCGAGATCGCCCCCGAGCACCTCGACCCCTTTGTGGCCCTGTGGTCGATGTGCAACGCGCTCCGCCGAGACCGGCTCCCGGATCGACGCGTCGTCATCCGCTTCGACTTCACCGGCCGCCCGCGCCGTGAGCGTTATTGGCTGCTCATCGAACTCGGAGACACCGAGATCTGCAAGACGTGTCCCGGCCTCGACGAGGACCTCTGGGTAACGGCGGAAGCCGAAGCCTTCGTCAAATGGCACGCCGGCCAGCTCACCTGGACCCAAGCCACCCGCGAGGACCGTATCCAACTCGAGGGCGACCCGTCGCTCATAAGAGCCTTCCCGACCTGGAACGCCCGCAGCATGTTCGCCCATATCAGGCCGGTCTCCCGCACCGCCACGAGCCCCGCAGGCTGAGATCCTGGAGGCGGCCTCCCACGCGGCACCGCACCGCCGTCGGGGCAGTCTCCATAGTCCATCCCGACCGCCCGTCGTCGGGGACGCCACCGCGCGTCCGGGGAATGCAGCCAGTGAACACAATGTTCATTGCGTCAATCGGCGATTGCTGTTCATGATATGTTCCATGAGGGAATTGCCGTCCGATCTCGATATCCAGGCGTATTGCCGCGGCCTCGCGCTGCAGCAGGTCGAGATGCTCACGCGCCTGTCCGAGATCGGCATGCGGCTGGCCGAAGGTGCCGGCGCCCGCGCCCTCGCCGCCCAGGCTGCGAAGGCGGACCCCAAGGCGGACGAGGCCGAGGCTCAGCCGGCCCGGACCGACGATCCCGGCCTGGACTTCGCCCGCTACGCCCATCTGGTGCGCCAGACCCTGGCCCAGCGCGCCCGCGCCGCCCGCGACCTCTGCGCCGAAGACCGCGCCCGCACCGCCGAGCGCGAGGCCGGCCGCCCGGCCCGCCGCGACCGCCACCGCGACGAGGTCGAGCAGGTCCTGAAATGCATGATCTGGGACGAGGTCGAGGATCTCGACCGYTGCGAGGCCCTGTCCGACGAGCTCGCGGAGCGGRTCGAGSAYCTCTACGAGGACGAGGCGGYCCGGGTCGAGGACCGGCCGSTCGGCGCGGTGATGRCCGGGCTGGCCTGCGGCCTCGGCCTGTCGGAGGAGTGGTCCCGCTGGGGCGCCCTCGGCTGGCCGGCCACGCCGCGCCCGGCCAAGCCGGCCGGCGGCCCGGCCGCGATCGAGGCCGAGCGGGCCCGGCGCCGGGATGCGCTCGCCGCCGCCATGGACCGGGCCTTCGCCGAGGTTCGCGATCAGACCCGGGTGCCGGGGCTCCGGGCCGGGCTCGCGGTCCGGCTGCAGGAGCCGGACGTGATCGAATGGCTCGACACCGAGACCACCGCCACCACGGCCGACCGCCTCTGCCGCTCCCTCGGTCTCGGCCTCTATGTCGACGACCCGAAGGCCGCACCGGACACCGGGTGACGGATGGATGGATGCGCAGGTTTGGTTCGCCCCGGAGCGAGCCCGACATTCGCCGCCGTGCCAACCCGAGCGACCGAATTCGCACCCGCGCTGAAAGGCCGGCCCGGCCCCGCGCGACCTAAATGATCTTGGTACTTGCAATAATCTTGTTTTGGAAAAGATATCAGTGTATTAAAGCAGAGACCTGAGTTGTTGGATGAGGATATCTCGAGTCTGACGACGGCCGGGAGGGTTTTTGCCATGCGCCTTCCTGGACAGCGGTCGCCCCGGCGCGCTACAAGCGTCGGCTCGGCCGTCCGGTTCCCCGGGGCCGCATCCGCCCAAGACAGTCCAGGCCGACCCCACCCGCGATGCAGACCGTCAACGACATCCGTTCCACCTTCCTCGACTTCTTCGGCGAGAACGGCCACGAGGTGGTGGCGTCCAGCCCGCTGGTGCCGCGGAACGACCCGACGCTGCTGTTCACCAATGCCGGCATGGTGCAGTTCAAGAACGTCTTCACCGGCATGGAGACGCGGCCTTATCAGCGGGCGGCCACGGCGCAGAAATGCGTCCGCGCCGGCGGCAAGCACAACGATCTCGAGAATGTCGGCTACACCGCCCGGCACCACACCTTCTTCGAGATGCTGGGGAACTTCTCCTTCGGCGACTATTTCAAGGAGCGGGCGATCGATCTGGCCTGGAGCCTGATCACCAGGGAATTCGGCCTGCCCAAGGACAAGCTGCTGGCTACGGTGTTCCACACCGACGACGAGGCGGCGGGGCTGTGGCGCCGCATCGCCGGGCTGCCGGAGGAGCGGATCATCCGCATCCCGACCTCGGACAATTTCTGGGCGATGGGCGACACCGGCCCCTGCGGGCCGTGCTCGGAGATCTTCTACGACCATGGCCCCGGCATCGCCGGCGGCCCGCCGGGCAGCCCGGACGAGGACGGCGACCGGTTCATCGAGATCTGGAACCTCGTCTTCATGCAGTACGAGCAGGTCACCAAGGAGACGCGGGTCGACCTGCCGCGCCCCTCGATCGACACCGGCATGGGGCTCGAGCGCATCGCCGCCGTGCTGCAGGGCCAGCACGACAACTACGACATCGACCTGATGCGGGCCCTGATCGAGGCCTCGGCCGATGCCACCAACAGCGACCCGGATGGCCCGCACAAGATCAGCCACCGGGTGATCGCCGACCATCTGCGCGCCACCTCCTTCCTGATGGCCGACGGCGTCATGCCGTCGAACGAGGGCCGCGGCTACGTGCTGCGCCGGATCATGCGCCGGGCCATGCGCCACGCCCATCTGATCGGCGCGCGCGACCCGGTGATGTACCGGCTGGTGCCGGCCCTCGTGCGCCAGATGGGCACCGCCTATCCCGAGCTGGCCCGGGCCGAGGCGCTGATCACCGAGACGCTGAAGCTGGAGGAGTCCCGCTTCAAGCAGACCCTCGACCGCGGCCTGCGCCTCCTGGAGGAGGAGACCGGCCGGCTCGGCTCCGGCCAGGCGCTGCCGGGCGAGGTGGCGTTCAAGCTGTACGACACCTACGGCTTCCCGCTCGACCTGACTCAGGACGTGCTGCGCGGCCAGGGCCGCACGGTCGACACCGCCGGCTTCGAGACGGCGATGGAGCGGCAGCGCGCCGAGGCCCGGAAGAACTGGGCCGGCTCCGGCGAGGCAGCCACCGGCGCCTTGTGGTTCGAGTTGAAGGAAAAACTCGAACCCACTGAATTTCTTGGTTATGAGACCGAGGTGGCCGAGGGCGTCGTCACCGCGCTGGTGGTCGATGGCCAGGTCGTGGACCAGGCCGGGCCGGGCAGCGAGGTCGTGGTCGTGGTCAACCAGACCCCGTTCTACGCCGAGAGCGGCGGCCAGATGGGCGATGCCGGCGTCATCACCGCGCCCGGCGGCGTCACCGTCGCGGTGCGCGACACGCAGAAGCAGGCCGGCGTGCTGTGGGCCCATATCGGCACGGTCGAGGCCGGCACGCTCAAGGTCGGCGAGGCGGTCGAGCTCAAGGTCGACCATGCCCGCCGCGGCGCGCTGCGGGCCAACCACTCGGCCACCCACCTGCTGCACGCGGCGCTGCGCCGGCGGCTGGGCGAGCACGTCACCCAGAAGGGCTCGCTGGTGGCGCCGGAGCGGCTGCGCTTCGACATCAGCCAGCCGCGGCCGCTGACGCCGGAGGACATCGCCGCGGTCGAGGCCGAGGTCAACGCCCGGATCCGCGAGAACGCCGAGGTCACCACCCGGCTGATGACGCCGGAGGACGCGATCGCCGCCGGCGCCATGGCGCTGTTCGGCGAGAAATACGGCGACACGGTGCGCGTCGTCGGCATGGGTCAGGACGGCAACAAGGTCTATTCGCAGGAGCTGTGCGGCGGCACCCATGTCGCTCGCACCGGTGACATCGGCGCCTTCAAGCTGGTCTCCGAGGGCGCCGTCGCGGCCGGCATCCGCCGGATTGAGGCGGTGACCGGCGAGGGGGCCACGGCCTATGCTGCCCATCGCGACGGGCTGCTGGTCGAGGCCGCGGCCGCGCTGAAGGTGACGCCGGAGGAGCTGCCGGCGCGCCTCGCCGCGCTGGTCGAGGAGCGGCGGCGGCTCGAGCGCGAAGTCTCCGACCTGCGCCGCAAGCTGGCGACGGCGGGCTCCGGCGGGGCCGCGCCCGAGGTCAGGGAGATCGGCGGGGTCAAGTTCACCGGCCGGATCGTCGACGACCTGCCGGCGCGCGAGCTGAAGCCGATGGCCGACGCGCTGAAGAAGCAGATCGGCTCCGGCGTGATCGCGCTGATCGGCCGGGCCGACGGCAAGCTGTCGGTCTGCATCGGCGTGACCGAGGATCTGACCGCGCGGTTCGACGCGGTGGCGCTGGTGCGCGCCGCGGCCGAAGCGGCGGGAGGCAAGGGCGGTGGGGGTCGCCCGGACATGGCGCAGGCGGGCGGGCCGGATGCGGCCCGCGCCGACCAGGCACTCGCAGCGGTCGAGGCGGCGCTCGCCGCCTGACCGGAGGGGTTTGAAAGGATCTGTCGTGGCTGTCCCGGATGTGGTAGCGTCCGAGGACGAAGCCGCAATATGTAGTACGCGCATCCAATGCGCGTGATCTTGGGAGAAGCGGATGTCTTGGACCGAAGAACGAGTGGCGCAGCTGCGCCAGCTCTGGGGAAACGGGAAGAGTGCCAGCGAGATCGCCGAGATCCTGGGGGGCGTCTCTCGCAACGCGGTGATCGGCAAGGCCCATCGGCTGGAGCTGTCGGGCCGGCCCTCGCCGATCAAGCGCAAGGAGGGCGAGGAGGAGGAGGAGGCGGTCGCTGTCGCCGCCGAAGCTGCTCCGCCGGCGGTGCAGAAGGTCCCGGCCAAGCCGGAGCCGGAGCGGAAGTCGGGCGGCGCCACCATCCTCAACCTGACCGAGCGGATGTGCAAATGGCCGATCGGCGATCCGCGCGACAAGGATTTCCATTTCTGCGGCAAGGCCTCGCACGGCAACCTGCCGTACTGCGCCGAGCACGCCGCGATCGCCTACCAGCCGCCCGGCAAGCGGCGCGACGAGGATCGCGCCATCCTGCGGGCGTGAGTTGCCGGTGATTTGACGAATTTTCTCGCCAATCGACCGCAGCTCCGGCATTAATTCCTCCCGGATATTCCGGGGGATTTAATGAACCGAGGCATTTTATCCTGCGCCGCCGGGCTGCTCGCCCTGGCGGCGTTTTATTTGCCGGCGCGGGCGGAGCAATCGCGGATCACCTTCACCTCAGGCCCGTTTGCCGGGACGACCGCCGAGGAGGTTGAGCGTCAGGAGAACGGCGAACTCGCGACGCCTGGAATTGAGGCTTCGGAGGCCGTGCTGTTCCGGGCCCGTGGCATGGTCGCTCGGGTCAGGTGGTGGCGTTGGAACGGCTATTACAGCTGGTGGGATGCCACGTTGAACGAACAGATCGCAAACCTCCAAAGAAGGTTCAAGCCCACAGGGGTCGCGATCATCGGCAGTGATCGGATCGCGATCCAAGGATTTGACGGTCAGTTCCGAAGCCTCGATCTCACCGGCACGCCCCTCCGATGCGGCGTCTTCAAGCTCCGCCGCGGCGAGGACCACATCGTCGGCGTCGCTTGCCGTCCGGATGGCCAGGCGATGCCGGTCTCTGCGCTCGTTCGGGGGCTCTCGATCGAGGGCGTGATCGGTCCTTGAAGCCGGGCCAGACGGGCGGAGCCGTTCGCCCAGACGGCCCGCAACGGTTCAAACATGGGCGGAGGGGATCATGTTCGATCGAATGATGCGGTGTGCCGCGGGCGTGATCGCCGCGGCCATGTTTTCGTGGCCGGCGCTGGCCGAGGAGTCTCCCATCAGCTTCGTCTCGGGGCCGCTGCAAGGCGCCGCGGCGGAGAACGTCAAGCACAAGGAGGAGACGCTCGCCCACTCCGCCTTCGGGGCGGTGAAGACCGACACGGCGGTGTTCAAGTCCGGCCCGATGCTGGCCTATGTCGACTGGTCGCGCCTGGGCGGCCACTACCGGTGGCAGGACGACAACATCGTCGCCAGCCTGTCGGACAGCGTGAAGGAGATCTTCGAGGCCACCGGCTTCACCATCCTGGAGAGCGACCGGATCACGGTGAACGGCTACCTCGCCCAGTACCGGAAGATCAGCCTGATCGGCATCGATCGCCGCTGCGGCGTCTTCGCGCTGATGCGCAGGAACCACCTGATCTCGGGCTTCGCCTGCGCGCCGTTCACCCGCCCGTTCACGGTCCAGGAGGTGATGGCGGGAATCTCGATCAACGGCGTGATCGGACCCTGAACGGCCGGTTCGACCAGAAAACAAGCGGAATCGTCCGCCGAACGCATCCAGTGGAGGGGGATCATGTTCTATCGCATGATGCGGTGTTTCGTGGGGATTCTTGTGCTCGTCGCGATGTGCCGGCCGGCCCTGGCCGAAGACTCACCGATCCGGTTCGTCTCAGGGCCGCTCGCCGGGGTTGCGGCCGAGAATCCGAAGCATATCGAGGTCCAGGCGGCCGACGGGGGCGGGATCATCCGGGCGGACTCGGCAACCTTCTCGACGCGGGATCTGCTCGCCTATGTCGAGTGGTCGCGGCTGCCCGGAGGCTATAGCTGGCGCGACACCGACCGCCTTCCCAGCCTCTCCGAGATGGCTCAGCGCGTGTTCAAGGCGAGCGGGTTTACGGTGGTGCGCGGAGACCAGACGAGCGTGAACGGATACCGCATGCGGTACCGGATCATCAGACTGACCGGCTCCGGCGAGAGCTGCGGCGCCTTCGACCTGCAGCGCCGCAGCCACCTCATCGAGGGCGTGGTCTGCAGGGCGAGCGGGGAGGTGCCGTTGATGACGGTGATCGAGGGGCTGTCGATCGACAACGTGATCGGCCCCTGATCCGGGACCCAAAGGAGAAAGGCCGGCGCGAGCCGGCCTTTCGGCGTTTCGGCTGGGCGCCCGGGCGTCAGCCCATCGACGCCTGCAGGTTCTGGTCCAGCTTGTCCAGGAACTGCTGGGTGGTCATCCAGGGCTGGTCCGGCCCGATCAGGATGGCAAGGTCCTTGGTCATGTGGCCGGCCTCGACCGTCTCGACGCAGACCTTCTCCAGCGTCTGGGCGAAGCGCAGCAGCTCCGGCGTCTCGTCGAAGCGGGCGCGGTAGGTCAGGCCCTGGGTCCAGGCGAAGATCGAGGCGATCGGGTTGGTCGAGGTGGCGCGGCCCTTCTGGTGCTCGCGGTAGTGGCGGGTCACGGTGCCGTGCGCCGCCTCGGCCTCCACTGTCTTGCCGTCCGGCGTCAGCAGCACCGAGGTCATCAGGCCGAGCGAGCCGAAGCCCTGGGCCACCGAATCCGACTGCACGTCGCCATCGTAGTTCTTGCAGGCCCAGACGAAGCCGCCTTCCCACTTCAGTGCCGAGGCGACCATGTCGTCGATCAGCCGGTGCTCATAGGTCAGGCCTGCCTTCTCGAACCGCTCCTTGAACTCGGTCTCGTACACCTCCTGGAAGATGTCCTTGAACCGGCCGTCATAGCCCTTGAGGATGGTGTTCTTGGTCGACAGATAGACCGGCATGCCGCGCAGCAGGCCGTAGTTCAGCGACGACTGGGCGAAGCCGCGGATGGAATCGTCCAGGTTGTACATGCTCAGCGCGACGCCCGAGCCCGGGAACTTGAACACCTCCAGCTCGATCGGCTGGCCGCCGTCGGCCGGGGTGTAGGTCATGGTCAGGGTGCCGGGGCCGGGCACCTTCAAGTCGGTGGCGCGGTACTGGTCGCCGAAGGCATGACGGCCGACCACGATCGGCTTGCGCCAGCCGGGCACCAGGCGTGGCACGTTGTGGCAGATGATCGGCTCGCGGAAGATGGTGCCGCCGACGATGTTGCGGATCGTGCCGTTCGGCGACTTCCACATCTTCTTGAGGTTGAACTCCTTCACCCGCGCCTCGTCCGGGGTGATGGTGGCGCATTTCACGCCGACGCCGTACTGCTTGATCGCCTCGGCCGCATCGATCGTGACTTGGTCGTCGGTCTGGTCGCGGTGCTCGATCCCGAGATCGTAGTAGCGCAGATCGATGTCGAGATACGGCAGGATCAGCTTGTCCTTGATGAACTGCCAGATGATGCGCGTCATCTCGTCGCCGTCGAGCTCGACGACCGGGGTCTTGACCTTGATCTTGGCCATGTCGGGATCTTTCCGCTTCGGACAGGAATGGCCGGGCTTATAGCATCCGGCCGCCAGGGGTGAAAGCGACGGCGAAAGGCACGGGGCTCAGCCGCGAGCTACACCCATTTGTCGCTGGCGCGGCCCGCGATCGGCTGCGGCGCGGCGATGGCGCCGAACACCTCCTCGACGGTCTCGACCACCTGGAACAGGTCGCGGTGCTCCTTCCGGCAGAAGCCCTGGGCGACCATGTGGTCGACGAGGCGCAGGAACGGGCGCCAGTAGCCGTCGATGTCGACGAAGACGATCGGCTTGTCGTGCAGCTTCAGCTGCCGCCAGGTCAGCATCTCGAAGGTCTCGTCCAGCGTGCCCAGGCCGCCCGGCAGCACGATGAAGGCGTCGGACCGGTCGAACATCATCCGCTTGCGGGTGTGCATGCTGTCGACGACGTGGAGCTCGGTCAGCCCGGTGTGCTCGACCTCCAGCGCCTGGATGTGCTCCGGGATGATGCCGACCACCCGGCCACCGGCGCCCAGCGCGGCGTCGGCGACGATGCCCATCAGCCCGACCCGGCCGCCGCCATAGACCAGCTGCAGGCCGCGGGCGGCGATCAGGGCGCCGAGGCGCGCGGCGGCGGTCTTGTAGCGTTCGTCGACGCGGGAGGAGGAGCCGCAATAGACGCAGAGGGAACGGATATCGGCCATGATCGCACGGAGGTGTCGGGTACGAGGCCGGCTGAACCGGCGCGCGACATTAGGAAGGGATCGCCGCCGGGGCAAGTTTCGATGCGGCCGGACCAGCGGTTTGTTGCGAGTCGGTGACGGCGCGGATAATTTGACGCGAATAATATCGGGGCGGTTCTGGCGTTGAACAAACTCTTGCTGATCGGCGGCGTTGCGGTCGCTGTGCTCGCGGCCATCCTCGCCGTGGTCGAATTCACCGGGCCGCCCCGCCAGGATGCGACGCCGCCGAGCGCGGCCCCGACCCCGACCCCGACCACATCGGTTCCGCCGCCTGCGGCGACGCCACCCGCCCCGGCACCGTCCGCCGCGCAGAGGGAAACGGTCGCGCCTGGCGGTATGCCTTCGGCCGTCGGCAAGGCTCCGGCCCCGGCCGGGACGCCGCCGGCCGCCGCTGCATCGCCGGCGCCCGTCTTGCCGGAGGCGCGCGGTCTGGATGCGGGTTGGGGACGCGCAACCGCGCCTGCCGCGACGGCCCCCGCCGCACCACCGCAGGCCTCGGCCCCGGATGCCGCTGCACCGCCGCAGCCACAGACCTCGGCCCGGCTGTCGACCGCACCGGTTCCGGCGCCGGACACCTCGGCGTCGCGGCAGCCGCCGGCCTCCGCTCAACCCTCCGCCGGCGCGGCGGGGGCCGGCAGCCAAGCCGCGCTGAGCTTCGACGCGATCCGGGTGAGCCCCGATGGCGGCGTCACCATCGCCGGGCGCGGCCCGGCCGGGGCCCGGATCCTGCTGATGGACGGCGACCGGCAGATCGGATCGGTCCAGGCGGACAGCTCCGGCGGCTGGGTGTTCATGTCGGACGGGCCGATCGCGGCCGGCGATCATCAGCTCTCGCTGCGCCTGGCCGATGGCGGCGCGGCCTCCGCCGAGGTGGCGACGGTGGTGGTGCCGGAGCGCGGCCGCGACATCGCCGGCCGGCCGACGACCGGCAGCGGCGGCAGCGCGCTGGTGCTGCTGACGCCGCAGCAGGGGCAGGGGGCCTCCACCGTGCTGCAGGCGCCGGCCGCTGGGGCGCCCTCGGCCGCGCCGGGCCAGGCCGGCGCGGCTCTGTCCATCGATGTCATCGACTATGGCGAGGGCGGCGCCGTCATCGTCAGCGGCCGCGGCCAGGCCGGCGCCGGCATCCGGCTCTATCTCAACAACCGGCCGATCGGCGAGGGCCGCATCGATGCTCGCGGGCTGTTCCGTATCCAGGCGGAGAGGGCGATCGCGCCGGGCGTCTACCGTCTGCGGGCCGATCAGCTCGACGCCGCCGGCAAGGTGACCGCGCGCGCCGAGACCCCGTTCCAGCGGGCGGCGCCGGCGGAGATCGCGGTGGCCGAGGGACGGGTCGTGGTCCAGCCCGGCAACAGCCTGTGGCGGATCGCCCGCCGGTTCTATGGAGATGGGCTGCGCTACACCGTGATCTACCAGGCCAATCAGCAGCAGATCCGCGACCCCGACCTGATCTATCCCGGGCAGGTCTTCACGGTGCCGGCGGGCCCGGCCGCGGCGGTTCCCGGCTGACGGCGAAGATCGGTCCGGCGTGACGTACGTCACAGCAGGCCGGTGGAGATCGGGCTAGATTGAGGACAGCTCGATAGCGTCTCCCGCTCGAGTTAGCCTCCCTGTTCACCTCGCGGGCCCCGGTTCTCCAGGGCCCGCTTTCTTTGTCCGTCAGGCCAGGAGGGCCGCCATCACCGCCCGGTAGCGCGCCGCCACCGCGGCCTCTTCGGCATGACGGCCGTCCCGCACGCGCCAGCGGCCGCCGGCCATGACGTGGCGGATCGGCGAGGCGTTGCCGGCGAAGACGAGGCTGTCGAGCAGGGCGTCGCCGCGGCGGCCGACCAGCGCCGGATGATCCGGATCCAGCACGACGAGATCGGCCCGGGCCGCGGCCTCGATCCGCCCCGAGACGCGGCCGACCGCCCGGGCGCCGCCGTCGATCGCGGCCAAGAACAGCGTTGCGCCGACTGAAGGCCGGCCCGGCGCTGCACCGATGCCGCGCCTCCGGTACGCGAGGCGCTGGCCGTATTCCAGCCAGCGCAGCTCCTCGATCACGGAGACCGAGATGTGGCTGTCCGAACCGATGCCGAGCCGGCCGCTGGCGGCGAGATAGGGGACGAGGGGGAAAAGCCCGTCGCCGAGATTGGCCTCGGTGGTCGGGCACAGCCCGGCGACCGCGCCGCTGGCGGCCAGGGCCGTGGTCTCCGCCTCGGTCAGATGGGTGGAATGGACCAGGCACCAGCGACCGTCGACCGGGGCGTGGCCGAGCAGCCATTCGACCGGCCGGGCGCCGCTCCAGGCCAGGCACTGCTCGACTTCCTTCACCTGCTCGGCGATGTGGATGTGGATCGGCGCCGCCGGATCGGCCGCCCGGATCCCGTCCGCGACCGCCGCCAGCATCTCCGGCGTGACCGCGCGCAGCGAATGCGGGGCGATGCCGATGCGCACATCCGGGTCGCCGGTATGGTCGGCGCGCAGCCGGGCGGCGATGTCGAGGATGCCGTCGACATCGTTGAGGAAGCGACGTTGCCCCTCGCCGGCGGCCTGCCCGCCGAAGCCGCCGGTGGCATAGAGGACCGGAAGATGGGCGATGCCGATGCCCACGGCCTTGGCCGCCGCGATCACCCGGCGTGACAGCTCCGCCCGATCCGCATAGGGGGTGCCGTCCGGCTGGTGGTGCAGGTAGTGGAACTCGGCGACGCTGGTGTAGCCGGCCTTCAGCATCTCGACATAGAGCTGGGCGGCGATCGCCTCGACCTGCTCGGACGCCAGCACGCGGACGAAGCGGTACATCTGCTCGCGCCAGCTCCAGAAATCGTCGCCGGGACCCGAGGCGGTCTCGGCCAGGCCGGCCATGGCGCGCTGGAAGGCGTGGCTGTGCAGATTGGCCATGCCGGGCAGGACGATGCCGGCGACCGCTTCGGCGTCGTCGCGCTCGGCCCCGGCCGCGACGCTGGCGATGTCGCCTCGGGCATCGACCTCGATCAGCACGTCGTCGGCCCAGCCATCGGCCAGAAGGGCGGTCTCGGCGAAATAGCGCGTGGTCAAGGGCGGCATCCCGTGAGATGAAACGCTGTGCGGCAGCATAGGCGCGGTTCGGCGAAGGGAAAGAGGCATGTGGGATCGGCTGTGGATCAACGCCCGGCTGGCGACCATGGACGGCGACGGCTACGGCGCCATCCCGGAAGGCGCGATCGCGACCGAGGGCGACCGCATCGCCTGGGTCGGGCGGCAGGCGGACCTGCCAGGCGCGCCCGATCGTCTGGCCGCGGCGGTGGAGGATGCGGCCGGCGCCTGGGTCACGCCCGGGCTGATCGACTGCCACACCCATCTGGTCCATGGCGGCGACCGGGCCCGCGAATTCGCGATGCGGCTGCACGGCGCCAGCTATGAGGAGATCGCGCGCGCCGGCGGCGGCATCGTCTCGACCGTCGCCGCCACCCGCGCGGCCGGCGAGGAGGAGTTGCTGGCCTCGGCCCGGCGGCGGCTCGACAAGCTGGCGGCCGAGGGCGTCACCACCGTCGAGATCAAGTCCGGCTACGGGCTTGACCTCGCGACCGAGGCGAAGATGCTGCGCGTCGCCGGCCGGCTGGGGCGGGAGGCCGGCATCCGCATCCGGCGCAGCTTCCTTGGCGCCCATGCGGTGCCGCCGGAGGAACGCGACCATCCCGACCGCTACGTCGACCGGGTGGTCGAGGAGATGCTGCCGGCGATCGCCCGTGACGGCCTGGCCGACGCGGTCGACGCCTTCGGCGAAAAGATCGCCTTCTCGCCGGCGCAGGTCGAGCGCGTGTTCCGCGCCGCCCGGGATCTCGGCCTGCCGGTGAAGCTGCACGCCGACCAGCTGTCCGACCAGGACGGCGCCGCGCTGGCCGCCCGCTTCGCGGCGCTGTCGGCCGACCATCTCGAATACACCAGCGAATCGGGGGCGAAGGAGATGGGCCGGGCCGGCACCGTGGCGGTGCTGCTGCCCGGCGCCTTCTACTTCCTGCGCGAGACGCAGGTGCCGCCGGTGGCGGCGTTCCGGCGACACGGCGTGCCGATGGCGCTGGCCACCGACAACAATCCCGGCACCTCGCCCGCGACCTCGCTGCTGCTGATGCTGAACATGGGCTGCACCCTGTTCCGCCTGACGCCGGAGGAGGCGCTGGCCGGCATCACCCGCAACGCCGCGCGGGCGCTAGGCCTGGCCGATGAATGCGGCCGGCTGGCGCCCGGCCTCGCGGCCGATCTGGTGTTCTGGGATATCGCCGATCCGGCCGAGCTGTCCTACCGCATCGCCTACACCCCGTGCCGCATGATCGTCCGCGCCGGCCGGCCGGTCTGAAGTCCTGGCTATTCACCGGCTATTCAGTCGAGTCGGCGCGTTGTGCTAGAAGCATCGCATCGAGTGGCGGGGAAGCCGGTTGCGTTGGTGAGGGGATTCGGTCGGATCGCGGGGCTCGCGATGCTCCTGCTCGGCCTGGCCGCAGTGGCCGCGCCGGCGCGGGCGCAGGAGAGCTGCACGCCTTATATCCTGGCGATGGAGGGGGCCTTCGGCATCCCGCGCGGCATGCTGCTGGCGATCGCGCAGACCGAATCGGGCGGCAAGGGCGATCCCTATCCCTGGGCCCTGAACATCGGCGGGACGCCGATGTTCCCGAGCAGCCTGGCCGCCATGAAGGCCGCGATCGAGGACAATGGCGGCGGCGACAGCCCCAACATCGACGTCGGCTGCATGCAGATTTCGCTGCGCTATCACAAGCAGACGCTGCCCGACTACACGCTGATCTTTCAGCCGCAATACAATGTGATCTACGGGGCGTATTTCCTGAGGCGATTGTTCAACCAGTACGGAAACTGGCTCGAGGCGATCGCGCATTATCATTCGGGCGATCCGGATAGGCAGTTCGCCTATGCCTGCCGGGTGCTGCAGCGGCTGAAGAAGATTCGCGGCCAGGGCGACGGGCCGATTGAAGCCTGTGCATCAGGGTGAGGGGACAAGAGTTTGATTCGGGTTTTCTTTGCCGGCCAGATCGTTCAGAAGATGAAACATTGGGGGCGTTGGCTCGATCAGCGCCGTGATCGGGCATTTGAGACGTCAGAAGCGGGGGACCATGAAGCCTGTGCATAGTGAACGTCGCCACGACCGGCAGGGCGAGGCGCGTCGACTCCGATGGACCCTTCGCTACGGCATCGGCCCGGCTCTCCTGGCCTGCGGCGTCCTGGTGCTGACCCCGGTCGCGGGTCACGCCCAGCTGAACGCGCTCGTCGATCAGCTGCAGCAGCTCGGCATCAGCCCGTCGCAGCTGCAGCAGCAGGGGATCCAGCCGCAAGGCACGACGATCCCGAGCGGCCCACGCGTTCCATCGACGGAGCCGGCGCAGGTGACGGAGCCGACGGTGGTCTCGCCGGGCCTGCCGTCGTCGATCGTCTTCGCCGCGCCGCTGTCGCGCATCGAAGCCGACTACCAGCGGCGGCTGAGCAGTGACATCACCCAGTTCGGCTATGACGTCTTCGCCGGCGGGGCGGTGGCCAGCCAGGTGGTCAGCGGCGCCGTCAGCGAGAACTATATCGTCGGCATCGGCGACCAGATCGTGGTCACGCTTCGCGGCCAGGTGAACCAGGGTATCAGCGCGACGGTCGACCGCGAGGGGCGGCTGATCCTGCAGGACCTGCCGCCGATCCCGGCGGCCGGCCGTTCCTTCGGCGACCTGCGCCGCGAGATCGAGACCCGGGTGCGCGAGAACTACGTCAGCACCGAGGCCTTCGTGTCGCTCGGCGACGTCCGCGCGATCTCGGTGACCCTGACCGGTGAGATCACCAAGCCCGGCACCCAGACCCTGACCAGCTTCTCGACCCTGGTCGACGCGCTGACCGCCGCCGGCGGCATCCGGAAGACCGGATCGCTGCGCACCGTGGCGCTGATCCGGCAGGGCCAGACCAAGATCGTCGACCTGTACGGCTTCCTGATGGGCTACAGCAACGAGGCCGACCTGCTGCTGCAGGACGGCGACCGGATCTCGATCCCGACGATCGGGCGCACGGTGGCCGTCGCCGGCGACGTGGTCCGGCCGGGCATCTTCGAGATGCCGCCCGACGCCGCCGGTCCGCTCAGCGTCGCCGAGATGCTGGACTATGCCGGCGGGCCGATCCGCCCGTCCGGCAACCGCTTCAACCTGCTGCGGCTCGACCGCAACGGCCAGGACCAGGTCCAGAACCTGTCGGGTCAGACGGCGGTGCCGGTGCAGACCGGCGACATCATCCAGGTGTCGCTGGCCCAGGATCTGCGCGTCGGCAGTGTCTCGATCACCGGCAACGTCACCGTCTCCGGCGTCCGGCCGCTCAGCAGCGCGCCGACCCTGCGCGCGCTGCTGTCCGATCCGCCGATCCTGGCGGACGACGCCTATCTGCCGTTCGGCGTGATCCAGACCACCGATCCGAACACGCGGATCCGCAAATTCGTGCCGGTCAACCTGGCTGTGGCGCTGCGGGGCGGGGGCGGCTTCCGCCTGCGCGATCGCGACAAGCTGATCGTGCTGTCGCGCGAGGATGTCCGCTATCTCGGCTCGGACGACGTCCAGACGCTGCTCGCGGGGCAGGCGCCGGCGCAGGCCCGTTCGGCGGCACCGGACGTGTCCCAGAACGTTCAGGCCCAGGACCAGACCCTGACCGCCATCCCGACCGCGGCCAGTGCGGTGAGCGGGAGCTGTCTCGGCCTTCGGTCGCTGGCGGAGGCGGTGCGCAACGACTCCACCGGCCGCTTCCGCAATGCGCGGCAGACCTTCCAGAACATTAGTGGCAGCCCTCTGGAGGTGAACCGCGCCTGCCCGCAGATCTTCGACGACATCCCGGACCTGCTGCCCTTCGTGATCGAGCACGTCGTCTCGCTCGAAGGCCAGGTGCGGGTGCCGGGCAGCTATCCGATCATTCCGGGGACGTCGCTCGACACCGTTCTCGCTGTCGCCGGCGGCACGACGATCGAGGCCGACCGCCGGGCCATCGAGGTCGGTTATTTCTCGACCCTGTCGCCGTCCACTCTCAGCGGCTCCTGGCGGTCGGTGCAGAGCCTCGGCACCACCACGGCGTCGATCAAGCTGAACCCCGGCGACAGCGTCCGCATCCCGCAGAACCCGCAGCTGCGGGAAGATGGGACGGTCACGCTGGCCGGCGAGTTCACCCATCCCGGCCGCTACGTGATCCGCCGCGGCGAGACGCTGCTGCAGCTGATCCAGAGGTCCGGCGGCTACACCAACCAGGCCTTCCCCTACGGGGCGGTGTTCACCCGCGAAGCCGTGCGGCAGCAGCAGCAGCAGGGCTTTGAACGCACCGCGCGCGAGATCCAGGCTGGGCTGCCGCAGCTCATCCAGGAGGCCCAGGGCGACAGCAGCCGCAGCAACCCCGCCGCGGCCCTGCCGGCGATCCAAGGCCTGATCCAGGAGCTGAAGAGCATCCCGGCCGCCGGCCGGGTGGTGATCGAGGCCGATCCGACCGTGCTGGCGGCCAAGCCGGAGCTCGACTTCACGCTCGAGACGGGCGACCAGCTCTATGTGCCGAAGCGGCCGCTCTTCGTCACCGTCTCCGGCGAGGTCCTCAACCCGGGCACGGTCCAGTACGACGGCAAGCTGACGGCCGACGACTATGTCGACTTCGCCGGCGGCACGACCCAGTCGGCGGATGCGGGCCGCGCCTTCGTGGTCATGCCGAACGGCCAGGCGCAGCCGCTCGACCTGTCGTCCTGGAGCTACAGCTCGGTCAGGGTGCCGCCCGGCTCGGTCATTGTCGTGCCGCGGGATCTGACCCCGTTCGACCTGTACCGGCTGGTCCGGGATGTCGGCTCGATCGTGCAGAGCCTGGCCGTCTCCGCCGCCTCGCTGGTGGTCATCAGCCGGCGCAACTGATATCGGGCTGGTCGAGGGGAAGGGCGGCGCCATCGGCGCCGCCCTTCTCGTCTGCGGCTGCCGCGCAAGCCGGATCGCCGGCATGCACGGGGCGAGATTGTCCTGCGGGCTGGAAGCACTCTAGCCTGATCCGGTCTGGTGGAAGCGGAACGGGCCCTCATGCAGATCACCGACCTCATCAACTCGATCGCCGATCGCGGCCTCGAGCTCTTCGCCTTCGGCCGCGGCCGGCCCATGCCGCGGGATCTCGGCGGTATCTGCCGCGCGCTGCTGTCCGAGCGCGGCGAGGCCTCCGGCATCGCCCTGGCGCGCGAGCTGGTCGCCCTCTACCGCGGCCTGAACGCGGCCGGGCGGGAGGCGTTCTTCACCCTGCTGGCGCGGGAGTTCGGGCCCGACCACGCGGCGATCGCCGCCGCCGCCCGCGCCTTCGTCGCCGAACCCAGCGCGGCCGGCGCCCTGGCCCTGGCCGAGGCGGCGGAGCCGCCGCGGCAGGAACTGCTGCGGCGGATCAACATGTTGCCCGAGGGCACGGAGTTCGTGATCGGGCTGCGCGCCGATGCGCTCGACCTCGCCGATGAGACCCCGGAGCTGCGGATCGTGGATGCCGACCTGAAGCATGTCCTGACCTCCTGGTTCTCGGGCGGCTTCCTGGAGCTGCGCCGGATCACCTGGGAGACGCCGGCGATCATCCTGGAGAAGCTGATCCAGTACGAGGCGGTGCACGCCATTCCGGGCTGGGAGTTCCTGCGCCGGCGGCTGGCCGAGGACCGCCGCTGCTACGCCTTCTTCCACCCGGCCCTGCCGAACGAGCCGGTGATCTTCGTCCAGGTGGCGCTGGTGCGCGGCCTGGCGGGGGAGATCGCGCCGCTGCTCGACCCCAAGGCCCCGATCGGCGACCCGGCGGCGGCCGACACCGCGATCTTCTACTCGATCACCAACACGCTGAAGGGGTTGCGCGGCATCTCCTTCGGCAGCTTCCTCCTGAAGCAGGTGGTCGCAGACCTGCAGCAGACCCTGCCGAATCTCACCACCTTCTCGACCTTGTCGCCGATTCCCGGGTTCCGGCGCTGGCTGGAGACGGCGGCGACGCAGCACGAACATCCGGCGGTGCAGGCGGCGGCCGAGGCGCTGCTGCCGGCGCTGGAGGCGGGCGGTCTCGACGCGGTCGGCGGCGACAAGGCCCTCAAGGCCGCGCTGCTCGGCCTCTGCGCCCGCTATCTCGCCGCCGAGCTGCGGCCGAATGGTCGGCCGATCGATCCGGTGGCGCGCTTCCACCTCGGCAACGGCGCCCGGCTGGAGCGGCTGAACTGGGCCGGCGACACCTCGCCGAAGGGGCTGGAGCAGGGCTGGGGTCTTCTGGTCAATTACCTCTATGATCCGGCCGAGCTGGAGCGGAACCACGAAGCCTTCGTCAATGCCGGGAAGGTGGCGACGAGCCGCGCGGTGGCGCGCCAGCTGAAGCCCTATCTCTGACCCGCCATCTCTGACCCGGCGAGCCGCATGACCAATCTCACCGACGCCCTGTTCGCCCGCTTCCCCGCCGACCGGTCCAAGCCGGCGCTGGAGCTCGCCGACGGACGCCGCATCTCCTATGCCGGGCTGGAGGCGGCCAGCGCCCGTTACGCCAATCTGCTGCGGCGGCTGGGCGTGGCGCCGGGCGACCGGGTGATAGTGCAGGTCGACAAGTCGCCGGAGGTGGTGGCGCTCTATCTCGGCTGCCTGCGCGCCGGCGCCATCTACCTGCCGCTCAACACCGCCTACACCAAGGGCGAGGTTGCCTATTTCGCCAGCGACGCCGAGCCGGCGCTGGTGGTGTGCCAGCCGGCGCGGCTGGCCGAGATCGAGGCGGTGGCCCGGCCGGCCGGCGCCGGGATGGTGCTGACCCTGGGATCGGCCGGGGAGGGGACCCTGGCCGAGGCCGCGGCGGGGGAGGCGGAGGCGTTCGAGACGTTGCCGCGCGGGCCGGACGACCTGGCCGCGATTCTCTACACCTCCGGCACCACCGGCCGCTCCAAGGGGGCGATGCTCAGCCACGACAACCTGCTGTCGAACGCCCTGACCCTGCATGATTATTGGGGCTTCCGGCCGGACGACGTGCTGCTGCACGCCCTGCCGATCTTCCACACCCATGGCCTGTTCGTCGCCACCAACTGCGCCCTCCTGGCCGGGGCGACCATGCTGTTCCTGCCGAAATTCGACGCCGCCGAGGTGCTGCGCCTGCTGCCCCGGGCCACGGTGATGATGGGGGTGCCGACCTTCTACACCCGGCTGTTGGAGCAGCCCGGCCTGACAGCCGAGCCGTGTCGCCACATGCGGCTGTTCATCTCCGGTTCGGCGCCGCTGCTGGCCGACACCTTCGAGCAGTTCCGGCGGCGCACCGGCCATACCATCCTCGAACGCTACGGCATGACCGAGACCAACATGAACACCTCGAACCCGCTCGATGGCGAGCGGCGGGCGGGGACGGTCGGCTTTCCGCTGCCCGGCGTGTCGCTGCGGGTCGTGGGCGAGGACGGGCGCCCCCTGCCGCCGGGCGAGATCGGGGTGATCGAGGTCAAGGGCCCGAACGTGTTCAAGGGCTACTGGCGGATGCCGGAGAAGACGGCGGCCGAGTTCCGGGCCGACGGCTATTTCATCACCGGCGATGTCGGGCTGGTGGACGAGCGCGGCTATGTCTCGATCGTCGGACGGGCGAAGGACCTGATCATCTCCGGCGGCTTCAACGTCTACCCGAAGGAGGTCGAGAGCCTGATCGACGCCATCCCGGGCGTCGAGGAATCGGCGGTGATCGGCCTGCCGCATCCGGACTTCGGCGAGGCGGTGGCGGCGGTGGTGAAGATGCTGCCGGGCACGGCGCCGCTCGACCCCACCGCGATCCAGGCGGCGCTGCAGGATCAGCTGGCCCGGTTCAAGCAGCCCAAGGCCGTGTTCGTGGTGCCGGAGATCCCGCGCAACGCCATGGGCAAGGTGCAGAAGGCGGCGCTGCGCGAACAGTACAAGGCGACGTTCACGACGGGGCACAAATCGGTCTGAGCGGAGACCACGGGTCTCCCCGCCCGGCCCAAGCTACACGCCGGGAAAGTGGCTGCCGTGAAAGCCGAACGGAATGGCGTGCGGCACGAAGGCCCTGGCGCGCTCATCAAACGTTGCCGCGTCGAGCACGAGCAGAAATGAGCGCTCCGTCGAGGAGTCGAACACCACCGAGAGCAGGACGCCGTCATCCTCCTGGATTCCGCCGGGTCGGGGAACGAACACCGGTTCCCCCGGATAGCAACCTGGCTGGTGCCAGGTGACATGCCTGCTGGATACGCCCGGCTCCGTGGAAAGCTCGATTTTTGTGATGTTGTCGATGAAATCGCCGGGCCTCGTCAGGCCAACGCCCCAGACACAGCGCAGCGGCTGACCGGCACGGCGCGCATAGTCGATCCGCGGCAGCTCGATGGGGGCGTCGCTCAGGGGCTCGTCAGAGGCGCGGGCTTCCCTGGCCGCGCCGTTTCCCAGCGGCACCCGGTAACGTCTGAGCCTGGCCACGGCCTCGATCGGCTCGCCGGAGCGCAGGCGAGCGAGCCGCAGACGCTCGATGATGTCTGGATCGGGGAAGGCCGCCAGATCGATCATGACGGCGCCATCCACCTCGTGCGCATTGACATGGTGGAAGGCGAAACAGGGCGCTCCCTTCGCCCGCGCCACGACCGCGCCGCTGGCCTTCTCGACCACCGTGAAGCACAGACCCGCCTCGGGCTCCCAGCGGTAGTTGCGGATGAAGGGCTGGCCGGAGAATTTCAGGCGCAGCGGATTGACCCGGAGCGGGAACTCGGCAAGCACGAGATATCGCTGCGACATACCGAAGGAATGCATGTAGGCGGGTCTGTCGACTGGCAACTCAGCGAGCACCTTCTGCCGGCCTCCCTCGTCGACGAACAGGCGGTAGGTGCTGCGACGCCCGAACATGACAACATAGGAGAAGCCGCGCCGGCCGTCGTAGTGCGGATGGGCGGTGGAAAGCTGGCCGCCGACCGACGGGCCGTAATCAAGCACGCCCAGTGTCTCGAGCGTCTCAGGGTCGAACCGGATCGGGAGCGGTATCTCGGTCAAGGCCACGATCTCGCCGTCGAGCGTCGCGACGTTGACATTGGCGTTGTCGGTGAACTCCGTCCTGAACAGGCTCATGACGCGGCCGAACAATGTCCGGCAGGGATCGGTCATGAACTCGGACCGGGTGATGCGTCCCCGCGCCATGGCTTCGCAATAGGCTTTGGAGCGCAGGTATCGATTGGAATAGGTCACCCGACCATCGGCGAAGGCAAAACGATGGAGCATCGCGAGCCCGTCGAACCAGTGTTCATAGGATCGGCCGCCGACCTCGAAGCGCGCCGGCCCGGTGCGGATCAGGCTTCCCGTCAGCCAAGCAGGCACACCTGCATCGATCCTTAACACCTCGCCCGTCAGTTCACGCTCAAGCGTCGCAAACCCCGTCGCGTATGGAGGGCGATCGTCGGCTGCGCCTCCTCGCATTGGCAGTGGCCCCTACAGCGGATTGCGGTTCGGATTGCTCAGCAGCCCGCTCCGCTGGGCCACATGGCTGTGGCCCGCGGTCTGCGCGATCGAATCGTATTCCGGCGCAGGCTCGATGCGGACGAGATCGGGCGCGTGCCAGGGCGTTCCGGTCCGGCTGAGAGGCGGCTTCTCGGGCGAGAAGCCGGTGGCCAGGAACGTCCGGTCGAGATAGCGAAGCGCATCCTCCTCGTCCTCCGCGAAGACGAGCATGTCCTTCAGAAAGTCCGCCCCGTTCTCGGGGTCCACTGCGCGCCACAGCGGGTCCTGACGGCGGGCGGGGTTGATCCGCACGGAATAGGCGCGCATGGGCCGGGCACCTCCTTTTCCACACCCGGCCAACGCGGCCGCTGCCGTGCCGGTTCCGCGGGGTCAGCGGCAGGAGGGCTCGCCGGCCTCGATGTGGAAGCGGCGCGGGCCCGGCATCGCCGGCCGGGTGCTGCCGGAGGGGTCGTCGACGATGCGGATGTCGAGCGTGCAGGGGCCGGCCTGGATCCGATAGAGATCCTCGCCGGGCCGCTCGATCCGGTCGATCGGCGTGTCGCGCAGCTTTTGGGCCAGCTCGTTGCTGTCCAGGATCGCCTGGATCTCCCGCAGGCGCTGCCAGTAGGGCGGCAGCGCCGCCCGCGCCCCGGCCGCGGCGGTGAGCAGCAGCAGCACCGCCGCGCCGGCGACGGCCATGCGGCCGCGGCCGGAACAAGACAAGATCATGCCACGTCTCCTCGCCAGGGCCCGGGCGCGATCGCCGGGCCCTGCGTCAGGCGCCGACGTTCGGGATGAAGAAGCAGCGCATCGAACCGTCGGGCTTGCGGCAGAGCCAGTAGTTCTGGTCTTCGCTGAACTGGGCCTGATCGGTTGGGATCAACATGCCGAGCGGCCGGATCATATACCCGTCCGGGCGGACTTCGACATCGCGGGAGGCGTACGAGAAGCAGTCGTGCGGGCCACAGCACTGCTCGTGCGAGCCGGAGAGACTTCGATATTGACCGTTCTGGATCCACGCCGCCGGACCATGGGCGGCCACGCTGCCGGCGGCGAGGGCAAGCGTGGCCACGAACGGGAAGAGGATGCGCATCAGACGACCTCCTGGCCAGAATGAAGGACGGCGGGCGTCATGCCCGACCCGCTGGCCCGTTGCGGCCGTCCGCAGCGAACCACGCAGAAGAAACAATCGGGCTCCCTGCAGGTTCATTCCATTGGACCATCGGACGGACTCCGCATCCCCGCTCTGCGCAAGGCGGCCGGGTGACGACTCCGGCCGTCGCCGGACGCCGGAAACCGCGGGGCTCGGCCGGTTCCGTGCGGCCGTCCGGCCCAGGCGTTCCGCCGTTTCCGCTTTCGTCTTGACTCTGCCGGGATGCAGGCATACATGGCCTGCGACGCCGGACGAGCCCAGGCCCGCCCGGCGCCAATCTCACAACGAGAGACAGATGGACGACCACCCTAGTCGTGGCGTCGCCGAGGCCATCCCGGCTGCAGCGACGTCGCCCGAACATCACTGGATCACACTCGGCGGCAGCCGGGTGGATGGCGTGAGCCGGACCTAGGGTCGGAGCGCCGTTCGCCCCGTTCCGCCGCGTGCGGAAGGGAGCGAACGATGAACCTCGCTTTTCTCTCCTGCTTCGATCGCCGCCTGCGCCTGGCGC
Source organism: Inquilinus limosus (assembly GCF_051487185.1). Lineage (GTDB taxonomy): Bacteria > Pseudomonadota > Alphaproteobacteria > DSM-16000 > Inquilinaceae > Inquilinus > Inquilinus limosus_F. The sequence goes on from NZ_JAHVDK010000005.1 coordinate 108,467, forward strand.
TGGGCGGCGTGATCTCGCCGCGGGCCGAGGCGCTGGCCGCCCTGCCGCGGTTCCGCAACCGCGACCTGCGCCACGACCCGATCCGGGACGAGGAGGCGATCCGGCTGCGCTGGACCCGCGACCCGGAGACCGGCAAGCTGGTCGCCCGCTGGGCCGAGCCCGCCGCGGCGCCGGCCTCGGCTCCCGCCCAGGCCGCCGCTCCCGTCGACGATCTGGCACAGCACCGCGCCCGCAGGGCGCAGCGCTACCGCTCGCGCTTCGTCTGGCCGGAGCGCCGCAGCGCCTGACCCGGACCCGCGGCGGGGCCTTCCTGGCCCGCCGCCCGCCCGCCCGATCGCCCGGCTTGCATTTCCCGGGCGCAGGGCGTATCAACCGCGCCGTCGTCAATCCCACACGCGGGCATCGCGGCCGGCCACGGCAGTGGTTCGGTCGCTCCGGTGCCTTTCGCCGTATCCGCAATCCGCGGTGAGGCGGGGGCAAGGCCCGCGGCGGAACAACCGGAAAAAGGACCTTCCGACCCATGGCTACGCCGACCTTCACCATGCGCCAGCTCCTCGAAGCCGGCGCGCATTTCGGCCACCACACCCGCCGCTGGAACCCGAAGATGGCGCCGTTCATCTTCGGCGTGCGCAACGGCGTGCACATCATCGATCTCGAGCAGACCGTGCCGCTCCTGCACCGGGCGCTCGATGCGGTCCGCGACGTCGTGGCCAATGGCGGCCGCGTCCTGTTCGTCGGCACCAAGCGCCAGGCGCAGGACAAGATCGCCGACGCGGCCAAGCGCTGCGGCCAGTATTACGTCAACCATCGCTGGCTCGGCGGCATGCTGACCAACTGGAAGACGGTGTCGCAGTCGATCCGCCGCCTGAAGGAGATGGATGAGCAGCTCGCCCAGGGCGCGGTCGGCCTGACCAAGAAGGAGCAGCTGACCCTGACCCGCGAGCGCGACAAGCTCGAGAAGGCGCTGGGCGGCATCCGCGACATGGGCGGCCTGCCCGACATCCTGGTGATCATCGACACCAACAAGGAAGCGATCGCGGTCCAGGAAGCCGCCAAGCTCGGCATCCCGGTCGCGGCCGTGCTGGACAGCAACTCCAGCCCCGACGGCATCACTTTCCCGGTGCCCGGCAACGACGACGCGCTGCGCGCGATCGAGCTCTATTGCGAGCTGTTCTCCGGTGCCGTCATCGCCGGCATCCAGGCCGAGATGACCGCGAGCGGCGCCGATGTCGGCGCGCTGGAGGAGGCACCGGCCGAGGAGGCCCTGCCACCGGCGGGCGAGGCCGGCGAGGCGGAACAGCCGGCCGCCTGAGCCGAGAGCGAACCAGGGGCGGCCCGAAAGCCGCCCCTTTCTTTCGATGAGGGCGCCTGCGACCATGGGGGCGCGGCGCCGAACGAATTGGATGCGAGGACGATATGGCGGAGATCACGGCAGCGCTGGTGAAGGAGCTTCGTGAGAAGACCGGCGCCGGCATGATGGACTGCAAGAAAGCCCTCGGCGAGAGCGGGGGCGACCTCGAGGCCGCGGTCGACTGGCTGCGCAAGAAGGGCTTGGCCGCGGCGGCCAAGAAGGCCGGCCGCGTCGCCGCCGAAGGCCTGGTCGGCGCCGCCGTCGGGGCCAACCGGGGCGCGCTGGTCGAGGTCAATTCCGAGACCGACTTCGTGTCGCGCAACGACAAGTTTCAGGGACTCGTCTCGACCCTGGCCGGCCTCGCCCTCGAGGCGAACGGCGACGTCGAAGCGCTGGCCGCCAGCCAGTATCCCGGCACCGGCCGCACCGTCGCCGAGGAGGTGACGCAGCTGGTCGCCACCATCGGCGAGAACATCAGCCTCCGCCGTAGCGCCGCTCTCTCGGTGTCGGAAGGCGTCGTCGCCGCCTATATCCACGGGCCGGTGGCCCCGGGCCTGGGCAAGATCGGCGTGCTGGTGGCGCTGGAGTCGGCCGGCGACAAAGCCAAGCTCGAGGCCTTCGGCAAGCAGGTCGCGATGCATGTCGCGGCGGCCCGGCCGGACGCGCTGCACATCGCCGATGTCGACCCGGCCGCCCTCGACCGCGAGCGTGCCGTTCTGGTCGAGCAGGCCCGCGCCAGCGGCAAGCCCGAGGCGATCATCGAGAAGATGGTCGAGGGCCGGCTGCGCAAGTACTACGAGGAAGTGGTGCTGCACGAGCAGGTCTGGGTGCTGGACGGCGAGACCAAGGTCCGCAAGGTGATCGAGGACGCCGCCAAGGACGTCGGCGCCCCGGTCAGCGTGACCGGCTTCGTCCGCTTCGTGCTCGGCGAGGGCATCGAGAAGGAGCAGGGCGACTTCGCGGCGGAAGTGGCGGCCACGCTCGGCCGCTGACCCTACAACCAGATCAGCGGCGCTGAGGGAGTGAGGCGACATGGCGAAGGCGGCCCAGTATCGACGGGTGCTGTTGAAGATTTCCGGCGAAGCCCTGATGGGCGACCAGGACTACGGCATCGACCCGAAGATGGTGGACCGCATCGCCGATGACGTCGCCCAGGTTCACGCCCTCGGCGTCGAGATCTGCATGGTGGTCGGCGGCGGCAACATCTTCCGCGGCATGAGCGGCGCCGCCTCGGGCATCGAGCGCGCCACCGCCGATTACATGGGCATGCTGGCGACGGTGATGAACGGCCTGGCGCTGCAGAGCGCCTGCGAGCACAAGGGCCTGCACACCCGCGTGGTCTCGGCCATTCCGATGCAGACGGTGTGCGAGCCCTATATCCGGCGCCGGGCGATCCGGCACATGGAGAAGGGCCGCGTCGTCATCTTCGTCGCCGGCACCGGCAACCCGTTCTTCACCACCGACACCGGCGCCGCCCTGCGCGCCTCGGAGATGGGCTGCGACGCCCTTCTCATGGGCAAGCAGGTCGACGGCGTCTACGACGCCGACCCCCTTCGGGTGGACGGCGCTAAGCGTTTCGATCGCTTGACCTACATGGATGTGCTGGCGAAAGATCTCCGCGTCATGGATCATGCGGCGATCTCGCTGGCCCGTGAAAACAAGATCCCGATCCTGGTCTTCTCCATCAACGAGCATGGCGCGTTCGCGGAGGTGGTTGCAGGGCAGGGACGCTACACCATCGTGACCGAGGAGGGCTGAGCGTGGCCAAAGCCGATCTCGACGACATCGACCGCCGCATGACGGGCGCTCTGGAGTCTCTGCGCAAGGATCTCGCCGGTCTCCGCACCGGCCGCGCCAGCATCAGCCTGCTCGAGCCGATCACGGTCGACGTCTATGGCGCCCAGATGCCGCTGAACCAGGTCGGCACCATCGGCGTGCCGGAACCGCGCATGCTGACCGTCTCGGTCTGGGACCGCAGCGCGGTCAAGGCGGTGGAGAAGGCGATCCGCGATTCCGGTCTGGGCCTCAACCCGCAGACCGAGGGCCAGACCGTGCGTGTGCCGCTGCCGGAGCTGAGCGAGGAGCGCCGGCGCGAGCTGACCAAGGTCGCCGGCAAATACGCCGAGGCCGCCCGCGTCGCGGTGCGCAATGTCCGCCGCGATGGCATGGACGCGCTGAAGCGCGCCGAGAAGGACCATGAGATCTCCGAGGACGAGCACAAGCGTCTGGCCGACAAGATCCAGGCCCTGACCGATCGTCATATCCGCGAGATCGACGAGTTGGCGGCGCAGAAGGAAAAAGAGATCCTCCACGTCTGAGCAGCGGGATGCACCGTTTCGCCCCCAAGGCCGAGGACCAGCCCGCGCTCCATGTCGCGATCATCATGGACGGCAACGGTCGCTGGGCGACCGGCCGCGGCTGGCCGCGCACGGTCGGCCACCGCAAGGGCATCGATGCCGTGCAGCGCACGATCGATGCGGCCATCGAGCTCGGCGTCGACTATCTGACGCTGTTCGGCTTCTCGACCGAGAACTGGCGCCGTCCGATCCTCGAGGTCGGCGAGCTGATGAAGCTGCTGCGCGTCTTCCTGCGCAGGGAGCTCAAGACCCTGCACGAGAAGGGGGTGCGGCTGCGCTTCATCGGCGAGCGCGACCGGCTGGCGCCGGACATCGTCGACCTTCTGGCCGAGAGCGAGGCGCTGACCCGCGGCAACACCCGGCTCAACCTCACCGTCGCCCTCAGCTATGGCGCGCGGCAGGAGATCACCGAGGCGGCGCGGCGGGTCGCGCGCGAGGTCGCGGCCGGCACCCTGGCGCCGGAGTCGGTCGACGAGCGGCTGTTCGCCAGCCGCCTGTTCACCGCCGACCTGCCCGACCCCGACCTGATCATCCGCACCAGCGGCGAGCAGCGGATCAGCAACTTCCTGCTGTGGCAGGCGGCCTATGCCGAGCTGGTCTTCATCGACACGCTGTGGCCGGATTTCGGCCATGCCGACCTCGAGGCCGCCCTCGCCGAGTTCCGGCGCCGGGAACGTCGCTATGGCGCCGTCGGTGCCCAGTAAACCCGGTAAACGTAGCAACCTCGCGCTGCGGATCCTCTCCAGCCTCGTTCTCGGACCGCTGATCCTTGCCGTTGTTGCTATCGGCAGCTGGGTCTTCGCGGTCATCATCGCATTGCTCGCCGTGCTCGGCGTCGACGAGTGGCTGCGGCTGGTGCTGCGGCGGCCGCCGCCGGGCTGGGCCCGGGCTGGCGCCGGCCTCGGCATCCTCGCGGTGACCATCGCGACGGCCTGGGCCGGCGCGGTCGCCGGTCTCGTGGTGCTGGCCGTGGCGACGGCGCTGTTCGATATTCTCGTCAATCTGCGCCTCGGGACGCCCGGCAGGATGCCGGCGCTGGGGCTGCCCTATCTCGGCCTGACCGTGGTCGCCCTCCTGCATTTGCGCCAGGACGGCTGGCAGCCGGTGATCTGGCTGCTGCTGGTGGTCTGGGCCACGGATATCGGCGGTTACGTCTTCGGCCGCTGGATCGGCGGGCCGAAGCTGGCGCCGCGGCTGAGCCCGAAGAAGACCTGGGCCGGACTGATCGGCGGCGCCGGCCTGGCCGCGCTGGCCGGCGGGGTCGCGATCGCCGTGCTGCACCGCGCCGGCGCCGCGCTCATCGCCGGTCCCGGCGCCGCCCTGCTGGCCCTGGTGGCCCAGGCCGGCGACCTTGTCGAATCCGCGGTCAAGCGGCATTACGGCGCCAAGGACAGCGGCAATCTCATTCCCGGTCATGGCGGCGTGCTCGACCGGATCGACGGCCTGCTGGCCGCGGCACCGGTCTTCGCCGTCTTCACCGCCCTTTTGGATGCATCCTTCAGATGATTTCGGCCCCGTCAGCGGATAATCCGCGATCCGTCACCATCCTCGGCGCCACCGGCTCGGTCGGCGCCAGCACCGTCGACCTGATCGGCCGGTCGCCGGAGCGCTTCACCGTCGAGGCGGTGACCGCCAACCGGGATGCCGAGCGGCTGGCGGCGATCGCCCGGCAGCTCGGCGCCCGCTACGCCGCAGTAGCGGATGAGGCGGCCTATCCGGCGCTGAAGGCGGCGCTGTCCGGCAGCGGCATCGAGGCGGCGGGCGGCGCCGAGGCGGTGATGGCCGCCGCTGCCCGGCCGGCCGAATGGGTGATGGGTGCGATCGTCGGCGCTGCCGGGCTCAAGCCGATCCTGACCGCCATCCGGCGCGGCGCCGTCGTCGCCTTCGCCAACAAGGAGTGCCTGGTCTGCGCCGGCGAGCTGATGATGGCCGAGGTGCGGCGGCACGGCGCCACGCTGCTGCCGGTGGACAGCGAGCACAACGCCATCTTTCAGGTGTTCCAGCCCGGCGCCAAGGTGCGGCGGCTGATCCTGACCGCCTCGGGCGGGCCGTTCCGGGAATGGAGCCGCGAGCGGATGGCGGCGGCGACGCCGGCCCAGGCGGTGGCCCATCCGAACTGGAGCATGGGGGCCAAGATCTCGGTCGACAGCGCCACCTTGATGAATAAGGGGCTGGAGCTGATCGAGGCCTCGCATCTCTTCGCCATGCCGGAGGACCGGATCGAGATCGTGGTCCATCCGCAATCGGTGATCCACAGTCTGGTCGACTATGCCGACGGCTCGGTGCTGGCCCAGCTCGGCGTGCCCGACATGCGGGTGCCGATCGCTTACACGCTTTCCTGGCCGGAGCGGATGGAGACGCCCTGCGCCGCGCTCGACCTGACCCAGATCGCCCGGCTCGACTTCCAGGCGCCGGACCCGGAGCGGTTCCCGGCGCTGCGGCTGACCCGGGAATGCCTGCGGCAAGGTGGCTCAGCCACCACGGTGCTGAACGCCGCCAACGAGGTGGCGGTGGCGGCCTTCCTGGCCGGGAAGATCGGCTTTCTCGACATCGAGCGAATCGTCGAGCGTACCCTTGCCATGATTCCGGCACAAGCTGTGGCGACGCTGGACGAGGTGTTCGCCATCGACGCCGAGGCGCGACGGCACGCCGCTGCGCTTTGATTTGCGGGCGAGCGGGCCTACATAGCCCCTCGGCAAGAGGTACATATGACGCTGTTCACCTATCTGATCCCGTTCCTGGTCGTGCTGACCGTGCTCGTCTTCGTGCACGAGTTCGGCCATTACTGGGTCGCCCGCCGCAACGGCGTGCGGGTCGAGACCTTCTCGATCGGCTTCGGGCCGGAGTTGTTCGGGTTCAACGACCGGCACGGGACCCGCTGGAAGTTCAGCGTCGTGCCGCTCGGCGGCTATGTGAAGATGTTCGGCGACGCCGACGCGGCGTCGAGCCCGGCGACCGCGGCGCTGGACGGCATGACCGAAGAGCAGCGGGCGGTGTCGTTCCATCACAAGCCGGTCGGCCAGCGCGCCGCCATCGCCGCCGCCGGGCCGATCGCGAATTTCCTGTTTTCGATCATTGCCCTGTTCTTCCTGTTCCTGGTCGGCGGCCATCCCTTCCCGCCGGCGGTGGTGGGCGAGGTGTCGCCGGGCGGCGCTGCGGCCGAGGCCGGGATCCGGCCGGGGGACCGGATCACCAGCGTCGACGGCACCGCGGTCGACCGCTTCGCCGAGCTCGGCATCGCCATCCGCAACGGCAACGGCAAGGCCGTCACGCTCGGCATCGACCGCGGCGACGAGGCGCTGAGCTTCGAGCTGACGCCGCGGCAGGAGACGGTGCCGACCACCGATGGCGGCACCGCGACCGTCTGGCGCCTGGGCATCGCCGCCGATACCGGCCCCTACGGCGTCGCCGAGGCGGCGCGGATGTCGGTCAGCGAGAGCTGGGCGATCGTGTCGATGACCGCCTCGGCGCTCGGGGAGATGGTCGCCGGCCAGCGCGGCACCGAGGATCTCGGCGGCCCGATCCGGATCGCCCAGATGTCCGGTGAGGTCTACCAGGTCGGCGTCGTGGCGCTGCTCTGGTTCATGGCGATCCTGTCGATCAATCTCGGCCTGATCAACCTGGTGCCGATCCCGATGCTCGACGGCGGCCATCTGCTGTTCTGCGCGATCGAGGCGATCCGCGGCCGTCCGCTCGGCGCGCGGGCCCAAGAATACGGTTTCCGCCTTGGGCTTGCTTTGGTATTAACCCTGATGCTCTTCGCGACCTGGAACGACCTGGTCCAACTCAAGGTTGTGGCCTTTTTCAAAGGCTTGGTGTCCTGAGCCGGGCCGTGTTACCGGATCGTGGCGGGGGTGAGTCGCCGTGATCCGTAGCCGCTGGTGGTGGGGGCGGCGGTCGTTCGTCAAACCTCTCGCGCCGGCTCGCTCGGGGACGAGAGGGATGGGTGTGAGTTTGAGGGGAAAGCAGAAACCGATGTCGACCGTGACCTCCCGACTCTGGCTCGCGGCCGTGGCGGCTGTTGCTCTTGGAACGGCGCCGATGGCGGCGCCGGCGCAGACCCGCGGCGGGACCGTCGCCGACGTCAAGGTCGAAGGGTCGCAGCGGATCGAGCCGGCCACCGTGATCTCCTACATGGCGATCAAGCCGGGCGACGAGTACAGCGACCGGGCCGTGGACGAATCCGTTAAGAGCCTGTTCGCCACCGGCCTGTTCTCCAATGTCCAGATCCGGCGCGAGGGATCGAGCCTGGTGGTGACGGTCGAAGAGAACCCGATCATCAACGAGATCGCGTTCGAGGGGAACGACCGCTTCGACGACGCGAGGCTGACCTCGGAGATCGAGGAGCGCCCGCGGCAGGTCTACACCCGCACCAAGGCGCAGAGCGACGCCGACCGCATCCAGCAGCTGTACCGCCGCAGCGGTCGCTTCGCGGTCGCGGTCGAGCCGAAGATCATCCAGCTCGACCAGAACCGCGTGAATCTGGTGTTCGAGATCCGGGAGGGCGACCTCGCCCGGATCGAGCGGATCAACTTCGTCGGCAACCGCGCCTTCTCCAACAGCGACCTGCGCGACGAGATCCTGACCAAGGAGACCGAGTGGTGGAACATCCTCGCCACCAACGACACCTATGATCCGGATCGTCTCGCGGTCGACCAGGAGATGCTGCGCCGCTTCTACCTGAACCGCGGCTATGCGGATTTCCGCGTGGTCTCGGCGGTGTCGGAGCTGGCGCCGGACGGCGAAGGCTTCTTCATCACCTTCACGGTCGACGAGGGCGAGCGCTACAAGTTCGGCACGATCGACGTCAACAGCGCCCTGCCGGGCGTCACCCCGGAGGAGCTGAAGACCGTTCTCGTCAGCCAGGAGGGCGACTGGTACTCCAGCAAGGCGGTCGAGGATTCGATCCAGGCCCTGACCACCTATCTGGGCGACCGGCAATACGCCTTCGTCGACATTCAGCCCCGGGTGCAGCGCAACCGCGACGAGCAGCTGATCGCGATCACCTACGAGATCTCCGAAGGCCCGCGTGTCTTCGTCGAGCGGATCGACATCAGCGGCAACGTTCGCACCGCCGACGAGGTGATCCGCCGCGAGTTCGAGCTGGCCGAAGGCGACCCGTTCAACGCCTCCCGGCTTCGGAAGTCCGAGACCAACATCCGCAATCTCGGCTTCTTCAGCAAGGTGGACATCAAGCCGACCCCGGGCACCGCCGCGGACCAGACGGTGATCCAGGCGGCGGTGACCGAGCAGTCGACCGGCGAACTGCAGCTCGGCGTCGGCTACTCCACCAGCGACGGTCCGCTCGGCGACGTCACCATCCGCGAACGCAACCTGCTGGGCCGCGGCCAGGACCTGCGGCTGTCGACCTCGCTCAGCGGCGTGTCCTCGCAGATCGATCTGAGCTTCACCGAGCCGTATTTCCTCGGCCGGAACCTGGCGGCGGGCTTCGACCTGTTCCGCACCACCCGCGACAACCAGAGCTTCAGCTCCTACGACGAAACCAACACCGGTTTCGCGCTGCGCATGGGCTATCCGCTGTCCGAGAACCTGCGGCAGACCCTGCGCTACCGCCTGAACTACCGCCAGATCTCGGACGTCAGCGACGACGCCTCGCGTTTCATCAGGGAGCAGGAGGGCAACACGCTGTCCTCCGCGGTGCAGCAGACCCTGACTTATGACCGGCTGGACAGCCGCATCAACCCGACCGACGGCTACCGGATCACCCTGTCGAACGAGGTCGCCGGCCTCGGCGGCGACGTGCACTACTTCAAGACCCAGCTCAGCGCCGACTGGTACTATCCAGTCACCGAGTCCATGGTGCTGAACATCGGCGGCCAGGTCGGCAACATCATCGGTCTCGGCGAGGATGTCCGGATCAACGACCGCTTCTTCCTAGGCGGCAACTCCTTCCGCGGCTTCCGGACCGGCGGCCTCGGCCCCCGCGACCTCGACTCCGAGGACAAGGACGCGCTGGGCGGCAACAACTTCGCCCTCGGTTCGGTCGAGCTCAGCTTCCCGCTCGGCCTGCCCAGCGAATTCGCCCTGCAGGGTCATGCCTTCACCGATGTCGGCACGCTGTGGGGCGCGGACGACTCCGGCCCTGGCATCGTCGACGACGCGGCGCTGCGCGCTTCGGCCGGTGTCGGCGTGTCCTGGGCCTCGCCCTTCGGCCCGATCCGCCTCGACTACGCCTATCCCTTCGCCAAGCGGGACTACGACAAGCAGGAGCAGCTCCACATCAGCTTCGGCACGCGATTCTGATTGCTGCGGCGCCGGTCCGCATCCGTAATCGCGTAGCCATCCGCGGCGCCGGTGAGAGCCGGCGCCGCTTTCGTTGATCAGCGCTCCGAGTTCACGCCCGGGGCGCGACCCCGGCTGTTGGACGGGCAGGCAGCCGCCATCCGCCAGCCGTGAACAGAGAGAGCGCCTATGCCCGATCCGCGATTCTTTCGCAGCGCCGGTCCGTTCCCGCTCGGCCGCCTGGCCGAGATCGCCGGCGCGACCCTGGCGCCCGAGGCTGACCCCGATCGGCCGATCGCCAGCGTCGCGCCGCTCGACGCCGCCGGTCCCGACGACATCAGCTTCCTCGACAACCGCAAATATGTCGACGCCTTCGCCGCCAGCAAGGCAGGGGCCTGCGTGGTTGCACCGGCCCTGGCCGACCGGGCGCCGGCCGGCATGGCGTTGCTGCTGACGCCAAAGCCCTACAAGGGCTATGCGTTGATCGCCCAGGCCTTCTTCCCCGCGCCGGCGGCAAGGCCCGGCATCGCCGCCTCCGCCGTCGTCGACCCGACCGCGGTGGTCGGCGAGGGGGCGGAGATCGGCCCTGGGGCCGTGATCGAGGCGGGTGCGGAGATCGGCGCGGGCTGCCGGATCGGCCCGAACGCCGTGATCGGCGAGGGTGTGGTGCTGGGCGAGCGCAGCGTCGTCGGGGCAGGGGCGTCGCTGAGCCATTGTCTGGTCGGCGCGCGGGTCACGATCTATCCCGGCGCCCGCATCGGCCAGGACGGCTTCGGCTTTGCCATGGATGCCGAGGGCCATGTCCGCCTGCCGCAGCTCGGCCGCGTCATCATCGAGGATGATGTCGAGATCGGCGCCAACTCCACCATCGACCGCGGGGCCGGCCCGGACACCGTGATCGGCCGGGGAGCGATGATTGATAATCTGGTGCAGATCGGGCACAACGTGCAGGTCGGACGAGGCGCCGTCATCGTCGCGCAGGCAGGCGTGGCGGGGAGCACCAAGTTGGGCGATTTCGCCGTTCTGGCCGCCAAGGCTGGTGTCGCGGGCCATCTCACCATCGGTGCAGGGGCGAGGATCGCCGCGAATGCGGGGGTGATGCGCGACGTCGACCCCGGCGCGGAGGTGGTGGGTTCGCCCGCGATCCCGAAACGGCAGTTTTTCCGGCAGCAGGTCATGCTAGCGCGTCTAGCCGAAGGGAAGGGCGACTGAGATGGACGGAGCCGCCAGCGACAAGAACAACGTGTCGCAGCTGGACATCCTCAAGATCATGGAGATGATCCCGCACCGCTATCCGATGATCCTGGTGGATCGCGTGGTCGATGTGGTGCCGGACGTCAGCTGCGTCGGGATCAAGAACGTCACCATCAACGAGGGCTTCTTCCAGGGCCACTTCCCCCGCTACCCGGTCATGCCGGGCGTGATGATCGTCGAATCCATGGCGCAGACCGCGGCCGTGCTGGTGGTGGCGACGCTGGGCGAAGAGGCCAAGGGCAAGCTGGTCTATTTCATGACCGTCGACAGCGCCCGGTTCCGCCGGCCGGTGACCCCGGGCGACAGCCTGCGGGTCCATGTCCGCAAGCTGCAGCAGCGCCGCAACGTCTGGAAGTTCTCCGGCGAGGTGAAGGTCGACGGCACGCTGGTGGCGGAGGCGGAATTCGCCGCCATGATCATGGACGATCTATGACTTCTGCTACGATCCACCCGATGGCCCTGGTCGACCCCGCGGCGAAGCTCGGGGACGGCGTCCGGATCGGTCCGTTCTGCACCGTCGGCCCGGAGGTCGAGCTCGGCGACGAGGTCGAGCTGATCTCGCATGTCGTGGTCGCCGGCCGCACCAGCATCGGCCCGAAGACCAGGGTTTTTCCCTTCGTCTCGCTCGGCCTGCCGCCGCAGGACCTGAAGTTCGCCGGCGAGAAGTCGCAGCTGATCATCGGCGCCAACAACGTCATCCGCGAGCACGTGACCATGAATCCGGGCACGCGCGGCGACAAGATGAAGACCGTGGTCGGCGACAACTGCATGTTCATGGTGAACACGCATGTCGCGCATGACTGCATCCTCGGCAACAACATCATCATGGCCAACAACGCCGTCCTGGCCGGCCATGTGACGATTGAGGACCATGTCATCATCGGCGGCAACAGCGCCATCCACCAGCACATCCGCCTCGGCGCGCATTGCTTCATCGGCGGCATGACGCCGGTGCGCAACGACATCATCCCCTTCGGCCTGGCGATCGGCGAGACCGCGACGCTGAACGGGCTGAACCTGGTCGGGCTGAAGCGCCGCGGCTTCACCAAGCCGCAGATCCAGTCGCTGCTGGCCGCCTACCGCACGCTGTTCGACGGCGACGCCCAGTTCGCCGAGCGCGTCGAGGCCACGCGCGAGAAGTTCGGCGACAACGAGGTGGTGCAGCGCATCCTGGCCTTCATTGACGCCGATGCCGGCCGCAACGTGATGCAGCCCGCCCGCCGACGGCATGCCGGATAAGCTTGGCATTCTCGCCGCCGCGGGCCCGCTGCCCGGGCGGCTGATCGAGGCATGCCGCCAGGCGGGGCGGGACTTCGTCGTCGTCGCCTATCGCGGCATGACCGACCCGGCCCTGGTCGAGGGCGATGGGGTTCCGCATTTCTGGACCCGGCTGGGCGCCGCCGGCCGCTGGATCGAGGAGCTGAAGCGCCGGGGCGCCATGACCCTGTGCCCGGTCGGCAACATCCGCCGGCCGAGCCTGTTCGAGCTGATGCCGGACTTCAAGGCGGTGCGGATCCTCAGCCGCATCGGCTTCTCCTCGCTTGGCGACGACGCGCTGCTGACCGCGCTGCGCCGGGTGCTGCAGGATGAAGGCTTCCACCTTGTCGCCCTGCACGAGGTGATCGACGATTTCCTGGCCAAGCCGGGTCTCTTGACCCGGACCGCGCCGGACGAGCTGGCCCAGGCCGACATCGCCAAGGCGCGCGAGATTGCCCGCGAGATCGGCCGGCTCGACATCGGCCAGGGGGCGGTGGTGCAGCACGGCTATGTCCTGGCAGTCGAGGCGGCGGAGGGCACCGATGCGATGCTGCGCCGCTGCGGCCCGCTGGCGCGCCCAGGCCCTGGCGGCGTGCTGGTCAAGGCCAAGAAGCCGCAGCAGGACATCAGGCTGGACCCGCCGACGATCGGGGTCACCACGGTCGAGCTCGCCGCCGCCGCCGGGCTGCGCGGCATCGTGGTCGAAGCCGGCGGCGCCATGATCATCGACGTCGAGGCGGTGCGACAGGCGGCTGATCGGCTCGGTCTGTTCGTGCTCTGCCTGGCGGAGGGCGAGTGATGGCGCCCCACATCTTCCTGGTGGCGACCGAGCCGTCGGGCGACCTGATGGGCGCCAGCCTGATGACGGCGCTGAAGCGGCGGTGCGGCGACGGCGTGCGCTTCAGCGGCGTCGGCGGCGCCCGGATGGCGGCGGAGGGGCTGGACAGCCTGTTCCCGCTCGCCGACATCGCGGTGATGGGCGCGGTCGAGCTGGTGCCGCAGCTGCCGCGGCTGTTCGACCGGATCCGCCGCACCGCCGAGGCGGCGCTGGCCGCGAAGCCGGACGCGATGGTGTCGATCGACGGCCTCGCCTTCAACGCCCGGGTGGCAGCGCGGCTGGCGGACCGGACCTTCCCGATCGTGCATTTCGTCGCGCCCAAGGTCTGGGCCTGGCGGCCGGGCCGGGCGCGCAAGCTGGCGAAGCTGGTCGACCATCTGATGGTGCAGCTACCCTTCGAGCCGCCCTGGTTCGAGCGCGAGGGGCTGGCCACCACCTATGTCGGCCATCCGATCATCGAGACCGCGGCGGGGCAGGGGGAGGGCGCTCGCTTCCGCCAGGCGCACGGCATCGCGCCGGAGGCCAGGCTGCTGACCGTTCTGCCCGGCAGCCGGCGCGGCGAGATCCAGCGGCTGCTGCCGGTCTTCGGCGAGACGGTGCGGGCGCTGACCGCCCGGCATCCGGGGCTGCGTCTCGCGGTGCCCACGGTCGACACGGTGGCGGCGGCGGTGCGCGAGGCGGTCGGGTCCTGGCCCGGCGACCCGATCGTGATCGAGGGTGACGTCGAGAAGTATGACGCCTTCGCCGCCAGCGATGCGGCGCTCGCCGCCTCCGGCACGGTGGCGCTGGAGCTGGGGCTGGCGCGGGTGCCGAGCGTGATCGCCTATCGCGTCAACCCGGTTTCGGCCTTCGTCGTGCGGCGCATGCTGACGACGAAGTACGCCAACCTCGTCAACATCATGCTGGACCGCCCGGCGGTGCCGGAGCTGCTGCAGGAGAACTGCACGGCGGAGAAGCTGACCGCCGCGGTCGACCGGCTGCTGACCGATCCGGCGGCGGTCGCGGCGCAGCGCGCGGCCTATGACGAGGTGGCGAAGATGATGCTGCTGCCGGACGGCGCCGTGCCCGGAGACCGGGCGGCGCAGGTGGTTCTGGATGTGATCCGGCAGGGGCGGCAGAGGCCCGGCGCCGATCAGGAAAACAGATAGGTCAGCAGCGCCGCCCCAGCGAGGACCGCGAGGATGGCGGCGGCCGAGCGCAGCCAGATGCGCAAGGGTGGCCGATTCGAGTTCGCGGCCCGCGGCACCGGCCGGGGAATGGTCGAAATGCCGACCGGCCGGCCCGGGCGCCCCGTGGCGCGCGGGCCGGTGCGGTCGATCTGGGTGCTGCCTCGCCTAGCCACGCTCGCTCAGCGGCACGAAGGCGCGCGGCGTGTGGCCGGTGAAGAGCTGACGCGGCCGCCCGATCTTCTGGTGCGGGTCGCCGATCATCTCGGTCCACTGCGCGATCCAGCCGACGGTGCGTGCCACCGCGAACAGCACGGTGAACATGCTGGTCGGGAAGCCCATCGCCTTCAGGATGATGCCCGAGTAGAAGTCGACATTCGGGTACAGCTTGCGCTCGACGAAATACTCGTCCTCGAGCGCGATCTTCTCCAGCTCCATGGCGAGGTCGAGCAGCGGATCCTTGACCCCGAGCTCGCCCAGCACCTCGTAGCAGGTGGCGCGCATCACCTTGGCGCGCGGGTCGTAGTTCTTGTAGACGCGGTGGCCGAAGCCCATCAGCCGGAACGGGTCATCCTTGTCCTTGGCCCGCTTGACGTATTCGCCGACACGGTCCTTGGTGCCGATCTCGCCCAGCATCTTCAGCACCGCCTCGTTGGCGCCGCCATGGGCCGGACCCCACAGCGAGGCGATGCCGGCGGCGATGCAGGCGAAGGGGTTGGCGCCGCTGGAGCCGGCGAGGCGGACCGTCGAGGTCGAGGCGTTCTGCTCGTGATCGGCGTGCAGGATCAGGATGCGGTCCATGGCGCGGGCCAGGACCGGATTGATCTTGTACTCCTCCGCCGGCACGGCGAAGGTCATGTACAGGAAGTTCTCCGCGAAGCTGAGGTCGTTCCGCGGATACATGAAGGGCTGGCCGATCGAGTATTTGTAGGCCATCGCGGCCAGGGTCGGCAGCTTGGCGATCAACCGGTGCGATGCGACCTCGCGCTGGCGCGGATCATGGATGTCGGTCGAGTCGTGATAGAAGGCCGACAGCGCGCCGGTGACGCCGCACAGCACCGCCATCGGATGGGCGTCGCGGCGGAAGCCGCGGTAGAAGTGATGGATCTGCTCATGCACCATCGTGTGGCGCGTGATGGTGTGCTCGAACTCCGCCGCCTGGGCCGCATTCGGCAGCTCGCCATGGAGCAGGAGATAGCAGACCTCGAGGAAGTTGCTCCTCTCCGCCAGATCGTCGATGGCGTAGCCGCGGTGCAGCAGGATGCCTTCGTCGCCGTCGATGAAGGTGATCTGACTGTCGCAGGAGCCGGTCGAGGTGAAGCCGGGATCGTAGGTGAACATCCCGGTTTCGGCGTAGAGCTTGCGGATGTCGATGACGCTCGGGCCCATGGTCCCGTCGATCACGGGCAACTCCACCGACTTCCCGGTCGAGTTGTCGGTCAGCGTGACGGTCTTCTGCGCCACGGGGGTCTTCGTATCGGGCATGACGATGTCCTTGAGCGGGGGCTTCGTACTGGAAACGCAGATCATCCGCTCCGTCGGTCGCGAGGATAGTCGGCCGGCGGAGCAAGATCAACGCGACTTGGGTCCTCCCGACGATGGATTTCGATCGCCTGTTTTTTAGGCGTTCTTGGGATTAGTCTTCCAGATCAAAATGTTACCGGACCCCCTTAAGAGGGGCCGACAACATCGCGGATCCGCCGCAGCGCCTCATCGCGGCCGAGGATCGCGGCGACCTCGAAGATGCCCGGCGAGACGTTCGATCCGGTCAACGCCGCGCGCAGCGGCTGGGCCACCTTGCCCAGCTTCAACCCCTCGGCCTCGGCGAAGCGGTTGACCTCGGCTTCCAGCGCCGCCTCGGTCCAGTCGCTCAGGCCGGACAGCATCGGCAGCAGCCGGCCGACCAGGGCGCGGGCGTCATCGGTCAGGATCTTCTGCGCCGCTTCGTTCATCGGCAACGGGCCGGAGCGGAGATAGAACAGCGCACTGTCGGCCAGCTCGACCAGCGTCTTGGCTCGCCGCTTCAGGCCGTTCATGCCGAGCAGCAGGATCGCGCGGTCGGCATCGTCGAGCGAGCGGCCGAGCGCGGTCTCGAGATTCGGCGTGATCCGCTCCACCAGTTCCGTGTCCGGCGTCTCGCGCATGTAGATGCCGTTCAGGTTCTCCAGCTTGGCGAAATCGAGCCGCGAGGGCGAACGGCCGACGCCGTCGAAGTCGAACCACTCGATCGCCTTCTCGGTCGGGATCACCTCGTCGTCGCCATGGCCCCAGCCGAGCCGCAGCAGGTAGTTGCGCAGTGCCGCCGGCAGGTAGCCCATGTCGCGATAGGCCTCGATGCCGAGCGCGCCGTGCCGCTTCGACAGCTTGGCCCCGTCGGGCCCGTGGATCAGCGGGATATGGGCGAAGTCCGGCGGGGTTGCGCCGATCGCGTTGTACAGCTGCACCTGGCGGAAGGTGTTGGTCAGGTGGTCGTCGCCGCGGATGATCTGGGTGATGCCCATGTCGATGTCGTCGACCACCACCGACAGCATGTAGACCGGCGTGCCGTCGGCACGCAGCAGCACCATGTCGTCGAGCTGGTCGTTGCGCACGGTGACCTGGCCCTGGACCTTGTCCTCGACCGTGGTCTCGCCGGTCCGCGGCGCCTTCAGCCGGATGACGGGATCGACGCCCTTCGGCGCCTCGGCCGGGTCGCGGTCGCGCCAGTAGCTGGTGTAGGTGTGCAGCGGCTTGCCTTCGGCCCTGGCCCGCTCGCGCATCGCCTCCAGCTCCGCCGGCGAAAGCCAGCAGTGATAGGCCTTGCCTTCGGCCAAAAGCTGCCGGGCCACGGCGGCATGCCGCTCCCGCCGCTCGAACTGGGACACGATCTCGCCGTCCCAGTCCAGCCCGAACCAGGCCAGCCCGTCGATGATCTTCCGCACCGCGTCTTCGGTGGAGCGGGCGCGGTCGGTGTCCTCGATGCGCAGGCGGAAGACGCCGCCGTGGTGGCGTGCATAGAGCCAGTTGTACAGGGCCGTCCGGGCCCCGCCGATATGCAGGTAGCCGGTCGGGGAGGGGGCGAAACGGGTCACGACCGTCATGGGCCAAATTCCACAGGGGCTGCTACGATGAATGCGAGAGGTCCATAGCATAGGCCTTCGGCCCATGGCTAATGCGGGGGCATCGGTCGGAGTTCCGAAGTCCGTGCGGGCGTCGCTGCGGCGGCTCGGGCCCGGCGGATGGCGGATTGCCCGGCCGGATTGGGCGGGATTGTTCGATGCCCTGGCCGGCGGCGTGCGGCGCCGGCTGGTGCTGCTGGTGCCGTGCGGCCTCGGTACCGGCATCGGCATGTATTTCGCCCTGCCGTCGGAGCCGCCGCTCGCGGCCGGGCTGGGGGCACTGGTCCTATCCGGCCTGCTGACGCTGCTGCTGCGCCGGCGGCCGCGGGCGCTGTGCTTCGCCGCGCTGCTGCTGGCCGTCGCGGTCGGCTTCCTGGCGGCGGAGCTGCGCACCCGGATGGTGTCGGCACCGCTGCTCGACCGCGAGCGGCGCAGCCTCGTGACCGGAACGGTCGAAAGCGTCGATCTGCTCCCGCACGGCGTGCGTGTGGTGCTCGACGAGCTGACGGTGGAGGGGCTGGCGCCGGAGGCGACCCCGGCGGCGGTGCGGCTGCGGCTGCTCGGCGCGGAGCAGGCGCCCGCGGCCGGGGACCGGATCCGGGTGCGGGCGACGCTGGCGCCGGTGGATGGCCCGGCCTATCCGGGCGGCTTCGACTTTCGGCGGCAACTATTCTTCCAGGGCATCGGCGGCACCGGCTTCGCCATGGGGCGGGTGGAGCGGCTGGATGCCGTCGACCCGGCGCCGTCCAGCCTGGCCCGGCTGCAGGACGGCATCGCCGCCCGGGTGCGGGCACAGATCGGCGGCGATGCCGGCGCCATCGCCGTCGCCTTCCTGACCGGCGAGCGGGCCGGGATCAGCGACCAGGCCAACGAGGCGATGCGCGATTCCGGCCTGGCCCATCTGCTGTCGATCTCTGGCATCCATATCAGCCTGGTGGCGATCCTGCTGCTCGGCGGCATCCGGCTGGGCCTGGCGCTGGTCGAGCCGGTGGCGCTGCGCTGGCCGATCAAAAAATGGGCGGCCGGCGTCGCCCTCCTCGGCATCATCGTCTACACGGTGCTGGTCGGTGCTTCCGTGCCGACCGTGCGGTCCTGCGTCATGACCGGCGTGGTGCTGCTGGCGGTGATGGCCGACCGCGTGGCGATCTCGATGCGGCTCGTCGCCCTGGCGGCCACCGTGGTCCTGCTGACCGTGCCCGAGGCTTTGCCGGGACCGAGCTTCCAGATGTCCTTCGCCGCGGTGATCGCGCTGATCGCGGCCTATGAGGCGCTGCGGCCGCATCTCGCCCGATGGCGGGGCGAGGCTGGGCCGGCCCGCCGCGTCCTGCTCTATCTTGGCGGCATCGTGCTGACCACCCTGGTCGCCACGGTCGCGACCACGCCCTTCGCCATCTTCCATTTCCAGCGCTTCGCCCCGCTGGCGGTGGCCGCCAACCTGATGGCGATCCCGCTGACCTCGCTCTGGATCATGCCCTGCGTGCTGCTGGCCTATCCGGCCATGCTGCTGGGCCTCGACGGATTGGTGCTGCCGCTGCTGGGCTGGGGCATCGAGGCGATGCTGTGGGTGGCGAACACCGTCTCCGCCTGGCCGCTGGCCGCCTTCGCCGTGCCGGCGATTCCGGCCTGGGGGCTGGTCGCCGGCGCGGTCGGCGGGCTGTGGCTCTGCCTCGCCGCGGGGCGGCTGCGCCTTCTGGGGTTGCTCGCCCTGCCGGCGATCCTGGTGGCGGCGCTGTCGGCGCCGCAGCCGCAGATCCTGGTCGACGCCACCGGCCGGCTGGCGGCGGTGCGGGTGCCGGACGGGAGCCTCGCCTTCTCGACCCGCCGCAGCGAACGCTTCATCCGCGAGATCTGGCTGCGGGCCGAGGCGGCGGCGGAGGACGCGCCCTGGCCGCCGCAGGGCGCCGCGGCCGGCGGGCGGCTGGCCTGCGACCCGCGCGGCTGCGTCTACCGCTTCGGCGACAGGACGGTCGCCTTCACCCGCGACGGCGAGGGTTTCGACGACGACTGCGCCGGTGCCGATCTCGTGATCACCGATCTGGTGGCGCCGCGCTGGTGCCGGCCGCGCTTCGGCGTCTGGGACCGCTTCGACCTGCGCCGCGCCGGCGGCATCGCCGTCGATCTGTCCGGCCCGGAGCCGGAGGTGGCCACGGTGGCCGAGGCGGTCGGCGACCGTCCCTGGGCCCCGGCGCCGTTCCGCGCGGCGGCGCCCGAGTGACCGGTCAGCGCGCCGTCGCCATCATCCGGCCTTCGGCGTTGCCGGCCTTGGCCGCGTCCAGCACCTCGGGATAGGGGTAGTTCAGCCCCAGCAGCTGGCGCAGGTCGGGGCTGGCCTGCTCGACGAAGGCACGGGGCAGGGCGGCCGGCATGTCCTCCATCGGCTTCACGAATTTCGGCAGGTACTGGATCAGGATCGCCGACCGGTCCTGCCGCGACCGGTTCGGCATGGCGCAGTGCCAGACCGCGCCGAAGAACACGACGGTGTCGCCCGGCTCGCCCAGCATGCGGGCGCAGCGCTCGTGGAAGCGGTCGCTTTCGGCCGGGTAGCGCAGCGCCTTCTGCGTCCCCGGCACATAGGCGGTGGCGCCGGTCTCCTCGGTGAAGGGGTCCAGCAGGATCGTCGCCTGGGCATTCAGCGGGAAGGAGCCGTTGATCCGCACCGGATGCGATTCCGGCTTGTGCATGTCCCAGTAGGGATAGTCGATGTGCGGCTCCTGGCCCGGGCCGCCGGGCAGGATGCGGTTGGCCGCGATCGACCCCATGATGAACTCGCTGCCCAGGAAGGCTCGCATCACCGCCATCAGCGTCGGATGCGCCGCCATGCGCGAGAACACCTCGCCCTTGGCCAGCAGGTTCCACACCCGGCGCTGCAGGTCGATCCGGCCTTCCTGCTCGGCCGCGCCCTGGAAATGCGTGACCTTGGGGGCGCCGCTCTCGGATTCGCGCATCACCACGGCGCGCGCCTCGGCGATCTCCGCCGGGGTGAACAGGCCGCGCAGCAGCACCGCGCCCGGGCCGTCCAGCAGCTCCGCCACGATCTCCGCCGGGTCGAGGGTGTCCTGGGTAAAGGTCTTCATGCGTTCCTCCCTTTCTCGGATAGCAGCGTACCCGATTTGCAAGCGCTTGCAAATCGGGTGGAGGCCGATAGAGTCGGGAGAACGAGCGGGCAGGGAGGATCAAAGATGACGCGGACGCTGCGGATCGGGCTGATCGGCGCCGGTTATATGGGCAAGGCCCACACCATCGGCCTGCAGCTGGTGCGCACGGCGTTTCAGCCGCCGCTGATCCCGGTCTGCGAGATGATCTGCAGCACCACGGAGGAGGGTGCGGCCAGGCACGCCGAGGCCTGGGGATGGAACCGCTCGACCGCGGACTGGCGGGCGCTGGTGGCCGATCCGGCGGTCGACGCGGTCATCATCGCCACACCGCCGCGCACCCACCTGGCGATGGCGACCGAGGCGCTGCGTCTGGGCAAGCCGGTGTTCTGCGAGAAGCCCCTGGGTTGCGACCCGGCCGAATCCAGGGCGATGGTGGAGGCGGCGGAGGCGGCAGGCGTCACGACCATGGTCGGCTTCAACTACATCCGTACCCCGGCCAGCCAGCTGGCCAAGCAGATCATCGCTTCCGGCGAGATCGGCGAGGTGATCCAGGTCACCGCCGAGCATGTCGAGGACTATCTGCACGACCCGCGGGCACCGGCCTCCTGGCGCACCCGGATCGCCACCGCGACCGAGGCCGGGGCGCTGGGCGATGTCGCCCCGCACATCATCAACGCCTGCCTGCGGCTGGTCGGGCCGATCGAGTCGCTGGTGGCGGATCTGAACATCGTTCAGCCGGTGCGTCCGGGGCCTGAGGGCGAGGAGCGGGTCGAGAACGACGACCAGGGCCAGATGCTGCTCCGCTTCGCCAACGGCGCCACCGGCTCGCTCAGCTTCAGCCGCGTCGCCGCCGGCCGGAAGATGGGCTACACCTACCGCATCACCGGCACCAAGGGCGCCCTGGCCTTCGACCAGGAGAACCAGAACGAGCTCTGGCTCTACGATGCCGCGCGGCCGACGGCGCGCCAGGGCTTTCAGCGCCTGCTGACCGGGCCGGCGCACCCCGACTACCTGGCCTTCAACCAGGGCGTCGGCCACGGCACCGGCTACAACGAGCAGATCGCGATCGAGGCGCGCGACTTCCTGGAGGCGGTGGCGACCGGCCGGCCGGTCTGGCCGACCTTCCGCGACGGCTGGGAGGTCGACCGGGTCGTGGCCGCCGCCCTTCGCTCGGCCCGCGAGCGCGCCTGGGTGCGGATCGCGGAGGTTTGAGCCTCAGCGCAGCCGCGAACGCGCCGTCGGCGACAGCAGCGCCACCTCGGGCGGCTGGGCCAGATGCGGCCGCAGCGCCGCGGCGAAGTCCGGGGCGAGGGCGGCGGCATGGCGCTCATAAGCGGCGCGGTCGGGGAAGCGGGAGAACCAGACGAAGACCCGAGCGTCCGCACGCACCGGCAGGGCCGGGAAGCCGTTCTCGGCGTGCTCGCTGACGAAGGCCGCCAGGATGGGTATGCCGGCATCGCGCAGCGCGGGGGCCAGGACGGTCTCGAACACCTTCGGAGATCTGGCCTCTGCCGCCGGGTCCAGATGCCAGATGGTGGCCACGATGATCCCGTCGGGAAGCGCGCCCTGACCCGGGGCAGGGCGGTCGCAGTCGAGCCGGAACCCCGCTTCCGGATGCGCCGGCCGCAGCAGCAGGACGTCGTCCGAATCGATCATGGAGGCGTTGGCGGCGTCGCGGTGCGCCTGCCAGACCGGCCCGCCATAGAAGGCGCGCAGCGACTCCGTCCTTGAACGCATGTCCGGAAAGCCGCGCAGCCAGACGAAATGGTCGGCCGCGTCGAGATCGCGGAACTGGCCGATGACGTCGATCCCGACCGCCTCCTGCGTCTCGACGAATTCCCGGTCGAACAGCGCGATCAGCGCCTCGCGCTGCCCGGGACGCAGCGTGTAGCGCCGCAGCTCCACGATCGGGCTGAAACTCCGAATCGCTCCCACCATGCGTCTCCTTGAAAACAGACCGGTTGTCCGGTTCTAAAACAGACTGATTGTCCGGTTGAGTCAATATGCTAGGGTCGCGGCATGACCGAGACGGCGAGCGGAAACACGCGGAAGCGCAGCTACGACCCCGAGGGGATGCGGCGGCGCCTGCTGGACGTGGCGGCGGAGGCGTTCCAGTCCCGCGGCTATCAGGCCACCGGCATGCATGAGCTGATGCGCGAGGCCGGGGTGACAGGCGGGGCGCTGTATCATCACTTCCCGACCAAGAAGGCGCTCGGCCTTGCGGTCATCCGCGACCGGGTGGCGCGGGAGGTGGAGGAGACCTGGATCGAGCCCCTCCGCGCGGCGCCGGACGCGCTGCAGGGCATCGCCGGGGTGTTCGAGCGCATCGCCGCGGGGCTGCGGCGCGGCGCCGTCTCGGGCTGTCCGCTGAACAACCTGGCGCTGGAGCTGTCGCTGGCCGATCCGGAGTTCCGCACTGCGCTGCAGACAGTGTTCGAGGCCTGGCGCACGGCGATCGCGGACCGGCTGCGGGCCGACCAGGCGGCCGGCCGGCTGGCGGCAGCGGAAACCGACGACCTCGCCGCCTTCGTCGTCGCCGCCTATTCCGGGGCGATGGCGCAGGCCAAGGCGCAGCAGGACGCGGCCCCGCTGGAGGCCTGCGCCCGGCAGCTGATGCGGTGCCTGGAGGGGTTGAGGACCGGTCCCTAGAGGCTGTCCCGCTCGACCAGGGCGATGTCGAACAGACGGCCTCGGATCGGATGATCCGCGTCGGCCAGGCGGGCGGCGATCTGGTCGATGGCGTGGCGCACCATCTCGGCCATGGGCTGGCGGATCGTGGTCAGGCGATAACCGGGCCAGGCGGCTAGCGGCATGTCGTCGAAGCCGACCACGCCGATCTCCTCCGGCACCGCGAGCCCACGCTCGCGGCAGGCGTCGATGGCGCCGAGCGCCAGGATGTCGTCGCCGCAGAACACCGCCTGCGGCCGGTCTCGGTCGAGCAGGGCGTGCATGCCGCGGCGGCCGTGCTCATGCGAATAGTCGCCGGCGAACGCCGTGGCCACGGGCCGCAGGCCGCCCTTGGCCAAGCCCTGCGTGAAGCCGGCGGCGCGATCGACGGAAGACGAGTCGGTCTCCGCCCCGCCCAGGAAGGCCAGACGCCGCAGGCCGCGCGCCAGCATCGCCTCGGCGACCAGGCGTCCGCCGGCAACGTTGTCGACTGTCACGACCGGCACCGGCGTCTCCGGCCCGGCCCGGCCGAATACATGCACCACCGGCAGCCCGGCGCGGGCACAGGATTCGGCGAAACCCTCCGGCGGTGCGGAGGTGGCGATCAGCACCGCATCGACACTGTATTGCAGCATCATGTCGAGCGCGGAATCGGCGCCGCCTTCGTCCGACAGGTTGGCGATCAGCGGCCGCAGCCCGCGGCGCTGCAACTCCCGCGTGAACAGGTCGAACACATCCATGAAGGCGGGATTGGCGAAATGGGTCGAGACCAGCCCGACCAGCTCGGTCCGGCCGGTCATCAGGCTGCGCGCCAGCTGGTTGGGGCGGTAGCCCAGCGCCTCCGCCGCCGCCAGCACCCGGGCCCGCGTCCGGGGCGAGACGCTGGCGTGCTTGGTGAAGGTGCGGGAGACGGCGGAGATCGATACGCCGGCCGCCTCGGCGACCTGCTGCGCCGTGACCCGCTCGGACCTCGGCGGCCGCTGCCCGGCCCGGCTGCTCACGGCGCGCCTCCGAAACGGAGGCTTTCCGGTCCGGAAGGGTGCCCGATCAAGGCGAGGCAGCGGGTTGGAGGCGGGCGAGCCGCAGCAGCGTGCCGTTGTGGTCTTCGGTGATCAGGACGCTGCCGTCGGCCATCTCGGCGAGCCCGAGCGGCGCGCCCTGCGGCCGGACCCCTTTGGCAGAGTCCCAGCCCCAGACGAGCGGCTGCGGCTTGCCTTGCGGCATTCCCTTATCGTCGATCGTCAGCATCACGATGCGATGCCCGGTGTCGCGATAGCCGTGATAGGCCATCAGCAGCCGCCCATCGAGCCCGGGCAGCGTCGATCCGCGATAGACGAGCATGCCGAGCGGGGCGGCGTGCGGCGGCAGGAGCAGGGTCGGTGTCTGTGTCTTGCCGCAATCGAAATGCGGGTATTCGGGGCTCGGCCGCTGTTCGTCATAGCAGTATGGCCACCCGTAATCGGCGCCTTCGCGCAGCACCGCGTAGAAGTCGTGCGGCAGCGCCTCGTCCGACAGGCTGGGGTCGGCCTGGTCGATGGCGTCCCGCGCATTCACCAGGGCCAGCGGCGTACCATTCGGCAGCACCCAGAGCGCCATGCTGTTGCGCAGGCCGCGGGCGAAGGGGACGAGCTTATGTGCATCCGCGGGAAGGGCGTCGGGCGCCAGGCGCAGCACGCTGCCGCGCGGCGGCGTGCTTTCCGTCTCCGGGCACGGCTTGGCGGGATCCGGGGCCGAGTCGTCGTCGCGCTCGCAATGATCGGTCGCGGAGCCGACATTGACGAAGAGCGCGCCGTCCGGCGCCAGAGCCAGGGCCGACAGTGGATGCCGGCCGTCACTCGGCAGGCCGGTCACGACGTCGCGCAGCGTCGCTGCCGGCTGCTCCGCCTTCGGATCGACGGACACCACCCGGCCGGCCAGGCCCAGGAGCAGCCTGCCGTCCCCGGTCGGCACCAGGGCGTTCGGCCGGTCCAGCTTGGTCAGCAGGACCTGCGGCGCCGCATGGCCGCCGTCGGGGATCCGCAGCAGCCGGCCGCGCCCCTTCTCCCAGCTGCCCATGTCGGCGATATAGATGTCGTTGCCGATCACCGCCACGCCTCGCGCGAATCCGAGGCGGGCCGCGACCAGGCCGACGCAGAGGCCGGGCGGGGAGCGAAGCGAGATTTTCGGAAAGCCGTCGCAGTCGCCAGAGGTGCGATAGGTACCGGCCGCCTCGGCCGGCATGCTGGCGAGGGCACCGACACAGGGCAGAATGAGAGCCAACAGGCGGATCACCCATCGATGCAGAGTCATGCCCAGGCTTTCTGGTCTCGACAGAACGCTGCACAGATGGCCGTACAAACCGGAATTCGGCAACACCTGGAATCAATCGGGAGGCCGTCCCCGCCGCGAGCGGCCGGGACGGCCGGCTTGTCAGGAATAGGTTCGCAGCAGCCCAACCAGGCGGCCCTGGATGCGGACGCGGTCAGGCGAGAGATAGCGGGTTTCATAGGCCCGATTGGCGGCTTCCAGCCCGACCGTGCTGCCCTTCTTCCGCAGCCGCTTCAGCGTCACCTCGTTCTCATCGACCAGGGCGACGACGATGGTGCCCGCATCGGCCGCGTCGCAGCGCTTGATGATAACGGTGTCGCCGTCGAGGATCCCGGCCTCGACCATGCTGTCGCCGGCGACCTCCAGCGCGTAATGCTCGCCTGGGCCGAGCAGCGAGGCCGGAATTTCGGCGTAGTTGGAATGGTCGCGCAGCGCCTCGATCGGCATGCCGGCGGCGATCCGCCCGTAGAGCGGCAGGCGGACGCCGTGCTCAGGGCCGGCGAGATCGGCGCGTTCCAGCTTGCGGCCGGGCAGGGCGGCTTCCGACCGCGGCGGGCGGAAGGGAACGACGTTGTCATCCTCGGCCGGTGCCGTGGACGGTGCCTCCGTTTTCAGGCATTCCGGCAGGCGCAGCACTTCCAGCGCCCGTGCCCGGTGCGGCAGTCGCCGAATAAAACCGCGCTCCTCGAGGCCGGTGATCAGTCGATGGATGCCCGATTTCGACTTGAGATTGAGAGCATCCTTCATCTCGTCGAAGGAGGGACTGACGCCATCCGCCTCCAGGCGGCGGTGAACGAACAACAACAACTCCTGTTGCTTTCGCGTCAGCAAGGCTTCCTCCGTTCGCAGCGGCCGCGGCGCGGCCGAATCCCTAAGGGAGAAGATAGGAGGAACAAAACAAAAACACAAGGGGCCAACTTTGTCGCAGAAGCTTCTTTACTTCGATGTAACGATCGCCGGGTCAGATTCCGTCGCCGAACAGCACCGCCTCGACCGTTTCGCCGCGCGTCGCGGCGGGGGCGTGCGGCGGCCGCACGACCAACCCGTCGGCCGCGGCCAGCAGCGACAGCATCGAACTGTCCTGGGTCGGGAACGGGGTGGCAACATGACCCGAACCCGTCCGCTCGATCCGCGCCCGTAGATAATCCTCGCGGCGGTCATTGGCCGGCAGGTCGCGGCCGAGGGCCGCCATGACGCGAGTCTCCGGCGCCTCGGCCCCCTGCAGCGCCCACAGCACCGGGCGCAGGAACAGCCAGGCGCAGACCATGGTCGAGACCGGATTGCCGGGCAGGCCGAGCAGCGGCGTGTCGCCGAGCCGGCCGAACATCAACGGCTTGCCCGGCCGCATCGCGATCTTCCAGAAATCGAGCGCCAGGCCGCGCTCGCCGAGGACCGAGCGGATCAGGTCGTGCTCGCCGACCGAGGCGCCGCCGGTGGTGACGATCAGGTCGGCGCCACGGGCGCCGGCGGCGAGGGCCGCCAAAGATTCGGCGTCGTCGCGGGCGATGCCGAGATCGACCGGCTCGCCGCCACAGCCCCGGATCAGCGCCGCCAGGGCATGGCTGTTGGAGCTGACGATCTGGCTCGGGCCTCGCGCCTCGCCCGGCAGCACGATCTCGTCGCCGGTCGCCAGCACCGCCACCCGGGGACGCCGGCGCACGCGCAGCCAGGGATGGTCGGACGCGGCGGCGATGCCGAGGTCGCGCGCGGTCAGGCGGCGGCCGGGCTGCAGCAACACGTCGCCGGCGCGGAAGTCGAGCCCGGCCTTGCGCACATGGCGGCCGGCGGCGACACCTTCGCGCACGGTGATCCGCTCGCCCTCGGCGTCGGCATCCTCCTGCAGCACCACGGCGTCGGCGTCGTCGGGCAGCGGTGCGCCGGTGAAGATGCGGACGCATTGCCCGGGCCCAACCGAGCCCTCGAAGCGCCCGCCGGCCGGCACCCGGCCGATCTCGCGCAGCGTCGCCGGCACCTTGGCGACATCGACGGCGCGCACCGCCCAGCCGTCCATGGCCGAGACGTCGAGCGGCGGCTGGGTCAGCCGCGCCGCCAGCGGCTCGGCCAGAATCCGCCCCAGCCCGGCGGGCAGGGGCACGGTCTCCGCCGGCAGGGCGGAGAAGGCGGAGAGGATGCGGGCGCGGGCCTCGGCGACCGGGATCATGGCGCGGCCTCATAGGTGCCGGACCGCCCGCCGGATTTGTGCAGCAGGCGCAGATCGGTGACCGCCATGCCGCGGTCGACCGCCTTGCACATGTCGTAGACGGTCAGGGCGGCGACCGAGGCGGCGGTCAGCGCCTCCATCTCCACCCCGGTGCGGTGGGTGACCTTGACGGTGGCCTCGATCTCGACCCGGCTGTGCTCGGCGTCGCAGCGCAGCGCCAGCTCGACGCTGGACAGCGGCAGCGGGTGGCACAGCGGGATCAGATCGGCGGTGCGCTTGGCCGCCATGATGCCGGCGATCCGGGCGATGCCCAGCACGTCGCCCTTGGCGTGGCCGCCGGAGGCGATCAGCGCCAGCGTCTCCGGCTTCATCTCGACCCGGCAGCCGGCCCGCGCCACCCGAACCGTCGCCTCCTTGTCGGAGACGTCGACCATGCGCGCCTGTCCGGCCGCGTCGAAATGGGTGAGGCCGCTGGTCATGCCGCCGACGACCTCTCCTCCCGCGCCAGCAGCGCGCGGGTGGCGGCGGCGACGTCGGCGTGGCGCATCAGGCTCTCGCCGATCAGAAAGGTGGTGGCGCCGGCGCGTGCCATCCGGGCCAGATCGGAGGGGGTGAACAGGCCGCTCTCCGCCACTAGAAGCCGGTCGCCCGGCACCTGCGCCGCCAGCGCCTCGGTGGTGGCGAGGTCGACCTGCAGGGTCTTGAGGTTGCGGTTGTTGATGCCGATGAGGGGCGAGCGCAGCGTCAGCGCCCGGTCCAGCTCCGCCGCGTCATGCACCTCGACCAGCACGTCCATGCCGCTGTCGATCGCAACCTGCTCCAGCTCGCGGGCGGTGGCGTCGTCCAGCGCCGCCATGATCAAGAGGATGCAGTCGGCGCCGAGAGCCCGGGCCTCGTCGATCTGGTACGGATCGATCATGAAGTCCTTGCGCAGCACCGGCAGGTCGACGGCGTTGCGCGCCGCGGCCAGGTATTCGTCGGCGCCCTGGAAATAGGGCGCGTCGGTCAGCACCGACAGGCAGGTGGCGCCGCCGTCGCGATAGGCGCGGGCGAGGGCGGGCGGGTCGAAATCCGGCCGGATCAGCCCCTTGGAGGGCGAGGCCTTCTTGATCTCGGCGATCAGGCCGTAGCGGCCTTCGGCCCGCGCCCGCTGCAGCGCCGCCAGGAAGCCGCGCGGCGGCGCGGCCCGGTCGGCCAGCGACGCCAGCCGACCGATCTCAGCCGGCGGCACCGCGGCCTTGCGGGCTTCGACATGCCGGCGCTTGTCGGCGAGGATGCGCGCGAGGGTGTCGCTCATGCCGTTCCCTGGCTCGTGATCCGGACCAGCCGCTCGAGCACATGGGCAGCCGATCCGTCGTCGATGATGCGGGCCGCGAGCGCGGCGCCGTCGGTCAGTGTAGAGACGCGGTCGGCGACGATGAAGCAGGCTGCGGCGTTCAGCAGCACGATGTCGCGATAGGCGCCGCGGGTGCCGCCCAGCACCGCGCGCAGGGCGGCGGCGTTGGTCTCCGGATCGCCGCCTCTCAGCTGGTCCGGGGTGGCACGGGGCAGCCCGGCATCCTCCGGCGTCACGGTCAGGCGCCGGATCTGGCCGCCGCGGAGCTCGGCCACCGCGGTCGGACCGGTGGTGGTCATCTCGTCCAGCCCGTCGCTGCCATGCACCACCCAGGCGGTCTCGCTGCCCAGCTGGTTGAGGGCCTCGGCCACCGGCTCGACCCAGGCCTCGGCGAAGACGCCGAGCAGCTGGCGCTTGACCCCGGCCGGGTTGGCCAGGGGGCCGAGCAGGTTGAAGATGGTGCGGGTGCCCAGCTCCTGCCGCGCCGGGCCGACGTGGCGCATGGCGCTGTGGTACAGCGGCGCGAACAGGAAGCCGATATGGGCTTCCCACAGCGCCTCGCGCATCACCTCGGGAGGCGCCTCGACATTGACTCCCAGCTCGGCCAGCACGTTGGCGGCGCCGGTCAGGCTGGAGGCGGCGCGGTTGCCGTGCTTGGCCACCGGCACGCCCGCCCCGGCCAGGACGAAGGAGACGGCGGTCGAGACGTTGAAGGAGCCGGAATTGTCGCCGCCGGTGCCGCAGCAGTCGATGGCGCCCTCCGGCGCATCGATGGTCACCGCCTTGTCGCGCATCACCCGGGCGGCGGCGGCGATCTCCTCCGGCGTCTCGCCGCGCACGCGCAGCGCCATCAGGAAGCCGCCGATCTGCGCTGGCGTCGCCTCGCCGGACATGATGATCTCGAAGGCGGCGCGGGCGTCGGCGGCGTCCAGCGGCCGGCCCAGGGCGGCCTTGGCGACGAACGGCTTGAGGCTGTCGATGCCGGTGCTCATGCCGCGTTCCGCCGTTCCGCGATGGCCAGGAAGTTCTGCAGGATCTTGTGGCCGAACTGCGAGGCGATGCTTTCCGGATGGAACTGCACGCCGTGGATCGGCAGGGTCTTGTGCCGCAGCGCCATGATCACCCCGTCCTCGGTCCAGGCCGTGGCCTCCAGCTCGTCCGGCATGCTGTCGGGCGCGATGGTCAGCGAGTGGTAGCGGGTGGCCTCGAAATTATCCGGCAGCCCGGCCAGCACACCGCCGCCATGATGGTGGACGTGGCTGATCTTGCCGTGCATCGGCTCCGGTGCGCGCACGATCCGGCCGCCGAAGACCTGGCCGATCGCCTGGTGGCCGAGGCAGACGCCGAACACCGGTACCCGGCCGGCCGCGGCCCGGATCAGATCCATGCAGATGCCGGCCTTGTCCGGGTCGCAGGGGCCGGGCGAGATGACGATGCCGTCGGGCCGCAACGCCAGAGCCTCGTCGACCGTCAGCGCGTCGTTGCGGCGGACATCGGTGTCCGCCCCGAGCTCACCGAGATAGTGGACCAGGTTGTAGGTGAAGCTGTCGTAGTTATCGATCAGCAGAAGCATGGGATTCGCCCTCTCGAGACAAAGGAATGGGGAGGAACGGCGTGGATCCGGCCGGCCTCACCATCGATGCAGGAGGGGGCGATGCTGCTGCGAAGGGTTGCGGTTCCTAGACATGACCCATGGGCCGGTTGCCGTTGCGCGGCCGGTTGGCGAAGCGTACCGCATCTTCGGCGGCGCGCACCAGCGCCCGCGCCTTGTTGCGGGTCTCCTGGTACTCCCCCTCCGGGCTGCTGTCAGCGACGACGCCGCCGCCGGCCTGGATATAGAGGGTGCCGTCCTTCACCACCGCGGTGCGCAGCGCGATGCAGGTGTCCATGTCGCCATTGGCGCCGAAATAGCCCATCGCCCCGGCATAGACGCCACGCCGCGCCACCTCCAGCTCGTCGATGATCTCCATCGCCCGCACCTTCGGCGCGCCGCTGACCGTGCCGGCGGGGAAGCCGGCGGCCAGCGCCGCCACCACGTCCTTGTCCGGCGCGATCCGGCCGACGACGTTGGAGACGATGTGCATGACGTGGGAATAGCGCTCGATGATGAAGCGGTCGGTCACCTTGACGGTGCCGATCTGCGACACCCGGCCGACATCGTTGCGGCCGAGGTCGAGCAGCATCAGATGCTCGGCCCGCTCCTTCGGGTCGGCCAGCAGGTCCTGCTCCAGCGCCGAATCCTCCTCCGGCGTGGCGCCGCGCGGCCGGGTGCCGGCGATCGGCCGGATCGTCACCTCGCCGTCGCGCAGCCGGACCAGGATCTCCGGGCTCGATCCGACGATGGCGAAATCGCGGAAGTTCTGGAACACCAGGAAGGGCGACGGGTTCAGCCGCCGCAGCGCCCGGTAGAGAGCGAAGGGCGGCAGGGTGAAGGGCAGCGAGAAGCGCTGCGACAGCACAACCTGGAAGATGTCGCCGGCGCGGATGTACTCCTTCGCCCGCTCGATGATCGCGTGATACTCCTCCCGCGTCATGTTGGAGCTCGGCTCGGGCAGGGCCGGCAGCGTGCCCTCGGCCGCCGCCTCGCGATGCGGCAGGCTGGATTCGAGCGCGGCGACCACGTTCGACAGCCGCTCGCAGGCCGCCTCATGCGCCTGTTCCGCCGTCACCGCCGGGTCCGGGAAAACCGGGGTGACGATGGTGACGACATCGGCGATGGTATCGAAGACGCAGACGATGGTCGGCCGGATCATGATCGAATCCGGCACGCCCAGCGTGTCCGGATTGGCGTCCGGCAGCGTCTCCATCTGCCGGACCATGTCGTAGCCGAGATAGCCGAACAGCCCGGCAGCCAGCGGCGGGAAGCCGCGTGGCAGGTCGATGCGCGATTCCGCGATCAGACCGCGCAGGCTGTCGAGCGGCTTCTGCGCGACCGGCTCGAACGTATCGAGGTCGGCCAGAGCCTTGCGGTTGATCTCGACCGCGTCGCCGCGGCAGCGCCAGATCAGGTCGGGGCGCAGCCCGATGGCGCTGTAGCGGCCGCGGACGGCGCCGCCTTCGACCGATTCGAGCAGGAAGGTGTAGGGCTCGTCCCCGGCCAGCTTGAGCATGGCCGAGACCGGGGTGTCGAGATCGGAGACGAGGCGGGTCCAGACGACTTGGGGCTTGCCGGCGCGGTAGGTGTCGGCGAAGGCGTCAAAAGCCGTGGAATCCGGCATGGCGGTGACCTGTGGCGATGGGGCAGGGATGGGCGAGGGCGGAACGGTCGCCGCCACGCCATCGCTCCCACGCACCCGCCCGGCTTCGCCACGCCAAGCCCCTCGCTGCGGCCACCCAGCGCCAGCCCTTCGCCTCTCCGCGCGGAGAGAACGGGGCCGCCGGATGGGATCCGGCGAGGGGGCGCAGCGACGCCGCGAGGGGGATCATCGACATCATTCCTGATAGTTCAGCCGGGCGAGGACCGCTTGGTCAATGGTCACTCCATACCGGTCGCGCAGCGCCTGGTCCAGGCCGCCGCCGACATCGACCGCGAGGCCGCGCCGCAGATCCTGCTTCACCGCCGCCTCGGCCGCCGGGTCCGGCTTGGCCGGCTCGACCTTGGTCAGCCGGGCGACCACCCGGCCGCCCGGGGTCTCCGCCGTCGCCGTGCCGCCGACCTGGGCGGCGAACAGGTCGCGCACCAGCGCCGCCGGCAGGGCGCCGGCATTGCTGCCGTCGCGCAGCAGCGCCGGGCTCTCGGCATATTGCCCGCCGACCGCCTTGGCGACATCCGCCGCAGCCTCGCCGGCGGCGAGGCGCTTGGCGATATCGGCGGCCAGGGCCGCGGCCGCCTCGGCCTGCTTCTGCTCGGTCCAGGCGGCGGTGACCTCGTCCCGCACCTTGGCCAACGGCTCGGTCGCCGGCGGCACGACGCCGTCGACCCGGACGATGAAGGAGGTCTTGTCGTCGATCGTGCCCATTGGGCTGACGTCGCCCTGCTGCAGCTGAAAGGCGGCCTGCAGGATCTGCGCCTGACCGGGTAGCGGCGGCAGCGGCTGCCCGCTCTGGGTCGTGCCGTCCTGCGCGACTGCCGGGACCGCGGTCACAGTGAAGCCGAACTCCTGCGCCGCCTTGTCGATCGCGACGTTGTCGGCCAGCGCGTCCTCGAATTTGTTGGCGGTGTCGTACAGAGCGTCGGCCGCCTTGCTCTGCTTCAGCTGGGCCTCGATCTCGGCCCGCGCCTCCTCGAAGGGCACGGTGCGGGCGGGCTGGACGCCGGTCAGCACCAGCACATGCCAGCCGAAGGGCGACTGCACCGGGTCGGTCGCCTGGCCCTCGGACAGGGTGAAGCCCGGATCGGCCAGGGCCGGAATCGGCATCGCCGATTTGGCGGTGAAGTCGACCGGGATCAGCTTGACCGCGGCGTTGCCGGACTCGTCCACCGCCTGCTGCACCGGCTTGCCGCCGCGCACTGCCGTGGCGATCTGCTCCGCCAGCTCCTTGGTCGGCGCGATCACCTGGTCGAAGCGGCGCATCTCCGGCTTCTGATAATTGGCCTGGTTCTTGTCGTAAGCAGTGCGCGCCTCGTCCTCGGACACCGTGACGTCCTTGGCGAACTGGTCGGTGTTCAGCAGCACGACGCTCAGCGTCCGGTACTCCGGCGACTGAAACTTGTCGCCATGCTCCTTGTGATAGGCCTCGAGATCGGCCTGGGTCGGCTGCGGCACGCCGGTCTGGTCGGCGTTGCGCAGCGTGATCGTGTCGGCCACCCGGGTCTCACGGCGGTATTTGTAGATGGGGTCGACCAGCGCCTGCGGCGGCTCGGCGCCGCTGAACAGCGCCCGCATCACCTGCTGCTGCTGCAACTGGCCGCGCATATAGGCGATGAAGGCGGCCTCGTTGGTGCCCCCGGCCTGCAGCAGCTGCAGGAAGCGGTCGCGGCTGAACTGGTTGGTGGCCGGGTCGCGGAACCGCGGATCGTTGCGCACCGCGTCGGCCACGGCCTCGTTCGACAGGTCGTAGCCGAGATCGGCGGCGAGGCGGTCGTACAGCATGCCGGAGATCATGCTGTCCAGCACCCGCCGAGGCAGGCCCAGCTGCTGGGCGACGGACAGCGGCAGCTGCTGGCTCTGAGCCAGAGAGCGGAACTGGCTGTCGAGTTGCTGCAGGCTGATCGTCTGGTCGGCCACCGTGGCCACGGTGTCGGACTGGCCCCGGTTGCGGAAGACGTCGCCGATTCCCCAGATCGCGAAGCTCAGGATCAGGAGGACGAACAGCACCTTGATGATGACGGAGCCGGCCTTGTGGCGGAGGATCTGCAGCATGACGACCGTAAACAAAGGACGAGGCCGCGCCGGTCTCCCGGGCGGTTGGGCCGCGCATCATAGGTGCGGCCTTCCCGGGCAGCAATGCTGAAGCCTGCCTGTCTCGCACTGGAGTCCATATGGCGTCGCTGCGCCTGGGTTGGTACACCAAGGCGACATTCTGAGAACCAGCCGGAGAGAGGCCGATGGCGCGGAAGCTGATCGCGGGCAACTGGAAGATGAACCTGCTGCGCAACGAGGGCACGGCGCTGGCCCGCGACCTCGCCCTGCGGCTGGCCCGCACGGTCGACCCGGCCTTCGACCTCCTGATCTGTCCGCCGGCGACCCTGATCGCGCCGATCGCCGATGCGGTGCAGGGCAGCGGCCTCCTGGTCGGCGGCCAGGACTGCCACAGCGCGCGGGACGGCGCCCACACCGGCGACATCGCGGCCCGGATGCTGGCCGATCTCGGCTGCAGCCACGTCATCGTCGGCCATTCCGAGCGGCGCCAGGACCATGGCGAGATCGACCTGGTGGTGGCGGAAAAGGCGGCGGCGGCACAGGCCGAGGGGCTGGTCGCGATCATCTGCGTCGGCGAGACCGAGGCCGAGCGCAACGACGGCCGGGCGCTGCAGGTCTGCAGCCGGCAGATCGCCGGGTCTCTGCCGCGCGGGGCGACGGCGGAGAACACGGTGATCGCCTATGAGCCGGTCTGGGCGATCGGCACCGGCCGCACCCCGACCACTGATGACGTCGCCGAGGTGCATGCCCATATCAGGGCGGCGCTGGGCGCCCATGTCCCGGCCGAGGCGGCCGGGATCCGCATCCTGTATGGCGGCTCGGTCAAGCCCGCCAACGCCGCCGAGCTGCTGGCGGTGCCCAATGTCGACGGCGCCCTGGTCGGCGGCGCCAGCCTGAAGGCGGATGATTTCTGGGCCATCGCCGAGGCCAGCGCGGGCTGATCCCGCATCGTCGTTGCATAGGGGCGGGGCGGTGGCTATAGTCCCGCCCGCCCGCCGCCCGGCACCAGTCCGGCGGTGGCCCCCGGTCGGAGCGTAGCGCAGCCTGGTAGCGCACTTGCATGGGGTGCAAGGGGTCGCGAGTTCGAATCTCGCCGCTCCGACCAACATCTCCCGGAATGGATCATGCTCGTCGCCCTCGACTGGGGAACCTCCTCGCTCCGCGCCTGGCTGCTCGACGCCGATGGCGCCGTGCGGGACGAGGCCGCGGCCCCGCTCGGCATCCTCAAGGTCCCCGGTGGCGACTTCGACGCCGTGTTCCGGCAGATCGCGGAGAAGTGGAGCCCCACCGCCGCCATCGCCTCCGGCATGATCGGCAGCCGCCAGGGCTGGGCCGAGGCACCCTACGCCTCATGCCCGGCCGACGAGGCGGCGCTGGTCGCCGGGCTGACGGCGGTGCCGACCTCGCTGGGCGTGACCCTGCGAATCGTCCCCGGCGTCAGCCGCGTCGACGCCGACGGCATCCCCGACGTGATGCGCGGCGAGGAGGTGCAGATCCTCGGCGACGCCCCGGCCAGCGGCCGCCGCCTCTACGTCCTGCCCGGCACGCACAGCAAATGGGCCCTGGCCGAGGACGGCCGCATCGCCTGGTTCGCCACCTCGATGACCGGCGAGGCCTTCGCCGTGCTGGCCGAGCACAGCATCCTCGGCCGGCTGATGGACGGCCGCGCCTACGACCAGCCGGCCTTCCGCCGCGGCTTCGCGGTCGGCGCCTCGGCCGGCGGCGGCCTGCTGCGCCGGCTGTTCAGCGCCCGCACCCTCGGCCTGTTCGGCGAGCTGGAGCCGAAGGCGACCGGATCCTATCTCTCCGGCCTCCTGATCGGGGCGGAGGTGGCCGACGCCCGCGCCACCGTGGCCGCCGCGACCGGCGCCGCGCCGGAGGAGGTGACCATCGTCGGCGGCGCCGAGCTGTCGGCCCGCTACGCCGAGGCGATCGAGGCCGCGGGGCTGCAGAGCCGCATCGCCTCGGCCGACACCACGGTCAAGGCGCTGTGGCGCCTGGCCAAGCATGCGGAGCTGGTGTGAGATGAGCCTATCCCTGCACGACGCCCTCGCCGACCTGCCGCTGGTCGCCATCCTCCGCGGCGTCAAGCCGGAGGAGGTGGAGGCCATCGGCGCCGCCCTGGTCGAGGCCGGGTTCCGCTGCATAGAGGTGCCGCTGAACTCGCCGCTTCCCTTCGACAGCATCCGCCGCCTGGCCGACCGTTTCGGGCAAGAGGCGCTGATCGGCGCCGGCACGGTGCTGAGGCGCGAGGACGTGGCCCGGGTGCAGGCCTCCGGCGGCAAGCTCATCGTGATGCCGCACGCCGATGTCGAGGTGATCGCCGAGGCCCGGCGCCTGAACCTGGTCTGCGCCCCTGGCGCCGCCACCCCGACCGAGGCCTTCGCCGCGCTGAAGGCCGGCGCCGATGCGGTGAAGATCTTCCCGGCCGAGGCGATCCCGCCCGCCGTGGTCAAGGCCTGGCGGGCGGTGGTCCCCGCCGCGGTGCCGCTGATCGCGGTCGGCGGCATCACCCCGGACCGGATGGCGCCCTATCGCGACGCCGGCGCCACCGGCTTCGGCCTCGGCTCCGCCCTCTACAAGCCCGGCATGACCGCGGCCGAGGTGGCCGCCACCGCCGCCTCCTTCGCCCAGGCCTGGCGGGCGCTGAAGGGCTGACGGGGGCGCCAGCCGTCGAGGGGGATTTCGGCGATGGCGGACGGCATCATCTACGCGCATTCTCTTCCCGGCCGGCCGATGGACCGCTGGGAAAGCCTGTCGGATCACCAGGAGGCGGTCGCGGCCCTGGCGGCGGAGTTCGCCGCAGTGTTCGGCTGGGCGGAGGTGGCCCGCCTCGCCGGCCGCCTGCACGACATCGGCAAGCTCTCCGCCGCGTTCCAGGCCTATATCGCCGGGCAAAGGGAGTCGGGCGGCGATCATTCCTCGGCCGGGGCGCGGATCGCGCTCGATGCCTACAGACTCCCGCTCGGCACGATGCTCGCCGCCATCATCGCGGCGCATCACGCCGGCCTGGCCGACGGCGTCGATCTGGCGCGCCGGTTGGAGGGGGCGGCAGACCTGGTCCCCGCCGGATGGCAGGCGCAGGCCGGACCGCTGCCGCCACAGCCGGAGCTGAACCCACACGGGCCTTCAACTGGCAGGCGGGACCGAAGGGCTTCGCCGCAAGCCTCCTCGTCCGGATGCTGTTCTCCTGCCTGGTCGACGCCGACTTCCTGGCGACCGAGCGATTCTATGCGGCGGCGGAGGGCGTGCCGGCCGAGCGCAGCGGCCATACGAGCCTCGCCGCGATGCGCGACCGGCTGCGCGCCCATATGGCGGAGAAGCGCGCCGCGGCCGGGCCGACGCCGCTCAACGCCCTGCGCGCCGCGATCCTCGACCATGCGGTCAGCAAGGCCGAGCTTACGCCCGGCCTGTCACCCTCACCGTCCCGACCGGGGGCGGCAAGACCCTGGCCTCGCTCTCCTTCGCGCTGGAGCATGCGGTCCGCCACGGCCTCCGCCGCGTCATCTACGTCATTCCCTACACCTCGATCATCGAGCAGACGGCGCAGGTGTTCCGGCAGGCGCTGGGCAGTGAAGACGACATCCTGGAGCACCATGCCAGCTTCGATTGGGAGCGGGCGCGCCGGACCCGCCCCGACGACGAGGCGCCGGACGCGCTGGCCAAGCTGCAGCGGGCGGCGGAGAACTGGGACGTCCCGGTCGTCGTCACCACCGCGGTGCAGTTCTTCGAGAGCCTGTTCGCCGACCGCCCGTCGCGCTGCCGCAAGCTGCACAACATCGCCGGCAGCGTCGTCGTGCTGGACGAGGCGCAGACCATGCCGGTGCATCTGCTGCGGCCCTGCATGGCGGCGATCGACGAGCTGGCGCGGCACTACGGCGCCAGCGTCGTGCTCTGCACCGCGACCCAGCCGGCGCTGCGGGCGGTCGACGGGTTCGAGAACGGCGGCTTCGCCATCGACGATGAGCGCGAGTTGGCGCCCGATCCGCAGGATCTCTACCGCAGGCTGAAGCGCGTCGCGGTCGAGCGGCTGCCGGGACCGGTCGACGATGCGGCGATCGCACGGCGCTTCGCCGAGCAGCCGCAGATGCTGTGCATCGTCAACCGGCGCGCCCATGCGCAGCGGCTGTTCGCGGCCATCCGCGACCTTCCGGGCGCGGTGCATCTGTCGACCCTGATGTGCCCGCTTCATCGCCGGCAGGTGCTGGCCGGCCTGCGCGACAGGCTGCGCCAGAGGCTGCCGGTGCGGCTGGTGGCGACATCGCTGATCGAGGCCGGGGTCGACATCGATTTCCCTGAGGTCTGGCGCGCCGCCGCAGGCATCGACTCGATCGCGCATGGGGGCGTGGATCGAAACCAGTTGTATACGCGCCCGTGGCAGCTGCAGCCGTTGTCGCCCCTCTCATGGGGCGTGGATCGAAACAACGAGAAGCTGCGGGCGCATCCGATCGTTCGTCGTCGCCCCTCTCGCAGGGGCGCGGGTCGAAACCAGCTCGGCGCGATCGACGTCACCGGGAATGTCGGTCGCCCCTCTGGGGCGCGGATCGAAACGTCAGACCCTGCTGCCGCATATACTCCCAGACCGTCGCCCCTCTCGCAGGGGAGCGGATCGAAACTGCGCCTCACTGGCCGACGTCTTCGATGACCATGTCGCCCCCTACGCGGGGGCGTGGATCGAAACAAGCGGTGTTGAACGATGAAGTGATCGGCCGGCACGTCGCCCCCTACGCGGGGCGTGGATCGAAACTCCGTCATTGGGTGAAATTGGAATGTCGATGCCGCTCTGGGTGGCCCCTGGATCGCCGGGTCAAGCCCGGCGATGACAATAGAAATTGAGCCTACTCCTCTTTCGCACCCGAAAACTCCTAACCGGACACCCGTGGGTCAAGCCCGGCATGCCAGTTTTGGGGAGGGCAGCTTCAGGAGGCTACGCCCAATCCCGGCCGTGACACCGGGCCTCCTGCCGTCTATGACCATCGCAGGAGCGACCGGGCAGAGGATCAGCGCGTGGTGCAGGACGGGGGCGTTCAGGCCGGGGTCGAGCCGCCGGGATTCCTGCGGCGGCAATACGACCGGCTGATCCGGGCGGCGCACGGGCCGCGGGCGCAATGGACGCTGGCCGGCGTCTCCTTCGCCGAGAGCTCCTTCTTTCCGATCCCGCCCGACGTGGTGCTGATCCCGATGATGCTCGCCAATCCGCGGCGGGCCTGGTGGCTGGCGGGGCTGTGCACCGTGGCCTCGGTGCTGGGCGGCCTGGTCGGCTACGCCATCGGCTATTTCCTGTTCGAGACCGTCGGCTCCTGGCTGATCAATGTCTACGGCCTGCAGGCCGGGTTCCACGAGTTCCAGCAGAAATACGCCGAATGGGGCAGCTGGATCATCCTGGCCAAGGGGGTGACGCCGATTCCCTACAAGCTGGTGACGATCACCAGCGGCGTGGCCCAGTTCCCGCTGATCCCCTTCATCCTGTCCTCGCTGGCCTCGCGCGGCTTGCGCTTCTTCCTGATCGCGGTGCTGATGCGGATCTATGGCGACCAGGTGCGGCACTATCTCGAGAAGTATCTGAACTGGGCCTTCTGGGGATTCCTGGCCCTCGTCGCCCTCGGCTTCGCGGTGATGACGCAGTTCTGACGAAAGAACTGTCTGGCCCTCCGGCCGAAGACATGTTTTCCTAGTCCGGGGTCCCTTGGGGGAGGATTTCCGGAATGACGCCGCGCATCATGCCGTTATCGGCGATCGTCTTCTCGTTGCTTGCGGCCGTCTGTCATCCTGCGGCCGGGCAGGAGAAGACGACGGACCAGGCGATCACGGAGCTGCTGGGCGACCCTGCGCCGTACCGGCAGGTGTTCGAGGCCCTGCAGAAGGCGGTGCGGGCGCATGCCGCCGCCGATGTGGCGGCGCTGGTCTCCTACCCGATCGACGTCACCATCGGCGGCCGCAAGGTCGCGATCCGGACGCCGAAGGACTTCGCGGCCCGCTACGACCAGTTCATGACCCCGGCCATCACGGCGGCGGTGCTGAACGAGACCTATGACGATCTGGGCGTCAACTATCAGGGCGTCAGCCTCGGCGACGGCGAGGTCTGGATCACCGGGACCTGCCTGGACACCGCGTGCAAATCGGTCCGGGTCCAGGTGGCCACGATCCAGCCGGGACCGGAAGGGGCGGCCGCGCCAGCACCCGCATCCACGCCGACGCAGGCCAAGGCGGCCGCGGCCCCGTCCGCCGCCGCCGGGCCGCTCAAGGAGTTCAAGGACTGGGTGATCGGCTGCGACAACCTGCGGGGCTGCACCGCGCTGGGGCTGACGGCCGAGGACGGTGGCGATGTCGCCTATCTGTCGGTGTCCCGGACCGGCGCTGCGGAAGACGGCCCCCGCGTTGCCGTCACCCTCCTGGCCGACAAGCCGATGCCGGGGGCGGAGCTGGGGCTGGCCCCGGACGGCCGGGGGAGCACATCACTGCCGGTGACCTGGGCTGGCGACTATGCCACCGCCGCGCTTCCGGATGCGGCGGCGGCGCAGCTCCTGGCGGCGCTGCGCTCGGCCAAGACCCTGACGGTCGGCCTGCGGGCGGGATCGAAGACGGTGAAGAGCGTCACGGTCTCTCTCGCGGGCGCGACGGCAGCGCTGCTGTTCATGGACGACCAGCAGAAGCGCGTCGGCACGGTCACGGCGTTGGTGCGGAAGGGGGATGCGCCCGCGTCATCGATCCCGCCGGTGCCGGACGCGCCAAAGCTCGACGCCAGGAAGATGACCGCGCTGTCCGACCCGCTGCCGCCGCTGCCGCAGGGGCTGAAGCGGTCGCGGGACGAGACCTGCAAGGATGCCGAGGACGTCGTGATCAAGCTCTCGGACGCGGCGACGCTCTGGGGCCTGTGCGACGATGCCGGCGCCTACAACCAGGACTACCGGTTCTGGATCATCGGCTCCGGCGCGCCGAAGCCGGTGTCCTTC
The DNA here is from genome assembly GCF_051487185.1 of Inquilinus limosus. Lineage (GTDB taxonomy): Bacteria > Pseudomonadota > Alphaproteobacteria > DSM-16000 > Inquilinaceae > Inquilinus > Inquilinus limosus_F. The sequence goes on from NZ_JAHVDK010000005.1 coordinate 149,853, forward strand.
GCCATTGCCGGAGACCAGGACGGCTCCGACGCCGCCCTGCTGACCAACCCGTCGCTGTCGGATGACGGCATGACGCTCAACGGCTTCTTCCTGAGCAGGGGCGTGGGCGATTGCGGCGAGGTCTCGGACTGGATCTGGGACGGCGAGGCTCTCCGCCTGTCCCGGCTGACGCGGATGGACGAATGCCGCGGCGTGCAGCAGGACGACTGGCCGGTGCTGTTCCGGACGGGTGGGTGAGGCGGGCGGCGGCTCGCTTTTCCTGGCTGCGGTGCTGATGCGGATCCGTGGCGGCAGGTGCGGTAGTATCTGGAGAAGGACCTGAACTGGGCCTTCCGGGCTTCCTCGGGCCGGTTGCCCTCGGCTTCGCCGTGATGACGCCGGTCCAGCCGAAGCCGTCCGGCCCGCGCCAGGGAGGTCGGGCCATGTCCACGCAAGCCATCCTGCTGCCCCTCTTCGTCCAGGTCGCGCTGATCTTCGTGCTCATGATCTGGACGCTGCGATCGCGCCATCGCGCCTTGCAGGGAGCCGCCTCCGGCCAGCCGGCGCGCAGCACCGAGATCTCGGACTGCCTTCAAAGCCAGCTGCAGTTGTCGCTGCTGTTCTTCGTCCTCGTCATCCTGGCGATGATGACGCGGAAAGCGGATCTGCTGTTCGTGGTGATGTCCTGGGCCCTGGTCGTCGTCCTCATCATCCATGCGGCGGCCGAGGCCGGATCCGGCCGCCCGCGACTCCGCTCCGGCGCCTTCGCGGCCGCCATCCTGCTGCTGCTGGCGATGTGGGTGATCTTCGTCCTGCGCATCCTGCTGGCCGGGGTGGAGCCGGTGTAGCGAAAGCCTATTGGCCCGCCCTCGCCAGCAGCCGCCGCGCCCGGTCGACCTCGGTCTCGCCCTGGCGCCAGGAGAGGCGCCGTCGACCAGCTCGAAATCGATGCCCAACAGCTTGCTGGTCCAGCATTGCGTGTGCGGCCGGGTTCACCACAGAACCGGCTTCGAGAGCATCATCCAGAAGATCACGAGGACCGCGATGAAGGCCGGCCAACCGAGCAGAAACCATAGCCGGAGAATGGTGTAATAGGACTTCGGCAGCGGCTGAGCCGTCGCGGCGGCTTTTTCGGCGAGATCGGCGGCCCGGATCTGCAGCCAGACGACAGGGAGCCAGCAGGCCCCGGCCAGCGCGTAGAGCCCGAGCGAGACCGCAATCCAACCGTCGGTGATCCGGAAACCGGCCAGATGCATCATCGCAGCGCCCGACAGCGGCTGGATGATCACCGCGGGCGTGGTGAAGTACCAATCGGCTCGCACGACGTTGCGGGCGACGACGGCGATCGCGCGGACGTCGCCCCGCCGGTGGGCCGTCCACATCTGGAAGGCCGTGCCGAGACCGGTGCCGAAGATCAGGGTCGAGCTGATCACGTGCACGTAGTTGAGGATCGTGTAGAGGTCCATGGAGCTAGCCTTTGCCCTTTCGGGGCGCCGCGGCGTCGGCCTTGGCGAGCATGGCGAGCCCGAAGGCGGCGGCAGCGAGAGGCAGGCCCTTGGCGACGGGCCCGAGCGGATCAAACCAGAGATGGGGGATGCCCACCGTCATGATCGCCATGTAGGCAAGCGTGACGACCGCGGCCGCGAGCGCCGCCGCCGGCTGAGATCGTCGTGCCAGCAAGGCGACGCCGATCACCATGTCCAGGATCCCGCCTGCATACACCGAGGCGACGGCCAGGGTTTCGGGAACGCCGGCCTGGCGCGCGAGCTCGGCGCTTTGGGCGATCGGCCACAGGAGGACCGAGGACAGGCCGGACCAGATCCAGAAAGCGGCCAGGCTGAGGGCGAGGATGCCGCGGAGAAGCGGGACGCTCGGCATCAGGCCGGCCGTGGCGTCGGAGAGAGGCCGCGGCCGGACCCCTGTTCTCGCGCGGAGCGGTTCGGGATCGCCGTCGGCGCCGCGCTGGAGCATCGTGACCATGCCGTCGCCGGCCATGCCGACCCCGAGCTTGCCGCCGAGCCGGAAGAGCCGCCGCATGAGACCGGGCGGAACCGGCACCGTCACCGCCGGGCGGGCGCCTCCCTCGATCGATCGGATGTAGCCTTCGAGGTCGACGCGGTCCGGACCGCAGGCGTCGAGAACGGCCGGGTCCGATCGGTCGCCCAGCAGCAGACGCGCGATCGCCTCGGCGAGATCGTCGACACGGATCGGGCGCAGGGGGCCGGACGGGATCCGGGGCCTGATCGGCAGCGATGCCAGGCCGGCGAGCAACCTCGCGCTCGCTCCTCCGTGACCGCAGACCAGCGACGGCCGGACGATCGTCCAGTTGCGAGCTCCGTCGTCGGCACGATGCCCGAGGAGGGCCGCCTCTTGCGCGGCCTTGCCGCGCAGCGAGGCGACCGGCGCCGCGGGATCGGCACCGGCGCTGGACACGAGAACCAGGTTGCGGATCCCAGCGAGGGCAGCCTGATCCAACAGCGTGACGACGCCGGCGGTGAGCCGGTTCGAGGCCGGAGGATCGTCGTCGAGCGTCCCGGCGGCGATGACCAGGCCAACGGCGCCGTCCAGGCGGTGGCGCAGCCCGATGACGGTCTCAGGCCGCTCCAGGTCGACCCCCTGCGTGCGGCCGGCCGGGACGACTTCGGTTCCACGCCGTTCGAGCGCAATCCGGACGGCCTGCCCGATGAAGCCGGTGCTGCCGACAAGGACGACGCGCACGGTCGCCTCCAATCATTCATTCCGATGTCGTCGCGGCGGGAGCCCGAGACTGGAAGGGCAGGTTCCTGGGTTCCGGAAAGCGCATATTAGCCTCCTGTCCGATCGGGAGGCGAACGCTGCTGCGACTCTCCTGACTGGCTGCTGCCGCCACCCCTATCAGCAGCCGCCCCGCTCGGTCGCGCACCGCCTCGTGGTGATGACTGAGGTGTGATCCTCGGGGCACAACCTCCCGGTCATTCCCGCGTGACGAGATAAGGCATTGCATCGGCCGGCGATTGCGCCGCGCGTAAGTCGTCGTAATAGACCATCAGATGGCCGGGAATGGCGCGGCTGATCCAGACGTCGCCCAGCTTGACCGGCTTCGGCAGCGGAGCCTTGACGGCGCGGGTGCCGTCGAACCGGTACAGCACACGAAATCCGAGGATCCAGAATTCTCCGGAAGCTCCTTCAAAGAGCCCGTAGAAGGGCTCGCTTTCTCGGAACACCCCTCCGGGAAATTGCTGCATCCATGCCTTCTCCCAGACCACCGAGACCTGGTCTCCACACAGCTTCAGGACGGCGCCCTCCTGGCTGGTCATGTGAGCCAGCCCGGTGGAGGCCAGGATACAACCCGGCGCACCGGGGGCTTGGATCAGCCCGGTGATGGGAACACCGCACAAGTGGCCGGTGCACCGTCCGTCGCTATCCCGCCGCCCGATCTCGCCAATGATACCCGTCGCCGGATCCAGGCGCTGCAGGCCGCCGCCCCATTCGCCGAGGTCGTGGCCGATATACAGCAGGCCGTTTACCGCCAACACGATCGGGGGCTCGGCAACTGGATGATCTCGGAACTCGCCCTGCAGCGGCTTTGACGTCCAGCGTCCGTCGGCGCCCTGGACATCCATCCGGTGGGGCGACAGCACCGTCGGACTCCCATCGACGATGATCAGCGCTCGCGGCATCAGCGGCAGCTTGAAGGGCGCGGAATCCTTGAACACGTCCCCGGTCCAGGACGACAGGACGAAGGTGCCGTCGGCCGGGCGGAATGTCTCCTCCATATCGAACGGGTTGAGTGAGAGCGATCGCAAGACCACCGGTTTTCCCTCAGCCACGGAGAGGTCGATCACACCGCCCGCGAAATGGGTCGTGCGGACCCCGCCTGGCAGCGTCAGGGACGCCAAGCTGCCATCCAGGCCGCGCAGCCAGAGCCGTCCGCCCAGGGCCAGCCCCCTGCTGTAGTTCCGATATTCTCCTGTCGTCGCCACCTGGTCCGGCCCAGAACCGGGCTGTGCAGCCATGGCAACATCGGTAGAGCCCCCCGATCGTCCTGGCGGGCCGCTGCATCCTGCGAGAATCGAAAGCGGCACCACGAATGCCGACGCAATGACCGATCGAAATCCGCGCACGATGCCGCCTCCTTCCCCTATGGCGAGCGTCGCCCCTCACACCGACGCGACGATCCAGGCCGCGCCGCCGATCGCGACCGCGTCCTCCAGCAGGGCGATCGGCAGGTCCCTGCCCACGGCCCGGCCCAGCCGTGACCGCAGCTCGTAGCCGACCAGCGTGCCGGCCACCGCGCCGGCGACGCCCGCGGCGATCCCGCCGATCATCGAGCCGCCGATGATGCCGAAGGCGGCGCCGCAGACCGCGCCGCTGACGATCCGGCTGCCGAACTGCACCGGCACCTTCCGGCTCGGCGTCCGCGGCAGCTGGTCGGCAACCAGCTCGGCGACCGCCGCCAGGGTGAGCAGCCAGGGCGTGACCGCGGCGCCGAGAAAGGCCAGCCCGGTGCCGTCGAGCGGCAGCCAGCCGAGATTGGCGGCCCAGCTGACCGCGGCCGGCGCAGTCATCGTCCGCAGCCCGGCGACGGCCCCGATCAGGAACGCCAGGACCAGCATCGAAATCTCCCCCGGAAATGCGCGGCCGCGAGGGCCGGTCTGAAAATCGGCCGCCAGCATCCGCGACCCCCGCCGGTCTGTCGACACTGGCGGCGATATCGGGGATGGACGACGTTCCCGAAGATGAGTTGGACGACCGGTCGCTCACCTGATTAAGAGGCGGCGGGGCGCGGTCGAGCGTCAGCGCCGAACGGCGCCGCTCCTCTTCCGTCGTGCCAACTCCAGGAACGCGGCTTTGACTCGCGCGAACAGGCCCGGCGGGACGAAGCCGTAGGCGAAGACGCCGGCCTTGCCCGGCACCGGCGAAAGGCCGCCATTCGGCCATTCGTCGATGTTGTGCTCCGAGACGATCACCCAGCTCGGTGCGTCGTCGAGACCGATCGCCTGCCTGACCTTCGCGGGTATCTCGATCCCGATCGTATCGCCCGAGGGCGGCATGTGCGTAATCGGCAGCAGAACGACATAGCGAGGACGCGTGGCGCTGTCGCTCGCCGCCACGAGACAGGTCGGGCGATCCTTGCCCTGATCCTGTCCACGTTCGGCCTCATGCGGCCACAAATAGTCGTAACGAACGACGAGACCGGGCCTCGGTTCGGGAAACGACACAGGTCGTTCTCGATTCTTATTTCAGCAGTTCATCGAGCGCGTCGTGTTCCGGGTCCATCTCGGCCCGCTCCACGGCGGCGAGAGCGACATCGGCCGTATCGGCCGTGCGGTGCGTCCGCTGGGCAGCCGCCTTCAGCCAGTCATAGTGCTCGGCCGACATCAGCACGAACTCACGCCGGCCGTGCCGGGTGATCTCGACCGGCTCACGCTGCGCCTGATGCTGAAACTCGCCGAACTTGCGCTGGAATTCGAGAGCCCCGACTCTGGGCATGGACGGACATCCTGTCGAATGATGGTGTCCAAATTATACGTGTAAATCGTACTCCGGCAAGAACCCTCCCGGAGTCCGACCCAAGTGCTACGCCCGCGCCGGCAGCCGGCCCGCCCGATCCGCCTCGGTCTCGCCGTGGCGCCACGACATCCGGCCATTGACCAGCACGAAGTCGATGCCGCGCGACGGGGCTTCGGCGCCTCGAAGGCGGCGGCGCCGGCACCGGCTAGACGTCTTCCCAGGACGGCAATTCATGCTTGCGCGCAGTGCGGCGCAGCAACCAAGCCATCATGGCGCCGAATGCGGCTCCTGCGAGCAGAGATCCGATGATCCGGCCAGGGAGCGCCGATCCGCCGGGTGCCCCGTCCAAGAGCCACATGAGGACTCCATAGCCGACGGCGAAGAAGAGACCCATGATGGCTGCATTGACCAAAGGAGGGGCGAACAGCGGCGGCGGCACGGCGACGCCGAGACGCCAGAGCAGGCGATGGAACAGGGGCGCTCCGCGCCTGATCCCCTTCGTCTCCAGCAGTGCGCGGCTCCTGGCCAGCCTGTCCTGGAAGCTCATCCGTATCTCCACGGTCCGACCTGCCTGAAGGGCTTTCGATGGTCTTCCATCGGCCGCCCCCGCGCAATGCCGCCTTGGGCCGGAGGGGCTACCCCGCCCGCGCCAGCAGCCGCCCCGCCCGATCCACCTCCGTCTCGCCGTGGCGCCAGGACATCCGGCCGTTGACCAGGACGAAGTCGATGCCGCGCGACGGGGTCTTCGGCGATTCATAGGTGGCGGCGTCGGCGATGTGGTGCGGGTCGAACACCACGAGGTCGGCGGCGCAGCCCTCGCGCACCAGGCCGCGGTCGGGCAGGTTGAAGCGCATCGCCGACAGGCCGGTCATCTTGTGCACCGCAATCTCCAGCGGGAACAGGCCGAGGTCGCGGCTGTAATGGCCCAGCACGCGGGGGAAGGTGCCCCAGAGGCGCGGATGCGGATGACTGTCATGCGGCAGCCCGTCCGAGCCGATCATGGTCAGCGGGAAGGACAGGATGCGGCGGACATCGGCCTCATCCATCTGGAAATAGATGGCGCCGGCCGGGTGCAGCCGCACCGCGGCCTCCTTCTCGGTGCAGCCCCATTCGGCGGCGATCTCGGCCAGGTCGCGGCCCGCCATCTCCGGCCGCGCCTTGGACCAGGCGACCATGATCCGGATGTCGCCGGTGACGTGGTCCGGGTCCAGCACGGTCGAGCCGGCGGTGTAGGGATAGGCGTCGAGCCCGACCGGCTGGGTCTTGCTGGCGGCCTCGATCACCGGCAGGGTCTCGCGGCTGCGGCCCCAATTGTGCGGCCCGGCGCATTTGTGGTGCGAGATCACCACAGGCACCCGGGCGCGGCGGGCGGTCGAGAAGCTCTCCTCCAGCGAATCCAGCACCTTGTCGTGCTCGTCGCGCATATGGGTGGCGTAGACGCCGCCGCGATCGGCTAAGAGCTCCGCCAGCGCCACCACCTCGTCGGCGTCGGCCGGGGCGTTGGGCTTGTAGTAGAGGCCGGTGGAGAAGCCGATCGCGCCCTGGTCCAGGCTGTCGGCCAGCAGGCGCCGCATGGCGTCGATCTCCCCGGCATTCGCCTTGCGGTTCACCTCCGGCATGGTGCCGACGCGCAGCGAGGAATGGCCGATCAGCGCCGCCACGTTGACGCCCGGCACGACGTCGTCCAGCCGGGCGCGGTATTCGGCGAAGCTCGTGAACTCGTAGGCCGACTGGTCGCCCAGCAGGTTCAGCGGCGGCGGCGGGGCGCGGTCCAGCGTCAGGGGCGACAGGCTGATGCCGCAATTGCCGACCACCACCGTGGTCACGCCCTGGCTGATCTTCGGCAGCATCGCCGGGTCGTCGATCACCGCGCGGTCGTCATGGGTGTGCACGTCGATGAAGCCGGGCGCGACCACCCGGCCGGCGACGTCGATCGTCTGCCGCGCCCGGTCGGCCGCGATGCCGCCAGGCGGGGCCACGGCGGCGATACGGTCGCCCAGGATGGCGACATCGGCCTCGCGGCGCGGGGCGCCGGAGCCGTCGATCACGGTGCCGTTGCGGAGCAGCAGGTCGTATGGGGCGCGGTCAGGCATGGATCTTCTTCCGTCGGGCGGGGCGGGGCGGCGCTGGGGCGGCCGGCTCGTCGAGGGTGGGGATCTGGCTGAGAGTGTATTTGACCCGGCGCAGGCTTTCGAGGGCGGCCGGGCCGCGCCGCATGGCCACGCCGGTGGCGATCACGTCGATCACCGCCATATGGGCCAGGCGCGAGGCGGTCGGCTTGAAGATGTCGGCGTCCTCCGGCGGGGCGACCGCCAGCACGATCTCCGCGGCCCGGGCCAAAGGCGTGTCCGGCCGGGTGAGGGCGATCACGGTGGCGCCGTATTGCCGGGCGATCTCGGCGCTCTCCACCAGGTCGCGGAAGCGGCCCGAGGCGCAGATCGCCAGCACGCAGTCGCCAGGGCCGAGCGTCGCGGCCGACATCCGCTGCAGCTGGGTGTCGGCGTGGAAGTCGGTCGGCAGGTCGAGCCGGAAGAAGCGCAGATAGGCGTCATGGCCGACCGCGTGCGAACCGCCGCCGACACCGTAGATGTCGAGCCGCCGGGCGCGGGCGATCGCCTCGATCGCCTGGCGCAGGGGCTGCGGGTCGAGCTGGTCGCGGACGACGGTCACCGCCTCGATCACGCTGTCCAGCACCCGGTCGGCCAGCTGGGCGACGTCGTCCGGCGGCGCGCCGGCCCCCATGGCGGTGGACGCGCGCCGCGCCAGATAGGGGCTGGCGACGGCCAGGTTCTGCGCCAGCTTGACCTTGAAGTCGCGCACGCTGTCGCAGCCCAGCGCCCGGCAGAAGCGGGTGACCGAGGGCTCGCTGACCTTCGCCCGGCGCGCCAGCTCGGCGATGCTGGCGCGGGTGGCGAAGCCGGGATCGGCCAGCACCGCCTCCGCCACCCGCTGCTCGGAGGGCCGCAGCGACGCCTCCATCCGGCGCAGGCGCGAGACGATGTCGACCACATAGGCCATCAGACGGCCTCTTGGGGGTGGTGGAGCGGACTTACGCGTCGATCCGAAAGGCCGACCGCGCGCGTGCGAAGGAATTGCCTCTCCCGCTTGCGGGAGAGGTCGGGCTCGCGCAGCGAGACCGGGTGAGGGCCGAGCGCCCGTGCTACCGAGAGCGTCGCTTCAGGATGGAGACCATGCGCTCCCTCACGACATATTCCGTAAACTCGGCTAGACCGCTGGCCCTCACCCGGACCTCCTTCGGAGGTCCGACCTCTCCCGCAAGCGGGAGAGGCAATTGGATCGCGACCGGCAGATCTGTGAGTGCCAGGGAACGAATGGTCGAGGGCAATGCGCGTCCGCATCAGAAGAACGTCCGGATGGCGCCGGAGACGCGGTAGTCGTCCTCCACCACCATCATCACCTGCCACTTGTCGAAGGTGGTGCAGGGGTGGGAGATGCCGCAGCAGATCAGGTCACCGATCTGCGGGTCGAAGCTGTCCGGCAGCCGGAGATAGGCGTGCTGGTCGTTCATGGCGGTGATCGTCGCGCCGGCCGGCACCGGCTGCGGTGCCGTGGCGCCGGCGGGGCGCCAGCGGGTCGGGATCGGCAGCTCGATGTCGTAGGACACGTCGCGCTTGCCCATGGTCAGGATGGCGAGCCCCGGCTCCGGCCGCGACTGCACCATCGACCAGACCTCCAGCGCCGGCTCCAGGGCGCCGTGCCGGCGCCAGTCGGCCGGGATGCGGCGGACGATGTGCTCGAACAGCCGCGTGTACTCGCCGGAATCATGGGTCAGATAGCAGCCGCTGCGCACCACCACCTGCGTCGGGCGCGACAGCCGCACCGCGGAGAGCTTGCGGGCCACGATGTCGTAATAGGCCGAGCCGCCGGCGCTCAGCAGAACCGGGCCATCGGCGAACAGGCCGGCGCGGTCGATCTCCGCTGCCAGCGCCGCGAGCTGATCCAGGAATCCGGCAACGGCGATCTCGTCCGCCGCCGGATCCTTGGTGACGACGAGGCCTTCGTAGCCTTCAACGCCGCGCAGGGCGAGGCCGGGCGCGTCGGCCGCGGCCCGGGCGACGGCCAGCGCCTCCGCCCCCGTGCGGCAGCCGGTGCGCCGGCCGACCAGGCCGAGCTCGACCAGCAGGCCGAGCGGCCGCTGCGGCGGCGTCGCCCGGGCGGCTTCTGCCAGACGACGCACTCCGGCGATGGAATCGACCAGGCAGAAGGCCTCGAGTGCCGGGTCGGCGGCCAGCGCCGCCAGCACCGAGCGCATCGCCGCGGCATCGACCAACTGGTTGGCGACCAGGATCCGCTTCACCCCGAAGCGGCGGCACACCTCGAACTGCTGGGCGGTGGCGATGGTGATGCCCCAGGAGCCGTTGGCGAGCTGTAGGTCGAACAGCTGCGGGCTCATCGTCGTCTTGCCGTGCGGCGCCAGGGCGACGCCGGTCTCGGCCAGGATGTCGCGCATCCAGCGGGCGTTGCGCTCCAGCACCGACCGCTTCAGCAGCGCCTGTGGGAAGGGTAGGTCGCCGGATAGCGCGTTCCAGCCCTGGTCGCCGATGGCGCGGAACGGGATCGGCTTCAGGTCGGGCGGCAGCCCCTTGCTGGCGCCGTCGATCGGGGCGTCGAGGATCGGGTCGAGGGCGAGGACGGACGCCTGCATGACGGGCCTTCTTTCAGATGCGCCGGCCGGAGGCCGCGTCGAACAGATGGGCGTGGGCGGCGAGGGGGGCGAGCGGCACCACGTCGCCCGGCGCCACGGGGCGGCGGCCGTGCATCACCGCGGCGATGCGGGTGCCGGCCAGGGTACCGTAGAGATGAGTCTCGGCGCCGGTCGGCTCGACCAGGTCGATGGTCACCGGCACCCCGCCGCCGTTATCGACGACGGTGAAATGCTCCGGCCGCACGCCCAGCAGCACCGGCTGGTCGTCCGCGGCAGCGGCGTCCGGGGCGGGCAGGCGGGTGCCGTCCTCGGCCTCCACCACCGGGCCTTCGGCGCCGCGGCGGTAGCGGCCGGGCAGGAAGCTCATGGCCGGAGAGCCGAGGAAGCCGGCGACGAAGGTGTTGGCCGGCAGGTCGTAGAGGTCGAGCGGCCGGCCCTGTTGCTCGATCCGGCCGCCATTCATCACCACGATGCGGTCGGCCAGCGTCATCGCCTCGATCTGGTCGTGGGTGACGTAGACGATGGTGGTGCCCAGCCGGCGGTGCAGCGCCTTGATCTCGGTGCGCATCTGGACGCGCAGCTTGGCGTCGAGGTTCGACAGCGGCTCGTCGAACAGGAAGACGGCAGGGTCGCGCACGATCGCCCGGCCCATGGCGACGCGCTGGCGCTGGCCGCCGGAGAGCTGCCGCGGCAGCCGCTCGAGATAGTCGAACAGGTTCAGGATGCCGGCCGCCTTGCCGACCTTGGCCTCGATCTCCGGCTTCGGCTCGCCGCGCAGCTTCGGGCCATAGGCGATGTTCTGCCGGGCGGTCATGTGCGGGTACAGGGCGTAGGACTGGAACACCATGGCGATGTTCCGCTTCTGCGGCGGCACGTCATTGGCGCGGGCGCCGCCGATCAGCAGGTCGCCGCCGGAGATGGTCTCCAGCCCCGCGATCATGCGCAGCAGGGTGGACTTGCCGCAGCCGGACGGCCCGACCAGGACGACGAACTCGCCATCGGCGATGTCGAGGTCGATCGCATGGATCACCTGCGCGTCGCCGTAGCGCTTCACCACCCCGTCCAGCCGCACCGTCGCCATGGGTCGGGTCTCCCTACACCGGTAACGGAAGTGATTTGGCCCAGCCCTTCCCCAAAGCCGTCATGGCGAGGAGCGAAGCGACGTGGCCATCCAGGGACCGGTGCGAGCGGCCCTGGATGGCCACGCCCCTTCGGGGCTCGCCATGACGATGAGAGAACGGGTCGAGAGGCTGCTCCACTGAATCAGAACTCCTCCAGCGTGAGCTCGCCGGCCATCACCCGGTTGCCGGCGGTCAGGCCGCCATCGACCGGCAGCACCGCGCCGGTGATGAAGCCGGCCTGCTTGTCCGAGGCCAGGAAGGCGACCGCCCTGGCGATGTCGGCGGGCTCCGCCACCCGCTGCAGCGGGTACCATTTGCGCAGGGACTCGAAGATCTCCGGCTTCCTGTCCACCCGCGCCTGCCAGATCGGGGTGCGGACGGTGCCCGGGCAGATGACGTTGGCGCGGATGCCGAAGGGGCCGTATTCCACCGCCAGGGCGCGGGTGTAGCTGATCAGACCGGCCTTGGCGGCGCTGTAAGCGGGGTGGCCCAGCGCCTGCAGCGCGTTGACGCTGCTGATATTGACGATGGCGCCGCGGCGCCGCGCCTTCATGCCGTCGATCACCGCGGCGGTGACGTGATAGGCGCCGTTCAGGTTCAACTCGACATCCGCGGCCCAAGTCTCGGCCGTGGTCGTGGCCAGGCTGCCGCGGTCTCCGCCGCCGGCATTGTTGACGACGATATCGACCGGGCCGGTGCCGGCGACCGCGGCCTCGATCGCGGCGCGGATGCCGGCGGGATCGCGCAGATCGGCGGGCGCAGCCGCCGCTTTGATGCCGGATGCGGCCAGTTCGACCACGCGGGCCTCCAGCGCCGCGGCGTCGCGGTCGGACAGGATCAGAGTCGCCCCGGCCAGGGCGAAATGCTCGACGATCGCCCCGCCGATGCCGCCGAGCGCCCCGGTGACGAGAACGGTCTGGTCGGCGAAGCGCGTCATGGCGGTGGTTCCGGCAGGGAGAAGGGGTGAAGGCCGATGGTAGCTCAATGTTTGAAACTTACAAGGCGGCCGTCGCGCGTGTGCGCTGCAGCATCGGCGCGGCGCCGGGAATCGTCAGAAGATTCAGCGTTGCTGCGGAATAGCGGAAGAAAATGGGCTCGCACGCCACTTCCGAATTGCGCCTTTCCGGGGATTGTAAGAGAGTTACATGCAGGGCGGTTCCGGCAGAAAGCCGGGCGCGGCCGCCCGCCGGAGATCCGGTTCCCAATTGCGACTCGCGCGGCCCCGGTGCCGCCGAAACAGGAGGCTCTCCATGCAGCATGCGTTCCGGTCCGTGCTTCTCGGCGCGGGCGCATCGATCCTGGCGGCGCTGGCCGCCGTCCCCTCTGTCGCCGCCGAGGTGCGGGTGACGGTTGCGGAATACAGCTCCAAGACCGGGCCCTATTTCGAGGAGGCGGCGAAGGCCTTCGAGGCCGCCAACCCCGGCACCGACATCAAGATCGAGGTGGTGCCCTGGGACGTGCTGCAGCAGAAGCTGACCACCGACATCTCCGGCAATGCCAATGCCGACCTCGCCATCATCGGCACGCGCTGGCTGGTGGATTTTGTGCAGCAGGGGGTGGTCGCGCCGCTCGACAGCTACATGACCGAGGACTTCAAGGCGCGGTTCATTCCGACCTTCTTCCAGCCCGGCGTGCTGGACGGCAAGACATACGGCTTGCCGATCGCCGCCTCGGCCCGGGCCATGTACTACAACAAGGAGCTGTTCGAGAAAGCCGGCATCTCCGCCCCGCCGGAGACCTGGGACGAGCTGGTCGAGGACGCCAAGAAGATCAAGGACCTCGGCATCAAGGACACCTACGGCTTTGGCCTGCAGGGCAAGGAGATCGAGACCGACGTCTATTTCTACTACGCGATGTGGAGCTTTGGCGGCGACATCGTCGTCGACGGCAAGAGCGGGCTGGACAGTGAGGCCGCGGTCAAGGCCGCGACCCTGTACAAGCAGATGATCGACGACGGCCTGACCCAGCCCGGCGTCACCGCCTACAATCGCGAGGACGTGCAGAACCTGTTCAAGCAGGGTCGCATCGGCATGATGCTCACCGCGCCCTTCCTGGCCAGTCAGATCAAGACCGAGGCGCCGAACCTGAAATACGGTGTGGCCCCGGTGCCGAAGGGCACCACCCAGGCGACTTACGCCGTCACGGACTCGATCGTGCTGTTCGAGAACTCCAAGGTGAAGGACGAGGCCTGGAAGTTCCTCGACTTCCTGTTCCAGAACGACTGGCGCGAGAAGTTCACGGTCAATGAGGGCTTCCTGACCGAGAACAAGGCGGTGGCGCAGCTGCCGCATTTCACCGACGACCCGGACCTCAAGGTCTTCACCGCCATGCTGCCGGACGCCAAGTTCGCCCCGACCATCGCCGGGTGGGAGGAGATCGCCGACGCCACCGGCCGGGCGCTGCAGAAGATCTATCTCGGCGAGGCCAAGCCCGAGGAGGCGCTGAAGGCCGCCGCCGAGCAGGCCAACGGCGTGCTGGGCGCGAAGTAGGGGCCGGGACCACCCCCTCACCGAAATCGCTGCGCGATTTCGACCTCTCCCCAAGGAGAGGTGAGCGGGGCCGAGGCTCTGTTTCCCTCTCCTCGGGGAGAGGGAGGGCCCGGCGCCGCAGGCGACGGGAGGGTGAGGGGGAGGGCCTTGCCGTCGAGCGGTCTGGTGGCGATCAGGGACAGGCAGTGACGACCGAGACCGAAAGGCAAGCCATTCCGACGTCGGCGCCCCTGGCCGCGCGGCTGCCGGGGATGACGCCGATCCTGTTGATCCTGCCCAGCTTCCTGCTGGCGGCCTTCATCATCGCCTATCCGGTCTGGGACCTGCTGACCGTCGCCTCGCACCAAGTCAACCGCTTCGGGCAGCTGCGCGGCTTTACCGGCCTGGCCAATCTCCAGAACGTCATCGCCGATCCGCTGTTCATGGACAGCCTGTGGCGGACGCTGATCTGGACCGCCGGGGTGGTGGCCGGCACGGTCGCGGTCTCGGTGCCCGTGGCGCTGATCCTGAACACGGAGTTCTACGGCCGCGGCATCGCCCGGGTGATCGTGATGTTGCCCTGGTCGGTGTCGCTGACCATGATGGCGATCGTCTGGCGCTGGGCGCTGAACGGCGAATCCGGCCTCCTGAACCTAACGCTGCAGGATCTCGGCCTGATCGACCAGAAGGTGGTCTGGCTGGCCTCGGCCGCCACCGCCTTCCCGATGCAGATCCTGATCGGGATCCTGGTGTCGATCCCGTTCACGGTGACGATCTTCCTCGGCGGCCTGTCGTCGATCCCGGCCGACATCTACGAGGCCGCGGCGACCGACGGCGCCTCGCCCTGGCAGCAGCTCCGCACCCTGACGCTGCCGCTGATGCGGCCCTTCATCAACATGGCGGTGGTGCTGAACATCATCTACGTCTTCAACTCCTTCCCGATCATCTGGGTGCTGACCGAAGGCGGGCCGTCGGATTCGACGCAGATCCTGGTCACCTACCTGTACAAGCTGGCCTTCAAGCTCGGGAAGATGGGCGAGGCGGCATCGATCTCGCTGGTGATGTTCGCGATCCTGCTGGGCTTCACCCTGATCTATCTGCGCATGGCGATGCGGGGCGAGCGCAATGCTTAAGAAGAGCGTCCTCTGCTGGCTGGCGCTGTCGCCGCTGATGCTGGTGGTGCTGTTCCCCTTCGCGGTGATGGTGGCGACCGCGCTGAAGCCGGCGGCGGAGGTGCTGTCCGCCGACCCCTCCTGGCTGCCCAGCCGCATCACGTGGGAGAATTTCGCCACCATGTGGCAGGCGACCGATTTCGGCACCGCGCTGCTGAACAGCCTCTACGCCTCGACCCTGGCGACGCTGCTGGCGCTTCTGGTCAGCATCCCCGCCGCCTATGCCATGTCGCGCTGGCGATTCTCCGGGCAGGGCCTCTATCGCGACTTCCTGCTGGTCACCCAGATGCTGTCGCCGATCGTGCTGGTGATCGGGCTGTTCCGCCTGGTCGCCTGGCTCGGCCTAGTCGGGTCGGTCGATTCGCTGGTGCTGGTCTATGCTGGCTTCAACATCGCCTTCGCCGTCTGGATGCTGCAGAGCTATTTCGCCACCATCCCGCTGGACCTGGAGGAGGCAGCATGGCTGGAGGGCGCGTCGCGCCTCCGCACCGTCATCCGCGTGTTCCTGCCGCTGGCGGCGCCGGCCATGGTGGTGACCGCGATCTTCACCTTCATCAACGCGTGGAACGAGTTCGCCGTGGCGCTGAGCCTCCTGCGCGCGCCGGAGACGCACACCCTGCCGATCAAGATTTTCTCGCTGGTCGCCGGCCGCTATACAATCGAGTGGCATCACGTCATGGCCGCCACCTTCCTGGCGACGATCCCCGTCGCCATCGTCTTCGCCTGGCTGCAGCGCTATCTGGTGCGCGGCCTGGCGCTCGGCGCCGTCAAATAGAGGACAGCATGAGCAAGAGTGAGCATTTCGGAACCACCGTCACCGGTGCCGGCGGGCAGAAGCTGCCCTTCTCCAAGGCGGTGCGCGCCGGCGACTATGTCTATGTCTCGGGCCAGGTGCCGTTCGACGAGAACGGCGTGATCGTGGCCGGCGGGATCGAGATCCAGACCCATCAGACGATGCAGAACGTCCAGGCGGCGCTGGAGCTGGCCGGCTGCTCGCTGGAGGACGTGATCAAGGTCACGGTCTGGCTGGCCGACACCCGCGATTTCGCCGCCTTCAACCGCACTTACGACAGCTACTTCACCGGCGACCGGCCGGCGCGCTCCTGCGTCCGCGCCGACATGATGGTCGACTGCAAGGTCGAGATAGAAGCGATCGCCTACAAGCCGCTGTGAGATTCACTCTCCGGTCCCTTTCCGTCATGGCGAGCCCCGAAGGGGCGTGGCCATCCAGGGCGGCTCGCACCGGCCCCTGGATGGCCACGGCGCTGCGCGCCTCGCCATGACGGAAAAGAAAAGGGGCCGCCTCGCTGTTCGGAGCGTTGCTCCCCGGCGAGTCCTTAGGCCCGCGGCACCGCCGGGACCGGCCGTTCGCCCTGCACCATGGTGCGGTACAGCAGCCGGTCCTGGCCGTCATAGTCGTTGACGGCGTAATGCAGGGTGCAGCGGTTGTCCCAGATCGCCAGGTCGTGCACCCGCCAGCGCAGCCGGCAGGTGAATTCCGGCCGGACGGCATGGGCGTAGAGGAAGTCGAGCAGCGGCTCGCTCTCCTCCGCGGTCATTCCGGCGAAGCGGGTGGTGTAGATCGGGTTGACGAACAGCGCCTTGCGGCCGGTGTCTGGATGGATGCGCACCACCGGATGCGCAACCTCGCGGTCCGCCTCCGGCCGGTTGCGCTCGATGGCGATCGAGCGCGAGACGGCGATCGTGCCGGGCACGCCGCCGGTGCCGTAGGGCTTGCCGGCATGCATGGCGTCGAGGCCGTCGAGCAGCCGCCTCATGCCCTCGGACAGCGCCTCATAGGCGGCGACCATGTTGGCGAACAGCGTGTCGCCGCCATGGCTCGGCACCTCGCAGGCGTAGAGCAGCGACGCCATCGGCGGCTGGTCGAGGAAGCTGAAATCCGAATGCCAGGCGTTGCCGAAGGTGCTGACCTTGCGCTCGTCGGCCGTCTTCTTCACGGCGACGATGTCCGGATGCCCGTCCATGTGCCTGATGTAGGGCGCGCGGCTGACCGGGCCGAAACGGCGGGTCAGCGCCACCAGCTCCTCCGGCGCCAGGTCGAGCCCGTGCAGATGGATCACCAGATGGTCGTCCAGGGCCTGGCGGATCGCGGCGAAGATTCCATCATCGACCGGGCCGGCGAGATCGATGTCGGCGCCGAGCGACCCGGCCATCGGCCGGATCTCGATGCGTGCGCTGGTCATGGCGGCAGTATAGGCATCCGATCCGGCCGGCCGGAAGGCGCCGCGCGCCTCGAAGTCAGGACTGGCCGAACAGGGCGTTGATCTCCTTGTGCGGCACCGCGTCGTCGGCGTAGCCGAAGCTGCCCCGGTCCCTGATCTCGCGGGCGGCGCGCAGGAAGCCGCCGAGCGCGGCCCGGGCCAGGGAACCGCCGACGCTGATGCGCTTCACGCCCATCTCGCCCAGCTCCGCGACGGTGAAGCGGGCGCCGACCAGGCCCATCACCACGTTCACCGGCCGGTCGACCGCGCGCACCACCGCCTCGATCTCCTCCCGCGTGCTCAGGCCGGGAGCGTAGAGCACATCGGCGCCGGCCTCCTGGAAGGCCTGCAGCCGGCGGATCGTGTCGGCCAGGTCGCGCCGGCCGTGCAGGAAGTTCTCGGCCCGCGCGGTCAGGGTGAATGGGAAGGGCAGGGATCGCGCCGCCGCCACCGCCGCGCGCACCCGCTCCACCGCCTGGTCGAAGTCGTAGATCGGGTCGTCGTCGCGGCCGGTGGCGTCCTCGATCGAGCCGCCGACCAGCCCGGCCGCGGCGGCTTGGCGGATGGTCTCCGCCGCCGCCTCGGGCGCGTCGCCGAAGCCGTTCTCGAGATCGGCAGAGACGGGCAGGTCGGTGGCCTCGACGATCGCCCGCGCATTGGCCAGGGTCTCCTCCCGGCTCACCCTCCGGGCGCCGTCGCTGCGGCCGAGGGTGAAGGCGTGGCCGGCGCTGGTGGTCGCCAGCGCCTCGAAGCCGAGGCTGGTCAGGAGCTTGGCGGAGCCGGCATCCCAGGGGTTCGGGATGACGAAGATGCCCGGTCGGGCGTGCAGGCGCTGGAAGGCGAGGGCCTTTTCGGTCTGGCTCGGCATCGTTTCCTCCGGGATGTGCGGAGCGATATGTTCGCTTTTCGTTCCGATCCGGTCAAGCCCTGCCGCGGTCGGCCAGGCGCAGCCCTACCGCCGCCAGCGCGAAGGCGAGGCCGACGCCGCAAATCGCACTCCAGCCGCCCCAGACCCAGGCAGGCCCGGCGATCGCGGCGCCGGCCGAGCCGCCGAGGAAGAACAGGCCGGTGTAGAGCCCGTTCAGCCGGCCGCGCGCCTCCGGCCGCAGCGTGTTGATCGCGTGCCGGCCGAGGATCTGGTCGGCGGCGACCCCGGCGTCCAGCAGCACCGCTGCGGCGGCGAGCAGGGCGAGCGACGGGGCCGAGCCCGTCCAGGCCCCGCCCGCCAGCCCGGCCAGGATCAGGGCGAGGAGAACGAGGCCGTGCGCGGCCAGAGTCGCCGGCCGGCTCCAGCCGCGATCGGCGACGCGGCCGGCGATCGGGGCGGCTACCACGCCGGCGGCACCAGCCAGGGCGAAGAGGGCGATGCCGCCCTGGCCGAGGTTGAAGGGCGAGGCGGCGAGGCGCAGGGCGACCGCGGTCCAGAACACGCTGAACGCACCCATCAGCAGCGTCTGGTAGGCGGCGCGCCGGCGCAGCACCGGCTCCTGCCGCAGCAGCGTCCACAGCGAGCCGATCAGGGCGGCGTATCGCGGCCCCGGCGCCGGCCGGCGTTCCGGCAGGGCGCGCAGCAGCACCAGCGCCAGCGCCGCGATCAGACCGGCCGTCAGGACATAGAAGGACCGCCAGCCGAAGCTGTCGGCCATCAGGCTGGCGATCGGCCGCGACAGCAGGATGCCGACCATCAGCCCGCTCATGACGTTGCCGACCACGCGGCCGCGATCGGCAGGCGTGGCGAGGGCCGCCGCGATCGGCACCAGCATCTGGATCGCGGTCGAGGCCAGGCCGATCAGCACCGACGCGGCCAGGAAGACCGGGGTCGAGGTCGCGGTCGCCGCCGCGGCCAGGGCGGCCACGTCCACCGCCAGCGTGACGATCAGCCGGCGGTTCGCGACCAGGTCGACCAGCGGCACCAGCAGGACCAGGCCGGCGGCATAGGCCAGGAGGGTGAGGGTGGTGACCAGGCTGGCCGCCGCCGGCGCCAGCCCCAACGCCGGGCCGATCAGCCCGATCAGCGGCTGCGAGGCGTAGAGGTTGAGCACGACGACCCCGACCGCCGTGGCCAGCAGCAGCATCAGCGGCGTGGTCATCGCGGTCGGCGGGACAGCCGGCGAAAGGGCAGGGGCGGCCGTGACCGCGCCCGACGGGTGCAGCGTCGACATCGATGTGATCTCCGTTGAGGCCCGGCCGCGCCGGGCGGTTGGGGCTTACCGCGCCGCGGCGGCCAGCTCCTCGACATAAGTGCGCAGCGAGCGTGGCTCGCGGCCGAGGACCGCGCGCAGCACCAGGCTGTTGCCCGGCTGGCCATGCGCGGCGTAATGGGCGAAGACCTTCTCCAGCAGCCCGAGCTGCCGCGCGTCATAGGGCGGCTTGGCCAGCGCCACCCATTCGGCGAAGCTCGGCTCGCCGGCCGCGATCGGGCGGCCCAGCGCCGCGCCCATCAGCGCCGCGATCTCCTGCCGGTCCGGCAGGCCGTCGGCGCACAGCTCGAAGCTGCCATAGGCCAGGCGGTCGCCGGTCAGCGCGATCGCCGCGGCCTCGGCGACGTCGCGGTAGTCGACCCGCGCCACCCGCGCCGTCTTCGGGAAGGGCTCGGCGAAGACGCCGGTGGCCAGCACGCCGGGCCAGGCGGCGCCGATGTTCTGCATCAGATTGGTCGGCTGCAGGATCGTGTGCTGCATCCCGGAGCCGTGCAGCGCCGCCTCGACCGGGATCTTGCTGGCGTGGTTGGCCAAAGCCGTGTTGGTCGCCTGGATCACCGAGGAGAAGACGAAGCGCCGGACGCCGGCCTGGCGCGCGGCCTCGACCATGCGAGCGCCGAGTTCGGCCTCGTCCGGGGCGAAGGCCGGGCCGATGTGGAAGACGCCGTCGACGCCGCGCAGGGCGGCATCGAGGCTGGCGCGGTCGCGCAGGTCGCCGAAGGCGATCTCGGCGGCGCCGGCGGCGCGGGCGACGGCGGCCTTGGCGTCGTCGCGCACCAGGCCGCGGACGGTCACGCCGCGGCGGGCGAGCTCAGGCACCACCAGGCCGGCGAAGCGGCCGGCGGCGCCGACGGCGAGGATGGTGGATGCGGTCATGTCCATCTCCAGGGGGAAGCTGGAGTCGATTTTGGCTGATCCGGTTGCCGTGAGAATGGGCGATGATCGTGATACATTCTCTCGCAACGCGAGAGATATTCGGATTCCCAGCCACGTCATTGCGAGCGGAGCGAAGCAATCCAGGGGCGGCTCGCACCGGCCCCTGGATTGCTTCGTCGGCTTCGCCTCCTCGCAATGACGGTAAGGGAAGAGCGTCCTCAAAGAGCCTCAATTCGAGAGGGTACCCATGGACCGGCTGGACGATCTCGCCGCCTTCATCGCCGTGGTCGAGGCCGGCGGGCTGAGCGCGGCGGCGCGCGACCTGCGCCGGTCGCTGCAATCCGTCAGCCGGTCGCTGGCGACGCTGGAGCAGGGGCTGGGCGTGGCGCTGGTGCAGCGGACCACCCGGCGGTCGACGCCGACCGATGCCGGCCTCGCCTTCTACCGGCGGGTGAAGCCGGCGCTGGCGGAGATCCTGGAGGCGCGGGCCGAGGCCGCGGAACGGCGGGCGGAGCCCTCCAGCCTGCTCAGGATCAGCGCCTCGGTACTGTTCGCGCCGCCGCATCTGGTGCCGGTGGTGGCCGGCTTCATGCGGCGCCATCCGCGGATCGAGGTGGAGCTGAAGCTCTCCGACCGCTTCGTCGACCTGACCGACGGCGCCTTCGACCTGGCGGTGCGGATCGGCGAGCTGCCGGATTCGGCGCTGAAGGCCCGCCGGCTGGGCGCGCTGCGGCGGGTGGCGTTCGGCGCGCCCTCCTATTTCGACCGGCACGGCCGGCCGCAGCATCCCGACGATCTGGTCCGGCACCAATGCGTGGTGCGGACGGCTGAGGGCGAGGCCTGGCCGTTCCGGATCGGGGGCCGGACCCGCACGGTCCGGGTCAACGGCCGGTTCCGGGCCGACGGCACGGCGGCGACCTATGCCGCGGTGGCGGAAGGGCTCGGCATCGGCTTCACGCCGCTGTGGCAGATCCGCGACCTGGTCGACCGGGGCGTGCTGGAGCTGATCCTGACCGAATACGAGGTGCCGAAGGTGCCGATCCACGCGGTTTGGCCGGCGACGCGGCTGCCGCCGGCGAAGACCCGCCTGTTCGTCGACTACCTGGCGGAGAACCTGAAGCTGGACCGGCTCTAGCCGACGCGCTCGTAGCGCAGGCGGCGGGCCAGCCAGCAGCCGAGCTCGACCGCTGTCGCCCGGCCGATGCCGTCGCGGCGGAAGGCCAGCGTCCAGTCGCCCGGCGGGGTGTGGTCCAGCGCGCGCGGGCAGGGCAGGGTCCAGACATCCGGCCCGACCGGGTCCAGCAGCTCCATCCGGCCCTGGCCGAGGAAGCCGGAGAAGCCGCCATAGAGCACGCCGCCGGCGTCGGCGACCTCCAGCTCGGCGTCCAGCTCCGCGCAGCGGTAGCGGCCGGCGAGGTCGAGGGCCGGCGCGCCGGCGCAGGGCACCAGGCGCGAGCTCTGGTTCTCCTGCGGCCGGTCCAGCCACAGCCCGTCCACGGCGGGGCGCAGCCGGGTGCGGCCGTTGCCGGCGCCGCCGTCGGGCCGCAGCTCCAGCCGCTCGGCCGAATGGCCGTAGCGCAGCCGCACCCGGCCCTCCGCCATGTCGATGCGCGCGACCAGGCCGGTCTCGGGTTCGGTGTAGCTGCCCAGCCAGTCCGGCGCGGGCAGGCCGGCGGCCGGCTTCGCCCGCTCCTCGCCCAGCACGGCGGCCAGCAGGTCCAGTGCCGCGGCCTGGGCGTCGGAGAGATGGTTGAACATCACCACGACGGAGACGCGCTCCGACGGCACGTACAGCCGATGGCTGCGCCAGCCGCGCAGCGCGCCGCCATGGCCGGTGATGGCGCGGCCGAACTCGGTCGCCCGGTTCAGGCCGAAGCCGTAGGGGGCTGGGGCTCCGTTCGAGAAGGTGACCGGTGCCGACAGGCGGCTGTACAGGGCCTCGGGATCGTCGCGGGTGGCGTCGATGTGGCGCTCCCAGGCGATCATGTCATCGAGGCTGGCGCCGAGCCCGGCGTCGCCGGTCCACAGCACCCGGTTCTCGGCGGCGCGGAAGCCGCCGGCCTGGCTTCCTTCATAGCCCTCGGTGCCGTCCGGCATGGCGCGGGTGTCGGCGGCGAGGAAGGCGCTGCCCATGCCGACGCGATCGAAGATGCGGGTGCGCAGCAGCTCGCCGAAGCCGCGGCCGGTGCGGTCCTCGATAATGTCCGAGAGCAGCCGGAAATTCTGGTTGACGTAGGAATAGCGGGTGCCGGGCGAGAACTGCAGCGTCCGGGTGCCGGCGATCACCCGCGCGGCCTCTCGGTCGCCGAAGGGCGACTCGGCCGGGGCGCCGTGCAGCATCGCGACGGCCCAGTAGTCGCGCAGGCCGGACTGGTTGTGGCAGAGATGCCGCGCGCCCGGCGCCTCGCCTTCCAGCCGCGGCAGGCGGGCGCTCACGTCGCCGTCCAGCGCCATCGGGTTGGGGAAGGCGTCGAGCACCAGGCCGCAGGTGAACTGCTTGGTGATCGAGCACATCCGGAACAGCGTCCGCGGCGTGAACGGGATGCGCCGTTCGGCATTGGCCCAGCCCCAGGCGTGGCGGGCCAGGACCTCGCTGTCGCGCAGCACGGCGGCGGCGCCGCCCGGCCCGGGAAAGCTGCGGGGAAGGGCGGCGAGAGCCCGGTCGAGGCGGGAGGAGAGAGTCGTCATGATGGCCGCCACCCTGGCGTCCCGCCTCGGTCGTGTAAAGATGGCCGCCGCCGGAATCGCGGGTGACAGCCGCCGCGCCGCGTTTTATCAGACATAACACCCTGCCCGAGAAGCCCCTACCCAAGAAGACTGCCGATGCCGACCATCACCAACATCCAGGACTTGAGAGTGCTGGCGGCGCGCCGCATCCCGCGCGCCATCTTCGACTACGCCGACCGCGGTTCCTATGACGAGGTGACGCTGCGGTCGAACCGGGCGGACCTGGCGGCGATCGGGCTGCGCCAGCGGGTGATGATCGATGTCGACAAGCGGAATGTCGCGACCAAAATCCTGGGCGAGGACGTGACCATGCCCCTCGCGATCGCGCCGACCGGCCTGACCGGCCTGTTCCACGGCGACGGCGAGATCCACGGCGCCCGCGCGGCCCAGGCCTTCGGCATTCCCTTCACCCTCAGCACCATGTCGATCTGCTCGATCGAGGATGTGCGCGGGGCGGTGCAGAAGCCGTTCTGGTTCCAGCTCTACGTCATGCGCGACCGCGGCTTCTCCAAGTCGCTGATCGAGCGCGCCGTGGCCGCCCAGTGCTCGGCCCTGGTGCTGACCCTCGATCTGCAGATCCAGGGGCAGCGGCACCGTGACCTGAAGAACGGCCTGACCGTGCCGCCGCGGCTGACGCTGATGAACGCGCTCGACATCGCCACCAAGCCGGCCTGGGCGATGGGGGTGCTGCTCGGCAAGCGGCGCAGCTTCGGCAACCTGCAGCGCCAGGTGAAGGGGGCGGACAGCCTGACCACCCTGTCGCAATGGATCGCCAGCCAGTTCGACGCCTCGCTGAGCTGGAAGGATGTCGAATGGGTGCGCAGCATCTGGCCCGGCAAGCTGATCCTGAAGGGCGTGCTGGACGAGGAGGATGCGAAGATCGCGGCCTCGACCGGGGCCGATGCGGTGGTCGTGTCCAACCATGGCGGCCGCCAGCTTGACGGCGCGCGCTCCTCGATCTCGGCCTTGCCGGGCATCGTCCAGGCGATCGGCGACAAGACCGAGATCCTGTTCGACGGCGGCGTGCAGTCCGGCCAGGACATCCTGAAGGCGGTGGCGCTCGGCGCCCGCGGCTGCCTGATGGGCAAGGCCTTCCTCTACGGCCTGGCGGCGATGGGCGAGAAGGGCGTGACCCTGGCGCTGGAGATCATGCGCAAGGAGCTCGACGTCAGCATGGCGCTGACTGGCACCAGCGACATCACCAAGGTCGACCGCAGCAGTTTGGTGATCCGGGGGTAGGGGCGGGCGCTGGCGTCTGGCGCTCGGGAGGCGTTCGCCTGGGACCAGGTGAATACCGCGAACGGCGTATGACTATTCGGAATTTGGGGGAGCTTGAGCCACGTATCGGGCGCAGTGCCGGGGCTGGGGCTGTACCATTGGGCTAGTCGCGATCGTGTGAGCAATGAGTCATCGTCCAGCAGACCGCCGGTGAAATTCCCCTGCCAAAGAAGCCATGGGACGGGCGGCGAGGTGAGAAGACACCATCGGCGTCGAACAACGCGGTGGACGCTCGCCCTCTCGAAGAAATGATCTGAGTCGTCATGTCGCCGCTCCGGATCAGGACAGCACATTGCCGCCATCGTTGCGTTGAGCCAGTCGAACTGGCTGGTCCCCGGAATGATAGGCTCGTATCGCGGCTAGACCTCGATATGGGCGAGGAGGTCAGATGAAGTCTCTGGCCGACAATCGGATTCGGCTCGAGCATGAGCGAAATAATGCCAGCAGCACTGCCGTCCGCCGCGCGGCCGCGGTGCTGCTCATCTTCACCTCGGTCGGCTGCTCCACTCTTGACGAGCTGGGAATCGGGTGGGGCGATCCCGCTCCCGTCGCAGCAGCCGTCGAAGCCCCGCAAGCATCCGCCGCCACCAATCCCGCGACCCCTGCTGCGCAGGCCGCGCCCGTGATTCTTTTGGCCCCCGCTCCAGCGGTGGCCGCGGCATCGCCGCAAGAAGCCGGCACTGCTGCCGTTCCGGCCGGCAATCCGGCAGCGGACGTGCCGCTGCCGGACAACGCCTCTGCGGAGCTGCGCGGCCTGGCGCAGAAGGCCATCGCCGGCGACGCGAATGCCGAGTATCAGATCGGCACCGTCTTTGCGCGCGGCATAGACGTGCCGCAGAGCTACGAGCGCGCCGCTTATTGGTATCGTCGCGCCGCCGATCAGGGCATAGCCGGCGCCGCATACGATTTGGGCGTCATGCTGGAACGAGGTCTGGGAGTCCCACGCGATTCCGAGGCGGCCGTGGCACGGTTCCGCGACGCGGCGAAGGCTAAGCATGCCGACGCACTCTATGCTTTGGGCCTCGCCTATCTCAACGGCTCCGGCGTGCCGTCTGACGCAAGAGAGGCGTTGACGTGGTTCCGCCGGGCGAGTGTCGCGGGCAATCCGCGCGGTGCGTACGACGTGGCCCGCCTCTATGAGAGTGGCGAGCTCGGGCCGCCCAATCCGCGAATGGCCGCCCGTTGGTATCGGATCGCGGCCGATGCCGGCGACGAGCAGGCCAAAGAGGCTGTGGCGAGACTGCAGGCGGCCCCAGGCGCTGGCACATCGGCCATGCCCCGCACCGCCCGCACCGGAATTGCCGGCTCGGCGCCGGCCGCCAGCCCTCTCGCACCGACCCCAACCGTCACGGCCGCCACGAGCCCGGAGCGGGTCCTCGAGAATCCAGCGGGCCAGATGGCTGCGCCGGAGCCGGCCGGCCCCGCCGAAACGGCAGCGGCTTCTCCAGCGGCCATGCCTACGCCGCAGCCGACAATGGCGCCGGAACGGCCGGTCACCGGCGCCCAGCTCAAGGAAATCCAGCAGCTGCTCGCGGGGCTGAACCTGGATGCAGGTCAGGCCAATGGCCGGCTGGGGCGCAAGACCCAGGCCGCCATCGCCGCCTTCCAGGAGAGCCAGGGGATGCCGGTCACGGGCCGGCCCTCGACGGCGTTGCTGGAGGCGCTTCGCACCGCCGCTTCGCCGCCTGGCTTTGATTGACCCGCAGCGCCGCAGGACCACCGGCGTGCCGCTGGTTCCCAGTCACTCCGGCACGCCGGCCTTGACGAGGCCCTCGACGAAGGTGTCGCAATGCGCGAAGCCGGCCAGAGCCCGGCGGAGCTCGCCGACATGGATGGGGGGCCCGACCCTGTTCCGCGCCTCGATGAAGGCCTGCGCCTCCTGCATCAGCCCGAGATGGCCGCAGCAGCTGATCAGCGTGTTGTAGTGTCCCGAGTACTCGGCGAACGCGGCCACCGAGGCGCGCAGGAAGGGCAGCGCCTCGCCGAACCGCCGCGCGCCGAGCAGGGCGAGGCCATGGATGGCGGTGTAGATCCCGGCGAAGCTGTCCATCGGGCTCATGCGCAGCGCCTTGCCGGTCTCGGCGATAGCCTCCTCGAACTGCCCGGCGCGGAGCAGCGCCCATCCGAGCGCCGTCCGGCCCAGCGCGAAGCTGGGGTTGAGGTCGTGCATCGCCCGGAGCTCGGCGAGCGCCCGTTCGTGGTGCCTTCCGGTGCTGAGGCTCAGCCCCAGCGTCATTCGCGCCCAGGGCTCGCTGGGATCGAGCGCGATGGCGTCCTCGGCGTGCCGAGCCGCCTGCCGGTAGCCGTCCGTCCTGTCCGGCCACCAGTAGCACAGCGCCGCCCACCAGACGGCCCAGCTCAACAGGGCGTGGGCCCTGGCGTAGCCCGGCTCGATCTCGATCGCCCGCCGTAGGAGGGCCCGCGCCTCCTCGTTCTGCCGGCGGCCGACGCGGTTGATCAGGCCCATCGCGCGCACCACCAGGCCCCAGGCATCGATGCTTCCAGGCGGCCTGGATGCGGCGCGGAAGCTCTCCTCGGCGTAAAGATGGGGCTCGATCGCGGCGACGACGTGGCCGGTGATCTCGTCCTGGACCGCGAAGATGTCGTCGAGCGCGCGGTCGTACCGCTCGGCCCAGATGTGCTTGCCGGTCTCCGCATCGATCAGCTGGGCCGTCACCCGGATGCGTCCGACGGCGGTCCTGACACTTCCCTCGACGACATAGCGGACCCCCAGCTCATGCGCGACCTGCCGGACGTCGACGGATCTTCCCTTGTAAGTGAAGGCCGAGTTGCGGGCGATCACGAAGAGCCAGCGCAGGCGGGAGAGGGCCGTGGTGATATCCTCGGTGATCCCGTCCGCGAGATAGTCCTGAGCGGGATCGCCGCTCATGTTGAGGAACGGCAGGACCGCGATCGACGGGCCGCCGGGAAACCCCGGGGCGCTTTCGGGCGCGGCCCCTCGGCGATCCACCTCGCCGGGCTGCCCGGCGATGACCACACCGAGTGTTTTGACCGGGGTGGCGATATTCTTGAGTTTCCTGGGGCCGAGATCGACGAAGGCGGCATCCACCTTGCCTCGGACCTCATGGTAGACCTTCTCGGACAGGCAGATGCCGCCAGGCTGTGCTATCGCTTCCAATCTCGCGGCGACGTTCACGCCTTCGCCATAGATGTCCGATCCCTCTCCGACGACTTCGCCGAGGTTGATGCCGATCCTGAGGACCATGTGTTCCGGCTCGGGCGTGCCGGCATTGGCCTCAGCCATCTTTCTCTGAAGCTGGATCGCGCACTCGACTGCGGCAACCGCGCTCGCGAACTCCAATAGAACCCCGTCGCCCAGCAGCTTGACGATCCGGCCGCCGTGGGAGAGCACGGTGGGCTCAAGCACCTCGCTTCTGCGTCGCTTCAGCAGCGCGAGCGTTCCCGCCTCATCGGCTTCCACCATCCGTGAAAAGCCGACCACATCTGCCATCAGAATGGCAGCCAACCGGCGATGATGGCCCGATCCTTCAATCAACTTCGGAGACCCGTTGCGACGCAGCGAACGTCGGCCTCGCAAGGGTCTCACGAGCAATGCCCGTTCGCAATGAGGGGAGCGACTGGCGCAATGGCGTTGGCATGCCGACGACCGCTTGTTGGAAACAGGCATCTTGACATGAGACGATCATCTCATGATACGATCTTTGTATCAAATACCCGATCGAGGATCCGGCCATGTCCCTGACACCTGCCGAGATGGATCAGAAGATCGACGAGCACTTCGGCTTCGAAGCCCGCGACGACGTGGACGGCGTTCTGTCCACCCTCGCGCCGGACGTGCAGCATGATGTGATCGGATGGCCGACCGGCCCGATCCAGGGCCGCGAGAATGTGCGGCCCTTCTACGAGGCGCTGTTCGCGGATCTGGCGGAAGGCGAGGTGACGGGCAGCCGGCGGCTCTACGGCGAGGGATTCCTCGTCGACGAATCTATCTGGCGCGGCCGGGCGGTCGGGCGCCCCTTCGGTCTCGAAGGCCGGGGGCGGCCGCTCGAGTTCCGCCTGCTGCACGTGATCGAGTTCGCCGAGGACGGCGGAATCCAACGGGAAGCCGTGTGGACCGATCTGGCCGCGATCATCCGGCAACTGCCGCAGGGCTGACATGTCGACCAGAAGTGCGCCGGAGCGCGCGAACCAGCGCTACCGGACCCGCAAGGACCTGATCGCCGCGGCCGCGCGTCTGATGAAGAACGGGCGGAAGCCGAGCCTCGAGGAGGTCGCCGAGGCGGCGCTGGTCTCGCGGGCCACCGCCTATCGCTATTTTCCCAATATCGAAGCGCTTCTGGTCGAAGCCACCGTCGATATTGCCGTGCCCAACGGCGAGGCCGTGTTCGCCGACGATCCGTCGGAGGACATGGAAGAGCGGGTCGACAGGGCCGAGGCGGCGATGCACCGCATCGTGTTCGGGAACGAAGCGGCGATCCGGCTGATTCTGGCGGCCTCCCTGACCCGGGCGGCGGCGGGGCCGGTCGACGAGGCCATGCCGCTGCGCCAGAACCGCCGCACGCCCCTGATCGAGGCCGCCCTGGCTCCCGCCCGCCGCCGGCTCAGGAAGGACAGCTATGACCGGCTTCGGGCCGCGCTCGCCATGATCTTCGGCTCCGAATCGATGATCGTCTTCCGCGACGTCCTGCGCCTCGACGAGACCGTCGCCCGCGAGGTGAAGAGCTGGGCCGTCCGTGCCCTGGTCCGTGCCGCTCTCGAGGAGTCGCAGCCGGCTCGCCCCGCCGGGGAACGCGTCTCGGAAACTACAGCGAATTCCCGGAAGGGCTCGCGGCTCGGAGACCGGAGCAAGGGCGGGTCGCCCGCCATCGAGCGAAGCCCAGGAGGGTGATTTCCATGCCAAGGTCGACTGTCTGGTCGGGTTCGGTCTGCTCGAGCCCGGAGCCCGTGCACGACGACGCCCGACCCGCCCGGCCCATCAACCCGGACGCGACCGAAGCTTGTCGATCCATGCGCGGGCGGTCCTGAGATCGTTCGTCTCGTAGCCTTCGGTAAAGCGGTCGTAGACGGAGGAGAGGAGTTCGTGGGCCCCGGAGATCTCGCCGCTTCGGTGCCGGAGCTGGGCCAGGCTCGTCGCGGCCCGCAACTCCCATGACAAGGCGCCCTGCCGCCGCGCCAGATCGAGCGCCTGTCGGCAGTCTTCCTCCGATTGCAGGAGCTCGCCCTTGACGCGCAGCAATTCCGGCAGGCACCAGAGCTCCTCGTTCCGCTCCGCCATCCCGAGCGCCTCCTCGATCACGCTGCGGGCCTCCGCCGGCCGCCCGTCAAGGGCCAGGCCCTGGGCCAGTGTCCCGAGATAAGCCGGTAGGCGCATGAAAAACTCCGCCTCGCGAATCAGTCCGATGGCGAAGGCCAGAGCGCTCGGCACGAGTTGCGGATCGCGCAATGGTGCCAGGTCGACAAACCAGATCCCGTGCTCATAGGCGGAAATCAGGGCGTCGGCGGTGGCGAGCGCGACGGTCGTCTTGCCGATGCCGCCCGGCCCGACGATGGAGACGATCCGGTGCTGCGGCAGCTGCCGCAGCAACGCTTCAAGGGTATCGGCGCGACCGATCGTCCGCATGGAGGAACGCGGCAGGTTGTGCAGACGCGGGGCAGCGGGAGGCCGGACCGCCGCGACCGGCTCGCAGAGTTCGACCGGCGCGACGAAACGGTAGCCGCGGCCGGGAACGTTCGCGACATAGCGGTGGCCGGGCCGGCCCTCGCCCAACGCCTTTCTCAGCGCCGTGATATGGACCCGGAGATTGGTCTCCTCGACGATGACATCAGGCCAGACGCGGGCCATCAATTCTCTCTTGGTGACCAACTCGCCTGCACGTTCGACC
The DNA here is from genome assembly GCF_051487185.1 of Inquilinus limosus. Classification (GTDB taxonomy): domain Bacteria; phylum Pseudomonadota; class Alphaproteobacteria; order DSM-16000; family Inquilinaceae; genus Inquilinus; species Inquilinus limosus_F. Next base: position 179,920 of record NZ_JAHVDK010000005.1, read on the forward strand.
AGGGCGGCCAGGATCTCCAGGGACCGATGGCCCAGGCGCACTGGTCTTTCCCCCTCCAGAAGGAGTTGCCGGGACGGAAGGAGGCGGAAAGGGCCGAACGAAAAGGCGCGTTCGCGCGAGGCGGACGCGTCGACCACGGCAGTTAACCTCTTTTAACGAATCCTAACTTGACGAAGAGTATGGGCGACGCGGTCGGCTTGTCTATTCGACGGTGCGGGCGCATCGGCGATGCCCGCCGCTCGGAACTGTCAGGTCTCGGATCGTGCGGCAGGACACCGATCCGTCCCTCACAGATTCACAACGCTTAACTCGTCCCGGCCCGCTTCAGCTGGCTAACGTCTGTCGGCCACCTCGATTGGCCGGACAGCCGCGCCCGACCGGAAGGAAGCCCGCCGATGCCCTATGCGCTCAACGTCAATGGCAAGACCCATTCGGTCGATGTGGACGGGGACATACCCCTGCTGTGGGTGCTGCGGGACCTCATCGGCCTGACCGGAACCAAGTTCGGCTGCGGCATCGCGATGTGCGGCGCCTGCACGGTCCATCTCGACGGGCAGGCGGCACGGTCCTGCGTCACCACCGTCGAGGACGCCGCCTCATCCGCGATCACCACCATCGAGGCGATCGGCGAGACCGATCCGGGCGCCCGCGTCCAGCGGGCGTGGCTCGCGGAAGAGGTCGTGCAGTGCGGCTACTGCCAGTCCGGCCAGATCATGTCGGCCGCGGCTCTGCTCGCGGTCAATTCCTCACCGACCGACGAGGACATCGACGCCGTGATGGCCGGCAACATCTGCCGCTGCGGCACCTATCCGCGCATCCGCGCCGCCATCAAGCGGGCCGCCGGCCTGACGGTGACCGAGGAGGGCCGTTGATATGAGCATCCTCGCCGCCACTCTTTCCGGCCAGCTCTCGCGCCGGTCCTTCCTGATTTCCGCGGCCCTGGCGGGCGGCAGCCTGGTGATCGGGCCACGCTTCGCCGAGGCCGCCGAGACGTTCGTCCCGGACCCCTTCATCCGCATTCCGCAGGCCGGCAAGATCGAGCTGGTGATCCCATCCGCGGAGATGGGGCAGGGTGTCTACACGGCGATCGCCATGCTGATCGCCGAGGAGCTGGAGGTCTCGCTGGACCAGGTCCAGGTCACCCCGGCGCCCGCCGATCCCTCGCGCTATGCGCACCCCCTGCTCGGCGACCAGGTGACGGGCGGTTCCGTCACCATCCGCGGCTTCTGGGAGCCGATGCGCCGCGCCGGAGCCGCGGCCCGGATGATGCTGATCGCCGCCGCCGCGCGGGACTGGGGTGTCTCTGCCTCGGCCTGCCGGGCCGAGGGCGGCGAAGTCATTCATCCCGAGAGCGGCCGCCGCGTCGCCTACGGCGCGCTCGCCGACAAGGCCGCGCGGGAACCGGTGCCGCAACAGGTCGATCTGAAGCCGGCGGCGGAGTTCAAGCTGATCGGCAAGACGCTGCGGCGCATCGACACCCCGGACAAGGTGAACGGCAAGGCCCTGTTCGGGCTCGACGCCCATCCGCCCGGCGTCAGGTTCGCGGCCCTGGCCATCTGCCCGACCTTCGGGGGAACGCTGAAGGCGGTGGACGACAGCGACGCGCTGCGGGTCAAAGGCGTGCGCCAGATCGTCCGGCTGAGCGATGCCGTCGCCGTCGTGGCCGACCACACGGGGGCCGCCCGCAAGGGACTCGCCGCGCTGCGCGTCACCTGGGATCCGGGCGCCAACGGCAGCCTGACGACGGCCGAGCTCGAGCGCCGCGCCGACGCCGCCATGGCCGGCGACGCAGCGCTGGTGGCGCATGAGAGCGGCGATGTCGCCGACGCCGAGGCCGCCGGTTCCGGCGGCATCGAAGCCGTCTACCGCATGCCCATCCTCGCCCATACCGCCATGGAGCCGATGAACTGCACGGTCCATGTGCGCCCGGACTCCTGCGAGGTCTGGGTCGGCACACAGGTGGCGGGCCGTGCCCGCCAGGGCGCCGCGCAGGTCACCGGCCTGCCGGTCGAGAAGGTGGTCGTCCACAACCACCTGCTCGGCGGCGGGTTCGGCCGGCGCCTCGATTTCGACGGCGTCGTCATGGCGACCCGGGTGGCGCAGCAGGTGGACGGGCCGGTGCAGGTGGTCTGGAGCCGGGAGGAGGACATCCGCCACGACTCCTACCGCTATCTCAATCTGAGCCGGCTCGTGGTCAGGCTCGGCCCCGACGGGCTGCCGGTCTCCTGGCGGCACCGCGTGGTCGGCCCCGCGATCATGGCGCGGTTCCTGCCGATCCTGTTCAAGGACGGGATCGACCTCGACATCACCGGCGGCGCCGAGAGCCCGTACGACATCCCGAACAAGCGGGTGGAATTCGTCCGGCACGAGGGGCCCGAGGGCATGCTGACGGGCAACTGGCGCGGCGTCGGACCCACCCGCAACGCCCCGGCCATCGAGGGCGGCATCGACGAGGCGGCGCATCTCGCCGGCCGCGATCCCGTGGAGTATCGCCGTCAGCTCCTGGGTGGGGCGCCGCGGCTGCGGGGCGTGCTGGACCTGGCGGCCGAGCGCTCCGGCTGGGGCACGCCGCTCGGGACCGATCGTGGCCACGGCGTGGCCGTGCTGGCGGATTTCGGCAGCTTCGCCGCTCTGGTCGCGCAGGTGCATGTCCACCAGGACGGCACCCTGAAGGTCGAGCGCATGGTCTGCGCCGTCGATTGCGGGCAGGTCGTCAATCCCGACATCCTGCGGCAGCAGGTCGAGAGCGGCATCGTCTACGGGCTGAGCGCCGCGTTGTACGGCCGCCTCACCATCGCGGACGGGGCCGTCGTCGAGGGCAATTTCGACGACTCGCCCGTTCTGCGCATCCACGAGTGCCCCCCGATCGAGATCCACATCGTCTCCAGCAGCCAATCACCGGGCGGGGTCGGCGAGCTCGGCACGCCGGGGGTCGCGCCGGCGCTGATGAACGCGATCTTCGCCGCGACCGGCAAGCGCCTGCGGGAGCTGCCGATCGACACTCGCCAGCTGAGGAGGGCGTGAGGATGCCACCGCGTTCACGCCAGATCGGTCTGGTGGTCCTGGCCTCGATCACCTCGGCGGCGATCACGCTCGGGGTCGGGTACAGCATTGCCAACTCTGCACCGCAGGGCCAGGAGGCGGCCCGGCAACTCAAGGATGTCGCCGCGTTCCAGTCGATCGCGGACATCGGCGACCGCTCGCGCGCCCTCTTCACCGAGGCGGCGAAGGTCATCACCGACCCGCGCTGCATGAACTGCCACCCGGTCACGCGCCAACCCACGCAGGGCGACGACATGCATCCGCACATCCCGTTCATGCAGGCGGGCGTCAGCGGCATCGGCGTGGATGGCCTGGCCTGCAGCACCTGCCATCGGGCGGAGAACACGAGCGTCTCGGGCAGCCGCCTCCGATCCATCCCCGGCAACGCGCACTGGTCCCTGGCGCCGCTGAGCATGGGCTGGCAAGGGCATTCGCTCGGCTATATCTGCCGCCAGCTCAAGGATCCCGAGCGCAATGGCGGCCGCAGCCTGGCCCAGATCCGGCAGCACCTGGCCGAGGACCATCTCGTGGCCTGGGCGTGGCATCCGGGCGAGGGGCGCCGGCCCGCCCCCGGCACCCAGGCCGAGTTCGGCGCGCTCGTCGCCGCCTGGATCGAGACGGGCGCCGAGTGCCCGCCGGAGTGAAGCAGCGGGATCGCCAGGCCGCATCGCGGATGAAGGGAGATCCGTTATGAAGACCTGGTTCATCACTGGCGCATCGCGTGGCTTCGGCCTGCGGATCGCGCAGCTGGCGCTGGCGCAGGGCGACAATGTCGTCGCCACCGCACGCAAGGCGGCGGCCGTGGCCGAAAGGCTGGGGGAGCATCCGAACCTGTTGGCCATGCCGCTCGACGTCACCGACGAAACGCAGGCCCGCGCGGCTGCGGCCAGGGCGGTCGAGCGGTTCGGCCGGATCGACGTGCTGCTCAACAATGCGGGCTTCGGCCTGCTCGGCGCCGTCGAGGAGGCGACGGCCGAGGAGGTCGAGGCGCTGTACCGCACCAATGTGTTCGGCCTGCTCGCGGTCACGCGCGCGGTGCTGCCGCAGATGCGGGCGCAGCGGTCCGGACGCATCCTCAACATCTCGTCGATCGGTGGCTATCGCAGCGCGCCGGGGTTCGGGGTCTACTGCTCGACCAAATTCGCGGTGGAAGGTCTTTCCGAAGCGCTCCACCACGAGCTGGCGCCGCTCGGCATCCATGTCACCGTCGTCGAACCCGGCTATTTCCGCACCGATTTCCTGGATTCGTCATCGCTGACCACGAGCGGCACCCGGATCGGCGACTATGACGGCACGGCCGGCGCCACGCGCAGCCGCGCGGCCGACCTCAATCACGGCCAGCCGGGCGATCCCGACAAGCTCGCCAGCGTGCTTGTCGCCTTTGCCGACACGCCCAACCCGCCGCTGCGCCTGCCGCTGGGGAGCGACACCGTGGCCGCCATCGAAGCCAAGCACGTCGCCGACGCCGCGATCCTGGCGGAATGGCGATCCGTGGCTGTCTCGACCGACTTCGTCCCGCCGGGTTCCGGCGCGGGCTGACGAGCGACACCGCAGCCGGCTTCACGCCGGCTGCGGCAGGCCGGATCAGTCGCCCCGCATCTCCAGCTCCTTGTTCACCCGCAGCGCAGCCAGGGTGCAGACCGCGCCCGACAGCAGATAGGCGCCGACCAGGGCGAGGCCGAACTGGCTGGCGATGACCAGCGCGACCAGCGGCGCGAAGCCGGCGCCGACCATCCAGGCGAGATCCGAGGTCAGGGCCGAGGCGGTGTAGCGGTAGGCGTTCGGGAAATTCGCCGCCACCGCGCCGCTGGCCTGGCCGAAGGACAGGCCGAGGAGGGCGAAGCCGATCATCACATAGGCGACCCGCGCCTCCGGCCCGCCGCCGAGGAGCAGCGGCGTGACGAAGCTGTAGATCGCGATCAGCACCGCGCAGATGGCGAGCAGGGTGCGCCGCCCGGTGCGGTCGGCGATGATCCCCGAAGCCATGATGGTGATCACGCCGAGGACGGCGGCGCCGATCTCCCGCAGCAGGAACGCCCCCGGATCATGGTCGGTGTTGAGCACGACCCAGCTGAACGGGAACACGGTCACCAGGTGGAACAGGGCGAAGGTCGCCAGCGGCACGAAGGCGCCGACGAGGATGTTGGGGCCCTGCGCCTTCACCGTTTCCGACACGCTCCGCGCCTCGAGATCGCGGCTTTCCATCAGCCGCACGAATTCGGGCGTCTCGACCATCCGCAGGCGGGCGAAGAGGGCGACGACGTTGATCGCGAAGGCGACGAAGAATGGGAAGCGCCAGCCCCAGTCGAAGAAGTCCCCGGCCGACAGGCTGGTGACGAAATAGGCGAACAGCCCGGCCGCCAGCATGAAGCCGAGCGGGGCGCCGAGCTGCGGCATCATCGCGTACCAGCCGCGCCGGTTCTTCGGCGCGTTCAGCGCGAGGAGCGAGGCGAGGCCGTCCCAGGTGCCGCCGAGGGCCAGGCCCTGGCCGATCCGGCACAGCGACAAGAGGACGATCGCCGCCGGGCCGATGTCGTTGGTGCCGGGCAGGAAGGCCATCGCCGCGGTCGAGCTGCCGAGCAGGAACATCGCCGCGGTCAGCTTGACGCCGCGCCCGTGCCGCCGGTCGATCGCCATGAACAGGACCGACCCGAGCGGGCGGGCGACGAAGGCGAGGGCGAAGACGGCGAAGGAGTAGAGCTGGGCCTGCAGCGGCGCGGCGTCCGGGAAGAAGAACCGCGGGAAGACGAGGACGGAGGCGATGGCGTAGACGAAGAAATCGAAGAACTCCGCGGTCCGGCCGATCACGACTCCGATCGCGATATCGCCGGGGGATACGCCGGAACGGCGTCGAGACGCGGCGGTCGGGGGCGCAGAGCCGAGGTCTCGACTGACAGTGGCCATTAGGTTTCCTCCTGGGTGGGCCGATGCCGAGATGCCGCTTTTTTCTTTTGAGTATGACCCAGGATTCCGGTGCGTCAAATCGTACCAAGCGAGGCGGAGCGGCGGCTGAATCAACCGGGATCCCTCGCGTCAACCCGGGTGCGACGATGTTGCACTGCAACCATTCGCTATCTGGTAGGACAAACTGTCCACTGTTTAATCGCGTTACGCTTCGGTAAGGCAGCCGCGCCCTTCGGTTTCTCTCTTTCAGGCAACGGCATGCCCATCAAAGCTTTAGGCCGCCTCGCTGCGCTTCCGCTCCTGGTCCTCCTGGGCGGGTGCAATATGGTGGTCCTGCAACCCTCCGGCGATATTGCAGTGCAGCAGCGGGACCTGATCGTGATCTCCACGATCCTGATGCTGCTGATCATCGTGCCGGTGATCGCTCTGACGCTGTTCTTCGCCTGGAAGTACCGGCAGTCGAACAAGGCGGCCGCCTACGACCCCGACTGGCACCACTCGACTCGGCTCGAATTCATCATCTGGTCGGCGCCGCTCGCCATCATCATCGCGCTGGGGGCGCTGACCTGGGTCGCCACCCACAAGCTCGACCCGTACCGGCCGCTCGACCGGATCGATTCGGAGCGGCCGCTGGCAGCCGATGTGAAGCCGCTGACCGTCGAGGTCGTGGCGCTCGACTGGAAATGGCTGTTCCTCTACCCGGAGCAGGGCATCGCCACGGTGAACGAGCTGGCGGCGCCGGTGGACGTGCCAATCCAGTTCAAGATCACCTCCGCGACCGTCATGAACTCCTTCTACGTGCCGGCGCTGGCGGGCCAGATCTACGCCATGGCGGGCATGGAGACGAAGCTGCACGCCGTGATCAACAAGCCCGGCGAGTACGAGGGCTTCTCCGCCAACTACAGCGGCGCCGGCTTCTCCGGCATGCGCTTCGCCTTCCACGGCCTGGCCCCGGCCGATTTCGACGCCTGGGTGCAGAAGGTGAAGGCCGCGGGCGGCAATCTCAGCCGCGAGGAGTACCTGACGCTGGAGCGGCCGAGCGAGCGCGAGCCGGTGCGCCACTACGGCACGGTCGCCCCGGACCTCTACACCGCCATCCTCAACATGTGCGTCGACCGGTCGAAGATGTGCATGAACGAGATGATGAGCATCGACGCCCGCGGCGGCGGCGGCATGGCCGGCCTCAACAACGTCATCGCGCTGACCCATGACAAGGACGTCCGGCGCGGCGCCGGGCCGGTCCGGACCTATGTCGCCGCGATCTGCACCACCGAGGGCGACATGGCCGAGGCCAGCGCGGCGACCCCGCTGCTGACCCGCTGGACGCCGCCGCGAACGGAATGACGGCCGACCCGATGCCCGCCGCGGGTCCAACAGGGGCCGCGCAACCGACACCTTTGCGGAGGCCGCCGCCCGCAGCGACGGTCTCCGGAACGACAGAGTAGCCCGATGTTCTCAGACATAGATCTCCAGAAGCTGGTCTTCGGAAAGCTGACCTTCGAGGCGCTGCCGCTGCACGAGCCGATCCTGGTCGTCACCTTCATCGCGGTGGCGCTCGGCGGCATCGCGCTGCTCGGCGGCATCACCTATTTCCGCCTGTGGGGCACTCTCTGGCGCGACTGGTTCACCAGCATCGACCACAAGAAGATCGGGATCATGTATGTGATCCTGGCGCTGGTGATGCTGCTGCGCGGCTTCGCCGACGCGATCATGATGAGGGCGCAGCAGGCGATCGCCTTCGGCGCCAACGAAGGCTATCTGCCGCCGCACCACTACGACCAAGTCTTCACGGCCCATGGCGTGATCATGATCTTCTTCATGGCCATGCCCTTCGTCACCGGGCTGATGAACTTCGTGGTGCCGCTGCAGATCGGCGCGCGCGACGTCGCCTTCCCGTTCCTGAACAACTTCAGCTTCTGGATGACCACCGCCGGCGCCGTGGTCGTCATGATCTCGCTGTTCATCGGTGAGTTCGCGAAGACCGGCTGGCTGGCCTATCCGCCGCTGTCCGGCATCGCCTACAGCCCGGATGTCGGCGTCGACTACTACATCTGGGGATTGCAGGTCGCGGGCATAGGAACGCTGTTATCAGGCGTCAACCTGATCGCCACCATCGTCAAGATGCGGGCGCCGGGCATGACCATGATGAAGATGCCGGTCTTCACCTGGACCGCGCTGTGCACCAACGTCCTGATCGTCGCTGCCTTCCCGGTGCTGACCGCCGTCCTCGCCCTGCTGTCGCTCGACCGCTACGCCGGGACGAACTTCTTCACCAACGACTTCGGCGGCAGCCCGATGATGTATGTGAACCTCATCTGGATCTGGGGGCATCCGGAGGTCTACATCCTCATCCTGCCGGCCTTCGGCATCTTCTCCGAAGTCGTCGCCACCTTCTGCGGCAAGCGCCTGTTCGGCTACAGCTCGATGGTCTACGCCACGGTGGTGATCACCATCCTGTCGTACCTGGTGTGGCTGCATCACTTCTTCACGATGGGCTCCGGCGCCAGCGTGAACTCCTTCTTCGGCATCACCACGATGATCATCTCGATCCCGACCGGGGCGAAGATGTTCAACTGGCTGTTCACCATGTATCGCGGCCGCATCCGCTTCGAGGTGCCGATGCTGTGGACGATCGGCTTCATGGTGACCTTCGTCCTCGGCGGCATGTCGGGCGTGCTGCTGGCGGTGCCGCCGGCCGACTTCGTGCTGCACAACAGCCTGTTCCTGATCGCCCATTTCCACAACGTCATCATCGGCGGCGTGGTGTTCGGGCTGATGGCCGGCGTCACCTACTGGTTCCCGAAGGCCTTCGGCTTCAAGCTGGATCCCTTCTGGGGCAAGATGTCGTTCTGGTTCTGGCTGACCGGCTTCTACTTCGCCTTCATGCCGCTCTATGTGCTGGGCCTGATGGGCGTGACCCGGCGGATGAACCATTTCGACGACCCGTCGCTGCAGATCTGGTTCGTCATCGCCGCCTTCGGCGCGGTGCTGATCGCCTTCGGCATCCTGTCCTTCATCATCCAGCTGGTGGTCAGCTTCGTCCGGCGCGAGCAGCTGCGCGACCTGACCGGCGACCCGTGGAACGCCCGCACCCTCGAGTGGTCCACCTCGTCGCCGCCGCCGGAGTACAACTTCGCCTTCACCCCGCTGGTGCACGACCACGACGCCTGGTGGGACATGAAGAAGCGCGGCTATGCCCGGCCGCTGGCCGGCTTCAAGGCGATCCACATGCCCAAGAACACCGGCACCGGCGTGATCCTGGCGGGGCTGAGCGTGGTCCTGTCCTTCGCCCTGGTCTGGCACATCTGGTGGCTGGCCGCGTTCAGCTTCCTGGCCATGCTGGCCGTGTCGATCGGGCACACCTTCAACTACAAGCGCGACTACCACATCCCGGCCGACATCGTCGCCAAGGCCGAGGGTGAGCGCAGCCGCGTGCTGGCCCGGGCGGGAGCCGCTTTCTGATGACGCCACCACTCGATCAAGCCGCAGCCGGCGCGGTCCGCTTCCACGTCGAGGAAGAGCACGAGCATTCGGGCGGCAGCACGATGCTCGGCTTCTGGATCTACCTGATGAGCGACTGCCTGATCTTCGCAGTCCTCTTCGCCACCTTCGGCGTGCTCGGCCGCAGCTACGCCGCCGGCCCGTCCGGGGCGGATCTGTTCGACCTGCCGCTGGTGGCGGTCAACACCTCGATGCTGCTCCTGTCCTCCATCACCTGCGGCTTCGCCATGCTGGAGATGGAGCGGCGGCGCGTGGGGGCGACGCTGTTCTGGCTGGGCGTCACCGCCCTGTTCGGCGTCGCCTTCGTCGGCCTCGAGCTCTACGAATTCGCTCATCTGATCCATGAGGGGGCGGGGCCGTGGCGCAGCGCCTTCCTGTCGTCCTTCTTCACCCTGGTGGGGACGCACGGGCTGCACGTCACCGTCGGCATCGTCTGGATGGTGACGATGATGGTCCAGGTCGCCCAGCACGGGCTGATCGCCGACAACAAGCGGCGGCTGATGTGCCTCAGCCTGTTCTGGCACTTCCTCGACGTCATCTGGATCGGCGTCTTCACCTTCGTCTATCTGATGGGGACCCTCCAGTGAACGCACAGTCCCACGCCCACCACGACCATCACGACGACGGTGCCGCCCACGGCACGCTGAAGGGCTACCTGACCGGCTTCATTCTGTCGGTGATCCTGACCGCGATCCCGTTCTGGCTGGTCATGGGCGACGTGCTGGCCGACGCCCAGACCACGGCGCTCGTGATCATGGCATTCGCGGTCGTCCAGATCATCGTCCACATGGTCTACTTCCTCCACATGAACTCGAAGTCGGAGGGCGGCTGGACCATGCTGGCGCTGATCTTCACCGTGGTGCTGGTGGTGATCACGCTCGCCGGCTCGCTGTGGGTGATGTACCACCTCAACCACAACATGATGCCGGTCTCCGCGCACGACATGCGCAACATGCCGTGACCGAGGGCGAGGCCCGCCGGCCCCGCTCGATCGCCGCCCTGATCGTAATCGGGGCGGCGGCCCTCGCGGTGTTCGTCGGCCTGCTGGCGCTCGGCACCTGGCAGATCGAGCGGCGGGCCTGGAAGCACGAGCTGATCGCCCGGGTCGACCAGCGCGTCGGCGCCGAGCCGGTGGCGCCGCCGGACCCGGCCGACTGGCCCGAGGTCACCGCCGCCGCCGACGAGTACCGCCATGTCCGCGTCTCCGGCCGGTTCCTGCACGACCGCGAGGCCCAGGTCGTCGCCTCGACGGCCAAAGGCAGCGGCTATTGGGTGATGACGCCGCTGCAGACGGCAGATGGTTCGGTGATCCTGGTCAACCGCGGCTTCGTGCCGACCGAGAACCGCGATCCGGCGACCCGGGCGGCGGGGCAGGTCGACGGCCCGGTCACCGTCACCGGCCTGCTGCGCATGACCGAGCCGAAGGGCGGGTTCCTGCGCTCGAACGAGCCGGCGGCGGAGCGCTGGTACTCCCGCGACGTCGCCGCCATCGCCGCCGCCCGCGGCCTCGCCGACATCGCCCCCTATTTCATCGACGCCGACGCCACGCCCAACCCCGGCGGGCTGCCGATCGGCGGCCTGACCGTCATCGCCTTCCCGGACAACCACCTGGTCTACGCCATCACCTGGTACGGGCTGGCGGCGCTGCTGGCCTTCGGCGTGGTCCGCGCCATCCGGTCGGAACGCCGCGCCCGGCGGGTGCATCCAAAGGCGCGCTGACGGAAAGCTGGGCAGGGGCCGCGCATGGCCGCTGCCCGCCCGCCGCAGCTTCTCCATCCCGCTGTGCTGCTCTACCGTCGCATCGTCGCCGCCGAGACGGCGGCACGACCGCACGAGGTTCTGATGGCGCACGAATTGCAGTTCTACATCGATGGCGCATGGGTCGACCCGATCACGCCGAAGACGCTCGACGTGATCGACCCTTCGACCGAGGAGCCCTTCGCCCAGATCTCGCTCGGCTCCGCGGCCGATGTCGACCGCGCGGTGGTGGCGGCGAAGCGGGCCTTCCCGGCCTTCTCCCGTACCAGCCGGCAGGAGCGGCTGGAGCTGCTGCGCCGGATCCTCGAGATCTACAAGCGCCGCGCCGCCGACATCGCGCTGGCCGTGTCGCGCGAGATGGGCGCGCCGCGCAAATTCGCGCTCGACTCCCAGACCTGGGCCGGCGAGGCGCATCTGACCCGGATCATCGAGGCGTTGGAGACCTTCCAGTTCGAGCGGCCGAAGGGCACCACGATGGTGGTGAAGGAGCCGGTCGGCGTGGTCGGCATGATCACCCCGTGGAACTGGCCGCTGAACCAGATCACCTGCAAGGTCGGCCCGGCGCTGGCCGCCGGCTGCACCATGGTGCTGAAGCCGAGCGAGATCGCGCCGCTCGACGCCATCATCTTCGCCGAGATCCTGCATGAGGCCGGCGTGCCGAAGGGCGTGTTCAACCTGGTCAATGGCGACGGGCCGACGGTCGGCGCCGCGATCTCCAGCCACCCCGACGTCGACATGGTGTCCTTCACCGGCTCGACCCGCGCCGGCATCCTGGTGGCCAAGGCCGCGGCCGACACGGTCAAGCGGGTGCATCAGGAGCTCGGCGGCAAGTCGGCCAACATCATCCTGCCGGACGCCGACCTGAAGCGGGCGGTGACCAAGGGCGTCGCCGGCTGCTTCGGCAACAGCGGCCAGTCCTGCAACGCCCCGACCCGGATGTTCGTGCCGCTGGACCGGGAGGAGGAGGCGATCGGCTACGCCAAGGCGGCGGCGGAGGGCTTCAAGGTCGGCCCGGCCGACGCGCCGGACACCATGCTCGGCCCCGTGGTCAGCCAGCTCCAGTACGACAAGATCCAGCGCCTGATCGAGAGCGGCATCGCCGAGGGGGCGGAACTGGTGGCCGGCGGCCCCGGCCGGCCGGAAGGGCTGAACCGCGGCTATTTCGTCCGTCCGACCGTCTTCGCCCGCGTGACGCCGGAGACGACGATCGCGCGCGAGGAGATCTTCGGCCCGGTGCTGTCGATCCTGACCTACGAGACCGAGGAGCAGGCGATCGCGCTGGCCAACGACACCCCCTACGGCCTCGCCGCCTATGTCCAGTCGGGCAGCCTGGAGCGGGCGCGCAAGGTGGCGTCGCAGCTGCGCGTCGGCAATGTCCACATCAACTACCCTGCCTGGGACACCGCCGCGCCCTTCGGCGGCTACAAGCAGTCGGGCAACGGCCGGGAATATGCCGAGTTCGGCCTCGAGGAGTTCCTCGAGATCAAGGGCGTGATCGGCTACGAGGCGGCCTGAGTCCTTGCCGGAGCCTTCCCGCGGGAGGGCTCCGGCCGCGCCCGGGCGGATGGGAGGGCCGGACGGGCGAGGCTCAGCCGTTGGCCCGGGACCGGCGCCTCGCCGTGCGGCGCAGCTGGCTGGTCCCCAGCCCCTGGGCCTTGGCGTAGACCGATTTCGACCGGGCATAGTTCGGCGCCACCATCGGGTAATCCGGCGGCAGGTTCCATTTGGCGCGATACTGCTCCGGCGTCATGCCGTAGGTGGCGCGCAGCCAGCGCTTCATCATCTTGAAGGGCCGGCCGTCCTCGAGGCAGATGATGTAATCCGGCGTCACCGATTCCGAGATCGGCACGGCCGGGACGGGGCGGGACGGCAACGCCGCTTGGCGCTCCGCTGTGCCGGACGCGTCCGTTCGGCTCGTCTCCGCGGCGTTGCCGTTGGCCTCTGCGGCGATCCCGGGGACCGGCATGCCGACGGCCTCGATCAGCGACAGATGCACCCTTCGGATGAGGTCAGGCAGGCTTTCGCTGTCCACTGCGTTATTGGACACATGGGCGACGATGATGTCCCTGGTGAAACTCAGGATTTCGCCCTCGCTGAGCGTCGACATCGCGCTGTCCCCTCCGCATCCTTCCCTGTCCGCCGGCCGTGACGCCCGACCGATGCCGCCGCCGAGAATGTGCCCGCTGCGGCAAAGGCTACAAGTCAGGAACGACGGCAGGGTTCCAGAGGATTCAAAAAAAAGGATTTGATCCCGCGATCTTTTCGCTTGGAACCTGCGGAATTGGGAATGTGAGTCTGGTCATTCTCGATTGTTGCGCCGGAGTCCTTCCTCGTCCGATGTCGCCGCGAGGAAGATCTTCCCGACACTTTCCGGTGTGATATCGGAACGAATCCTCCGCCGGCCCTCAGCGGTCGAAATCGACCGCGGTGGTGTTGCCGCCGCTGACCACGACTCCGATCCGCTCGCCCGCGGCCGGCCGGTAGCGGCCCGACAGCAGCGCCGCGAAGGCGGCGGCGCCGCCTGGCTCGGCGACGATGCGCAGCCCCTGCCACAGCGCGCGCTGGGCCTCGCGGATTGCCTCGTCGGCGACCAGGATCGCGGCCGCCACATGCTGCCGAGCCACCGGGAAGACCAGCTCACCGATCCGCTTCGGCGCCAGGGAATCGGCGGCGATGCCGCCGGTCTCGGCATCGACCGGCCGGCCGGCCTCGAAGGCCCGGTGCAAGGTGGGCGAGGCCTCGGGCTCGACGCCGACGACCTTGGTCCGGCCGGCATACCAGGCGGCGATGCCGCCGATCAACCCGCCGCCGCCGACCCCGACCAGAATTGTGTCGAGATCCGGCGCCTGGTCCTCCAGCTCCAGCGCCAGCGTGCCCTGGCCCAGCATGGTCTCGGCCTGGTCGAAGGCGTGGATCGAGAGGGCGCCGGAGGCCGCGACCCAGGTTTCGCAGGCGGCCAGCGCATCTGCGTAGCGGTCGCCGCCGACCACCAGATCGGCACCGGTGCGGCGGATCCGGTCGATCTTGGCGGGCGAGGAGATGCCAGGCACGAAGATCCGCGCCGGCAGGCCCAGCGACGCCGCGGCATGGGCCACCGCCGCGCCGTGATTGCCGCCGGACGCTGCGGCGACCCCGACGGCCGGCACCTCGCGGGTCAGCAGGTTGGCGAAGGCGCCGCGGGTCTTGAACGACCCGGCATGCTGCAGCAGCTCCAGCTTGAAGGTGATCGGCCCGGCGTCGATGCCGAAATCGCGCCCGGCGGCCTCGATCACCGGCGTCCGCCGGATATGCGGCCGGATGACCGGTTCGATCCGCGCGATGCTGTCCCGGTCCACCCGCGTCTCGGCCATTCTCGTCTCTCCCGCTGGGAATCGATGGTCCGGCTGGTTGGCCAGATAGTTCGTCACATAGCTAATTGCCTACGCATTGGAAAGCAACAGGGATGGATCGGCAGGCTCGCGGCGCTACAGCGTCAGCGAGCGGACGAAGTCGCTGACGCCACTCAGCGTGATCTGCGTGCCGACGCACAGCAAGAGGAAGGCCATCAGCCGCGACAGCACGCGGGCCTGGGATTGGCCCAGCAGGGCGACCAGCCGGTCGGCCGAGGAATAGGCGATCCAGACGCCGATCGCGATCACCAGCGCCGCTGCCGAGGCGCCGAGCACGAAGGGCAGGAAGCTCGGCTGCCCGACCGGCAAGTTCGAGCCGATCGCGATGGCGACGGAGATCGTGCCGGGCCCGGTGGTGAAGGGCATGGTCAGCGGATAGAAGGCGACCGAATCGATGCCTTCCGCCTCCGACGCCTGCTGCTGCTTGCGTTCCTCCTGCTGCTCGGGCGACTGCAGCAGCCGCCAGGCGCTGGCGGCGACGATCAGCCCGCCGGCGATGCGCAGGGCGGAGAGGCTGATGCCGAAGAAGCTCAGCACATAGGCGCCGCCCCACAGCGCTCCCAGCATGACGAGCGCGGAATAGACCCCGATCATCCGCGCCAGCTGCAGCCGTTCCGCATGGGACCGGCCGGCGGTGATCTGGCTGAAGATGAGGGCGGCACCGATCGGGTTGACGATCGAGAACAGGGCCGAGAGGGTGAGCAGAAAGGTCTGGATCGAACCGCTCATCCGCGACTCCCGTTGATTGCCGACAGCCTGACCGATCTGCGGCCCCGGCCGCAATATCGGGATCGGCCGGAGGCGCGGGTTCGGGCGGCCTCGCGGAGCGGTTCGCGGACACAGCGCTCGGAGGGCCGGACCATGGCACAGGTGACGGAGCCGGGATGGATCGTCGTCCTCAACGGGGCGCCACGATCGGGGAAGTCGAGCATCGTCGCGGCGATCCAGGACGGATTCGACGGCCCGTGGATGAATCTGGGCGTCGATGTCCATGCCCGGCATGTGACGCCGCCGCGCTACCGGCCCGGGATCGGGCTGCGGCCCGGCGGCGAGCGGCCGGAGATCGAGGCCTGGGTCCCGGTGTTCTATGCCGCGCTCTACGACTCGGTCGCCGCCCACAGCCGCGCCGGGCTGAACGTGGTGGTCGATGTCGGGCATCACGAGGCGCACGCCACGCACCACGGCATCCTGCGCGACTGCGCCCGGCGCCTGGCGGGGCTGCCGGCGCTCCTGGTCGGCGTGCATTGCCCGGTGGAGGAGATCATGCGCCGGCGGCGGGCCGGGCAGCCGGGACGGGAAGGCGAATACGCCGTCGGGTCGGCGGCCGAACCGGTGCCGGAGGCGGTCCTGCGCTGGCAGAGCGAGGTGCACCGTCCCGGGATCTACGACCTGGAGGTCGACACGGCGCGGCTGAGCCCGGAGGACTGCGCCGCGGCGATCCGTTGGCGCCTCGACGACCCGACGCCGCCCTCGGCTTTTCGCCGGCTGGCCGATCTGGCCTGAACGCTACCGATCAGGCGGCGGGGATGGCCATCAGGCCACCCGCAGCGCGGCCCAGCCGGTAGCGGACGGGGCGCCGCCCGTATAGTGCAGGGTGGTGACGCCGCCGAATTCGTAGATCACGGCGGTCAGCGTGCAGCTCCGATCCGGCGACGCGACGGGATCGGGCACGATCGAGACCGGCGATGCCGGATCGTCGCGTGACGCCAGGGCGGATTTCACCGCCGTCAGATCGACTTGCGCCGCGGGATCGGCCAGGCGCCGCTCCAGCGCGGCGCAGCGCAGGCCTGAATCCGTGCGCCAGTCGTCGCCGATGCCGCCTGAGGCGAAGTCCCGGCTGGCCAGCGGATGATTGGTGTGCCACAGCCGGTCGGCGCCGGGCCGGTGCTCCGCCTTGGCCCCGGCCGAGCATTCGATCATGGCGACGCCGTGCCGGTCGCCGAGCACGTAGTTCTGGCCCGAGGCATGGTCGACCGTGGTCAGAAAACGCGCCGCCGCCGCCCGGTCCGGCTGCGCCAGCACATCGCGGACGACGCAGGCGACGGGCAGGCCCTTCGGGCTGTGGCGCAGCTGGATCAGGGTGTTGACGCACAGGCCGAAGCCGCGGGCGGTCACGCCCATCAGCCCGATCATGCCGGCGCAGGTGAAGATGTAGGCCGGCCCGCCTTCGGCATCGGTGACGCGCAGTACTGCCTGCAGCCCCTCGCGCCATTGCGGCAGGTCCAGCGTCTGCGCGACCCGGGCCGGCCGGCCGTCGCGCGGCGCCAGGGCCAGGCTGCTGCAATGGGCCGGCCATCGGGCGCCGCCATACCACCATTCCTCGTCCAGAAGCTGCAGCGCGAAGATGATCTCCGCCGGCTGGTTCGCGCCTTCGGCGATGCCCTGGATCTCCGACTCCAGCTCCGGGGTCCAGCGGGCGATCGCCGGCCGGAAGTCGGTCTCGGCCAGGAAGCGGTCGAGGAACGCGTCGACGGCGCCGCCGGTCCGGTGCGCGACCCGGCGGCTCCAGCGATCGACCATTTCGGCGATCGGCGGCCGCAGCGCCTCGCCATGCGCACGGCCGCGCTGATGCGGCGTGCCGGCGATATCGACGATCGGCATGTCTTCGGTCCGCATGGTGCCTCTCTGTGATTTTTATTCTCATGAAAGACATAGAAGGGAAGCGTGATCGCGATGCCGGCGTCAAGAGGCGGAGCAGCGGAGACGGGTTAAGCCGATCGTCGCCCGCCCGGCCACGGCGCCCCGCAATTTTAATTTCGGGCTTCGGCGGGGTCATTATGGCCCGGCGCCGGAACCGCTGCCGGCGTCGACCGTTGGCGGGAGAGGGGGAGCAGCCTCGACCGCCATCCGACCCGGCCTCGCGCCGGGCCGTTCCGCAACAGGCCTCGTCCGAAGGCCGATCCGGTTCCGGAGTGGAGACGTCACATGCCCCAGAAGCTCTGCGACATCTGCCAGGCCCGGCCCGCGACGGTGCGTGTCACCGTGCTGCGGAACGGCCAACGCCGGCAGCTTGATGTCTGCGATTTTCACTACGCCCAGATCGCCCGGCATCAGCGCTACGTCTCGCCGCTGGAGGCGCTGGTCCGCGGCGGCGTGTTGGAGGACTTCTTCGGCCAGGCCGAGCCCGTCGGGCTGCCCCGGCGCGGCCCGCCCCGGCCCGAGCATGCTGGCGTGGATCTGCAGAGCCATTTCAGCGAGCAGGCGAAGGAGATGCTGCAGCGGGCGGGCGAGCGGGCGGTCCAGTTCGGCAAAGGGGAGGTCGACACCGAGCACCTGCTCTACGAGCTGACGGAGAGCGAGGTGGTCCAGACGATCCTGCATGCGTTCAAGATCTCGCCCGAGGATCTGCGCAGCTATATCGACCAGAATGCGCTGCGCGGCAATGCCCGGGTCGGGCCGCGCACCGAGATCGGCGTCTCGCCGCGGATGAAGGCGGCGCTCGACCATGCTTTCCTGACCTCGCGCCAGCTCGGCCACAGCTATGTCGGGCCGGAGCACATGCTGCTCGGCCTCGCCGAGGTGCCGGAGAGCTTCGCCGGAAACCTGCTGCGCAAATACGGGCTGACGCCGCAGGCGCTGCGGCAGCAGGCCGTGCGCATCGTCGGCCCTGGGGCGGAGGAGGGGCGTGTGGCCGTCCCGTCCAACACACCGCAGCTCGACAAGTACAGCCGCGACCTGACCCTGCTGGCGCGCGCGGGCAAGCTCGATCCCGTGATCGGCCGGTCGCGGGAGGTTGAGACCACGATCGAGGTGCTGGCCCGGCGCAAGAAGAACAACCCGGTGCTGATCGGCGAGCCCGGCGTCGGCAAGACCGCGATCGTTGAAGGGCTGGCGCAGCGCATCGTCAGCGGCGACGTGCCGGAGACGCTGCGCGACAAGCGGCTGGTCGAGCTCAATGTCAACAGCCTGGTTGCCGGCTCGAAATACCGCGGCGAGTTCGAGGAGCGGGTGAAGCAGGCCCTCGACGAGATCACGCAGCACCGCGATGAGCTGCTGCTGTTCATCGACGAGGTGCACACCATCGTCGGCGCCGGGCAGGGCGGCGGTGAGGGCGGGCTCGACATCGCCAATGTGTTCAAGCCGGCTATGGCGCGCGGCGAGCTGAACCTGATCGGCGCCACCACGCTGAACGAGTACCAGAAGTATATCGAGAGGGACGCGGCGCTGGAGCGGCGCTTCCAGCCGGTCTTCGTCTCCGAGCCGACGGTGGAGCAGACGGTCAACATCCTGCGCGGGCTGCGCGACCGGTTGGAGGGCCACCACAATGTGACGATCCAGGACCAGGCCTTCGTCGCGGCGGCCGAGCTGTCGGACCGCTACATCTCCGGCCGCTTCCTGCCGGACAAGGCGATCGACCTGATCGACCAGGCGGCAGCGCGGGTGCATCTCTCCACCACCTCGCGCCCAGCCGAGATCCAGGAGCTGGAGGCGGAGATCGCCCAGCTCAAGCGCGAACAGGACTATGCCGGCTCGCGCAAGCGTTACGACCAGGCCAAGGCGTTCGCGGAGCAGATCGCCGAGAAGGAGAAGGAGCTGGCGGCGCTGACCGACGAGTGGAAGCACCGGATCGGGTCGAGCACGGCCGAGGTGATGGTCGAACACGTCGCCGAGATCGTGTCGAAGCTGACCGGCATCCCAGTCACCGAGCTGACGGCGGAGGAGAAGACGAAGCTGCTGCAGATGGAGGAGCGGCTGCACCAGCGGGTGATCGGCCAGGAGGAGGCGATCCGCGCGGTCAGCGACGCCATCCGCCTGGCCCGGGCCGGGCTGCGGCAGGCCGACAAGCCGATCGCCACCTTCCTGTTCCTCGGCCCGACCGGCGTCGGCAAGACCGAGCTGGCCAAGGCGCTGGCCGAGGTGATGTTCGGCGACGAGAACGCAATGATCCGCATCGACATGAGCGAATACATGGAGCGCCACACCGTGTCGCGGCTGATCGGCGCGCCGCCCGGCTATGTCGGCTACGAGGAGGGCGGCCAGCTGACCGAACGCGTGCGCCGGCGGCCCTACAGCGTGATTCTGCTCGACGAGATCGAGAAGGCGCATGCCGATGTCTACAACGTGCTGCTGCAAGTGTTCGACGACGGCCGGCTGACCGACGGCAAGGGCCGGGTGGTCGACTTCACCAACACGCTGATCGTCGCGACCTCGAACCTCGCCTCCGACATCATCATGGGGCGGCAGCGCCCGGTCGGCTTCAACGTGACCGCCGCCGCGGTGCAGGACGATGTGATGGGCGTGCTGCGGCAGCATTTCCGCCCCGAATTCCTGAACCGGATCGACGAGATCATCATCTTCCAGGCGCTGACCACGGAGCAGATCAAGCAGATTGTCCAGCTGCAGGTCGATGGCGTGATCAAGAGCGCACGGGGGCAGGACATCGAGCTGGTGATCGATGACTCCCTGGTCGATCACCTCGCCGCCGAAGGCTACCAGCCGGAATACGGCGCCCGCGAGCTGCGGCGGCAGATTCGGCAGCTGGTGGAAACCCGGCTGGCCAAGGCGATGCTGAGCGGCGAGGCGAAGGAGGGGGATCGCGTCGTCTTCAACTACGACGAGGGCAGGGGCGAGGTTGCCATCAAGGTCAGGGGGCCGAAGCCCGCCAAGCCATGGGAAGGCAAGGCGGCGCCGGCGAGGCGCGCCAAATCGGCGAAGGGCGGTCGGGCGCCGGCGAAACGAGCGGCGGCGAAGACGACCAAGACGACGAAGCGCAGTCCGCGGCCCCGGCCGAAGGGCTGATTCACGGCATTTGCCTCGCTTTTGGGCAGGCGCGGGGCGGCGACGGGCCGCACCCGCGCCTGCCTCAACCGACGCATGCGCCGGACCGGCCCTAAGCCCGCATTTCTCTCTGGCACTTGCCGCCCGGGCCGTCGATAACAGCGGCTCGATGTGGTCCCGAGGATTGGATACATGATCGCGCGCGTCATCGCCGTGGAGCCATTCGACATCGTCGTGTTCGGCGCGACGGGAGACCTGTCCCAGCGCAAGCTGCTGCCGGCGCTCTATGAGCGCGACAAGGCCGGGCAGGTGCCGCGGGAGGCGAAGATCATCGGCACGTCCCGCCGGCCGATGTCGGATGCCGAGTTCCGCGATTTCGCCCGCAAGGCGGTCCTGGAGCATATTCCGTCGGCGGAGCAGAGCGGCACGGTTCTCGACGATTTCCTGGCCCGGCTGTCCTATGTCGCGATCGACGCCACGGCCCAGACCGGCTGGACGGATCTGGGCCGGGCCCTGGAGTCGAACCCGGACCGCATCCGCATCTTCTATCTCGCCACCTCACCCGACCTGTTCGACGAGATCTGCGGCCAGCTGGGCCGGCACGGGCTGGTGACCGAGAAGGCGCGGGTGGTGGTGGAGAAGCCGATCGGCAAGGACCTGGACTCGGCCCGGGCCCTGAACGACGCCATCGGCAAGGTCTTCCCCGAGGAGTCGATCTACCGGATCGACCATTACCTCGGGAAGGAGACGGTGCAGAACCTGATGGCGCTGCGCTTCGCCAACGCCCTGTTCGAGCCGCTGTGGAACGCGTCCCACATCGACCACGTCCAGATCACCGTGGCCGAGAGCCTGGGGGTCGAGGGCCGCGCCGGCTACTACGACGGCGCCGGCGCGCTGCGCGACATGGTGCAGAACCACATGCTGCAGCTGCTCTGCCTCGTCGCCATGGAACCGCCGACCTCGATGGACGCGGATGCGCTGCGCGACGAGAAGCTGAAGGTGCTGAAGGCCCTGAAGCCGATCACCGAGGCCACGGTCAACCACATCACCGTGCGCGGCCAGTACCGCGCGGGCGCCTCCTCCGGCGGCGCGGTGCCTGGCTATCTCGATGAGCTCGGCAATTCGGCGAGCCACACCGAGACCTTCGTCGCGCTGAAGGCAGAGATCGAGAACTGGCGCTGGGCCAACGTCCCCTTCTATCTGCGCACCGGCAAGCGCTTGGCGACCCGGATGTCGGAGATCGTCGTGACCTTCCGCGCCATCCCGCACTCCGTGTTCGACAACTCGGCCGGCACGATCTCGCAGAACCACCTCGTCATCCGGCTGCAGCCGGACGAGGGCGTGAAGCTGTGGCTGATGATCAAGGATCCGGGCCCGGGTGGCATGCGGCTGCAGCACGTGCCGCTGGACATGAGCTTCGCCGAGGCCTTCAACGTGCGCAATCCCGACGCCTATGAGCGGCTGGTGATGGACGTGGTCCGCGGCAATCAGAGCCTGTTCATGCGCCGCGACGAGGTCGAGCAGGCCTGGACCTGGGTCGACCCGATCATCGAGGCCTGGCGCGCCTCGAAGGAGCCGCCGAAGCCCTACACCGCCGGCACCTGGGGCCCTTCCGCCGCGATCGCCCTGATCGAGCGCGACGGCCGCACCTGGCACGAGGACGAGGATTGAGGCCATGCCGATCGCCCGCCACGACTTCCCGACCCCCGAGGCGCTGGCGAATGCCTTGGCCGATCGCGTCGCGGCGGCGCTGACCGCTCGCCTGTCCCGCTCCGATCGCGCCGCGCTCGCCGTCTCCGGCGGGCGCACCCCGACCCGGTTCTTCGAGGCGCTGTCGAAGCGGTCGGTGGAGTGGTCCCGGATCGACGTCACCCTGGTCGACGAGCGCTGGGTGGGCGAGGATTCCGACCGTTCCAACGCCCGGCTGGTCCGGGCGCATCTGCTGCAGGGGCCGGCCGTGGCGGCGAGTTTCGTGCCGCTGCATGTCGATGCGCCGACGCCCGAGGACGGGCTGGCGCAAGTGGAGACGCGGATCGCCGCCCTGCCGCTGCCCTTCGCCGCGCTGGTGCTGGGCATGGGCGACGACGGCCACACCGCCTCCTTCTTCCCCGGCGGCGACCGGCTGGCCCAGGCGCTGGATCGGACCCCCGGGCAACTGCTGGAGACCATGCGGGCACCCGCGGCGGGCGAGCCGCGCATCACCCTGACGCTGCCGGTCTTGCTGGCGGCGGAGACTCTGTGCCTTCATATCGAAGGGGCAGGGAAGCAGCGCGTGCTGGAGGCGGCCCTGGTCAGTGGCCCGGCCGAGGCAATGCCGATCCGCGCCGTGCTGACCCGGTCGGAGCGGCCGGTCGAGATCTTCTGGTGCCCATGACGGCCCTGCCGGAAGGCCAACAATAAACTTCAACATAGCGTGCTAACGTATTGATCATGTTGCATGATCGGGCCGGAGGCTGCCGTCTGGCCCGGTCGGCGGCGAGACAGTGAGCCAAGGAGCCAGCCCGATGGTGCAAGCCCGCATTGCCGAGGTGACTGAGCGGATCGCGCGGCGCAGCCACGACGCCCGGTCCGCCTATCTCGACCGCGTCGCCAAGGCGGCGGAGGCCGGCCCGGCCCGCCGGCGCCTGGGCTGCGCCAACTTCGCCCACGGATTTGCCGCCTGCGGCATCGACAAGGGCGCGCTACGCGAGGGCGAGGGGCCGAACCTCGCCATCGTCACCTCCTACAACGACATGCTGTCGGCGCATCAGCCCTTCGAGCGCTTCCCGGAGCTGATCCGGCAGGCCGCGCGGTCGGTCGGCGGCACGGCACAGGTGGCGGGCGGCGTTCCGGCGATGTGCGACGGCGTCACCCAGGGCGAGGCGGGGATGGAGCTGTCGCTGTTCTCGCGCGACGTCATCGCCCTCTCCACCGCGGTCGCCCTGTCGCACCAGATGTTCGACGCCGCCGTGTATCTCGGCGTCTGCGACAAGATCGTGCCCGGGCTGGTGATCGGCGCGCTGTCCTTCGGCCATCTGCCGGCGGTGTTCATCCCGGCCGGACCGATGACCTCCGGCCTGCCGAACGACGAGAAGGCCAAGGCCCGGCAGCTCTACGCCGAGGGCAAGGTCGGGCGCGACGCCCTGCTGGAGGCCGAGGCCAAGTCCTATCACGGGCCGGGCACCTGCACCTTCTACGGCACCGCCAATACCAATCAGATGCTGATGGAGATCATGGGCCTGCACCTGCCGGGCTCCTCCTTCGTCAACCCGAACACGCCGCTGCGCGACGCGCTGACGCTCGAGGCGGCGAAGCGGGCGCTGGCGATCACGGCTCTGGGCAACGAGTTCTTGCCGGTCGGCCGGCTGCTCGACGAGCGCGCCTTTGTCAACGGCGTGATCGGGCTGCACGCCACCGGCGGGTCGACCAACCACACCATCCACCTGATCGCCATGGCCCATGCGGCCGGTATTACCTTGACCTGGGACGATTTCTCCGACCTCGCCGAGGTCACGCCGCTGCTCTGCCGCGTCTATCCGAACGGCAAGGCCGACGTGAACCATTTCCACGCCGCCGGCGGCACCGGCTTCCTGATCCGCGAGCTGCTCGGCGCCGGCCTCTTGCACGACGACGTCGCCACCGTCTGGGGCGGCGGGCTGGACCGCTACACGGTCGAGCCCGGCCTCGACGGCAATGGCGAGGTGGTGTGGCGCGACGTGGCGGAGGCCAGCGGCGACACCGCGGTGCTGCGCGGCGCGGCCGAGCCGTTCCAGGCGACAGGCGGACTGCGGGTGCTGGACGGGGATCTCGGCCGGGCGGTGATCAAGACCTCGGCCGTGGCGCCGGAGCGGCATGTGATCGAGGCGCCGGCGAAGGTCTTCCATTCTCAGGAGGAGCTTCAGGCCGCGTTCCGAGCCGGCGCGCTCGACCAGGACTTCATCGCCGTGGTCCGGTTCCAGGGGCCGAAGGCCAACGGCATGCCGGAGCTGCACAAGCTGATGCCGCCGCTGGGCGCGCTGCAGGACCGCGGCCGCAAGGTGGCGCTGGTCACCGACGGCCGCCTGTCCGGCGCCTCGGGCAAGGTGCCGGCGGCGATCCATGTGACGCCGGAGGCGGCAGTCGGTGGGCCGATCGCCAAGCTGCGCGACGGCGACATCCTGCGCCTCGACGCGGTGACCGGCCGGCTCGAGATCCGCGACATCGACGCCGAGGAATGGGCGGCGCGCAAGGACGCCACGGCGGATCTGGCGCCGTCGCATGTCGGGGTCGGGCGCGAGCTGTTCGCCGCCTTCCGCCACGCCGCCGGACGGGCCGATGCCGGGGCCTCGATTTTCTGAGGGGCTGCGTCAGGCGATCCCGAGCAGCCGGATCAGGCCGAAGCTGATCGCGCCGAGCACCAGCAGCGACAGGGTGACCGCCGCCGTGACCCGGCCGCCCGCCTTCGCCACGCTGCCGAGGTCGGTGCTGAGGCCGAGCGCGGCCATCGACAGCACCGTCAGCCAGGTCGCCGCCGCGGCCGCCGGGGCCAGCACCACCTCCGGCAGCAGCCCGAAGGAGCGCAGGACGGCCAGCAGCAGGAAGCCATCGATGAACCATGGCACCAGCCTGTGCCACGGCATCCGGCGCGTGGAGGCCGGGGCGGCGCCATCGGTCCGGCGCCGCGTCACCAGCGTCAGGACCAGGATCATCGGCCCGAGCATCAGCACGCGCACCAGCTTGACCAGCGTGCCGAGCTGCAGCGCGATCGCCCCGATCGGTGCCGTGGCGGCCAGCACCTGCGGCACGGCATAGACGGTCAGCCCCGCCAGCACGCCGTACTGCACCTCGCTGATCTGCAGCAGCGCCGGCAGGAACGGCAGGCCGAGCACCACCAGGACGCCGAGCACGGCCGTGAAGGCGATCGACGCCGCCACCTCCTCGCCGTCGGCGCCGATCACCGGCGCGACGGCAGCGATCGCGGAGTTGCCGCAGATCGAGTTGCCGCAGGCGACCAGGACCGCCATGCGGTGGGGCAGGCCCAGCAGGCGCCCGATCCCGTAGCTGGCGGCGATGGCGGCGACGACCACGGCGGCGATGCCGAGCAGCAGCAGCGGGCCCGCGGACACGATCGCGCCGACGCTGACCGAGGCGCCGAGCAGGACGACCGCGATCTCCAGCAAAGTCTTGGCGCTGAAGGCGATGCCAGGCATCCAGTGCCGGCTCGGCGTCCATAGCGTGCGCACCAGCGCGCCGACCAGGATCGCCAGCACCAGCGCTTCCAGCCAGGCATGGCCGAACAGCCCGGCTTCGATGCGCTCCAGCAGCAGGGCGGCGAAAGTCACCGCACCGCACAGCACCAGGCCGGGGGCCATCCGGGCGATGGCGCCGGGGATCGACCCGGCGGCCGTCAGGCGTTGCGTTGCGGGAAGGGAAGGCCGGAGCGGATTGACGATCGCCATGACAGTCTCGTTGCAGAACCATCACGAAGATGATCCGCGGCTTTCAACCAATCCAACGCATTCGTTTTTTGAAATCGATCGATTTTGCCGATTGGTTTGTATTTTACAGGCTGCCGGCGCGGCATGCCTTTGAAGTGTGAAGAGCGTCGATCCAATAGGAATGTGTTGCACAAAATTGTAACAATAAATTCACATTTGTGCCGGCAGAACGCGAGGATTTCCTCCCTAGGAGTCGCGTAAGAAGGGCGATCGTGAGCTTCTCTTGGGGGAGAAACCATGTCGCTCAGAATCGAGCGCAGTGACCGGCCGTTCGTCAGCACCAGCATCTCGGGGCAGCAGCAGGCCTTCCAGGCGGCGCTGCAGCGGGCGGCCTCGGCGCGCCCCGCCTCGCTGCCTGCCTACGTGCCGGAGGAACCATCGACGGAAGCGGAACTGATCGAGCTGCTCCGCAGTGAGATCGTGATGGAGCGCAACCCCGAGGCGAACGAGATGGGCGGGGCCATGGCCCTCAACCAAGTGATGCCGTTTCTCGAGAAGCAGCGTCCGGCGGAGCGGCAGGCGACCGTGCTGCGCCTGCTCGAGGCCTTCCCGAAGGGCGGCACCTCGGATGCGACGGACACGAGGGAAGCCTGGGTGCGAAACGGCATCGAATACGCCGCCACCCTGGCGGGACTCGCCACGGACCCTGCGGAGGCGCAGCGGCGCGAAGGCGAGGAGGCGTTCGCAACGCAGCTCTTCAGCCGCGGCAACCGGCTCGAATACCACCCCGACGAGACCGACGACAGCGCAGGGGCGATGGCGGACGACATCCGGGCATTCCTCGACGAGACGACGCGCGGCGGCGAGAGCGCCTCGGCCTCGAAATGGGGAGTGCTCAATCGGCTCTACGAGCGGGATTGGGTCGATGCCGGGCCGGTGATGCAGGCCATCGAACAGGTCGCCGCGGAGGATTTCGGCCGGGAGCTGGAGCCGACCTCGCACAAGGGCGCGGGCACGCATGCGGCGGCCGAGGCGATCCATGCCAGGGCGGCCGCCATGGGCGGCTATTCCGAGACGCAGGAATACGGCATCCCGAACCAGCAATTCTATGACCTGGCGATCGGCGCCCGATATGCGTCGCCGGCGGCGCAGCAGGAGCTGGCGCAGAAGCTGTCCGAGGAACGCTTCGCCCTCAGCTCCCTCAGCCGGTTCGTCACGATGCCGCTGGATGATCCTCGCCGGTCCCTGCACGAAGGCGGGCTGGAGATGTTCCGGCGCCTGGAATGGCTGACCCGGGACATGGAAGGGCCTCTGGCCGCGCAGGTCGTCGGCCAGAGCCTGAACGAGATGGAGAGCTTGGGCGGCCTGCCCGACCCGATCGACTTCACCGGCTGGAAGGGGGACTCGGAGTCGTTCGAGGGCAGCGCCCTGGGCAATCTGCACGCCGTCGTGAACCGGATCGAAGGCACGACGGACGGCGACGCCGTGATCACGCGGATGCGGGACCACGGCATGATTCCAGACTAGGCAGCCGAAGACAGAAGGAGCAGTCGGGCCTTACGCCGTCTGCTCCTTGGTCTTCAGGAAGCGCAGCGCCGGGTTCTCCTTGGTCACCGTCTCGAGGTGCCAGGCGTTGCGCGCCAGGAACACGGGCGCGCCGTCATGGTCCTCGGCCATGGCGCTGCGGACGCTGTCCTGGAAGGACTTGAGGGCAGCCGGATCGTCCGACTCCACCCAGCGCGCGGTGTAGTAGGGCGCCGGCTCGAAATGCACGGGGATGCCGTATTCGGTGCGGATCCGGTCGGCCAGTACCTCGAACTGCAGCGCGCCGACCACGCCGACGATCCAGTTGGCGTCGAGCAGCGGCTTGAACACCCGGGCCGCGCCCTCCTCGGCCAGCTGCTCCAGCGCCCGGCCGAGATGCTTGGCCTTCATCGGGTCGTCCGGGCGCACCCGCTGCAGCAGCTCCGGCGCGAAGCTGGGGATGCCGGTGAAGCGCAGATCCTCGCCCTCGGTCAGCGCGTCGCCGATGCGCAGATTGCCGTGGTTCGGGATGCCGACGATGTCGCCGGCCCAGGCCTCCTCCGCCAGCTCGCGGTCCTGGGCCAGGAACAGCACCGGGTTGTGCATGTTCATGACCTTGCCGGAGCGGACATGCTTCAGCTTCATGCCGCGCTTGAAGTGGCCCGAGGCGAGGCGGACGAAGGCGATGCGGTCGCGATGCTTCGGATCCATGTTGGCCTGGATCTTGAACACGAAGGCCGAGACGCTGTCCTCGAAAGGATTCACCAGCCTGTCCGCCGTCGGCTGCGGCCGGGGCGAGGGGGCGAGGGCGCCGAGCCCGTCCAGCAGCTCGCGCACGCCGAAATTGTTGACCGCCGACCCGAAGAACACCGGCGTCAGATGGCCCTCGCGGAACATCTGCAGGTCGAATTCGGGGCACAGGCCGCGCGCCATCTCCACCTGCTCGCGCAGCGTGGCCACGGCGTCGGCCGGCAGCAGCCGGTCCAGCTTCGGGTCGTCCAGCCCGGTGCAGGTCTCGCCCGCCTCGGGCAGGGCGCCCTTGGCGCCCTTCTCCATCAGCACCAGCCGGTCATGGAACAGGTCGTAGCAGCCCAGGAAGCCGCGGCCGCTGCCGATCGGCCAGGTTGCCGGGGTGACGTGCAACTGCAGCTCCTGCTCGATCTGGTCCAGGAGGTCGAAGGGGTCGCGGCTCTCCCGGTCCATCTTGTTGATGAAGGTGGTGATCGGGACGTCGCGCATGCGGCAGACCTCGAACAGCTTCCGGGTCTGGTCCTCGATGCCCTTGGCCGCGTCGATCACCATCACCGCGCTGTCGACGGCCGTGAGGGTGCGGTAGGTGTCCTCCGAGAAGTCCTCGTGGCCCGGCGTGTCCAGCAGGTTGAAGGTGCGCCCGCCATAGTCGTAGGTCATCACCGAGGCGGTGACCGAGATGCCGCGCTCGCGCTCCACCTTCATCCAGTCCGACCGGGCGCGGCGCTGCTCGCCGCGGGCCTTGACCGCGCCGGCCATCTGGATGGCGCCGCCGAACAGCAGCAGCTTCTCGGTCAGGGTGGTCTTGCCGGCGTCGGGGTGGGCGATGATGGCGAAGGTGCGGCGGCGGTCGATCGGGTCGATGTTCGAAGGCATGGGGGCAATGACATTCATGTTTGTCATTGCCGGGCTTGACCCGGCAATCCAGAAGGTCTCGACAGACTCTGGATGCCCGGGTCAAGCCCGGGCATGACAGGAGTGGGAAAAAAGGGCTTCGGTTAAATCGAGCCGCTACATCAGCCCGTCCCGCCGCAGCAGCGCATCCGGGTCCGGCTCGCGGCCGCGGAAGCGCTTGTACAGCTCCATCGGGTGCTCGGTGCCGCCGCGCTCCAGGATGTTCTCCTTGAAGCTGCGGGCGGTCTCGGGGTCGAATAGACCCTTCTCCTTGAACAGCTCGAAGGCGTCGGCGTCCAGCACCTCGGCCCATTTGTAGCTGTAATAGCCGGCGGAATAGCCGCCGCCGAAGATGTGGCTGAAGCCGGAGGAGGTGTTCGCCTCCGGGATCGGCGACAGCACCTGGGCGCGGGCGATGGCGGCGCGCTCGAACTCCGGCACCGATTCGATCGCGCTCGGGTCCCCGCCGTGCCAGGCCATGTCGAGCAGGCCGAAGGAGGTCTGGCGCAGCGACTGCCAGCCGGCCATGAAGCGGGCGGCATCGCGGATCCTCTGCACCAGCTCGGCCGGCATCGGCTCGCCGGTGCGGTAGTGCCTGGCGAAGAGGTCCAGCCCGTCCTTCTCCTGCACCCAGTTCTCGAAGATCTGCGACGGCAGCTCGACGAAGTCCCAGTAGACATTGGTGCCGCCGAGCGAACGGTAGGTGCAGCGCGACAGCAGGCCGTGCAGAGCGTGGCCCATCTCGTGGAAGAAGGTCCGCACCTCGTCATAGGAGAGGAGCGAGGGCCGGTCTGCCGTCGGCTTGGTGAAGTTGCAGACGATGGCGACATGCGGCCGCTTGATGCCGTCGCGATACAGCCCCTGGTCGCGATAGGTCGTCATCCAGGCGCCGTTGCGCTTGGACGCGCGTGGGAAGAAGTCGGCATAGAACAGGCCGACATAGCGGTCCTCGGCCTCGTCATAGACCTCATAAGCCTTCACGTCCGGGTGCCAGACCGGATAGGCCTCGGACGGCCGGAACACCAGGCCGTAGAGCCGCCGACAGTGCTCGAACACGCCGTCGATCACCCGCTGCAGCGGGAAATAAGGGCGCAGCGCCTCCTCGTCGAAGGCGAAGCGGTGCTGCTTCAGCTTCTCGGAATAATAGCCGACGTCCCAGGGCTGCAGCGGCTCGGGGCCACCGAGAGACTTGGCGTGGGCCTGGATGTCGGCGAGGTCGCGCTCCGCCGCCGGCTTCGAGGCGCCGAGCAGCCGCTCGAGGAAGGCGTGCACCGCGGCCGGCGTCTCCGCCATCCGCTTCTCCAGCACGAAATCGGCATGGGTCGCATAGCCCAGCAGCTTGGCGCGCCGGAAGCGCAGCGCCGCGATCTCCTTGATCAGCGGCTGGTTGTCGAACTCGCCGCCGAAGGCGCGGGAATTGAAGGCGCGCCACAGCGTTTCGCGCAGATCGCGGCGGTCGGCATAGGTCATGAAGGGGACGTAGCTGGGCGCGTCGAGCGTGATCAGCCAGGCTTCCGGCCGGCCGCGCTCCTCCGCCGCCAGCTTCGCCGCCTTGACCGCGCCCTCCGGCAGGCCCGACAGGTCGGCCTCGTTCTCGAGCCACAGGGTGAAGGCGTTGGTCGCCTTCAGGACGTTGTGCTGGAAGTCGGGCGTCAGCTTGGCCAGCCGTTCGTCGATCGCCCGCAGCTCGCCCTTCTCGTTGTCCGAAAGCAGGGCGCCGTTGCGGACGAAGCCGCTGTAGGTGTCGTCCAGCAGCCGCGCCTTCTCACCCGACAGGCCCAGGCTCTCCCGCTTGTCCCAGACTGCCTTGACCTGGGCGAAGACGCGCGGATCGAGCGAGACATCGGAGGAGAAGTTGGCGCTCTTCGCCCCGAAATCGGCGGCCAGCGCCTGCAGCTCGTCCGAGGTCTTGGCCGAGAGCTGGTTGTAGAAGACCGAGGAGACGCGGTCGACATCCTGGCCTGCCTGCTCCAGCGCCACGATGGTATTCTCGAAATCCGGCTCCGCCGGGTTCGCCAGGATCTCCTCGATCCGGCTTTTCGCCTCGGGGATCGCATGGTCCAGCGCCGGCAGGTAGTGCGCGACCTCGATGCGGTCGAACGGCACTGCCTGGTCCTGCAGCGGCGAGGGCGCGATCAGCGGGTTGTCGAAGGATTGCGAGTCCATGCGGCCGGGATGTCCAGTGAGGGGGAAGAGCGGGCGGTGCAGGGGGCAATATAGGGATGGGCACCCACCTCTGCCAGCGGAACGCCACTCACGGCCGGCGGCATCTTAACGAAACGGTCACCTCCGCCGTTTAGACTGCATTTCCGTAAAAACTTGTCAGCGACGAGGTCTTGGTGTCGAAGTTCCTTCGTCTCCGGCGCGAGGCCTATTCTGGCCTAGCGCGATCCGGCCGGCTTGCAGCCGCCGCGGTTCTCATCCTGGTTGCGGCGGCGCTCTCGGTGCCGGCCCAGGCGCAGCCCATCCGCGGTTCGGGATCGACCTTCGCCTTTCCCGTTATCGCCGCCTGGTCGGACGGGTTTCTCCGCGATCGCGCCGATGGCGGCGACTTCGTGAACAACGATGCCGGGGTGGACTACGAGCCGGTCGGATCCCTCGGCGGAATCATGCGCCTGAGCCAGGCCGAGATCGACTTCGCCGCCTCGGACGCACCGCTGCGGTTCGAGGAGACGACCAAGCGCGACCTCGCCCAGTTTCCGATCGTCCTCGGCGGCATTGCGCCCGTGGTCAATCTCGATGGGCTGGAACCGGCTCGGCTGAAGCTGACGGGCGCCGTCATCGCCGACATCTATCTCGGCAGCATCGAGCGCTGGAACCATCCGGCGATCCAGGCCGTCAACCCCGGCCTGGCACTGCCGGACCTGCAGATCAGCGTGGTCCACCGGTCGGACGGCTCCGGATCGACCCTGGCCTGGACCCGGTTCCTGTCCCGCGCGAGCACGGACTGGCGGCAGAAGGTCGGGGCCGACACCCTGGTCGCCTGGCCTCGCGGCGCCGATGCCAAGGGCAGCTCGGGCATGATTGAGGCCGTGGCGGGGACCAGGGGCGCGATCGGCTATGCCGAGTTCGGACAGATCCTTCGCAGCGGCCTTCCCTTCGCGCAGGTCCAGAACCATGCCGGCGTCTTCGTCACGCCTGGCCCCGAAGCCTTCGCGGCGACCGCCCGGGCCGTGCGCTGGGATCCTGACAGAGATTTCTATGCCGACCTCAGCGAGGCCGATGCGGCCGATGCCTATCCGCTCACGGCGGCGACCTTCATCCTCATGCATAAGCGCGACCGGTCCGAAGGGCGCACGCTGAGGACGCTCTATTTCCTGTCCTACGCGCTCGACAAGGGGGCGAAGGAGGCGGCGGCGCTCGGGTATGTGCCGCTGCCCGAGGATCTGGCCGGGCAGGTCAAGGACTACTGGCGGGCCGCTCTTCCCGGCGGCGCCGGCCTCTAAGAGGGCCGGGCGCGACGCCGGCGACAGGCGCGGCCCGTCCGATCTCGATACGATTTTGGATTTTGGGGGACGTCATGCAGGTGGACTATTTCCGGGACATGATCGTCCCCATCATCGGGGGCTTGGGCGTCTTCCTGCTCGGCCTCGAGTTCATGTCGAACGGGATCCAGGCGCTGGCGGTGAATCGCATGCGCGATCTGCTGGCGAAATTCGCCGGCACGCCGTCCAAGGGCGTCGTGGCGGGGACCGTCATCACCGGCATCCTGCAGTCCTCCACCGCGATGACGGTGATGGTCGTGGGCCTGGTCAATGCCGGGGTGGTGGCGCTGCGGCCCGCGATCAGCGTGATCATGGGCGCCAATATCGGCACGACCCTGGGGAACGGCCTGATCGCACTGCCGCTCGGCCCGCTCGGCCTTCTCGGCGCAGGCATCGCGGCCCTGTTCTACGTCTTCGGGAAGAGCGAGAAGACCCGCAACATCGCGCTGGCCTGCATGGGCTTCGCCCTGATCTTCTACGGCCTCAACCTGATGACGGGCGGCCTCAAGCCGTTGCGCAACATGCCCGAGATCATGGAGGTGATCTCGAGCCTGGGGGCCGACAGCTTCGGCGGCCTGATCGCCTGCGTGCTGATCGCGGCCTTCATCACCGCCCTGATCCATTCCTCTTCCGCGACGATCGGAATCGTCATGGGGCTGGGGGCGTCCGGCATCCTCGACTGGCAGACCGCGGTCGCGTTCTCGCTCGGCGCCGATCTCGGCACCACGATCACCTCCTGGATGGCCTCGCTCAACCTCTCGAAGAACGCCAAGCGGGCGGCCTACGCCCATATTTCCTTCAACTTCATCGGCGTGGCGGTGATGCTGCCGCTGTTCTTCCTGTCGATGCCGCTGCTGGAATATGTGATGGGCTGGTTCGGCGGCAATCCGGGCGCGCCGGTGATGGTCGACGGCAAGGAGACCTTTCCTCTGGTGCCGGTCGCGATCGGCCTCTATTCGACCGTCTTCAACATCTTCAACACCCTGCTGCTGTTCCCCTTCGTCGGCGTGTTCGAACGGTTCCTGTCCCGCATCGGCCGCACCGACGCCGAGGACATCGAGGACTACTCGACCCCGAAATATCTCGACCGGTCGATCGCGGGCGACCTGGTCCGCGCCGTGCCGGCGGTGCAGAACGAGACGCTGCGGGACCTGCAGGCCGGGGCGCTGTTCCTCGATATCGCCCGCGGCAAGAAGGGTGTGCCCGCTGACCCCGGAGAGCACTACGTCGCGGTCGATATCCTGAACCGCGATATCCGGTCCTACACCGCGTCGCTGTTCAAGCGGGACATGTCCTATGACCAGCTCGACCTCGTCGCGAGCCTGATCGAGGAGGCGGACTTCACCGCGAGCCTGGCGGAGGCGCTGCATCAGGTCGCGCGTCGGACCAAGCGGCAGACCTTCGGGCCCGAGGCCCAGGCCATCGTCTCCGCGGCGCTCGACAAGCTCGACCTGGCGCTGCGTCCGATCCTGCCGACCGGCCCCCTGGAGCCCACGCTGCCGGCCGGCCACGTCCAGAGCCCGCCGGTGGAGGAGCTGCGCCTGCGGACCTTGAAGGCCGGCGGCATCACCCCGGCCGAACGCGGCGCGATCCTCGCGATCCTCGGCAGCGTCGAGCGTGCGGAGCTGCTGATCGCGCGCATCGACGCGGAACGCCGGTCGGTGGATCGGGCCGCGGTCCTGGAGAGGATGGAGAAGCTGTCCGGGGCCGGCGGCCGGCCCGTCACCGGGGAACCGGGCTTGGTTCCGGCGCAGTGAGAGGAGGCGTGTGCTAGATCAGAACGCGCCCCTCGAACGGGTGCCGGCCCTCGCGGTCCTCGATCTCGACCACCCACAGGTCGGGATCGCGCTGGACCGCGCGGGCGATATAGGCATCGGCCTCCGCCTCCGGCAGCAGCTCGCCTGCCTTGGCGGGCAGCCAGGCGAGGGCGCCGTCCAGGTCGCGCGACTGGCTCAGCACCCGGCAGCCCGGCGCACCCAGGTTGAGCTTGAGGATCAAGAGGCCGGCGCGCGGGTCGCCCTTGCGGACGACATAAGCGGGAATCGCCTGCTGCCCCAGTTGGCGCAGATGGGCGCGGATCCAGAGCTCAGTCGGAAGGCGGTCGGTGGTCATGGGGCAGGGGTATAGCAGAGACACCCCGCCCCGGGGACCCAACGTCGCCCTACTTGAACAGCCCCAGATCCACCGCGTTCGCCATCGCCTCATAGCCGGCGGCGTTCGGGTGCAGGTGGTCGCCTTCGTCGAACTCCTTCCTCAGCTTTGAGGGCTGCGCCGGGTCGCGCACCGCGGCGTCGAAGTCGATCACCGCGTCGCAGCCCTTACCAGTGCGGATCCACTGGTTCACCGCCTGGCGCTTCGTCTCGCCCTCAGCGCTGTAGTAGTTGGCGAAGACCGTGCCCTCATAGGGCGTCAGCGTGGCGCAATAGGCCTTCAGCCCGGCGCCGTGGGCGCGGGCGACCAGCTGGCGCAGCCCGCCGATGATCTCCTCGGCCGACACCGCCTGCTCGGGCAGGCCGGCGGAGCCGGAATGGCCGATGTCGTTGATGCCTTCCATGATGACCACCCAGCGCACGCCGGGCACCGACAGCACGTCGCGGTCGAAGCGCGACAGCGCGCTGGGGCCGAACATCTGCTCCGGCAGGTCGTGCAGGATGCGATTGCCGCTGATGCCGGAATTGACCACGCCGATGGACGGGCCGCCGGCCTTGGCCAGCCGCTCGGCCAGGATGTCCGGCCAGCGCCGGCTGGCGTCGACGCCGGAGCCGTAGCCGTCGGTGATCGAATCGCCCAGCGTCACCACGGTGCCGCCCTCCGCCGCCACCTCGACCCGCGACAGCAGGAAGCGCATGGTCGATTCGGTGGCATCCGGCAGGGTCGGCGCCGCGGTGCTGTCGCCGGCGATCGAGATCCAGGCGGTCTGCACACCGAGCGGATGCACGACCGAAGGGCCGGTCCAGCGCGGCACGAACAGGCTGATGGTCAGCGTGTCGAGCGGAGAGACGGCGAGGTCCACCGGGTCGGAGACGGCCGGCGCGCCGGGCGGGATGGTAATCGAGGTCGCACCGCCGAAGGTCAGCGCCTTGCTGCTGGCCGGGTCGATCGAGCCCGGGGCGTTGCCGGGCCGGGCGATGGTGGCGGCGCCGATCACCAGCGGTTGGGTGCTGGTCTCGTTGGTGAAGCGCACCCGGACCTTGCTGCCGCCGGCGCTGATCCGCACCACCTGGCGGATGGTGGCGTTGTTCAGCTCCGGCCCCACCGGAAAGGCCGGGCTGGCGCCCCAGCTGCCGATCCAGGCCTCCTGCGCCGCGACGGCGCCGGATCCAGCCAGCGCGATCAGCAGGCAGGCGGCGGCCAGCCAGGGCCGCCCGGTTGCGTTGCGTCGGATCATTCGGCTTCTCCTCCCGCTCCGGCCGCCGACGGTTTCGGCGTCCCCACCGGACTCATGCCGGCGGTCGAAGTATGAGGAAAACAAGCCTGTGGGGGCAACGCCGCGCGAACAGGATCGCGGGCGTGGAGAGGTCTCCACGCCCGCGATCAATCCCCCCGATGAGGTTCAGGGGCTAGCGGAAACGCCGCAGCGCTGCCACCTGCTCCGAGGCGTCCTCGCCCTCGGCCAGCCTCTCCAGCAGGCCGTAGAGGCGATCCACCTCCTGCCGGGTCAGGGGCGTCATGCCCATCGGCCCCATATAGGTCTCGCGCCGGCGGTCGATCGGCAGGTTCATCGATTTCCAGCAGGCGATCGCGCCGGTGGCCGAATCGCGGGCCAGGAAGTTGCAGCCGCTGCGGAAGTAGTCCGCCTCCCATGGATCGAGCGGCTGGTTCAGGCGCTGCAGGTAGCGACGGGCCCATTCGGCGGTCATCCGGGTGGGCGGAGGTTGTTCCATACTGCGCATGATCAGTCCCCGAATTGATCGAAGGTTTCGGTCGATATCGTGGGGACGGTAGATCCTTGCGCGTGAATTCACCGTGATTGCGCCGGTCACGATCACGATCAGACGGTGACGACGATCTTTCCGATCTGCTGGTTGGCCTCGAGGTAGCGATGGGCCTCGACGATCTGGTCGAAAGGGAAGACCCGGTCGATCACCGGTTTCAGCGAGCCGTCGGCCAGCCCCTCCAGGATGAAGTGCTTGGCGCGGTCCAGCCGGGCCGGGTCGCGGACGATCTCCTTGTACTGATAGCCCTTGAAGGTCAGCCCTTTGACCAGGGTCGGGAACAGCGGGAAAGGCGTCGGCTCGGGGCTCAGCGCGCCGTATTCGACCAGGATGCCGCCCTGGGCCAGCGCCTCGGCCAGCGTGGCGAAGGACGGGCCGGCGACCGGGTCGAACACCACCCGGACCCCGGCGCCTCCGGTGATCGCCCGGGCTCTCGCCACGAGGTCCTCCTCGTCGGTCACGATCACATGGGCGGCGCCGGCGTCACGCAGAGCCGCGGCCTTGGCGGTGATGCGGGTAGCGGCGATCGAGATCGCGCCGATGCGGTTGGTGATCTGGATCGCGGCCAGGCCGACGCTGCTGGAGGCGGCGGTGATCAGCACCGCGTCACCGCGGCCGACGCTGGCGACCTCGATCAGCGCGCCATAGGCGGTGACATATTGCATCCAGACCGCGGCGGCCTCGGTCCAGGACAGGGTTTCCGGATGCCTCACCGTCACCTCGGCCGGGACATTGGCGACCTCGCCATAAGTGCCCCAGCGTGTGATCGACAGCGGCGGCACGAGACTGACCGCGTCGCCAACGGCGAAGCCGGTGACGCCCGGGCCCAACGCCTCGACCACCCCGGCGGCCTCGTAGCCGAGCCGGGCCGGGAACTCCGGCGATTCCGGGTAATAGCCGGTGCGGAACATCGATTCGGCGCGGTTGAGGCCCAGGGCCTTCACGCGCAGGCGGATCTCGCCGGGGCCGGGCGGCGGCACCTCGACCTCGTCGATGCGAAGCACCTCGGGGCCGCCGAGCTCATGAATGCGGACGATGCGGGCCATGTCGGACTCCTCTGAAAGGGATGTCCGTTCGATATGATTGCCCCTCCGGATGCGATAAATATCGGCTTTGGCGCGATACCCGAAACCAGCGGTTTCCAATCATGGACCGGCTCACCAGCATGGCAGTGTTCGTCCGCGCGGTCGACACCGGCTCCTTCGCCGCTGCGGCCGAGGCGCTGGGCATCTCCGCGCCGATGGTCGGCAAGCATGTGCGGTTCCTCGAGGACCGGCTCGGCGCCAGGCTGCTGGCCCGCACCACGCGGCGGCAGAGCCTGACCGAGGTCGGCCGCGCCTTCTACGAGCGCTGCCGCAACGTGCTGGCCGAGGCGGAGGCGGCGGAGGCGCTGGCCGCGGATCTGCGCGCCGTCCCGCGCGGCCGGCTGCGGCTCAACGCGCCGGTCACCTTCGGCGCGCATGAGCTGATGCCGATGGTGGCGCGCTATCTGCGGGCCCATCCGGAGGTCAGCATCGAGGTGACGCTGAGCGACCGCATCGTCGATCTGGTGGAGGAAGGGTACGAGGCGGTGATCCGGATCGCGCCCTTGCCCGATTCCAGCCTGATCGCCCGCCGGCTGCGGCCCTACCGTCTGGTCGCCTGCG
Source organism: Inquilinus limosus (assembly GCF_051487185.1). Classification (GTDB taxonomy): domain Bacteria; phylum Pseudomonadota; class Alphaproteobacteria; order DSM-16000; family Inquilinaceae; genus Inquilinus; species Inquilinus limosus_F. Next base: position 217,862 of record NZ_JAHVDK010000005.1, read on the forward strand.
CAGCGCCCGCCTATCTCGCCGAACGCGGCGCGCCGCGGCGGCCGGAGGATCTGGGGAGCCATGAATGCCTCGGCTTCGCCCATTGGATGCCGCGCGACCTGCTGCAATTCACCGGCCCGGACGGGGTTCTGCATTCCGTGCACGTCCGCGGCCGGTTCTCGGTCAACAGCGGCCAGGCGCTGCGCAGCGCCGCGCTGGAGGGGCTGGGCATCATCCTGCAGCCGGAAGGGCTGCTGCGCGACGACATCGCCGCCGGCCGGCTGGTGCGGGTGCTGCCGGGCTACGAGCCGCCGTCGCGGCCGATGCACATCCTGTTCGCTCCGGACCGCCGGCCGACGCCGAAGCTGCGCAGCTTCATCGACGCGGTTGTCGAGGCGTTCGGATAGGGCTGCGAGGGGCGGGGCCTATTCGGCCCCCTCCATCGCGACCCCGGCGGCCCGCCCGCGCGGCTCACGGATGAAGACCAGCGCCGCCAGGGCGCCGAGCACGGCGAGGCCGCCGGCCAGGACGAAGGCGCTGGTGTAGACGCCGCCCGTGGCCTGGACGATGAAGCCGGTGACCGCCGGCCCGATGATGCCGGCGAGATTGGCCAGGAAGTGGATGAAGCCGCCGACGCCGCCGACATTCTCGCCGCGCACCGCGTCCTGGATCACCGCCCAGTAGATCGAGCCGGTGAGGTACAGGCCGAAGATCGACACCGACATCAGCGCCACCGCGCTGCTCACATCGGCCACGTCCCCGGCCAGGGCCACGCCCACGGCGGCGACGCCGAGCCCGCCGATCAGCACCAGCTTGCGCGACACGAGGGCCCGGCCGGTCATGCGGAAGATGCGGTCGGAGACGAAGCCGCCCAGCGCCAAGCCGAGGAAGCCCAGCACCCAGGGGATAACCGTGGCCAGGCTCATATCCTTGATGCTGAGCTTGTGCACCTCGGTCAGGTAGCTCGGGAACCAGGTCAGGAAGAAGAACAGCACGTAGTTGTAGGTGAAGAAGGCGAAGGCGGTGGCCAGCACGATCGGCTGCCGCAGGTAGAAGCCCAGACCCTGGGCCGGCAGCTGCGCGGCCGGGTCGATCTGCGTCTGGCCCTCCTCGATCAGCCGGCGCTCGGCGTCGCTGATCCGCGGGTGCTGGTCGGGGCGGTCGGTCGACATCCGCAGCCAGAAGACCAGCCACACGAAGCCGAGCAGCATGATGATGACGAAGGCCAGGCGCCAGCCGAAGGCCAGCGCCAGATAGCCGACGATCGGGCCGGCCACGGCGCCGCCCAGCGGCGTGCCGGAATTGACAATGCCGATCGCCGTCGCCGCCTCGCGCCGCGGGAACCAGTTGCTGACCGTCTTGCTCATGGTCGAGCTGAGCGGCCCTTCGCCGACGCCGAACAGCACGCGCAGCACGATCATCGAGACGAAGCCGGTGGCGGCCGCGGTCAGGCCGCAGAACAGCGACCACATTCCCATGGCGCCGCTGAACACCGCCTTCGGCCCGATGCGGTCGGACAGCCAGCCGCCGATGAAGTTGAACAGGGCATAGCCGGCGAAGAAGCTGCTGAAGATCACGCCCATCTGCGCGTGGTCCAGGCCGAGATCCTGCTGGATCAGCGGCGCCGCGATCGAGAGGGCCGAGCGGTCGAGATAGTTGATCACGCCGGCGACGAAAAGCAGGCCGACGATCAGCCAGCGAACGCTTCTGAACATGGTTTTCCTTCCGCTTGCGGGGCGGGTGCGGCTCGGAGGCCGCTTAGAGGTCCAGCAGGTGGACCTTCATCGACTGGTTGCGGTCGAGGGCGATCTGGAAGGCCTGGTCCGCGTCGCGGACCGGGAAGCGATGGGTCATCAGCGGCTTCAGGTCGATCCGCCGCCCGGCGATCATCTCGACCGCCAGCGCATATTCCTCGGCGAAGCGGAAGGAGCCGCGATACTCCAGCTCCTTCGCCATCACCAGATTGGCCGAGACCGGCGACTGGCCGCTCGGCAGATTACCGAGCTGGACCACCCGGCCGCGGGCGCGGGCGGCGCGCAGGGCGGTGTCCAGCCCCGCCGGGCTGCCCGAGGCCTCGACCACCACGCCGAAGCGGCCGCGGTTCCGGCTCCACGCCGCGATGCGGTCCTCGTCCTTGGCGTCGACCGCCTCGTCGGCGCCGAGGCCGAGCGCCGTCTCGCGCGCCTTCTCGGCCAGGTCGACGACGGTGATGCGGCGGGCGCCGGCCTGGCGCGCGACCAGCAGCACCAGCGCGCCGATCGGGCCACAGCCGACGATCAGCACCTCCTCGCCCAGGATCGGTCCGGCGCGGCGGACGGCATGCAGCGACACCGCCAGCGGCTCGGCCATCGAGGCCTCGGCGAAGCTGACATGCTCCGGCACCGGGACGCATTGCCGCGCCGGCACGGTGAGGTATTCGCGGAAGGCGCCCTGCATGTGCGGGAAGATCGAGGCGCTGCCCAGGAACCGCATGTTCAGGCACTGGTTCTCCAGCCCGGCCATGCAGTACTCGCAGCGGCCGCAGGCCCGGCTGGGGTTGACCGCGACCGGCTGGCCGATCGACAGCCCCTCGACGTCGGGCGCCACCTCCGCGACCTCGCCAGCCATCTCATGGCCGAGGATCAGCGGCTCGCGCAGATGGAAGTCGCCGGTCTTTCCCTTGGAGTAGTAGGCGAGATCGGAGCCGCAGATGCCGCCGGCGCGGAACCGCACCTTGACCTCGCCGGGGGCGAGCGTCGGCGGCTCGCGGTCCTCGATCCGCAGATCCTTCGCTTGGTGCAGCACGGCGGCGAACATGGGCGTCTCCTGAGGCGATGGTGGCCGGAAGGGTGGTCCTACCAGCTGGTCAGCGTGCCGTCTTCCAGCCGCGCCACCGGCAGATAGGCGGGCTCGTAGGGGAAGCGGGCGGCCAGCTTTTCGTCAATGTCGACGCCATGGCCGGGCGCCTCGCCCGGATGCATGGTGCCGTCGGCGAAGGACCAGGCGTGGGGGAAGACCTCCAGCGCCGGCTCGGGATAGCCCATGTATTCCTGCACCCCGAAATTCGGCACCCACAGGTCGAAATGCAGCGCGGCGCCCATGCAGACCGGCGACAGGTCCGACGGGCCGTGGAAGCCGGTACGCACATGGTGCAGGGCGGCGAAATCGGCGATACGGCGCAGATGGGTGATGCCGCCGGCATGGGTCAGCGTCGCCCGGATATAGTCGATCAGCTGCTCCTCGATCAGCAGCTTGCAGTCCCAGATGCTGTTGAACACCTCGCCCACCGCGATCGGCGTCGTGGTGTGCTGCCGGATCAGCCGGAAGCCCTCCTGGTTCTCGGCCGGGGTCGGGTCCTCCAGCCAGAACAGGGCGCAGGGCTCGACTGCCTTGCCCAGCCGCGCCGCCTCGATCGGCGTCAGCCGGTGGTGGATGTCGTGCAGCAGATGGGTGTCGAAGCCGAACTTGTCGCGCACCGCCTCGAACAGCTTCGGCACGAAGTTCAGGTACTTCTCGGTCGACCAGGGCTGCTCCTCCGGCCAGCCCTTGGTGGCCGGCTCATAGGCGTCGCCGCCCTTGGCCACGCCGTAGACCGAGGCCATGCCGGGCACGCCGCACTGGACGCGGATCGCCTTGTAGCCCTTCTCCAGATAGGCGGCATAGCGGTCCAGCGCCTCGGGGATGTCGCGGCCGGTGGCGTGGCTGTAGACCATCACGCCCTCGCGCGAGGCCCCGCCCAGCAGCTGGTACAGCGGCAGCCCGGCGACCTTCGCCTTGATGTCCCACAGCGCCATGTCGACGGCGCCGATCGCGCTCATCGTCACCGGGCCGCGGCGCCAATAGGCGCCCTTGTAGAGATACTGCCAGATGTCCTCGATGCGGTGCGGGTCGCGCCCGACCAGCAGCGGGCAGACATGGTCGCGGAGATAGCTGGCCACCGCCAGCTCGCGCCCGTTCAGCGTGGCGTCGCCGATGCCGTGTACGCCGTCGTCGGTGACCAGCTTCAGCGTGACGAAGTTGCGGCCGGGGCAGGTGACGATGACATCGGCGCGGACGATCTTCATGGCGCGTTCTCTCCCGGCTTGCCGCTTGTCCATCGCCGCTTTCTCGCGACGGGAAGTAACCCGACCCTTAGCGCATCTTGAATCACCATACAAGTATGGCAAATGTGAATGGTCATGGTCTACCGGACCCGGCGATCCTCTGTATGCTGGGGCACGACGAGCCGAAACGGGAGGAAAGATGGCCGGACGACGAAGGGCGCAGGAGCCGGGGACGTTGCCGGGGCGCATCCCGCTGAGCGGCGAGGGGCCGATCGGCCGGCAGGTCTATGAGGGGCTGCGCCAGGCGATCATCACCGGCCTGCTGCCACCCGGCACCGCTTTGTCCGAGAAGGACGGGTCGGAGATGTTCGGCGTGTCGCGGCAGCCGGTGCGCGAGGCCTTCATAAAGCTGGTGGAAGCGGGGCTGCTGCAGGTTCTGCCGCAGCGCGGCACCCGGGTGCGCAAGATCTCGAAGCGGCAGGTCGAGCAGGGGCGCTTCATCCGCGAGGCGGTGGAGGCGGCGGTGGTGCGCCTCGCCGCCGAGACGATCGGGGAGGCGGAGCTGCAGCGGCTGAACCGCAACCTGGAGGCGCAGCGCGACGCGGCCCGCCGGCAGGACCATGCCGGCTTCCTGGCGCTCGACGAGGCTTTCCACCGCCTGATCATCGAGGCGATCGACTGTCTGCCGGCCTGGAGCACGATCGAGCACATGAAGGCGCAGATGGACCGGGTGCGCTATCTCAGCCTGCCCGACGTCTCGCCTTTGGAGATGCTGATCGCGCAGCATGAGGAGATCGTGGCGGGGCTGCGGGCGCATGATCCCGACGCCGCCGAGGCAGCGATGCGCCGGCATCTGCGCGAGATCCTGTCGTCGCTCGGACCCATCGCTCAACGCCGGCCGGAGCTGTTCGAGCTCGATGCCTGAAGGAGGAAGAAGATGATCGTCCGCGTCTGGCGCGGCTGGGCCGCGCCGTCCAACCCGTTGGCCTATCCCGAGCATTTCCACGGCGCCGTGCTGCCGGCGCTGCGCGGCATCGCCGGGTTCCGCGGCGCCTCGCTGCTGCGCCAGAACCGGCCGGGCGAGATCGAGTTCATGGTGCTGACCCGCTGGGAGTCGATGGAGGCGATCCGCGCCTTCGCCGGCGATGATCCGGAACAGGCTGTGGTCGAGCCGGAAGCCGTGGCGGCGCTGATGCGGTTCGACGGCAGGGTCCAGCATTACGCGGTTGTCGAGGAAGGGGCCGGTCCCGGATGATCGCGGGCTTCTCAAGCGACAGGAGAGACCGGTGAGCGATCGACAGACCCTGGCCCTGATGCGGATCGTGGCCGAGGCGCTGGCCCGGGCCGGCGGCCGTCTGGCCTTGGCCCAGCTGGCCGAGCGCCGGGACCTCGCGGTCGAGGCCAAGGGGCCGCAGGATTTCGTCACCGCGGTCGACAAGGCGGTCGAGACCCTGATCCGCAACCGGCTGCGCGAGACCTTCCCCGACCACGCCGTGCTGGGCGAGGAGTTCGGGCTGGACCGGCAGGACGCCCGCATCGTCTGGGGGCTGGACCCGATCGACGGCACTGCCAACTTCATGCGCGGCCGGCCGATCTGGTGCGTCTCGATCGGCGCCACCGTCGACGGAAAGCCGGCGCTGGGCGTGATCTACGATCCGGTGCATGACGAGCTGTACAGCGCCGTGGCGGGGCAGGGCGCCATCCGGAACGGCGCGCCGATCGCGGTCAACGCCGCCGCCCGGCCGGAGGCGGCGGTGATCGGCGTCGGCTACGCGCCGGGCCGGAAGGTCGACGCGCATGTCCGCCAGATCGACCACATCCTGTCGCACGGCGCGGAATATCGGCGGATCGGCTCCTCGGCCCTGCTGCTGGCCTATGTCGCCGACGGCCGGATCGACGGCTTCTCCGCCGCCCACATCAACGCCTGGGATGTGATGGCCGGCCTGGTTCTGGTGCGCGAGGCGGGCGGCGTGACCGACGATTTCCTGGAGAGCGGGGCGCAGAGTGGCCCGGTCACCGCCGTGGCGCCGGGCGTCGCCGATTTGGCGCGACAGCTGATGGCGCTGGTCTGAGCGCGCCGTCATAGCTCGGCGGCGGCACCCCGGCCGCCAGCCAGGCCGCGATCTCCGCCATCGTGGCGAAGCTGCGGCCGGCGCCGGCGGCCCTGAGGCGCAGCGCCAGCTCGGGGTCGGCATGGCCACCGCCGGTGAAGCCGACCACCTTCATCCCGGCCCGGCGGGCGGCGGTGACGCCAGCGACCGAATCCTCGATCACCAGGCAGTCGGCCGGGTCGGCGCCCATCTGCGAGGCGGCGTAGAGGAAGACGTCCGGCGCTGGCTTGCCGCGCGCCACCTGGCTGGCCGAGAAGACATGCGGGTCCAGCCGCGGCAGCAGCCCCGCCGTCTCCAGGTTGCGGCGCAGATTGGGCAGGCCGGTGGAGGAGGCGACGCAAGGCGGGTGACCGAGCCCGGCGGCCGCCATGATCGCATCGACGGCGCCAGCGATCGGCCGCAGCTCGTCGGCGAAACGGCGGGCGCATTCCGCCCGGATGTCCTCGATCATCCGCTCCTCGACCGTGAAGCCGAGCTCTGCCGCCAGCGTGCTCCAGGCCACATGGTGCGGCGTGCCGCAGAAGCGACGGGCGATCTCGCTCGGCGGTACGAGATGGCCGAGCCGGGCCAGGGCCTCGGAATCGACGGCGCAGAAGATCACTTCCGAGTCGATCAGCACGCCGTCGCAGTCGAAGATCACCAGCATGGCAGGCCCGGGGCAGGAAAAGGCGGAAGGGAAAGGCGGGGCGACAACATCATGTCCCTGCTCTATGTGCAAGGCGCAGAGCGTGAGGGGGAAGTCATGGCGCCCAGACGCATCCACATCACCGGCGCATCCGGCTCCGGCACCACGACGCTGGGCCGGGCGCTGGCGGCTGAAACCGGCGCGCGGCACCTGGACACGGACGACTTCTACTGGCTGCCGACCGATCCGCCGTTCCGGGAGAAGCGGCCGGTTCCCGAGCGTCTGGCGCTGATCGACGAAGCCATCGGCCCGGCCGAACGCTGGGTCCTGACCGGTTCGCTGATGGGGTGGGGCGATCCGCTGATCCCGCGATTCGACCTGGTCGTCTTCCTCACCATCCCGCCAGCGCTGCGGCTCGCCCGGCTGCGGGCCCGCGAGGTGGAGCGCTACGGCGCCGCGGCGCTGGCCCCCGGCGGCGCCATGCATGTGATCCACCAGGTCTTCCTCGACTGGGCGGAGGCCTACGATGTCGGCACCCGCGTCGGCCGCAACCGCGAGGCGCACGAGGCCTGGCTGGCACAGCTGCCCTGCCCGGTGCTGCGCATCGAGGGCGACACGACGGTGGAGGAGCGGGTGCGGCGGGTGCTGTCCTTTCGCATCCGCGAGGGCCGGGCATGGCGGGGATGAGCGGCTGGAGTAGACTGCACGAGACGCGAGAAGGGGATGCATGACCATGACCGAACCTGACGCCTTGCCCCGCCTGGACGGGGAGATGGCCCTGGTCACCGGGGCCAGCCGCGGCATCGGCGCCGCCGCGGCGCGGGCGCTGGCGGCGCAAGGCGCGGCGGTGGCGCTGACCGCGCGGTCGGCCGAGGCGATCGACGGCATCGCCCGCGAGCTGCGCGACGCCGGCGGCCGGGCGATTGCCATCGCCGGCGACATCGGCGACGTCGCCTGGGCCGGCACGATGGTGAAGCAAGCGGCCGACGCGCTGGGCGCGCCGACCATCCTGGTCAACAATGCCGGCATGGTCAGGCCGATCGGCCGGCTCCTCGACTGCGAGCCCGCCGAATGGGCCCGCAATTTCACGGTCAACCTGCTTGGTGCCTATGCCGTGCTGCGGGCGGTGCTGCCCGGCATGGTGGCGCGCGGCGGCGGCACTGTGGTCAATGTCAGCTCCGGCGCCGCCGAGAACGTCTATGAGGGCTGGAGCGCATACTGCGCCGGCAAGGCCGGCCTGGCGATGCTGACCCGGTCGCTGCATCTGGAATATGGCGGGCAGGGCGTCCGCGCCTTCGGCTTCCGCCCGGGCACCGTCGACACCGAGATGCAGGGCGAGATCCGCGCTTCCGGCATCAATCCGGTCAGCCAGATGCCGCGCGAGGCGCATGCGCCGCCGGAGCATCCGGCCCGCGTCATCGCCTGGCTGTGCGGGCCCGAGGCGCAGGACCTGGTCGGGCGTGAGCTCAGCATCCGCGACCCGGAGCTGCGCCGCCGCACGGGGCTGCCGTCATGAGCGCCGGGAAGGAAGCGGGATTCGCCCTCGACCCGCGGATCGCGGCTTCGACCCTGGAATGGCGCGACTGGTCGCTGTCTCAGGTGCGGCTGATGAATGACCGTCGTTTCCCCTGGCTGCTGCTGGTGCCGCGGCGGGCGAAGGCGGTGGAATGGCACACCCTGGCGCCGGAGGACCAGGCGACGCTGCATCAGGAGACGATGCTGGCGGCGTGCGCGCTCGCCGCGGTGTTCCCGGCGATGAAGATCAACATCGGCGCGCTCGGCAACGTCGTGCCGCAGCTCCATGTTCATGTCCTGGCGCGGCGGGCGGGCGACCCCGCCTGGCCCGGCCCGGTCTGGGGCGCCGGCACCGCCGAGCCCTACGGCCCGGGCGAAGCCGAGGCGCTGTTGGCGAAGCTGGGGACGGTTCTCGACGAAGCGACGTGAGCCATGCACGGCGCCGACCTTGCATTTCGCCGCCGGTTTCGTTATACGGCCCCCTCGTTTGTGCGGAGCCCCCGGCCATGAAGACCGATATTCATCCTGACTACCACGAGATCACCGTCGTGATGACCGACGGGACCGAGTTCAAGACTCGCAGCACGTACGGCAAGCCGGGCGACACCCTGCGTCTCGACATCGACCCGAAGTCGCACCCGGCCTGGACCGGTGTGCAGAAGCTGGTCGACCGCGGCGGCCAGGTGGCGAAGTTCAACAAGCGCTTCGAGGCGTTCGGCCTGAAGAAGTCCTGATCGCGCGGCGCCCGGACGGGCGCCCGACGATGCTGGTCCGCGAGCCGGCCCCCGCATGGGAGGCCGGCTTTTCGTGTTCTCAGGCCTGCCGGCCCAGCGGGATGATGTCGCGCGACGACGGCGTCCAGGGGGCGCCGGTCCAGTCGCCCAGCCAGGAATCGACCGCCAGCCCGGCCTCGGCGATCAGCCGCTCGAGCTGGTCGCGCGGCGGGAAGGCGATGCGGGAGCATGAGGACAGGACCCGGCCGTCGGCGATGATCCGGTAGAAGGTGCCGTAGGTCACGATACCGGTGGCCGGGTCGTGCTCGACATCGTTCCAAGCGTCCACCGCGCCGAAGCGGGGATGCTCGATCCGGCGACCCGACTCCGCGGGCGTCCACTCCCGCCACTCCTCCATCGCCGGGTTGCGGCTGTCGAAGATGAACCGGCCTGCCGGCGCCAGATGCGCGGCGATGGTCTGCAGCGCCGCCAGCTGGTCCTCCGGCGTCAGGAAGACCTGGAAGGCGTGGCCGGTCAGCACGATGAAGTCGAAGCGCCGGCCCAGCCGGACACTGCGGCCGTCGCCCTGGACCCAGGTCACCCGGTCGCCGACCGGGCGGGTGCGGGCGATGTCCAGCATGGCCTCCGCCGGGTCGACGCCGAACACCGTGCGTCCCGGCTCGCCCGCCAGCTCCGCCGCCAGCCAGCCGGTGCCGCAGCCGAGATCGAGGACGGAGGCGCATCCCGCCGCCAGCGACCGGCAATACTCCCGGTCCGTCGACCAGCCGTTATCGACATCGTAGAAGCTGGCCAGATCCGGGTCGCCGTAGAGCCGATCCTGGGTCATCGGAATCCCCCAACCATCGTTATCAAGAACTCATGCCCCTCGTCGTCATGGCGAGCCCCGAAGGGGCGTGGCCATCCAGCGGCGCCGGCCCCTGGATGGCCGCGGCGCTGCGCGCCTCGCCATGACGAAAAAGGTCGGAAAGGTCGATCTCAAAGGCAGCCGGTCTTTCAGCGCCGCAGCTTCTTCCGGTCCAGGAATGCCTCGTTGACGCAGTTGCGCAGGGCGCCGCTGCGCAGATAGGTGACCGCGGTCTCGGCCGAGAGACGGCGGGCATCGGCTTGGCTCTCCGGGCTCGACCAAGCCGCGTGCGGCGTCAGGATCAGCCGGCCGCGCAGCCAGTCCGGCTGGTCGCGATAGGCGGCCAGCAGCGCCGGCAGCGGCTGGGGCGGCGGCTCCTCCGGCAGGACGTCGAGCGCGGCGCCGGCGATCCGTCCCGCCTCCAGCGCGCGGTGCAGCGCCTCCAGGTCGACGATGGCGCCGCGGGCGGTGTTGATCAGCACCGCGTGTGGCCGCATCACCGAGAAGGCGGCGTCGCCGAACAGCCGGCTGGTCTCCGGCGTCAGCGGCGCGTGGATCGATACGATGTCCGAGGCGGAGAGAAGATCGGAGAGGGTCTCGACCCGGGTGATGCCGAGGGCGATCTCCTGGCCGCGCGGGATGTAGGGGTCGTAGGCCAGGATCTCCAGCCCGAAGGCCCTGGCCCGCATCGCTGTGGCGGTGCCGATCCGGCCCAGCCCGACGATGCCGAAGCGGCCGCCGCGGATGCGCCGGGTCAGGCGCCCGGCCTCCAGCACGTAGTTCCCGGCCGGATCGGCCTGCAGCGCCTGGTCATAGGCCGGGATGCCGCGCAGCAGCGCCAGCATCAGGCCGATCGCGTGGTCGGCGACCTCGCTGGTGCCGTAGTCGGGTGTGTTCGCCACCGGGATGCCGGCGGCGCCGGCCGCCGCCAGGTCGATATGGTCGAAGCCGACCCCGGCGCGGACGATGACCCGGCAGCGGGTCAGCTTGTCGATCACCGACTGGTCGATCCTGAGCTCGTGCCAGGTCAGCAGCGCGTCGCAGTTGGCATAGACCTCGTCCGGGATCTTCCGGCGCTCGCGCTCGCGCCGGATCACGAACTCGACATCGGCGCCGCCGACCTGCCGTTCGATCACGGCGTCGTCGGCATATTGCGCGTCGGGCGACAGGATGGTGAAGCGGGGTGCCATCGCGGACCGGCCGGTCAGTGGTCGGCGCGGTGCAGGATCGTGCCGGCCAGGCCTGTGTCATAGGCCAGGCCGTCGGCGGTGAGCAGGGCGGCGCCGGGGAAGCCGGAGCGGATCAGCCCCTTGCGCTCGAGCGCCGCGAACACCGCGATGTTGTGCAGCCCGGTCATGTCCCGGCCCATCACCACCGCGTCGCCGACATGGTAGTGGTCGCCATGCGGCGGCGGGAAGCTGGAGACCAGCACCGTGCCGTCCTCCTGCGGCGTGGCGAAACGGGGGGTCTGCGCCATCTGCTGCAGCACCGTCAGGGTCTTGAGCTGCAGCGGGTTCAGGCCGAGCGGGTTCTTCTTGGCAGGCATTGGGCGTCGTCGGTTGTGAGCGTGGCGGGCCTCGAGAGCCGTCACGGAACCGTAGCAGCGCCGGCAGCCGGCCGCCACCGTCCCGCCGGTCAGCCGAATTCGGGACAGGCTGGTCCAGGACGAGTTGGCGTATAATTGACTTCAAAAGCAGCTCGAACGAGCCGGGAGGCCATATTCGGGGAGGAATTCGGAATGACGGTCTCGGCACCCACGGTTGCTGAAGGCGGCCGCCTCGTCAGCCGCCAGGAAGAGCGCAAGGTCATCTTCGCCTCGTCGCTCGGCACGGTCTTCGAGTGGTACGATTTCTATCTCTACGCGACGCTGGCGCCGTTCTTCGCGGCGCTGTTCTTCCCGCCCGGCAACGAGACGGCGGCACTGCTGTCCGCCTTCGCCACCTATGCCGCGGGCTTCCTGGTGCGGCCCTTCGGCGCCGTGGTGTTCGGCCATGTCGGCGACATCGTCGGACGGAAATACACCTTCCTCGTTACCATCCTGGTGATGGGCAGCGCGACCGTCCTGGTCGGTCTGCTGCCGACCTATGAGGCGATCGGCTATCTGGCGCCGATCCTCCTGGTCACGCTGCGCCTGCTGCAGGGGCTGGCGCTGGGTGGTGAATACGGCGGCGCCGCGACCTATGTGGCCGAGCACGCGCCGGCCAAAGGCCGCGGTTATTCCACCAGCTGGATCCAGACCACGGCGACGCTCGGCTTCTTCCTGTCGCTGCTGGTCATCGGCCTCTGCCGCATCGGCATGGACGACGCCTCGTTCCGGTCCTGGGGCTGGCGCGTGCCATTCCTGCTCTCCTTCGTCCTGCTGGTCTTCTCGGTCTACATCCGGATGCGGCTGAACGAGTCGCCGGTGTTCCGGCGGATGAAGGCGGAGGGCCGCGGCTCGGACCACCCGATCCGCGACAGCTTCTTCCGCTACCCCAACAACAAATACGTGTTGCTGGCCCTCCTGGGCGCCACGGCGGGGCAGGGGGTGATCTGGTACACGGGACAGTTCTACGCCCTGTTCTTCCTGCAGATCACGCTGAAGCTCGACTACCTGACCGCCTATACGCTGATCGCGATCGCGCTCCTGATCGGCACGCCGTTCTTCATCTTTTTCGGCTGGCTGTCGGACCGGATCGGCCGGCTGAAGATCATCCTGGTGGGTTGCCTGCTCGGCGCGCTCACCTATTTTCCGCTGTTCCAGGGCCTGACCCACTACGTCAACCCGGCGCTGGAGAGCTTCCAGGCGACGACGCCGATCACGGTCACGGCCGATCCGGCGACCTGCAGCTTCCACCTGTTCCCGACCGCCAGCACCGCCTACAGCGAATGCGACCGGGTGAAGAACTTCCTGACCAATGCCGGGCTGTCCTTCACCAGCGCCGACGCAGCGGCAGGCAGCCAGGTCGTGACCAGGATCGGCAACACGGAGGTCGCCGGCTGGAACCAGGACCAGCTCAAATCCGTGCTGACGGAGGCGAAATATCCGGCCGTCGCGGACCCGAGCCAGGTCAATTACGGCATGACGCTGCTGATCCTGGTGGTGATGCTGATCTATGTCACCATGGTCTACGGGCCGATCGCGGCCTTCCTGGTGGAGCTGTTCCCGACCAGGATCCGCTACACCTCGATGTCCCTGCCGTACCACATCGGCAACGGCTGGTTCGGCGGCATGCTGCCGCTCCTGGCCACCGCCGTGGTCGCGGCCTCGGGCAACATCTATGCCGGGCTGTGGTATCCGATCGGGGTCGCGGTGATGACGGTGGTCATCGGCCTGCTGTTCCTGCGCGACCGGACGAACGTCGACATCACGCAGTAGAACGCGCTCCGATCACGCGCCTCCCGGCGCGATGCCCTCCCGCATCAGCAGGCGGCGCAGCGGCGCGACCCGCTTCACCGCCTGCAGCGCCAGGGCACGCAGGGCGAGGGCAGGGGCCGCGTCGGTCAGCAGCGACCGGTTCAGCAGGTCGACCCCGGCGCTGCGGCTGGCGACGTCGCCGCGCCGCCGGGCCTCGTAGCGCGCCATCGCCGCCGCGGCGCCAGGGTTCGTTCCGGTGCGAACGGCCGCGGCCGCGATCTCGGCGATGGCGGCGGCGTCGCGGAAGCCGAGATTGAGGCCCTGGGCGCCGATCGGCGGCAGCGCATGGGCCGCCTCGCCGACCAGCGCCGCCCGCGGCACCGCCAGCCGCCGCGCGGCCAGGCCGGACAGCGGGAAGATCTGGCGCGGCCCGTCCAGCGTCACCGCGCCCAGGATCGGCTCGGCCCGCCGGCCGATGGCCCGGGCCAGCGCTGCGTCATCGAGCGCCGCCAGCGCCTCGGCCTCGGCCGGCCGTGTCACCCAGACCAGGCTCGACCGCCGCTCGCCCAGCGGCACCAGCGTGAAGGGGCCGGCGGTGGTGTGGATCTCGGTCGAGGTGTCGTCGTGGCCGCGGGCGTGGCGCAGCGTGGTCACCAGCGCCGCCTGGTCGTAGCCCCAGCGCCGCACACCGATGCCGGCTGCCGTGCGCACCACGGAATTGCGGCCGTCGGCGCCGACCGCCAGCCGGCCGCGCAGCGTCTCGCCGGCGCGGGTCCGAACCGTCGCACCGCCGATGCCGATGCGGATCTCCGCGGCCGCATCGGCCACCCGGCGCAGCTGCGGCGCGGCGGCGACGGCGTCGGCCAGGGCGGCGACCAGGTCGCGGTTGGCGACGTTGAAGCCGAAGGCCTCCAGGCCGATCTCGGCGGCGCGGAACACGACCTCCGGCGCGCGGATACGGCGATCGCGGTCGTCGATCAGCCGGATCGCCCGCATCGGCGCCGCCACGGGCCGCAGCGCCGGCCAGACCCCGGCCTGCTCCAGGATCCGCACCGACCCGGCCAGCAGCCCGGTGGTGCGATGATCCTCCGGCGCCGGCGGGGCGACCAGCACGGTCGCGATGCCGCCCCGGGCCAGCAGCAATGCCGTCAGCAGCCCGGCCGGGCCGCCGCCGACCACGATCGCGTCGGTCTCCGGGGCAGGTGTCTTGCGGGTGCGAGTCATGCCCATGTCATAGCAGGCGGAGAAGCGATGCGCCCATGGCCGAAGCAACCCTGGTTTTCGGCGTCCCCATGGGCTAAAACCCGGGCCTCCCCAGACCGGTTTGTGACGGAGCGGCTTCGATGGCCTCCTACCAGTACGTCTTCGTGATGAAGGACATGACCAAGGCCTATCCAGGCGGCAAGGTCGTGCTGGAGAAGATCTGGCTGTCCTTCCTGCCGGGCGCGAAGATCGGCGTGCTGGGCCCGAACGGCTCCGGCAAGTCGACGCTGATGCGGATCATGGCCGGCATCGACAAGGAGTTCACCGGCGAGGCCTGGGTGGCGCAGGGCGCCACCGTCGGCTATCTGCCGCAGGAGCCGCAGCTCGACCCGAACAAGACCGTGGCCGAGAACGTTATGGAGGGGCTGGGACCGATCAAGGCGATGGTCGACCGCTTCAACGCCGTCAGCGAGGCGATGGGCGAGCCGGATGCCGATTTCGACGCGCTGATCGCCGAGCAGGCCGAGCTGCAGGAGAAGATCGACGCGGCCGATGCCTGGGACCTCGACCGCACCGTCGAGATCGCCATGGACGCGCTGCGCTGCCCGCCCGGCGACAGCCCGGTGACCAACCTGTCGGGTGGCGAGAAGCGCCGCGTGTCCTTGGCCAAGCTCTTGCTGTCCAAGCCAGATCTGCTGCTGCTGGACGAGCCGACCAACCATCTCGACGCCGAATCCGTGGCCTGGCTGGAGCGTCATCTGGAGGACTATGCCGGCACCGTGGTGATGGTGACCCACGACCGCTACTTCCTCGACAACGTCACCGGCTGGATTCTCGAGCTCGACCGTGGCCGCGGCATCCCCTACGAGGGCAACTACTCGGCCTATCTCGACGCCAAGGAGAAGCGCCTGGCCCAGGAGGCCAAGGAGGAGTCGAGCCGGCAGAAGACCCTGGCCAGCGAGCTGGAGTGGATCCGGCAGGGCGCCCGCGGCCGCCAGGCCAAGCAAAAGGCGCGCATCCACGCCTATGAGGAGCTGCTGGCGCAAAGCCGCGAGCAGGCGCCCGGCCAGGCCCAGATCCTGATCCCGACGCCGGAGCGCCTGGGCGACAACGTGATCGAGGCTCAAGGGCTGTCGAAGGGCTTCGGCGACCGCCTCCTGATCGACAATCTCAGTTTCCGCCTGCCGCGCGGCGGCATCGTCGGCGTGATCGGCCCGAACGGCGCCGGCAAGTCGACGCTGTTCAAGATGATCACCGGGCAGGAGCAGCCGGACGGCGGCACGCTCAGGATCGGCGAGACGGTCAAGCTCGGCTATGTCGACCAGAGCCGCGACGACCTGGCGCCGAACAAGACGGTGTGGGAGGAGATCTCGGGCGGGCTCGACGAGATCGACCTCGGCAAGCGCAAGATGCCCAGCCGCGCCTATGTCGGCGCCTTCAACTTCAAGGGCGGCGACCAGCAGAAGAAGGTCGGCCAGCTCTCGGGCGGCGAGCGCAACCGCGTCCACCTGGCGAAGATGCTGAAGTCGGGCGCCAACGTCATCCTGCTCGACGAGCCGACCAACGATCTCGATGTCGAGACACTGCGGGCGCTCGAGGAATCGCTGCTGGCCTTCCCCGGCTGCGCCATCATCATCAGCCACGACCGCTTCTTCCTGGACCGCCTGGCCACCCACATGCTGGCCTTCGAGGGCGACAGCCAGGTGGTGTGGTTCGAGGGCAACTACGAGGATTACGAGAAGGACCGCAAGCGCCGCCTGGGTGTCGAGGCGGACCAGCCGCACCGGATCAAGTACAAGCCGCTGACTCGTTGACGGAACGGGCCGGCCCCGTTTTTCTCTAGATCCACGCGGGCGGGAGGGGCTTGCTCTCCGCCTGCGCCGGAACCGAGGGAGGCGGGGCATGGGCGATTTCGCGAGGATCGTCGCGCTGGCGGCGGAGCGCCGGGGCGGCATGGACGTGCTCGAGCGCGCGTTGGCCGAGACCAGGTCCCGCACCCCCGCGGAGATCGCTGCGACGCCGGACGACCGCATCCTCTCGGCGATGACGCGGCGGGTGTTCTACGCCGGCTTCTCGTCCAAAGTCATCGACAGCAAATGGGACGGCTTCGAGGCGGCTTTCGACGGCTTCGACCCCGCCCGCTGCGCCGCGCTGTCCGAGGAGCGCTTCGATGCCCTCCTGAAGGACGGCCGCATCGTCCGGCATGGGGCGAAGATCCAGTCGGTCCCGGCCAACGCCCAATTCGTGCTGGACCTGGCGGCCGAGCATGGCAGCGCCGCCCGATTCCTCGCGGAATGGCCGGACGACGACTATGTCGGCCTGCTGGAGGTCCTGAAGAAGCGCGGCAGCCGGATGGGGGGCGACACCGGCATGCGCTTCCTGCGCTCGATCGGCAAGCCGGCCTTCATCCCGACCCAGGACGTGGTGGCGGCGCTGATCCGCGAAGGCGTGCTGACTCGGGCTCCGAGCAGCAAGGGCGACTTCAAGGCCATGCAGCAGGCCTTCAACCGCTGGTCGGCGGAATCGGGGCGGGACCTCACCGAGATCAGCCGCATCCTGGCGATGAGCATCGGTGACGTCGGGGGCCGGCACGCCGGCCGGCGGTGACGGCGGGATCGGACTCTCGTTCCGCGAAGCGAGCCCATCGGACTCCCGCCACACTTGTCACTCCCCACTGTTCGATGCCCGGCATCAATCTACCTCACGACCAACAACGAGCGACGGCGTCGAATGAATTGCGCTTCGGCCACGTGGCGCGGGCATTCGGCCAAGTGAGGAGGGTTCAAAGCCATGACGACATCAGCCGAGAACGGACGGAAAGGCGCTGCCATGCACACGCCGCCGGTCGTGTCGCCGCAGGCGTGGGAGGCGGCCCGCCAGCAGCTGCTCGTGAAGGAAAAGGCCCTGACGCGCGCCCGCGACGCCCTGGCCGCCGAGCGCCGGCGAATGCCGTGGATGGCCGTGGAGAAGGCCTATGCGTTCGAGGGGCCTGCAGGGAAGGTCAGCCTGCTCGATCTGTTCGACGGCCGGCGTCAGCTGATCGTCTACCGCGCCTTCTTCGAGCCGGGAGTGTTTGGCTGGCCCGACCACGCCTGCCGGGGCTGCTCCATGGTGGCCGATCAGGTCGCCCACGTCGCCCACCTGAACGCCCGTGACACCACCCTCGTCTTCGTCTCGCGTGCGCCTCAGGCGGACATCGCGCGGCTGAAGGCGCGGATGGGCTGGAAGATGCCGTGGTTCACCATCACGGACAGCTTCGACGCCGATTTCGGCGTGGATGAGTGGCACGGCACGAACGTGTTCTACCGCGACGGCGACCGCGTGTTCCGCACTTACTTCGTCAACAACCGCGGCGACGAGCAGATGGGGGGTACCTGGAACTACCTCGACATCACGCCGCTGGGCCGGCAGGAAGTCTGGGAGGACTCGCCCGAGGGCTATCCTCAGACCCCGACCTACAAGTGGTGGAACTGGCACGACAGCTACGTCGCAGGCGCAGCGCCCGACAAGAAGTGGGTCGAGGTGTCGGACGCCGGAGAGGCGGCCTTCCGGAACCAACAGGCGAGCACGAAGCCATAGGCCGGGCCTGGTCCGGTGGGCCCGACGGGCGGCGACGGTCGGCCCGAGGGGGCTGCGACTGCCCGGAGCGCGAAGGTCGTGGCCCCGGGGCGGGTCGCTGCTGGCACCTCAAGAAGAACCACGGCACCCCGGCCGCCGGCTGATTTCGACGGCGAGACCGATGACGGTCTGCGATTGTCGGGGCCGGTGCCGGCCCCTGATCAGTTCAGCGGGATCGAGAGGTTCAGCGTCAAGGTCTCGACGCCCGGGTTCACGTCGCCGATGCCGGCGTTGGAGATGTGGTGGAAGGCGGCGCCGATCCGCATCCGGTTGTCGAACTCCCAGGCCGCCTCGATGCCGGTGCGGAATTCGAGGGTCGAGCCCATCTTGCGGCCGTCGCCATCGAAATAGGCGCCGATCGCGGCGTTCGGTGACAGGATGAAATGATCGCCGAAGCGGACGTCGACCATGCCGCCGCCATAGACATAGCCGGCCGAATCGGTGGTGCCCTCTACGCCGATGAAGGGTCGGATGCGCAGGAATTCCTGGTTGAAGCGCAGCTCCACGCGGCCGATGCCGGCGCCGCCCTTGTCGCGGTCCTCGTGGGCCTTGTCGCCCTTGTCGTTCAGGATGTTGTAGTAGCCCGCACCGACCGTCAGCGACATCGGCACGCCGGTGGCGCCGTTGCCGACGCGGATGTCGCCGACCTCCGACGTCTCGCCGATGATGCCGGCGGCGAGGATCGCGGCCGAACCGATCCCGATCCAGATAGGCACGGAAGCGGCCTGCGCCGCCTGCACGGATCCGAGCACGACGACAGCCGCCGCGACGCCGGTCAGGAGCTTCTTCATTCTGCACCCTTCATTCCTGCCAGGACCGCGGCCCCGGGGTCCGGGATGATTACGGTCCCAAGAAACCCGACGCAACGCTTTTCCGCCCGCTCACTGAGCTGTCGGAGTGACCTCCGGGCCGCTGTCGCCGCGCTGGTCGAGGCGCAGCTCGATGCGGCGGTTGCGGCGATAGGCGTCGGGTGTGCTGCCGGGATCGAGCGGCTGAAACTCGCCGAAACCCGCAGCCGCCATGCGCTGCGGCGGGATGCCCTGGCTCGCCAGGAAGTTCAGCACCGACAGCGCCCGGGCGGTCGAGAGCTGCCAATTGCTCGCGAACGGGCCGCCGGTGATCGGCTGCCGGTCTGTGTGCCCGTCGATGCGCAAGAGCCAGTCGACATCCGGCGGGAACTGGGCAGCGATTCGCTTCAGCGTCGCGGCGAAGGCGGCGAGCTGTTCCTGCCCGCCCGGCTGCAGCTCGGCCGAGCCGACCGGGAACAGCACCTCCGACTGGAAGACGAAGCGGTCGCCGACGACGCGGACATCCGGCCGGTCGCCGAGCACGTCGCGCAGCCGGCCGAAGAAGACCGAGCGCGAGCGGTTGAGCTCGTCGACCCGGCGCACCAGCGCCTGGTTCAGCCGGGAGGTGAGGTTGGCGATCTCGACATCCTTGTCGCTGACCGTCTTCTCCGAGTCGCGCAGAGTGGACTCGATCTGCGCCAGTTGCTGGCGCAGCGCCGCCGCTTCCTCCGCCAATTGCCGGCCACGGCTGCGCTCGCTCTCGCTGGTCGATTTCTCGGTCGCCAGCGCCGCCGTGGCGCGGTCGAGCGTGCCACTGAGATCGGCGATGCGGGCGTTGAGCTGCTCGACCCGGGCGGTCAGCTCCTGCACGTCCTTCTGCGAGGCGGCGGCCTGCGCCTCCAGCACCTGGACGCGGTTCTGCCCGGCCTGGACGTCCTGTTGGGCCTGGTCCCGTTCCGCTCGGGTGCGGTCCAGCTCCTGGCCGAGATCCGACGCCTCCTTGCGGGCGTCAGCGAGCGCGGTCGAGAGATTGCCGACGGTCAGGTCGCGGTCCTGGGTGCCGGTGCGCAGCGTCGCCAGGTCGGACTGCAGCTGCGCCAGCTCGCGCCGCTGCCGCTCGATCGTCGCCTGGTTGTCCTGGATCACCCGCGCCGCTTCCTTGAGCTGGGCGTCGCGGTCGGCGGTGCTGCCGGTCAGGGTCTCGATCTGGGCCAGGGCGGAGCGCAACTGCCGGTCGATCGCGTCGCGGTCCTGCTGCACGGTGGCGAGGCGGTTGCCGAGATCGGTGCGCTCGCGGGCGCTGCCCTCAAGATCGGCGGACAGCCGGTCGACGCGGGCCTTGAGGTCGCGCCCGCTCTCCTGCTCCAGCGCCAGCCGGTCGGTCAGCTCGTTGACCTGGCGGTTCAGCCGGCCGACGGTCTCGTCGCGGCCGCTGACCACGGTCGACAGGTAGAACTGCGAGGCCAGGAACACCATCAGCAGGAAGATGACGACCATCAGCAGCGAGGACAGCGCGTCCACCCAGCCGGGCCAGACATCGACCTGGCGCCGTTCGCTGAAGGAGAAGCGGCTGCGCATCAGCATCCGGTCAGCGCCCCTCGGCCCCTTCCGCCAGGGCGGCGATGGTGCGGGCCAGGAGCTTGATTTCGCTGCGGATCTCGCCGGAGAGCTGGATCCGGCCGGTCGACATCTCCTCGATCATCCGGCGGACCGTGGTGTCCAGGCTGCGGATGTGCTGCCGGGTCGGCTCGTCAATGCCGAAGCGGTCGGATTCGAGCGTGGCGGCGAGGCGGCCCAGCACCGCCGCAGTCGCCGCCTGGCCCTCGGCCAGCTTGGCCATCAGTGCTTGCTGGCCCTGCAGATGGTCGTCGATCGCCGCGAGCTGGTTGGCGACGGTGACGAGCGCACCGCCCTGGCCGCGGCGCTCCTCCTCCGCCTGCGCGGTCAGGCGGCGCAGCGCATCCAGGTTCTCCGCCGTCTGCGCCACCACTGATTCGACATAGGCCGGGGGCACCCGTTCGGCGACCTCGATCTCGAAGCCGCCCTGCTGCGGCCCGCCGGACAGGCGGGTGTAGGCCGAGAGCCAGTCCTCCAGCTCGTTGTAGAAGCGGTTCTGCGCCTGGCCCGCTTGCAGCTCGAGAAAGCCGAGGGCGAGCGAGCCGGCGAGGCCGAACAGCGAGGCGCTGAAGGCGGTGCCCATGCCCATCAGCGGCGCCTCCAGCCCGTGCTTCAGGGTGGCGAAGGCGGCGCTGGGGTCAGCCGCCTCCATGTCCAGCCCGGCGATCACGCCGCTGGCTGAGCGCACCGTCTCCAGGAGGCCCCAGAAGGTGCCGAGCAGGCCAAGGAAGATCAGCAGGCCGATCAGGTAGCGCGAGATCTCACGGCTTTCGCTGAGGCGGGCGCCGACGGCGTCGAGCAGCGAGCGGGTGGCGAGGGGGGACAGGCTCGGCTCGCCCTGCTGCTCCGCGATCACCCGGGCGATCGGGGCCAGGAGACGCGGCTGCACCGCCGCCATCCGGCCGCCCTGGGCGCGCTGCGCCAGATGGGCCTCGATCCAGCGGATGTCGGGCTCGAGGTTGAGCACCGCCCGGAAGCAGAAGACGATGCCGAACAGCGTGGCGCCCAGGATCACGCCGTTCAGCGCCGGGTTGGCCATGAAGGCGGAGGCGACGCCGGGCGCCAGCACGGCCGCGACGATGGCGACGACGATGACGAAGGCCGTCATCCGGACGAGGTACCGCCTCGGGCTGGACATCGCCGGGCGTATCGAGGACGGGCGGGACGCCAGGGCGGTAATCGACATCAGGGGCCTTCTATTGAATCCGCAGTTCGACGCGGTCCGCGGGCTGGTCCGGGGGCGAGGTGTTGCCGAGGGCGCGCAGGGCGATGCGCTTGCTGTCTATGCCGCGATCGATCAGGAAGGACCGGATGTTGAGCGCGCGGCTGAGCGAGATGCGGCGGGCCCCGGCCGGGTCCGGCTTCGCCCCGGCATAGGCCCGGATCTCGATCTTGCTGCCGCCGTCGGCGGCCAGCCGCTCGACCAGGCCGGACAGCAGGTCGCCCGCCTCGGTGCCGATCTCCTCGGCGCCGGGGGCGAAGCGGATGCGGAAGCCGTCGCCGACGACGAGGCCGACCATGTCCTTCGGGCCCATTCCCGGCACCGCCTTGACCTTGACGTTCGGATCGGCGAAGCCGGCGCCCTTGACGATGACGTCGGCGTCGAAGGCCGGCGGCGGCTCGTCGACCAGGCTGGGCAGGGACGGGATCTCGGCCCAGGACGGCTTGACGAACGGGATCGGGCCGTTGACCGGCCCGGCCGAGATCGGCACCGGCAGCGACGCCGACTGGGCGGTCTCGCTGCGGGTCAGGAGGCGGGTGTCGAGCGGCAGCTCGCCGGAGGCGAGCGGATCCTCCGCCGATGCGGTCGCCGCCGCCAGCATCAGGGCGGCGGGAAGGACCAGGACCGCCGCACGGGTCCACGCCCGCCGGTCGGTCTGCTGACGATGGGCCAAGCCGAACCTCTCCACGCTACGGATCACCGATCATACACCCGCATGCGACGGGGCGGACCATAGCTCAGGGGAGGAGGGCGAAACAATCGCCAAGCAGCATGAGGACAGGGTGATCGGTCAAAGGAATGCAGCCTTACGCCGCCTCTCCTGCTTTCGTGAGAGGCGGCGAGCGGCGTCAGGACGCGGCGGCCTTCGGCGCGCGCGGGGCGCGGGTCTTGGCGATCGCCATGGCGAGCGTCTTGTGGATCAGCGCGTTGCCGGCGACCACCGTGTCGGCGGTCAGGGCCGGGCCCTTGCCATCGATGTCGGTGACGAAGCCCCCGGCCTCCTGCACCAGGACGATGCCGGCGGCGATGTCCCAGGGGCTCAGCGCCGTCTCCCAGAATCCGTCGAAGCGGCCGGCGGCGACATAGGCGAGGTCGAGCGACGCCGCCCCCATCCGGCGGATGCCGGAGACATGCGGCATGATCATCGCCAGCTCGCGCTGATAGGCGACGCTGTCGCCGCGGCCCTTGAACGGCATGCCGGTGCCGATCAGCGCGTCGGACAGGTTCTTGCGGCTGGAGACGCGCAGGCGCCGGTCGTTGAGGAAGGCGCCGGCGCCCTTCTCGGCCCAGTACAGCTCGTCAGTAACCGGGTTGAAGATCACCCCGGCCACCGGCACGCCCTCCTGCTCCAGCGCGATCGAGATCGCGAAATGCGGGATGCCGTGCAGGAAGTTGGTGGTGCCGTCGAGCGGATCGACGATCCAGCGCCGGTCCTTGTCCTCGCCCTCGATCACGCCGCCTTCTTCCATCAGCCAGCCGAAGCGCGGGCGGGCGCGCGTCAGCTCCTCGCGCAGGATCTCCTCGGCCTTGAGGTCGGCGGCCGAGACGAAATCGGCGGGGCCCTTGCGGCTGACCTGCAGATTCTCGACCTCGCCGAAATCGCGGACGAGGCCGCGCCCGGCCCGCTGGGCCGCGCGGATCATGACGGTGATGAGGGGGGAACGTCCGGCCATCGGGGAGGATCAGTCCTTCGCGCGCTCGAGATAGGTGCCGTCGGCCGTGTTGATGACGATCCGGGTGCCCGAGGAGATGTGCGGCGGCACCATCACGCGCACGCCGTTCTCCAGCACCGCCGGCTTGTATGAGGAGGATGCGGTCTGCCCCTTCACCACCGGGTCGGCCTCGGTGATCGTCATGGTCACGGTCTGCGGCAGCTCGACCGACAGCGGCGAGCCCTCATACATGGTCACGGTGCAGACCATGCCTTCCTGCAGGAAGCGCGCCGGCTCGCCGACGACGTCGGCCGGAACCTGGGTCTGCTCGAAGCTCTCATTGTCCATGAAGGTGTAGTGGTCGCCTTCCTGGTACAGGAACTGCATCTCGTGCTCGTCCAGGCGGGCGCGCTCGACCGTCTCCTGGGTGCGGAACCGCTGCTGCGTCTTGGTGCCGGTGCGGGCGTCGCGCATCTCGACCTGGATGACGGCGTTGCCCTTGCCCGGCTGAATGATCTCGATCTTGGTCACCAGCATCAGCTTGCCCTCGTATTCGAGGACATTGCCCGGCCGGATCGTGATGGCGTTGACCTTCATGGCGGATCTTCTGCGATAAATGCGTTTCGCGCCCCGCTGGCGCGCCCGGGGCGGCACGACAGGGTGGCGCGATGGGCGCGGACCCTAGCAGCAAGTCCGGTGAAGGGCAAATGCCGAGTCGGCTGCGCCGAGGCGTGCGACCTGCTATCGAGACGGCATGACAGGATCGGATCGAACCATGGCGACGGAACCCGGCATCCGGGGCTTGCGCGGCCGCTGGTGGCAGAAGGGCGTCTATGCCCGCAAGCGGCCTTATCTGGAGGCGCGGGCGCGGATCACCGCCGCCATCCGGCAGGTCTTCGCCGAGCGCGGCTTCCTCGAGGTCGACACCCCGGCGCTGCAGGTCTCGCCGGGGCTGGAGCCGCATCTGGTCGCCTTCTCGACCGAGCTGCGCGGGCCGCATCCGGACGACGCGCAGCGGCTCTACCTGCACACCAGCCCCGAATTCGCGATGAAGAAGCTGCTCGCCGCCGGGCTGGAGCGGATCTTCCAGATGAGCCACGTGTTCCGCAACGCCGAGCGCTCGGCCACCCATCACCCGGAATTCACCATGATCGAATGGTACCGGGCGGGGGAGGGGTACCGGACGCTGATCGAGGACTGCCGCGGCCTGTTCAAGGCGGCGGCGCGGGCGGCGGGCCGCGACCGGCTGGAGTGGCGCGGCAAGTCCTGCGACCCCTTGGCCGAATGGCGGGTGCTGACGGTGCAGCAGGCGTTCCTGGAGTTCACCGGCATCGACCTGCTGGCGACAGCGCCGGACCCGTTGAATCCCGACCTGGCCCTGCTGAATGCGGCGACGACGGCGATCGGCATTCCGGCGCGCGAGGGCGACCGCTGGGACGACCTGTTCTTCCGCGTGTTCCTGGAGCGGATCGAGCCCCATCTCGGCCTCGGCAGCCCCTGCGTCCTGACCGAATACCCGCTGTCGATGGCGGCGCTGTCGCGGCCCAACCCAGCCGATCCGCGCACTGCCGAGCGCTTCGAGCTCTACGCCGCCGGGCTCGAGCTCGCCAACGCCTTCGGCGAGCTGACCGACACCGCGGCGCAGCGTGCCCGGTTCGAGGCCGACATGGAGCTGAAGCAGCAGCTCTACGGCGCGCGCTACCCGATCGACGAGGACTTCCTGGCGGCGCTCGATCCGGACCGCGGCGGCGGCCTTCCCGATTGCAGCGGGATCGCGCTAGGCTTCGATCGCTTGGTGATGCTCGCGACCGGGGCGGACCATATCGACGACGTGCTCTGGGCGCCCGTCATCGGAACGATGGTCGCGCGCTGAGCGTTTCGGCCGGGTGCTTGAGGGGCCCTGGTCGTTGGAGGGGCCGTTCCGTCGATCCGGAGTTCTTGATGATCCTGCATCCCGACTGCGAGGCGTATCTGGAGGCGGTGGAGCGGTGGCGGGAGAAGACGAGCATCCAATCCTGGGCCGATATCGGGGCGGACCGGGCGAAGGCGGTGTTCAGCGAGCTGAAGCTGTCGCGGATGCCGAGACTGCCGGAGATGGAGCTCGTCGAGGATTACGAGATCGAGGGCCGCGCCGGCCCGCGCCGGGTGCGCATCCTGCGTCCGAAGGGGGCGGGGACGCGGCCGCTGCCGGTGGCGCTCTATTTTCACCGCGGCGGCTATGTTCTCGGCGGCATCGAGGAGAGCGAGGACGAGGCCCGGCGCATCGCCGCCAACACCCCGGCGCTGGTGATCTCGGCCAGCTACCGCCTGGGGCCCGACCATCCCTTCCCGGCGGCGATCGACGACGCCTATGACGCGCTGCTGTGGGCCGCGCATCACGCCGCCTCCTTCGGCGGCGATCCGCGCCGTCTGATGGTCGGCGGCACCAGCGCCGGCGGCGGCCTCGCCGCCGCGATCAGCCGGCTGGCGGCGGCCGAGAACGGGCCGCGCATCGCCCTGACCTATCTCCTGTGCCCCTGGCTCGACCTGACGATGAGCCAGCATTCGGTGCTGGATTACGGCGAGGGCTACGGCCTGGACCGCGCCGACCTCGAATGGTTCCGGCAATGCTATCTCGGGCCGGAGGAGGCGCCCGACCATCCGCTGGCCTCGCCGATCCTGCATCCGGTGCCGTCGCGGCTGCCGAAGACCTTCGTGCTGGCGGCGGAATGCGACCCGCTGCGCGACGAGGCGCGGGTCTATGCCCGGATGCTGAAGGAGGCGAAGGTGCCGGTCACCTATGTGATGGCGCCCGGCATGATCCACGCCTTCAACGCCCTGACCCATCTGATCCCCGGCGGCCTGCCGCACATCGCCGCGATCGACGAGGCGCTCCGGGGCGTGTGATGCTGCATAGGGCCGTGACGAGCGCGATGACGACGATCTCCAGCCATGAGTTCAGCCAAGACGTCGGCCGAGCCAAGCGCGAGGCCGATCGGGCACCCGTGATCATCACCGATCGCGGGAAGCCGGCCTACGTGCTGATGCGCCATGACACCTATCGCCGGCTGACCGGAGGCCAGCCCAGCATCATCGAACTGCTTGACCTCCCGGGAACGGAGGACATTGATTTCGATCCGCCCCGGATCGACATCGTCCCGCGCATAGTTTCGTAGCTTGGGTTCGCGGCACGCGAACCCAAGCTACGCCGTAGCCTCACTCTTCCGCCCGCTCCACCCTGAACCGCGTTCCGACCACCGCGACGATGCGGATGCGGGTGCCGGCGGGCAGGTCCGGGCCCTCGACGCCCCAGGTATTGTCGGCGATGCGGATCCGGCCGACGCCGTTGACGATCGGCTCGGTCAGCGTCACCACCCGGCCGATATACTGCTCGCCGCGGCGGTTCAGCGTCGGCTGGTCGCTGACCTCGGCCCGCGGCTTCAGATAGACTCGCCAGACGACCACGGCGGCGACCGACAGCACGGCGAAGATCAGCACCTGCGCTTCCCAGCCGAGCGGGAGCAGCCAGGACAACAGGCCGACCACTCCGGCGGAGATGGCGAGCCAGAGGAAGAAGGTGGCGGGCACCATCACCTCGAGGATCAGCAGCACCACGCCGGCGATCCACCACCACCAGAATTCCGGGCCCTCGACGATCATGACTTCGGCCCCCACGGCCCGCCCTCGGGCACCGGCGCGGCAGGGACGGGGGCGGGGCCGGCGGGCGGCCGCCGCGGCGGGGTCGGCGGGGCGGCGCCGTCGGTTCCGGGGCCGGGCGGGCCGAAGGCCTCGCGCGCGATCTCGGCGATGCCGCCGATGGCGCCGATCACGCTCGCCGCCTCGACCGGCATGAACAGCACCTTCTGGTTCGGCGCGCTGGCGATCGCCTTCAGCGAATCGACGTATCGGGTGGCGACGAAGTAGTTGATCGCCTGGACGCTGCCGGCGGCGATCGCCTCGCTGACCATCGCGGTGGCCTTGGCCTCGGCCTCGGCCGAGCGCTCGCGCGCCTCGGCGTCGCGGAACGCCGCCTCGCGCCGGCCCTCGGCCTCCAGGATCGCCGCCTGCTTCAGGCCCTCGGCACGCAGGATCTGCGCCTGCCGGGTGCCTTCGGCCTCGAGGATGGTGGCGCGGCGGTCGCGCTCGGCCTTCATCTGCCGGGCCATGCTGTCGACCAGGTCGCGCGGCGGGGTGATGTCGCGGATCTCGATGCGGGTGACCTTGACGCCCCAGGGCTCGGTGGCGTCGTCCACCACCTTCATCAGCCGGGCGTTGATCTGGTCGCGGTTGGACAGCAGCTCGTCGAGATCCATCGAGCCCATGACCGTGCGGATGTTGGTCATGGTCAGGTTGATGATCGCGGTTTCGAGATTGCCGACCTCATAGGCCGCCTTGGCCGCGTCCAGCACCTGGTAGAAGATCACCCCGTCGACCGTCACCATGGCGTTGTCCTTGGTGATGACCTCCTGCTGCGGCACCTCCAGCACCGTCTCCATCATCGACAGCTTGGCGCCGATCTGGTCGACGAAGGGGACGATCAGGTTCAGGCCGGGGCGCAGGGTGCGGGTGTAGCGGCCGAATCGTTCCACCGTCCATTCGCGGCCCTGGGGCACCGATTTGACGCCCATGAAGATGACGAGGATCGCCAGGACCAGGATGGCCAGGACGATGATCGCGAACGGCGAAATCGGCATAATGGAATTCCGCTCCTCTTGGCGCGGCCGCAGTGTGCCATAAAGGCCACACGGCCAGACGGATTATTTCACCGAACTTTGTGGCGGAATCACAGCGAGGCGGAGCGGCCTTCGCGACGCTCGCTAGGGCTCGAACTGCTCCTTCAGGATTCTCTCCTCCAGCGACTTGCCGGGGTCGAACAGCAGGTGCAGCGACACCGACCGGTCCTCGGCGATCTCGACCCGGGCCACATCGCGCACCTCGTATGAATCGGCGACGGCGCTGACCGGGCGCTTCGCCACCTCCAGGATGTCGAGGACGATCGTCGCCTGGTGCGGCAGCAGGGCGCCGCGCCAGCGCCGCGGCCGGAAGGCGCTGATCGGCGTCAGCGCCAGGATGCCGGCGCCGAGCGGGATGATCGGGCCGTGCGCCGACAGGTTGTAGGCGGTGCTGCCGGCCGGGGTCGACACGATCGCGCCGTCGCAGATCAGCTCCGGCATGCGCACGACCCCGTCGACCGTGATCTGCAGCTTCGCCGCCTGCCGGGTCTGGCGCAGCACCGACACGTCGTTGATGCCCAGCGCCTCGTGCACCCTGCCGTCGATCGCGGTTGCCCGCATCCGCAGCGGATGCAGGATCACGATTCGCGCCGCCGCCACCCGGCGCGGCAGATCCTCTTCCTGGAAGTCGTTCAGCAGGAAGCCGACCGAGCCGCAATTCATGCCGTAGATCGGTCGGCGCCGTTCGACGCAGCGGTGCAGCGTCTCCAGCAGGAAGCCGTCGCCCCCCAGCGCGACGATCACATCGGCCGAATCCGGCGGATGCTGGCCCCAGCGGGCGACGAGCCGCGCCTGGGCTGCGAGGGCCTCGGCGGTATCGGCGGCGAGGATCGCCATTCGGGGCGAGGCCGCATCGGGAGTGACCTGGGTCATAACCGGGGGGCTGCAGTCGATGGGAAGATCCGGTCTACCACCGGCCAAGCCCTTCCGTGAATGAGCCGTTCACGTTGGCTTCACGGCCGATGACAGAAAGTTGCCACGATGAAGCCATGAGGGAGGACGGAAAATGATGATCCCGGCTTTGGCGGCAGCGTTCGTGACGGTCGCCGTGCTGCTGTCGCGCTGCGGCCTGCACTTCGCCATGGTGACCACCGGCACCGCGTTGTCGGGGACCATCCTGATGCTGACGCTGTGACCGGCGGGACTAACCGCCGGTCACGCTCATGTGCCGCGCCACGGCGGGCTGCATGTGGCGGCGGTCGATGATGAAGTCGTGCCCCTTCGGCTTGCGCAGGATGGCCTCGCGAATGGCGGCTTCCAGCGCCGCATCGGTCGGGTCGGTGCGCAGCGGCGTCCGCAGATCCGCCGCGTCTTCCTGGCCGAGGCACATATAGAGGGTGCCGGTGCAGGTCAGCCGCACCCGGTTGCAGCTCTCGCAGAAATTATGGGTGAGCGGGGTGATGAAACCGAGCCGCCCGCCCGTCTCCTCCACCTGGACGTAGCGCGCCGGCCCGCCGGTGCGGTAGTCGGTTTCGGTCAGAGTCCAGCGCCGGGCGAGATCGGCCCGCACCTGCGACAGCGGCAGATACTGGTCGAGCCGGGTCTCGCCGCCGATGTCGCCCATCGGCATCACCTCGATCAGCGTCAGGTCGTGGCCGTTCTCGCCGCACCAGCGGATCAGCGTGTCGAACTCGTCGTCGTTGACGCCCTTCAGCGCCACGGCGTTGATCTTGACCCGGATGCCGGCGGCCTTGGCCGCGGCAATGCCCTCCATCACCTTGTCGAACTTGCCCCAGCGGGTGATGGCGAGGAACTTGGCGGGGTCGAGCGTGTCGAGACTGACATTGATCCGCCGGACACCGCAGGCGGCGAGATCCTCGGCATGGCGGGCGAGTTGGCTGCCATTGGTGGTCAGCGTCAGCTCCTCCAGGGCGCCGGTGCCGAGATGCCGCGACAGGTTGCGGATCAGCGTCATCACGTCGCGCCGGACCAGGGGCTCGCCGCCGGTCAGGCGCAGCTTGCCGACGCCGAAGCGGATGAAGGCGCTGCACAGCCGGTCCAGCTCCTCCAGCGTCAGCAGCTCCGCCTTCGGCAGGAAGGTCATCTCCTCCGCCATGCAGTAGACGCAGCGGAAGTCGCAGCGGTCGGTCACCGAGACCCGCAGATAGCGGATGGCGCGACCGAACGGGTCCACCAGCGGGGCGCCGGAGGCGGGCGATGGATCGATCCTGGGCATCGGCGTCTGGAGCGTCATATACGACAATATAGGACGCTCCCCCCGGGAACGCGATAGGCCGTTCCGCGGTGAACGCGTATGCTTTTTCGCGATGTGAGATGACAGCGGGGACAGATGATCCGGAGACTGGTGGGCGTGCTGCTGCTGGTGGTCGGCGCGTTCCGGGTGTTCGGCGCCGGCGAGGCCGCCTGGGACCGCGAGCAGTGGCGCGAGAGCGCGGTCGAGGCCCAGGGGCTGGTGCTGCCGCCCGGGGGCGGGGGCAGGCTGACGCCGGCACTGGCCTCGGCGCAGACCGTGGTGCGCCTGGGCACGCTGCGCGCCATCTACGCCGCGGTCGACACCGGCCTGGCCGCGGCGCCGCAGCCGGGCGAACGGGTGGCCGTGCTGATCGACCCCGATCAGCAGGACCGGGCCGTGCTGGATCATCCGCTGGCGATCTGGGGCGACCAGCTTCTCGCCGGCGGCATCGGCGCGGTGCTGGCGCTCGTCGGGCTGGGCCTGATGCGATCCCGGTCGCGCCAGCCGGCCGCCACCACCGGCGACGCGACGGCGGCAATTGCCTCGGCGCTGCGCCAGGCGGTGGCGCGGCGGACGGATGCCAGGACCAAGCCCGCCCCGCAGCAAATGGCGGCCGCCCCCGCCCGCGTCGTTCGCCCGGCGGCGACCGGCGGCGTGGTCCAGCGCATGCGCGACAGCCCGGTCACGGTGCAGCGGGCGAGCGGCCCCGCCGTCACCCGCACCATCGAACGGCCCAGCGGCGCCGGCCCGATCCTGATCTTCGTGCTCGTGGTGCTGGCTCTGGCCGCTACTCTGATTCTCGGGGCATGAGCACGACTCCGCCGGTGCTCGGCGTGATCCTGGCCGGCGGGCTGG
The DNA here is from genome assembly GCF_051487185.1 of Inquilinus limosus. Classification (GTDB taxonomy): domain Bacteria; phylum Pseudomonadota; class Alphaproteobacteria; order DSM-16000; family Inquilinaceae; genus Inquilinus; species Inquilinus limosus_F. Next base: position 248,890 of record NZ_JAHVDK010000005.1, read on the forward strand.
CCCGGCGCATGGGCGGCGGGGACAAGGCGCTGCGGCCGCTCGGCGGCAGGGCGCTGCTGGATCGGGTGATCGCCCGGGCCGCGCCGCAGGTGGCGGCGCTGTGCCTCAACGCCAATGGCGACCCGTCGCGCTTCGCGCGCTGGGGCCTGCCGGTGGTGCCGGACGACGTGCCCGGCGCGCCGGGGCCACTGGCCGGCATCCTGGCGGCGTTGGACTGGGCGGCGGCGACGCGGCCGGAGGTCGGGCTGGTGGCCAGCTTCCCTTGCGACGCGCCCTTCATCCCCCGCGACCTGGTGGCGCGGCTGTCGGCGGCGCGGCGGGAGGAGGGGGCGGAGATCGCGGTCGCCGCCTCGGCCGGCCGGACCCATCCGGTGGTGGCGCTGTGGCCGGTGGCGTTGCGCGCCGGGCTGCGGCAGGCGCTGGTCGAGGAGGAGATCCGCAAGGTCGAGCGCTGGACCGCGCGCCACCCGACCGCGGTGGTCGAGTTCGCCTGCGACCCGGTCGATCCCTTCCTCAACGGCAACACGCCGGAGGATCTGGCGGAGGCGGAGCGGCTGCTGGCGCGGCATCCGGAGCTGGCATGACGGCCGAACCGGTCTGCGCCGGCGACGCGCCGATCCCGGTCGAGCTGGCCGAGGGACAGGCGGTGCGCTGGTGCGCCTGCGGCCGCAGCGCCGCCCAGCCCTTCTGCGACGGCTCGCACGAAGGCTGCGGCATCGGCCCGGTCGCCTTCGTGGCGTCCCGGGCCAAGACCTATTTCTTCTGCACCTGCAAGCGCAGCGGCCGACAGCCCCTGTGCGACGGCCGCCACAACTTTATGGCGCCACAGGGGGAGCCAGCTAGCGCGCCCGAATAACAAACGGTGCGGTGATCTGCCTTGGAAAGCCCTCGGGAGGCTCCGGTGCCGACAACCGCCGAAGAACCCGTAGCACGCTGTCGTCGACGCTGCCGCTCTCCGACGATACGACCAGAGACGGGTTTTCGAGGCTGCCGTCCGGCTGCAACGCGAAGTGGACGGTAATGGTGGTGTCTCGCCGGACCCTTATGTTGGCTCGGTTCAGCCGCGTCTGGATGTAGTTCACCAACTTGTTCTGATAGCTCGCAGCTTGTGCCGAACTGGCCGATGAGGATGCCGGCGGTTGGACGACAGGTTTGGGCGGAAGCGCCGCCTGCTCCGTGGGCGCCGGAGAAGCCTCCGCCGGCTGCTCCGTCCGGCGCGGCTGCTCGCGCCGCGGCCGCCGCTCGGTGCGGGGCTTCGGCCTGGTCGGCGGCGGCTGCACCACTTCCGGCTCTTTCGCCTGGACGGTCTCCGGCACGGCGGCGACCACCGCCTCGGTCTGGCCGGTGGTGGTCACGACCTCCGGCGGGGGCTCCTCCGGCGGCTCGATCTCCGCTGTCTCGGTGACCGGCGTCTCGGCCGGCGGGGGCGGCTCCTCGACCACGGTTTCCACCGGCACGTCGTCGGCCGTCTCGACCGGCTCCGCCTGCACGGTCTCGGTCGGCACGGCCTCCGCCGTGTCGACCGGCTCGGCCGCGTCCACCGGCTCCGCCGGCGTGCCGAAACCGGCCATCTCGACCGCCATCGGCGTCTCGGCCGGCGTCGGCGCGGCCGACCCGGTCAGGCTGGGCAGCAAGGCCCAGACCACTCCGCCGTGAATCAGCGCGGACGCGGCATAGGCGATGCCGCGTCCCGACAGGCGCAAGCGGGTCATGGCGCGGTCGGCGCGGCGCCGGCACCGGCTGCGGGCGCGCCGGCGGGCGCCGGCTGGGGCGCCGCCCCCTGGGCGATCAGCGAGACCTTGGCGAAGCCGGCCTGGCCGACCACGCCCATCGCCTCCATCACCTTGCCATAGGGCACGTCACGGTCGCCGCGGACATAGACGACGGCATCAGGATTGGCCTGGTGCGCCGCCTGCAGCGCGGCGGGCGCCGTCTCCGGCGTCAGCACCTGGCCGTCGCCGAGCGACCAGGTGCCGGCCTTGTCGACGGTCAGGATCACCGGCTTCTGCGGCTGGCCGATCTTGGCGGCGCTGGTCTTCGGCAGGTCGACCGGCACGCCCACCATCATCAGCGGGGCCGCCACCATGAAGATGATCAGCAGCACCAGCATGACGTCGACCAGCGGCGTCACGTTGATCTCCGACAGCGGCGCGTAGTCCTCGCCGTCGCCGGAATCGAGCAGGCCGGCCGCCATTATTCGGCCGCCTCGCGCCGGGCGGCGGCGCGGCGTGCGCCGGACAGATGCTCGGCCATCAGGCCGATCGCGGTGACGAAGGTCTGATTGATCCGGCGCAGATCGGTCGAGAACTTGTTGTAGGCCATCACCGCCGGGATCGCGGCGACGAGGCCGATCGCCGTGGCGAACAGCGCCTCGGCGATGCCGGGGGCGACGACCGCCAGGCTGGTGTCCTGCGAATTCGCGATCGAGGTGAAGCTGTTCATGATGCCCCAGACCGTGCCGAACAGCCCGACGAAGGGCGCGGCCGAGCCGATGGTGGCGAGGAAGGGCAGGCCCAGCTCGCGCCGGCGCACCACCTCTCCGGCGGCACGGCGCATCGCCCGCTCGATCCGGTCGCGGTACTCGGCCCGGCTTTCCTCCGGATCGATCGACCGCCACTGGGTCAGGCCGGCCTCGACGATCGGCTTCGCCGGATCCGCCGGTATCAGGTCGACCTCATGCTCGGTGTCCATACGCCGGCGCAGCGCGGCCGCGGCGCGGCGCAGCCGGCCGATGGTGAACAGCTTGTCGAGAATGATGCCCCAGCAGCCGATCGAGGCCAGCACCAGCAGCGCCAGCACGCTCTGGACGATGACGTCCGCCTGCTGCACCAGGGCGATGATCGAGAGATCGTGCGACATTCGGATGCCCTCCTCAGCGCATCAGGGCGACGGGCAGGCGCGACTTGGTCTCGAGCCGGTCGATGCAATCGGCCACCGCGCCGGCCTCGGTCCGGCAGTCGAGCACGTCGTTGACCAGGACCGAGCCGATCGCGTCGCAGGCCAGGCCCTGGACCTCGAAGGCCTTGACGCTGGTCTTGCGGGCGCGCAGCGGCGCCGCGTCGACCGCCAGGCGCTTGCGGATGGCGCCGTCGGTGCCGAAGAAGACGAGGTCGAGCTTGAACGACTGGTAGGCGTCATCGCGGGTGCCGAACACCATGTTCACGGCGCAGTTCTGGCCGCGCGGCTCGAGCGTGTTGAGCTCCAGGCTGACGCCGTTCGGGGCCGCATCGGCGGCCAGGGCCGGCGCCGCGGAAAAGGCGAGGAGCAGGGCGGAGAGCGCGGACACTGATTGGCGTCGGCTGGTCATGATGTCCTCAGATCGGAACAAGGATGGGCTTGTCGGATTGCGGGTGGGAAATGATCTCGACCGGGCAGCCGAACACGGCCTCCACGGTCGCGGCGGTCAGCACCTCGGCCGGCGGGCCGGCGGCGAAGATGCGGCCGCGGCGCAGCAGCAGGATCTCGTCGGCGAAGCGGGCCGCCTGGTTCAAATCGTGCAGGATCGCCAGCACGCCGGTGCCGGCATCGGCCAGCCGGCGGGCAATGCGCAGCACCGCGGATTGGTGCGCCAGGTCCAGGCTGGCGGTGGGCTCGTCCAGCAGCAGATAGGTCGGCGCCGCGGCGCCGGAGATCTGCGCCAGGGTTCGAGCGAACTGGACGCGCTGCTGCTCGCCGCCGGACAGGGTCGGGTAGGAGCGGTCGGCCAGGGCCGCGGCGTCGGCGGCCTCGAGTGCCGCCTCGACGGCGCGGCGGTCGGCGGCGGCATCGGCGACGCCGCGATGCGGCCCCCGCCCCAGCGTCACCACCTCGCGCGCGGTCAGCGGGAAGTCCAGCGTCACCTGCTGCGGCAGCACCGCGCGGCGGCGCGCCAGGGCGACCAGGTCCCAGCCGGCGATCGGCATGCCGTCGAGGGTGACTCGGCCGGCGGCCGGCGCGATCTCGCCCGCAAGGCATCGCAGCAGCGTCGACTTGCCGGCGCCGTTCGGGCCGACGACCGCGATGAAGCGGCCGGGGGCGACCATAAGGTCTACGCCGTCGAGCAGCACGGTTCGGCCGATGCGGACGACGAGGGAGTCGGCCCGGATCACGGCTCGGACCTCCGCCGGCGCAGCAGCAGGGCCAGGAACACCGGGGCGCCGAGGCCGGTGGTGACGATGCCGATCGGCAGCTCGGCCGGGGCGACCGCGACGCGGGCGGCCAGATCGGCGCCCAGCAGCAGGGCGGCGCCCAGCAGGGCCGAAGCCGGCAGCAGGCCACGATGATCGGCGCCGATGACGAGCCGCAACATGTGCGGCACCAGGAGGCCGACAAAGCCGATCATGCCGCTGACCGCAACCGCGGCGCCGACCGCGAGCGCCACCGTGCCGACCAGCAGACGGGTCACCTTCTCGACCGGGAAGCCCAGATGCACCGCCACCGCCTCGCCCAGCAGCATGCCGTTCAAGGCCCGTGCCGCCAGGGCGACGGCGGCGAGCAGGACCAGGGCGAAGGGCAGCACGGCGAGCACCGCTGTCCAGGTCGCGCCGCTCAGGCTGCCCATGGTCCAGAAGGTGATGGTGCGCATCGCGTTCTCGTCGGCCTTGAACACGACGTAGCCGGTGCCGGTGGCGACTAGCGCGTTCACCGCGATGCCGGTCAGCAGCATCATGGTCACCGAGATCCGGCCGTCGCGCTTCGACAGGCGGTAGACGGCGAGGGTGGCGATGAGGCCGCCCAGGAACGCCGCGAGCGGCAGGGTGTAGAGGCGGAGGAGGGGGATGCCGGCCAGCGCCGCGGGCAGGCCGAGCGAGATCACCGAGACGCCGGCGAAGGCGGCGCCGCCGCTGACCCCGATCAGGCCCGGATCGGCCAGCGGGTTGCGGAACAGCCCCTGCATCATCGCCCCGGACACGGCGAGGACCGCGCCGACCATGGCGCCGAGCAGCGTCCGCGGCAATCGGATGGCGTCGACGATGGCGGCGTCGCGTGTCGTCACCGCATCGAGGCTGCCGAGCCCGAGATGGTGGCCGAGGATCGCCAGCACATGGCCGACCGGGATGTCCGCCGGCCCGATGCTGATGCTGGCCAGCACCGTCGCGGTCAGCAGCAGCACCAGCCCCGTGAGGGTGAACGACAGGCGCCGCGCCCGCCGCCGCTCCGCCGGGGCCGGGACCGCGCCGCTGGCAGCCAGCACGGTCACGAGCCGGTGCTCCAGGCGCGCTCCGGCAGGGCGGGCGGGGCCCAGCCGGGATGGATCGCTGCCGCCAGGTCGCGTACCGCCTGCGGCGTGCGCGGCCCGAAGCCGAGCAGGTAGAGCGAATCCATCGAGATGATCCGGCCGGTCTTGGCAGCCGGGGTCTCGGCGAAGACCGGCAGCTTTGTAATCTTGTCCATGCCGCCATTGGGCTCGACGGCGTGGCCGGCGATCACGACCACATCCGGGGCCGCGGCGGCCACCGCCTCGGGCGACAGCGGCTTGTAGCGCTCGATCTCGCCGACTGCGTTGGTGCCGCCGGCCAGGCGGATCATGCCGTCCGCCGCGGTGCCCCGGCCGCCGCCGAGCGGCGCGCCGTTGGTGATCGACAGCACGAACAACACCCGCGGCTTCGAGGTCGCCTTAGCCACCGCCTCGGCCACCGTCGCGAAATCGGCGCGGACCGCCTGGCTCAAGCCTTGGTCGGGCAGGCCGAGCGCTTTCTCCACCCCTTCGATCTTTGCGACCACGCCTTCGGCGGTGAAGCCTTCGGGCAGGATCTCGAGCGGCGTGCCGGCGGAGCGGATCTGCTCCAGCACCGCCGGCGGGCCGGCGGATGTCGTGGTCAGCACCAGGTCGGGGCCGAGCGAGAGGATGCCTTCGGCCGACAGCTGGCGCAGATAGCCGATATCAGGCAGCTCCCGCGCCGCCGGCGGATACAGGCTGGTGGTGTCGACCCCGACGATGCGGTCCTGGGCATGCAGGGCGTAGACGATCTCGGTCAGGTCGCCGCCGGCGACGGCGATCCGCTTCGGCGGCTCCGCCCGGGCGGGCAGGGCGATCGCCAGCAGCGCCGCGGCGAGGGTGAGGAGCAGGCGCATCAGGCGGCGCCCAGGGCGCTGACCCGGCCCACCAGGTCGCGCCAGTCATCCCGCTCCGGCTGGCCCGGCTTGCGGGCGCCGAAGAGCATCGCCATCAGCGCGCCGTCGATGTCGAACAGCTCGAGCGAGGTGACGACGCCGTCCCGGGTCGGCTTGCGCACCACCCAGGCGCTGTCGATCCGGTCCTCGCGCAGATGCAGGTTGAACCCCGGGTCCAGCACGTTCAGCCAGGGTCCGACATCCTTCAGGTTGTGCACCGGCCCGGTGTGGATCTGCAGGCAGCCGGGGTTGCCGACGAAGACCATGATCGCGGTGCCGCTCCCCGCCGCGCCGGTCAGCACCCGGCGCAGCGCGTCGCGGCCGACCGGCTCGGCCCGCTGCGGCTCGGCCAGGCGCATCGCCTGCAGCCGGTCGAGCCGGTGCGATTTCAGCAGGCCGAAGAACTGGTGCGTGTCCTCCATCGCGTCCCAGCCGGCGCGGAAGCCGGCCACGTCGATCTCGGCGTCGTCCAGGATCGTCGGGCGGAGGATCTCCTGCGGCACCAGCACTGGCGCCTGGTCGGCATGGCGGAAGCGGTCGACCAGGGCGGCGAAGGCGGCGCGGTCGCTGGCCTCGGTCAGGAAGATCTTGTGGATCGCGGTGCCGGCGGCATCGAAGAACTGCAGGCTCGGCTTCGCCCCCGCTTGTGTTGGCTCGGCGCTGCCGACCGCGAAGCCGTGCGCCCAGCGGGTGTAGAACAGCCGCAGGTCGATATCGGGGCCCAGCGCCAGCCCGACATGGCTGCCGGCCGAGACGTTTTGGTAGATGCCGGTCTTCTCGTGCACGACGCTTTCGTTGCGGGTCAGCGCCATGACCGGCCCGAGCGCTTCGATCGCCTGCAGGATCGTGCTCCAGTCCCCGCCGATCCGGCCCCCAGCGATCCGGACCGTGCCGGCACCGACCTGCGAAGCGACCAGCTCGCCCTCGCTGACGCCCAGCGCCGCCGCGGCGTCGCGGGCGCGGAGCTGCGGCTGCTCGGCGCGCAGCGCGGCCCAGCGGGCGGCGAGGGCGGTCGGGGCAGCCAGGCGATCAGGTTCGAGGCTCTGCATCATGCTCTCCGATCACCGGTGGTCAGGCTGGCGCCGGCGGCCGGCGGGCGCGGCAGGACATGCGAAAACGCGGCCAAAAAAGGGGCCGCCGGGGTGCGAAGCATGACGAGAACCTGTTCGGGCGACGGGTTCTCGCGCAGACCTGGCGGCGGGCAAAGCCCGGCTTGCTGGGGGCGCGAGCCGAGGGAAGGACTACTTGGTCAGGATGAGCTTGCTGTTCCGGGTGATCCGCAGGCGGTAGACGTCATCGCCGTGTTGGATCGTCAGCTCGCGGCGGGAGCCGAACAGGTCGCGCGTGTCGAGATTGGCAGGGGCGGGCCGCTGCGGCGGCTCGACGGCATGCGCTGTGGGTTGATCCAGCATGGTCCCCATCCGACGGTGATTGGTCGATGAACGATGTTGAGAGTCATTCTCACATCCATCTGCGCTGGTCAAGCAAATGCGTGTCATTCCTACTTGCAATTGTCGAAAACGCCTCGCGTCGATATGGAGACGGGTCCGGAAACCTTGCGAAACGCAATGTTTGGTGCTGGCAGCCTCGGCGCGCATATATAATGCGGGCATCAGCGGAAGCCGATGAGGGCGGGTGCCGATGGATAAAGAGGCCGTGCGATGATCGAAGTGCAGGAGATCGAGCGCAGGCCGGCGGAGCGGCCGGTCCAGCCCTCAACCGGCCTCCTAGTCTGTGAGGACCGCGTGGTCGAGCGCTTCCTCGACCGTCCCGCCGCGCCGCGCGGCGACACCGACTTCCTGCGCAAGCTCAATCGCAGCCTGTTTGACGAGCCGGAGTATCGGCCGAGTGTGCCAAGCCTGCGCAGCCTAGTGCCCGTGGCGGTCGTGGTGCTGCTGGCGTTGGGGGCGGCGGCGCTGATCGGCACCGCCTGGCACGATCTCCGTGGCGACCGGACCGCGGAGCAGGAGGTCCGCTGAGCCGCGGAGCCGATGTCCTCAACTGTCGTATTGCAGCAGCGAGAGAACCGGCGTGTCTATCTTCTGCCGGCCGCCGAGGAAGGACAGCTCGATCAGGCAGGCAGCGCCGCGGACATCGGCGCCGACCCGGCGCAGCAGCTGGATCGCCGCCGCCATGGTGCCGCCGGTCGCCAGCAGGTCGTCGAGCACCGCGACGCGCATGCCGGGCTTGATCGCATCGGCCTGGATCTCGATCGCATCCGACCCGTATTCGAGTTGGTAGAGATGGCCGATCGTCTCGCCCGGCAGCTTGCCGCGCTTGCGGCACATCACGAAGCCGCAGCCCAGGACATAGGCCAGCGGCGCCGCGGTCAGGAAGCCGCGGGATTCGATGCCCACCAGGATATCGGGTTGCCATTCGCGGACCGAAGCCGCCATGGTCTCGACCGCGTGGCGCCATGCCTGCGGATGGGCCAAAAGCGGCGAGATGTCGTAGAACAGGATGCCTGGCTTGGGAAAATCCGGGATACCGCGTATGTGCGACTTGAGATCCATGAGACGTCCTTGGTTGCGGGCCGGAGTGACCATGCATCGTAGTCCCTGCCGCCCGAAAGGCAATTCGCAGGTGCGGAAGCCGGATGCGGCGGAGATGGCCTCGTGACCACCGCGGCGGCCGCCGAGGCCAGCATCGACAGCAGCGTCGAGCGCGGCGTCACCTGGCTGCGCCTGGCCGGCCCCTGGGTGACGCGGGCGGCGGCGCCCCTGGACCACGAGCTGGCGGCGCTGGTGCAGAGGCGCCCATCGGGCGAGGTGGTGCTGGACCTGTCCGGCGTCACCCGGCTCGACACCGTCGGTGCCTGGCTGGTGCACCGCACCCAGGAGGACTTGGCCGCGGCCGGCGCCACGGTCCGGGTCGAGGGCGTGTCGGAGGACCAGAGAGGTCTGCTCGAGGCGGTGTCCCGGGTCGAGCGCGACGAGCCGATCGCGCATCCCGACCGCAACATCCTGTACGAGCTGGCGCTGCGCACCGGCAAGGCGACCTTCCATTTCCGCGACGAGGCGCTGGCGCTCCTGAGCTTCCTCGGCGTGCTGATGGTCAAGAGCGTCGGCACGCTGCTGCGGCCCAGCCGGATCCGGATGACGGCGCTGGCCCACAACATCGAGACCACCGGCCTCCACGCCATGCCGATCGTCGGACTTCTGTCCTTCCTGATCGGCGTCGTGCTCGCCTATCAGGGGGCGGACCAGCTCAGCCGCTTCGGCGCCCAGATCTTCGTGGTCAACCTGCTCGGCGTCTCGGTGCTGCGCGAGCTCGGCGTGCTGATGACGGCAATCATCGTCGCCGGCCGCTCCGGCTCCGCCTTCACCGCGCAGATCGGCACCATGCAGGTGAACCAGGAGGTCGACGCGATGGAGACGCTGGGCCTCGACCCGATCGAGGTGCTGGTCATCCCCCGCGTCTTCGCCCTCGCCATCACCCTGCCACTTTTGAGCTTCTATGCCAGCATGATGGCGATCCTCGGCGGCGCGTTCATGTCGTATTTCGCGTTGAACATCAGCTTCGTGCAGTTCCTGCAGCAGTTCCAGGCGGCAATCGGCGTGAACACCTTCTGGGTCGGCATGGTCAAGGCCCCGGTCTTCGCCTTCACCATCGCCATGGTCGGCTGCTATGAAGGGCTGAAGGTCTCCGGCAGCGCCGAGAGCGTCGGCCGGCTGACCACACAATCGGTGGTCGTCTCGATCTTCCTGGTGATCGTGCTCGACGCCGTGTTCTCGATCCTGTTCGCCACCCTGGGGGTTTGACGATGCACAAGAATCCCCAGGCGCCGCCTCAGGCGCCGGATGACGGCGTCGTGATCCGCGTGCGCGGGCTCAAGACCCAGTTCGGCAGCCAGGTGATCCATGAGGGTCTGGACCTCGACGTCCGGCGCGGCGAGGTGCTGGGCGTCGTCGGCGGCTCCGGCACCGGCAAATCGGTGCTGCTGAAGGAGATCATCGGTCTGATCCGGCCCGCCGCCGGATCGATCGAGGTGCTCGGCGTCAATATGGACGAGGTCGGCGAAGCGGAACGGAGGGCGGTGCAGCGCCGTTGGGGCGTGATGTTCCAGGACGGTGCACTGTTCAGCTCGATGACCGTGGCCGAGAACATCCAGGTGCCGATGAAGGAGTACACCCGGCTGTCGCGGGAGATGATGGATGATCTGGCCCGGGTGAAGATCGCCATGGCCGGCCTGGCCTGCAGCGCCGCCGTGAAGCACCCGTCGGAGCTGTCCGGCGGCATGCGCAAGCGCGCGGCCCTGGCCCGGGCGCTGGCACTCGACCCCGAGATCATCTTCCTCGACGAGCCGACGGCAGGTCTCGACCCGATCGGCGCCGCCGCCTTCGACCAGCTCATCGCCGAGCTGCAACGCAGCCTCAGGCTCACGGTGTTCATGGTCACCCACGATCTCGACAGCCTGGTCACGATCTGCGACCGGATCGCCGTGCTGATCGACAAGAAGGTCCTGGTCGACACCTACGAGAACCTGCTGAAGATCGACCATCCCTGGATCCAGGAATATTTCCACGGACCGCGTGGCCGCGCCGCAGCGGCCGAGCACGCCGCTTTGGAGCGTGCGCAGACAGGGGCGGAGGGCTGAGATGGAGACGCGTGCGAGCTATGTCGCCGTCGGCAGCTTCGTCCTGATCCTGATGGTCGGGCTGGTGGTGTTCGCCGTCTGGCTCGGCGGATCGGGGCTGCGCGAGAATGCGGAGCGCTATCTGATCTACTTCTCCGGCAACGTCACCGGGCTGCAGGAGGGCAGCCAGGTTCGCTATCGCGGCATCCCGGTCGGCTCGGTCGAGGATGTGCAGATCGATCCGTCCAATGTCGAGCGGGTGCAGGTCCAGATCGCGGTCCGGCCGAAGACGCCGATCGTCAAGGGCACGGTGGCGTCGCTGGAGATCCAGGGGCTGACCGGCGGCGCCTTCATCCTGCTCAGCGGCGGGGTTCAGGGCGCGCCGCCGCTGGAGAAGGAGGGTAAGGAATACGCCGTCATTCCGTCCCGCCAGTCGGGGCTGCAGGCGATCGTCGACACCGTGCCGCAGCTGCTCGAACGGCTGTCGGAGACCTCGCGCGAGGTCCAGCGGATCTTCTCCGAGGAGAACCGCCAGAACATCACCGAGATCCTGGCCAATGTGAACACCCTCACGGCGGCGCTGGCGCAGCGTTCGACTCAGCTCGCCACCACGATCGAGCGGATCGACTCGCTGACCCAGAATGTCGACGGGCTGGTCACCGAGGCGCGGACCGACCTGAACAAGCTCACCACCAGCGCGACCGGCTTCCTGTCGACCACTGACACCCAGGTCAACGCCACGGTGGCCGATGCCCGGGCGATGATCGCGTCGCTGCGCCAGAGCGCCGACGGGGTGGCCCGGCTCCTGAGGCAGTCCGGCCCGGGGGTGGAGAGCTTCTCCGTCGACGGGCTCTACGAGATCACGCAGCTGATCACACAGCTGCGGCAACTGACCGACAACCTGAATCGGACCCTGTCGCGGCTCGACCGCAGCCCGGCGCAGTTCCTGTTCGGCGGCTCGTCCGGCGGCGTCCCGCCGCAAGGATCCTCGAGGTGAAGATGACATTCTCCCCCCTGTCCCGGCGCCTCTTCCTGCGGCAGGTCGCGCTCTCCTCGGCCGCGATGGGCCTCGCCGGCTGCGGCGGGATCAGCGCGCTGGCCCCGCCGGCGCCGCAGGTCTATGAGCTGACGCCGAAGTCCACCTTCGACTCCGGTCTGCCGGAGGTCACCTGGCAGCTCCTGGTCGACATGCCGGCCGCCAATGCCGGAATCGACACCGACCGGATCGCGATCAGCGAGAGCCCGACCTCGCTCGACTATTTCGCCAAGGTGGCCTGGGTCGACCGGGCCCCGGCTATGGTCGTCGGCCTCTTGGTCGAGAGCTTCGAGAACACCGGCAAGATCGTCTCGGTCGGGCGACAGATCTCCGGCCTGCGTGCGAATTATGTGCTGCAGCCCGAGATCCGCGAGTTCCGGGCTGAGCGCTGGCCCGGCGAGCCCTACCGGGTGCGGGTGCGGATCGGCGCCAAGCTGGTGCGCTTTCCGGAGCGGACGATCATCGGCGGCGAGAGCTTCGAGCGGGTGGTCGAGGTCAAAGGGCCGAATTTCACGGACGTGATCCGGGCCTGGGACGACGCCCTGGGCGGCGTGATGAAGCAGGTGGTGGAGTGGACGCTTCGCACCGGCGAACGCGACGACCGCACCGGCGGTCGGCCGCGGCGGTAGGAGCGGCGCACGCCGACGTGAGTGGAGTCGTGGTCAGCGGGTGACGGTCTGCCAAAAGAAGAAGGCGATGACGCCGATGATGATGACCCACTCTGCACCCATGACCCTCTCCATCCCCATGCGTCTTGTCGCCCTTCATAGCACGGGACGGCCGGATCGCAAGGCGCTCGCCGCGGTCGCTCGCCCAGGCCATGTTCGCAAATGAAAATATTGGCATCGTTTCCGCTTCCCCATTAGCATTCTTTTTCGTCCAGCCACGATAGAAGAGCGGCCATGAACGCCACGGCGCGGCAGAACCAGATCGTCGAGCTGGTCCGCCAGGAAGGCTATGTCACAGTCGAGACCCTGGCCGACCGCTTCCAGGTGACGCCGCAGACGATCCGACGCGATATCTCGCTGCTGCAGGACAGGGCCCTGCTGCGGCGCTTCCACGGCGGCGTCACGGTGCCGGGCAGCGTCGAGAACTTCGCCTATTCGACCCGCCAGGTGCTGTGCCTGGAGGAGAAGCGCCGGATCGCCAGGCTCACCGCGCGGCAGGTGCCGGACAACGCCTCGCTGTTCCTCAACATCGGCACGACGACGGAGGAGGTGGCACGCGCGCTGCTTGGCCATCGTGGCCTCAGGGTGATCACCAACAACATCAACGTCGCCAACATCCTGTATTCGAATGCGAGCTGCGAGGTGATCGTCGCCGGCGGCGTGGTCCGGGCGCGCGACGGCGGCATCGTCGGCGAGGCGACGCTCGATTTCGTGCGTCAGTTCAAGGTCGATGTCGGGATCATCGGCATCAGCGGCATCGACGAGGACGGCACGCTGCTCGACTACGACTACCGCGAGGTGCGGGTGGCGCGGGCGATCATCGACAATTCGCGCCAGGTGTTCCTGGTGGCCGACCACACCAAGTTCGGCCGCAACGCCATGGTGCGGCTGGCCTCGATCGGCGAGATCCACGACCTGTTCACCGACCGGGTCCCGCCCGCGCCCTTCCGCGAGGCGATCGCCACCACCAGCTGCCGCGTCCACGTCGCCGATTAGGGCCGATTCGAGGCTAGATCACCCCGTCCTGCCGCAACCGGGCGACCAGGTCCTTGGCCGCACGGGCGGCGAGGTCGGCGAAATCGGCGCTGGAGCTGCCGCGGGCGGTAGCGTCGCCCGTCCAGATGACGGCGGTGCCGCCGGCCTCCTGCACCCTGGCCTCGTAGCGGGCGACCGGCTCGTCGACCCAGCTGCCGCTGCTGACCGGCCCGGCGAACGGATAGCGGCCATACCCATAGCCATAGGGCCAGGGGCCATAGGGAAAGAACGGATCGCCGACATAGGTCGGCGGGATGTAGCGGGCGACCGTGGCGCGCTGGTCGACGGCGATGCGCAGCACGGCGCGCACGCCCGCCGTCCGGATCGCAGCGATCTCGGCGGCCGGGCCGCCAAGCCGGGTCGGCGGCACCAGGTCGATCATCCGCACGGCACGGACGCCGTTGGCCGTAAGCTCGGCGACGGCCGCGCTCTCGAGCGCTTCGCGCTCCCCGAGTCGCGGTGTCTCCGCGACCACCGCCATCGAGCGGATCGTCGCCCCGCCGCGATAGGCGGGATCCACATAGCCCGCCACCCGCGTCTGCACGCAGGCGCCGAGGAGCAGGGCGGTCAGGGCAAGGACGAGAACGCGCATGACGTCTCCCGAGAATCGCTCTCAATGAGATGGCGTGGCCGAGCGCGGCCGCCAAGATCAACGCCGCGATTGTGACAAATTTGTCTCCCTCCCAGGAAGGCGGCAGCGGAGAAGCGCATACAGCCTGATGCAGCCGCTGGGCTTCCGTGGACGTCTTGTGTATGCAGGGCGGGTGATTGGGGGCCGTCCGGGGGGAATAATGGCCGTTGCCAGGAAGATTGCCATTGCCGTCGCTGCTGCCATTCTGTCCGGCGCCGCGCTCGCGACGGTGTCCGGAACGGCGGTGGCCAGCCCGTGGGCGGAACCGGGCGATGCGACGTTGCGCAACGACATCCACGTCCTGGAGAATTACGGCCTGATCGACGGCGTTCTGAACGCCTGGCCGATCCCCTGGGCACAGGTCACCTACCGCCTGGCCAAGGCCGATCGGGATCTGCTGCCGCCCTATGTCCAGGCGGCGCTGGACCGCGTCCGCGCCCGGGCCGCTTCCGAGACCCGGCAAGGGCAGCTGCACGCGATGCTGCGGGCCGACCTGACCAACCAGCCCGCCCTGGTGCACGGCTTCGAATACACGGCGCGCCAGCGGGGAGAGGTGACCGCCTCCTTCGAATATATGGGCGATTCGACCGCGTTGCGGCTGTCCCTCGGCGCCTATTCCCGTTTCGTCAAGGGGGACAGCCCCTGGTACTACGCCGGCCAGGACACGTTCCAGGCGTCGCTCGACGGCACCTACATCGCCCAGCGGGTCGACAACTGGATCCTCTATGCCGGCTGGCTCGACACATGGTGGGGGCCGGGCGAGACCACCAGCCTGATCCTCTCGACCAATGCCCGGCCCTTTCCGAAGGCCGGCTTCATGCGCTCCAACCCGCATGCCTTCGAGACGCCGTGGTTGAGCTGGATCGGCCCCTGGCAGATCACCGGCTTCCTCGGCGTCCTGCCGGACGACCGGGACGTCACCTACCCGTTGATGTTCGGCCTGCGGGCCTCGATCAACCCGATCCCGGGGCTCGAGCTCGGCGCCTCGCGCATCATGATGTTCTGCGGCAGTGGCCGACCCTGCGGCCTCAGTACCTTCTTCGACGGCTTCTTCGGCAACACCAACGTCGATCCCTCGCAGCAGGCCCAGGACCCGGCCAACCAGATCGCCGGCTTCGACGCCCGCTTCAGCAGCCAGCTCTTCGGCCAGCCCTTCGAGATCTATGGCGAGCTGACCGGTGAAGACGCGGCCACTTCCGACATCGGCATTCCGCTGCCGTCGCGGAACGCCGCCGTGCTCGGTGGATCGCTATGGAACGGCTGGGGTGACGAAGGGGCGATGTGGAAGGTCAACGTCGAGTATTCGAACTCGACCGCGAACTTTCTGGACAGGAAGATCTACGGCTACTTCTACGAGAGTGGCGCCTATCCGGACGGCTACCGCTTCTACAAACGTTCGATGGGCGACAGCCTCGACGGTGACGCCGAGCTGTTCGGCGTCACCGGCACCTTCATCGACGCCGACAATTGGACCTACAAGGTTGCCTACCACCACGCCAACCTGAATCCGAAGGACAACCCGCGCAACACCGTCAGCCAGAGCGCGGAGGAGATCAACATGCTCGATCTCGGCGTCTCGATCCCGATGCGGCGCAACACGGTCGGCATCAATCTGCGGCTGCAGGATGATTCGCCGAACAGTCCCGGGGAGCAGAAGCCGATGGCGGCTCTGGGCCTGTCGACGACGATCCGGTTCTGACCGCCGTCGACAGGCCCCGAGGGGTCCTTCAGGGCTCCTCCAGCCGGACGACGTCGTCTTCGCCGAGATAGGGACCGGTGCGGACTTCGATGAGCTCGAGGTCGATCTTGCCGGGGTTCTCGAGCTTGTGGTCGGTGCCGATCGGCAGGTAGACGGCCTCGTTCTCGCGCAGGATGCGGGACTGGCCCTCCATGGTGACGCGGGCGGTGCCGGAGAGCACGACCCAGTGCTCGGA
>NZ_JAHVDK010000006.1:0-264649 GCF_051487185.1 Inquilinus limosus
GTCGAGACGGGCCCCAAGGCCGCCGTGTACGGCACGCCGCACCATCCCTACACGCAGGCGCTGCTCTCGGCCGCACCGGAGCCTGATCCGGACCGGCCGCAGAAACGCATCATCCTGCAGGGCGATGTGCCGAGCCCGTCCAGCATCCCCTCAGGCTGCAGCTTCCGCACGCGCTGCCCGCTGGCGCAGGAGATCTGCGCCCGCGAGCGTCCGCTCCTGGCGCCGGTCGGCGACGGGCATTTCGCCGCCTGCCATTTCGCCAAGGCCAACCCGATCCCGATCTGAGGCTGCGGGGCCGGCCTCATCATGATGGGCGCGGTGGCCGGGGTCGTTGCCAGTGACGGCGCGTGCCGGTCCGCCTACGGCGCCCGGCCCTTGCTCCTCAGCCAGTCCTCGTATTCCGGCCGGGCGGCATCGCTCAGGGGATAGTAGCGCCGCAGATCGCCGCCCTGGGACAGGCGCTCGCGTGAGAACTCCTCCCATTCATGGTGCTGGGTCGCCTTCTCGATCACCTCCGGCGCCAGCGCCACCGGCACCACCACGGCGCCGTCATCGTCGGCGACGATGATGTCGCCCGGCATCACCAGCACGCCGCCGCAGGCGATCGGGATGTTGACGCCGAAGGGCATCAGGTCGGTCTGGGTGTGGAAGTTCGGGGTCACGCCGCGCAGCCAAAAGCCGAGGCCGAGGCGCCCGGTGTTGGGATAGTCGCGGATGCAGCCGTCGATGACCACGCCCAGGCCGCCCCGGCCCTTGAAATAGGTCAGCATCATGTCGCCGAAGACGCCGCTCCTCATGTCGCCGCGGGCGTCGACGACGACGATGTCGCCCTTCTGGGCGTGATACAGCACATGCCGGTGCAGCTGCTTTTCCGGCTCGGCGTATTCGTCCTCGCCATACAGGTCCTCGCGCTTCGGCATGAACTGCAGCGTCAGCGCCGGGCCGGCGATCGCCTTGCCCCTGGTCCAGGCGACCGGGCCGCAGATATGGCTGTTGCGGATGCCCATATGGGCGAGCGTGCTGCTCGCCGTCGCGGCGCCGATTGCCTGAAGCGCCGCCGACCATTCCGCCGGCGGCCGCTTGATGTCGCTGGTCTCGATCATTCTCGGTTCGTCCTTTGGTCCGTCGACGGCGATCAGGGCTCGTCGCCGAAATAGCTGGATCCGGGTTTCAGATGCGCCCGCGCCACGTCCTCGTTCAGTGTCAGCCCGTGGCCCGGCCGGTCGTTCAGGTGGATGTAGCCGTCGACGATCGGCGGCCCGCCATCGACCATGTCGCTCCACCACTCGACGTCGTGGGCATGGAATTCCATCACCAGGAAGTTGTTCATGGCGGCGCAGACATGGGCGCCGGCCACCGTGCCGATCGGGCTGGCCACGTTGTGCGGTGCGATCGGGATGTAATAGAGGTCGGCGTGGTCGGCGACCTTCTTGGCCTCCGCCAGCCCGCCCATCTTCGGGATGTCCGGGGCGATGATCCGCGCCGCCTGCTTCTCGATCAGCTCGCGATAGCCGTGCTTGCGGTACAGGTTCTCGCCGGTGCAGATCGGCGTCCGGGTCGAATGGGTGACGTGGCGCTGCGCCTCGATGTTCTCGGGCGGCACCGGGTCTTCCAGCCACAGCAGGTCGAAGGGCTCCAGCGCCTGGGCCAGCTTGATCGCGTCGTTCACTCCGAACTTCCAATGCGCGTCCATCGCCACCATGATCTCGGGCCCCACCGCCTCGCGCACGGCCCGGACGACATCGACCATCCAGGCCATCTCGCGCGACCCGATGGTGCGGTTGAACGGCTCGAACCACTGCCGGCGCGGGTTGGGGTCGTCGGAGATGTCGATGGTGTAGGGGTTGCGGGTGTCGAGGTCGAACTTGATCGCGGTGAAACCGTCCGCCACCACCTCGCGCGCCTTGGCGGCGTAGGAAGCGGGCTCCGGCATGTCGCCGGCGTGGCAGTCGGCATAGATCCGGACCTTGTCGCGGAAGCGACCGCCGAAGAAGGTCGAGATCGGGGTCTGCAGCGCCCGGCCCAGCAGGTCCCACAGCGCGATCTCGATGCCGCTGATCGCGGTCACGGTGGCGCCCGCCTGGGATCCCTCGCCCGACAGGCAGCGGATCAGGATTTCGACGATCTTGCCGATGTTCACCGGGTCCTCGCCGATGATCACCGGCTTGGCCTTGTGCACCAGCTCGGCGACCCCGGCGCCCCAATAGGCCTCGCCCAGGCCGGTGATGCCGGCATCGGTCTCCACCTTCACCAGCACCCAGGGGAAGTTCCCCGCGATGACGGCGGTGCGCAGATTGGTGATCTTCACGGGTTCTTCCTTCCCTCCGAGAGCCGGCCCGCTTGCCGGGGCCGGTAGTATTTCAGGCGGCCGGCAGCGCCTGTCCGGTCCTGCCGTCGAACAGGTGCAGCTTCTGCTGGTCGAATTCGAGCCAGACCGGCTGGTCGGGGCCGAGCCGGACATCCGGCGCGACGCTGACCACGACCGTCGCCGATCCCAAATGGACATGGGCGTAGGTGATGTCGCCGGTCGGCTCGACCGTGTAGACCCGGCCGGCGATGGCGCCCGGCACCTCCTCCCGGTGCAGCCGGATGGTGCTGTGCCGGGCGCCGAGCACGGCTTCGCCATAGGTCGCCGCCTGCGCCTTCCGCGCATTGGCGTCGGACAGGGCGCAGCGCCAGCCATCGAGGCTCTCGACCGCAGCCCTGGTGGCGTTGCCGACCACCCGGACCGGCAGCAAGTTCATCGCCGGGCTGCCGACGAAGCCGGCGACGAAGGTGTTGACCGGATGCTCGAACACCTGCTCCGGCGTGTCGTATTGCTGCAGCACACCGCCGGTCATCACCGCCATCTTGTCGGCCATGGTGACGGCTTCCATCTGGTCGTGGGTGACGTAGATCACCGTCGCCTTCAGGTCCTGGTGGAACCGCTTCAGCTCCGCCCGCATCTGCGTGCGCAGCTTGGCGTCCAGGTTCGACAACGGCTCGTCCATCAGGAAGACGCGCGGGTCGCGCACCAGCGCCCGGCCCAGCGCCACGCGCTGCTGCTGCCCGCCCGACAGCTCGCGCGGCCGCCGGTCCAGCAGATGCTCGATGTCCAGCAGCTTGGCCGCGGCCCGGACCTTCTTCTCGATCTCGGCCGCCGGCAGCTTCCGCATCTTCAGCGGGAAGGCCAGGTTCTTGTAGATCGTCTTGTTCGGGTACAGGGCATAGTTCTGGAACACCATGGCGATGTCCCGGTCCTTCGGGTCCAGGTCGTTGACCAGCCGGTCGCCGATCTGGATGTCGCCGTCGCTCAGCTCGATCAGCCCGGCCACTAGGTTCAGCGTCGTCGTCTTGCCGCAGCCGGACGGGCCGACCAGGGCCACGAACTCGCCGTCCTCGACCGTCAGCGACACATGGTCGACGGCGTAGATGTCGCCGTACCGCTTGACCACGTCCCGCAGCACCACCTGCGCCATGGGCTCCCCTTCTCGTCAGGACTTGACCGCGCCCTCGGTCAGGGCGCGGACGAAGTATTTCTGCAGGACCAGGAACAGCACGACCACCGGCACGCTCATGATGAACGAGGCCGCCATCAGCCCCGGCCAGTTGGTCGCGTATTCGGTGAAGAAGCGTTCCAGCCCGACCGGCAGGGTCAGCTTGCTCTTGTCGTTGATGAAGGTCAGGGCATAGACGTATTCGTTCCACGCCAGGACGAAGGAATAGATCGCGGTGGCAATGATCCCGGGCGAGGACAGCGGCATGACCACAAACAGGAAGGCCTGGAACCGCGTGGCGCCGTCGATCCGCGCCGCCTGCTCCAGCTGCGGCGGGATGTTGTCGTAGAAGCCCTTCAGCAGCCAGATCGACAGCGGCAGGCCGAAGGTCAGATAGGTCAGGATCAGAGACCACGCGGTGTTCACCAGCCCCATCCACTTCATCATGATGAACAGGGGCATCAGGAAGACCACGGCCGGGAACATGTTCCGGACCAGCACCGCGTAGAACAGCAGCTTGCGACCGGGGAAGCGGAAGCGCGAGAAGGCGTAGGCGGCCGGTACGGCGATGGCGACGCCCAGCACCGTGGTCGCGGCCGACACCATGATGCTGTTCAAGAGGTAGCGCAGGAACTCCTGCCCGACCTCGTTGGCGGGCGACAGCAGCCGCGTGTACTGCTCCAGCGTCGGCTCCGACGGGATCCATTCCGGCGGATACTGCAGCGCGGCGAACTGCGTCTTCACCGAGGTCAGCAGCATCCAGGCCATCGGCAGCACGGTGAAGATGCCGAGCAGGACCAAGTAGACGATGCGGGTCATGCCCCAGGGGCCGGCCTTGCCGCGGCGGCGCCTCGGGGCGGAGCGCGGTTCCATCGTGGTGGCGCTCATTCCGGCCGCCTCCCGTCGCCCCGGGTCAGTGCCCGGACGTAGAAGTAGCCGAGCGCCATCATCACCACGAACAGGATCACCGAATAGGCCGAGGCGATGCCGAAGCGGATGCGGCCGAAGGCCAGCTGATAGATCTGGGTGATCCAGATGTCGGACGACCCGGCCGGGCCGCCGCCGGTCATGATCCAGGGGATGGTGAAGGCGTTCAGGTTGGTGACCAGGAGCAGCAGAACGGTCACCAGCGTCACGCCCTTCAGATGCGGCATGGTGATGTGCCAGAAGCGCGGCCAGGTGCCGGCGCCGTCCACCTTGGCCGCGCGGTGCAGCTCGTCCGGCACGGTCTGCAGCCCGGCCAGCAGCATGATCATGGCGAAGGGGAACTCTTTCCAGATGTTGACCACGATCAGCGACGGCAGCGAGGTGTGGACGTTGTCGAGGAAGTTGATCGGCGCCTCGGTGATGCCGAAGGCCACGGATAGCGCGCCGATCACGCCGAAATCGCTGTGGTACAGCCAGCGCCAGACATAGGAGGCGGCGACCGCGCTGATCACGTAGGGGATCAGGAACAGGCCTCGCAGCAGGCCGCGGCCGGTGAAATAGCTGTTCAGCGACAGGGCGGCGCCGAGCCCGAGGATGAAGGCGAAGGAAGTCGAGAACACCGTCCAGATCAGGGTGTTGATCGTGACTTCGCGGAAGCTGTCGCTGCCCAGGATGCGGGCGTAGTTGTCGAGGCCGACAAAGGTCTTGTCGGCCATGGCCAGGCTGGGCGGGGTGTTGAAGAACGACAGGTAGATGGTGTCGTAGATCGGATAGCCGATCACCAGCAGCATCACCACGAAGGCCGGCAGGATGTAGAGGTAGTCGGCCCAGTGGCGGGCGATGCGTCGCAACAGGCCGGGGCGACGGCGGGGCACCGCCCGCGCCCGGGGCGCATCGTCCTGCGCGGCAGCCATGGTCACGCCCGACTCTCCTTTGCAGGGGGAACGGGGCCGGCCGGCGGCTCAGGCGTACCGGCCGGGGTGCGGGACGGATGGGCCTAGAGGCCCGACAGCAGGTCCTTGATCTTGCTGGCGGCGTCGTCGGCCGCCTCGGCCACGGTCATCTTCCCGGTCAGCGCGTTCTGCATCATGTTCGGGACGATGATGTTCATGATCTCCGCCGATTCCGGGATCACTGGGAACGGGATCCCGCTCGGCAGCATCGAGGTGGTGACGTTCAGGAACTTGATCTCGGCCAGCCGCTGCTTCATCCATTTGGTGCGGAAGCCGCGGGTGTTGCCGGGATTGGAGGCGACCCAGGCCACCTTGGTCGACCATTCCGGCCCGGTGGCGAAGGCGACGAAGGCGCGCGCAGCGTCCATGTCCAGCCCGCCATCGACCACATCCGGGTTGAAGATGTGGGCGTTGGAGCCGCCGAAGACCACGGCGCGCCGCACCGGCCCCTTCGGGATCAGCCCGTAGCGCATGTTCGCCACCACCGCCTCGGCCACCTTCTTGTCGGCGCCGGTCGCCTTCTTGGCGCGGTCCAGCATGGTCGCGTATTCCGCCGGATGGCTGATCATCATCGCCAGCTGGCCGGCGATGAACGGATCCTGGTTCTCGGTCTGGGTGTTGGTCAGGGCCGAGGTCGGCACCGACTTGTCCCGGACATACATGTCGTAGGAGGCCTGCAGCGCGGCCTTGGAGCCGTCATTGTTGATGTAGACCTCCTGGTAGGTCGGGCTCGCTTCGGCCTCGTCCAGCGCCCCCCCGCCATAGGCCCAGCATTGCGGCATGAAGCGGAACGGCGTGTTGCCGGCATTGGGCCGGGCCACCAGCCCGTAGCCGTTCTTGCCGGTCCTGTCCTTGATCTGCTTGGAATAGGCGACCAGGTCGTCCCAGGTCGCGGGCGGGCTTTCGGGGTCGAGGCCGGCCTCCTGGAAGATCCCGGCGTTCCAGATCAGGGCCATGGTCTCGTTGTTGGTCGGGACCCCATAGGTCTTGTCCTTCCAGGTCACCGACTTCATCGCGCCGGGCCAGAAATCGGCGGTGCGGTAGCCGACCGCCTCCGGCGACAGCTCGCTCAGCTGGCCCTTGGCCGCGAACTCCACGCCCCACAGGATCGGCAGCTTCGCCACCATCGGCGCGGCATTGCCGAGCGCCGCGGCGCGCAGCTTGTTCAGCATCTGGTTGTAGTCGAGGTTCTGCTTCTCGACCGTGATGTTCGGATAGGTCTTGGCGAAGGCCTCCCAGAACTGGGCGTCGATCTCGTGATCGATCCTGGGCGACGCCTCGTTCGGCCCGACCCACCAGTAGGTCAGGCGGCCCTTGTAGTCGAGCGGCACCACCTTGGCGCATTCCGCCGCGGTGTCGACCTCGACCGTGCCGGCGATGCTGTTGATGTAGTCCGGCGTCCAGTTCGCGGTGTCGATGCCCGTGTCCTGCGCCAGGGCGCGGAGCGGGCCAAGGCCCGCGGCCAGCGCCCCGGCCCCGGCGGCATAGCCGAGAAAGCGACGGCGGTCGACGGCATGGGGAACGAGGTCACCTGCATGAGGCTTGGTCATGAGCAGTCCTCCCAATGGCCTCGCTTGTCGTCTGCGAGTTCAGGGCCAGCCTAGGCTTCAGGCACAAAATGCGTCAAGGTTTGCTCCGCAAGATGTTGCGGCTTTCGTTATGTTGTTAGTCTCCGGGGTCGCTGGCACAGCTCAATCGAAGAAGGCTGAATCTTCTTCGGCGAGATAGCGCCTGGCCCGTTCGGGATCGATGTCGACGCCCATGCCGGGCCGGTCCCAGACCTCGATCAGCCCGTTGCGGACGATCGGGTTCGGCAGGCCGTCGACGATGTCGTACCACCAGGTCGGGTTGCCGCTCGGATATTCGAAGGCGATGAAGTTGGGCGGCAGCGTGGCCGAGACCTGGACCAGCGCGGCCAGGCCGAGCAGGCCGTTGCCAGTGCCGTGCGGCGCCATCAGGATGCCGTGCAGGTTGGCGTATTCGGCGATCCATTTCAGCTCGGCGATGCCGCCGACATCGCAGGGATCGGGCCCGACCACGTTCACCGCATGGCCTTCGATCAGCGTCTTGAAGTTCTGGCGCAGATAGATCTGCTCACCGGTGTGGATCGGGGTCGAGGTGGCGCGGGTCACCTCGCGGTACACGTCGGCGTTGACATAGGGCACGTAGTCGCCGGTGATCAGGTCCTCGAGCCAGAGCAGGTTGTACTCCTCCACGGCCCGGGCGAAACGGATCGCGTCCGGCACGGTCCAGCCCGGCCCGCAGTCGAGCGCCAGGCCGACCTTGTCGCCCAGCACCTCCTTCATCGCCGCGACGCAGTCGACCATGTGCTTCAGGCCGCGTTCGGTGATCAGCCCGGAATCGAGCGCGCCGTGGAACACGCTCTGCCCCGGCGTGCCGTAGTAGAAGTCCGGCACCTCCCGCTTCATCGGGCTGTGGAAGCCGATCCCCTGCTTGATCATGGTGAAGCCCTCGGGCAGGGCCATCTGCCGCTTGGCGTCCTCGGCATAGTGCTCGGGCTGATAGCCGGCCATCGGCACGCGCAGCGAGCCGTTGTAGACCCGGACATGGTCGCGCACCTTGCCGCCGAGCAGCTTGTGCACCGGCAGCCCCGCCGCCTTGCCGGCGACGTCCCACAGCGCCATCTCGATGGCGCTGACCGCGCTGCCCCAGGGCTTGAAGGCGCCGCGCTGGCGGATCCGCAGCATCACCCGCTCGACCAGCGTCGGGTCCTCGCCGATCAGGGCCTCGCGAAAATGCAGAATGTGGGGCTTCAGATAGGGCTTGTAGGATTCGACCTCGCCATAGCCGCTGAGGCCCTCATCGGTGACGATGCGCACGATCGGGTTCTTGCCGATCACGGCGCATTTCAGATCGACGATCTTCATGGCGCCCCGCTTGGTCGGGGACGGTCGCTGCCGCCCACCCGGTGTTCCCTCTCCGCTGCCGTTTTTATGTCCGATCTAGGCAGTCGATGATCGAGCCTAACACAGACAGGAAGCATTGCAACTTGTTAGGTGCTCCCGCCTGCGAGAATACCCAAGACCGTCATTGCGAGCGCAGCGAAGCAATCCAGGGCCGCTCGCCCGGCCCCTGGATTGCTTCGTCGGCTTCGCCTCCTCGCAATGACGGAGAGAGATGGGGAAGGTTGAAGAGGCCTCGCTATTTTCCCGCCTTCGCCCGCTTCAGCGCCGGCGTCAGCCAGGCGGTCGGCGCCGCCGGGCCGGTCGAGGCCCGGATGACGATCTCGGCCACGAGCGCCAGGCGCACCGGAGGCCGGGCCGCAGCTTCGGCGTCGCCCAGCCGGTCGGCGATGCAGCGGACCATGGCGGCGCCGATCTCGACCTGCGGCGTCCGCACCGTGGTCAACCGCGGCGATACCTGTGAGGCCGCGGCGAAGTCGTTGAAGCCGACGACCGAGATGTCCTCGGGCACGCGGATGCCGAGGCGCAGCAGGTCCGAGATCACGTTCACGGCGATGCCGTCATGGGCGCAGAACAGTGCCGTCGGCGCGCCGCCGCGCCGCAGATGGGCGAGGAAGGCGTCGCGGAAGCCCTCCGCCTCGTCGAAGACGATGTCCTCGACCGTGGTGTCCGGCGTCTCCAGCATCCCGTCGCGGAAGCCGCGGAAGCGCTCGGCCCGGCCGAGGGGCAGGGTGCTGCCATGGACGAAGGCCACGGCCCGGTGGCCGAGGCCGGTCAGCAGCCGGGCCACGCCCACGCCTGCCTCGCAGTCGGCGCCGACCACCTGGTCTATCCGCTCCATCGCGCCGACATAGGTGGCGCAGACCACCGGCAGGCCGGTGCGCGCGGCCAGGGCGGAGATCTCGTGCGGCCGCGGCACCGCCAGGATCAGCCCGGCCACGGCGCTGTCCAGCGGACCGCCCTCGGCCAGGTGCCGGGCCTGGCGCGGCACGATCGAGAAGCCCAGCCGCTCGCCCTCGCGCTCGGCGCCATGCAGCATGTTCAGCCACAGCTCGCTCGACACCGGGTCGATCTCCTGGCGGATGAACAGGATCTGGCCGCCGGCCGACGGCTGCTCCTGGCTGCGCCGATAGCCCATGCTGTGGGCGGCGCGCAGCACCCGGTTGCGGGTGGCCTCGCCGACGCCGGATTTGCCGGACAGGGCGCGGGACACCGAGAACTTCGAGATCCCGAGCCTGTCGGCGATGTCCTGGATGGTGACGCGGCCTGACGTCATGCGGTGTTGCGCTCCCTGTTTGGGCCGCACCTTCTGCCGCAGCGGTCGTTCTGCCGTCAACATCGTCGCGCGCAGCCGCTCCGTCTTGCGCAACTTGTTTGGTAATGATAGCAAGAAACCTAACGAACAGCAAACTGCAGCGGGGCGGACATCATGGCCACAGGACGCCTGGACGGTGCGGCCCTCGGCCGGGTCGAGGACGCGATTTCGACCCATTCCCGGCCGAGCGAGCTCAGGATCACCGACCTGCGGGTCGCGGTGGTGGTCGGCAGCGGCTATCACCCGATCCTCCGCATCGACACCAACCAGGGCATCTCCGGCCTCGGCGAGGTACGGGACGGCGGCCATGCCGAGAACGCCCTGCAGTTCAAGCACGTGCTGCTGGGGCAGAATCCCTGCAATGTCGACATGATCTTCTCGGCCCTGCGCCGCTACGGCAGCTGGGGGCGGGAAGGGGGCGGCGTCTCCGGCATCGAGATCGCGCTGTGGGACCTTGTCGGCAAGGCCTATGGCGTGCCCTGCCATCAGTTCCTCGGCGGCAAGCACCGCGACCGGGTGCGGATCTACGGCGACACCCCGGCGCCGGCCCAGATGACGCCCGAGGGCTATGTCGAGGCCGTGCTGCGTCGCAAGGCGCTGGGTCTGACCTTCATCAAGTTCGACCTGCCGCCGCGCTTCCTCAACGCGGTCGACGGCGCGCTGGTGGGGCAGGCGACCCGGCACGAATACGAGCTGGCCAAGGCCTGGCGCGCGCCGGGGGCGGGGCGGGGGATCAAGCTGAGCCAGGCCGGCATCGCCGCCGCGGTCGATGTGGTCCGCGCGGTGCGCGAGGCGGTCGGCAGCGAGATCTCCCTGTGCATCGACCATTTCGGTGAGGGCTTCGTGACGGCCGACGAGGCGATCCGCCTCGGCCAGGCGCTGGAGCCGTTCGATCTCGCCTGGCTCGAGGACCCGCTGCCCTGGCACGATGTCGCCGGTCACAGGAAGGTGGCCGACGCCCTGCTGACGCCGATCGCGGCCGGCGAGGAGCTGTATCTCTGGGACGGGTTCCGCGAACCGATCGAGACCCGCGCCTTCGACATCCTGCACCCCGACCTGCTGACCTCGGGCGGCATGCTGGAAACCAAGCGCATCGCCGATTACGGCGAGCGTTTCGGGCTCGCGACCGCGCTGCACGCCTGCTGCACCCCGATCGGCTTCATGGCCAATGTGCATTGCGGCGCCGCGATCTCCGGCCTGGTGGCGGTCGAGCATCACGGGCTGGACATCCCGCATTGGGGCGACCTCGTGACCGGGATCGACCCCGACTATCTCGAGGGCGGCTACGTCACCGTGCCGGATGCGCCGGGCCTCGGCATCGAGTTGAACGAGGAGGCGGTGGCGGCGCATCTGCGCCATCCCGGTACCCTGTTCCAGCCGACCGAGGACTGGAACCGGATCCGCGTCGGCTTCGAGCGCCGGTCGCGCGGCTGAGCCCGGCTTCGCTCGCCCGGACGGACGCGGTACCCTGCCGGACCGGCCGGCTGCTCAGGACGACGCCATGAAGATCACGGGCATCGAGACGCGCATCGTCAATGCCGAGATGCGCAACTGGGTCTTCGTCAAGGTCATGACGGACGATCCCGGCCTGTTCGGCTGGGGCGAGGCGACGCTGGAATGGAAGACCCGTGCCGTGGCCGGCGCCGTGCAGGACCTTGAGCCGCTGCTGCTCGGCCGCGACCCGCGCGACATCGAGCAGGCGGTGCGCGCGATGAAGAAGCAGAGCTTCTGGCGCCTGGGGGTGATCGGCATGAGCGCCGTCTCCGGCATCGAAATGGCGCTGTGGGACATCCTGGGCAAGCATCTCGGCGTGCCGGTCTGGCGGCTGCTCGGCGGCAAGGTGCGCGACCGGGTGCGGGTTTACACCCATCTCGGGCTCGGCGACATGCGGGCGGTCTACGAGACGCTGGACGAAGCGCCGCTGGTCGAGCGCGCGCATCAGGTGGTGGCGAAGGGCTATCGCGCCTTCAAGGCGGTGTTCATCCCGTACACGCACTATCACGCGCCGCTGCCGGAGGCCGACAAGGTCGCGCGCATGATGCAGGCGCTGCGCCAGGCCGTCGGGCCGGAGGTCGAGGTCATGGTCGACTTCCACGGCCGCCCCGCCGGCGTCGCGGCGGCGCTGGCCTATATCGAGGCGCTGGCGCCCGGCCGGCCGATGTTCATCGAGGAGCCGCTGCCGCCGGGCGAGACCGCCGGCCTCAAGGCCCTCGCGGCGCGCACGACGGTGCCGCTCGCCACCGGGGAGCGGCTGGTGGACCGGGCGGAGTTCCAGGAGCTGCTGTCCGCCCAGGCCGTCTCCATCATCCAGCCGGACATCTGCCATTGCGGCGGGCTGCTGGAGGCCAAGAAGATCGCGGCCATGGCGGAAGCGGTGTCGGTCGGCGTGGCGCCGCACAACCCGCTGGGGCCGATCGCGGGCGTCGCGGCGCTGCACTTCGCCGTCTCCACCCCCAACCATGTGATCCAGGAGGAGATGGTGGGCGCGGTGCCCTGGTATTTCGACGTGGTCCGCGGCCCGATCCGCATGGTCGACGGCTTCTGGCAGGTCCCCGACGCGCCGGGCCTGGGCGTCGAGGTCGACGAGGCCGAATGCGCCAAGCACCCCTTCGCGCCGGAGATCCTGCACACGCAGAACGCCATCCTGGACGACGGCAGCATCGTGGATTGGTGAGGGCGCTGGCCGATTGCCGCTCCCGCTTGCGAGAGAGTTTCGGAATTCCCCACACCGTCATTGCGAGCGCAGCGAAGCAAGCCATGGCGCCGCTCGAACGGAGGCATGGATTGCTTCGTCGGCTTCGCCTCCTCGCAATGACGGTAAGGGATGAGTGTTTTGAAAAAGTCTCACAAACGGGAGAGGCTGCGCGCTTCTGTGCTCGCGAGGGACGATAATCTTTCTTGCCTGGTGCGCTTCAGACTCGACATTTCGTGTCGAGTTCGCCAAAGATCGTACACAAAATCCGGAGGATCGCGTGTCGAATCCCCAGGCCGGACATCAGTGGACAGCGGAAGGCGGCGCGGAAGCGCAGCCCGTCGGCACTGTTTCCGGCCTGGACCTGCCTGCGTTTCAGGCGGACCGCGAGGCCTCGGTCTATGAGGCGATCCGCGAGGACATCATCTCGGGCCGCATCCCGGCCAATGCCCGCCTGATCGTCGCCGATCTCGCCGAGCGGCACAGCACCTCGACCAATCCGGTGCGCGAAGCGCTGCAGCAGCTCCGCGGCGAGGGCTTCGTTGTGATGACGCCCAATCGCGGGGCGCGCGTGCGGCCGATCGACGAGGATTTCATCCGGGACATCTACGAGATCGAGGTGCTGATCGAGCCGGCGCTGACGCGCTGGTTCGTCGGCATCGCGACCGATGCCGACATCGCCGTGCTGGAGGCGCTCCACGCCGAGATGCTGCGGCTCAACTATTCGGACCCGGTGCGGCACGGGCTGCTCGACACGCAGTTCCACCACACGATGTACGAGCGCCATTACAACCGGCACGCGGTCGATCTTTGGTGGAAGCACCGCGAGATCCTGCGCGCGATCAGCCGTCGGCTGCCGATCTCGCTCGGCCGCCAGGCCGCCGTGATGCGGGAGCATCAGGAGGTCCTGGACGCGATCAAGGCCCAGGACGCGGACGCGGCGGCGGCCGTGATCGCCCGCCATGTCGAAGGATCCGGGCGCCACATCATCGAGCAGATGCGTGCGGCGCGCCGCAACAACCGGAAAGACAAGGGGCAGTCCGGTTAAGGGTTTTCGGAGTGCGGAAGAGGAGTAGGGCTCATTTTTTATTGTCATCGCCGGGCGGGTCCTCGGGTCAAGTCCGGGCATGACAACAGGATAGGTCAATAGTCCTTCGCCCGATTGCTCTGACGCGGAAGAAGGGGGGAACGCGCAGTCATACTGGAAAGGCGCCCGTGAGGCGCAAAAGACAATCAAGGGAGGAGATCTGTCTTATGGTCGATCTGAAACGCCTTGCCGGCCAAAGTCTCGCCGGCCTGGTCCTGGCCGCGGCGCTGATCGCCGCGCCGGCCGCATCCTTCGCGCAGTCGGCCGGCCTGCCGCCCGCGCAGGAAATCACGCCCAAGGGCCCGCTGCCGGACGTGCCCCGCAACCAGACGCTGATCCTCGGCTGGGGCGTCGCGGGCGGCACCTCTGTCGGCACCACCAACCCCTGGGTGCTGCCGGGCTATACGCATCAGGAGGGCAACAATCTGCTGTTCGAGCCGCTGATGTATTTCGCCATCTTCAAGGGCGAATTCATCCCGTGGCTCGCGGACAGCATGGAATACTCGCCGGACTTCAAGACGCTCGAGATCAAGCTCAACAAGGACGCCAAATGGAGCGACGGCAAGCCGGTCACGTCCAAGGACGTGGTCTACACCTTCGAAGGGCAGATGAAGTATGAGACGCTGCCCTATCACGCGCATTTCCAGCAATTCGTCGACAGCGTCAGCGCCAAGGACGACCTGACCGTCGAGGTCAAGTTCAAGCAACCGGCGCCGCGGTTCAAATTCGAGGTGCTGACGGAGAAGTTCGATACCGGCCTGCCGATCGTGCCGGCGGAATGGGAATCGGCCCAGCCGAACCCGACGGCGGCCGTGGGGCTCGACGAAATCCCGCATTCGGGCCCGTACAACGTCGTCGCCTGGAACGCCAATCAGAAGATCCTCGACCTGCGTCCCGACTGGTGGGCGGTGAAGGCGGGGAGGAGCGCCCAGCCGGCGGTGAAGCGCGTCGTCATCGTCAACGTGCTGAACCAGCCGATCGACACGGTGGCGCAGCGCCTGGTGAACAACGAGTTCGATTCCTCGGTCGACATGCGCGCCCAGGTGATCGGCAACATCGTGGAGCAGAACAAGGACATCCAGTCCTGGACGGGCACGGAGCCGCCCTATGGCTATCTCGACTGGTGGCCGAACTCGCTGTGGATGAACACCCAGCTCGAGCCCTACAACGATCCGCGGGTCCGCAAGGCGATCAGCCGCGCGATCGACCGCGATCGCATCGACGAAGTGCTGTATGACGGCGCCAAGATCGCGACGATCTATCCGTTCCCGCTGTATCCGAACCTGCAGAAATTCGCCGAATCCGAGGCCGTGAAGGCCGAGGAGGCGAAGTATGAGCCGGGCAAGTTCGACCCGGATGAGAGCGAGAAGCTCATGACCGAGGCCGGCTTCACCAAGAACGACGACGGCCTCTGGGAGAAGGACGGCAAGACCTTCGACGCCACCATCCATGCCTTCGAGAACATCCATGGCGACATCGCCCCGGTCCTGGCGGAGATGCTGCGCCAGGCCGGCTTCGACGCGAATGTCAATTTCGGCACCGATGCCTATCAGGCCATGGTGGACGGCAAGCCCGGCCTCTACCTCTTCGGCCACGGCGCCAGCCTCTATGATCCGTTCGAGGCCATGAACCTGTTCCATGGCAAGTACAGCAACACGATCGGTTCGGCGGCGGGCAACAACCGCTTTTCGCGCTACAAGAACCCCGAGCTCGACAAGATCCTCGACGAGATCTCGCCGCTCGACTCCAACGATCCGAAATTCCAGGAAGGCGCCGCGAAGGCTCTCGGCATCTACTGGCGCGATGTGATCGACGTGCCGGTCATCCAGTGGCTGCACCGGATCCCGTACAACAACCACTACTGGAAGAACTGGCCGAGCGCCTCGAACCTCGGCACGGGCACCAACGGCGCGTTCTGGGCCCATACCGGCCTGCTGGTGATCACGTCGCTGCAGCCGACCGGCGCGCCGTAGGTCCGATTGCGAAAGGTGCGCGCCGCCGGGCGCGCACCTCCTGAACGGCAACAGCACCAGGATCGTCCAGTGATATTGCCGGCCCGAACTCTCAACCCGTCATGGCGAGCCTCGCAGGGGCATGGCCATCCAGACTTTCGCCGCCATGCAGTTGAGGCCGCGGGACTGGATGGCCACGCTTCGCTCGCCTTGACTGCGTGGGGGTATATGCCTGCTCTCCGTATCAAGGGGCGGCAGGCTGGTCGGGTGCTTTCGCAGTCCCTTTCACCGTCATGGCGAGCCCCGCAGGGGCGTGGCCATCCAGCGGCAGTGGCCCCTGGATGGCTCCCTCTGAACTCAATGCGGCGCTTCACGCCTCGCCATGACGGAAAGGGCCGGAGAGTCGATCTCAAAGGCCGCTGATATGACCCTCAAGCTCATCATCCGCCGTCTTCTCTTCCTCGTCCTGGTCGTCTGGGCCGCCTCGACGATCGTCTTCTTCATTCCGCGCCTGTCGAGTCGCAATGCGCTGCGCGAACGGTTCGGCGAACTGGCCCGCACCGGCGGCTTCTCGCCGGCCGATCTGGAGAAGATCATCGCCTCGATGCAGCAGCAGTTCGGGCTCGACCAGCCGCTGTACCAGCAATACTGGCACTATCTCGGCAACATCGTGCGGATGGATTTCGGCTACTCGCTGTACCGCTATCCGTCGACCGTGGCCGAGCTGATCGCGCAATCGCTGCCCTGGACGATCGGCCTGCTGCTGGTCACGACGATCCTCAGCTTCGTCATCGGCAATCTGCTCGGCGCCGTCGCCGCCTGGCCGCGGGCGCCGCGCTGGCTTCGGGCCTTCGCGACGCCGTTCATCCTGCTGACGGGCGTGCCGCCCGTGATCATGGCCATCCTGCTGCTGTTCTTCATCGGCTTCCGGCTGAAATGGCTACCGCTCGGCGGCGCCTATTCGGCCGGCGTGGTGCCGAACTTCTCCCTCGACTTCATCCTCGACCTGCTGCGGCACCAGGTGCTGCCGGCGCTGGCCCTGATCTTCGGCTCGGTCGGCGGCTGGGTGCTGTCGATGCGCGGCATGGGCGTCACCATCCAGGGCGAGGACTATGTGAATTTCGCCGAGCACAAGGGCCTGACCGGCGGCCGGATCTTCCGCGACTATTATCTCCGGAACGCGCTGCTGCCGCAGGTGACGGGGCTGGCCCTGGCGCTCGGCACCGTCGTCACCTCGGCCATCATCGTCGAGGGGCTGTTCGGCCTGCCGGGCATCGGCAGCATGCTCAACCTCGCCATCCGCGCGAACGACTTTCCGACCATCTACGGCGTCGTGCTGTTCATCACGATCGCCGTGGCGGTGCTGATGACGGCGGTCGAGTTCCTCTACCCGCTGCTCGACCCCCGCGTCCGCAATTCGTGAGGAGCGAGAGACATGTCGATCGCCGCGCTCTCGCCACCCGCCGAACCGAGAATCGAACGCCCGGGCAGCTTCGTCCTGGTGCTGCGGTATCTGCGCCGCAACAAGGGGCTCGCCCTCGGCGTCCTGATCCTGCTGGGCCTCGCCGCCTTCACGATCATCGGCCTGATGACGGTCGATCCGAAGGATGCCTATCCGCTCTCGGCGGCGGTGAAGAAGCCGCCGAGCCTGAAATACCCCTTCGGCACGGACTTCTTCGGCCGCGACCTCCTTGCCGCCATGGTCGTGGGCATGTGGCAGACGGCCTTCATCGGCTTCGTCGCCGGCGGCCTCGGCACGCTGATCGGCGTCGTGCTCGGCTTCATCGCGGCCTATTTCAGCGGCTGGACCGACGCCGTCATCCGGACGGTCTGCCAGATCCTGACGCCGATCCCGGTGCTGCTGATCCAGGTCGTGATCGCCGGCTCGCTCGACAAGCGCGACGTGACCATCGTCACCATGGCGCTGATCGTGGTGCTGCTGGCCTGGATGGGGCCGACCCTCGTCATCCGCGCCCAGGTGCTGACGATGAAGGAACGGCAGTTCGTCGCCGTGGCCAAGCTGTCGGGCGTCAGCGACCTCGGCATCATCTTCAAGGAGATCCTGCCCTGCCTCTTGCCCTTCATCGCCGCGGCCTTCGTGGCGCAGGTGTTCTCGGCCGTGTTCGCCTCCTTCTACCTCGCCGTGCTCGGGCTGGGGCCGCTGCGTGAGCCGCTGCTGGGCAACATCATCTGGGCGGCGCAGTCGCAGGGCGCCTTCTTCAACGGCTGGTGGTGGTGGCCGATCATCCCCGCGGTCGCGATGATCCTGATCCTCGGATCGCTCGCCCTGATCAATATGGGGCTCGACGAGCTGGCCAATCCCCGCGTGCGCAGGTCGGAGTGATGGCGATGGATGTGACGCTTGCGCCGCCCCGGGAACGGACGAAGGCCATGACACCACCAGCCGCGGCGGCAGGGGCCGGGCCGGTCCTCGATGTCCGCAACCTCGAAGTGACCTATTACACCGACTCCGGCCGTGCCAAGGCGCTCGACAATGTCAGCTTCACCCTGAATGCCGGCGAGAAGCTCGGCATGGTGGGCGAGTCCGGCTCGGGCAAGAGCACGCTCGCCCTCGCCATGATGCGGATGATCAAGCCGCCGGGCCGGATCGAGGGTGGTCAGGTGATCGTCGGCGGCGCCGACCTGATGGCGCTCGACGCGGAAGGGATGCGCCAGGCGCGGCTGTCGCGGATCGCCTATATCCCGC
Source organism: Inquilinus limosus (assembly GCF_051487185.1). Classification (GTDB taxonomy): domain Bacteria; phylum Pseudomonadota; class Alphaproteobacteria; order DSM-16000; family Inquilinaceae; genus Inquilinus; species Inquilinus limosus_F. The sequence continues at coordinate 18,034 of NZ_JAHVDK010000006.1, forward strand.
AGGGCGCGATGAACTCGCTCAACCCGGTGACGCGGATCGGCGCCCAGATGGTGGACGCGATGAAGTCGCACCTGCCGGGCGAGTCCCGCGCTTCCATCGAGGCCCGCTGCAAGCGGGCGCTGCAGTCGGTCGATCTCGACGCCGGCGTCTTCCGCATGTATGCCCATGAGCTCTCGGGCGGCATGAAGCAGCGCGTCTGCATCGCGATCGGGATCCTGCTCGATCCCCACGTCATCATCGCCGACGAGCCGACCAGCGCGCTCGACGTCGTGACCCAGCGCCAGGTGATGGAGACGATCGACAACGTCCAGAAGGCGATCGATGCCGCAGTCATCCTGATCGGCCACGACATGGGCCTGATGGCGCAATTCGTCGACAAGGTCGCGGTCATGTATGCCGGACGGCTGGTCGAGGTCAGCACGGTCCGCGAGATGTTCACGGACCCGAAGCACCCCTATTCCCGGGCGCTGATCGAGAGCCTGCCGAGCCTCGACAACAAGGGCGTCTTCCGGGGCATCCCCGGCCTCGCGCCGTCGCTGCTGCGGCTTCCCGGCGGCTGCGCCTTCCACCCCCGCTGCGCCAGGGCCATGGCCGTCTGCAGCACGACCCGGCCCGAGCCGCGGGTCCTGGCCGGCGGGCGCGGCGTGACCTGCCACCTCTATGACGGGGACGCGTGAGATGGCCGATCTGCTGCGCCTGGAGAACGTCTCGAAGACCTATACGCGCGGCCTCGTCCACGCGCAGACGACGGTCGCGCTCCGCAACATCTCGCTGACGCTCAGGGAGGACGAGCCGACCATCCTGACCGTGGCCGGCGAGAGCGGCAGCGGCAAGACCACGCTGGCCATGCTGCTGCTCGGCTTCATCGAGCCGTCGGAGGGCCGGATCATCTATCGCGGCAAGGACGTCTCGACCCTCCGCGGCAAGGAGAAGATGGCCTATCGCCGCGAGGTGCAGGCGGTCTTCCAGGACCCCTTCGCCGTGTTCAATCCGTTCTACACGGTCGATCATCTGCTGACCGTGCCGATCCGGAAGTTCGGCCTGGCGACATCGAAGGCGGATGGCCGTCGCAAGATGGAGGAGGCGCTGACCGCCGTCGGGCTTCGGCCCGAGGACATCCTCGGGCGCTTCCCGCACCAGCTGTCGGGCGGGCAGCGCCAGCGCATCAATGTCGCCCGCGCACTGCTGCTGAAGCCGCGGCTGCTGATCGCCGACGAGCCGGTGTCGATGGTCGACGCATCGCTCCGCGCCACCATCCTCGAGACGCTCCGCAACCTGCAGCGCGACCACGGCGTCTCGATCATCTACGTCACGCATGACCTGACGACCGCCTATCACATCGCCAAGTCGATCATCGTGCTCTATCGCGGGTCGGTGATGGAGGCGGGGGATGTCGATCAGGTGATCAAGGACCCGCAGCACCCCTATACGCAGCTGCTCGTCGATTCGATCCCCTGGCCCGATCTCGACCGGCGCTGGGGCGCCCAGCCGATCAAGGCGCGCGACGCCGCCATCGGCACCGAAGGCTGCCGCTTCCGGTCCCGCTGTCCGAGGGCGATGGAGGCCTGCGGAAGCGAGCCGCCGCTGTTCCGCATCGGCGATCGCCATACTGCCTCATGCTTCCTCTACGATCGGCAGCCGCAGGTCGCGCAAGAGCGCCTGTCGGAGCTGCTGCCGGCCTGACGTCGACCACCGCCATCCTTCACTGCCCAGCCTCTCCGGGACCACCACGACCATGCTCGAAATCGCCGAATTCATCAGCCCCACGCCGACGCCCGTCTGGAAGCTGGCGCGTCAGGCCGGGGTGGACCTCGCCGTCGGCGGCCTGCCGCCCGACGATCTGCTGCATGGCGAGGCGCCATGGGATTACGGGCCGCTGCAGCGCCTGAAGCAGCGCTACGAGGCCGCTGGCTTCACGCTGAAGGTGATCGAGGCCCGCCCGCCGCTGAACAAGGCCAAGCGCGGCCTGCCGGGGCGCGACGAGGAGATCGCGACGGTCTGCACGCTGCTCCAGAACATGGGCCGGCTCGGCATCCCGGTCTGGTGCTACGAATGGATGACCGACTTCAACTGGGTGCGCACCAACCTCGCCACGCCCTCGCGCGGCGGCTCGGTGGTCACCAGCTTCAACATCGCCGACGTGCCGGAGGACCTGACCAGCAACCCGCCGATCGGCGAGGACGAGCTCTGGGCCAATCTCGAATATTACCTGAAGAAGGTGCTGCCGGTCGCCGAGGCGGCGAAGGTGAAGATCTCGATGCACCCCGACGACCCACCGCTGTCGCCGATCCGCGGCGTCGGCCGGATCATGCGCAGCATCGACAACTACCGGCGCCTGATCGAGACCGTGCCCAGCCCGATGAACACGATCACGCTGTGCCAGGGCAACTTCACGCTGATGACCGATGACCTGCCCGGCGCCATCCGCAGCTTCGGCAAGGCCATCTCCTTCGTCCATTTCCGCGACGTGCAGGGGACGCCGGAGGCGTTCCAGGAGACATGGCACGACGCCGGCAAGACCGACATGCTGGCCTGCATGCGCGCCTATCGCGACATCGGCTTCGACGGCGTGCTTCGTCCCGACCACGTCCCGACGGTGGAGGGCGACAGCAACGAGCATGCCGGCTACTCCGCCTTCGGCCGGCTCTACGCCATCGGCTATATCCGCGGCCTGCACCAGTCCGTGTACGGCTTTTGAGCGCGGGGGAGGGGACGATGGACACGATCGAGACCAGCAAGCCCGTCCGGACCCGGGCCCGGACGAAAACGATCGCCCTGACCGGCGGCAGCGGCCGGATCGGCCGGGCCATCGCCGCGGCGGCGCTGCGCCGCGGCCACCGCGTCGTCAGCATCGACCGCGCCGCGCCCGCGGAGGCGCAGGAGAACCTCCGCTTCGTCGCGGCCGATATCGGCGATTACGACGCGCTGGTCGAAGCGTTCCGGGGGTGCGACGCCCTGATCCATATGGCGGCGATTCCCTCGCCGGGCCGCCACCCCGACCATGTCATCCACAACAACAACGTCGTCGGCAGCTACAACGCGCTGCGCGCCGCGGTGGAGGTCGGCATCACCCGGATCGTGCAGGCCTCCAGCGTCAATGCGATCGGCCTGTCCTTCAGCCGGGAGGCGCATTTCGACTATCTCCCGCTCGACGAGGCGCATCCGAACTACACCGAGGAGGCGTATGGGCTGTCGAAATGGATCTGCGAGCAGCAGGCCGACACCTTCGCCCGCCGCTACAGCCGCCTGCGGATCGCCAGCATGCGCTTCCACCTGGTGGTGGAGGAGCGCCCACAGGCCGCGGCCGTCTACGGCTTCGCCACCAAGGCGGCGTCGAAGCATCTCTGGGCCTATACGCTCTACGACGCGGCGGCGCGGGCCTGCCTGCTGGCGCTCGACGGACCGTTCCGAGGCCATGAGGTGTTCTACATCGTCGCGCCGGACACGGTGATGGACATCCCGAGCCTGGATCTCGCCGCCCGCTTCTTTCCGGACGTGCCGATCCGCGGCGACCTCAGCGGCAACCGCAGCTTCTTCTCCTCGGCCAAGGCCGAACGGATGCTCGGCTGGCGCCATGATCCCGACTGAGGTGCTGCCATGAAGATCCAGGACATCAAGGTCATCGTCTGCTCGCCGGGGCGGAACTTCGTCACCGTCAAGATCGTCACCGACAAAGGCCTGCACGGCATCGGTGACGGCACGGTGAACGGGCGCGAGCTCGCGGTCGTCAGCTACCTGCAGGACCACGTCGCGCCGCTGCTGATCGGGCGTGATCCGGCGCAGATCGAGGATATCTGGCAGTATCTCTACCGTGGCGCCTACTGGCGGCGCGGGCCGATCACCATGGCGGCGATCTCGGCCGTCGACATGGCGCTGTGGGACATCAAGGCCAAGGCGGCCAACATGCCGCTCTATCAGCTGCTCGGCGGCGCCTCGCGGCAGAAGGTGATGGTCTACACCCATGCCCAGGGCATGACCATCGAGGAAGCCGTCGACGCCGTCGGACAGAAGCGCGACGAAGGCCATGTCGCCATCCGCGCCCAGGTCGGCATCCCCGGCCTGCCTGCCATCTACGGCACCGGCAAGGGGGCGAAGCAGGGCACGGGCGGCATGGTCGAGGCCCTGCCGCATGAGGAGGTGTGGTCGACCTCGAAATACATGACCCATATCCCGAAGCTGTTCGCGCGGCTGCGGGACGTTTATGGCGACGACCTGCACCTGCTGCACGACACGCATCACCGCCTGACGCCGATCGAGGCGGCCCGGCTGGGCAAGGATCTGGAGCCGTTCCGGCTGTTCTGGCTGGAGGATCCGGTCCCGGCCGAGCTGCAGGAGGGCTATCGCCTGATCCGCCAGCACACCACGACGCCGATCGCGCTGGGCGAGGTGTTCAACACGATCTGGGACGCGCGGCTGCTGATGGAGGAACAGCTGATCGACTACATCCGCGTCACCTCGGTCCATGCCGGCGGCGTGACCGGGCTGCGGCGCATCTTCGATTTCGGCTCGGTCTATCACATCCGCACTGCCTGCCACGGGCCGATGGACGTCTCGCCGGTGGCGATGGGCGCCAATGCGCATATCGACCTCTGGGTGCCGAATTTCGGCGTCCAGGAGTTCTCCGGCTACGCGCCGCTGACGCACGAGGTCTTCCCGCATGCGTGGCGGCAGGAGGGCGGCTATCTCCACCCCGGCGAGGCGCCGGGCCACGGCGTCGACATCGATGAGGCGCTCGCGGCGAAACACCCCTATCAGCGCGCCTACCTGCCGGTGAACCGGCTCGAGGACGGCACGCTCTGGCACTGGTGACCCGAATGAAAATCTCCGCCATACGCGCCTATCCGGTCTGGGTCGGCACGCGCAATCAGCTCATCGTCAAGGTCGAGACCGACGAAGGCCTGTTCGGATGGGGCGAAAGCGGCCTCTCCGGCCGCGAGAAGGCGGTGGTCGGCGCGATCGAGCACTACCGCGAGTTCCTGATCGGCCGCGATCCGTTCCGGATCGGCGCGCTGTGGCAGGAGATGTACCGCAGCCAGTATTTCGAGGGCGGCCGCGTCCTGCAGGCGGCGATCTCGGCGATCGACATCGCGCTCTACGACATCCTCGGCAAGGCGCTCGGCGTGCCGGTCTACCAACTGCTGGGCGGCAAGCAGCGCGACCGGATCCCGACCTTCGCCACCACCTCGGCGCCGCCGGGCGAGGCGATGATCGAGCAGGCGAGGGCGCTGATCGCGGTCGGCTGGACCGCGATGCGTCTGTCGCCGTCCGGCCATGGCGGCAGCGCGGTCTACGAGCCGCGCGAGCACATCGCGACGACGGCCAGATGGTGCGTCAGGGCCCGCGAGGCGCTCGGTGACGACGTCGTGCTCGGCATCGACCTTCACCACCGCCTGTCGGTCGCGGAGGCGGCGAGCTTCTGCCAGAAGATGCCCTCCGGCACGCTCGACTTCCTGGAGGAGCCGATCCGCGACGAGACGCCGGAGGCCTATGAGGCGCTGCGGCGGATGGTCGACGTGCCCTTCGCAATCGGCGAGGAATTCGCCTCCAAATGGCAGTTCCTGCCCTACATCGAGCGCAACATCCACCAGTTCAACCGGATCGACATCTGCAATGTCGGCGGGCTGACCGAGGCGATGAAGGTCGCCGGCTGGAGCGAGGCGCATTACGTCGACATGATGCCGCACAATCCGCTCGGCCCGATCTGCACGGCGGCGACGGTGCATTTCGCCGCGGCCGTTCCGAACTTCGCCTGGCTCGAGACCCGGACATCGACGGCCGAGCAGCTCGGCTTCGACGATGCCGAGCTCTTCCCGGTCCAGCCGCGGATCGAGAACGCCCATTATCCGGTCACGGACGCGCCCGGCCTCGGCGTCGAGGTGAACGAGGAGCTGATCCGGAAGCAGAGCTTCAGGTTCTGGGAAGCGCCGCATCTGAAGCGCAAGGACGGATCGGTGACGAATTGGTAGAGGCCGGCCGATCGCAAGAATCGTTGGCCGCGCGTCCCCGCAACCAAGTCGAAGCCCCAGCACACGCCGCGTGTCGCTGGGGCTGTTGCCGTTCCAGCCTCGGCGCCCTCAATCCACCGGCGATCCCGCCTGCCGCTCACAGGAAGCTGTTCGCGATCAGCTCCCTTGTGTAGGGGGCGGCGACGCTGCGGGCGCGCAGCGCGTCGGATGGCAGCTCCTCGACGCAGGCCCCGTCCTTCATCACCAGCACCCGGTCGCACATCTGGCCGACCACCGCGAGATCGTGGCTGACGAAGACATAGGTCAGCCGGTGCTCCTCGCGCAGCGCCATCAGCAGATTCAGGATCTCCGCCTGGATCGAGACGTCGAGCGCCGAGGTCGGCTCGTCCAGCAGCACGATCGGCGGACGCAGGGCCAACGCCCGGGCGATGGCGATGCGCTGCCGCTGGCCGCCCGACAGCTCGTGCGGATAGCGGTCGGCGAAGCGCGCCGGCAGGCCCACCCGCGCCAGGGCCTCGGGCACATGGTCCCAGGGATCCGGCAGGCCCATGGCGATCAGCGGCTCGGCCAGGGCGCGGCCGATGCGGTGCCGCGGATGCAGGGAGCCATAGGGATCCTGGAACACCATCTGCACCCGGGCCAGCTCGTCGCGGCCGCGCCGCGGCCCGACCGGGCGCCCGGCCAGTTCGATCCGGCCGGTCCAGCGCTGCTCCAGCCCGGCGAGGCAGCGCAGCACCGTCGACTTGCCGCAGCCGGATTCGCCGACGATGCCGAGCGCGCCGCCGGGCTCGACCGCGAAGGAGACGCCCTTCACCGCATGCACCGTGCCGCGGCGGGAGGAAAAGCGGACGTCGAGGTCCGACACCCGGATCATGGCCTCGGCGGCGCTCATCGGGCGACCTCCTCGAGCGCGGCGAGGCGCGCCCGGTCGATCACCGGCAGCCGGCGCGGCCGCGGGCCGTCGAAGCCGGGCATCGAGGCGATAAGCCCCTGCGTGTAGGGATGCTCGGCCCCGTCGAGCGAGCGCAGCTCCTCGACCACCCTTCCGGCATACATCACCAGGATCCGGTCGCAGAAGCGCGCGACCATGCGGATGTCGTGGCTGATCAGGATCAGGCCGGAGCCGTTCTCCCGCACCAGCCTGTCCAGCAAGGTCAGCACGTCCTGGCGCACGCTGACGTCGAGGGCCGACGTCGGCTCGTCGGCGATCACCAGCTTCGGCTTGTTCAGCAGCATCATCGCGATTATCGCGCGCTGGCCCATGCCGCCCGAGATCTCGTGCGGATACAGCGTCATCATCCGCTCCGGATCCCGGATCCGGACATGGCCGAGCATCTCCAGCGCCGCCTTCCGCGCCGCCCGGCTGCCCAGCTTCAGATGCACCCGCGCGGACTCGGCGATCTGCGTGCCGATCGGCTTCACCGGATTCAGCGAATAGCGCGGGTCCTGCAGGATCAGGGCCATGTCCCCGCCGCGGATCCGGGTCATCTCGCGCTCGCTCAGGGACAGCAGGTCGCGGCCCATGAAGCGAAGGGCATCGGCCCGCACCCGCGCGCCCTTGGGCTGCAGCCGCATGATGGCGCGCCCGGCGGTCGACTTGCCGGAGCCGCTCTCGCCGACGATGCCGAGGCGTTCGCGGCCCAGCGTGAAGCCGACCTCGTGCACCGCCCGGATCGGGCGTGCGGTCTCGCCGAACTCGACCGACAGCTTCTCGATCTGCAGCATCGGCGCATCGTTCACGGTGTCACCGGGCATGGCGGGGATCCAGCACGTCGCGCAGCGCGTCGCCGAGCAGGTTGAAGGCCAGGCTGGTGGCCAGGATCGCCAGGCCGGGCATCACTGAGACCCACCAGGCGTCGAGCATGAACTTGCGGCCGCTGGAGATCATCGCCCCCCATTCCGGCGCCGGCGGCTGGGCGCCGAGCCCGAGGAAGCCGAGGCCGGCCGCGGTCAGGATCACGCCGGCCATCGACAGGGTCAGGCGGACGATCACCGACGGGATGCACATCGGCATGACATAGAGGCCGATGAGGCGGAGATGAGAGGCGCCGTAGAGGCGCGCGGCGGCGATGTATTCGGCCTGGCGCACCACCAGAGTCTCGGCCCGCGCCAGCCGCGCGATCGACGGCCAGGCGGTGAGCGAGATGGCGACGATCGCGGTGCCGAGCCCGGCGCCGAGCGCCGCGGCGAAGGCCAGGGCCAGCACCAGGGACGGGAAGGACAGGACGATGTCGGTGGCCCGCATCAGCACGGCGTCGACCCGCCCGCCGCAATAGCCGGCGACGACGCCGATCAGGAGGCCGATCGGGCCGATGATCAGCGTCACCGTGACCACGATCTGCAGCGTGATCCGGCTGCCCCAGACGAGGCGGCTGAAGATGTCGCGGCCGAGCTCGTCGGTGCCGGCGAGATGCGCCCAGTCCGGCCGCTGCAGGACGTTGCCCAGATTCTGGACCGTCGGGTCGTAGGGCGCGATCCAGGGGGCGAGGATGGCGACCAGGACCAGCAGGCCGATGAAGGCGAGGCCCGCCAGCCCCAGCGGCTCGCGGCGCAGGCGGCGCAAGGCCAGCACCCACCAGCTGCGGGCGGCCGGCTGCGCCGCCGCGGCCGGCCCGATCGGCTGCTGCGCTTCCATCGACATCAGCGCGCCTCCCGCGTCCGCGGGTCGAGCGCCAGATAGGCCGCGTCGGCCAGGGCGTTCAGGATCATGAAGATCAGCCCGATCAGGAGGGTGCAGGCCAGGATGGCGTTCATGTCGCCGATCATCAGCGCATTGGTCATGTACTGGCCGACCCCGGGCCAGGAGAACACGATCTCCACCAGCACCGCCCCCTCCAGCAGATGGCCGTAGGAGATCGCCAGGATGGTGACCAGCTGCACCGCGATGTTCGGCAGGATGTGCCCCAGCACCACGGCGGGCAGGCGCAGCCCCTTGGCCCGGGCGGCGATGATGTAGTCCTGGCCCAGCTGCTCCAGCGTGAAGCTGCGAGTCATGCGGACGATATAGGCCATCGAGGTGTAGGCCAGGATGCAGGCCGGCAGGATCAGGTGGTCGAGGGCGTTCCAGAAAATCTCGGTCTCGCCGGCCAAGAGGCTGTCGACCAGGATGGCGCCGGTCCGCGGCTCGACCAGCCCCTCGTAGAACACGTCGATCCGGCCGGGTCCTGCGACCCATTGCAGCCCGGCATAGAACAGGATGAGGCCGACGATGCCGAACCAGAACACCGGCAAGGAATGGCCCAGCAGAGACAGCACCCGGGCGATCTGGTCCAGCAGCGTGTCGCGGTAGAGGGCGGCCAGCAGGCCGAGCGGCACGCCGACGGCGACGCTGAGGATGATCGCCAGCGTCGCCAGCTCCAGCGTCGCCGGAAAGGCGGCGGCGAGGTCCGACACCACCGGATTGCCGGTCAGCACCGCGGTGCCCAGATCGCCATGGAGCAGGTTCGTCAGATAGACCCAGAACTGCTGGGGGATCGGCAGATCCAGCCCCATCTTGGCCCGCATCGCCGCATAGGCGGCCGGGTCCGCCAGCTCGCCGACGATGGCGCCGACCGGATCGGACGGCATCAGCCGCCCGATCACGAAGGTGAGGCACAGCAGGACGAACAGGCTGAGCAGGAGGCCGAAGACGCGGCGCAGCAGCCTGAGCGGCAGGTCGCGGGTCATGGCCGGCCCTCCTTGCGCATCACTCGGCCTTCTTCTTCACCGCGTCCAGCCGGACGCCGCGGAATCCCTGGCCGACATAGCCTTCGACCTGGTCCGACACCACCACCGGCGAGAAGCGCTCGAACATCGGCAGGAGGGCCGGGCCGCTGGCCAGGAACTCCTTCTGGATCTCGGTGTAGATGGCCTCGCGCTTGGCCTGGTCGGCTTCGCCGCGGGCCTCGGTCGTCAGCCTGGTCAGCTCCGGGATGTCCCAGGCGGATCGCCAGGTGAAATAGCCGGAATTGCCGTTCGGGCTGTTGTCCGGGTTGTAGGTGAAGTTCTGCAGCGACCCCAACGGGTCCGGCATGTTGCCGCCGCCGGAGAGCGGCATCAGCAGGTCGAAGTCGCGGGCCCGATGGGCGGCGATGATCTGGCTGCCGTTGCCCTGCTCGATCGCGACCTTGATGCCGATCTGGGCCAGCGATGCCTGGATCGCGGTGGCCAGGTCGACCCGCGGGGTCTCGGCGATCGTCTTCAGGGTCAGCGAAAAGCCATCCGGGACACCGGCCTTGGCCAGGTATTCCTTGGCCTTGGCGACGTCCAGCGTGTAGCCGGGGTCGGGCAGGGCGGTCGGATAGTTCTCCGGCACCGGCACCTGGCGGACGCGGCCATAGGGGCCCATGATCGTCTTCTGCATGCCGGCGTAATCGATGCCCCAGGCGATGGCGCGGCGGACATCGGGGTTGGCCAGGTACTGGTTCTGCGTGTTCATCGCCAGCAGGTAGAAGCCGCCGGTCGGCACGCGCTGGGTGACGAAGCCGGCCTTGCCGTCGAAGGCGGCGAGGTCGGAGGCGCCCAGGGCCGTCGCCACGTCGATGTCGCCGCGCTCCAGCAGCAGGCGCTGCACCTGGCTCTCGGCGATATGGCGCACCGCCACCCGCTTCATCGCCGGCGGTCCGCCCCAGAAGGCGTCGTTGCGCTCCAGCAGGATCAGCTCGTTCGGCGCCCAGCGGCGCAGCACGAACGGCCCGGACCCGGCGGAGTTGGCGCGCAGCCAGCCGTTGCCGAAGTCGCCGTTGGCCTCGTGCTTCGTGGCCTCGGCCTTGTCGATCACGGCGCCGTTGTTGCCGGCCAGCGCGAACAGCACGAACTGGGCGATCGTGCCCTCCGGCAGCTTCAGGCGGAAGGTCTTCGGATCGACCACCTCGAGGAAGTCGTCGATGTTGGTCTCGTCATAGCCGTAAGGCTTCCACAGCGAGGCGGCGGCCTGGTTCAGTTTCAGCATCCGCCGCAGCGACCAGGCGGCATCCTCGGCCGTGACCGGATTGCCCGAGGCGAATTTGGCGTCGCGGAGATGGAACACGATGGACCGGCCGTCCACCTCCCAGCGTTCGGCCAGCTGCGGCACCAGCTTGGTCGGGTCACTGGGATCGGTCGAGACCAGCCGGTCGTAGATGTTGGAGGTGATGATCCAGGACCCGGACTCGGTCGCCTGGCCGGGGTCCAGCGACAGGACCTGGGCCAGCGACGCGCCGATCACCAGCTGGTCGGCCGGCGTCTTGGCGACGGCGACACCGGCCGGCGACAGCGCGACGACCAGGGCCAGCAGCCTTCTTACCCACTTTCCCATGGGCGTGCCTCCCGATTTCTAGTATGATGTCAGTTGTATGATGACTGCTTTTTGAAATCTTGACCAGGCGATCTTGACTTCGCAAGAGGCAAATATGTGACTGAGACGAAGGAATGGGTGGGGGCCGGCCCCCCGCGCGGATCAGGAGAAGCGGTGCCGAACCGGATGAGTGTCGAAGCGGCGCGGCCGCGGCGCCGTGAGAAGCTGGCTGTCGCCGTCGTCGAGGCCCTGCGCGACCGGATCGTCAACGGCGTGCTGCCGGTCGGGGCCAAGCTGCCGACCGAGCAGCGCCTGATCGACGAGTTCAACGTCAGCCGCACCGTGGTGCGCGAGGCGATCGCCGAGCTGCGCGCCAAGGGGCTGGTCGAGCCGCGGCAGGGCGTCGGCGTATTCGTGACGCCGGCGGCGGAGCCCGCGCCCGGCCTCCTGTCCGGCGACTTCACCCGGCTGTCGGAGGTGCTGGAGCTGCTGGAGTTCCGCATGGGCGTGGAGATCGAGGCAGCCGGCCTCGCGGCGCTGCGCCGGTCGTCGGGGCAGGAGGCCGAGATCCTGCTGGCGCATGAGCGCATGATCGCCGCGGTGGACGGCGGCGGCAGCGCCGTCGACGCCGATTTCGCGCTGCACCTCGCGATCGCCGCCGCCACCAACAACCACTTCTACACCGACGTCCTGAAGTATCTCGGCCAGCGCACCATCCCGCGCAGCCGGCTGGGCGATTCGGCCGAGGCGACCACCGGTTATCTGCGCAAGGTGATCGTCGAGCATGCCCGGATCATCGAGGCGATCGAGCGCCAGGACCCGGACGGCGCCCGCCAGGCCATGCGGCACCACCTGACCGAAAGCCAACGCCGCTACCGGACCCTGGGCGGGCTGCCGGCCGACTCCGCGCCCTGAAAGCGAAGCCCGAGCGCCTTGTCATCACTCGTATGATGACATATCAATTCAGCCAACAGATCTCGACGGGAGGCGGGCATGTATCTCGGGACGCAGAACGGGGTGCGCGACGACGACGATTACCGGGTCCTGGCCCAGCTCGGCGTCCGGCACCTGAACGACAACCCGCCCGGCAATCCGCATGACTGGACGCTGGATGCGCTGCTGCGCCATCGCGAGAAGATCGAGAGCTTCGGCCTGGTGCTCGACATGGTGCAGCTGCCGCTGGCCTCCCGCCCGATCGAGCAGTCGGACAGCCCGGACATCCTGTCGGCCGGGCCGGACCGCGACCGCCAGATCGACTCGATCTGCCGGCTGATCGAGAACCTGGCGCGGGCGGGGATCCCGGCGGCCAAGTACAACCTCAACATCATCGGCATCCCGCGCACGCCGGACGAGCCGGGGCGCGGCGGGTCGATGAACGCCTCCTTCCGCTGGGAGAAGGCGGACCATGATGCGCCGCCGACCATGGTCGGCACCCTGTCCGAGGACGAGAACTGGGAGCGCATCGACTATTTCCTGGAGCGCGTCGTGCCGGTCGCCGAGGCGAACCGGATCCGGCTGGCCTGCCATCCGCACGACCCCTACACCCCGCCCGGCTATCGCGGCGTCACCCGGGTGCTGGGGACGGTCGAGGGGCTGAAGAAATTCGTGCAGATGCGCGAGAGCCCCTATCACGGCCTCAACTTCTGCCAGGGCACGATCGGCGAGATGCTGGACGATCCGCGCAACGAGATCGACGACGTGATCCGCTGGTTCGGCAGCCGCGGCAAGATCTTCAACGTCCATTTCCGCAACATCCGCGGCCGCAAGCTCTCCTTCATGGAAACGTTCCCGGAGGAAGGCGACATGGACATGTGGCGGTCGATCAAGCTCTACGCCGAGCTCGGCTACCCCTACATGGTGATGCCGGACCACGTGCCGACGATCAGCGGCCGCGACCCGGAAGGCGTCGCCTTCGCCTTCTGCTACGGCTACATCGCCGCCCAGCTCGAGGCGGTGAGCCAGCTCTATCCGGGGTCGGTGACGCGCTGATCCGAGGGGGAGGTGGCCTGTTCCCGCTTGCAAAGCCTTTTTCGGAATCCCCAACTCGTCATTGCGAGCGCAGCGAAGCAATCCATAGTGCAGCTCGTGCGGGCCGATGGATTGCTTCGTCGGCTTCGCCTCCTCGCAATGACGGTGACGGCACGTGAAGCCGTCTGCCTAGAGCCTGTCTCTCAGGCCGATCGCGCCCGGCGGCCAGTCGCCTGAGTCGGCTCCTCCAGCGCCAGGTCGTCGAGGATCGGGCAGTCGGGCCGGTGGTCGCCGTGGCAGCTTGCCGAGAGATGCCGCAGCGTGGCGATCATCTGCTTCAGGGCTTCGACCTTCTGCTCCAGCTCGGCGACATGGCCGAGCGCGATCCGCTTCACATCGGCGCTCGACCGGGCGCGGTCCTGCCACAGCGCCAGCAGGTCGGCGATCTGCTCGACCGAAAAGCCGAGATCGCGCGCCCGGCGGATGAAGCGCAGCGTGTGCACGTCGTCGCCGCTGTAGACGCGGTAGCCGGCCTCGGTCCGGACCGCCTTCCGGATCAGCCCGACGGATTCGTAGTAGCGGATCATCTTGGCGGAGACGCTGGAGGCGACTGCGGCCTGTCCGATGTTCATGGTTCGGTTTCCTAAGAGATCTGCAGTGTCTTCTCACCGGGGAGGGAGAGCGCCGCCGCCGGCCCGTCGTCCCGGTCGGCCAGCGGCGGCCGGAAGCGGCGGAGCCGGAGGGCGTTGGCCAGCACGAACACGCTCGACAGCGCCATGGCGCCGGCCGCCAGGATCGGCGACAGCAGCCAGCCCTGGGCCGGATAGAGGGCGCCGGCCGCCACCGGGATCAGCGCGACATTGTAGGCGAAGGCCCAGAACAGGTTCTGCTGGATGTTCCGGATCGTCGCCCGCGACAGGGCGATGGCGTTGACCACGCCGCGCAGATCGCCCGACATCAGCACCAGATCGGCGCTCTCGATGGCGATGTCCGTGCCGGTGCCGATGGCGATGCCGACATCGGCGGCGGCCAGGGCCGGCGCGTCGTTGATGCCGTCGCCGACGAAGGCGACCCGGCGCCCGCCGGCAGCCAGCCGCCGCACCGCCTCGACCTTGCCCTCGGGCAGCACCTCGGCGGCCACCTCGTCGATGCCCAGGCGCCGGGCGATCGCCTGCGCTGTGCCGCGATTGTCGCCGGTGACCATCGCCACCTTCAGGCCCAGCGCATGCAGCGCGCGGATCGCCTCCGCGGTCGTGTCCCGGATCGGGTCCGACACCGCCAGGACCGCCGCCAGCCGCCCGTCGATCGCGGCATAGAGCGGCGACTTGCCGTCCTCGCCCAGGCGACGCGCCGCCGCGGCGAAGGCGGAGGGATCATGGCCGAGCTGGCGCATGAACCGGTCGGCCCCGACCGCGACATGCCGGCCTTCGACCGAAGCCGTCACGCCGTGGCCGGCCACCGCCTCGAAGGCCTCGGCCGGGGGCAGCGCCAGGCCGCGCTTTTCGGCGGCCGCGACGATCGCCTCGGCGATCGGGTGCTCGGACCGCGCCTCCACCGAGGCCACGAGCCGCAGGATCTCGTCGCGGTCGACGCCGTCGAGCGTGTCGAGATCCGTCAGCTCCGGCCGGCCGCCGGTCAGCGTCCCGGTCTTGTCGACGGCGATCACCGCCGCGTCGCGCAGGGTCTGCAGCGCATCGCCCTTGCGGAACAGCACCCCCATCTCGGCGGCGCGGCCGGTGCCGACCATGATCGAGGTCGGCGTCGCCAGCCCCATGGCGCAGGGGCAGGCGATGATCAGCACCGCCACCGCATTGACCAGGGCGAAGGCGAGCGCCGGATCCGGCCCGAAGGCCAGCCAGACCAGGAAGGTTGCGGCCGACGCCGCCATCACGGCGGGCACGAACCAGGCCGTCACCTTGTCGACCAGGGCCTGGATCGGCAGCTTCGCGCCCTGCGCCTGCTCGACCATGCGGATGATCTGGGCCAGCACCGTCTCGCCGCCCACGCGGGTGGCGCGGAAGGAGAAGCTGCCGGTCTTGTTGACGGTGCCGCCGACCACCTCGGCGCCGATGCCCTTGGCCACCGGCACGGGCTCGCCGGTGATCATCGCCTCGTCGACGAAGGACAAGCCCTCGATCACCTCGCCGTCGACCGGCACCCGCTCGCCCGGCCGCACCAGCACGACGTCGCCGGCCCGCACCTCCGCGACCGGCAGGTCCAGCGCGCGGCCGTCGCGGACCACCCGCGCCGTCTTCGGCTGCAGCCCGATCAGCCGCTTGATCGCCTCCGAGGTCCGCCCCTTGGCCCGCGCCTCGAGGGTGCGGCCCAGCAGGATCAGCGTCGTGATCACGGCCGCCGCCTCGTAATAGACATTGGCGGTGCCGGCGGGCAGCACGCCCGGCAGGAAGGTCGCCACCAGCGAATAGCCCCAGGCGGCGGCGGTCCCCAGCACGACCAGCGAATTCATGTCCGGCGCCCCGCGCAGCAGGGCCGGAACGCCCTTGCGGAAGAACCGCAGCCCCGGGCCGAACAGGACCAGGGTCGCGAGGATGAACTGGAGATACCAGCTCTCCCGCATCCCGATCGTCGTCATGACGAAATCGTGGATGGCGGGGACGAAATGCGACCCCATCTCGAGGACGAAGACCGGCAGCGTCAGGACGGCCGCGACGGCCAGGCTCCGCCCCAGCGCCTTGGATTCCGCGGCACGGGCGTCGCGCTCGCGGTCGGTCTTGTCCTCTGAACCGATGCGCCGGGCCTCGTACCCCGCCTCACGCACCGCCTGCTCCAGCGCCTCCGGCTGGACCGCGCCGCGGGCGAAGCGGACCGTGCCCCGCTCGGTGGCGAGGTTGACCGCGGCCCCGGTCACGCCGGGAACCGCCAGCAGCCTCTTCTCGACCCGCGCGACACAGGAGGCGCAGGTCATGCCCTGGATCGCCAGCTCGACCGTGTCCTGCGGCACGGCGTAGCCGGCCTGCTCGATCGCCTGCACCACCGCCGGAATGTCGGGCGCGGCCGCGAACGACACGTCGGCGCGCTCGGTCGCCAGGTTCACGGCCGCCGCGGCGACGCCCGGCGTCCGCGCGATCGACTGCTCGACCCGGCGGACGCAGGAGGCGCAGGTCATGCCTTCGATGGCGACCTGATACACCTCCTGTCCCGGGGCATCCGGCGCGGACACGTCTGGATTCAACTCTGCTACGGCCACGATTCTCATCCTCGCAACGGCGGATGTGGGGAGAGATGGACCTTCCAACAATGGGAAGGTCAAGGGGCCGCCGACGATTTCCTCCGGGCCGGGGTTTCGGCGGAAACTTGCCGATGCCGATCCCTCGATCGGCCGATTTCCGCCCAATCGCCGTTCCGCGGACCGGCCGAAACCCGCCCTTTCCGGCGCCGAGCCCGTCCTGGCACCCGTCTTGCAGACCTCCCCGGCGGCCGCATGCCGCGGCCGGTCAAGAAAGCCCGTTCGGGGAGATGCTCATGGAAGACGCCGTCTCCGGTCTCGGCCAGCGCCGATTCCGTCCCGCACCCGCCGCCGCCCAGCCGGTCGGCACGCGCCAGAGGATCGTCTCGATCTTCGGCGGCTCGGTCGGCAACCTGGTCGAGTGGTACGACTGGTATATCTACGCCGCCTTCTCGCTGTACTTCGCCAAGTCCTTCTTCCCGGCCGGCGACACCACCGCCCAGCTGCTGAACACGGCCGCGATCTTCGCCATCGGCTTTCTGATGCGCCCGATCGGCGGCTGGCTGATGGGCATCTATGCCGACAAGCACGGCCGCAAGGCGGCGCTGACCCTGTCGGTCATGGTGATGTGCGCCGGGTCGCTGATCATCGCCCTGACCCCGACCTATGAGACGATCGGCGTCGCCGCGCCGGTGCTGCTGGTGCTGGCCCGGCTGCTGCAGGGCCTCAGCGTCGGCGGCGAATACGGCGCCAGCGCCACCTACCTGTCGGAGATGGCGACCAGCCGGCACCGCGGCTTCTACTCCAGCTTCCAGTACGTCACCCTGATCATGGGGCAGCTGCTGGCGCTGGCGGTGCTGATCGTGCTGCAGCAACTGTTGCTGACGCCGGAACAGCTCGAGGCCTGGGGCTGGCGCATCCCGTTCGTCATCGGCGCGATCTGCGCCGTGGTGGCGCTGTATCTGCGCCGCAACCTGGCGGAGACCGAAGCCTATACGAAGGCGAAGCGCACGCCGCGCAGCGAAAGCCTGCTGCGGTCGCTCATGCGCCACCCGCGCGAGATCATGATCGTGGTCGGGCTGACGCTGGGCGGCACCGTCGCCTTCTACACCTATACCACCTACATGCAGAAGTTCCTGGTCAACACCGTGGGCCTGAGCAAGTCGGACTCGACCCTGGTCTCGGCCGCGGCGCTGTTCCTGTTCATGTGTCTGCAGCCGGTGGTCGGCGCCTTCTCCGACCGGGTCGGCCGGCGGCCGCTGCTGATCGCCTTCGGCGTGCTGGGCACGATCCTCACCGTGCCGATCCTGTCGACCCTGGCGCAGACGCAGAGCGCGCTCGCCGCTTTCGGCCTGATCGTGGCGGCGCTGGTCATCGTCTCCGGCTACACCTCGATCAACGCGGTGGTGAAGGCCGAGCTGTTCCCGACCGAGGTGCGCGCGCTCGGCGTCGGCCTGCCCTATGCCCTGACCGTATCGATCTTCGGCGGCACCGCCGAATACATCGCGCTGTGGTTCAAGGACATCGGGCATGAGAGCTGGTTCTACTGGTACGTGACCGGCTGCATCCTGTGCTCGCTGCTGGTCTACGCCTTCATGCCGGACACTCGGTCGACCTCGAAGATCGACGACGGCACGCAGCCGTCGTAGTAGGGTCCAGGCCCCGTCGCACGGTGCGGCGGGGCCTGAGAACCGTGTCGCGTCCGCTATGTACCCGTCCCGCCTGACCGCCCGCCGGGGCCGGATCCTGCTCTTCGCCGCCGCCGGCGCGGTGGCGGCCGGCCTGTCGCTGGCGGTGCATGGCTGGGTTCTGCGCGACGGCCAGGAGGCGCTGGAACGGCAGGCGCGGGAGCGGCTGACTCTCGCCGCCGCCAGCGTCGAGGCCGCGATCGGCCGCTTCCGCTACCTGCCGCAGGTGATCGCCCGAACGCCCCAGATCCGCACCCTGTACGGCGCGCCGCCGGGGGTGGATTCGATCGATACCGCCAACCGGCACCTGCAGGCGATCAACGGCGCGGCGGGGGCGGCCGCCCTCTACGTCCTCGACCGGGGCGGCACGGCCATCGCCGCCAGCAACTGGGACACGCCCGGCAGCTTCGTCGGCCACGGCTATGCCTACCGGCCCTATTATCGGGAGGCGATGGCGACCGGGGAGGGCAGCTTCTATGGCATCGGCACCACCACCGGGCAGCCGGGCTATTTCCTGGCCAGCCGGATCGACGCGCCGGGGCCGGGCGGGCAGCCGGAGCCGGTCGGCATCGCGGTGGTGAAGGTCGACCTGACTGGGCTGGAACGCGAATGGGCCGGGGCCGACGCCACGCTGGCGATCGCCGATGCCGACGGCATCCTGTTCCTGGCGGCCCGGCCGGGCTGGCGCTACCGGCCGCTCTTCGCCCTCGACGACCGTGCCCAGGCCTCGATTTTGGCCGAACGGCGCTATGCCGGGCTGCCCTCCGTCACCCGGCCGATCTTCCACAGCCGGTCGATCGCCGACGCCCAGGGCCGGTCGGTCCAGCTGCTGGATCCCGCGCCCGACGGCGCCTCCGACCTGCTGCTGTTCACCCTGCCGCTGCCCGACCACGGCTGGTCGCTGATCGCCGTGGCCGATCCGGGACCGGTCCGGACCAACGCGCTGGTGGCCGCCGCGGCCACGGGGCTGGCGGTGATCGCGGTGGTGCTGGCCGCGGTGGCGTGGCACGCCCGGCGCCGCGCCCGCGTCGCGGAGCGGCACTACAAGGACGAGCTGGAGCAGCGGGTGGCGGAGCGGACCGAGGCGCTGACCGCCACCAACCGGCGGCTGGAGGCCGAGATCGAGGAGCGCCGGCGGGCCGAGGCAGAGCTGCACCGCACCCGCGACGATCTGGTCCAGGCGGCCAAGCTGGCCGCGCTGGGCCAGGCCTTCGCCGGGCTGGCGCATGAGATCAACCAGCCGCTGGCGGCGCTGAAGACCTATCTGGCCAGCACCCGCCTGCTGTCCGGCCGCGGCGAAACCGCGAAGGTGGCCGCCAATATCGACGTGATGGCGGAAGCGGTCGACCGCGTCGCCGGGCTGACCGGCCAGCTCAAGCGCCTGGCCCGGCGCGACGGGCACGACGCCGCCCCGGTCGACCTCGCCGCCGTGCTCGACGGCGTGCTGCGGCTGCTGGCCTATCGCCTGGCCGATCTCGGCATCGGGCTCGACCGAGGCGGCGAGGGGCCGGCGGTGGTGATCGGCGAGGCCGGGCGGCTGGACCAGGTGGTGATTAATCTGCTGGGCAATGCGATCGATGCGGTCCGCGACCGCGAGACGCGGCGGATCCGGGCGGCGGTCGAGACGCGGGACGGCACGGCCCGCCTGACGGTCGAGGATTCCGGCCCGGGCATCGACCCGGCGGTGCGGGACCGGCTGTTCGAGCCCTTCGTCACCACCAAGGAGGCCGGGGACGGCCTCGGCCTGGGCCTCGCCACCGTGTACCGCATCGTCCGCGACCATGGCGGCGGCATCGCCCATCGCCCGTCCGATCTCGGCGGCACCGCCTTCATGGTCACGCTGCCTCTCGCCGAACCTGCCAAAGCCGTCGCCGAATGACCGAAGACCCGCATCGCATCCTGGTCGTCGAGGACGATCCGACGGTCGCCGGCTCGATCGAGCAGTGGCTCGGCCTGTGCGGTTTCGCGGTCGAGACGGCGCGCTCGGCGGCCGAGGCGCTGCGCCGAATCGACAGCTTCGGCCCGGACGCCGTGCTGACCGACGTCCGCATGCCGGGTGAGAGCGGGCTGGAGCTGCAGCGCCGGCTGGCGGCAGAGCGGCCCGGCCTGCCGGTGGTGCTGCTGACCGGCCATGGCGATGTGCCGATGGCGGTGGCGGCGCTGCAGGCCGGCGCCTTCGACTTCATGACCAAGCCCTATGAGCCCGACCACCTGGCCGCGGTGCTGCGCAACGCCGCGTCGCAGCACCGGCTGCGGCGCCGGGTGGGCGAGCTGGAGACCCGGCTGGACGACGCCCTGGCCGCGACGCTGGTCGGCGACGCCCCGGCGATGCGCCGCCTGCGCCGGCTGGTGGCCGATCTGGCGGCGCTGCCGGTCGACGTCGTGGTCCGCGGCGAGACCGGGACCGGCAAGGAGGTGGTGGCGCGGGCGCTGCATGAGTTCGGTCTGCGCCGCGACCGGCCCTTCGTCGCCATCAACTGCGCCGCGATCCCGGCCGAGATGATCGAGGGCGAGCTGTTCGGCCATGAGGCCGGCGCCTTCACCGGCGCCCGCGGCGTCCGAATCGGCAAGTTCGAGCACGCCCATGGCGGCACCGTTCTCCTGGACGAGGTCGAGAGCATGCCGCTGCCGGCCCAGGCCAAGCTGCTGCGCGTGCTGCAGGAGCGGGTGGTGGAGCGGCTGGGCTCCAACCGCCAGATCCCGGTGGACATCCGCATCGTCGCCGCGGCCAAGGCGGATCTGCGCGAGCGGGCGGCGGCCGGCGCCTTCCGCGAGGATTTGTTCTTCCGGCTGGCGGGGGTGGAGATCGAGATCCCGCCCCTGCGGGACCGCGGCGATGACATACCGCTGCTGTTCGAGCGCTTTGCCGGCGCCGCCGCCGACCGGCTGGGGCTGGAGAGACGCCGCCCCTCGCCGGCGGAGGTGGCGGCGCTGCTCGGCCACAGCTGGCCGGGCAATGTGCGTGAGCTGAAGGCGGCGGCCGAGCGCTTCGCCATGGGCCTATCCGGGACCGGCGCCGGCGACATCCTAAACCAGGCGGCAAGGACCGGCGGCGGGCTGGCGGAGCGGGTCGCCGCCTATGAGCGCAGCCTGATCCTGGCGGCGCTGCGCGAGACCGGGGGATCGGTCGCCGCGGCGCTGGAGATCCTCGACCTGCCGCGGCGGACCCTCAACGAGAAAATGGCGCGGCTCGGCATCGACCGGTCCCGGCTCGATCCACCGGACTGACGGCCTGTCGCGGCCCGGGCCGGCGCCGGTCATAAAAGGGCAAAATTTGGGCAAATCCGGGCATGACTACTTTTTAATCTTTTCCCTCTTGCGGCGGAGGGCCGGACATGCCATGTTGCAGTGCGACATGCAGCGTTGCTGCCTGTCGTAACGCACTTCTTGGGCGTTTCCTCCCTAAACTCGAGCCGCAGCGATGCGGCTCTTTTCTTTTCGGGCTGCCGGTGCCGGCCCGCAAACCTACCCCCTTCGTCATTGCGACCCCGGCCTTGAGCTGGGGGAAGCAATCCATAGTGCAGCTCATGCGGGCCGATGGATTGCTTCGTCGGCTTCGCCTCCTCGCAATGACGGTGAGGGGGCGCAAGGCCTTGGGAGACGTCCGGCCCTCTACGACGCCGCCTCCGCGCCCGCCCGGCGGCGCTCGCGCAGCCGTTCCCGCACGCGGGCGTCGCGGCGGGCCTGGCGCAGCTCCTCGCGGGTCGGTCGCCACCAGCCGCGGACCCGCTCGTCCGGCCCCGCCTCGGCGCGGCTGGGCCAGACGCCGATCAGCTCGTCGAGCGAGGGCCGGCGCCAGCTCGCCCAGACATAATCGCCGGCCGCCAGGTCGGGATGGGCGTAGATCTCGGCGATGCCGGCGGGATTCGCGATCTCGCCCGTGATCTCGGTGAACGCCAGCACGCCGAAGCGTTCGGTCATCACCGGCTGGGCCAGCGGCGGCAGGTTGGCGGCGAGCACGGGATAGCGATGCCGGCGGCGCTCCGCGGCCAGGATGGCGGCGCGGCGCTGCCGCTCGGGCGTCCATTCCGCCAGCCGGCGTTTGCGGCGCTCCTCCGGCTCGTTGCGGCGGGCGGCGGCCTCGATCACCGGCCAGCGCCGCCACAGCTCCTCATAGGACCGGAACGGCACCCGCCAGGTCCGGGTCGCACCGTCCCACCAGGACCAGGGGATGGCGTGCATCTGGTCGACGACCGTCCGGGAATAGGGTGTCCGGACGCGCAGGTCGTCGGCGACCTCGAGATAGGGGCTCTCGATCGGATCGAAGTCGAAGGCGTCGCGGCCCTTGGCGTCGCCGTAATCACCGCCGGGCGGCAGCTCCTGCGCCAGCCAGCGGGTGAGGCGGCGCTCGGCGGTGGTGCCGGGGATGAACCAGGCGCCTTCCGCCTCGCGCCAGCGGGCCCGGGGGAACGCCTTCATCAGGCGCTCGACCAGAGCGCGGTCATAGGGGAATCGGGCCTCGATCCCCGGCTTGTCGCCGCCGACCGGCGTGATCGTCACGCGGCCCAGGATCCGGTCGGGCTGCCGCCTGTCTGGTCGCATGCCAATTCAGATGGGGGCGCCGCGCCGTTCCGTCGACAAACCCGCATCGCCGCGTGGCCGGGGCGCACGGGAATCACCCGTGCGATCCTCTCCGGCGCTGTTCCTCGCTGTGGTTCACGACCTCCCCGACATCGCCGAAGGCGATGGCGTTCCCCTGCGCCGGGATGACCTGCTGCTTCTCGAGATCCAGCTGGGCGACGATGACGTCGTCCGTGTCGCCGTTCGAATTCGTGATCTCCAGGTGGTCGCCGGGCCGGCAGCGTCTCAAAATCACGAGCGGATCCATGGCGGGCTCCATTCCGTTCCAGGTCGGCCGCCCCGGTCGAGGGTGCGGCGCGGACCTGGCCCTCCTGGAGTCAACACGCCACGTGCGGCGGCGGTTCGGCAGGGCCCGGCTGCCGAACCGCCGGGGCGGGGCTTGGCCTTCCCCTCCGGCTCAGGCCGTGGCCGCGGCCGTCTGGGGGCGGATGCCGACCAGGATCATCAGCGCGGCCACCAGGAGGACGAGGCCGGCGGCGGCGAACACGCCCAGCGCGCCACTCAGGTCGAAGATCGCGCCGCCGGCGGCCGCACCCGTCGCGATCGCCAGCTGGACCGCGGCGACCAGCAGGCCGCCCGCGCTCTCCGCCTCATCGGGGACCGTGCGGGTCAGCCAGGTGGACCAGGCCACCGGCACGGCGCCGAAGGCCACGCCCCACAGGGCCACCATCATCGAATCCGCCACCGGCGCGCCGCCGCCCAGGGCCACGAGGCCGAGCCCGAGCACGCCCATGGTCAGCGGCATCAGCATCATGGTCAGCCGCATGCTGCGCTCGAGCAGGAATCCACCGAGAAAGGTGCCCAGGAAGTTGGCGACGCCGAAGCCCAAGAGGATGCCCGAGACGCCGTTGATGTCGACGCCGGCCACGCCTTCGAGGAAGGGGCGGATATAGGTGAAGAAGGCGAAATGCCCGGTGAACACCAGAAGGACGGCGAGCATGCCGAAGCCGACCTGCGGGCGCGCCAGCACCTCGGCCAGGGTGCGCAGGCTGGTCTGCCCGTTCGGCGCCATCCGCGGCAGCGTCGCGAACTGCACGATGAGCGCCAGCACGCCCAGCGCCGCCGCGATCAGGAACACGCTGCGCCAGCCGATGAGGTCGCCGAAATAGCTGCCCATCGGGGCGGCGGCGACCGTCGCGGCGGAGACGCCGCTGAACAGCAGCGACAGGGCCCGCGGCACCAGCGCCTCGGGCACCAGCCGCATCACCGTCGCCGCCGCCATGGTCCAGAAGCCGCCCAGCGCCACGCCCAGCAGCACGCGCCCGACCAGCAGGGCCGGCAGGCCAGGGGCGAAGGCGACCAGCAGGTTCGAGATCGTCAGCAGGACCGAGAAGGCCAGCAGCACGATCCGCCGGTCGATCCGCCGGGTCGCGGTCGAGACCAGCAGGCTCGTCACCAGGGCGACCACCGCGGTCGCCGTCACCGCCTGGCCGGCCAGGCCCTCGGTCACGCCCAGATCCGCCGCCATCGGCGTCAGCAGGCTGGCCGGCAGGAACTCCGCCGTCACCAGCCCGAACACGCCGAGCGTCATCGAAAAGACCGCGCCCCAGGCCGGCTCCGCCCGCGCCGGCGCCGCCCCCGTCCGCTGTGTCCACTCGCTCATGGGACCGTCCTTCAAAGAGGTTTTTGGTGCAGTGCAGCAGAAGGTAGGATGGACTCTCCGGACGATCCATGTCAGACACTCCGGAATGTATGATCGGAAGTCCGATATTCGACCCGAGCAGACGCGCCCCCGACCCTCGGGCGATCTCGTCAGCGAGCTGCTGCTGGGGATGCGCCTCGTCGGCGTCCAGTATCGCCGGATCGCGGTCACGCCGCCCTTCGGCCTCGGCTTCGGCACTGTGGAGGGGCGGGCGCAGTTCCACTTCATCGCCCGCGGCCCGGTGTTCCTGCGCACGGCGGGCGGGACGCTGCACGCCCTCGACTCCGGCGACGCCGTGCTGCTGCCGCGCGGCGGCGCGCATGACCTGCTCTCGGCGCCCGACCGGGCCAGCCGCGACATCGCCAGCTTCGAGGCCGCGGCGCTGTGCGAGACCGTCGGCGCGATCTGCGACTGCCCCGACGGCACCGGCCTGACGGCGGGCGTGCTGGTCTTCAGCGGCTGCATGGAGTTCGACCTCGGCGCGATGCATCCGCTGGTGGCGCTGATGCCCGAGGTGATGCGGGTGGGCACGCTGCTCGACCGCTATCCCGAGATCCTGCCGATGCTGGAGGCGATGGCGCGCGAGGCCTGCGCGGAACGCGTGGGCTTCGCCGCGATCCTGGCGCGGCTGGCGGATGTCGTCTCAGCTTCGATCGTCCGCGGCTGGGTGGAATGCGGCTGTGGCGACGCCAGCGGCTGGATCGACGCGCTGCGCGACCCGCGCCTCGGCCGGGTCATCGCCGCGCTGCACCGCGACCCGGGCCGGGACTGGACGGTGGCCGAGCTGGCGGCGGAGATGGGCAGCTCGCGCTCGGTCTTCGCCGAGCGCTTCCTGGCGGTCACCGGCCTGACGCCGCTGCGCTACGTCACCGAGCTCAGGATGCGCCTCGCCGCCCAATGGATCGGGCGCGACCGGATGCCGATCGAGGCGGCGGCGCACCGCCTCGGCTACGGCTCGCAGGCCGCCTTCAGCCGGGCCTTCAAGCGGGTGGTCGGCCGGTCGCCCGGGGCGATCCGCGCCGCGGCCGTCACCAAGGCGGGGCTGGCCAACGGTCAGACGTTCGAGCTGTAGATCGCGTCGACCACCGCGTCAGTGGCCTCCTTCGTCAAGCGCTCGGCCGCCTTGCGCTCACCGAGACGGCTTTGTAATAAATATCTGAATTTTATCAATATTTCTCAATCAATATAAATATTGATATGAGAGTGCGGTCCTAATTACAATACACGCCGGAATATGAGAGGCAAATATATCTAAAATCGTCGGTAGCCGCGCTGAAAATTGGCGTGGCGCCGGCGATGACGAAGCCTCCAGCCCGAGGGTGCGTGACGGTTTCACCATGGAGGCGATTCCATGTCGCGGTTGGACATCTCGACGATCTGTGATCGCATTGCCGTACAAGCCCCTTACTTCGCCTTCGGCGAGCTGGAAGGCCTGTCAGACGGGGCCGTCCGCGGCGTCTTCGCCTCGGAGCAGACGGTCGGCTATGAGCGCGGGCCAGTCGCTTCGGCCGAGGTCGGGCGCCATCTCGCCATCCTCGGCTCCTGTGCCGCCGTGGCCGGGCGGGCGACGGAGCGCATCTACTATCTCGCGACCAGGGCGCGCTTCAGCACGCTCGACGGCGTCCAGCCCCGGGACGCGGGGCGGGCCTTTGAAGCGACCGCCGAGACGGTGAGTCAGGACCGGCGTTCGCTGACGGCGCAGGCGATCGTGTCGGACGGCAAGCCTTTCGCCCATCTGCGCTGCGAGTACCAGGCCTTGCCGGAACGGGTGTTCCAGCGGCTGTTCCAGGAGTACCGGACCGAGGAGACCCCGCTCTCCGAAGGGTCTCCTTACCGGGAGCCGATCCCGCTGGAGTTCGACGAGCCGCAGGCGTTGTCGCTCGCGGCGCGAAGCCTTCCCCTGGCGCCGGCCCGATGCGCCGGCCATTTTCTCGGCTATCCGGCATGGCCGGTCGCGATCATCGCCGAAACCATCGCCCAGGTGGTGAGCCGTCTTCTGCACCACATCGTGGGCAGGGAGGTCGAGTATTCCGTGGTCCGGACCGACGTCGCGGCGCTCAGGCTCGTCCCGGCCGCCACGCCGCTGTCCTTTCATGTCGACTGCCTTTCGGCCTCGCGCACCCTCTCGCACTACGTCTTCTCCGTGCGGGTGATGCAGGGCGAGGAGGTCGTCGCCACCCTGGATACGGAGCTGCGCGTCTAGGCCAGTGCCTCCAATTATACCAACTGCCGGAACTATTGACCCGTCATGGCGAGCCCCGAAGGGCCGTGGCCATCCAGCGGCACCGGCCCCCTGGATGGCCACGGCGCTCCGCGCCTCGCCATGACGGAATGGGGCTGGAGGGTCGATCTTAAAGGCCGGATGCATCAGCCCTTCGCGAAATTGGCCGCGATCCGCTGCTGCAGATAGTCATGCGCCGTGATCGGGTCGTAGCGGCGCTCCGGGCCCTGGATCACCGCGTCCCGGTTGGCCTGGCAGAAGAAGGCCATGGAGTAGCGCGACCCCTGCGGCTCCTGCGGCTTCGGCATGCGGACGCGGTGCAGGGTGGACAGCAGCCGGTCGTCGCTCCAGCGCATCAGCATGTCGCCGATGTTGCAGGTGACGACGCCGGGCAGCGGCTCGACATCGGTCCATTCCAGCGCCTCGGCCTCCTTGCCGGGGCAGAGCTGCAGCCCGCCCTGGCCCGGGCGCTGGTGCAGCAGGGTCAGGCAGTCGAAATCCGTGTGCGCGCCGGCCCGCCAGAACTTGAAGTCCTCCGGCCGCGCATTCTCCATCGGCAGGTAGTGCAGGAGGCGCAGCGTGCTCTGGTACTCCGGCGATTGCGGGTCGTGCGCCACGGTGAAGAAATCGGGCGGGAACCCCAGCTTCAGCCGGAAGCAGTCCAGCACCTTCATGCCGAGCGCCCAGTTTGCCCGCTCGAAGGCCAGCATCGCGGCCTTGAAGCCCGACAGCTCCTCGCCGCCCGGCCACAGCGCGGCCATGCGCGGCAGGGTGATCTGGTAGGATTCCTTCTGGTCGGCCGTGCCGGTCGACGGCCGCACCTGCGCCTTGTACTCCCAGCCGGCATTGCTGCCGCCGACCAGCGGATACTTCGCCTTGATCTCCTGCGGCAGGGCGAAGAAGCGCTCCGCCATGGCGAAGGCCTCGTCGACCAGCTCCGGCGCGATGCCGTGGTCGACCAGCTGGAAGAAGCCGATCTCCGTGGCTGCCGCCCACAGCGCGTCGGCGATCTCCGCCTTCCGCTCCTCGTAGCGGCTCATGTCGATGCGCGGCACCGCGCGCGGCTTCTCCCGCCCTTCGCCGCCATAGGTCGCCTCCCGGCGCAGCTCCGCCAGCGTGGTGTCGGTCATCGCACTCTCCTTCCGTGACATGCGGTTGCTCAGGTCCTGGCGATCCGGGCCACGACCCGTTCGGCATCGGCGGCCAGCCGGTCGAGGTCGAGCCAGGTGATCCGGCCGTCCTCCACCACCGGCCGGCCGCCGACGAAGCTGTGCCGGACCGTTGCGCCGCCCGAGATGACCGGCCCCAGCACCCGGTCGTGCTGGCCGAGAGTGCGCGGCGCGCCGAGGTCGAAGATGGCGAGATCGGCCTGCTTCCCGGGCTCGATCG
This sequence comes from Inquilinus limosus, assembly GCF_051487185.1. Lineage (GTDB taxonomy): Bacteria > Pseudomonadota > Alphaproteobacteria > DSM-16000 > Inquilinaceae > Inquilinus > Inquilinus limosus_F. The sequence continues at coordinate 45,930 of NZ_JAHVDK010000006.1, forward strand.
TGCCGATCGCGTCGAGGCCCAGGGCGCGGGCGCCGCCGGCCGTGGCCCAGTGCAGCACGGTCTCGGCGGTGGTCGCGGTCACGCCCTTCTGCGCCCGGTGCAGCGAGAAGGCGGCGTAGAGCGCCGAGGCCATGTCCGCGGCCTCGTTCGCCGCCGCCCCATCCACCGCCAGCGACACCGTCCCGCCGAGGGCATGCAGCCGGTCCGCCGGCGCGATGCCGGATCCCAGCCGGGCATTGGCCTGCGGGCAATGCGCCATGGCGGTGCCGGTCTCGGCCAGAAGCCGCAGCTCGGCCTCGTCGCATTCGACCAGATGCGCGAACCAGACGTCGGGCCCCAGCCAGCCATGCCCGGCCAGCCATTCGACCGGCCGCTTGGCATAGCGCGCCATGGTGTGGGTGACGTAGTCGATGGTCTCCGACAGATGCGAATGCAGCCGCAGGCCCATGGCCCGCGCCGCGGCGGCGACCTCGCGCAGCTCTCCCTCCTCCAGTGAGAAGGTCGGCGTCGTCGGGCCGAAGGCGACGCGGCGCATCGAATTGGGGGAGGGGTCGTGCCAGCGCCGGGCCGCAGCCTCGACCGCGGCGATCATGCGGTCCAGCGGCTCGGTCGGCAGCGGCGCCGCGCGGCCGGAATCGAAGGCCCGGCCCTTGGTGGCGCCGCCGCGGGCCAGGACGAAGCGCAGGCCGAAACGCTCCGCCGCCTCGAACAGGATCGCGTCCGGATCGAAGTCGTAGCGGTCGGAATAGACGTAGTGGTGATCGGCGACGGTGGTCGCGCCGGACAGCGCCAGCTCGGCCAGGCCGATCGTGGCGGCGACGCGCAGCGCCTCCTCGTCCAGCCGGTCCCAATAGGCGTAGGGGACCAGGCGCAGCCAGGCGGCCAGCGGCTCGTTCATCCCCTCCGGCACCGCCTTCAGCACGCTCTGGAACAGGTGGTGATGGGTGTTGACCAGGCCGGGGGTGACGACCGCGCCCGCGGCGTCGACCACCCGCTCGCCCGGCTCCGGCCGCAGCGTGCCGATCTCGGCGATGACGCCGCCGCGCACGCGGATGTCGCCTGTTGCCCGGGCCGCGGCGCCCGGCAGGCCGGTCAGGATGCCGACGGCGTCCTGAATCAGGAAGTCGGTCATGCGCGGCCCCGCGGCAGGCTCCAGGGGAACCACAGGCGCTGTACCGCGGTGACCAGGTGGAACAGCGCCAGCGACAGCAGCACTAGGACCACCAGCCCGGCCCAGGCCTGCTGCACCTTGAACATCGAGGTCGAGAACTGGATGAAGTAGCCGAGGCCCTTCTCGGCGGCGACGAACTCCGCCACCACCGCACCGATGACGGCGAGGGTGATCGAGATCTTCAGCGCCGAGAAGATGTAGGGCACGGCAAAGGGCAGGCGGATCTGCGTGATTTCGCGCATCGCCGGCGCGCGCAGGCTGCGCGACAGGTCGATCAGCTCGGGCGGCGTCGCCATCAGCCCGGTGGTGATCGAGACCACCAGCGGAAAGAAGGTGATCAGCCCGGTGATGACGACGCGCGGCGCGTCGCCGGAGCCGAGCCCGACGATGATGATCGGCGCCACCGCCACCACCGGGATCGACTGCACGACGACGAGGATCGGGTACAGCGCCCGCGACATCAGCTCCGACCGCGCCAGGCCCACCGCGATCGGCAGCGAGATGGCGATCGACGCGAAATAGCCGATCAGCGCCACCCGCAGCGTCGCCCAGACATGCTCCAGCCAGCGCGCGGTCTCGACGGCCTCGAAGCCGCCCAGGATCCGGCTCGGCGCCGGCAGCAGGAAGGCCGGGATGGCGAGCAGGCGGCAGGACGCTTCCCAGGCGACCAGGATCAGCGCGAAGGTCGCGGCCGGCAGCAGGCCGGGCGTGCGGGCCAGCCGCGCGACCCGCAGCCGCCCGGCGGCGGCACGCTCAGGCCGCACGCTTGAGGAGGAGGGCGCGGAGATGTCCGACATGGTCGTGCAGGGCCTTCTGGTTGCTGGTGTCGATGCCGCGCGGCCGGGGCAGGCCGACGGCCAGGTCCTCGACGACACGGCCGGGCCGCTCGCTCAGCACCACCACCCGGTCGGCCAGCAGTACCGCCTCGCCGATCGAATGGGTGATGAACAGCACTGTCTTGGGCTGCGCTTCCCAGATCCGCAGCAGCTCGAAGCCCATCTCCTCGCGGGTCAGGGCGTCGAGGGCGGAGAAGGGCTCGTCCATCAGCAGGATATCCGGGTCCATGAACAGCGCCCGGGCGATGCCGACGCGCTGCTGCATGCCGCCCGACAGCTCGGCCGGCAACCGTTTCTCGAAGCTCGCCAGCCCGACCCGGGCCAGCAGGGCGCGGGCGCGCTCCCGGTCGCCGGGGCCGACCCGCCCGGTCTTGTGCCGCGCCGGGAACACGACATTGTCCTCGACGGTCGCCCAGGGCAGCAGCGTCGGCTTCTGGAACACGATGCCGATATCGTCGCGCGGCTCCGTCACCGGCCTGCCGAACACCTCGACCGCACCGGCCGTCGGACGCAGCAGGCCGGCGGCCAGGCGCAGCAGGGTCGACTTGCCGCAGCCCGACGGGCCGAGCACCGCCACGAATTCGTGCCGGCCGATCACCATGTCGACGCCGCCAAGGGCCCGGAGCGTCCCGGCCTCGGTCGGGAAGGCCTGCTCAATGCCGGAAAAGCGGATGGCGGGTGGGGCCGTCATGCGCTCACAACCCCGGCAGGAAGCTGCGGTCGACGACGGATTCGGGGTCGAGCGTCGCCGGGTCCAGCTTCTCCGCCTTTGCCACGCGCTCCCAGGTCGCCTTCAGCCGGCCCGGCTCGAACACGCCGAGGCCGTCCTTCTCCGTCACCTCGTTGAAGGCGAGCGCCAGCGCGTCCTTGACCGAGCCCTCGACATCCTCGGCCGACAGCTCCGGCACCATGGCCGCGACCGCCTCCGCCGCCTCCGTCGGATGGTCCTTGGTGAATTCGAGGGATTTCCTGTAGGCGGCGACGAAGCGCCGGGCCACGTCCGGCCGCTCCTTCAGGAAGCGGTCCGAGGCGATCAGCGAGGCGGAGTAGAGGTCCAGCCCCGCCGCCGCCCAGGGCAGGATGACCAGCTCCTTGCCCGCTTCCCGCGCCTGGCCGGTGTAGCGGGCGACATCGGTCAGCCAGGCGATGATGACGTCGGTCCGGCCGGTCATCAGCATGGGCCCGAGGGCACCGGGATCGGCCTTGGTCAGCGTGATGTCGGCCTCGGACAGGCCGACATCGGCCAGCACCAGCGGCAGATAGACATTGGATTCGGTGAAGGGCGAGGTGGCGACGGACTTGCCCTTCACATCAGCGACCGTGGCGATGTCGCTGCCGGCCAGGGCGTAGAAGGCGTGCGGGCCCTTGTTGAACAGCGACATGACGGCGGTGACCGGCACCTTCTCCGTCGCCCGCGCCTCCATCAGCGCGCCGAGGCCGGCGGAGCCGATGTCGGAGGTGCCGGTGGCGATTTTGGTGATCGCCTCGGAGGAGCCGCGGCCGCTCTCGATCGTGACGTCCAGCCCCGCCTCGGCGCAGAAACCCTTCTGCACGCAGACATAGATCGGCGCCTTGTCGCCGCCCGGCAGCCAGTCGAGCTGGTAGACGACCTTGTCCGCCGCCTGCGCGGCCGGGATGGCGACGGCCAGGGCGAAGACCCCGCCGAGCAGCCTCGCGAGTGTTCCGTGCACGGAAAGCCCCCTTGGTTTGCGGCGCAGACGTGGTCCTGTCCGCCCGATCTCGCATCGGCCGGCTGCTGCGCCTGTCGTGTCGCTGAACGGAGAAGTCGGCATGGCATCGCCCCAAGCGTCGATCCTGCCGAGCAATGTCCCGGGCCTCGGCCCTGACCGCTTCTACTCGTCACCCGCAACCATGCAGGAGGCGTGCCAGTCCGGAGACTGGCGAAACGGCGATGGTTCCCGTGCTCCTGCAGGCGAGGGGCGATCCGGATTCGGGCAACCTGCCCAAACAATGGTCAGATCCGCGCTTGCCCGAAGACTGCTCATCCCGATCCTTGTGGCAACGCCTGGGGCCGGCTAGGACTGTGGGGGCAGAGGAGAGGAGGGGGGCATGGCGATCACCCCGGACCGCGACATCGAGCTGCTGCGCCGGACGATCCAGCTGGCCGAAGAGGCGCGGGCGCGCGGCGACCATCCCTTCGGCGCGCTGCTGGCCGATGCCGACGGCAACATCTTGCTGGAGGCGATGAACACCTGCGGCACGCGCGGCGACCGCACCGGCCACGCCGAGCGCAACCTGATGACCGAAGCGTCGATGACCTATGACGCCGCCTTCCTCGCCGCCTGCACCCTGTATTCCAGCGCGGAGCCCTGCGCCATGTGCGCCGGCGCGGCCTACTGGGCCGGGGTCGGCCGGGTGGTCCACGGCCTCGGCGAGCGGGCGCTCAACGCGCTGATCGGCCCCGATCCGGAGAACCTGACCATGGACCTGCCCTGCCGCGAGGTCCTGGCCGCTGGCCAGCGGCGGGTCGAGGTGGTCGGCCCGCTGCTGGAGGCGGAATCCGCCCGGGTCCATGACGGTTTCTGGCGGCCGCCGGGACCATCGTCGACGGCCTCATAGGTTTCAGAGGTTTTCGCCGGGCAACTGGCTCGCCTGCTTCACCCAGGCGGCGACCTGGGCCTCGTCGAGCTCGCCCTCGCGGATGTCGAGATAGCGCACCTCCTTGTGCTTGGACTCGCCGGGCGGGACGGGGCGCAGCGAGGTGCCGCGGAAGAAGGTCACCTTGATGTACTTCGTGAAGCAATGGAAGCTGAGGAACCAGCCCTGGCCCTCGAGGCCGTAGAAGGGCGAGTTCCACTTCACGGCCTTGCGCACGTCGGGGACGGTGCGGACGATGAGCGCGTCGAGGCGGCGCCCGATGTCGCTTTTCCAGTCCGGCATGGCCGCGATATAGGCCTGCACGGGGGCGTCGCCGTAGCCCTTGGCGATCTGGGGGTTGCCGCCGGAGAGGAGGGCGGGCTTCGCCTCCGCCGCGGGGCTCTTGCCCTTCTTCCCCTTGAGGTTCAGCGCGACGGCCGCGCGGATGAGGTCCTTGAGGGCGGCTTCGTTGATCGTCTCCCCCTCGCGGATGTCGATGGCACGCCTGATGTTGCCTTCGAGGCTGGAGTTGAAAAGGCCCGAGGGGTCCTCCAGCGAGGCGCCCTTGGCGAAGGTCATCTTCACGACGGCCTTGTAGGTCTCGCCGGTGCAGATGATGCCGCCATGCGACCACACCGGAACCCCTCTCCACTTCCACTCCTCGACCACCTCGGGGTCGGCCTGCCGGATGAGATCCCGGATCCGGGCGAGCGTCCGGCCCCGCCAGTCACCCAGCTCCGCGATCCTCGCGTCGATCAGCCGGGAGGGAGACTCTCCCCCTGTTTCCTCCGTCGCGCCGCTCTTCCTCTTGATCGCCGTTGCGTTCTTCATGGTCGCTGTCGCTCCCCCGTCTTTCGAGCATTGCCGATCGGCGTTCGATGTCGGACCAGCTTATCACGAGATCGCGTCAGCGATTTGAGGTCAGGCCGGCCGGTACACCGAAGTGGCCGTGCCGTGGAACAGCTTCGCCTGGTCCGCCGGCGGCAGCGGCGCCAGGATCCGTTTGAAGCCGGTGAAGATGTCGTCGAAGCTGCCGCACAGGCTGTCGACCGGGAAGTTGCTGGCGACCATCGCTCGGTCGGGGCCGAACATCGCCACCGTCTCGCGCACGATCCAGCCATTGGCCTCGACGGTCCAGGGCTGGCCCGGCCGGCCGAGGCCGGAAATCTTGACCGCGACGTTCGGCCATTCCGCCAGCCGGGCCATGGTCCGGTGCCAGCCGCGCAGCCCCTCCTCGCTGCGGTCGGCGGGCAGGCCGGTGTGGTTCAGCACGATCAGCGTCCGCGGGAAGTCGCGCGCCAGCGCCTCCGCCTCGTGCAGCACCCACCAGGCGGCCTGCAGGTCGAAATGCAGCCCGGCGCCCTCCAGCAGGGCATAGCCGGTGCGCCAGCCTTCGTCCGCCATCAGGCTGCGCCCCGCCTCGCCCGGCCGCGCCGGCCCGCCCGGCTTGTGGCGCACGCTGCGCACCAGCGGGAAGGCGGCCTGAGCGTGCAGCACCTCGGGCCAGTCCGCCCGGTCCAGCCAGCCCTGGGCGATGATGGCGTTGGGCCGGCCGGTCCGCGCCGCGAGATCCGACACCCAGCGGGTCTCGCCGACCGGGTCGGCGGGGTCCCATTCGGCCTCCATGTAGACGGTGGCGCGGATGTCGTGGCCGCGCGCGTCCTCGGCATAGTCCTCGGGCAGATAGCGCCGCTTGATCGGCATGTAGTCGCCGTAGCGGAAGGGGATCAGCGCCTCCGGCCGAAGCCAGGGATGGTGGCCGTCCTCCGGGACCCAGAAATGCTGGTGGGCGTCGACGATCGGTCCGGTCCACAGCGTCGGTTCGGTCATCGGGCGGCTCCGCGACGGGCGAAGGGGATGGCCAGCGTGCCGACCACATAGGTCGCGGCGCAGCCGGCGAAGAAGGTCAGCACCGCGGCATAGGCGCCGGTGGCCTGCAGGATCAGCCCGGCGGCGATCGGCACCACGATGCCGCCGACGCTGCCGGCGCAGTTCATGAAGCCGCCGACCGTGCCCTCCCTGCCCGGTGGCGCCAGCATGGCCGGCAGGCTCCAGTACAGGCTGCCGAAGCACAGCAGGAAGTCGGTCGCGGCCAGAAGGGCCACGGCCGTCCCCGCCTCGGCGACATGCGGCAGCAGCAGGAAGCCGGCCAGGGTGCCGAGGCCGGAGATGGTCAGCAGCAGCTTCAGGGCGATGCCGCGCCGCAGCCCGCGCTTCTGCAGCGCATCGGCCAGGAAGCCGGCGGTCAGGGCGCCCAGGAAGCCGGCGCCGAAGATCAGGAAGGTGGCGGCGCCCATCGCCTTCAGGTCCAGCCCGCGCGCCTGGGCCAGGTAGCTCGGGCCCCAGGTCAGGAGGCCGAAATTCATCATCGCCCAGCCGAAGCGGCCCAGCATCATCGGCGCCACGACCCGGGCGGCGACCGCGTCGCCGGTCCGGCCCTTCTCCGCCGCCTCCTGCGGCGCCGGGGCGCGGATATGCGCCAGCTCGGCGGCGTTGACGCCGGGATGCGCGGCCGGGTCGTCGCGCAGCAGGCGCCAGGCGGCGACGCCCAGCGCGATGGTGACGATGCCGGCGATGCCGAAGGCCAGGCGCCAGGAGTCGAGCGCGTAGATCAGCCAAGCGATGGCGGCCCCGCCCAGCGCGGCGCCGAGATAGCTGCCGCTGTCCATGATCACCGCGCCGCGCGCCCGCTCCTGCGGCGCCAGCCACAGCGCGTTCAGCTTGCCGCCGGCCGGGAACAGCGGCGCCTCCGACACGCCGAGGCCGATCCGGGTCAGCAGCAGGGTGAAGCCGTTCACCGCGAACATCGCCGCGGTCTGGAACACGCCCCACAGCAGGGTCGACCCGGCGATGATGCGGCTGGGCCCCATCCGGTCGATCAGCCAGCCGCCGGGGATCTGCAGCAGCGCGTAGCTCCAGAAGAAGGCGCTCAGCAGCACGCCCTGCATGGCGGGCGACAGCTCCAGCTCCTGCGCGATCGCCGGCATGCCGACCGACAGCGAGGTGCGGTCGGCCAGGTTGATCACCGTCAGCACCGCGACGAAGCCGAACACCTTCCAGCGCACCGATGTCGGCGCCTCGGCCCGCTCTGCCGTGATCCCGATCTGCGCCATCGCGTCCTCCCGAGGCGGTTCTCAGTTCGTGCGAATGCGGAACAGTCGGCCCGGCCGCGCCGCGCCGAGGGCACGGCCGATCAGCGGCCAGGCCAGCATGACGAGGCCCAGCGTGGTGATGCTGCCGACCAGGGCGTTCGACCAGAACACCGACAGGTCGCCGCCCGACATGATCATCGACTGGCGGAACGCGTCCTCCGCCTTGTCGCCCAGCACCATGGCGAGCACCAGGGGGGCGATCGGGTAGTCCAGCCGCTTGAAGACGTAGCCGGCGATGCCGAAGGCCAGCACCAGCCCCATGTCGAAGGGCGAGTTGGCGACGGTGTAGGCGCCGGCGAAGCACACCACCACGATCACCGGCCCGATCACGGCGAAGGGGATGCGCAGGATGGCGCTGAACACCGGCACGGTCGCCAGCACCAGGGCGACGGCGACGACATTGCCCAGATACATGCTGGCGATCAGGCCCCAGACGAAATCCGGCTGGTCGATGAACAGCATCGGGCCGGGCGTCAGGCCCCAGATCATCAGCCCGCCCATCATCACCGCGGCGGTGGCCGATCCGGGCACGCCGAGCGCCAGCATCGGTAGGATGGCGCAGGTGCCGGCGGAATGGTCCGCGGCCTCGGGCGAGACGATGCCGGCCGGGTCGCCCTTGCCGAAGCCCTCCTTGCGGCGGGCGAAGCGCCGGGCCAGGCCGTAGCTCATGAAGCTGGCGGCGGTCGGCCCGCCGGGGGTGATGCCCATCCAGCAGCCGACCAGCACGCTGCGCAGCAGCGCCAGCCATTGCCGCGGCAACTCGCGCATAGCGCGGCCGACGTCGCGCAGTCCGACCCGGGCGCGGATGCCGTCGAAGCGCAGCCCTTCCTCCATGGTGAGGATCAGCTCGCCGATGCCGAACAGCCCGATCACCGCGACCAGGAAGCTGATGCCCTTGATCAGGTCGGCCAGGCCGAAGGTCAGCCGCAGGTTGCCGGAGACGGTGTCCATCCCGACCGTGGCGAAAGCGAAGCCCAGCATCATCGACACGATGGTCTTCACCGGCGAGCCGCTGCCCATGCCGACGAAGGAGGCGAAGGCCAGGAAGTAGACGGCGAAGAATTCCGGCGAGCTGAAGCGCAGCGCGAACTTCGCCACCCAGCCGGACAGCAGGGTGATGACCACCACCCCGGCCAGGGCGCCGATCCCGGCCGACAGGAAGGCCAGGGTCAGCGCCCGCGCCGCCTGGCCCGCCCGGGCCATCGGGTAGCCGTCGAAGGTGGTGGCGACCGAGGACGGCTCGCCCGGGATGTTGAACAGGATCGAGGTGGTCGACCCGCCGAACAGCGCGCCCCAGTACATGCAGCTCAGCAGGATGATGGCCGAGACCGGGTCCATGGCGAAGGTCAGCGGCAGCAGCAGCGACACGCCGTTCGGCGCGCCCAGGCCGGGCAGCACCCCGACCAGGATGCCGAGCATCACGCCCAGCACCATCAGCATCAGATGATAGCCGCTCAGCACCGTGCCGAAGCCGTCGACGAGATGGGCGAGGTTGTCCACGGGGGATCTCCGGATGTCAGGCGAGGCCGAGCCAGGCCTCGACCGGGCCCTTCAGCAGCGGCACCTGGAACCAGGTCTCGAACACCAGCCACAGCAGGATGGCGACGCCGAGCCCGACCGGCACGGCGCTGCGCAGCCGATAGCCGCCCTGCAGCACCATCACCCCGGCCAGGTAGAGGGCGGAGGCGACGTAGAGGCCGAGCGGGATGGACAGCGCGACGAAGGCCGCCATCGGCCCGAAGAAGGCGGCCACCCGGCGCAACCGCACGCCGTCCAGGAACACCGTGCCGTCACGCGACAGCAGAGCCTGGACCAGGGTGCCCAGGCTGCCGGCGACGATGATCAGGCCGACGGCGAAGGGGAAGGTCCCGGGCTCGGGCCCCGCCTCGTTCCAGCCGATGCCGCTCTGCAGCCCGCCGACCGTGACCGCGGCGCCGACCGCGCCGGTGGCCGCGGCGGCCGCGCATTCCATCGCGAAGCGGGAGATGCCGCCGCCTTCAGGCCTATGACGTTCAGACATGACCGTCGTGCCCTTTCCTAGTTCTTCTCTCCTTGCGAGACCTTTTCAAAACACCCATCCCTCATCGTCATTGCGAGGAGGCGAAGCCGACGAAGCAATCCAGGGGTCGGTGCGAGCGGCCCTGGATTGCTTCGCTGCGCTCGCAATGACGGTGTGGGGAGTTCTGAGAAGTCTCACCTTGCGGAGAAGCGCCCTCCGTCAGCCGGCGAGCCAGCCCTGCTTCTGGTAGACCGCGCGCACCCGGTCCTGCTCGGCGCGGATATAGGCCTGCCATTCCTCACCGGTCAGGAACCGGCCGCTCTGCGAGCTCTTGGTCAGGTAGTCCTGCCATTCCGGCGTCTCGCTGACCTTGCGCAGCAGGTCGGTGTAGAAGGCCGTCGCCTCCGTCGGCACGCCGCCGGGCAGCCAGACGGCGCGCGGCATCTGATAGCTGTCGATCGGGATGCCCTCGTCGCGGCACAGCGGAATGTCGGCCCAGCCGAGATCGCCGGACACCTTCGGGCCAGCCGGCAGGCGCTGGGTGGCGAAGACGCAGAGCGGCCGCACCATCCCGGCCTGCCACTGGCCGCGATTCTCGTTCGGGTTGTTGGTGTTGCCGTCGATATGGCCGCCGGCCAGCTGCACCGCGGCCTCGTTGCCGCTCTTGAACGGGATGTAGGTGAAGCGGGTGCCGGTGGCATCGCCGATCATGGTGACCAGGGTCTGGTCGACATCCTTGGACTGGCTGCCGCCGAATTTGAGCGCGCCCGGCTTCTCCTTGGCCGCGGCCAGCAGGTCCGCCGCCGACTTGTACGGCGACTCGCCATTGACCCACAGCACGAACTCGTCCATCGCCATCGCCGCCACCGGCGTCAGGTCCTCCGGCGCGTAGGGCAGGTTGGCGACGAAGGGCAGCAGGTATTCGTTGTTGGTGCCGAACACCAGCTTGTGGGCGTCGCCCGCGGAACCTTTGCCGTAGACGAAGCCCTCGGCGCCGCTGCCGCCGCCCTTGTTGGTGACGATGATCGGCCGGTCCACCAGCTTGTGCTTGACGATGATCGCCTGCACGGCGCGGGCGAAGTTGTCGGTGCCGCCGCCGGGGCCGGAGGTGACGACGAATTCGATCGGCTTCTGGGGTTCCCAGGCCTGGGCGGACGCCACCGGCAGCAGCGCGGCCAGCGCCAGGGTCAGTGTCTTGAGCATCTTCGTTCTCCTCCCCTTGCTTGTGGTTGACGGGCCGGGTCAGCCGGCCGGGGCACGTCTCCGGGCCACCATCCGGGCGGCCAGCAGCACCGCGGCGCGGCTGGCGCCGATATCGGCGATGCCTTGTCCGGCGATGTCGTAGGCGGTGCCGTGGGCGGGGGTGCAGATCGGGAAGGGGAAGCCGCCCAGCATGGTGACGCCGCGGTCGAAGCCCATCAGCTTCATCGCGATCTGCCCTTGGTCGTGATACATGGTCAGCACCGCGTGGCAGCCTTCCTTCGGCGCCCGCAGGAAGACGGTGTCGGCCGGGTAGGGGCCGAGGACGTCCAGGCCCTCCGCCGCCGCGGCGCGCACCGCCGGGCCGATCACCTCGATCTCCTCGCGCCCGAAATTGCCGCCGTCGCCGGCATGCGGGTTCAGCCCGGCCACGGCGATGCGCGGCCGGTCGATCCCGGCGGCGCGCAGGCAGTCGGCGGTCAGCGCCAGCTCGGCCCGGATGCCGTCCGCGGTGATCGCCGCGGCCACGGCCGACAGCGGGATGTGCGAGGTGACCCGCGCGTTCCAGATCGTGTCCAGGATGTTGAATTCGCGGGCGGCGCCGGACCAGCCTATGGCGTCCGCGACGAAGCGGATCTCGTCGTCGTAGCCGGGATACGCATAGCGCATCGCCTGCTTGTTGAACGGCGTGAAGCACACGGCGTCGGCCCCGCCTGACGCCGCCAGCGTCAGCGCCCGGCGGAAGTTCTCGGACGCGAACCTCCCGCCCGCCAGCGTCGCCTCGCGCGGCGTCACCTCGGCCGGGTCGAGGTTGCCGAGGTCGACCAGCACCGGCCGGTCGCCCGGCGCCGTCTCGTCCGTGACCACCTCCAGGTCCAGCGCCACGTCGGCCACCCGCGCCCCAGCATCGAGGATCCGGCGGTCGCCGAACACCACGAATCGGGCCGCGGCGCGGATCTCGTCCAGCGCCAGCAGCCGGGCGGTCAGCTCCGGGCTGATGCCGGCGGGATCGCCCATGGCCAGGGCGATGACGGGACGGCTGGAGGCCTCGGTCGGCCGGATGTCGGGCTGGGCTGCCACGGTGCTCCCCAAAATCTTCTTGCTTCTGGGGCCACCGTATCAGTCATGCATGCACACATCAAGCATGCTGCACTCTGCATGCAGAATGCGCAGATTGCGTCGGCGCGGGTTCTTCGCCATGCTTGAGGCCGCTGGACGACGCGGCACGAGGACGGGATGAGACTGGACCTGCAGGACGAGGTGGAGTTCGCCGACAGCCCGGGCGGTCCGATCGCCCGCCCGTCGCTGCACGACCAGATCGTCAACCGCGTCCGCGACATGATCATCGAAGGGGTGCTGCCGCCCGGCGCGCGCATCCATGAAGGGCAACTCGGGGCGCAGCTCGGCGTGTCCCGCACGCCTCTGCGCGAGGCGCTGAAATACCTCGCCAGCGAAGGGCTCTTGGACCTGGTCCCCGGCCGCGGCGCGGTGGTCAAGCGCTTCTCCGCCAAGGAGGTGCAAGACATGCTGGCGGTGCTCGGCCTCCTGGAGGCCGAAGCCGGCCGGCTGGCCTGCGCCGAAGCCTCGGATGCCGGAATCCGCGAGGTCCGCGACCTGCACGACCGGATGCTGGAGCATTACCGCCGGCGCGAGCGGCTGGAGTATTTCAAGCTCAACCAGGCCATCCACTCCGCCATCCTGCGCCTGTCCGGCAACGCGGCGCTGGCGACAGTGCACGGCATCCTGCAGTCGCGGCTGAAGCGGATCCGCTTCATCGGCAACGGCAGCGAGGAGAAATGGGCCGCGGCGGTGGCCGATCACGAGGAGATGATCGCCGCCCTCGAAGCCCGGGACCCGGACCGCCTGGCCGCGATCCTCAGCCGCCATATGGCGGAGAGCTGGAACAGAGTCCGCGACGCGATCTGAGGGCTGCTGCCAGACACATTAAACCGTCATGGCGAGCCCCGAAGGGGCGTGGCCATCCAGAGGGCGGTGTCGCTGGATCGCCGCGTCGCTTCGCTCCTCGCGATGACGAAGAGGGCAGGCTACAGCACCCGCGTCTCGTGTGGGCGCAGCGAGACGGTGCGGGAGGCTCCTCCGGTGACGGAGGCCGGCACCGTACCCTCGAACGGCCGGTCGCTGGCGTTGAACAGGCTGACCCGGTCGCCGTCCGGGAGGCCGCGCACCCGCTGTACGATCAGGTCGCCGAGCCCGTCCGGATCCGGCCGGCCGACGGCGGCGCCGAGGCGCGGGAAGTCGCAGGGCCGGGCCCGGCCGTCGGCCAGCAGCCGGCGCAGCAACGCCCTGCGTGCGGAAGAAATCTCGCCGAGATGGTCGCTGGTCATCAGCACGCCGCCGGCGAGGCCGGCGAACAGCGCCAGGGATTCGACCTCGGTGTCCGACAGCTCGTGGAAGCGGTCACGCAGCAGGATGCAGTCCGGGTCCGCCTGCCACAGGATGCCGTTGGCGAAGCTGCGGGTGGTCTGGTCGCGCAGCAGCGATTCCGCCGACTGGTGGCCGCTCCAGGACACGCCGATGTCGCGGCCGATGCGGACGGCGTCGACCAGTCCGACGGGCGCGAAAATCGGCGAGCCGCAGCCGAGCCACAGCGCGCCGCCGATCTCCTCGCGGATCAGCCGGGCCATCCGCATCCAGACCTCGATCCGGGTCAGCCCGTCCCGGTGCCAGCGCGCGCGGTCGGGGCCGTAGTCCGACCCCGCATTCATGAAGTCGGTCTTGAAGTAGCGGCAGCCCCAGTCTCGCGCCCAGGTGCGGAACACCGTGCGGATATAGGCTTCCGCTTCGGGGTGGGTGACGTCGAGGACGTGGTATTCCTCGCTGCGCTTGTGCCAGCGGAACTCGCCGTAAAATTTCGAATAGACCAGCGGTTCGTCACGGTCGCGCTGGCGCACCACCCAGTCGGGATGGTCGCGGTAGAGGCGGCTGCGGTTGCCGACCAGGAACGGCGCGATCCACAGGCCGGGGACGAAGCCGGCGGCGGCGATGTCGGCCAGCAGCGGCGCCATGCCGCGCGGGAATTGCGGCTTCACCTCCAGCCAGTCGCCCATCTCCGGCGTGAAGCCGTCGTCGATCTGGAAGACGCGCAGCGGCAGGCCCTCCGCCTTCGCCCGTCGCGCGCCCTCGAGATGGTCGAGGAGGTTCTCCTCGGTGATCGCGGCATAGAGGTTGTACCAGGAGCACCAGCCGGTGATGCGCTCTTCCGAGATGCGCGGCGGTAGTGGCGAAGCCTCCGCCACCATCCAGGCCCAGGCGCACAGCCCTTCCTCCACCTCCGCATGCTCGAACAGCGCGAACCATTGGGAGACGGCGTTGCCGCCGTGCGGGGCGTGGTCCCAGAGAGTCTCGATGACGACCGCGAAGCCGTCTTCCGCCGGTCGATAGCCGAAGCGGTGCTGGAACCGGTCATGGCGCAGCGCGCCGATCACCACGCCGCCGTCGCCCTCGCGCGGCAGCAGCTGGGTCATGGCATAGCCGGTCCGGGCCTTCTCGTCTCCGGAAGCGAGGCGCTCGGACGTGACGAAGAAGCTGCCGTCCCAGCTGTGATAGCCGGTGCGCAGGAAGGCGCGGGCCGGCCCGACGCGGCCGATCTCGATGCCGAGGGCGGAGAGCTGACCAGGGGCTCGGCCGTCGAGGACGAAGCGGAAAGCAAAGCCGGGCGTGCGGCCGAAGTCACGGCGCTCGATCTCCAGCCGAAAGCGGCCGCCCTCGGCCGGCCATTCGGCAGCCCAACTCCCGGCCTCCTGCCGCATGGCCGGCATCCCTCCGACGACCACGCCGTCGACGACCGGCACGATCTCCGAAAGGCGAACGGTGGAGCCTCGGAAGGCCAGGGCGTCGGCGTCGAATTGCATCAGGTCTTCTCCGCCCTCGGGCTTGAACGATGATCTCTTATGCGGATGGCAGGAATTTTTAACCCGTCATGGCGAGCCCCGAAGGGGCGTGGCCATCCAGGATGGTTGAGCCTGTTCCGGCCGCGGGACTGGATGGCCACGCTTCGCTCGCCATGACGGTGTGGGGGCATGGGCCTGCTCTCTAGATCAAATCGGGATACAGGTCCCGCCAGTCCGGGTTCATCGCTTCAACCAAAACACGTCATGGCGAGGCGCGCAGCGCCGTGGCCATCCAGCCTGTCGCCACCACGCACTGCGGCTGAAGAACTGCATGGCCACGCTTCGCTCGCCATGACGGTTGGTCAAAACGCCACCTCCCTCCGCTCCTCCGCCGAGCGCAGCGCCGCCAGCGCCAGGTGCAGCGACCGGGCGCCGTCGCGGATCGGGGTGCGGGCCGGGCGGTCGCCGCGGATCGCATCGACCAGGTCCAGCAGCTGCGCGGCGAAGACGTCGCGCGTCTCGGCGATGCGCTCCGCCGCCGGCTCGCCCGCGGTGCGGGTCAGCGTCGCGGTGTTCCAGTCGGTGAAATGGCCGGTCATCCGCTCGGCCACCAGATGGATCTCCTTCTCCCAGCGGCCGGGCACGGCGCCGTTGGTGGCGTTCAAGAGGGCGACGCGGCCGTCGTCATAGCCCAGCAGCATGGCGCTCAGGTCGTCGCTGTCGTAGCGCTCGACGCCGCGGTGGAAGAAGGTCGCGGTGCGGGCATAGACCGTCGCTGGGTCGCCCAGAAGGTACCGCGCCAGGTCGATCATGTGGATCAGCTGCTCCACCATCTGCCCGCCGGATTTTTGCTTCTCCCGCCACCAGGGCGCGTGCAGCGCGTTGCAGTGGAAGCGGGCGGAGTAGAGGCCGGGCCGGCCGGTGGCGCCGGCCGCGGCCAGCTCCGCCCAGCGCTCGACCGCGGCGCCGAAGCGGCCCATGAAGCCGACCTGGGTCATGATGCTTGCGGCCTCGGCGGCCGCCACCATGCGGTCGGCATGGTCGCCCTCCAGCGCGATCGGCTTCTCCAGCAGCAGGTGGATGCCGCGCCGCGCGGCGCTCTCGACCTCGTCGGAATGGGCGAAGGGCGGCAGGGCAACGATCAGGATGTCGAGCTCCGCCTCGTCCAGCATGCGCTCGCGCTCGGCATAGGCCCGGCCGCCGTGCTGGGCGGCGAAGGCGCTGGCCTTGTCCGGGTCGCGGCCGCAGCAGGCGACAAGGGTGGCCGCCTCCGGATAGGCGGCGATCGCCGCGGCGTGGCGGGCGGCGATGCCGCCGGCGCCGAGAATGCCGATCCGCAGCGGCCTCATGTCTCGTCTCCGAAGGTCAGCACGGTCTGCAGCGTGTCCGGATCGCCGCGGTCCAGCCGCTCGAACAGCTCGGGCGCCTGCCGGAACGGCACCTCTTCCGTGATCAGGGGCAGCAGGTTCAGCCGGCCCTCATGCTGCAGCCGCACCGCCGTCTGCCACAGCCGCAGCTTCGACCAGCGATAGCTCGCGCCCGGGGCGACGCCGGAGATCTGCGAGCAGACCAGTTGCACCCGGTTGTGGTGGAACTCCTCGCCCAGGAACAGGCCGCGCGCCTCACCCTGGAAGAAGCCGAGCGCGACGACCCGGGCCGAATAGGCCACCGTCCGGATCGCCTCGGCCAGCGCGGCCGGAACGCCGGAGACCTCGATCGCCACATCCGCGCCGCGCCCGCCGGTCCGCTCTTTGACGATCTCCGCAACCGAACCCACGGCAGGGTCGAGCACCTCCGAAGCGCCCAGCAGCAGCGCCATCTCGCGCCGTGACGCCACCGGGTCGACGCCGATCACCTCGGCGCCGGAGGCGCGCGCCGCCTGCGCCACGATCTGGCCGGGCACGCCGAGGCCGAAGACCACGACGACATCGCCGATCCGGATCTCGGCGTCGTGGACGCCGTTCAGCGCCACGGCGCCGATATGGGAGAAGATGCCGATCCGCGGGTCGGCGGCCTCGGGCAGCAGCCGGCCGATCACGGCGTCCCGCGCGGCGACATGATGGGTGCGGTGGCCCCAGGTGCCGTAGACGCGCTGGCCCGGCCGCAGGTCGGACACCTCGCGCCCGACCTCGACGATCTCGCCCGCCTCCTCATAGCCCAGGTTGCGCACGGGATAGTCCCAGCTCGGCGTGTCGGCGGCGCGGAACAGCCGGCTCGCCTCGTCCCAGCGTTTGGCCATGAAGGGGTTGGAGCCGCGGTACTGCGACAGCTCGGTGCCGGCGCTGACGCCGGAAAAGAGGGTGCGGATCCGCACCTCCTCCGGGCCGATCGGCGGGTGCTCGAAGCTCTCGAAATCCAGCGCACGCGGGCCGCGCAGCAGGAGGGCGGTCGGCATGGTCAGGCGGCCTTCGCCCGCTTCCGCACCAGCTCGGCGACCATCGCCGCGGTCCAGGTGAAGTTGCCGCCGCCCAGCCCCTCGCCGGTGACGGGGTCGTAGTATTCGGCAAAGCCGCCCGCGATCAGCCTCAGGCTGTCCTCGTGCACGGCGTCGGCGGCCTCGGCCAGGCCGCAGCGGGCGAGGCCGTCGGCGACCAGGTAGTTGACGATCAGCCAGGCCGGCCCGCGCCAGTAGCGCTTCGGCTCGAAGCGCGGATCGGCCGGGTCGTGGCTGGCGATGCCGAAGCGGGTCCTGCCGCGCCACTCGGCGATGCGGGCGGCCAGCGCCCGCTGCCGCTCGGGCGTGCCGAGGCCCGCGAACAGCGGCAGAAACCCGCCCACGGTGCGGCTCTCGATCAGCGTGTCGGTGGTGCGGTCGAGGCAGAGATACTGGCCGTGCTCCTCGCTCCACAGCCGGTCGAAGGCGGCGCGGGCCTTGGCCGCCCGGGCCCGCGCGGCGGCGGCGAGCCCTGTCATCCCGAAGGCCTCGCCCAGCGCCGCGATGTCCTCGTCGGAGCGGATCAGGATGGCGTTGAAGCCGGGGTCGACCACCTGGAAGGGCGAGGCGTCGTGCAGCTTCGCATTGTCCCAGCCGAGGCCGCGGAAGCGCTGCACCAGCCAGAGATAGCGGTCGTACTCCGCCTTGTGCGGGCGCTGCGAGGGATCGACATGGCTGGTGTCGCGGCGCTGATAGGGTTCGACCCCATCGGTCGGAACGCGCGCCAGCGCTTCGTCCCAGTCGACCGAGTTGTCGCGGCCCGATTCCCAGGGGTGCAGGATGGCGACCAGGCCG
This sequence comes from Inquilinus limosus, assembly GCF_051487185.1. Taxonomy (GTDB): domain Bacteria; phylum Pseudomonadota; class Alphaproteobacteria; order DSM-16000; family Inquilinaceae; genus Inquilinus; species Inquilinus limosus_F. Next base: position 63,966 of record NZ_JAHVDK010000006.1, read on the forward strand.
GTGCCCTGCGGGTCGCGGGCGGCATAGAACCAGCGGTGCCAGGAATCGGCCGCGCCGATCAGCGCCCGCGCCTTCTCCTCGGCCAGCACCTTGTCCTTCGCCTCCTCGTAGAGGCGCCGCAGCACGAAGCCCATCACCGGCGGCTGGGTGATGCCGGAGGTCGGAGTCGGCCGGCCGGTGTTCCAGACATCCGGGCCGGGGAAATAGCCGTCGTCGTAAACATGGAAGACGATGTGCGGGATCATCCCGTCCGGCCATTGATGGGCGGCCAGGGTCTCGATCTCGGTCCAGGCGCGGCCCTCGTCGATATGCCGCTGGCCCAGCGCGGTCAGGCAGGAATCCCAGTTCCACTGGAACGGGTACAGGCCCTTGGTCGGCACGGTGTAGCTGCCGCGATCATTCTCGGACAGGACGGTCGCCGCGCGCGCGAAGGCGGTGTGGTCGTCGAAGGCGGTCACGGGAGGCTCCGGTGGGAGGGGAGAAGATTCACTGGATGGCGTGGCCGGTCTCGGCGTCGAACCAGCGCACGCGGCCGGGCTTCGGCCGCAGGCTGATCGGCTGGCCGGGCTCGACCGCGTGCTCGTTGTCGACCACGGCGCGGAAGCGATGGCCGCCGACGTCGAGGGTCAGCAGCTTGTGCGGGCCCAGCGGCTCGACCACGCGGACGGCGCCGGACAGTCCGTCGGCGCGGATCTCGACATCCTCGGGGCGGATGCCGAACTCGATGCGGCCGGCCGGGGTCTTGGGCGGCTCGAGCGTCAGGCCGGCGACCTTGATGCCGGCGCCGTTCGGCTCGGCGGGCAGGAAGTTCATCGGCGGGTTGCCGATGAAGCTGCCGACGAAGCGGTCCGCCGGATCGGCATAGACCTCGGTCGCTGGGGCCGCCTGGACGATACGCCCCTGGTTCATGACCGCGATGCGGTCGGCCAGGCTCATCGCCTCCACCTGGTCGTGGGTCACGTAGATGGTCGTGGTCTTGCTCTCCTGCAGCACGCCCTTCAGCTCGGCCCGCATCTCGAGGCGGAGCAAGGCGTCGAGATTGGACAGCGGCTCGTCCATCAGCAGCACGGCGGGCTCGACCGCCAGCGCCCGGGCCACGGCGACGCGCTGCCGCTGCCCGCCCGAAAGCTGGCCGGAATAGCGCTGCAGCAGCTGTTCGATGTGCATCAGCTCGGCCGCGCGCCTGACCTTCCGGGCGACATCCGCCTCCGGCATCTTCTTCATGCGCAGGCCGAAGGCGATGTTCTCGAACACCGTCATATGCGGGAACACGGCGTAGTTCTGGAACACCATGGCGATGCCGCGGTCGCGCGGCGCCAGGCCGTCGACCCGCCGGCCGCCGATCCGCACCTCGCCGCTGGTCGCGGTCTCGAGGCCGGCGATGATGCGCAGGAGCGTCGTCTTCCCGCAGCCGGACGCGCCGAGTAGCACCAGGAACTCCTGGTCGCGGATGGTGAGGTCGATGGCGTGCAGCGCGGTGTAGCTGCCGAACCGCTTCTCGACGCCCTTGATGTCGATGTCTGCCATATCGGGATCTCCGGTCAGCGGTTGGCGATGCCCCAGAGGGAGAACAGGTACTTGCGGACGAGGAACAGGAAGACCAGCGCCGGCAGCACCAGCACCAGCGCCCCCGCGAATTTCAGGGGCAGTGGCGAGACGTCCAGGCTGGTCAGCAGGAAAGCGGTAAGGGTCTGGTTCTGGATGGTCAGCACCGAGGCCGCGAACACCTCGTTCCAGGAGGTGACGAAGGCGAAGACGCCGGATGCCGCGATGCCCGGCAGGGCCAGCGGCACCACGATCTTGAGGAAGGCCTGGACCCTCGTGCAGCCGAGCGTCCAGGCGGCCTCCTCCAGCTCCACCGGGATGCTCATGAACAGGGAGTAGGTGATCAGGATGGCGAAGGGCAGCGCCAGCACCGTGTGGATCAGGGCCAGGCCCCAGATCGTGTCGTCGAGCCCGGTGCGGATGTAGAACACCGCCAGCGGCAGGGCCAGCAGCGGCAGCGGGAAGGCCCGGGTCATCAGCACCAGCAGGCGGAAGCTGCCCTTGCCGCGGAAGCGGAAGCGCGCCAGGGCGTAGCCGGCCGGGGCGCCGATGCCGATCGACAGCAGCATGGTCAGCCCGGCGACGAGCACCGAGTTCAGCAGCGCCCGGGCGACGCCGGCGTAGTTCCAGAAGAAGGACAGGCTGTCGACATCGAAGGTCGGGACGAAGGCCTTCGGCCAGCCGGTGACCGCCGCGCGCGAATTGAAGGCGTTGACCGCGAGGAGATAGAGCGGGACGAGCACCCAGAGGCAGAGCACGAGGGTCGAGATCCGGATCCCCCAGCGGCCGGGCACGGCGGCCGGCGCGGCGGGGACGGCGACGGTGTCGGGCGTGGTCGCGGTCATCGGGCGGCCTCCTTCCTCTCGCCCAGCGCCCACAGGAAGAAGAGGGTGAAGGCGATCGAGATGCCGAGGATCACCATGGCGTAGGCCGCCGCACCCTCGCGGTCCTGCAGCGCGAACTGCCAGTTGAAGGTCTCGCCCATCAGGATCGGCAGGTTGTTGCCGGCCAGCACCATGACGATGGCGAAGACCTCGAAGGCCAGGATGGTGCGCAGGATCAGCGCGGTCTGCAGGCTGGGCCGCAGCAGCGGCAGGGTGATCCGGACGAAGCGCTTCCACGGGCTGGCGCCGAACACCTCCGCCGCCTCGTAGTATTCCTTCGGGATCAGGCTCATTCCGGCGACCAGGATGACCAGCACGATGGCGGTCGCCCGCCACAGCTCGGCGATGATGATGGCGACGAACAGCGCGACGATGCTCTGATAGCTCAGCAGCAGCTTCGGGCCGGGCAAGAGCCCGACATAGTAGAGGACGCTGTTGAGGAAGCCGTTCTGCTCCAGGATGGCGAGCCAGATCAGCCCGGCGGCGAGGTCGGAGATGCCGAGCGGGATGGTGAAGATGTAGAGCGCCACGTCGCGGCCGCTCTTCAGCGCCATCACCAGGCTGGCCATCGCCAGCGCCAGGGCGATCTGCAGCGGCACCAGGATGAGGGTCAGCACGAAGGTGTTGCGCACCGCCGGCCAGAACTTCCAGTCGCTGGCGATCGACCGGAAATTGCCGAAGGACAGTTGGCCGTACTGGGTGAAGGCCTCGACCGCCACCTGGCCGAAGGGCACCAGGAAGAAGGCGACCAGGAAGATGGCGGCCGGGGCCAGCAGGATATAGGGCAGGACGCGGGCATCGCTCATGGCGGGCTCCGTCGGTCAGGCGCGGCAGCGGCTTTTCGGAATCCCAAACCGTCATTGCGAGCGTAGCGAAGCAATCCATGCAGCAGCTCGTGCGGGACGATGGATTGCTTCGTCGGCTTCGCCTCCTCGCAATGACGGTGAGAGGACAGCATCATTGCACCTTGCACGGCCCGTCGCTCACCGGATCCGGGGCCCAGCAGGGTGCGCCCTTGTCGTCGAAGATCGCCTGCAGCGCCTGCGCCTGCTGGTCCAGCACCTCTCGGATATCCTGGCCGGACAGGACGATGCGCTGGAAGGTGTCGCTGAACGCCTTGTTGTAGCGCCCGCCCGCATCGCCCAGGCCCATCGGCAGCAGCACCGGCAGGGAATCCTTCGCCGCGCTCTGCGCTGCGACCACCGGCTGCAGCATCTTGATGCTGTTCGGCACGTCGGCCGGCAACTGGACCTCGACGACGGGGAAGAAGCCGGTCGCCTTCATCATCGCGATCTGGCTCTCCGGCTTCTCCATATACGCAACCAGGGCCTTGGCGTCCTCCAGCGCATTGGTCGTCTTCGGGATGCCGATGCCGGTCAGGACTGGCATATGGGCGCGGCCGGCCGGGCCGGCGGGCACCGGGAAGACCACGAAATCATCCGGCTTCTGGTTCAGCGCGTCCTTCAGCCGGGCGACATGGTCCCAGGCCACCCAGACCTCGCCGGTCAGCAGCGGCTCCTGCATGAAGGCGTAGCCGGTGGAGGCCGGGGTGACGTAACTCCAGAGATCCCGGAAGGCCGTCCACATCTTCTCGGCCTCGGGCGATTTGAACTTCACGACCGGGGAGCCGGTGTAGGACGGGTACAGATAGCCCTGGAAGAAGCGGTGCATCAGCCCCTTCGGCCCGGCCGGGAATCCGATCTTGGGCGACCTGGTGGCCTCGGCCATCGCCTTGCCCCAGGCGGCCAGCTGTTCGTAGGTCAGGGCGTTGATGTCGGCGCCCTGCGGCAGGTACTGCAGCGCCTGCTTGTTGGCGGCCATCACATAGGTCGCCTGCATCCAGGGCAGGTATTTCTGCTCGCCGGTGCCGAGCTTGCCGAGGTCGAGATAGCGCGCATTGATCGCGCCTTCGGGCACGATGCCGGAGAGGTCGACCAGGCCGTCCGGGATGTTGGCGAATTCGCCGTGCAGCCCGCCGATCACGGTGATGGCGCCGGAGCCGGCCTTCAGCTCGGCCTGGATGCGGGTCATGAACGGCCCCGGCTCCTGCGCCGAATAGGTCACCGGCTTGCCAAAACCGGCCAGCACGGCCTCGCGCATCGCCTGCGATTCCTCGACCGGCGTCGCCTGGGTCGACCAGAAGAGGATCTCCTGGGCGCCGGCGGCGCCGGCCAGCCCGACGGCGAGAACCCCGGCCGCGAGCGCGGCGGCTGTCGTCCTGATGGTCATCCCGTGTCCTCCCTCTTGTCTGCGGCCGGCACCCACGGCGCCGGCCTGTTTACGCCGCCCCTGTTCGTGTCGGTCGGGCGCGTTTCCGCAGGGTCGGGGCCGGGCCGTGGCTGGCCCGGTCGACGAACTTCACCTCGGCCAGGCGCGGCTCCACGCCGTCCGGTCCGTTCTCGATGGCGTCCACCACCATGTCGGCGATGACCGCGGCGCTGCGCTCGATGTCCTGGTCGAAGGTCGACAGCGGCGGCCGAGCATAGGCCGCGATCGGCACGTCGTCGAAGCCGACGACCGACAGGTCCTCGGGAATGCGCAAGCCCGCCTCCTGCGCCGCCTCCATCACCGCCAGCGCCAGCCGGTCGGTCATGCCGACGATCGCGGTCGGCCCCGGGTCCAGGGTGAACAGGCGCCGGGCCGCGGCGATGGCGGCGGCCTTGTCGGCGACCGGCACCGCCGGCAGCCGGTCGGGCGCCAGGCGGATGCCGTGTTCGGCCAAGGCGCTCTCGAAGCCGCGCCGCCGGAAATGGGCATAGCTGTAGGGCTCGCTCGGCGCCAGCAGCGCGAACTCCCGGTGGCCGAGCGCATGCAGGCGGTGGACCAGTCCGGCGAAGGCGGCCTCGCCGTCGGTGTCGAACCAGGGATAGGCGGATGGGGGATCGATCAGCCGGCCATGGGCGACGAAGGGGAAGCGGCGCTCGATCAGGAAGCGCACGCGCGGGTCGTCGCGGGTGACGCGGTTGATGACCACGGCGTCGATATGGCCGCCGTCGACCACGTGCCGCAGCACGGCCATGTCGTCCTGGCCCCGCGGGACCGCCGCCAGGAACAGGTCGCGGCCGCGCCGGGCCAGCCCGTCGGCGACGCCGGACAGGAACTGGCCCAGGAAATCGTCCATGAAGTTGGGGGCGCTGATCGGCAGCAGCACGGCGACGAAGTTGGTCCGGCCCGAGACCAGCATCCGGCCGATGCGGCTGGCGACATAGCCGTGGGTCCGGGCGGCCTCCTCGACCCGGCGGCGGGTCTCGGCACTGACGTCGGAATAGCCGGCCAGCGCCCGCGACACGGTGGTCGGCGACAGGCCGAGCTTCAACGCCAGCTCCTTCAGCCGGATTTGCCGCGTCACCGCCACAGCGCAGGCCTCCCTGTCCTGTCTGTCTTTTGATCAAAACGTTTTGGTTTCGTTAGACGCGTCTCCCAAAACGTTTTGGAAGTGTGCGGCAGAATCGCGGCGAGGTCAAGCGTCAGGGGTGCGGATTGGGAAGCGGGTTCGCGTGCCACGAACCCGACCTACGAGCCGATGCCGACGCAGCCTTCCCCTCCCTGCCGGAGGGTGGAGGGGCCTGCGCGCGTCCGCGTGCGCCGCGGACGCTTCCCCGGCCGGCGGTCAGCCGCGCACCAGCGGGGTGTCGACCAGATGTTCGGCCAGGAACCAGGCCTGCAGCTCCCCGGTGCGGATCAGGTCGGAGATGATGAGGTCGTTGGTGCCGTCGTCGCCCATCTCGGCCGTCCTGGTGGCCGCGTCATGCGCGTCGATCAGGATCAGCTCATGCGCCTCGAGCAGGCGGGACAGCATCGCCGGGACCTCCTCGCAGCCATCGGGCGCGCGGGGGATGCGGGTGATCTCCGCCACGTGCCGCGGGTCGCCGACGGCTATACCGCCCAGGGTCTGGACCCGCTCCGCGACCTGGTCGATGAGGGCCAACTGCTCCCCGGCATGTTTGTCGAGCAGGAGATGCAGCTGGTAGAAGGTCGCGCCGCGCATCAGCCAGTGATGCTTCTTGTAGAGGGCATGCAGGATCTGCGAATCCGCCAGCAGCTGGTTGAGGCGCTGGCAGGAATAGAGGCGCGCCTCCTGCGATAGCCCGAGCGGCAGCTGCCGGACCGTGCCGAACGCCTGGATCTCGCCGCCGTGCTGGTGCAGCCAGGGCTGGCTGGTCCGCGGGCGGTGATTGGCAGCGACGCGCTGTGCGCTTCTCGCCATCGTCTCTTCTCCCGTTTCGCCGGTTCCAGGAGGCCCGGCGGCCCGCGATGCCGTCGGCGCCCATCAAGGGATACGGCGCGACGGCAGCTCGGGTTCCGGGGCCGCCTAGGCCTCGAGCAGGTCCTCGATGCGGATCGGCAGCGTCCTCAGCCGCTTCCCGGTCGCGTGGTAGACGGCGTTGGCGATGGCGGCCGCGGTGCCGACATTGCCCAGCTCGCCGATCCCCTTGATCCCGGCCGGGTTGACCTTGTTGTCCTCCTCCGGCACCAGGATCACCTCGACCTCGCCGATATCGGCGTTCACCGGGATCAGATACTCGGCGATGTCGGTGTTGACGTAGCGCGCGGTGCGCTGGTCGATCTCGGTCTTCTCGTGCAAAGCCGATCCGATGCCCCAGATCATCCCGCCCATCAGCTGGCTGCGCGCGGTGCGCGGATTCATGATCCGCCCGGCGGCGAAGGCGCCGACCATGCGCGGCACTCGGATCTCGCGGGTGCGGGCATGGATCCGCACCTCGACGAACTCTGCCCCGAAGGCGTAGCGGATGAAATCCTCGCCTCTCGGCCCGCCGGCCAGCGCCGTCGCGCCGCGGTACAGCTTGTCGATCGCGCCGGACGGCAGGCCGTGCGGCACGGACTCCGCGTATTCCTCAATTGCCCCGGCGCCGGTCCGCCCGAACGCGGCCTGCAGCTCCTCGGCCTGTCCGTCCGGGCCGATCAGCCGGCCGTCGCGCAGGTCGTAGCCGGACAGGTCGTTGTCCCGCCCCGCCTTGGCGCGGAACAGGGTCTTGCGGATCGCGTCACAGGCCTTGATCACCGCCGTGCAGACGCTCGCGGTCATGTTCGAACCACCAGCGACCGGGGCAGGCGGCAGCGAGGTGTCGCCCAGCGACACCTCGACCCGGTCGAGCGGCAGGCCCAGGCGCTCCGCCGCCGCCTGGCCGATGACCGTATAGGCGCCGGTGCCGAGGTCATGGGCCGCGGTCGCCACCTGGACCCGGCCGTCGCCGAGCAGCCGCACCCGGGTGGAGGCGGCGGCGATCATGCTGGGGTAGCAGGCGGTGGCGCAGCCCCAGCCGAGCAGCCAGTCGCCGTCGCGCATCGACCCCGGCCGCGGGTCGCGCCGGGCCCAGCCGAAAGCCGCGGCGGCGGTGTCGTAGCAGGGCATCAGCGACCGGCTGCTGTAGGGCACGTTCCTGATCGGCTCGGCCACCGTGTCATTGACGCGCCGCAGCTCCACCGGATCCATGCCCAGCTGCACCGCCAGCTCGTCCATCGCGCTCTCCAGCGCGAACATGTAGGGCACCTCGGCCGGGGCCCGCATGAAGCCGGGCGTGCTGCGGTCGGCATGGACGAGATGGACCTTCGAGGCGACGTTCGGCGCGGCATACATCCGGGTCGTCGTGTCGGTGCCGGCGACCATGTAGGAATCCGGCCGGGAGGTGACCTCCCAGCCCTCGTGGCTCAGCGCCACCAGCCGGCCGTCCTCGCCGGCCGCGAGCTTGACCCGGTGCCGGGTCTCGGCCCGGTAGGTGGTGGTGGTGAAGCCCTGGGTCCGGCTGGTCACCAGCTTCACCGGCCGGCCGACGCGGCGGGCGGCGATCGCGGCCAGGGCAGTGCGCGGCGTCACCGAGGCTTTCGACCCGAAGGCGCCGCCGACGAAGGGGCTGACCACCTGGACATGCCCGGGGTCGAGGCCCAGCTGCTGCGCCACCCCGTGCTTCAGCCCGTAGACGATCTGGCTCGGCTCGTGGATGGTCAGCCGCACCCCGTCCCAGACGCAGGTGGTGGTGAACAGCTCGATCGGATTGTGGTGCTGGGTCGGCGTCCGGTATTCGGCGTCGACCGTCGCGGCGGCATTCTTGGCCGCGGCATCCGGGTCGCCGATCGCCGGGTCCTCATGGGTCTGGCTGGCCGCGGCGGCATCGACCGTGTCGACGCCCGGCGCGTCGAAGCCCCAGCTCGGCGCAGGATCGGCGCGGTAGCGCAGCTTGACCCGGTGCGCGGCGTCCTGCGCCGCCTCGAAGGTCTCGGCGGTGACCACGGCCACGATCTGGCCGTCATGCCAGATCCGGGCGCTGTCGAGCGGCCGGATCGTGGTCGAGGCATAGCCGCCGGTGGCGAAATGCTTCATCGGCGCGACCTGGTCGTGGGCGTCGCGATAGGTCATGATGTCGAGCACGCCGGGCACCGCCTTCGCCTCCTTCAGCTCGATGCCGGCGATCTCGCCCTTCGCCACCGCGCTGGTCACCAGCACGGCATAAGCCGGGTTCTGGATCGGGGCATCGGACGGGTAGCGGGCCTCGCCGGTCACCTTGCGGCGCCCGTCGATGCGCGGCTCGGGGCGGCCCATATTGGGGCCGGGCTCGGGGGCGGCTCTCACCATGTCACGCCTCCATCCTTGCGGCCTGCAGCAGCGCGCGCACCAGGGTGCGGCGCCCGAGATCGACCTTGAACGCGTTATCCCGCTGCGGCCGGGCCGAGGCGAAGGCCGCCTCCGCCGCCGCCTCGGCCGCATCCTCGTCGAGCGGCTTGCCCTTCAACGCGGCCTCGGCGGCGCGGGCCCGCCACGGCACCGTCGCCACCCCGCCGAGCGCGATGCGCGCTTCGCGCACCGCCCCGTCGGCGATGTCGAGAGCGACCGCGGCGGAAGCGAGGGCGAAGGCGAAGGACTCGCGGTCGCGGATCTTCAGGTACAGCGACCGCCGGGTCCAAGGCCCGCCGGGCACATCGATCGCAGTGATGATCTCGCCGGCGGCCAGCCGGGTCTCGCGATGCGGCTCCCCGTCCGGCAGGCGGTGCAGCTCCGCCACCTGCATGGTGCGGGCGCCGTCCGGCCCGACGATGTCGAGCGTGGCGTCGAGCGCGATCAGTGCCTGCGCCAGGTCGCCGGGATAAGTGGCGATGCAGGCGTCGCTGGTGCCCAGCACCGCATGCTGGCGGTTGACGCCCATGATCGCGGCGCAGCCGGATCCGGGGACGCGCTTGTTGCATTCGGCCCAGGCGGTGTCGCGGAAATAGGGGCAGCGGGTGCGCTGCAGCAGGTTGCCGCCGAGCGTCGCCATGTTGCGCAGCTGCTGGCTGGCGGCGAGGTCCAGCGACTGCGCGATCACCGGATAGTCCCGGCGGACATCCTCGTCCTCGGCGACATCGGCCATCCGGGCCATGGCGCCCACATGCAGGCCCTGCGCCGTGCTCTCGATCGCGTCCTCGCCGATGCCGGTGATGTCGATCACCCGCTCCGGCCGCATCACGTCGAGCTTCATCAGGTCCAGGAGCGTGGTGCCGCCGGCGATGAACTGGGCAGCCTCGGCCTGCGCGGCGGCGCGGACCGCCTCCTGCAGCGTTCCGGGGTGGTCGTAGGCGAAGGGGCGCATCTCAGCCCTCCATCTGCGGCTTGGCCTGGAGGATGGCGGCGACGATGTTCGGATAGGCGGCGCAGCGGCACAGATTGCCGCTCATATATTCGCGGATCTCGGCCTCGCTGCCGGCATGGCCCTCCGCGACGCAGGCGACGGCCGACATGATCTGCCCGGGCGTACAGTAGCCGCATTGGAAGGCGTCGTGGTCGATGAAGGCCTGCTGCATCGGATGCAGCGTCCCGTCCGGCTGCGCCAGGCCTTCGATGGTGGTGACCTCGTGGCCCTCGGCCATCACCGCCAGGACGAAGCAGGACAGCACGCGCCGTCCGTCCAGCAGCACGGTGCAGGCGCCGCACTGCCCGTGGTCGCAGCCCTTCTTCGTGCCGGTCAGACCGATAGGCTCGCGCAGCGCGTCGAGCAGCGTGGTCCGGCCGTCGAGGGCCAGGCTGTGGTCCTGGCCGTTGATCCTGAGCGTCACCGGTATGAGGCGGCCGGCCTCCCGCGCGGCCGGGCGCCCTGCGGTCTCGGCCCGCGCCGGGCCAGGGCCGGCGAGGGGGAAGGCGGCGGCGGTGGCTGTCATGCCCAGGAAGGCGCGGCGCTTGACGTCGGGCAGGCTGACGGGCTGGCGGTCTGCTTGCATCGCCTGTCTCCGGATTGTGTCGGGGGGCCGCTGCCGCCATGGCGGTGCGGCCTTTACCGACGACAATGCGGGCGCGGCGATGCCGGTTCCTGACCCGGCGGGATCAGGCCTCCAGCCCGGCGAAGGGGTCGCGCCAGGCGTCGATCCGGTTCAGCCGGTCGTGCCAGCGCATGATGTTGGCATGGTGCGTCACCGGGATGCCGGCGCGCTCGGCGAAGGGCAGGGCGGTCGCCACCCGGAAATCGGCGTAGGTCGGATGGTCGCCGACCAGCCAGGTGCGGCCGGCCAGGACCTCGTCCAGCACCGGGCCGAAGACGCGAAGGTCGTCGGCCGCCTCCTCCAGCGCCTTCTGGTTCTCCGGCCGCGACAGGAACTGCGGGCGGATCAGGTTCAGGAAATAGAAGACGTCGGCCGCCCGGGTGAAGTGATGGGTGCTCCAGCTCACCCAGCGCAGGATCTCGACCATACGCTCGTCGGTCGGCCAGAAGTCGCCACCGGCCAGGGCCGAAAGGCGGAAGGCGATCGCGTCGGTCTCCCACAGCGGGGCACGCCCCTCCTCGACCAGGATGGGGACGCGGGTGTTCGGGTTGATCGGCCGGAACTGCTCGCGATAACGCGGGTCCATCGGGCTGGCGCGGACGAATTCGACCGGCGAGCCGAGATACTTGGCCACCGCCACGGCGACGCGCGGGTTGAGGTTGGGCGAGTAGTAGAGCTTCACGGTACTGCCTCCTGATCGGGACGGGTCGCGGGACGATCACCCGCAGCCATTGTCGCGCCGGGGGTGGTGGAATCGACACCTTCGGAGGATCGGGGTGCGCATTCCAGGGTTATGGATTGATATGTTATATCATCCTGGCTAACGTCGATGGCATTGAGCTTCGCCCCAAACGAGTGGAGGGCGGGGTGCCGCGCGCCTCCTGATCGCCCCCCTTCATCAGAGATCCGCCATGCCCGCAACGTCCCAGATCCCCGTGACCGTGCTGACCGGCTATCTCGGCGCCGGCAAGACCACGCTTCTCAACCGGGTTCTCACCGAGACGCACGGCAGGCGCTATGCCGTGATCGTCAACGAGTTCGGCGAGGTCGGCATCGACAACGAGCTCGTCGTGAACGCCGATGAAGAGGTGTTCGAGATGAACAACGGGTGCATCTGCTGCACCGTGCGCGGCGACCTCATCCGCATCATCGGCAACCTGCTCAAGCGCAAGGGTGGTTTCGACGGAATCCTGATCGAGACCACCGGCCTGGCCGACCCGGCGCCAGTGGCGCAGACCTTTTTCGTGGATGATGACGTTCGCGATCGCGCCAAGCTCGACAGCATCGTCACGGTCGTGGACGCGAAGAACCTGATGGCGCGCCTCGATGACAGCCATGAAGCCGCCGAGCAGGTCGCGTTTGCCGACATCATCCTCCTCAATAAGACCGACCTCGTGCCCGGCGACGAGCTTTCGCGGATCGAGGCGCGGATCCGTGCGATCAATCCCACGGCCGTGCTCCATCGAACGGAACGGTGCGCCCTACCGGTCGATACTGTGCTCGGCCGCCGTGCCTTCGATCTCGACCGCATCCTGGAGATCGAACCGGATTTCCTGAAGGAAGATGACCATGAGCACGACGATGCGATCACCAGCGTCGCGCTCAAGGAGGCGCGGCCGATCGATCTCAACCGGTTCAACGCCTGGATCAGCGGCCTCCTGCGCACCCGCGGGCAGGACATCCTGCGCTCGAAGGGCATCCTCAACATCAAGGGCAGTCTGAACCGCTTCATCTTCCAGGGCGTGCACATGCTGATCGAAGGCGACGACGGCAAGCCATGGGGCCCGGGGGAAGACCGCGGCTCCAAGCTGGTTTTCATCGGCCGCGGTCTGGACGAGGCGGAGCTGCGCGCCGGCTTTGGGGCCTGCGTCGCCGGATGAGTATGCTGGCCGAGCGGCATCGGGTGCTGGCGCCCGAGAGCCTGGACCTGACCTTCGACGCGGCCGTGACGGGCATGGCCTTCCTGGACAGCGGCGTCCTCGCGCTCGGCTGCGGGGACGGCACTGTCCGGCTCGTTCCGCCCGAGGGCGAATCAGTCCCGGTTCAGACGCACAGGGACGGGTCTGCGGTCCTGGCCCTCGTGCCCGACATCGACGGCGCGGCCGTTCTGACCGGCGGTGACGACGGCCGGCTGATGCGAACGAGCGCCGGTGGTCGGCCCGTGCCGCTCCTCGAGGCCTCGGGCCTGCAGATCGATGTCGTCGCCGCAACCGGCGTCGGCGGGCTGCGCGCCGTTGCTCTCGGCCGGGAGGTCCGGCTGATCGACCGCGCCGGCGCGGCGACTGTCAGCGCCTCCGGCCATCCAAGCACCGTGACGGGCCTCGCGTTCAACCCCAAAGGCAAGCGGCTGGCCGCATCGCATTACGGCGGCGTGACCCTTTGGTGGACCGGTACGTTCGGACAGAGTCCAAAGCGGTTCAACTGGCGGGGATCGCATATCGGAGTGAGCTGGAGCCCGGATGGCTCGACTGTCATGACCGCGATGCAGGAGGCGGCGCTCCATGGCTGGCAGGTCGCCGACGGCAAGGACATGCAGATGACCGGCTATGCCGCCAAAGTGCGGTCCATGGACTGGTTGGCCAAGCCCATGGCGCTCGCCACCGCCGGGGCCGACTGCGTGGTGGCGTGGAGCTTCGCCGGCGGCGGGCCGATGGGCAAGCCACCGATCGAGATTGGCCGCGGCATCGGCCGGCTCGTCACCTCGGTCGCCATACACCCCGGCCGTCCGCTGGTCGCCGCCGGTTTCGACGATGGAAGGGTCGCGCTGTGCGAGCTTCACGGTGACCGCATCGTCCGGCTCCGGCCCGGCGATGGCGGCCGCATATCCGCTCTGGCTTGGTCACGGGACGGCGTGCGGCTCGCGGCCGGCACGGATGCCGGCGCGGTCTCGGTGTTCGATCTCACGAAGGGAGCAGGCTGACGCTGGCCACGAAGGGAATGCCCAGTTCGATGCGCTTCGCCTGAACGAAGGCCGGGGGAGCAGAGGTCATGCCGGGGGAGGCGCCCGTCACCCCTGCGCCGCCGGCTCCACGGGACCGCGCATGCGGCGGTAGACGAAGTCGGGTGGCGCCGTGCTGTGCGCGGCGGTCTCGGCCAGGTCCAACATGGCGCCGTGGAAGGGCGACAGGGCGCAGGCCGGGTCGGTGGCGTCCGCCCGGCCGGTCAGGGCCAGCGCCTGGCAGCGGCAGCCGCCCCAGTCGATCTCGCGCTGCGGGCAGCTGCGGCACGGCTCCGGCATCCAGGCAGTGCCGCGGAAGCGCTGGAAGGCATCCGATGCCGCCCAGATCTCGGCCAGCGGCTTGTCGCGCACCGACTCGAAGCCGAGGCCGGGGATGGTCTCGGCGGCGTGGCAGGGCAGGACCTTGCCGGACGGGGTGATGTTCAGGAACCGTCGGCCCCAGCCGCCCATGCAGGCCTTGGGCCGGCGCGCGTAGTAGTCCGGCACGACATAGTCGATCACCAGCCGCCCGTGCAGCCGCTCCCGCGCCGCCTCGACCACGGCGCTGGCGGCGTCGAGCTGCTCGCGGCTCGGCATCAGCGCGTCGCGATTGTGCAGGGCCCATCCGTAATACTGGACATGGGCCACCTCCAGCCGCCCGGCGCCAAGCTCGACCGCCAGGTCGATCATCTCCGCCAGCCGGTCGAGATTCTGCCGGTGGACGACGGCGTTCAGGGTCAGCGGCAGCCCGGCCTCCGTCACCCAGCCGGCGAAGGCCAGCTTCTTCGCCTGTGCCCCGGGATAGTGGCCGATGCGCTCGGCCGATGCCGGGTCGGTGTCCTGGATGCTCAGCTGGGCGTGGTCCAGCCCGGCCTCGACCAGGCCGAGGAAGCGGTCGCGGTCGATCGCGACGCCGGAGGTGATCAGGTTGGTATAGAGCCCGGCCTCATGGGCGCCGCGGATCAGCTCCGGCAGGTCGCGGCGGACCGTCGGCTCGCCGCCAGAGAAATGGATCTGCAGGATGCCGAGATCCGCCGCCTCGCGGATCACGCGCAGCCAGTCCGCGGTCGCCAGCTCGTCCCGCGCGCGCTCCATCTCCAGGGGGTTGGAGCAGTAGGGGCACTGCAGCGGGCAGCGATGGGTCAGCTCCAGCAGCGCGGCGAGCGGTGGTTCTAGGCGGGGCGCGATCTGGTTCATGTCGCCAGGACCCGTTTGGCCATCAGGTCGTCGACCAGCTGTACCACATCGGCCTCGACCTCGCCGGGCTCGGCCTCGAAGCTGCGGGCCAGGTCGGCGGCGATCTCGGCGATGGTGGCGGTGCCGTCGCAGCGCCGGACGATCTCATAGGCCGTCTCGTCCAGCAGGATCACCCGCTCCGGCGCCAGCACCACCCAGCTCTGCCGCGCCTCGTCCCAGCGCAGCCGCGACCCGGGCGCCAGCCGCGGGCGGGGGGCGGCGGGCTCGGCCACCGCGCTCACCGCCGGTCCTCCGGCACGAACGCGCCGGGTGGGATGTGGCCGGGCTCGATATAGGCGTGGTGCAGGGCGTCCAGCTGGGCCCACAGCACGTCGCATTTGAAGACCAGGGCGTTCATCACATCCTGCTGCTGGTCCGGCCGCCGCGCCTCGCGCTTGACATAATCCAGGGCGAAATCGGCGTCGCGCGGCGCCTGGGTCAGGCGCTTGTCGAAATAGGCCAGGGCCTCGCGCGACACGAAGTCGTAATTGGCCAGCATGCCCGCGACGCGATTGCCGATGATGGTCGGCGCGAACAGCTCGGTCAGGGACGAGGCGACGGCTTCGAGCAGCGTCCGGTCGCGCACGAAACGGACATAGGCGTCGACCGCGAAGCGGGTGGCCGGCAGGATGCCGCGGCCGTCGATGACCGCGGCGCGGTCCAGGCCCAGCGCGTCGGTCAGGCGCAGCCAGCGGGCGATGCCGCCTTCGCCCTCCTGCTCGCCGTCATGGTCGACGATCCGCTGCCGCCAGGCGCGGCGCAGCGCCGGGTCCTCGGCGCGGGACATCAGCGCCGAATCCTTCAGCGGGATCCGGCTCTGGTAATAGTAGCGGTTCAGCGCCCAGGCCTGCACCTGGCCCCGGTTCAGCTTGCCGCCGTGCAGCAGGGCGTGGAAGGGATGGCGGTCGTGGTACCGCTCCCGTCCGATCGCGCGCAACGCCGCCTCCAGCTGGTCCGGGGTCATCGCTTCGGTCATAGGGCGATCTCCATGCCGTCTTCCGCCACTTCCCAGCCGGCCTCGGCCAGGGTGGCCCGTTCGGGCGAGTCCTCGTCGAGGACCGGGTTGGTCGTGTTCACATGGATCAGAATCCTGCGCCGGACGTCGAGATCGGCGAAGGCGGCAATGGTGCCGTCCGGCCCGTCGATGCTCATATGGCCCATGCGCTGCCCGGTCTTGCTGCCGACCCCGGTCGCGATCAGCTCGTCGTCGCGCCACAGCGTGCCGTCGAAGAACACCAGGGGCGATCCCTGCAGCCGCGCCCGCAGCGCCGGCGTCATCGCGGCGCAGCCGGGGATGTAATGGAACCGCACGGAGTTGCAGGTGATCTCGAGACCCATCGTCTCGTCCGGCGCCCCGGACAGGTCGTCGCCGGCCTGGCCTTCCAGATACAGCGGCACCTTGCCGGGCACGGGGAAGGCGGTGACGGTCAGGCCCAAGCCTCCGCCGGGGCCGGTGACCGGGAACGGCCCGTTCGGTGCCACCGCGTGGCGCTCGACGCAGCGGGCGCTGAGGGCATCGAAGATCGGGTTGGCGGCCAGGGCGGCCAGCACCGGCGGCGCCGCCCACAGGGCGAAGGGCTGCGATTCGCGCATCGACAGCAGGCCGGCGACATGGTCGATCTCGCCGCTGGTCAGGATCACCGCGGCGATCGGCGAATGGCGGAGGCCGACCTGCGGCCACAGCGCCGGGGTGGCCTGCACCTGCTGCCGGAAATCCGGCGATGCGTTCAGCAGCAGCCAGCGTTCGCCGTCGGCGCTGACGGCGAGGGAGGCCTGGGTGCGCGGCTTGGCGCGTAGAACTCCGGTCCGCACCCCCCGGCTGGTGGGCGCGTTGCAGTTCCATTGGGGAAAACCTCCGCCGGCGGCGGAACCGAGGACGACGATGCGCATGGTCTCAGCCCCGCTTTCGGCAGCCTCGCCGGATCCGCCGCACGGCGGAGGGTTGGGTTACACGGTCGCGCAGGCGTAGGCGTTGATCTCGCAGCCTACGGCAATCTCGCGGATCTTCGGTGTCTTCCAGCGCTTCATGAGGCTCCTCCAGTTAGGGGCAAGCTCTCCTCGGATGACGCCGCGACCCGGAGCGTGGTTCCGAGCCGAACGCATCGGGATCATGATGCGCCTTCCGCGCGACAGGGGAATAGGACTTTGGAGCGAGGCCGGGTGTTTCTTGTCGCATCGGTGCATGCTGTCCCGCTCAGCCGGCCGCAGGGGCGAGCCAGACGCCGATCATGGCGGCAACGCTCACCAAAGCCAGGAAACCGTTGACCACGATCAGCAGGGCCGCGGGCAGGCGGTGGACGTCCGGCCGCGGCGGCGGCACCCCGGGCGTCAGGTTGCGCCAGACGGCGGCAGCGAAGCAGAAGGCGCTGAACAGCACCAGAAGCATGCCGGTGCCGAAGATCATCCACTCCGCCACCAGGCCCTCCAGGAGCTTCTTGGCGCCGATGCCCGCGGCCAGGGCGCCGAGGCCGAGCTGGGTCCAGGAGGCGTAGGTCCGTTCCGCCGCCAGCACCGTCCGGCTCGCCGCCAGCTCGGTCCGGCGATCCGCGGAATCCGTCATCTCCGCCGTCATCACGGTGCGGTCGGCGGCCAAGCGCGTCCGGCGCACCTCCTCTCGGCTGCTGTCCACCATCGGGATCTCCCGCCAGGGCCTTCGTCATGACAACACCGCGGCGAGGAGGGAAATCCCGCGACGGCAGATGCTCAGGCCGCGACCGGCCGGGCGCTCATGGTCAGCAGGTCGTAGCGGGCGACGGTCTCGTCGTTCTGGTTGAACACCTCGACGTCCCAGCGCACCTCGCCGTATTCCGGCATGCGGGCGGCGGTCCTGCGCTTGACCGTCAGCCGCACCCGGATCGAGTCCCCGGGCGACACCGGCTTCAGGAAGCGCAGGTTGTCGAGGCCGTAATTGGCCAGCAGCGGCCCGGGCGCCGGGTCGACGAACAGGCCTGCGGCGAAGGACAGGATCAGGTAGCCATGCGCCACCCGGCCGGGGAAGAACGGGTTGGCCTTCGCCGCCTCCTCGTCCATATGGGCGTAGAAGGCGTCGCCGGTGAAATCGGCGAAATGCTCGATATCCTCCAGCGTGATGGTGCGCGCAGCGGTCTCCACCGTCTCGCCGACCGCCAGCTCTTCGTAGTTACGGCGGAACGGGTGGGTGGCCGACACCGGCGCGGGGGCGCCCTTGATCCAGTTGCGGGTCAGGGCGGCCAGGCGGCCGGGCGAGCCCTGCAGGGCGGTGCGCTGCAGGTAGTGATGGACGCCGCGGATGCCGCCCAGCTCCTCGCCGCCGCCGGCGCGGCCGGGGCCGCCATGCACCAGCCCGGGCAGGGGCGAGCCGTGGCCGGTCGACTCGCCGGCGCAGTCGCGGTCGACGATCAGGATGCGGCCGTGGAACGGCGCCAGGCCGAAGACCAGCGTGTCGGCGACCGCGTCGTCATGGGTGAAGACCGAGGCCACCAGGCTGCCCTCGCCGCGGCGCACCAGCTCCACCGCCTGGTCCAGGTCGTCATAGGCGATCACGGTCGCCACCGGCCCGAAGGCCTCGACCGTGTGTACCTTGCGCGCCCGCGCCGGGTCGGTGCAGCGCAGCAGCACCGGGGTCATGAAGGCGCCATCCATGCCGTCGGCCTTCGGGTCGCCGGCCACGATCTCCGCCTCCTCCGCCAGCTCGGCGATGCGGGCGCGGACGTCGTCGCGCTGGGCGGTGCTGACCAGGGGGCCCATCCGCACCTCCTCCCGCCGCGGGTCGCCGACCGCGATGCCGGACAGCTTCTGCGACAGGGCGGCGACGACCTCCCGCTCCAGCGCTCGCGGCACCAGGATGCGGCGGATGGCGGTGCATTTCTGCCCGGCCTTCGCGGTCATCTCGCGCACCACTTCCTTGACGAACAGGTCGAATTCCGGCGTCTCAGGCGTCGCGTCGGGTCCCAGCACCGCGGCGTTCAGCGAATCCCGCTCGGCGACGAAGCGCACGGCGTTGCGCAGAATCGTCGGGTGATTGCGCAGCTTCTCCGAGGTCCCGATCGAGCCGGTGAAGACCACCACGTCCTGCCCGGTCAGGTGATCCAGAAGGTCGCCGGCGCTGCCGGCCACGAATTGCAGGCTGCCTTCGGGCAGGATCCCGGACTCGACGATCAGCTTCACCAGCGCCTCGGCGACATAGGCGGTGGCGGAGGCCGGCTTGGTGATCACCGGCACCCCGCCCAGGATCGCCGGCGACAGCTTCTCCAGCAGGCCCCAGCACGGGAAGTTGAAGGCGTTGATGTGCACGGCCACGCCGGTCAGCGGCGTCAGCACATGCACGCCGACGAAGCTGCCGCCCTTGGACAGCTTCTCGACCCCGTCCTCCAGCAGGAAGCGCTCGCTCGGCAGCTCCCGCCGCCCGCGCGAGGCATAGGCGAACAGCGTGCCGATGCCGCCATCGATGTCGATCAGGTTGTCCCGCTTCGTCGCCCCGGTGTCGGCGGCGAGGGCGTAGAGCGGCTCCTTGCGCTCCGACAGGTACAGCGCCAGCGCCTTCAGCATGTCGGCGCGCTGGTGGAAGGTCAGCCGGCGCAGCGCTGGGCCGCCGACCTCGCGGGCGTGGCCGACCATCGCCGCGAAGTCCAGGCCGCGGCTCGACAGCCGGGCCACCACCCGGCCGTCGATGGCGCTGGCGATGTCGGCCAGCCCCTCTGTCGGGGCGATCCAGCGGTTTTCGGCGTAGTTCTGCAGGATGGGGGTCATGGCGTCCTCCCGATCACCCGGTCCGCAACGTCGGTTGGCGATTGACAGGCCGGGGTTCGGGTCTAAGAATTAACCGACCGATCGTTCAATTCAAGAGGCCCGGAACAACGGGTCCATCCGGAGGAGGACGCCCGTGGAAGCAACGGTCCTTGTCGATCGCCGCGACGGCTGGCGGGTGCTGACGCTGAACCGCCCGGACCGGCTGAACGCCTTCACCGAGGAGATGCACCGTGCCCTGGCGGAGGCGCTGGCCGAGGCCGAGGGCGATGCCGCCTGCCGGGCGGTGCTGCTGACCGGGGCCGGCCGTGGCTTCTGCGCCGGGCAGGACCTGAATGACCGCGCCACCAGCGGTGGGGCGCCCGATCTCGGCGCCACGCTGGAGGCGCTGTACAACCCGCTGATCCGCCGCCTGCGCCGGCTGCCGAAGCCGGTGGTCTGCGCCGTCAACGGCGTCGCCGCCGGGGCCGGGGCCAACATCGCCCTGGCCTGCGACATCGTGCTGGCCGCGCGCTCGGCCAAGTTCATCCAGTCCTTCGCCAAGATCGGCCTGGTGCCGGATTCCGGCGGCACCTATGTCCTGCCGCGGCTGGTCGGCGCCGCGCGGGCCCGTGGCCTCGCGCTGCTCGCCGACCCGCTGCCGGCGGACAAGGCGGAGGAGTGGGGCCTGATCTGGAAGGCGGTGGATGACGGCGCGCTGATGATGGAGGCCGAGGCGCTGACCGCCCATCTCGCCTCCCAGCCGACCCAGGGGCTGGCGCTGATCAAGCAGGCGCTCGACGCCTCCGCCGGCAACAGCCTCGACGCCCAACTCGACCTCGAGCGCGACCTGCAGCGCCGGGCCGGGCGCACGCCGGACTATGCCGAGGGCGTGCGCGCCTTCCTGGAGAAGCGGCCGCCGCGGTTCACGGGGCAGGCGTGATGAAGGCGACGACGGGGGCGGAGGCCGAGGCGGTCGCGAAGGCCGCGGCCGAGGCGATGTGGCGCGACGACAGCGCCAGCCGGGCACTCGGGATGGAGATCCTGGAGGTCGGGCCCGGCCGGGCGCAACTGGCCATGACCATCCGCCCGGACATGACCAACGGCCACGGCACCGCCCATGGCGGCTTCATCTTCGCGCTGGCGGATTCTGCTTTCGCCTTCGCCTGCAACTCCGCCGGCGAGCGCACGGTGGCGGCGCATTGCAGCATCACCTTCCTGCGCCCCGCGGCCGCGGGCGAGCGGCTGGTGGCGACGGCGCGGGAGATGGCGCGCTCCGGCCGGTCGGGCCTCTACGACGTCAGCGTCGCGGTCGGCGAGACGGTGATCGCTGAGTTCCGCGGCCATTCCCGGACGGTCGGCGGATCATTCATCGAACGATCGGTCGAGGATTAGAGACAAGAACAAGCCCAGGGAGGAGACGATGGCGCCGATCGAAAGTCTGGACGCGGCCGAGCGGGCCTCGCGCGACGAGATCATGGCGCTGCAGCGCAACCGCCTGGCCTGGACGCTGCGTCATGCCTACGACAATGTCCCGCATTACCGCCGGGCGTTCGACGCGGCCGGGGTGCATCCGTCGGATTTCCGCGACCTGTCGGATCTCGCCAAATTCCCGTTCACGACCAAGCAGGATCTGCGCGACGCCTATCCCTTCGGAATGTTCGCGGTGCCGCGCGACCGCATCGCCCGCATCCACGCCTCCTCCGGCACCACCGGCAAGCCGACCGTGGTCGGCTACACCCGGGCGGATCTCGACATGTGGGCCGATGTCATGGCGCGGTCGATCCGCGCCGCCGGCGGGCGGCCGGGGATGATGGTGCATGTCGCCTATGGCTACGGCCTGTTCACCGGCGGCCTCGGCGCCCATTGCGGGGCGGAGCGGCTGGGCTGCACCGTGGTCCCGGTCTCGGGCGGCATGACCGAGCGCCAGGTCCAGCTGATCACCGATTTCAGGCCGGACGTCATCATGGTGACGCCCAGCTACATGCTGGCGATCCTGGACGGCTTCCGGGCCCGGGGCCTCGACCCGCGCGAGAGCTCGCTGCGCTTCGGCATCTTCGGCGCCGAGCCCTGGACCAACGCCATGCGGCAGGAGATCGAGCAGGCCTTCGCCCTCGATGCCACCGACATTTACGGCCTGTCGGAGGTGATCGGCCCCGGCGTCGCCCAGGAATTCGTCGAGACCAAGGACGGGCTGCATGTCTGGGAGGACCATTTCCTGCCGGAGGTGGTCGACCCCGAGACCGGCGCCGTGCTGCCGGACGGCGAGAGGGGCGAGCTGGTCTTCACCTCCCTGACCAAGGAAGCCTTCCCGATCATCCGCTACCGCACCCGCGACCTGACCCGCCTGCTGCCCGGCACCGCCCGGCCCGGCATGCGCCGGATGGAGAAGGTGACCGGCCGCTGCGACGACATGATCATCCTGCGCGGCGTCAACGTCTTCCCGACCCAGATCGAGGAGGCGCTCCTGGCCTGCGACTGGTGCGGCGGTCATTTCGTGATCGAGCTCGACCGCCCCGGCCGGCTGGACGAGATGGCGGTGCTGGCCGAGGCGCGGCCGGAGCATTGGGACGGGTCCGGCCTGACCGCGGAGGCCGAGCGGCTGACGCTGCGGATCAAGGACACGATCGGGGTGTCGGCGCGTGTGGTGATCCAGCCGCCCGGAAGCATTGAGCGCTCCGCCGGCAAGGCCAAGCGGGTGATCGACAAGCGGCCGAAGGGGTAGATTGGACGGCTCGGTCGTTCATTCTGTCATGCCCGGGCTTGACCCGGGCATCCAGAGGCTGTCGAGGCTGCCTGGATTGCCGGGTCAAGCCCGGCAATGACAAGAAGAGTAGTCTGCGCGATTAAGCGTTTCTGCTGCCAGGAGATGATCGGAAGGCGAGGAGGCGTGCCCTGACGGCCCTCTCGACGTCCTCCCCGGTATGGCTGCCGCCCCTCGCGATCGAGGCATTCAGCGTCTCACGCAAAGCTCGCAGCTTGGCTTCGATGCGGTCCTCTCGGGAGCCTTCGACCGGTGCACTCATGCTGCACTTCTCCGCCTGCAACGACCAAAGCATAATTGAAGAATCTGCGGTTCCCGTCACCCCTTGCAAAGTCACACGTGGTCGTAATCCACCACCACCCGGTCGGTCTTCGGATGCGCCTGGCAGGTCAGGATGAAGCCGGCCGCGAGCTCCCAGGGCTCCAGCGAGTAGTTGAGGTCCATCGCCGCCTCGCCCTCGACCAGCCGGGCGCGGCAGGTGGAGCACATGCCGCCCTTGCAGGCATAGGGCAGGTCCATGCCGGCGCGCAAAGCCGCGTCCAGGATGCTCTCGCCGTCCGCCACCGGCACCTCGCGGCGCTTGCCGTCGACGGTCAGCACGGCGGTGCGGCTCGGCGCCTCCGGGGCGGGCGGCGCGGGCTTCGGCCGCGGCCGGCCGCCCAAGGCGGAGACGAACAGCTCGACATGCACCTTCGCGGTGTCGACGCCGAGCTCCGTTAGCGCCTCGCTGATCTCCCGGCTCATCCCCTCCGGGCCGCAGAGATAGACCTCGTCGACCATCTCGGCCGGCACGACCAGCCGCAGCAGGCGGCGCGCCTTGTCGCCGTCCAGCCGGCCGCTGAGGATCGGCAGATCCTGCTCCTCCTGCGACAGCACGTGGAACACCGAGAGCCGGCCGAGATGGCGATCCTTGAGTTCCTCCAGCGCCTCGCGGAACAGGATCTCGCTGGTGGAACGGTTGCCGTAGAACAGCAAGAAGCGGCTCTCCGGCTCGCGCGCCAGCACGCCGCGCAGGATCGACAGCACCGGGGTGATGCCCGACCCGGCGGCGAAGCCGACATGGATGCGCGCCCGGTCCGGCATGCAGGGCGCGCCGAAGCGGCCGGTCGGGGTCATCACCTCGATCGCGTCGCCGGGCGTCAGCGTGCGGTTGATCCAGTCGGAGAAGACGCCGCCTTCGACCCGCTTCACCGCGATGCGCAGCTCGCCGTCGTCGGGGCCGGAGCAGATCGAGTAGGAGCGGCGCAGATCCTCGCCGTCGACAGTGGCGCGCAGCGTCAGGTACTGGCCCGGGTGGAACCGGTAGTCGGCGGCCAGGTCCGGCGGCACGTCGAAGGCGATCGAGACGGCGTCGGCGGTCTCGCGCCGCACGTCCCGGACGGTCAGGCGGTGGAAGCGCGGCGGGGCGGTCAGTGGCATTTGAAATAGTCGAAGGGCTCGCGGCAGTCGGTGCAGCGCCACAGCGCCTTGCAGGCGGTGGAGCCGAATTCCGACAGGCGCTCGGTGCGGGTCGACCCGCAGCGCGGGCAGGGCACGGCCTCGGCTCCGAACAGGGCGCGCCGGCCGGCGCCGTCCTGCGGTGGGGCGATGCCATAGATAGCCAGCTTGCGCCGCGCCTCCGGCGTCAGCCAGGCGGTGGTCCAGGCCGGCGACAGCACGGTGCGGATATGGGCGCCGCCGATCCCCGCCCGCTCCAGCGCCAGCCCGACCTCCAGCGCGATCACGCTCATTGCCGGGCAGCCGGAATAGGTCGGGGTGATCGCCACCTCGACCCGTCCGTCCTGGACCGTGACGTCCCGCAGGATGCCGAGATCGGCGATGGTCAGCACCGGCAGCTCCGGATCGGCGACCGCGGCGGCGGCGTTCCAGGCGCGCTGCCGGAGGGCTTCGGTGTCGGCTGCCGGCCGCGTCACCATTTCGCCCCCGGATAGGTCCGCTGCAGGACCTGCAGCTCGCTCAGCAGATGGCCGAGATGCTCGCTGTGCTTTCCGTCGCGGCCGCCGCGCTGGGCCCAGCCGCGGGGCGGGACGGCCAGAGTCCCCTCGGCCAGGATCTCGGCCACGGTGCGTGACCAGGTCCCGCGCAGGCTCTCTGGGTCGACCGCGATGCCCTGGGCGATCAGATCGCGCTCGCCTTCATCCGGCTCGTACCATTCGCCGGTGTAGGGCCACAGCTCCTCCACCGCGGCCTGCGCCCGGGCATGGCTCTCCTCGGTGCCGTCGCCGAGGCGGATCACCCATTCCGCGGCATGGCGCAGGTGATAGGCGCTCTCCTTCTCCGATTTCGCGGCGATCGCGGCCAAGGTCGGGTCGGCGGAGCCGGTCATGGCCCGCCAATAGGGATCGGCGAAGGCGGAGTAGAAGAACTGCCGCACGATTGTGTGGGCGAAGTCGCCGTTCGGCCGCTCGACCAGCAGCAGGTTGCGGTACTGCCGCACGTCGCGCAGATAGGCGTAGCGGTCCTCGTCGTTGCCGGCGCCTTCGACCTCCGCCGCGTAGCCGTAGAGGGCGCGGGCCTGGCCGATCAGGTCGAGCCCGATATTGGCCAGCGCCATGTCCTCTTCCATCATCGGCGCATGGCCGCACCATTCCGACAGGCGGTGGCCCAGGATCAGCGCATCGTCGGCCCGCGCCAGCAGATAGCGGACCAGCGGCGCCTCGGCGATGGTGATCGAACCGGCGGTCATGTCACATATGCCCGATCTCGTCGGGCACGTCGTAGAAGGTCGGGTGGCGGTAGATCTTGCTCGCCGCCGGCTCGAACATCATGCCCTTGTCGGCGGGGTCGGAGGCGGTGATGGCGTTGGACGGCACCACCCAGATCGACAGCCCCTCGCCGCGGCGGGTGTAGAGGTCACGCGCCGCCTGCAGCGCCATGGTCGCATCCGCCGCGTGCAGCGACCCGACATGCTTGTGCGCCAGCCCGTTGCGGCTGCGGATGAAGACTTCCCAGAGGGGAAAGGTCTGCTCGGTCATGGCGTCTCCTCCGCCTCAGGCCGCCGCCCGGGCGCGGCGTTTCTCGGCATAGGCCAGGGCCGCCTCGCGCACCCAGGCGCCGTCGTCATGCGCCTTGCGCCGCGCCGCCATCCGGTCGCGGTTGCACGGGCCGTTGCCGGCCAGGACCCGCTTGAACTCGTCCCAGTCGATGGCCCCGTGCTCCCAATGCCCGGTCTCGGCGTTGAACTTCAGGTCGGGGTCGGGCGGGAACAGGCCGATGAACTGGGCCTGCGGCACGGTGGCGTCGATGAATTTCTGGCGCAGCTCGTCGTTGGAGAAGCGCTTGATCTTCCATTTCATCGAGGTGTCGCTGTGCTGGCTGGCTGAATCCGGCGGCCCGAACATCATCAGGCAGGGCCACCACCAGCGGTCCAGCGCGTCCTGCGCCATCGCCTTCTGCTCCGGCGTGCCGCGGGCGAGCGTGACCATGATCTCGTAGCCCTGGCGCTGGTGGAAGGATTCCTCCTTGCACACCCGGATCATGGCGCGGGCGTAAGGCCCGTAGGAGCAGCGGCACAGCGGGATCTGGTTCATGATCGCGGCGCCGTCGACCAGCCAGCCGATGGCGCCGATATCGGCCCAGGTCAGGGTCGGGTAGTTGAAGATCGAGGAATACTTGGCCTTTCCGGTGAGAAGCTGGTCGACCAGTTCCTCGCGCGTGATGCCCAGCGTCTCGGCCGCGGCGTAGAGGTAGAGGCCGTGGCCGCATTCGTCCTGCACCTTGGCCAGGAGGGCCGCCTTGCGCCGCAAGGTCGGCGCCCGGGTGATCCAGTTGCCCTCCGGCAGCATGCCGACGATCTCGGAATGGGCGTGCTGGGAGATCTGGCGGATCAGGGTCTTGCGATAGGCCTCGGGCATCCAGTCATTCGGCTCGATCCGCTCCTCGGCGTCGATCCGCTCCTGGAACCGGGCGGCGAGGGCGGCGTCCTCGACCGGGCGGGCCGCGGCGTCGGTGGCGTTGAGGGCCTGCGTGTACATGGCATCCAGCCTCCCATGGCCTCAATGAATCATATGTCACAGAAAAGTTGATCGTCAATGATTTTGGTAACATATCGCCGCCTTCTTATTCGTCATCGCGAGGCGCGCAGCGCCGTGGCGATCCAGGGCCGGTGACGCTGGATGGCCACGCCCCTTCGGGGCTCGCCATGACGGTGAAGGGGCGTTCTACCTGAACCGCGCCCAGAGCTCCGGGCCCGGCGGGGGCAGGGGGCCGGATTCGGCCTGGCCGTTCTCGTCCAGCCAGCGCTCCGATGCCGGCAACAGCCGGTGGTAGAGGTCGGCGCACAGAGTGCGGGCGGCGGTGCCGGGCCAGTCCGGCGGCAGCAGGTTGGCCGGCAGCACCGGGTCGCGCAGGACGATGCGGCGCCAGGCGTGGATCAGCAGGATGCGGGCGATGAAGCTGTCGAGGTCCGACAGCGCGCCGCCCGCCACCAGCGCCGCCCGCAGCGGCCCGAAGGTCTCGAGGAAGCGGCGATAGGCGGCGGCGGTCCGGTCCAGGGGCCAGCTCAGCGCCGCCAGCCGGCGCCGGGACTCGGCGTCGGCCGAGGCCTCCAGGCGCAGCGCGTCCGCAGCCTCCGGCGGGATCGTGGCGCCGGCCGGCGCCACCCAGACGCCCGGGGCGGCACTGCCGAAACCGGCGGCCTGCAGGGCCACGCGCGCGGTCTCGCGGTTCTCGCCATTGCCCGGCAGCACCAGCACGAAGCCGCCGCCCGGGGCCGGGGGATGGGCGTTGTAGATGTGCTCGGTGGCGGTCCGGAACGTCTCCCGCCCACGCTCCGCCAGGCGGTAGAAGCTGTTGCGGCCGATCCGGCTGCGCTCCAGCCAGCCATCGGCCGCCAGCCGCGACATCGCCGTCCGCACCACCCCATCGCCGATACCGAGCGCATGCAGGAAGGCGGAGAGCGTGCCGACCCACAGCGACCCGCCGCGCGGCACGATCGCGTCGCCATAGACCGTGATGATGATCGACCAGGTGCGCGACGGCTCGGCCTTCAGGCTCTCCAGGGCCCGGCGCAGGGCGGTGCGGGGCATGGCGGCGCCGGTCAGGCGGTTTCCATCCGCCGGCGGGGCGCGGCCTTGCTCTGCACCGCCGCCACCGCATCCGCGGCGCCGGACAGGACCAGCTCGGTGGCCAGCCGGGCATAGTCGGCGCGGCTCAGCCCCTTGCCCTCGCGGAACCAGAGATAGTGCCAGTTCAGCATGCCGAACAGCGACATGGTCAGCGGCATCAAGGGGGTGCGGTCGGCGGCCAATGGCGGCACCGCCGCGGCCAGCGCGTCGGCGAAGATCCGCACCAGCTTCCGCTCCAGCTCCTTCAGCTGCTCCTGCTGGTCCGGCGGCAGCAGCTTCAGGCTGGTGATCTGGACCTGATGCTCGGCATCGGCGTCGCGATAGGCGTCCAGCAGCACAGCGACAATGGCGTGCAGCCGGTCGCGCGCGCTGGCCGGCGTGGCCGCCGCCTCCTCAACCACCGCGACCAGCATGGACAGATGATGGTCGAGGATGTCGAACAGCACCGCGTCCTTGTCGCGGTAGTAGTGATACAGCAGCGCCTTCGACATGCCGCAGGCTTCGGCGATCTTGGTGATCGAGGCGCCGGTGAAGCCGTGCCGGGCGAACAGCTCCGCCGTCCGATGCAGGATCGCCTGCCGCTTCTCGTCGTAATCATGGGCGCGGGTGCGGGCCATGACCTCCGGTCCGTTCGCGAGTCGTCAACCGGACCAGCCTTAGGGCATCGCCGCCGCAGATCAAGAATTCTCTGAGCGTTCGATCAATGAATTCCCGAGGCATCGTCGCCGGCGGGGCGATCCTGTTCCGATGGGCCGCGGCGCCAGGGCTTCGTCGCCCCGAGCGTGTCGGCCATCACCGCGCCGCGCTGCCCCATCGGCTTGTCGCCATCAATGGTGCTGTCGCGGGCCGTCTGATGCTCCATTTCCGCGTTCAGCTCGGCGCCGATCAGGAAGACCACGGTCGACAGCCAGATCCAGGTCAGGAAGCCGATCACCGCCCCGAGCGACCCGTAGGCGGCGTCGTAGTCGCCGAAGCGGGCGACGTACCAGGAGAACAGCATCGAGCCGCCGATCCAGACCAGGGCCGCGACCGCGCTGCCCCAGCTGATCCACTGCCAGCGGGCCTCCCGGCGGCTCGGGCCGAACCGGTACAGCAGCGACAGCCCGATGATCGTGAGCACCAGAAGCGCGGGCCAGCGCAGCAGCCAGACCAGGGTGCCGGCGACCGATCCGAGGCCGACGAAGGTGAGGACGACCGGCACGACCACGACGCCGACAAGGGCGAGGACGACGAAGACGAGGGCGAGTGCTGTGAACAGGAGTGAGACGGCGTTGAGCCGGAAGAAGCTGCGCTTCTCCGTCTCGTCATAGACGGCGTTCAGCGCGTCGAACAGCGCCTTCATCCCGGCATTCGCGCTCCACAGCGAGATGGCGAGGCCGGCGAAGAAGGCGAGGCCGAGGGCCTGGCGGGGCTGGCTGGCGATGCGGTGCAGCTGCTCTCCGATCACCTCCATCCCCCCGCTCGGCAGGATGAAGGCCAAGTCGGAGATGTTCCGTTCGACGGTGGCGGGATCGGCCACGAAGCCGTACAGCGACACGATCACGCCGATCGCGGGGAACATCGCCAGCAGGGCGTAATAGGCCACGCCGGCGGCGAGGGCGAAGACGCGGTCGTCGTCGATCTCGGCCCAGACCCGCCACAGGATGTCCAGCCAGCCGCGCCGCGGGATCTCGCCCGGCGTCCGCGCGCCGCGGCCGTGCCCGTCTTCCGTCGACGTGCGCTCGTCAGCCCGCTGCCTTGTCATCGGGCTCCCCAACCGATGCCGACCTGTAACGCCGAACGGCAGGGGAAGCGGGAGCGTTCCGCCGGCGTGAGGCGTGCGGCTTACCGCTCGGCCAGGGCCAGCTTGGCGCCGAGGGCGACGAAGGCGGCGGCGAAGGTGCGACGCATCCAGGCCAGCACCCGCGGGCGCGAGATCACATGGTCGCGCACCGCGGCGGCACAGAGGCCGTAGACGGCGAAGACCAGGAAGGTCATCAGCATGAACACGCCGCTCAGCTCCAGCATCCGGGCCAGCGGCTGGGCCTCGTTCGCGCTGACGAATTGCGGCAGGAAGGCGACGAAGAAGATCGACAGCTTGGGGTTCAGGATGTTGATCAGCACCGCCGTCACCGTGACCTGCAGCGCCGAGCGGCCGCCGACCTCCTTCTCGACCTTCAGCGCCCCGTGCTCGCGCAGCGTGTTCCAGGCCATCCACAAGAGATAGGCGACGCCGAGATATTTGAAGATCTCGAAGGCCAGCGCGCTGGTGTGGAGGAGGGCGGCCAGCCCCAGGATCGCCGCCGCCATGTGCGGCACGATGCCGAGGGTGCAGCCGAAGGCGGCGACGACGCTGGCGCGCGACCCGCGGGTCAGCCCGGCCGCCAGGGTGTAGAGCACGCCGGTGCCGGGCGAGGCGACGATGATCAGTGAGGTGATCAGGAACTCGATGCTCACGGCTGCGCTCCTCCCCTAAGGCTGCGCCGCCACGATGCCCCGGTTGGGCCGGCCGGGCAAGGAGTTCGCTGATGGGCCGGGGCCACCCCCTCACCCGAAATCGCTGCGCGATTTCGACCTCTCCCCAAGGAGAGGTGTAAGGGCCATGGCGCGCATTCCCCTCTCCTCGGGGAGAGGGAGGGACCCGGCGCCGAAGGCGACGGGAGGGTGAGGGGGCGGCTCGGTTTCAGACCGGGATCGCCACGCTGTTCTTGATCTCGCGCAGGGCGAAGTTCGAGCTGATGTGCTGTACCGCCGGGCTGGTGAACACCACCTCCTTGAGGAACTTCTCATAGTCCAGCGGGCTGCGGGTCACGATCCGCAGGATGTAGTCGGCCGATCCGGTCATGGAATAGAATTCCAGCACCTCCGGCCGCTCGGCGATCCGCTGCTCGAAGGCGGCGATCTGCTCGGCATCGTGCTTGGCCAGGGTGACGTGGGCGAAGGCGGTCTCGCCATAGCCCAGCCGGGCCGGGTCGACCCGGGCGACGTAGTCCTTGATCACCCCGCGCTCCTCCAGCGATTTCAGCCGCCGCCAGGTCGGCGAGGTCGACAGGCCGATGGCGTCGGCCAGCTCCTGCACGCTCTGCCGGGCGTTGCGCTGAAGCGCCTCCAGGATGGCGCGCTCGAACCGGTCCAGGGTCTCGGCATCCGTGGGCATGAATCCTCCCTGATCCTCATAATTCGGGCAAATCATACCTGAGATGGATCGGATCCGTGCCGACTTCGGCAAAACTTTTCCGCGGGTCGGGCGCATCCTTCTCCTGGAGATGCGCCCTGCGCGTCCGGTCGGAACCCCCAGCAGAAGGACGACCCCCGTGACCGCTCTCGCCTTTCCGCAGCCCCGGCGCCCCCTGGCGAACGCGCCCGACCCCGGCTTCGACTGGCGCCGCGTCGCCCAGCTCCTGCACCTCTCCCGCGCCCTCGACACGCTGGAGGAAACGGTGCTGGCGCCGCAGAAGAAGGTGCTCTACCAGTTCTCCGCCCGCGGCCATGACCTGGCGCAGATCCTGCTGGGCACAAGGCTGACCGACCCGCGGGACGCGGTCAGCGGCTATTACCGGTCCCGGCCGATCCTGCTGACGCTCGGTGTCGACCCGGCCGACGCGCTCGGTTCCTCGATGGCGCGGGACCAGGGCTATTCGGCCGGCCGCGACATCGGCGCGGTGTTCAACTTCCCGAACCTCTCCGGCCCCTCGGCCCTGCCGATGTGCGGCGGGGTCGGCGCCCAATACACTCCGGCCGCCGGCTGGGCCCAGGCGATCGAATACGGCCGCACCGTGCTGCCTGTCAGTAGCGCCGAGGGGCCGGCCTGCGACCGTGCCATCGCCGTCGCCCTCGGCGGTGACGCCTCGGTCGCAACCAACGGCTTCTGGTCGGCCCTGACCATCGCCACCACCCAGAATCTGCCGCTGCTGTTCTTCATCGAGGACAACGGCTACGGCATCTCCGTGCCGTCGCGGTTCCAGACCCCGGGCGGCGACATCGCCGCCAACCTCGCCAGCTTCCGCGGCCTCGAGGTGATGGCCGGCGACGGCACCGACCCGGCCGAGGCGGCGCGGCTGATCGACGCCGCCGTCGCCCATGTCCGCGACACCCGCGGCCCCTGCCTCTTGCGGCTCAGCGTGCCGCGGCTGGAGGGCCACAGCTTCCAGGACACCCAGGCCTACAAGCCGGCGGAGACGGTGGCGGCGGAATGGGCCCGCGACCCGCTGCCCAAGCTGAAGCACTTCCTGGTCCCGGCGGTGCTGGAGGAGGCGGAGTGGGCCGCGCTGGCCGCCGAGGCCGAGGCGGTGGCGGAGGCGGCGCGGGCCCGGGCCGAGGCGCGGCCGCTGCCCGACCCCGCCGCGGTGACCAACCACGTCTTCTTCGAGGGCGAGCCGCCGGCCATGGGCGGGCTGCGCAGCCTGGGCATCGTCCCGCCCGCGGGCCGCGACACGCCGCAGCCGGAAGGGCCGCGGATCAACATGGTCACCGCCATCCGCCGCACCCTGGACCACGAGCTGTCCATCAATCCGCGCATGGTGGTGCTGGGCGAAGACATCGGGGCGAAGGGCGGCGTCCATGCCGTGACGCTGGGGCTGCAGGAGAAGTTCGGCGCCGCCCGGGTGATGGACACCAGCCTGTCGGAGGAGGGTATCGTCGGCCGCGCCGTCGGCATGGCGCTGGCCGGCCTCTTGCCGGTTCCGGAGATCCAGTTCCGCAAATACGCCGATCCGGCGGTGGAGCAGATCAACGATTGCGGCACGATCCGCTGGCGCACCGGCAACCGCTTCGCGGCGCCGGTGGTGCTGCGCATGCCGGTCGGCTTCCTGAAATGCGGCGATCCCTGGCACAGCCAGACCAACGAGGTGCAGTTCGTGCACGCGCCGGGCTGGAAGGTGGCGGTTCCGTCCAACGCCGAGGACGCGGTCGGCCTGCTGCGGGCGGCGCTGCGCGGCGACGACCCGGTGATGGTCCTGGAGCACCGCGCCATGCTCGATGCCGCCTGGGCCCGCCGGCCCTATCCGGGCGACGACTACGTGCTGCCCTTCGGCCGGGCCCGGACCACGATGGAGGGCCGGGACCTCACCATCGTCACCTGGGGCGCCATGGTCGAGCGGGCGGAGGAGGCGGCGCGGAGCAGCGGCAAGTCGGTCGAGGTGATCGACCTGCGCACGCTGATGCCATGGGACAGCGAGGCCGTGCTGACCTCGATCGCCCGCACGAGGCGCTGCCTGATCGTGCACGAGGATCTGCGCACCGGCGGCTTCGGGGCGGAGATCGCGGCGGTGGTGGCGGACCAGGCCTTTCTCGACCTCGACGCCCCGGTGGCGCGGTTGACCATGCCGGACATCCCCAGCCCGCACAGCCCGGTGCTGCTGGAAGCCGCGGTGCCGTCGGTCGAGCGCATCCGCGACAGGATCCTCGAGCTGACCGGGTTCTGACATGGCCGACACGATAGAAGCTGGACCGGTCGATGTGGTCGCGCCGGTCCAGCAGGAGGGCAGCAAGGCGGCGGTGCGGGGCTGGCTCGCCGCCGTCGGCGACACGGTGCGCGAAGGCGACCCGCTGGTCGAGCTGGAGACCGACAAGGTCACGGTCGAGGTCCCGGCCCCGGCCTCCGGCACCCTGGCGGAGATCCTGGTCCCGGTCGGGCAGGACGCGGCGCCAGGCGCGGTGCTGGGGCGAGTTGCTCTGCACGAACCGTCGCGTGACCTCTCCCGCGGGGCGGGAGAGGTCGGGCGTCCGCAGGACGACCGGGTGAGGGCTGGCACCGGCCTCGACAAAGGGCCCTCACCCGGAGCCGCTGGCGCGGCTCCGACCTCTCCCGCAAGCGGGAGAGGCAACGCAGATATCCTTTCGGGGGAGCGCTCCATCGCCGATTTCGACCCGGCGCTGCGGCTGTCGCCCTCGGTGCGCAAGCTGCTGGTCGAGACCAGGCTCGATCCCGCCGGGCTGGCCGGCAGCGGCAAGGACGGGCGGCTGACCCGCCAGGATGTCGAGCAGGAGGTCGCCCGCCGGCAGGCTGAAGCGAAACCGAGTCCCAGCACGGCCCTCCGGTCGCACCGCATTCCTCACGACGCCATGCGCCGGCGGATCGCCGAGCACATGGCGCATTCCGTCGCCACGGCGCCGCATGTCACCGCCGTCTTCGAGGCGGATTTCGGCGCCGTGTTGGCGCATCGCCAAGCGCATAAGACGGCATTCGAGCGCCAGGGCGTGGCCCTGACCGTCACCGCCTATCTGGTCCAGGCCTGCGTCGCGGCGATGAGGGCGGTGCCCACGGTCAACAGCCGCTGGCACGACGATGCGCTGGAGGTGTTCGACGACATCAACATCGGCATCGGCACGGCGCTGGGCGACAAGGGGCTTGTCGTGCCGGTGGTGCACCGGGCGCAGTCGCTGTCGCTGCTCGGCATCGCCGCGCGGCTGCAGGAGGCGACGGCGCTGGCCCGGGCCGGCAAGCTGGCGCCGGCCGACGTGCAGGGCGGCACCTTCACCATCTCGAACCACGGCGTCTCGGGCTCGCTCCTCGCGGCGCCGATCATCATCAACCAGCCGCAGGTCGCCATCCTCGGCGTCGGCAAGGTCGAGAAGCGGGTGGTGGTGCGTGAGGTGAGCGGCGCCGACGCGATGCTGATCCGGCCGATGGCCTATGTCTCGCTGACCATCGACCACCGCGCCCTCGACGGTGCCCAGACCAACGCCTGGCTGACCCGCTTCGTCGAGACGATCGAGGCCTGGCCGGCAGCCTAGGCGACGCAAGCGGTTGCGATCGATCCCGCTTCACGAGCCTGCCGCTCCAGCAGCATCACGTCGCCGAATTCGTGGCCGCGATAGCCCTCGGTGGCGAGGGCAGCCGACAGCCCATCCAGCACCTTGTCCGGGGCGAAGGCGCGCAGCAGCTCGAAATGGCTCTCGCCCGGCTGGTGCATCCCGGTGAGGATCGCGTCGGCTACGCGCAGCCGGGTGCCGGGCCCGATCCGGTTGGTCGCGATCCCGTCGCCGGCGCGGATCGTGCCGTCCGCCTCGGCCGCGGCTTCGAGGGCACGGACCACGGTGGTGCCGATGGCGACGATGCGGCCGCCTTTGGCTTTCGTCCGGGCGATCGCCGCCGCGGTCCGCTCCGGGATCCGGTACGGCTCGTCGAAGGGCAGGCGGCGGTCGAGCGCCGGGTCGCCGGTCGAGGAGATGCCGGCGGCATGGGTCAGCGTGGCGAAGTCGATGCCGCGACGGCGCCAGGCGGCGAGCAGCGTCCAGTCCAGCACGAAGCCGGCCGAGGGCGGCTCGAACGCCACCGGGGCGGCGGCGATACAAGTCCAGACATCCCACAGCGCCAGCGGCTCCGGCACATGCGCGTACTGGATCGGCCGGCCGTGCCGCGCCAGCCCGGCCAGGATGTCCTCTCGGCGGCCGAGGAAGCGCAGCCGGACCAGCCGCGGATGACCGAGGCGGCGCTCGACCACGGCGTTCAGCGGCCCGAGCGAGAGGTGATCGCCCGCCGATAGGGACGGCGGCGCCGGCCGGTCCTCGGTGCGGATGCGGTGGTCGCCGGCGCCGAAGACGATGGCGGCGAAGCGGGTCGGGTCGCCGGGCGCGACCCAGCCGGCCAGCCGCACCTCGATCGGCCCGCCGCTGGCGGCGTGCAGGCCGGACAGGCTCGCCGGCAGGGTCGCGGCGTCGTTGGCGACGACCAGGTCGCCCGGGGACAGCAGCGTCGCCAGCGCCGCGCGCGGCAGATGCCGCGTCCGGCCGTCGGCATCGACGGCGCAGAGCCGGGCGGCAGGCCGGTCGGGGCAGTCGGCGGCGATCATGCGGCCCCTCCGACCCGCTGCTCGGCGGCGCGGCCCGGCAGGGCGGCCAGCACGGCCTGCACGATCTCCGCGGCGGAGGCCTCGGGCATCTTCAGCGTCGCCGGGTCCGCATCCGGCACGGCGAGCGCGTGCAGCGGCGTGTCCATGTCGCCGGGATCGATCGACAGGAAGCGCACGCCCTCGGCCTTGGTCTCCTCGGCCCAGATCGCGGTCAGGTGGCGCAGCGCCGCCTTGCTGGCGCTGTAGGCGCCCCAGCCGGCATAGGCGTTGATCGCGGCGTCGCTGGAGATGTTGATCACCACAGCGCCGCGCCCCTCGCGGGCGGAGGCGGCGAGGGCGCCGAACAGCGCCTTGGTCAGCCGGAACGGCCCGACCAGATTGACCGCCAGCGCCTGCTCCAGCTCCTCGCATTCGGTGTCGGCCAGAAGCGCGAGCGGGACCGGGCCGAGGCTGGAGGCATTGTTGACCAGCACATCGAGCCCGCCGAGCCCGGCCGTGATCTGCAGCGCGATCGGGTGGATGTCCTCCTTGCGCCCGACATCGCCGACGATGCCCTGGGCGCCCGTCTCCCGGGCGGTGCGGCCCACGGCCTCGGCGCCGCGGGCGACGAAGGCGACCCGCGCGCCCATCGCGGTCAAGAGTCGGACCAGCGCCAGCCCGAGGCCGGAGGTGCCGCCGGTGACCGCCACGCGCAGCCGCCTCAGATCGGTGTCGATAGGCATGATGGATGCTCTTCTCGTCCGGAGCTTCCATCGATACAAGTTCAAGTCAGGTTTAGGTCAAGGGGATTTTGCAAGGAAAGACTTTGTCAATTCGGCAAGGCCGTCATGGCGAGCCCCGAAGGGGCGTGGCCATCCAGCGGCACCGCCCTCCTGGATGGCCACGTCGGCTTCGCCTCCTCGCCATGACGAAGAAGGGGCAGCCCTACCCCCACACCTCCCTTGCGATCTCCACGATCATCGCCAGCTTCGCCCATTGCTCGTCCTCGGCCAGGATGTTGCCCTCCTCGGTGCTGGCGAAGCCGCATTGCGGGCTGAGGCAGAGCTGGTCGAGGTCGACGAACTTCGCCGCCTCGTCGATCCGACGCTTGATGTCGTCCTTCTTCTCCAAGGTGCCGGTCTTGGAGGTGACGAGGCCCAGCACCACGGTCTTGCCCTTGGGCAGGAAGCGCAGCGGCTCGAAGCCGCCGGCACGCTCGGTATCCCATTCCATGAAATAGGCGTCGACGCCGATGCCGTTGAACAGCAGTTCCGCCACCGGCTCGTAGCCGCCCGAGGCGATGAAGGTGGAGCGGAAATTGCCGCGGCAGAGATGCATGCTGATCACCATGTCCGACGGCCGGCCCGCGATCGCGGCGTTGATTATGCCGGCATAGATCTCCGGCTGCTTCACCGGGTCGTCGCCGCGCTCGGCCAGCATGCGCCGCTGCTCCGGGTCGCAGAGATAGGCGAAGCTGACGTCGTCGAGCTGCAGGTAGCGGCAGCCCGCGTCGGCGAAGGCGGCGACGGCACCGGCATAAGCCTGGCCGAGATCGGCGTAGAAGCCCTCCATCTCGGGGTAGACCTGGGCATCGATCATCTGCCGCCCGCCGCGGTAATGCAGCATGCTGGGCGACGGGATCGTCATCTTCGGCACCCGGCTGGTGTTCGCCTTCAGGAACCGGAAATGCTCCAGCATCGGGTGGCCGGAGAAGCCGAGCTTGCCCACGACGCGGACGGCCTTGGGCTTCACCTGGGCGCCCTGGAACTGGATGCCGTGGTCCGCCCAGAAGCCCTCGACGCCATCGAGATACTCCAGGAAATCGAAATGCCAGAAGGCGCGGCGGAACTCGCCGTCGGTGACGGCCTGAAGCCCGATCTCCTCCTGCCGGCGCACGATCTTGCGGATCTCCTGGTCCTCGATCGCGCGCAGCTCGCCGGCCGTGATCGCGCCCTGCTCGCGCTGCTCGCGGGCGGCCTTCAGGGGGGCGGTGCGCAGCAGGCTGCCGACCATGTCGGCGCGGAAGGGCGGGGTCTGGCGCAGCATCGATTTCCTCCTTCGGTTAGGCGTGCGGCGGTTGGGCGTGTAGCCGGGGGCCCTTGCGGGTCACGCCGAGATGGCGGGTCAGCGCGGCCTCGTCGGCCTTGAGCGCGGCGCTGGGCGCGGCATGGACGATGGCGCCGCGCTCCAGGATCACCGCCTGGTCGGTGACCGACAGGATCTTCTGGGCGTGCTGCTCGACCACGATCGCGGCCACGCCCTCGTCGCGCAGGATCCGCTTCAGCGCGGCCAGCAGCTCCTCGACGATGATCGGCGCCAGGCCCTCGGTCGGCTCGTCCAGCAGCAGCAGTTTCGGATTCAGCATCAAAGCGCGGGCGATGGCCAGCATCTGCTGCTCGCCGCCCGACAGCTGGCTGCCCAGGTTGCCGCGCCGCTCCTTCAGCCGCGGGAACAGGGCGTAGGCGCGCTCCGGCGTCCAGGGGCCGGGCCGCGCCACCGCGGTCATGTTCTCCTCGACCGTCAGCGACTTGAAGATGTTGCGCTCCTGCGGCACCCAGCCAATCCCGGCCAGCGCCCGGTCCTCCGGCCGCGCCCGGGTCAGGTCGCGTCCGGCCAGGGTGACGGTGCCGCCGAAGCGGCGGGTGACGCCGATGATGCTGTTGAGCAGCGTGGTCTTGCCGGTGCCGTTGCGGCCCAGCAGGGCCAGCGCCTCGCCCTCGGCCAGAGTCAGCGACACGCCGGAGACGACGACGGCCTCGCCATAGCCGGCGACCAGATCCTTGAGCGCCAGCAGCTCAGCCATCCACCGGCTCTCCCAGATACACGGCCCGGACCTGCGGGTCGGCGGCGATGGCATCGGGCGGGCCTTCGGTCAGGAGGGCGCCGTTGACCAGCACCGAGATGCGGTCGGCGAAGCTGAACACCAGGTCCATGTCGTGCTCGATCAGCAGCACCGAGACGTCCTGCGGCAGCTCGGCGATGGTGGTCAGCAACTCCTGCC
Source organism: Inquilinus limosus (assembly GCF_051487185.1). Classification (GTDB taxonomy): domain Bacteria; phylum Pseudomonadota; class Alphaproteobacteria; order DSM-16000; family Inquilinaceae; genus Inquilinus; species Inquilinus limosus_F. Next base: position 102,102 of record NZ_JAHVDK010000006.1, read on the forward strand.
GCTCCGCCTCCGGCACACCGGCCGCCGGCTCGTCCAGCAGCAGGACGCGCGGCCGGCAGGCGAAGGCGGTGGCGATCTCCAACAGGCGCTGCTTGCCGTAGGGCAGGGTGGCCGTCCTCGCCTGCAGCACGTCGGTCAGGCGGAAGCGCTCGGCGACAGCCAGGATCTCGTCCATCACCTCGGCCTTGCCGCCGGCCACCCGCCACCAGTCGCCGCCGCGCCCCATGCGCTCGGACACGGCGAGGCCGATGGTGTCGAGCGGTGTGATCTCCGGGAACAGCTGGTTGATCTGGAAGGTGCGGGCCAGGCCGCGCCGGACGCGGAGATGCGGCTTCAGGCCGGTGATGTCCTCGCCGCCCAGCAGCACCCGGCCGCCGCTCGGGGCCAGCACCCCGGTCAGCAGGTTGACGAAGGTGGTCTTGCCGGCGCCGTTCGGGCCGATCAGCGCGTGCCGCGCTCCGACCTCGAGCCGCAGCGACACGTCGTTGGTGGCGACGAGACCGCCGAAGCGCTTCATCAGGCCGATGGTCTCGAGCGCGGCGGTCATCGCCCGGCTCCGATGCGGGAAAGGAGAAGGGCGACGGGCCGGCGCAGGCCCTGCGCCAGCCGGTCGCGCCCGACCAGCACCAGCAGCACCAGGAAGGCGCCGAGCCAGAAGGACCAGTATTGCGGCGTGATCCCGGCGATCCAGTCCTGCAGGAAGCGGAACAGCACGGCGCCGATCGGCCCGCCATAGAGATAGCCGGCACCGCCGATCACCAGCACCAGCAGCACATCGGCCGAGCGGTGGAAGTCGAACACGTCGAGCGAGACGAACTGCGCTGTCTGGGCCAAGAGCGCGCCGGCGACAGCGGCATAGGCGGCCGAGAGGGTGTAGACGCCGATCAGCCGCCGCGCCACCGGCACGCCGATTGCGGCGGCGCGCAGCCGGTTGTCGCGGATCGCCTTGAGCGACATCCCGAAGGGCGAATGCACCAGGCGCCGGGCGAAGAGGAACAGGACGAACAGCACCGCCAGGCTGTAGGCATAGGCGGTGGTGCCGAACAGGTCGAACTCGAACAGGCCGAGGATCGGGCCGACCATCATGCCGTTCAGCCCGTCGGCCCCGCCGGTCAGCCCGGCCGCCTGGTTGGCGATCTCGAACAAGAGCAGCGAGATGCCGAGCGTGACCATGAGGCGGGTGAGGTCGGAGCCGCGCAGCACCAGGAACCCGGTGGCGAATCCCAGCACGGCGCCCGCCGCCGCGGCGGCGATGAGGCCGAGCATGGGCTCGCCGTCGACATGGATGGTCAGGAGGCCGGCGACATAGGCGCCAAGGCCGAGGAAGGCGGCGTGGCCGAGCGAGACGATGCCGGCATAGCCGAGAATCAAATCGAGCGAGAGGGCGAACAGCGCCAGGATCGCGATCTCGTTCAGGATCAGGTGCTGGTCCGGCAACAGGAACAGCGCGGCCAGGGCCGCCAGCCAGAACAGCGCCTCCGGCAGGCGCCAGCGGGCGCGCGATGCTGCCGGGCGGATCTGTGCCGCCTCTGAGGAGAGCGGAGCGGCGGTCACCTGGTCCCTCCACGGGCGAACAGCCCCTGCGGCCGCAGGATCAGCACCACGATCATCACCGTGTAGATGACGAAGGAGCCGAGGGCGGGGACGTAGTACTTGCCGGCGACATCGGCGATGCCGAGCAGCAGCGCCGCGAGGAACGGGCCGGTCAGGCTGGAGGTGCCGCCGACAGTCACCACGATCAGGAAGTAGATCATGTATTTCAGCGGGAAGGTCGGGTCGACGCCCAGGATCTCCGCCCCCAGCGCGCCGCCGAGGCCGGCGAGGCCGGAGCCGGCGGCGAAGGTGACGGCGAAGACGGTGTCGACCCGGATGCCCAGGCCCCGGGCGGCGCGCGGGTCGTCGACCGCGGCGCGCAGCTGGCTGCCGAAGCGAGTGCGGGCCAGCACCCATTGCAGCACCAGCACCAGCACGCCGCAGATGGCGATGATCAGGGCGCGGTAGATGCCGATGCCGACGCCCAGAACCTCGACCCGGCCGCGCAGATAATCGGGCAGCCGGATGATCTGCTGCTCCGACCCCATCAGATAGTCGGCGGCGGCGACCGCCATGAACACGATCCCGATCGAGAACAGCACCTGGTCGAGATGGCTGCGGCGGTAGAGCGGCCGGTACAGCGTCCGCTCCAGCACCAGCCCGGCCAGGGCCGCGGCCAGGAAGGCGGCGGGCAGGCACAGGAAGAACGGCACCTGCCAGCGGTTCATCAGGATCGCGGTGACATAGCCGCCGAGCATGGCGAAGGCGCCGTGCGCCAGGTTGATGAAGTTCATCAGCCCCAGCGTCACCGACAGGCCGCAGGCCAGCACGAACAGCAGCATGCCGTAGGCGATGCCGTCGAACAGGATCGTCGCCATGGGGCTACTTCGCCGCCTTGACCGGGTCCTTCACCGCCTCGATGGTCGCGAACTCGACATTGTACAGGGCGCCGTCCCGCTTCTCGACTTTGCGGACGTAGACATTCTGGATGATGTCGCGGGTCTCGGGGTCGATCGTGACCGGGCCGCGCACGCTGGTCCAGCTCATGCCCTTCATGGCGTCGACCAGGGCCTGGCCGTCGGTCGCGCCGCCGGTCTTCTTCAGCGCCTCGTAGATCAGATGCATGCCGTCATAGCCGCCGACCGCCATGAAGTTCGGCCGCATCCCGCCGCTGGCGGCCAGGAAGGCCTGGACGAAGGCCTTGTTCTCCGGGCTGTCATGGGCGGCGGAATAGTGGTGGGTGGTGATGGTGCCCAGCGCCACGTCGCCGATCTTGTCCAGGAGCTCGTCATCAGTGACGTCGCCGGTGGCGATCAGGCGGATGCCGGACTTGTCCAGGCCGCGCTCGACGAACTGCTTCATGAAGATGGCGCCCTGGCCCGAGGGCACGAAGACGAACAGCGCGTCCGGCTTGGCGTCGGCGACGCGCTGCAGGAAGGGCGCGAAATCCGGGTTCCGCAGCGGCACCTGCAGCTGCTCCACCACCTGGCCGCCGGCCTTGCCGAAGCGCTCGGCGAAGGCCTTCTGCGCGTCCAGGCCGGGGGCGTAGTCGGTGACCAGCGAGACCACGGTCTTGATGCCGTTCTGGGCGGCCCAATCCGCCAGCGGCACGGTGACCTGCGGCAGGGTGAAGCTGGTGCGGACGATGAAGGGCGAGGCCTCGGTGGTGACGGCGGTGGCGGCGGCCATGATCACCTGCGGCACCTTGGCCTGGGTTGCGATCGGTGCCGCCGCTGCGGCCAGCGGGGTCAGGCCGAAGCCGGCCAGCACCGACACCTTCTCCTTCACCACCAGCTCCTGCGCCAGGCGCTTGGTGACGTCGGCGGTGCCGGTGTCGTCCTTGACGATCAGCTCGACCGTCTTGCCGGCGACCTGGCTGCCGTTCTGCTGCATGTAGAGGCGCGCCGCGGCCTCGATCTCCCGCCCGGTGGAGGCGGAGGGGCCGGTCATCGGCAGGATCAGGCCGATCCTGACCGTGTCCTGCGCCGCGGCCGGCAGGGCCGCCAGCAGGGCGGCGGCCAGGGCCGCTGCGGTGACGTGGCGTCGATGCATCTTGGTCCTCCCCGTTTGTTGAATACCGGCAGGTTTCCCATCGGCCTTTTCTACCTTGATCTCTTGTGCCGGAGCTCCAAAGCGGTCAAGAATTCGTGCGCATAGCGATAATGTTGTTCGCATCACGAACAGACCGGGAGGACATCCTGCGCGACGAGCAGGTCGTCTCGTTCCGCAAGGGGCTGGACATCATCCGCAGCTTCGGCGCGGGCCACCGGCGGCAGACCATCACCGAGGCGGCATTCCGCACCGGGATGACCCGAGCCGCGGCACGGCGCTTCCTCCTGACCCTGTGCGAGGCCGGCTACGCCCGCAGCGACGGCAAGCATTTCGAGCTGACGCCGGCGATCCTGTCGCTCGGCCACAGCTTCCTGTCCGGGATGGGCGAGCTGGAACGGGTGCGCGATGCGTTGCTTGAGCTGACGCGCCGGCTGGGCGAATCGGCCTCCGCCGCCATGCTGGACGGCACCATGGTCACCTATGTCGCCCGCTCGCCGGCGGCGCACCGGATCATGACGGTCGGCCTCGGGGTCGGCACGCGACTGCCGGCGCACGCCACCTCGATGGGCCAGGCCCTTCTGGCGGCGCTGCATCCGCGCGAGCTCGATCGCTATTTCGAGGCGGCGGTGCTGGAGCGGTTCACCGAGCACACGCTGACCACCCGCGCGGCCCTGACCGGGCGGGTGGCCGAGGTGCGCGGCCGCGGCTATGCGCTGGTATCGGAGGAGCTGGAGACCGGGCTGCGATCGATCGCGGTCGCGGTGCCCGGCGGCATCTCGGCCGGCAACCTGGCGATCAACATGAGCGCCCCGGCCGGGCGGGTCGGGGCGGAGGAGATGCGCGAACGCTTCCTGCCGGCGCTGCGGGAGGCGGCGCAGGCGATCGCGCTGGCGGTGCAGCGGGGTAAGACGTCTCCGCCTATGGCTCGAGCCGGAGATAGACCCGGCCGCCTTCCACCTTGACCGGATAGGTCTGCAGGTCGACGCAGACCGGGGGGCTCTTGGCCTCGCCGGTGGTGAAATCGAAGCTGCCGCCGTGCAGCGGGCATTCGATGATCGTGCCCATCACCAACCCGTCGGTGAGGAGCGCATATTCATGCGTGCACAGCGCGTCGGTCGCGAAATAGCGGTCGTCCTCGGTGCGGTAGATGGCGAAGCTGCGTCCGCCATGGTCGAAGCGGATCACCTCCTCCCGATCGATGTCGTCGGTCGCGCAGGCGTCGATCCAGGCGTCCTCGGCCATGCTGTCTTCTCCCTCGATGCGTCCTCCTGCACTGCCCCCGCTTGTCCGGGGATCTTGCAAGGAAGCTAGTCCGAGGCCGTATCGTCCTCAACGTGGGGTGACAGAGTTCGTCATCGGCCCGGCTGGCATCAGCCCATCACGATCACGCCGTTGGCCTCCACGCGCACCGGGATGGCGTCGAGGCCGCAATCGGCCGGTCCGGAGAGGGAGCTGCCGTCCTCGGCGTCGAATTCGGCGAAGTGGTTGGAGCAGATGAGGCGCTGCCCGTCCGCGCTCAGCACGCTGCCGCCGCGCCAGGTCAGCGGCAGGAAGGCGTGCGGGCAGGCGTCGAGAAAGGCGCGCACCATGCCGCCGCGGCGGACCAGCAGCATCGAGAAGACGCGGCGGCCGGCGCCGAAGGCGAGCTGCCGCACGCCCGGATCCTCGATCTCGTTCAGGCGGGCCAGGACCGCCCCCGCCGCCGGGGCATGCGGGTGCCGGCGCCAGGCCGGCCCCGCCTCGGGCGCGAACGGATTGTCGGTCACGCCGCGTGGCTGCTGTCGGCGGACAGCACGCCGCGCCGGATCTGGTCTTCCTCGATGCTCTCGAACAGGGCGCGGAAATTGCCCTCGCCGAAGCCCTCGTCGCCCTTGCGCTGGATGAACTCGAAGAAGATCGGGCCAATCACGGTCTGGGAGAAGATCTGCAGCAGCACCTTGGTGTGGCCGCCCTCGACCACGCCCTCGCCGTCGATCAGGAGACCGAGCTCGCGCAGCTTCTCCAGCGGCTCGCCGTGGTGGGGCAGGCGGCTGTCGACCTTCTCGTAATAGGTGTCGGGCGGGGCCGGCATGAAGGCCAGGCCGTTCTCCGCCAGCTGGGCGACCGAGGCGTAGATGTCGCGGCTGCCCAGCGCCACGTGCTGGATGCCCTCGCCCTTGTATTCGCGCAGATATTCCTCGATCTGGCTCTTCTCGTCCGCGCTCTCGTTGATCGGGATGCGGATCTTGCCGTCCGGGCTGGTCAGGGCGCGGGAGTAGAGCCCGGTCAGCTTGCCGCTGATGTCGAAGTAGCGGATCTGCCTGAAGTTGAAGAGCCGGCTGTAGAACTCGACCCAGACATCCATCTGGCCGCGATGCACGTTGTGGGTCAGGTGGTCGACATAGTAGAGGCCGGCCCCCTCAGGGTGCGGCTCGGCCTCGCCGATCCAGTCGAAATCGACCTCGTAGATCGAGCCCTTCGGGCCGTAGCGGTCGACGAGATACAGCAGCGAGCCGCCGATGCCCTCGATCGCCGGAATCCGCAGCTCGCCCGCATTCACCCGGGTCTCGACCGGCTTGGCACCCAGCGACACGGCGCGCCTGAAGGCGTGGTCGGCGTCGGCGACGCGGAACGCCATGGCGCAGGCGCAGGGGCCGTGCCTGCGGGCGAAGTCGCTGGCGAAGCTGTCGGGCTCGGCATTGACGATGAAGTTGATGTCGCCCTGGCGGTACAGCATCACCCGCTTCGATTTGTGCCGAGCCACCGGGATGAAGCCCATGGTCTCGAACAGCGCGCCCAGCTTCTCCGGCTCGGGCGAGGCGTATTCGACGAACTCGAACCCGTCCGTCGCCATCGGGTTGGTCTCGCTGATCTCGGCTGGCGGGGCGTCGTGCGGATAGGGGCCCATGCTGCTCTCCCTGGGGTTCGTTCCTGACCGGAATGATACCAGCGGGCGCATGGTCGTTCCGTGCGAAACGAGGGGCGGGGAGGGTGCGTTGTGCACGTTTTCTGCATGATGGCCGCTGGCCATGCGCGAATTCTCCTCTTTTGCCCTTTTCATCCTCGTCATCCCGTGCGCGACGCGGCACGCAGTGCTGCGGCGCAGACACGGGATCTCGTCCCAGTCTCGACGAGATCCCCGCTTTCGCGGGGATGACGATGAAGGGGAAGGGCGAGGGCAAACAAAAAGGGCCGCCGGATCGCTCCGGCGGCCCTGCTGTCTCTCTGCGGCGGCGTCGCCGCCGGCGTTCACTTCTCGACGAAGGCCTTCTCGATCACGTAGTCGCCCGGCTCGCCGTGATTGCCCTCGACGAAGCCGCGTTCCTCCAGGATCACCTTGAGGTCGGCCAGCATCTGCGGGCTGCCGCACAGCATGACGCGGTCGTGCTCGACCGCCAGCGGCGGCAGGCCGATATCCTCGAACAGCTTGTTCGAGACGATCAGGTCGGTGATCCGGCCGCGGTTGCGGAACGGCTCGCGCGTCACGGTCGGGTAGTAGATCAGCTTGCCGCGGATCTCCTCGCCCAGGAACTCGTCCTGCGGCAGCTCCTGCGTGATCAGCTCACCATAGGCCAGCTCGGCGATCTGGCGGCAGCCATGCAGCAGCACCACCTTCTCGAACCGCTCATAGGTCTCGGGATCGCGGATCAGGCTCAGGAACGGCGCCAGGCCGGTGCCGGTGCCCAGCAGGTACAGGTTGCGGCCGGGCTTGAGGTTGTCCAGCACCAGCGTCCCCGTCGCCTTGCGGCCGACGATGACCGGGTCGCCTTCCTTCAGGTGCTGCAGGCGCGAGGTGAGGGGCCCGTTCTGCACCTTGATCGAGAAGAACTCGAGCCCGTCCTCGTAGTTCGGGCTGACGACGCTGTAGGCGCGCAGGAGCGGCTTGCCCTCGACCTCGATCCCGAGCATCGTGAACTGGCCGTTCTTGAACCGGAACGTCGGGTTGCGGGTCGTCCTGAAGCTGAAGAGCGTGTCGGTCCAGTGATGGACGCTGAGAACGCGCTCCTCATTGAAGTTACTCATGCCTCGTCACCCTCCGCTCACGACTACGCACAAAATGTGGGAAATAGCTTCGCCAGCGTCCAGCCGATGCATGTAGATTCTTCCGGCGAAATTTGCAAGGCGGCCTTGCTGCGGCATAATTTGTTTGTATACTAACAATAAATGCGGGCGACCGCTCTGTCAACGGCCCGCGGCAGGTGAGGCGCCCCGGAACGGGGCAACGACGAAGGAACGTCCTCATGGCGCATGACGAGCCGCAGAAGCCGGCCGGCCCGGCCAAGCTGGTGATCCGCAACATCGGCCTGCTGCTGAGCGGCAGGCTGGAGGCGCCGATCCTCGAGGCCGACACGGTGGTCGCGATCGACGGCCGCATCGCCGCGGTCGGGCGCGAGAAGGATGTCGACACCGAAGGCGCCACCACCCTGATCGACGCCCACGGCACGACGTTGGCGCCCGGGCTGATCGACAGCCATGTCCATCCGGTGATCGGCGACTGGACGCCGCGGCAGAACCAGATCGGCTGGATCGACAGCAGCCTGCATGGCGGCGTCACCACGATGATCTCGGCCGGTGAGGTGCATCTGCCCGGCCGGCCGCGCGACGTGGTCGGCCTCAAGGCCCTGGCGGTCACGGCGCAGCGCAGCTTCTCCGCCTTCCGCCCATCCGGCGTGAAGATCCACGCCGGCGCGCCGGTGATCGAGAAGGAGATGGAGGAGCAGGACTTCAAGGACCTGGCCGATGCCGGCGTCACCCTGCTCGGCGAGATCGGCCTCGGCGGGGTCAAGGACGGGCCGACGGCGCGCCGCATGGTGGAATGGGCCCGGAAATACGGGATCCAGAGCACCATCCACACCGGCGGCCCCTCGATCCCCGGCTCCGGCCTGATCGATAAGGATGTGGTGCTGGAGACCGATGCCGACGTCGTCGGCCACATCAATGGCGGCCACACCGCCCTGCCGGACGGCCAGATCCGCTGCATCTGCGAAGGCTGCCGCCGCGGGCTGGAGCTGGTGCACAACGGCAATGAGCGGGCGGCGCTGTTCACCCTGCGCACGGCCAGGGAGATGGGGCAGCTCGAGCGTGTGATCCTCGGCACCGACGCGCCGGCCGGCTCCGGCGTCCAGCCGCTCGGCATCCTCAGGATGGTCGCGATGCTGTCCTCGCTGGGCGAGGTGCCGGCCGAGACCGCCTTCTGCTTCGCCACCGGCAACACCGCGCGCATGCGCAAGCTCGATGCCGGCATCATCGAGCCCGGCTGGTCGGCCGATTTCGTCTTCCTCGACACCGCCCAGCACTCCGCCGGCACCTCGCTGCTGGAGAGCGTGCAACTCGGCGACCTGCCGGGCGTCGGCATGACCGTGATCGACGGCGTGGTGCGCAGCCAGCGCAGCCGCAACACCCCGCCGGCGACCCGGGTGCCGGTGGTGGTGAAGGGATAATACCGACGCCTTCGAGTTTGGCTCTCCGGCCCTTTTCCGTCATCGCGAGGCGCGAAGCGCCGTGGCGATCCAGGGCCGGAGCTGCTGGATGGCCACGCGCCTTCGGGGCTCGCCATGACGGTTCAATATTTCCGGCCCCTGGTATCGATCTCGACGAGGTGAGGGCAGGGCCCTACAGCACGAAATCCGAAGCGGTCAGCGGGGCGTCGACGGAGACCTGCACCAGGAAATCGGTGTGCCGGTCGCCGTCCACATCCGCCCGGACCAGGAAGCTGCGTCCGGTTCCGATCGGCGTGATCAGCAGCTCCGCGCCGGCGCCGGTGTAGGTGGTGCCGGCGACGACGGTGAAGACGGTGTCGCCGTTGGCGGCATCGTCGTCGGCATCGATGGCACCGAGATCGACGACGTCGCCCTCGGCGTGGGAAAAGTCGAGGATCTTCTCCCGGAGATTGGCGTCGGTGGTGACGGTGGTGTCGGCCAGAGACGTGTAGACGAAGCGGTCGGCCCCGGTCGCGTCATAGAGATCATCGCCATAGAGGTTGTCGTTGCCGGTGCCGCCGATGATCGTGTCGTGGCCGGCGCCGCCCATCAGCTGATCGTGATAACCCGCCCCGTCCAGGAGATCGTTGCCGTCGCCGCCGCGGAAGCTGTCGAAATCGTCGGCGCCGGTGGCGACGTCGTCGCCGCCCAGGCCGTCGAAGCTGTTGATCGCCCCAAGGCCGCGCAGGACGTTGACGTTGTCATCGCCGATGACGTGGATCCCGCGCTCCCGGCTGCCCTCGATGATCTCGATCCCCGACAGGATATCGCCTTCGGCGTCGCCACCCGTGCTGACGCTGGTGGTCAGGTTGATCGTCGGGCCGACCGGACTGTCGGCATAGCTGACCGTATCGATGCCGGCGCCGCCGATGAGGTGGTCGGCTGCGGCGCCGCCGTCGAGCACGTCGTCGCCGTCGCCGCCGTTGAGCACGTCACGGCCCGCCAGGCCGAACAGGACGTCGTCCCCGGCCAGGCCGCGCAACGCGTTATCGCCGGCGTCGCCGGTGATGACGTCGTCGAACAGGCTACCGCGGACGATCTCGAAGCTGTCGAGCAGGACGTCGCCTTCGGCGGACCCGCCGTGGTTGACGCCGGTGGTCAGGTCGACCGAGACGCCGGCATCGCTGTCGCCGTAGTTGAGGGTGTCGATCCCCGCCCCACCGCTCAGCGTGTCGGCGCCGGAGCCCCCATAGAGATTGTCGTCGCCGTCGCCGCCCTCGAGCCGGTCGTCGCCGCCCAGGCCGCGCAGCAGGTCGTCGCCGTCGAGGCCATGAAGGCTGTCGTCGCCGTCGCCGCCGAACAGCCGGTCGTCATCCTCGGTGCCGATGAGAATGGCCATCTTGCCCTCCAAATGCGTCGGACTATGCCGGTCGAACTTCAATCCGCTGCATGAAATCTATTTTTGGCGGGCAGTTTAGAGATTCCGGTAGGGAGAAGTCCATGGCGCCTCCATGAAATCTACTCCGGCGCCACCCGGGAGCCTGCGGGCTGGGTGACCGGGCGGCGCCGTCCGCATCAGATGTTTGGCGGATGCCCGCGGACGGTCCGGGAGGGTAGCATCGACGCCGGGAACGCCGCGAAGCGGTGTCGACCAGGGGGCGCTTCTATGGGCAACATCTACGGCGACGACAACCCAAACACCCTGTCCGGCACGGCCGCGGCCGATTCCGTGTACGGACGGGGCGGCAACGACACGCTGATCGCGGTCGACGGCTATGACGAACTCTACGGCGAGGCCGGCGACGACATCCTGTTCAGCGGCGGCAGCAACAATGATCTCTATGGCGGGGACGGCAACGACACCGTCGACTACAGCCATGCCGGTCTCCTCGAGGGAGGCGCGCGTGCCAGGATCGGCATGCAGGTCGCCGGCAGTGGAGCCTCACATGCCGACACGATCGGAACCGATGTGGAGAATCTCACCGGAACGCTGTTCAGCGATTGGCTGATGGGATCCGCTGCGGACAACATCCTCAAGGGCGATGAAGGCCTCAACGCCTCAGGCTCCGGCGACGAGCTCTACGGCGAGGACGGCAACGACACGCTCTATGGCTATCGCGGCGACGATAAGCTCTATGGTGGTGCCGGCGCCGATATTCTGTATGCCGGCCCGGAGGACGACAGACTCTACGGTGACGCCGGTGCCGATGGCCTGAGCGGCGAGGAGGGCGACGATGTCCTGCGTGGCGGCGACGGCGACGACGGGCTGGAAGGCGGTGCGGGGGCCGACATCCTGCTGGGCGGCGCCGGTTTCGACACCGCCCGCTACTCGACCAGCCTCGTCGGCGTGGCCGTGACGATCGGGGCGTATGGGGTCGGCGGCGACGCCGAGGGGGATTTCGTCGGGCCGGATGTGGAGAATATCGGCGGATCGAACCACGCGGATGTGCTGGTCGGCTCCGCCGCCGACAACCGTCTCGATGGCGAACCGTCCCGCACCCGCACGGGCGGGAACGACAGGCTTTCCGGGCTCGGCGGCAACGATACGCTTTCCGGCGGGCTGAGCGACGATGTCCTTTACGGCGGCGCCGGGGCCGACCGGCTCGACGGCGGCGACGGTATCGACACCGCCAGCTACTTCACCGGCACCACCGGGGTCGCGGTCAATCTCGTCAGCGGCACCGGTGTCGGCGGCGAGGCCCAGGGCGACACACTGACTGGGATCGAGAATCTCTCCGGCGGTCAGGCCAACGACAGCCTGGTCGGGAACACCCTCGCCAATGTGCTGCAGGGCTGGAACGGCAACGACGTGCTCGCCGGGGCCGGCGGGAGGGACGTGCTCACCGGCGGCGCCGGGGCCGACCGCTTCGTCTACGGCAGCGCGGCGCAGAGCGCGGTCGGGGCCGATGCCGACCGGATCACCGATTTCAGCCATGCCCAGGGCGATCGGATCGACCTCTCCGCCATCGATGCCAGCACCGCCGCGGCCGGCAACCAGGCTTTCAGCTTCATCGGTGGCGCCCTCTACACCGGCGTCGCCGGCCAGCTGCGCTATGCCGTCACCAACGGCGTCACCACCATCGCCGGCGACCTCAACGGCGACAAGGTCTCGGATTTCCACATCCAGCTCACCGGCAGCATCGGTCTCGTCACCGGCGACTTCGTGCTGTAGGGCCTAGAGAGGGATGAAACGAGGTAGGGTCACGTCAGGCATTCGCGCAGGGCTGAGAAAATGTCGAGCGTCTTCGCATTGCCTCTCCCGCCGGACGCGGGAGAGGTCGGACGTCCGTAGGACGGCCGGGTGAGGGCTGGTCCCGGCCTCGACGAAATCCCCTCACCCGGAGCCGCTTCGCGTCTCCGACCTCTCCCGCAAGCGGGAGAGGCAAAAAATAGTACTTTCGTCAATGGGATGACCGATCCGGCCTGAACTCATCCCGCTCTAGCTCAGCTTGCGCAGCAACTCGATCAGCGTCGCCCGTTCGGCCTCGCTCAGCGGCGCCAGGGTCTCCTCGGTGATGCGGCGGGCGTTCGGCACGGTGCGCTCGGCCAGGGCCTGGCCGGCGGGGGTCAGGGCGACCTCGAGGCGCCGCCCGTCCTCCGGGTCCGGGCGGGTCTCGATCAGGCCGCGCTTGCCCAGCCGGTCGACCACGCCCTTGATCGTCGCCGCGTCCATGGCGGTGCGGCGGCCGAGGCGGTTCTGCGAGCAGGGCCCGCGCTCCAGCAGCTTGGCCAGCACCGCCCATTGCGTCGCGGTCAGGTCGTCGTCGCCGATGCCGGCGGCGAAGATCGCGGCATGGCGCTGGCTGACCTGGCGCAGGATGAAGCCGACCTGGTCGTCGAGAATGTAGGGGCCGTTCTCGGCCTCGGGCCCGCGCGTAGCGGAAACGATGATGCTCATGATCGCTTCCTATCACACCGCGAGATAGGCGTCGCGGATCTCCGGTTGCGCCTCCAGCTCCGCCATCGTGCCGCTGAAGCGGATGCGGCCGGTCTCGATGATATAGGCGCGGTCGGAGATCAGCCGCGCGAAATGCAGGTTCTGCTCCGACAGCAGCACGCTGAGGCCTTCGCGCTTCATCGCCAGGATGGCGTCGGCCATCTGCTCGACGATCTTCGGCGCCAGCCCCTCCGACGGCTCATCCAGCAGCACCAGGGACGGGTTGCCCGCCAACGTGCGGGCGATGGTCAGCATCTGCTGCTCGCCGCCGCTCATCCGCCCGCCGGGGCGGCGCCGCATCTCGGCCAGGTTCGGGAACAGGGCATAGAGCCGATCCGGCGTCCAGCTGGGCGCGCCCGGCCGTGCCGGCTGATGGCCGACCGCCAGGTTCTCCTCCACCGTCAGGTCGGTGAAGATGCGCCGGTCCTCCGGCACATAGCCGAGGCCGGCGCGGGCGATCTCATGCGTCGGCCGGGCGGCGATGTCGGCGCCGCGGAACAGGATTCGGCCCTCCCGCCGCGGCACCAGCCCCATCAGCGCGCGGAAGGTGGTCGACTTGCCGGCGCCGTTGCGGCCGAGAAAGGCGACGACCTCTCCCGCGCCGACCTCGAAACCGACATCGAACAGGATCTGGGCCGGGCCGTAATGGGCGCTGAGGCCGGAGACCGTAAGCGTCATGCGGGCACCCCTTCCCGATGCCGGGCGTCGTAGACCAGGCCCTCGCCGAGATAGACGGCGCGCACCTGCGGGTCGCGGCGCACCGCCTCGGGCGCGCCCTCGGCGATCAGCGCGCCGCGGTTCAGCACCATGATCCGGTCGGCATGCTCGAACACCACATCCATATCGTGCTCGGTGAACAGCACGCCGATCCGCCGCTCCCGCGCCACCTGCGCGGTCAGGCGCATCAGCGCCGCCCGTTCCTTCGGCGCCATGCCGGCGGTCGGCTCGTCCATCAGCAGCAGCTTCGGCGCATTGGCCAGGGCGATCGACAGCTCCAGCCGCTTGACGTCGCCATAGGCCAGCTCGCCGCAGGCCCGCTCCGCCGCGTCGCCGAGCCCGACGAGGTCGAGCAAGGCATCGGCCTCTTCCCGATATGCGCGGCCGGCGAAGCCCAGGCCCCCAATACTTATCTTGGCCCGGCGGTGGTGCGACAGCAGCGCCACCTGCACGTTTTCGCGCACCGTCATCGAGGCGAAGGTGGCGGCGATCTGGAAGGTGCGGCCGACGCCCAGGCGCCAGACCCGGCGCGGGGCCAGGCCGGTGATGTCGTGCCCCTCCAGCCGAACGCGGCCGGCATCGGGCCGGATCTGGCCGTTCAGCATGTTGAAGCAGGTGCTCTTGCCGGCGCCGTTCGGGCCGATCAGGGCCAGGATGCCGCCGGCCTCGAGCGTGAAGTCGACGCCGCGCACCGCCTGCACGCCGGCATAGGATTTGGCCAGGCCCTCGACCTGCAGCAGCGGCCCCATCACTGGTTGAGACGTCATTCCGCGGCCTCCATCCGGGATGCCGCGGCCGAGACCGATGTCGCAGGCTTTCGCCGTCTCCCGCGGACCTCCTCGACGAAGCCGACGAGGCCCTTGGGGAAGGCCACCACCAGCAGCACGATGATGCCGCCCAGCACCAGCTTCGACAGGTCGGTCTGGCTGACCAGCCAGATCGCCAGCGCCTTGTAGACGATGGCACCGACCACGGCGCCAGAGGCGGTCTCGATCCCGCCCAGCAGCACCATGACGAGGCCGTCGATCGACAGCGGGATGCCGAGGTTGTCCGGGAACACGCTGCCCTTGAGGAAGGCAAACATCGCCCCGGCCAGCCCGGCCGTGGTGCCGGCGACCAGGAAGGCGGTCCATTGCACGCCCGCCCGGCCGATGCCGATCGCCTCCGCCCGCTGGGTCGAATCCCGCACCCCGCGCAGGGCGTAGCCGAAGGGCGAGAAGGTCAGGATGCGCAGCAGCGCGATGCCGGCCGCGGCGACCGCCAGCGCCAGCCAGTAGAAACCGGCCGGATTGGCGGCCCAGGCGGAGGGCCAGATCCCCAGCATGCCGTTGTCGCCGCCGGTCAGCTCGACCCATTGCGTCGCCACCGACCAGGTGATCTGGGCGAAGGCGAGCGTCAGCATGGCGAAATAGACGCCGGAGAGGCGCACGCAGAAGGCGCCGAACAGCGCCGCCCCGGCCAGCCCGAACAGCGGCCCGGCCAGCAGCGCCACCTCCATCGGCAGCCCGGCGGCCTGGACCGCGAAGGCGGCGCCATAGGTGCCGAGGCCGAAATAGGCGGCATGGCCGAAGGAGGCGAGGCCGCCGGTGGTCATCAGAAACTGCAGGCTGGCGGCGAACAGGGCGAAGATCGCGATCTCGGCCGCCACCGCCAGGGCATAGCCGCCGGCGACGGCCGGCAGCAGCGCCGCGGCCGCCAGGGCGACGAGCAGGGCGATGCGCTCACCCGTGCCGAAGGGCCGCCAGGGCCGGATGGCGATGCCGATGGTGGGTCGTGCCGGCCCCTCCGGCCTGCCCAGCAGGCCCCAGGGCCGCACCACCAGCACGCAGGCCATCACCAGGAACACCAGCACCAGCGAGATGGTGGGGAAGACCAGGATGCCGAAGGCGTTCAGCTCCGACACCAGCACCGCGGCGATGAAGGCGCCGGGGACGCTGCCCAGCCCGCCGATCACCACCACGACGAAGACCTCGACGATGATCCTGAGGTCCATGGTGTGGGTGACCGCGTCGCGCGGGATCTGCAGCGCCCCGCCGAGGCCGGCGAGGAACACGCCGAGCGCGAAGACGCTGGTGAACAGCCATTTCTGGTTCACGCCCAGCGCCGCCACCATGTCGCGGTCCTGCGTCGCCGCCCGCACCAGCACGCCCCAGCGGGTGCGGCGGAACAGGAGCCACAGAAGGCCGAGCACCACGGGGCCGAGGACGATCAGGAACAGGTCGTAGAGCGGCAGCCTCTGGCCCAGGATCTCGACCGCGCCGCGCAGCCCCGGTGCGCGGCGGCCGACCAGGTCCTCCGGCCCCCAGATCAGGACCGCGAGGTCTTGGACCATCAGGGTTACGCCGAAGGTGGCCAGCAGTTGGAACAGCTCCGGCGCCCGGTAGATCCGGCGCAGCAGCACGATCTCCAGGAGGGCGCCGAACGTCGCCACGATCAGGGCCGCGGCCACCAGCCCGCCCCAGAAGCCGAGGGCGCCGGAGAAGCGCTCGGTCAGGGTGTAGGCGAGATACGCGCCCAGCATGTAGAAGGCGCCGTGCGCGAAGTTCACGATCCGCGTCACGCCGAAGATGATCGACAGGCCCGACGCCACCAGGAACAGCGAGGCGGCGCTGGCGAGTCCGGTCAGGAACTGGGCGACGAGGAAATCCACCAAGCCTCTCCTGTTATTTGTTCTAGTCCCCCCTCCCCTCGCGGGAGGGGGGACGAGTGAGGCGTTATTCCGCCGGCCGCAGCTTGGCGACCTCGGCGTCGCTCGGCAGGTAATTGGCGCCGTCGCGGTAGTGGAAGTCGACCATCACCCCCTTGCCGTCCTCGACCGCGGTCTTGCCGACGAAGGCGCCGAGGGTCGACTGGTGGTCGATCTTGCGAAAGGTGATCGGGCCGAAGGGGCTGTCGACGCCGATGCCCTCGGCCGCCGCGATCAGCTTGTCGGTGTCGGTCGACCCGGCCTTGGCCAGGATCGCCGCGATCGATTTCATCGTGGTGTAGCCGACGATCGAGCCGAGGCGGGGATAGTCGTCGTACTTTGCCTGATAGGCCTTCAGGAAGGCGTCGTGCTCCGGCGTCTTGATCGCGTACCAGGGATAGCCGGTGACGATCCAGCCCTCCGGCGTCTCGTCCTTCAGCGGGTCGAGATATTCCGGCTCGCCGGTCAGGAAGCTGACCACCGAGCGGTCTTCGAACAGGCCGCGGGTGTTGCCCTCGCGCACGAACTTCACCAGGTCGGCGCCGAAGGTGACGTTCAGGATCGCCTCCGGCTCCGTCGCGGCCAGGGCCTGCACCACCGCGCCGGCGTCGATCTTGCCCTGCGGCGGCCACTGCTCGTTGACCCATTCGATATCCGGCCGCTTGGCCGAGAGCAGCTGCTTGAACACGGAAACGGCCGACTGGCCGTATTCATAGTTCGGCGCCACCGTCGCCCAGCGCTTCGCCGGCAGCTTCGCCGCCTCCTCGGCCAGCATCGCCGCCTGCATGTAGTTCGACGGGCGCAGCCGGAAGGTGTAGCGGTTGCCATTGGCCCAGGTGACGGCGTCGGTCAGCGGCTCCGCCGCCAGGAAGAACACCTTCTTCTGCTTGGCGAAGTCGGAGACGGCGAGGCCGATATTGGAGAAGAAGGTGCCGGCCAGGAGCGCCACGCCCTCGCCCGAGACCAGCTCGTTCGCCGCGGTCACGGCGTCGGCCGGCTTGCCGCCGTCGTCCTTGGAGATGACAACCAGCTTCTGCCCGTTCACCCCGCCGGCGGCGTTGATCTCCTCGACCGCCAGCTGCCAGCCCTTGCGGTAGGGCTCGGTGAAGGCCGGCAGGCCGGAATAGCTGTTGATCTCCCCGATCTTGATCTCCTGCGCCCCGGCCGCCGCCGGGCCGCAGAGGGCGGCGGCCAGCGCCAGGACCGCCGCGACGTGAAACCCTGCCTTCATCCCTGTCTCCTTCGTGTCCCGGCCCGTTCAGCCATTCCCTGTTTTCTTACCACCACCGTTCCGCCCCCTCACCCTCCCGCCGCCCTCGGCGTCGGGCCCCTCCCTCTCCCCAAGGAGAGGGGCGGGTCACCTCTCCTTGGGGAGAGGTCGGAATCGCGTCAGCGATTCCGGGTGAGGGGGCGGCGCAGGCCTCGCCGTTCTTGCGGCGTACCCGTCAGCGCAACCCGTCCTCTCCCTTGATCTGGTCCTTGGTCAGGCCGCCGACCCGGGGCAGGGGGCGGCCGCTGTCGGTCACCGCCACCGCGACCATGATCTCGCCGGCCCGCGGCGCATCGGCGATGCGCACCTCCATGCCATCGAAATGGCTGCGCACATAGGCCGCGTCCTTGTGGCCCAGCGGGATGTCCAGCGGAACGCCGGGGCCGCCTCGCTTCTTCGAGGACGGGATCAGCGCCGCGCCCTTGCCCAGCACCCTGCGCACCGGCGTGCCCAGCTTCGGATGCAAGATGGCGGCGGCATGCTCCAGCTCGCCATTCTCGCCCACCGCCGCGGCCTTGCCGTAGCTCTCCGCCGCCGGCCCCTCGATGCCCAGCGCCGCGACGGCCTTTTGGGCCAGCAGGCCGCCCAGCTCCTCGCCGATCTCCATCAGCTCGGTCAGGTCGTCGACATAGCGGCCGGCGAAGGGGTTCTCGATCACCGCCACCGCGGCGGCACGGCGGGTCGGCGCGGTGACCGGCCGGCCCATCTCGGTCACCGTCTCCTCGACCACAGTGACGATCTTGCGGATCTTCGCACTCATCGGAGGCCGTCCTCGCCCTTGATCTCGCTGGCCTTCAACCCGCCGACGCGGGCATGGATGCGCGGGCCGGTGGTCATCACCAGCACCAGTGCCATCTCATCCGCCTTCGGCCCGTCCGGCACGCCCACCTCCATTGCGTCGAAATGGCTGCGGACATAGGAGGCGTCGATGTGGGTGACCGGCACGTCCAGCCGCGCGCCGGGCCCGCCGACCTTCTTGGCCGAGGGCACGATCGCCTTGGCGCCGCCCAGCGCCTCGCGCATGGCGTAGCCGCCGGGCACGTGCCACAGCGCGCCGTGCTCCAGCTCGCCGGCGGCGCCGACGATGGCGCCCTTGCCGTAGCCCTCGATCGCCTTCGGGTCGCCGCCCAGCGCCCGGATCAGCTGCTGCGCCATGGCGAGGCCCAGCGGCTTCAGGTCGTCCATGAAGCCCGCGATCTCCTCGACATAGCGGCCAGCGAAGGGGTTGCGGATCACAGTGACGATCGCCCCGCGCCGCAGCGGCGTCGCGGCCGGCGGCCCGCCCTCGTGGAAGATCTCCTCGACGGTCACCAGGCGTTTGCGGATCTCGACCTCAGGCATGGATCAGGCTCTCTGCTTGCGGAGATGTACGCGCATCCAGCCCCACCGTCCGCGTCTCGCCCGCCAGATGCAAGGCGGCGGCGCGGATCAGGCCGCGGGCGATCAGGGCCTCGGCCCGGGCGGCGCCGGCGGAGAGGGCGGCGTCGATCTCGGCCGGCGCCAGCGGGCCGACGCCGCGGGTCACCGGGCGGTCGCCCAGGTCGCTGTCGGGCTGCAGCTCACGCGCCGGAACGCGCTGGATCGCGGGATGGCCGGGCAGGTCGACGGCATTGGCCACCACCGTGGCCGCGGCGTCGGCATCCGCGGCCCCGGCCGCCAGGATTGTCACCGCATCGGCGATGCCGAGCGAGAAGCTGCGGCCGCGCCAGCCGCTGGTGGCGATGCCGCGGATCCCGTCCCCGGCCGCGAGCACGGTGGTGCCGAACAGGCCGGGGCGGCCATGGTCAAGTTGATCGGGCCGGTCGACCAGGCCGACGGTGAAGCTCTGCCCCGGCGTCAGGTGCAGGGCGATGTCGCCGCCGTTGTTGACATAGGCGCGGGCCAGGGGCGCCGCCGTGGTCATCGCCGCCAGCACCGCCTCCGCCACCGCGCCGGCCACCGCGGCCATCGGGGTGATGAAGGTCTCGCCGGCATAGGGTGCCACCGCCTGGTGCATGCGGCGGGCGACCGGGCCCTCGAGCGGGCAATGGTCCGGCCGCGCTGGCGCGCGCAGTAACGTGAGCTCGTCGCACAGCTCGTCCAAGAGGCCGGTGAAGCGCCGCGCCGCCGCCTCATAGGCCGCCCGCACCGAATCCGCCCCCCCGGCCGCCTCGACGATCAGGTCGATCGGCCCGTCCTGCAGGTGCAGGCGCCGTCCGTCGGGCAGCAGGGCGATCTGTGGGCGGCGGGTCATCGGCGGATATCAGCCGTGCGACCGCTTCGCACCCTGCGGCGCGAAGGGCCAGGGGTTGTCGCGATAGGGCGCCACCGGCCGCCGCGCCGTGTCGACGCCGAGGGAGGAGAGGGGGCGGACATACTCCATATGCCCCTCCAGCGCCTCGTAGTCGGACAGGCGCAGGGTGAACTCGATCGGCGCCACCAGGGCCGGGGTGGGGACGTAGCCGAAGGCGTTCTCCGGCACCCGGGTGACGTCGACCATGAAGGTGATGCCGCCGCCAGGCCAGACATAGACCGGGGCGCCGCCGCAGGTGACATAGGTCAGCGCCTCCTTGACCGACCGGGTCAGCCGCACCGGGTTCTCGGTGACGCCGGCGCGCAGCGACCCGCCGGCGCCGCCCATGAACAGCACGGTGCACAGCGCCGGCTCGCAATTCTCCTCGATCCGAGCGATCGACTGCTGCAGTGCCACCGGCAGCTCCTGCTGCACCGGCCGCAGCTCCTGGTCCAGCACGTAATAGGCGTGGTGCTCGCCGGTGGTGCTGACCATCAGCATGGTCAGGCCGGGCCGCGCCTTCTTCGGGTCGAACGGACCCAGGATCGACAGCGGGTCGGAGATGTCGGTACCGCCCCAGCCGGTGCCGGGCTGCGCCACCTGGAAGTAGCGGCCGGGGGTGGAGCGCCGGCCCTTCACATGGATGCCGGTGTCGGGGATGCCCAGGACCTTGCCGGCCTGGTGCTCCGACAGCACGCCCGTGATGTGGTCGTCGACCACCACCACCTCGTCGACCTTGCCCTGCCATTGCTTGGCGAACATGCCGATGGTGGCGGAGCCGCAGCCAACCCGCATCCGTTCCTCCACCGCGCCATTGACGATCGGCGGTTGGCCGGCCTGCACGATCACGGTGACGCCGTCGTCGATGGTCAGCTCGACCGCGCGGCCGTTGCTCAGCTCCAGCAGGGTGTCGCAGGTGACGCGGCCTTCCTTCTTGCTGCCGCCGGTCAGGTGGTGCACGCCGCCCAGCGACAGCATCTGCGACCCGTATTCGCCGGTGGTGACGTGGCCGACCGGCTCGCCCTGGGCCCGCACCAGGCTGCGCTCCGGCCCCAGATGGCGGTCGGTGTCGATCTTCACCTTGACGCCGCAGTAGCTGAAGATGCCCTCGGTCACCACCGTGACCATGTCGACGCCGTCGACCTCGGCCGAGACGATGAAGGGCGCCGGCTTGTAGTCCGGATAGGTGGTGCCGGCGCCGATCGCGGTGACGAAGGTCTCCGGCCCGCGCACCAGCTTGCCGTCCCAGTCGCCGCCGCCGCGGCTGAACGGCACCACGCTGCCACCCTGGGCCAGGGTGCGGTCCAGCACCACATGCGGGTCGACCCGGACCAGCGTGCCGTCGTGGTTGGCGTAGCGGTCGCAGGCCCCGGCGGCGCCGGGCTTGATGTAGCACATCACCGGGCAGGCATCGCAGCGGATGCGGCCGTCTTCGGTTTTTTCGGTCGGCTGGGACATGTCAGTCTTTCTGTCCGGCCGCCAGGATCGCGGCGCGGACGCGGTCCGGCGTCGCCGGCACCCGGCGGATGCGCACGCCGGTGGCGTCGTGGATGGCGTTCAGGATGGCGGGGGCGGTCGGGATCAGCGCCTGCTCGCCGATGCCTTTGGCGCCGAAGGGGCCGACCGGGGCGGCGTCCTCGATCAGGATCGATTCCACCGGCGGCATGTCGCCGGCCGAGGGGATCAGGTAGTCGTGCAGATTCTCGCCGCGGCCGGGATGGAATTCCTCCATCAGCGCCAGGCCCAGCCCCTGGGCTGCGCCGCCCTCGATCTGGCCCTCGACCAGGGTCGGGTTGATCGCCCGGCCGACGTCGTGCGCCGCGGTGATCTTCAGCACGCGGACGGTGCCGAGCTCGATGTCGACCTCGACCTCCGCCATATGGGCGCCGAAGCCGTAGACGGCGTAGGGCACGCCCTGGCCGTCCGCGTCCAGCGGGCTGGTCGGCGGGTCGAAGGTGGCCTCCGCCGCCAGGACATAGCCGCGCTCGTCCTGCGGCAGCACCGCCAGGTCCAGGCTGCGGGCGTGCTCGCCCTCGGTCACGGTCACCCGGCCATCGGCGAAGGCGATCGCGGCGCCCTCGCCGGCATTGGCCAGGCGCAGCAGGGCGCGGCGCAGGTCGCGGCCGGCCAGCTCCGCCGCCTTGCCGGTGACGAAGGTCTGGCGCGAGGCCGAGGTCTTGCCGCAGTCCGGCGTCAGGTCGGTGTCGGCGGAGACCAGGTCGAAGCGCTCGATCGGCGCGCCCAGCGCATCGGCGCAGATCTGGGTGACGACAGTGTTGGAGCCCTGGCCGATATCGACCGCGCCCTGATGCAGCGCGATCCGCCCGTCCGGCTTCAGCCCGATGCGGATGGTGGACGGGTTGGGCAGCGAGGTGTTGCCGCAGCCATACCACATGCCGGCGACGCCGACGCCGCGCCGCAGTGGACCGGTGGCGCTCTTGTTGAACGCCGCCGCCTCCTCCCGCGCCCGCCGCCAATGCGGCCGCAGCGATTCCAGACAGGCGCGGATGCCGGTGCCTTCGCCCAGCACCTGGCCGGTGACGGTCGGCTGGTCGGGGCGCAGGGCGTTGGCGATGCGGAACTCCAGCCGGTCCATGCCGAGGCGGTCGGC
This sequence comes from Inquilinus limosus, assembly GCF_051487185.1. Lineage (GTDB taxonomy): Bacteria > Pseudomonadota > Alphaproteobacteria > DSM-16000 > Inquilinaceae > Inquilinus > Inquilinus limosus_F. The sequence goes on from NZ_JAHVDK010000006.1 coordinate 124,579, forward strand.
CAGCTCGTCATAGAGCTGCTCCTGCGCCACCCCGGCCTGCGGCACGCCGAAGCCGCGGAAGGCGCCGGCCGGCACCAGATGAGTGTGCACGGCCCGGGTCAGGGCCCGGTAATGCGGCACGAAATAGGGGCCGGAGGCGTGCACCGGCACCCGGTTCGCCACGGTCGGGCCCCAGGAGGAATAGGCGCCGGTGTTGAAGTCGGCGGCGAAGTCCATCGCCACGAGCCTGCCGTCCTTCGTGGCCCCGACCCGGGCGCGCATCCGCGCGGGATGGCGCTTGGTCGTGGTCATAATGGATTCGGTGCGGGAATAGACCATCCGCACCGGCCGCCTCAGGTGCCAGGCCGCGATCGCGATGAAAGGCTGGATCGACAGGTCGAGCTTGGAGCCGAAACCGCCGCCGACCGCGGTCGGGATGATCCGCACCGCCTCCGGCGCGATGCCCAGGATCTTTGCGACGTCGTCGCGATCCATGTACGGCGCCTGGGTGCAGGCCTGGATCTCGATCCGGTCGCCGACCCGGCGGGCGAAGCCGGCCTCGGGCTCGATATAGGCGTGCTCGACGAAGCCGGTCTCGAACTCGCCCTCGACCACGACGTCGGCCGCGTCCAGCGCCGCCTCGGCATCGCCGCGAACGACGCGGCCGCGCACCAGGATGTTGCCGGCGCGGTCGGCATGGACCAGATCGGCCCCCGATGCCAGCGCGTCATCGATGGTGGTGTGGCCCGGCAGCGGTTCCCAGGTGACCGGGAAATCGGAGAGGTCGAGCGACTCGATCGCCCAGCTCTCGCCGACCACCGCCGCCACCGCCTCGCCGCGGAACCGGGCCTCGGCCTCGGCGAAGGCCGGCTGGTCGGCGAAGGGGCCGATCACGCCGAAGCGGTTCTCGCCGGGCACGTCCTTCGCCGTGAACACGCGGACGATGCCGGGGTGGGCGGCGACGAAGCCGTCGATGTCGCCGAAGGCGAAGCGGGCGCGGTGGTGCGGGCTGCGGATCGCGCGCAGCGACAGGGCGCCGGACGGCGTCTCGTCGGCGCCGAACACGTCGCGGCCCTCGACCTTGCGGCGGCCGTCCAGCCGGTCGATCCGGGCGCCGACGGCGCGGCCGGCCGCCGGCCCTTCCGCCATGGTGGGCTCGGTGCGGGCATCCAGCACGGCGGCGACGATCTTGCGGTAGCCGGTGCAGCGGCACAGCACCCCGCCGATCGCGTCCATCACCTCGGCCTCACCCGGCTCCGGAGTGCCTTCCAGGAGGGCGGCGGCGGCCACCAGCATGCCGGGGGTGCAGATGCCGCACTGGGCGGCGCCATGGCGCAGGAACGCGGATTGCAGCCGGGCGGCGACGGGCGTGTGCGCCGGCAGCCCTTCGATGGTGGTGACCCGGCGGCCTTCGACCTGGCCGGCGGCCACCAGGCAGCCGCAGACCGGGGCGTCGTCCAGCAGCACGGTGCAGGCGCCGCAATCGCCGGCGTCGCAGCCGACCTTGGTGCCGGTCAGGCCCAGATCGTCGCGCAGCAGCCGCGTCAGCCGGCCGGACGGATCGGCCGGCACCTGCACCGGGCGGCCGTTCAGGGTGAAGCCGAGCACGGGACGGGCATCCAGCATCTCAGGCCTCCGCCGCGCAGGCGTCCAGCGCGCGGCGCACCAGGGTCAGGGCCGCGTCCAGGCGGTAGGCGGCGCTGGCCCGGACATCATCGATCGGCGACAGCGGCGCCAGATGCCCCGGCCGGGCCAGCGCGCCGAGGCCGGGCCGCGCCGGGGCGCCGACGAGGTCCTGCTCCAGCGTGGTCAGCCGTTGCGCGACGGCGGAACAGGCGCCGACCGCGATCCGGGCCTGCCGGACACGGCCGTCGGCGCCGGCCTCGACCACCGCCGCCATCATGGCGATCGAGATCACGAGATAGCGGCGGGCGCCGAGCTTGAGGAAGGCCGAGGCGCCGGCATCGATCGTCCGCGGCACGATCACCGCGGTCACGATCTCGTCGTCGCGGCGGGCGGTGCGGCGATTGCCGGTGATGAAATCGGACAGCGGCAGGGTGCGGGTGCCGGCGCAGGAGCGTAGCTCCACCTCGGCGTCCAGCGCCAGCAGCGGCGGCACGCCGTCGGCGGCGGGGGAGGCGTTGCACAGATTGCCGGCGATGGTGCCGGCGTTCTGGATCTGGATCGAGCCAACCTCCCGCGCGGCTGCCTTCAGCGCGTCCAAGCAGCGCGGCAGCGGCGTGGCGATGATGGTGCTCCAGCTGGTGCGGGCGCCGATGCGGATGCGGTCGTCACCGAGAACGATGCCGTCCAGCTCCGCCAGCCGGGAGATGTCGATAACCGGTCCGGTCAGCGGCCGCTCGCCCGCCGCCGGAAAGAGGTCCGTTCCGCCCGCCAGGATGCGCCCGCCCGGCGCCGCAAGCGCCGCGACCGCCTCATCCAGCGTGCCTGGCCGGAGGTACATGCCTGATCTCCCTGGCCCCGATCCTGTTCGAAAATCCCGCCGCTGTCCGGCAGTTATTTCATTCGTATACAAACGATCTTCATCCGCGCCGATGGGGCTGTCAAGGCGGGATCCCATTTCAGCGGAATCCCGACGGCCGGATGACATCCGACGGATTGACCGATTCACCAATGCGAGGCAGCTTACGGCATATTTCACATGGAGCATTTTGATGAATGCCAGTTCTGCGATGCCTTGGGGGGCAGAGGCGAAGGGCGACGGATGCCGGGTGTGCAAATCCAAGTTCGGATTGATCCTGTTGCTTGCTGCGGCTCTGGGAGGCTGCTCGACTTACGCCGCCCAGCGCTATTCCATTTCGGCCGATAACGTCATGGCGCTGCGGTCGCTGAACGGGCAGACCATCGCGGTCGGTTCCTTCAACTCCGCTCAGCCGCCCGCGACGGAGATCGGCTGCCGGGCCGTCGGCCCGATCAAGACGCCGGACGGCGAGACGTTCTCCGAGTACGTCCGGAAGGCATTCATCGACGAGCTGAAGATCGCCAATGCCTATTCCGAGGCGTCGCCGGTGGTACTCACAGGCGTCCTCGATCAGGCGAATTTCTCGTCGATGAACGGTGCCTGGGATCTCGGGCTGACGCTGAAATCGTCGAACGGCCGGTCCCTGGCGGTGAAGGAGCACTATCCGTTCACGAGCAGCTTCTACGGCGAGACCGCCTGCAACCAGACTGCCCAGGCGATGATGCCGGCCGTCCAGAACCTGATCGGGAAGGCGGTCAAATCGCCTCAGTTCAGGGATCTCGTGCGGCAGTAATCCTCGGCGCATTTCTCCGTCTAGCATTGGACGACGCGGGGCATCTCTATCGGATTCGCGGAGACGCAAGCTCGGCCTGCGATCGCTGGATCGGCGGGCTCCAGCCGGGCTTACGACACGGTGTCCAAGTCGGTGCCGCGGAACTCGTCATCGGTGGCGAGGATGGGGACCCGATGATATTTGGCGCAGGCGTAGTGCAGGCAGTCGCCCAGATTCAGGCCGCGACGTCCCGCCCTGTAACGATGTGCCGCCGACAGGGCGAGCCTTGTGGTCTCCTTGGCCGGCGGCATATCGCGGATGTCGATGCCGCGCTCGTCGAGGAATTCCAGGACGATCGGCTCGACGGCGTCGATCGGCAGGCCGAATTTGTCCGGCCGAGCAAGCGAGATTGTGGTTTCCAGCACGGCGACCGGAGATGTGAAGGGCGCCTCCGCCGCCATCAGCGAATCCGAAATGCGGGCGGCTTCCGGCTCGTCGGACAGCACCGCGATGATCGCGGACGCGTCCACGAACATCAGCGTTCGCCCCACATGTCGTCGAAGGCCTTCTTCGGCAGGGGCTGCCGTGCCGTGTCGCTGATACTTATTCCATGCTTCCGGCGTAGGCGGGCGGCCGTCTGCATCGGCGTCTCAGCCATCCGACGGCGCTCGATCGCCTCCTTCATGGCGATAACGATGGCCTCTGTGATGCTGACACCCTCCAGCTTGGCGAACTTCCGGGTCAACTCGTCGGCTTCCGGATTGTTGACATTGATCGCCATAGGGATATCGCAGTGTAGATGACTACATGAAGAGATGTAGTCAGCTTTATCTATGCAGGCAACAGCTCGATCCGCTTCTCCGCCGCTTGCTCCACCGCCGCGCGGCTGTAGAGCAGCGGCACCTGCTCGCCGCGGGCCCAGAGGGGGGCGAGGTCGCGGTAGTGCGGGGAGCGCGGGTCGCCGGACTGGCCGGGGGTGTTGATGCAGGTGCTGCGGTCCCAGTCGCCGACATCCATGACGATGCGGACCGAGGCGCCGGTGATCACCCGGAAGTCGTCCGGCCGGTAGGCGGCGTGCATGACGGTGGAACCGCTGCCGCCCTTCGGCAGCGGACCGACATCCAGCTCGGCGCGGCGTTCGGGGGCGACGGCGCTGGCCGGATGCTCGAAATAGCCGTGGTGCAGGTCGCCCCAGCGCCAGGCCGACGGGTCGTCGCCCAGGCGGCGTCTCGCATCCCTCATCGCCGCGGCCAGCGTCTCGATCAGTAGAAAATCCCGCGCGGCGGCGGGATCGGCGCCGAAACGGGCGTCCGGCTCCTCCAGCGCCGCCAGGATGCCGGCAACGTCGCCCGGCGCCAGCAGCCGCCGGATCGCAGGGTCGGGCACGAGGCGGGCGAACAGCACCGGCTTCAGGTGCCTGGTCCACCACAGCTCGAACAGCGCCGCGGCGGCGGAGCCAGCATCGAGCCGGGCGTTCCAGGTGCGCAGCATATCGAGGCCTAGCGCCGCTTCCGCGTCGCGCGCCTCGAGCGGCGCTAATCGGCGCTGCATCCGCTGCGCCGGAACCGACAGCGCATCGGCCTGCAGCGCCTGGGAATCGGCCAGGGTGTGGCGGCCCTGGCCGGCCAGGACTTCGCGGATGCGCACGGCCCGGCTGTTCTCCAGCCATTCGAAGCCGACCGGGATCCGGTCGTGAGGCCAGTCCGGCGGCAGGTTCATCTCGTTGGCGGTGGCGACGAAGCCCTCCGGCGGGTTGGCCCGCAGCGGCATCAGCGCCGGGTCGACCATGCCGTCCCATTCATGGCTGCCGTCGCCCGGCACTGGCGCCAGGCCGCGCCAGTTCGGCCGCCGCGGCACGTAGCCCGCGGGCAGCCAGGCGATGGTGCCGGAGGTGTCGGCATAGACCTGGTTCACCGAAGGCGCGCCCCAGCGCCGCATCGCCGCGCGGAACTCGTCGAGGCTGCGGCTGCGCATACCGGAGAGGCTGGCGAGATAGGCGGCCGAGCCCGGCTCGAACCAGACTGAGCGGATCGCCACGGCGCCGCGCCGCACCGGATCGGCATGGACCACGGGGCCGTGCCGGGTGAAGAGCAGCGTCCTCACCTGCTCCGGCGCGCCTTTGATCGAGAAGCGCTCCTCGACCCGCAGCATCCGCTCCCAGCCTTCGCCATAGCGATAGGATTCCGGATCGTCCGACCGGGTCTCGTAGAGATACACATCCTCCTGGTCGGCGCCGAAGATGGTCAGGCTGAAGGCGGCGGTGCCGTTGTGGCCCATCATGATGCCGGGCACGCAGGGCTCGCCGGCGCCGATCGCGTCGAAGCCCGGTGCGGTCAGGTGGACCAGGTAGCGCAGCGACGGCACGGCATGGGTGCGGTGCGGGTCGGTGGCCAGGATCGGCCGGCCGGTCGCGGTGCGGCTGCCATGCACCGCCCAGTTGTTCGACCCCTCCTGCGCCCGCAGCACCTCGCCGAGATCGGTGACCTCTCGCCACAAATGCGCCTCGTCCAGCGTCGCCGCCAGGCGCTCCGGCGGGAAGGTCACCGGCGCCATGGCTAGACGGAACAGAAGCAGCGCGTCGGGCGGCACCGCCGCGGGGTCGAAGCCCGGCACCGGCTCCACCTCGACCGGCGGCTCGATCGCCTTGCGCAGCCGGTCGGTGGCGGCGTCGGCCCCGGCCAGGACATGGGCGCGCGCCAGCTCCGACAGCGCGTTACGGGTCAGGCCGTGGCTGCGGATGCGGACCACATCCTCCGGCTGCCACCGCGCCGGCTTGGTGCCGAACAGCCGGAACTCCTCCGGCAGCCGTTCGGGCTCGCGTTCGGTCAGCGCGACATAGGCGTTGATGCCGGCGGTGAAGCGGGTGCAGATCGCCTCCGCATCCTCGGCGTAGCTGGCCCATTCCACCGCCATGTCGCCGCGGTAGAGGAAGTGCCGGCTGGCGATGTCCTGGGCCAGGTAGCCGGGGCCGAAATCGGCCGCCAGCAGGCCGAGCCCGCGCTTGCGCCACAGGTCGATCTGCCACAACCGGTCGCGGGCGGCATTGAAGCCCTGCAGGAAGAACAGGTCGTCCAGGCTCTCCGCGGTCAGATGCGGGATGCCCCAGCGGTCGACCAGGATCTCGGCCGGGGCGGTCAGGCCCGGAACGGCGATGCGGTCGGTCATGTCGTTCCGGGCTCCTCTCATTCCGCGGCTTCGAGCAGCTTGCGGCCGGGCCAGGTCCTGGCGCCGGCCCGGGCGTATTGCAGCGGCAGGGCCAGCTCGGCGCCCAGGGCCTCGGCTGCGTGCCAGCCCCAGCGTGGGTCGTCCAGCACGGCGCGGGCCAGCGCCACCTGGTCGGCGTCGCGGCGGGCGACGATGTCCTCCGCCTGATGCGGGTCGACGATCAGCCCGACGGCGCGGGTGATCAGTCCGCTCTTCTGCTTGATCTCACGGGCCAGCGGCACCTGATAGCCGGCGCTGACCGGAACGCGGGCATGAGCGGCGTTGCCGCCGGAGCTGGCGCAGATGAAGTCGAAGCCGAGGGCCTTCAGCTCGACCGCCAGCACCGCGGCGTCCTCGACCCCGAAGCCGCCGTCGACCCATTCCGAGGCGCTGACGCGGACACCCAGCGCGATGCCGGCCGGCACGACGTCGCGCACCGCCTGCGCCACCGCCAACGGGAAGGCACGCCGCCGCTCGGCGTCGCCGCCCCAGCGGTCGTCGCGCCGGTTCGACAGTGGCGACAGGAAGCTGTGCAGCAGATAGCCATGGGCCATGTGCAGCTCGATGGCATCGAAGCCCAGCCGCACGGCGCGTTCGCTGGCCGCGACGAAAGCGGTCTTCACCCGCTCCAGCCCGGCCTCGTCCAGCGCCTCGGGCGTATGCCAGCCGGAGTCGAAGGGCAGGGCGGAGGGGCCGACGGTCGGCCAGGGATCCTGGTCGGGCATCAGGGCGCGGCCGCCCTCCCAGGGGCGCTGGGCCGACGCCTTGCGGCCGGCATGGGCCAGCTGGATGCCGAAGCGGGTGCCGGGCAGGGCGACGGCACGGGCCGCGGCCAGGGTCCGGGCGATCGACCGCTCATTGGCGTCGGAATAGAGGCCGAGGCAGCCATGGGTGATGCGGCCGCGGCGCTCGACGCCAGTCGCCTCCACCACCACCAGCGCGGCGCCGGACATGGCGAGGGTCATCCAGTGCTGCAGATGCCAGTCGGTGGCGCTGCCGTCATCGGCCGAATACTGGCACATCGGCGCGATCACGATCCGGTTGGGCAGCGTGATCGGGCCGAGGGTGAGCGGGGAGAAGAGGGCGGACATGGGGATAGCTCGATCGGTTACGGGGCGTGAACGTCGACGGCGTCGGACCGGATGTTATGTCAGATCTTTCGATCCGCACCAGCCATCGGCGCAGGGCAGATCCGACCGGATCGCGGTCAATTGGGCCTCGCCCGCTGCGCCAGGGCGGGCGGCGGCGGGGCGGCCGGGCCGAAGGCGCGCAGGAAGGTGCGCACGGCGCCGGCCACGCCGGTGTCGATCTCCGCCTCCGTCGGCCTGGTGCCGAGCATGTGGGGGATGTGGAAATCGGCATGGATCAGGGCCAGGAACTGGCGCGCCGCCAGATCCGGATCCTCGATCTGTAGATATCCTGCGTGGGCCAGCTTGGCGAAGCGCGCGGCGATCGCGGCCCAGGCGGTGCCCGGCCCGTGCTCCCGCCAGGCGGCGAACAGCGCCGGGTAGCGCTCGCCCTCCGCCTGGATCAGCTTGCGCAGCGCCGCCCCCTCGCGGTTGTACAGGCAATTGCGCACCAGCCGCCCGGCGAAGGCGGCCAGCTCCGCCTCCAGGTCCTGCGGATGGTCGGGGAAGGTGGCGAGGGTGGCGAACAGCCCGGCATTGCAGCGCTCGGTCATCTCCCGCACCACGGCGATGAACAGCGCCTCCTTGTCGCCATGATGGTTGTAGACGGTCTGGCGCGACACGCCGGCCTCCGCCGCGATCAGGTCGATGCTGGCGCCGGCGAAGCCGTCGCGGCAGAACACGGCCGTGGCCGCATCCAGCACCGAGGCGTGCTTGGCCGCCTGGCCGCGCCGGGGCGGCAGCGGCCGCCCGATCTCCTCCAACTCCCGCATGCCGCCACCATAAGGAGGCTTGACGATTTGGACAATACTGTCCAAAGTTTTGGACAGAGAGTCGCGGCGATCCTCCGGAAAGGCGGCGCGCGTCTCCGTCATCGCCATTCCGGAAAGCCGCCATGTCCTCGTCGCTGCTGCGCTATGCGATCGTGCTCGGCCTGCTCACCGCCATGGGGCCGTTCGCGATCGACATGTACCTGCCGGCCCTGCCCGAGATCGGCCGCAGCCTCGGAGCCGGCACCGAGGCGGTGCAGGCCAGCCTGATGGCCTTCTTCGTCTCGCTCGGCGTCGGCCAGCTGGTCTTCGGGCCGCTCTCCGACATGTTCGGGCGCAAGCTGCCGCTCTATCTCGGCCTCGGCGTGTTCCTCCTCGGCAGCATCGGCTGCGTCTTCGCGCCGGATATCGAGACGCTGGTCGCCTTCCGCTTCGTGCAGGGGCTCGGCGCCTGCGCCGGCATGGTGATCCCGCGCGCCGTGGTGCGCGACCTGCACACCGGGACCGAGGCGGCGCGGCTGATGTCGCTGCTGATGCTGGTGTTCAGCGTCTCGCCGATCCTGGCGCCCTTGGCCGGCAGCTTCGTGATCGAGGCGGCGGGTTGGCGCGGCGTGTTCTGGGTGGTGACGATCCTCGCCGTGCTCGGCATCCTGCTGCTGGCGCTGTTCCTGGGCGAAACGCGGCCGCGGCACCACCGCGTGGACAGCAGCATTCTTGGCGCGCTGCGGGCTTACCGGTCACTGCTGACCGATTGGCGCTTCCTCGGCCTCACCTTCATCGGCGCCTTCGGCATCGCCAGCTTCTTCGCCTATCTCGCCAACTCCTCCTTCGTGCTGATCGAGCATTACGACCTGTCGCCGCGGCTCTACAGCGTGTTCTTCTCGATCAACGCCGTGTCTTTCATCGGTGTGTCGCAGAGCACGGCCTGGCTGGCCTCGCGCTTCGGCCTGGGCCGGATCGTGCGGGTCGCGGTCACCGGCTACGCCGCCGCGATGGTGCTGTTGCTGGCCGTCACCCTGACCGGCGTCGACCGGCTGGACGTGCTGGCGGCGCTGCTGTTCGTCGGCTACGGCTTCCTCGGCCTCGTCATCCCCACCACCTCGGTGCTGGCGCTGGAGGAGCACGGCAAGATCGCCGGCACGGCCTCGGCCCTGATGGGCACGCTGCAATTCGTCACCGGCGCCGTGGTGATCGCGGTGATCGGCCCGTTCTTCGACGGCACCGCGCTGCCGATGGTGGCGGGCATCACCACCTGCGCCGTCATCGCCTTCGTCCTGGCCCAGGCGACGCTGGGCCGCCGGCGGCCGGTCGAGGTGCCGGCGGAATAGCTGCCGCCGTCTGCATTTTCCTACCGCCTCCTTGAAACGGGCGACGAACGAAACCAGATCATTATAGACTTCGTGCAGTCGCACGAAGCGTTGTGGCTCGGTTGATCTTCATTCGTGGAGGTTGGTCATGGCTGCTACAACGACAGAAGGCAGGAAGCCGCAGGACTGGGCCAATCTGGTCTTGGCGGTCGTCCTGTTCATCTCTCCCTGGGTGATCGGCTTCGTGGGCGAGACCGCGCCCGCCTGGAACGCCTGGATCATCGCCGTGGTGCTCGGCGTCATCGCGATCGCGGCGCTCTCGATCTTCGCCGAATGGGAGGAATGGGTGAACCTGGTGCTCGGCGTCTGGCTGATCATCGCCCCCTGGGCGCTCGGCTTCGCCGCCAGCATGAACGCCATGTGGACCCATGTGGTCCTCGGCGTGCTGACGGTGGCCATGTCGGCCTGGGCGCTGTGGGACTGGCGTCACACCCCGCATGCCCACGCCTGAGGCGTGTGATTGCTTCCTCGTGAGACCCGCTGCCGCAAGGCAGCGGGTCTTTTCAGTTCTGGGATTACGCGTTCACGCCGCCGTCCACGGCGATCGACGCCCCGGTCACCCAGCGCCCGCCGTCGCCGGCCAGATGGGCGACCATGGCGGCGATGTCCGAGGCTTCGCCGTAATGGCCGAGGGCGATGCCCTGGCGCTGCCCATCCGCGCCCGGCCCGTCCGCCGGGTTCATGTCGGTGTCGGTCGGGCCGGGATGGATGATGTTGGCGGTGATGCCGCGCGGGCCGAGATCCCGCGCCAGGCCGCGGGTCAGGCCGGTCAGCGCCGCCTTGGTCATGACGTAGAGGGTCATGTTCGGCCCGCCGGCATAGTCGGCGAGGCAGGAGCCGATCGAGATGATCCGCCCGCCGCGGCCCATGTGCCGGGCGGCCGCCTGCGCCGCCAGGAAGCTGGAGCGGACATGGATCGCCAGCACGCGGTCCAGCTCTTCCTCGCTGACCTCCTCGATCGGGCCGTAGGGGAAGACCCCGGCATTGTTGACCAGGATGTCGATCCGCCCGAGCTCGGCCACGGTCCGCTCCACCGCCGCCTGCACCGCCTTGCCGTCGGTGGCGTCGGCCGCGATCGCCAGGCCGCGCCGGCCCGCCGCCTCGATCCTCCCGACCACGGCTCGTGCCTTGTCGGGCGAGGCGGCGTAGGTCAGGGCCACATCGGCGCCGTCCCGCGCCAGCCGCTCCGCGATCGCGGCGCCGATGCCGCGGCTGCCGCCGGTGACCAGCGCGACCTTTCCGGACAGTCCGGACATGGGTCTCTCCATTTCTGTGTTGATCGACACATAAATCCGTATCCAGCTTGCCGCCGTCTGTCCAGTGAATTATGTGTTGATCGATATAGAAAGGAGCCGCCATGGCCGAACGTGGGCGTCCCCGCAGCTTCGACCGCGCCGCCGCCCTGCGTCGGGCGATGGAGGTGTTCTGGGCGCGCGGCTATGACGGCACGTCGATGACCGACCTCACCGCCGCCATGGCCATCAACTCGCCCAGCCTCTACGCCGCCTTCGGCTGCAAGGAGGCGCTGTTCCGCGAGGCGCTGGACCTTTACGCGGCAGGCGAGGGGGGCACCGCATCCCGAACCCTGCAGGAGGCGCCGACGGCGCGGGCGGGGGTCGAGGCGATGCTGCGCGAGCACGCCGTCGCCTACACCGCGCCGGGCCAGCCGCCCGGCTGCATGATCGTGCTGGCCTCGGCCGTCGGCGTTCCGGCCAGCCTGGAGATCCGTGACTATCTGCTGGAGGCCGGGCGCCAGTCGGTGGCGCGGCTTAAGGCACGCCTCGACCGCGGCGTGGCCGGGGGCGACGTGCCGGAAGGGACCGACACCGCGGCGGTCGCCGCCTATTACGTCACCGTGCTGAACGGGCTGTCCATCCAGGCCCGCAACGGCGCCGACTGCGCCGCGCTGCAGGCGGTCGTCGACTGCGCCATGGCCGGCTGGGACGCGCTGGTGGCGCCGCGCGCCGCGGCCGTAAAGGCCGAAGCGCCCTGACCATGACCGTGCTGCTGGACCGCGAAGCGCCGCGGACCCTCGAGGCGCTGCTGCGCGACCTGTCGCGCGACCATCGCGGCGCGGTGGTCGAGGCCTGGCTGTTCGAGGACGGGGAGGCGCGGCGCACGGCCGAAGAGGAGTTGGCCGCGGCCGGCGTCTCGGCCCGGCTGCGCAGCGGCTACAAGCCGCTGCTGCACGCCTTCCTGGAGGAGATCGAGACGGAGGGGCTGGCGGCGGCGACCATCCGATATCCGGTGCACCCCGCCGCCGTGCCGGACCGCTTCCTCCTGGAGGCCTATCCGGTGGCGGCGCTGCTGGACGGCGTCGATCTGCGCTTCGAGCCGGGCGACGAAACGCTGCGCTACCGCGTGACTCTGGCCTATCGAGACGGCCGCGTCCTGACCACCGAGGTCTTCGCGCCGAACCATCTGGCCCTCGATCACCTCGGTGTTGCCAGCCTGTCGCCGACCGGCTGGCTGCGCGTCACCGGACGGTTCGGCGGCCTGCCGGACCTGGACGAGCGGCTGGAGACCGAGGTCGAGGCGCTGTTCCGCGCCGCGGTCGACGCGGTCCAGGCCCGTCCCTGGGGCAGCGACGAACCCTATTTCGAGCGGCTGTCGGTCGCGGTCGAGGCGCCGGCGGTCGAGCGGACGCTGCCCTTCCACGAAGAGGGCGTCAGCCTGCACGAGGCGCTGCACGAGGACCTCTACTTCACGCTGCTCGAGGTGTTCCAGCGCCATTCCGGCCGACCGGTCGGCGACCGCGGGCTGCAGCCGGGCCAGATCGTGCCGGAGATCCGGACGGCCTCCGCGGCGCCGCGGGTGCGGGTCGAGACCGTGCCCTTCGGCGATCTGGCCGACGAGGCCGGCGACTGGCCGGAGCAGCCGCTGGAAACGGCGGCGGCGCCGCCCTCGATCGCCCAGGTGCATCGCGAGCTGGCGGCACTCGGCGGTCAGCCGATCCTGGCCCGGTCGCGGCAGGGCCGGGCGGTGCCGGGGCTGATCCGGCCGGGCTCGCGCCCGGCGGTCGTGATCACCGGCGGTCAGCACGCCAACGAGACCACCGGCGTGGTCGGCGCTCTGCGCGCCGCCCGGGTGCTGCTGCAGGATCCCGAGCTGCATCTGGCGCTGATCCCGCTGGAGAACCCGGACGGCTACGCGCTGCACCGGCGCCTGTGCCGGGACAATCCGCGGCACATGCATCACGCCGCGCGCTACACCGCGCTGGGCGACGACCTGGAATACCGCACCGGCGCGGAGCTGTATGAGCGCGCGGCGCGGCAGCAGGCGATCGAGCGCACCGGGGCGCAGCTGCACATCAACCTGCACGGCTACCCGGCGCATGAATGGACCCGGCCCTTCACCGGCTACCTGCCGCGCGGCTTCGAGATGTGGACCATCCCGAAGGGTTTCTTCCTGATCCTGCGCCACCATCCGGGCTGGGAAGAGCCGGGCATGGCGCTGATCCGGGCGATCACGCGCCGTCTCGCCCGGATCGAGCCGCTTCTGAAGCTGAACCGGGCGCAGCTGGCCGCCTATGGGGCCCATGCCGGCGCCGGGCCCTTCACCGTGATCGACGGCATCCCCTGCCTGATCGGCCCGGACGAGCGCCACGCACCACCTCTGACGCTGATCACCGAATATCCGGACGAAACGATCTACGGCGACGGCTTCGTCCTGGGCCATACGGTCCAGATGGCGACGGTGCTGGCGGCCGTGGAGCACCACGCGGCGGTGATGGCGTGAGGCTCAGGTCCGCGTGATCGACACCCCGCCATCGACCAGCAGGGCGCTGCCGGTGGTGAAGCTGGAAGCGTCGGAGGCGAGATAGAGCGCCGACCGCGCCATCTCCTCCGGGGTGGCAAGGCGTTTCATAGGATAAAGGCCGGTGATGAACTCCCGCGCCTCCTGCGTCTGCGCGAACTCGCGATACATCGAGGTGTCGGTGCCGCCCGGCAGCAAGGCGTTGACGCGGATGTTCTGTCCCCCGAACTCGACCGCCAGCGCCTGCACCAGGCCGATCAGCCCGGATTTGCTGGCGGCATAGGCGGCGACGCCGGGGAAGCCGACGGTGTGGCCGACGAAGGTCGAGGTGAAGATCAGCGATCCGCCGCCCCGCCGCAGCATCGCCGGGATCTGGTGCCGGGCGGCCAGGAACGCGCTGGTCAGGTTGGTCTCGACCGTCTCGCGCCACGCCGCCGGCGTCACCTCCGGGGTCGGGGCCATCGGCCCGACCATGCCGGCAGTGTTGAAGGCGATGTCCAGGCCGCCGAACCGCTCCTCGGCCAGCGCCACCAGCGCGGCGGCATAGCCCTCGTCGGTGACGGTGCCGGCCAGCGCCGCGGCCCGGCCGCCGGCGGCCTCGATCTCCCCGACCAGCGCGTCGAGCTCCGCCTGCCGCCGGGCCCCGGCCACCACGGCCGCGCCTTCGCGCGCGAACAGCACCGCCGCGGCCCGGCCGATGCCGGAGCTGGCCCCGGCGACGATCGCCACCTTGCCCGCCAATGCACCCATCTCGTCTCTCCAAGCGTTTGTTCGATGCGACGGAGGATGGCTGTGGTGAGCGGCGGCCTCACTCCGCTTCTTGCCGCGGAATGACAGATGGGAGACCTGCGTCTCGGCCGCCCGGATGGCGGGTCTGAACGGCTTCTCGATACGGAGGTGCCCGGATGCGAGCTATCGCGGTTCTTCTCGATCGTCGCTGCGGATCGGCCATGCTCGGCGCGATCCTGTTATCGGCGGTGCTGCTCCTGTCGCATCCGGCCGCGGCGTGGATGCGCGTCGGGCACGAGGCCACCGGGGCGCTCGCCTACGACGTGCTGGAGCAGCGCGACCCGGAGGCGATCGCCGCCATTCTCCGGCTGATGCGGGCGCATCCGGAACGGTCCTACTTCGACGCCCAGCTCGGCGACCTGGCCGGCCGCACCCGCGATCGCCGGATCTTCGAGCTGATGGCGGTCTGGCCGGACGCTGCGCGGGGCGGTCCGTATGATCGCCCGGACTGGCACCAGAGCCCGCGGATCGTATCCTCGATGCGCGCCCTGATCCCCATCGCCTTCGGCAGCGCCCAGTGGGCGTTCGGGCACAATCTCGCGATTGCGCGCGACGCCACCGCCTCCGAAGCGGACCGGGCCGTGGCGCTCTGCTGGGTCCTGCACATCGTTGGCGACATGCACCAGCCGCTGCACACGGCGCTCTGGATGTCGTGGCGGTTCCCGTTCACCGACGCCGGTGGGCAGTGGTCCTGGGTCCGCGCCTCGCCGGATGCGGCCCCCGAGCGTCTCGGGCGGTTCTGGGACGCCGCGGGGCATCCGGGCGAGCTCGCCCTGGCGCAGTCGGGCGCGGTCGAGGCCGGGCTGTCGGAAGATCCCCCGCCCGATGCGGAGACGCTGGCGCCGGATCCGCAGACCGCCTTCGCCCGCTGGGTGGCGCACAGCCGGGAGCTCGCCTACGAGGTCGTCTATCGGCGTGGGGCCTTGAGGGTGGGCACCTCACCGGACTCCGCCCCCGTGCTGCCGCACAGCTATGTCGAACAGGCCCGGGCAGTGAGCCGCGACCAGATCACGGCGGCCGGACACCGGATCGGGGCGCTGCTCCTGGGCCTGCGCTGACGGGCCATAGCCGAACTCAGATATGCCTCGGGTATAGTGGTTGCTGGGAATCGGGCTGACGCCGGGGCGGAACAGCCGGGCGTCTTCCGCACGAAAGGGTGGGCAAGCCAGCATGCGCATCGTCGACGTCGTCGAGGTCACCAAGCCGATCGCCTCTCCGATCCGCAACGCCTATATCGACTTCTCCAAGATGACGGCCAGCCTGGTGGCCGTGGTGACCGACGTCGTGCGCGACGGCCGCCGGGTCGTCGGCTACGGCTTCAACTCGAACGGCCGCTACGGCCAGGGCGGGCTGATCCGCGAGCGCTTCCGCGACCGGATCCTGGCGGCGAACCCGGCCAGCCTGCTCGACGACGAAGGCGGCAATCTCGACCCGCACCGGATCTGGGCGGCGATGATGGCGAATGAGAAGCCCGGCGGTCACGGCGAGCGCTCGGTTGCCGTCGGCACGCTCGACATGGCCGTGTGGGACGCCGTCGCCAAGATCGCCGGCAAGCCGCTGTTCCGCCTGCTGGCGGAGCGGAAGGGCCGCGAGGCCAAGCCCCGCGTGTTCGTTTACGCCGCCGGCGGCTACTACTACCCCGGCAAGGACAACGCGGCGCTGCGGGCGGAGATGCGCGGCTATCTCGACCGCGGCTACACCGTGGTCAAGATGAAGATCGGCGGGGCCCCGATCGACGAGGACCGCGGCCGCATCGAGGCCGTGCTGACGGAGATCGGCAGCGAGGCGCGGCTGGCGGTCGACGCCAACGGCCGCTTCGACCTCGAGACCGCCATCGCCTACGCCAAGATGCTGCGGGACTATCCGCTGTTCTGGTACGAGGAGGCCGGGGACCCGCTGGACTACGCTCTGCAGGCGGCCCTGTCCGAGTTCTATCCCGGGCCGATGGCGACCGGCGAGAACCTGTTCTCACACCAGGACGCGCGCAACCTGCTGCGCTATGGCGGGATGCGGCCGGACCGCGACTGGCTGC
Organism: Inquilinus limosus; assembly: GCF_051487185.1. GTDB lineage: Bacteria > Pseudomonadota > Alphaproteobacteria > DSM-16000 > Inquilinaceae > Inquilinus > Inquilinus limosus_F. Next base: position 140,857 of record NZ_JAHVDK010000006.1, read on the forward strand.
AGTTCGACTGCGCCCTGTCCTACGGGCTGGTGGAGTATCTGCGCACCCTCGACGTGCTGGCGCAGTTCGGCTGGTCGCCGTCGCGCTGCATCCCGCATGGCGGGCACCAGATGTCGCTGAACATCGCCGCCGGCCTCGGCCTCGGCGGCAATGAGAGCTACCCGGACCTGTTCCAGCCCTATGGCGGCTTCCCGGACGGCGTGCGCGTCGAGGACGGCCACATCGTGATGCCCGACCTGCCGGGCATCGGCTTCGAGGGCAAGTCCGACCTGATCAAGGTGATGCGCGCGCTGGCAGAGTAGGGCCGGGGGCGCCTGCTCCCGTTCCGTACGGGAGCAGGCGCTTCCAATACCTACCGCCCCGCGGCGTAGGCCTGCATCAGCCGCGGCGTGGCGGCGGCGCGCAGCAGGCCGTCGGGGTCGCGGGATGCCGCCACCAGGCGGCCGACGGTCCATTCCGGCGCTTCCTCCAGATCATGGCCGCGGCGGCGCAGCTCGGCCAGCACCTCCGGCCCGAAGCTCTCCTCGGCCAGCAGATGGCCGGGCTTGCGCTCGCGCGGGTAGAAGGAGCTCGGGAAATGCGCCGTGTGGAACATCGGCTGCTCGATCGCCTCCTGCAGGTTCAGCCCGTGATGGACATGGCGCAGGAACAGCTGCAGCTGCCACTGCTCCTGCTGGTCGCCGCCGGGCGAGCCGAAGGCCATGTACGGCTTGCCGTCGCGCAGCGCGAGCGAGGGGGTCAAGGTGGTGCGCGGCCGCTTGCCCGGCTCCAGGCTGGCCGGCAGGCCCGGCTCCAGCCAGAACATCTGGGCCCGGGTATTCAGCATGAAGCCGAGCTCCGGCACCACCGGCGAGGATTGCAGCCAGCCGCCGGAGGGCATCGCCGCCACCATGTTGCCCCAGCGGTCGACCGCGTCGATATGGACCGTGTCGCCGCGGCGGGCCGACAGCATGTCGGCCATCGTCGGCTCGTTCGCCGCCAGATCCTTCAGGGCGGTGCCGCTGACCTTGGACAGCCGCGTCAGCGCCGCCGTCACCCGCCCGACCTGGGCCTCGTAGCCCGGCACCAGGCCCGGCCGCAGCTCGCGTGAGGCGGCGGCGCCGATCAGGTCCCGGCGGGCGTCGTTGTAGGCGTCGGACAGCAGCGCCTCGACCGGCACATCGACGAAATCCGGGTCGCCGTAATAGGCCTCGCGATCGGCGAAGGCGAGCTTCATGGCCTCTGCCACCGTGTGCACGAACTCGGCGCTGGCCGGGCCCATCGCGGCGAGGTCGATGCCCTTCAGCAGCGCGAGCGTCTGCAGGAACACCGGCCCCTGGCCCCAGGGCCGGATCTTGGCCAGGGTATGGCCGTGATAATCGTAGGTCAGCGGCGCCTCGTAGCGCGGCGCCCAGCCGGCCAGGTCGTCGCCGGTGATGACGCCGCGGTGGCGCCGGCCGCTCTCGTCCATCACCTCGGTCGTGCGGGCGAAGCGGTCGATCGCCTCGGCCACGAAGCCGCGGTAGAAGGCGGCGTAGGCCGCCTCGATCTGGCGCTCGCGGCCGCCGGCCGCGGCTTCGGATTCACGAATGATCCGCTTCCAGGTCTCGGCCAGGGCCGGGTTGCGGAACAGCTGCTTCGCCTTCGGCGCCGACCCGCCCGGCAGGAACACGGCGGCGGAGGTGGGCCACTCGGTCTCGAAGAAGTCCTTCAGGCCGGCGATGGTGTCGGCGACGCGCGGCAGCACCGGGTGGCCGCCCTCGAGATAATGGATCGCCGGCTCCAGCACCTCGCGCACGGTCAGCGTGCCGTAATCGCGCAGCAGCACCATCCAGGCGCCAAAGGAGCCGGGGACGACGGTGGCCAGCAGCCCGTTGCCGGGGATCAGGCTCAGCCCCTCGGCCCTGTACCGCTCGATGGTTGCGCCGGCCGGAGCCGGCCCCTGGCCGCACAGCACCTCGGTCCGGCCGGTCGTCGCCGAATGGAACACCACCGGCACGTCGCCGCCGGGGCCGACCAGATGCGGCTCCACCACCTGCAGCACGAAGGCGGTGGCGACGCAGGCGTCGAAGGCGTTGCCGCCGCGCTCCAGCATCGCCATGCCGGCGGCGCTGCCCAGCCAGTGGGTCGAGGTGACCATGCCGAAGGTGCCGAGCAGCTCGGGGCGGGTGGTGAACATGCGTGTCTCTCAGCTTTCGCGGGGGTCGAGGGCGTCGCGCAGTCCGTCGCCCAGCAGGTTGAAGCCCAGCACGACCAGGAAGATCGCGCCGCCCGGGAAGATCGACATCCAGGGCGCCTGGCTCATGAAGTTCTTGGCGGTGTTCAGCATCGAGCCCCAGGACGGGCTCGGCGGCTGCTGGCCGAGGCCGAGGAAGGACAGGCTGGCCTCGGCGATGATGGCGGTGGCGATGGTCAGCGTCGCCTGCACGATCAGGGGCGGCAGCACGTTCGGCAGGATGTAGCGCAGGATGATCCAGCGGTCGGGCAGGCCGATGGAGCGCGCGCCCTCGACATAGTCCTCGGTCTTCACGCTCAGCACCTGGCCGCGGGTCAGGCGGATGAAGAGCGGCATGGCCGACAGGCCGATCGCGATCATGGCGTTGGTCAGGCTGGGGCCGAGGAAGGCGGCCAGCGCGATCGCCAGGATCAGGAAGGGGATGGCCAGCATCGCCTCGGTGGCGCGGGAGATGGCGCCATCGATCAGCCCGCCGTAATAGCCGGCGATCAGGCCGAAGGGCACACCGACGGCGAGCGCGATGGCGACCGAGATCACCCCGGCCATGAGGGAGGCGCGGGCGCCGTAGGCCAGGCGGGTGAAGATGTCGCGGCCGAGCTCGTCGGTGCCCAGCCAGTGGGTGGCCGAGGGCGGCTTGCGGATGGACAGGAAGCTGGTCTGCATCGGGTCCTGCGGCGTGACCAGCGGCGCCAGCACGGCCAGCAGCACGAAGGCCAGCACCAGTACGGCGCCGACCACGGCGCTCCGGTTGCGCAGGAACTTCTCCAGGCCGCGGCTGCGCCGCTTCGGCGCGACGGCTTCGTGGCCGAGAGCGGTCGCGGTCATGACGGGTGCCTCAGCCGCGGATTGATCAGGATGTACAGGATGTCGGCCAAGAGGTTCATGGCGATGAAGCCGATGGCGGTGCACAGCACCACGCCCTGGACCACCGCGTAGTCGCGGTTGAACACGGCGTCGACGATCAGCTTGCCGAAGCCCGGGATGGTGAAGACCTGCTCGGTCAGCACGGCGCCGGCCAGGAGCTCGCCGAACAGCAGCGTCACCAGGGTGACGATCGGCACCAGCGCGTTGCGGAAGCCGTGCTTCAGCACCACGGCGGGGCCGAGCAGCCCTTTGGCCCGGGCGGTGCGGATGTAGTCCGACTGCAGCACGCCGAGCATGGCCGAGCGGGTGTGCCGCATCAGCGTGGCGGCCAGCGCGGTGCCCAGCACGAAGGCCGGCATCAGCATGGTCTTGAGGCTGAGCCACGGATCCTCCGACAGCGGCACGTAGCCGGAGGCGGGCAGCAGCCGCCATTGCACCGAGACCAGCAGGATCAGCATGATGCCGAGCCAGAAGTTCGGGATCGACAGGCCGGACAGGGCGAAGACATTGGCGCCGTAGTCGACCGCCGAGCCCTTGCGCACCGCGGCCAGGATGCCGGCCGGGATGCCGATCAGGAGCGCGATCACCATGGCGAAGCTGGCCAGCTGGATCGTCACCGGCAGCTTCTGGGCGATCAGCGTGGTCACCGGCGCGTCGGTGCGCAGCGAGATTCCGAAATCGCCCTGCACCACCTGGCCGACCCAGGCCAGGTACTGCATCGGGATCGGATCGTTCAGCCGATACTTGTCGCGCAGATACTCCAGGACCGCCGGGTCGCGCTCCTCCCCCGCCATGGCCAGCACCGGATCGCCCGGCAGCAGCTTCTGCAGCGTGAAGACCAGCAGCGACACCAGGACCAGGGTCGGCAGCGCGATGATGAGGCGGCGCAGGATGATGCTGGTCATGGGCGCATCCTCCCCGACGCAAACCCGTCTGAGTCCCCCCTCCCCCTAACCCCCTCCCGCGAGGGGAGGGGGGACTCGATTGGAAGCGGTCGGGCGGGAGAGAGCACCAGCATCCCTCAGCCCTCGACGCTCATGCCCTTCAGGCGGATCATGCCGTCTGGATAGGCGACGAAGCCCTTCACCTTCTTCGACAGCACGAAGGGCCAGGGCTGGTAGTAGGTGTAGATGATCGGCAGATCGTCCTCGAGGATGGCCTGGGCCTGCTCGTACAGCTCCTTGCGCTTGGCCTGGTCCGGCGTCTGCCGGGCGGCGTTCAAGAGCTCGTCGACCTTGGGGTTGCAGTATTTGCCGTCGTTCAGGTTGCCCTGGCAGGTGACGAAGGCGTGGATGTTGCCGTCCGGATCGACGCGGCCGGACCAGCCGACCTGCTCGGCCTCGAAATTGCCTGAAGCCCCCTCCTTCATCATCGCCGCGAACTCGGTGGCGCGCAGCTTGATGTCGAAGCCGGCTTCCGACGCCATCGCCTGGATCAGCTCGGCGATCTGCTGCGCCGTGGTGCCGGTGCCGAAGACCAGCTCGAACGACACCCGCTCGTGCCCCGCCTCCTTCAGCAGCTGCTTGGCCTTCTCCAGGTCGCGGGCCCGCACCGGGAACTTGTCGCTGAAATAGGGGCTGGCCTTGGGGAAGGGCTGCTGCGCCGGCGGGTAGATGCCGGCCCCGACCACCTGGTTGATCGCCTCGCGGTCGATCGCCAGCTCCAGCGCCTGGCGCACCCGCTTGTCCTGGCCCAGCGGGTTCTTCGACCGGTCGCCGTTGTTGGTGTTGATGGTGATGCCCTGATAGCCGATGCCGGTGACCGGCACGAACACCAGCTCCGAATCCGCCTTCACCGCCTCGACGTCGGACGGCGCCAGCCGCTCCAGCATGTCGAGGTCGCCGGCCTTGAGATTGGCCAGGCGCACGGTGGTGTCGGGGATCGGCTGGAACACGACCTTGTCGATCTTGTAGTCGGCCGCGTCCCAGTAGCCCGGATACTTCTCCAGCACGATGCGGTCGTTCTGCACCCGCTCGACGAAGCGGTAGGGGCCGGAGCAGACCGGCTTCTGGCCGAAGTCGCCGGCGGCGAAGGACTTCGGCGCCAGCATCATGCCGGCGCGGTCGGAGAGCTGGGCGAGAAGGGTGGCGTCGGGGCGGGACAGCTTGATCGCCACCGTCTTCGGGTCGACCGCCATGACCTCGGCGACCGAGGCCAGCTCGCTCTTGCGCAGGCTGTCCGGCAGGGTGCGGGCGCGGTCGAGATTGGCCTTCACCGCAGCGGCGTCGATCGGCTCGCCGTCCTGGAAGGTGATGCCGTCGCGCAGGGTGAAGGTCAGGGTCAGGTTGTCGTCGCTCCAGGCCCAACTGGTCGCCAGCTTCGGCACGAAGCCGAGCTCAGGGTTGATGTCGATCAGCTTGTCGCAGAGCGAGGCGAAGACGATGCGGCCGACGAAGGTGCGGGCCCGGTGCGGGTCCAGGACATCGGGGTCCTCGTTCAGGCCGATCCGGAGCGTGGTCTGGCCGTAGGCCGTGCCGCTGAGCAGCAGGCCGGCGAGGAGGGCAAGGACGGGGCGTGCGCGCATGGGGTGAGCCTCCTGTTCGGTTCTTATGGACGGGCCGCCGCGGCCTGGGCCTGGCGGGCGCGGTAAAGCGACAGCCGCGCGGCCAGCCGCGGTGGCGTGGGCGGCGCGGCCAGGGCGCCGGCCCCGGCGTCCCGGATCTCGCGCCAGAAATGGCAGGCGACGCTGCGCCCCGGCTCCGCCTCCTCGGCCGGCGGCCGGATCTGGCTGCAGATCGGCTTGGCGTGCGGGCAGCGGGTGTGAAAGCGGCAGCCGGGCGGCGGCGCGGTCGGGCTGGGCACGTCGCCCTGCAGCAGGGTCTTGGGGCGGCGCCCGGCCGGGCTGGGCACCGGTATCGCCCGCATCAGCGCCTGGGTGTAGGGGTGCAGGGGGGCGTCGAACAGCGCGTCGACCGGCGCCTGCTCCACGATCTCGCCGAGATACATCACCGCCACTCGGTCGCTCATGTGCCGGATCACAGCCAGGTCGTGGGCGACGATCATCAGCGTCAGGCCGAAGCGCTCCTTCAGCTCCTCCAGCAGATTGATCACCTGCGCCTGGATCGAGACGTCGAGCGCCGAGACCGGCTCGTCGCCGACGATCAGCACCGGCTGGCCGGCGAGGGCCCGGGCGATACCGATGCGCTGGCGCTGGCCGCCGGAGAACTCGTGCGGATAGCGGCCGGCGTGCTCGGGCAAAAGGCCGACGGTGCGCAGCAGCTCCGCCACCCGCTCGCGCTGCTCCGCTCCCCGCGCCAGGCCGTGCAGCCAGATCGGCTCGCCGACGATGTCGCCGACCGTCATCCGCGGGTTCAGCGAAGCGTAAGGATCCTGGAACACTATCTGCAACTCGCGCCTGAGGGCCCGCATCTCTTTGGGCGGCAGCGCGGTCAGGTCGCGGCCGCGATAGATCACCTGGCCGGCGGTGGGCTCGATCAGCCGCAGCAGCAGCCGGCCCAGGGTCGACTTGCCGCAGCCGGATTCGCCGACCACGGCGAAGGTCTCGCCCGGCCGGATCGCCAGCGATACGCCGTCGACCGCATGCACCACCGGCGAGCCGCCGAACAGGCTGCGGCCGCCGCCGAAGCGCTTGACCAGGCCTTTGCCTTCTAGGAGAGCGGCCTCGGTCATGCGGCGCCTCCTCGAAATGCCATCCCATCACCGTCATTGCGAGGAGGCGAAGCCGACGAAGCAATCCAGGGGCCAGGGCGAGCGGCCCTGGATTGCTTCGCTGCGCTCGCAATGACGATGGGGGGAGTTGCGAAGAACGCTCTCATCCCGTACCCCCTTCATGCTGCTCCAGCGGGGCGAACCAGCAGGCGGCGCGGTGGTCGGGTCCGACCGACATGTCGGGCGGCGTTTCGGCCACGCAGCGCGGCGCGGCGAAGGGGCAGCGCGGGGCGAAGCGGCAGCCCGGCGGCATGCGGTCGGCGGGCGGCACCGTGCCGGGGATGGTGGCCAGGCGCCCCTCGCGCCGGCCGAGCGACGGCACCGACCCCATCAGCCCGATGGTGTAGGGGTGCTGCGGGTCCTCGAAGATGGCCTCGACCGGGCCGGATTCGACGATCCGGCCGGCATACATCACCGCGACATGGTCGGCGACCTCCGCCACCACGCCGAGGTCGTGGGTGATCAGGATCATGGCGGTGCCGGTCTCGTCCTGCAGCCGCCGCACCAGCGCCAGGATCTGCGCCTGGATGGTGACGTCCAGCGCCGTGGTCGGCTCGTCGGCGATCAGCAACTGCGGGTCGTTGGCCAGCGCCATGGCGATCATGGCGCGCTGGCGCATGCCGCCCGACAGCTGATGCGGATAGGCGTCCAGCCGCTTCTCCGGCGCCGGGATGCGCACCCGGCGCAGCATCTCCAGCGCCCGGTCGCGCGCCTCGGCCTTGCTCACGGCCTTATGCCGGCGGATGCCCTCGGCGATCTGGTCGCCGATGGTGAAGGCCGGGTTCAGGCTGGTCATCGGCTCCTGGAAGATCATCGCCATGCGGCTGCCGCGCAGGTCGGCGCGCTCGCGGTCGGTCAGGCGGAACAGGTCGCGGCTTTCGAACCGGGCGCTGCCCGCGGTGATGCGCGCGACCGGCGGCAGCAATCCCATCAGCCCCAGCGCCGTGATGCTCTTGCCGCAGCCGGATTCGCCGACGATGCACAGCGTCTCGCCGCGGGCGACGGAGAAGGAGACACCCTCGACCAGGTTGCGGCCAGGCGACAGCGACAGGGCGAAATCCTGCACCTCCAGCACGGCCTCGCGCGCCGGCTCCGGCGCGGCGGCGGGGGCGCGGACGATGTGGGCGTCAGAGACCGAGGCCATCGGCCGCCTCCGCGGTGTCGCCGTGACGGGCGGTGCGGTCCTGCGCCGCGTCCTGCGGCGCCGGCTCGCCGTGCATCGCAGCCTCGAGATTGGCCTGCAGCGCCAGCAGGTGGCGCCGCATCGCCGCCTCGGCCCCGGCGCCGTCGTGCCGGGCGATCGCGGCGACGATCTCGCCATGCTGGCTGGTATAGGCGCGCAGTCGGATGCGGTTGCGCGCCGCCTCGCGCAGCCGGCGCCAGGAGGGCGACTGGCGGATCCGGTCGATGCAGTCGAACAGCGCCAGCAGCAGGCCGTTACCGGCGGTCTCGGCGATGTGGCGGTGGAAGGCGCTGTCCCACAGCTCGTGGCCGTCGCTGTCCATGCTGGCCGCGGTCTTGCGCTCGATCCGGCGCAGCGCGGCGATATCGTCGGGCGAGGCCTTCAGCGCCGCCAGCCGGGCCAGCGCCGGCTCGATCTGCAGCCGCGCCTCCATCACCTCCAGCGGGTTGGTGCGGTCGGCCAGGGAGGCGATCAGATGCGGCTGCACCGCCGGACGCCTGCCGGCGAAGGTGCCCTTGCCCTGATGGCGCCAGATCCGGCCCTCGGCCTCCAGCACCTCCAGCGCCCGGCGCACGGCGCGGCGGCCGACCCCAATCCGGCCGGCCAGGTCGCGCTCGGTCGGCAGCTTCCATTCGGCGCGGTCGCCCTCGGCGTCCAGGAGGGCACGCAGCCGCTCCAGCGCCACGCTGGAATTCGACACGCCTCGTGATGGGGATGAAACCACCTCAGCCATTGGTCTCCCAAAGGCTGCGTCCGCCGTTCCGGCTCCGAGCCATCTGCCAGTCCCTGCTTTGCGTGAGGGCATCCGGCCCGTCGGCCCTGAGGACCGATCATGACGCGCGACGCCGCTTCGTCTTGCCGAACAGCCAAGCGCAAAGGGAACCAATTTGCAAATGGTTTCCTGGGAGGTCGCGTCGGTTCGTGTATGCCGGGCGGGTTGGTGCACGCGTGCCCATTCACTCTCCCCCTCCCCCCGCGGGCTATGGCGTTCACACTTCGATCGGCGACACCGACGGCGGGCCTGAGAACAGATTGCCTCTCCCGCTTGCGGGAGAGGTCGGGCTCGCGAAGCGAGGCCGGGTGAGGGGGCGTCGCGGTCTCGCCGAGAAAGCGGCCTTGCCGCAAGCGAGCGGATGATCCGCGCACGATTCTGATATCGTGGTTCCTGGGATCGCGGCCGCTGCCCTCACCCGGAGCCGCTGGCGCGGCTCCGACCTCTCCCGCAAGCGGGAGAGGCAATCGGAGTGTGCCGGAGAGATGTGTGAATCCCGTAGCCCCCTGCGGGAGGGGGAGGATGGAAAGGGCGCTGCGGTGTGGTTCGCCCTACGGCTGATCCCGCTTCAGGTCCAGCCAGTCGCGCTCCGCCTCGGTCAGGGTGACCGACAGGCCTTCGATGTTGCGCCGGCTCTCCTCGACGGTGCGCGGGCCGGAGAGGGCGAAGGTGGCGAAGGGTTGGGACAGCACCCAGGCCATGGCGATCTGCACCGGGCTGGTGCCGTTGGCCTCGGCCAGGGCGATGGCCCGGCGGCGGCGCTCGAAGTTGTCTTCGGCGTGCCAGCAGCGCGCGATCTCCGGCTCCTCCTCCCGGCGGGACGGGTCGCCGCGTTCGGTGAAGAAGCCGCGGGCGGTCGAAGACCAGGCGAACAGCGCCGTGCCGCTCTCCTCCAGATAGCGCAGCCATTCCGGGTCGCGGGCGGAGACGCAGCCGCCCCAGACCGGCTCGACCATCCGGGCCAGGGCCAGGTTGTTGCTCAGCACCGTGAAGCCGGCCTTGCCGGTGCGGCGGGCGTAGTCGTTGGCCGCGCGGAACCGCTCCAGGCTCCAGTTCGAGCCGCCGAACACGCCGATCCGGCCCTCGCGGTGCAGCGCGTCGAGCACGTCGACAAACTCGCCGACCGGCACCTCGGGGTTGTCGCGGTGCAGGAAATAGATGTCGGCGCGGTCGGTGTGCAGCGCCTCCAGGCTCTGCTCCAGCTGGTTCCGCGCCGCCTCCGGCGTGCAGTTCGGCGTGTGCGCGCCTTTGCAGATCAGGACGATGTCGTCGCGCACCCCGCGGCTCGCCAGGTATTCGCCGAACAGCGCCTCGCAGCGGCCGCGCAGATAGATCCGCGCGGTGTCGAAGCAGTTGCCACCGCGCTCGATATAGTCGTCGAACAGCGGCGCCGCCGTGGCCAGCTCCTCCTGGTTGTCGACGCCCATCACCATGCGGGCGACCGGCCTGGCCACGCCCGGGATCGTACCGTAGATCATCGTTTCCCCTTCCGCTCGCGCCTTACTCCGCCCGCCAGCAGGCCACGCCCTGCGGCGGCACCACCGGTCCGCCCAGCAGATAGCGGCCAGCATCCTTCACCGGCGCGGCCCAATCGATCTCGCCGTAGTTGAAGGCGAAGGTCAGGTTGCCGCGGCGGCGCAGCCGCACCGCCTCCGGCAGCTCGGTCAGCGTCAGCCCGACGCTGCCCAGAAGGTCGGCCATGACGCCGCGCAGCAGCGCCGCGTCCGGCCAGCCGGCCAGGTAGAAGCGGTTGCCGTCGCCGACCAGGGCCGGGGTGCCGTCGGCGAAGCTGGCCTGCACCGGCAGGTCGGTCTCCAGCCATTCGCGCCAGCGGCGGACGGATCCCGACAGGCCGGGGCCTTCGACGGGCTCCGCCAGGTTCGGGCGCAGCGAGGCGATCTGGGTCACCTTCAGCGGCAGCAGCTCCTGCAGCAGGCCCGGCGGCAGCTCGTCCGGGATGCTGAAGTCGCGGGTCTTGGACCCGGTGCGCGGGCCGAACAGGATGATCGCGTCGGTGGCGGCGAAGGCCTGCAGCGCCGCCTCCGAGACATGCGCCAGGCACGGCACCACCACCGCCTTGTAGCCGGTCAAGGGCGCGCCGGGGCGGACGATATCGACATCCAGGCCGAGGCGGCGGATCGCCTCGTACCAGCGGAACGCCAGGTCGGTGTAGCGGAAGTCGCGGCCCTGCGGCTGGATCCGGGTGATCCAGGAGGTCTCGTAGTCGAAGACGAGCGCCACCGGGGCGGGGGCGGAGGTGGGCAGGGCGCCGATCCGGGCCAGCTCCTGCCCCACCTGCGTCGCCTCCGCGCCGCCCGGGGAGAGCTTGCGGTCGGGCCGGTTCAGCCCGGCATGCATCTGCTCCTGCGCGAAGGGGCACTGCCGCCAGCGGAAATAGCTGACCACCTCGGCGCCATGGGCCAGCGCCTCCCAGGTCCACAGCCGGACCATGCCGGGCTTCGGCACCGGGTTCCAGGAGGCCCAGTTCACCGGCCCCGGCTGCTGCTCCATCACCCACCAGCGGCCGCGGCCCACGGCGCGGTACAGGTCGTGGTTGAACGGCGCCAGGTCGGGATGCGAGGTGCGGGCCCAGCGCGCCCGCTCGTCGTCGTCGGCCGCGATCTTCTCCAGCGTGCCCAGCGGATAGCTGTCCCAGGACGCGATGTCGAGGTCCTCGCCCAGCGGCCAGTGGTCGAACTCCTGGAAGAAGCCCATGAAGTTGTGGGTGACGAAGCGGCCCGGCGAATGCTTGCGGATGATCTCGACCTGCATGCGGTTGTAGGCCGCGACCTGGTCCGAGGCGAAGCGCCAATAGTCCAGCCGCGCCGCCGGGTTGGTCTCGGTCACCGCATTGACCGGGGCCTCGATCTCGTCGAAGCCGCCCACCTCCATCGACCAGAAGACGTTGCCCCAGGCCTGGTTCAGCGCCTCTGGCGTCTGGTAGCGGTGGCGCAGCCAGGTGCGGAAGGCGGCGACATCCTCCCGCCCGTAGGACAGCACGGTGTCGTGGCAGCCGAACTCGTTGTCGGTCTGCCAGCCGGCGACCGCGTCATGGCTGCCGTAGCGCCGCGCCACCTCCTCGGTGATGCGGGCGCTCTCGCGCAGCCATGTGCGGCTGGAGAAGCTGGTGTGCCGGCGCGAGCCGAAGCCGCGGGTACCGCCATATTCGTTCACCGGCAGGATGTCGGGGTGGCGGTCGACCAGCCATTTCGGCGGCGTCGCCGTCGGCGTGCACATCACCACCTTCAGCCCGGCGGCGCCGAGCGTGTCGACGGCGCGGTCGAGCCAGGCCCAGTCGAACCGCCCCGGCTCCGGCTCGATCCGCGACCAGGCGAATTCGGCGATGCGGACGAAGGTGATGCCGACCTCGCGCATCCGGCGGGCATCGTCCTCCCACCACTCTTCGGGCCAATGTTCCGGGTAATAGCAGACGCCGAGCATGAAACAGCCTCGTCAGGAGCGAAGGGTGGGGCGCTACTTCACCGCGCCGGCGGTGATGCCGGCCACGAAATAGCGCTGCAGGAAGATGAAGACGACCAGCATGGGCAGGGTCAGCAGCATGGCCCCGACCATCAGCGCCCCCCAGGGCACGACGTTGAGCCCGATCAGGCTGCCCAGCGCCACCGGCGCGGTGCGGGCCCCGGACTCGGTCGCGACCAGCAGCGGCCACAGGTAGTTGTTCCAGGAGGCGAGGAACAGGATGATCGCCAGCGCCGCCATGCTGGGCCGCACCAGCGGCAGGGCGATGGTGAAGAAAATCCGGCCCTCGCGCGCGCCGTCGATGCGGGCAGCGTCCAAGAGCTCCTGCGGCAGCGACAGGAAGGTCTGGCGCATGAACAGCACGCCGATCGAGTTGAACAGCGGCGGCACGATCACCGCGATCCAGGTGTTGGACAGGCCCAGGTCGCGCGCCACCAGCACATATTGCGGCACGATCACCACGGCATAGGGCACGGTCAGGGTCGCGACCAGCAGGCTGAAGGCCGCCTGCTTGCCGACGAACTGGAAGCGGGCGAAGGCGTAGCCAGCCATGCTGGTCAGCAACAGCGAGAGCAGGGCCGAGACGGTGGCGATGCCGATCGAGTTCAGCATCGCCCGGCTGAACTTGGCCGTGCCGTCGAGGAAGCCCCAATTCTCCAGCAGGTTGCCGCCCGGTGTCAGCGGCAGTTCCGGCGAGAAGATGGCGTAGTCCGGCAGGGTGGCGAACACCGCCATCAGGTACAGGGGCGCCAGCCACAGCAGCGCCACGGGCGCCATGCCCCCGGTCAGGAGCAGGGTGCCCCAGCGCCGGCGCGAGTCCATGGAGCGGAGCATCGCCATCCTCCTCAGGCCTTCCGGCCGCGGGTGAGCATCAGGTTGAGCGCCGCCATCACCGCCGCCATGGCGGCGATGGTGTAGGCGATCGCCGCGGCGTAGCCGAAGTTCAGGCTGACGAAGCCCTGCTTGTAGAGATAGGTGCCGAGCGTTTCGGTGGCGCCGCCGGGCCCGCCGCGCTCGGTGATCAGCCAGGGTTCGGTGAACAGCTGCATGGTGCCGATGATCGACAGCACCAGGCAGAAGATCAGGATCGGCTTCAGCAGCGGCAGGGTGATGCGGAAGAAGCGGTCGGCCGGCGACGCGCCGTCGATCGCCGCCGCCTCGTACAGGTCGCGCGGGATCGACTGCAGCCCGGCCAGGAGGATGATGGCGTTGTAGCCGGTCCAGCGCCAGGTCACCGCCACCATGATCGTGGCCATCGCCGCGTTCGGATCGTGCAGCCAGTCGATCGGCGCCAGGCCCAAGGCGGCGAGGCCGTGGTTGACGGCGCCGAACTGGCCGTTGAACAGCAGCCGGAACACCACCGAATAGGCGACGTCGCTGACCACGACCGGGGCGAAGAAGGCGAAGCGGTAGATCGGCCTCAGCCTGAGGAGCGGCGAGTTCAGGGCCACGGCCAGCAGCGTGGCCAGGATCAGCATCACCGGCACCTGGATCGCCAGGATGATCAGCGTGTTCTTCAGCGCCCCCTGGAAGGCGCGGTCGACCAGGAGACGCCGCCAGTTGATGCCGATGTTCCAGGCCCAGGGATTGACCCGCGTGTTCTGCAGCGACAGCAGCGCCGAATCGATGATCGGCCAGCACCAGAACACGGCGAAGACGAGGAAGAAGGGCAGGAGGAACCAGTACGGCGCCAGGGCATGCCGCCGGCGCCGCCACCTGATGCTGGCCTCTGACGGCGCGGCGGCTGGGGCCCCGCGTGTCCGCGGGGCCTGGAGGCCGGCTCGGGTAGCGGTTCCCATCACGCGGCCCCCGTCACTCGGCGACGGGGAGGCCGGTGGCGGCGGAGATCTGCTCGGCCGCCTCGTCCAGGGTCTCCTTGGCCGATTTGCCGTTGCCCTTCAGGAAGGCCAGCAGGATGCCGTCGGCGATGTTGTCGGCCTCGGCGAAGTACTGGGTGCCGCGCGCCGGCTTGATCTGCGGCAGGGTGGACAGCACCACCTCCCAGACCTTCTGGCCGCCCCAGTAAGGCAGCGGCTGCTGGACAAAGGGATCCTGGATCGCCTCCGGCAGGGTCGGCACCAGGCCCGAGGCCTTGAGCTGGGTGATCTGGCTGTCCGGCCGGCCGTTCGCGAAGTTGATGAAGGCCAGGGCCGCCTGCGGGTTCTTCGACGAGGCCGGGATGGCGAGCGAGGAGCCGCCGATATTGGCGGCGCGGTTGCCGCCGGATTCGAACGCCGGCAGCTGGAAGACGCCCCATTTGCCGCTCAGCTCCGGCGCGTTGCCGCGGATCGAGCCCTCGTACCAGGCGCCGAAGACCGAGCTGGCCAGCCGGTTGGCCTTGATCGCCTGCAGGCTGCCGTCCCAGTCGCCCTGCATGAACAGGCCGGCGTCGGTGATCTTCTTAACCGTCTCCAGCGCCCGGACGCAGCCGGGCTGATTGACCGTGATGTTCTCGCCGCCGTCGTCGAAGAAGGCACAGCCGGCCTGGTTGGCCAGGATGCGGAACCAGGCCGTGTTGGTCGCTCCGCTGTTGGTGGAGACGAACTTCACATCGGGGCCGGCCTTGGCCAGCACCGCCTTGCCGGCGGCGATGAAGTCGTCCCAGGTCTGGATCTTGGCCGGGTCGACGCCCGCAGCCTCGTACATGTCGCGGCGGTAGAACACCACGGCCGGGCCGGAATCCCAGGGCATGGCGTAGATCTTGTCGCCGACGGTCAGCTCCGTGAGCTTGAATTTCGGGAATTTGGCGAGGAGGTCGGCCTCCTTCGGGTCCAGTGACTTCAGGTCCAGGAAGCAGTCGGGAAAGCGGGCCCAGAACACTTCGGATTCGTGGTTCTCGACCGAATAGACGTCCGGCATGTTGATGCCGCCGGCGGAGCAGCCGGCGAGGCCGCGGTCGTAGACCGGCTGATTGCCCAGATCCTCGACCGTCACCTTGACGTTCGGATAGGCCTTGTTGAATTCGGGGACAACGGCCTTCAGCGCCGTCGCCGCCACGTTCCAGCTCCAGACCTTGATCTCGCCCTTCAGATCCGACTGCGCCATCGCCGGCGCGGTCAGGGCTAAGACGGCTGCGCCGGCCATGCCGGACATCATGCCGGCGATCCTGCCAAGTCTGCTCATCAGGGTCCTCCCTCTGTTTGGCTCGTGTCTGGGTCCGGCGGACGGGTCCAGCCTGCCACAGGCGGGACCCGCTTCGCGGAGCTTATCGTCGCCTTGTGCGGGGAGTATGAATCCGATGGTTTCCGCATGTCGTCCCGTCCAGGGACGAATTTTTCCGGGATTCTAAGGTCGACGATGAGCCGAGCCTCGACTGCACGCATACCGAGACTGCCGGGCCTGTCCGAGCGCATCGTCGGTGCCGACGCGCGGCGCGAGGTCCTGGTGATGCGGCGGGCGCACCAGCACAGCCAGATCGAGCTGAACTTCATGCTGGAAGGCGCCACAACCTATCTGTTCAACGGCAGGCGGGTGACGATCGGGGCCGGCGACTTCGTGTTCTTCTGGGGCGCCATCCCGCACCAGACGATCGAGGTGTCGAGCCCGGCCAGCTTCGTCTGCCTTTATCTGCCGATCGAGATGTTCCTCAGCGCCGCGCTGGGATCGCGGCTGAAGAGCGCGGTGCTGGGCGGCGGCATGATCGGCGACCGGGCGCCGCTGCCCTTCGACGCCGCCCAGTTCGAGCATTGGCACGCCGAGTTGAACCGCGGCGACGATCGGATCACCGCCCTGGTGCGGCAGGAGATCGAGCAGCGGCTGCGGCGCACCGACCTGTGCGGCTGGGAGGTGCTGAGCGACACCGGCGATGGCGCCGCCGCCTCCGAGGGCCGGCACGCCAAGGTCTGGGCCATGGCCGGCTTCATCGCCGCGCATGCGACAGAGCCGATCTCGGTCTCCGACGTGGCCGCCTCGGTCTGCCTGCACCCGAACTACGCCATGGCGATCTTCCGCGAGGCGCTGGGCCTGAGCATCGGCGGCTATCTGACGCGCCAGCGCCTCTATGTGGCGCAGGCGCTGCTGCTGTCGACCGACACCGACATCGTCACGATCGCCTTCGAGTCCGGCTTCGGCTCGGTGTCGCGTTTCTACGAGGCCTTCAGCCGCCACTTCGCCATGCCGCCGCGCCAGTTCCGCATCCTCTACCGCGGCGGTGGATGAGGGGGCGGGGGCAGGCCAGTCGGATCCCGTACAGTCCCCTTCATCGTCATGGCGAGCCCCGCAGGGGCGTGGCCATCCAGGTTGGTCGGACCTGTTCCGGCTGCGGACTGGATGGCCACGCTTCGCTCGCCATGACGGTGTGGGGGCAGGTGTCGGCTCTCTAGATCAAATCGGGATACAGGTCCCGCCAGTCCGGATTCATGGCTTCGATCAGAGCCAGCTTCTTCTTTCGCGACCCGCTTTGGATCTGCTTCTCGCGGGCGATGGCGTCGATCATCGACGCGTGCGGCTCGTACCAGACCAAGAGCTTACAGCCGTATCGGGACGTGAAACCTGGGATGAGCCCCTCTCGATGCTCGTAGGCGCGGCGCTGGAGGCTGGATGTCACGCCGGTGTAGAGCGTGCCGTTGCGCCTGCTCGCCATGATGTAGACGACGGGCTGCATGGGCGCCCCACGGTCGTATCGATCGGTCTCATCCTATCCGAACTCGTCATGGCGAGCGAAGCGTGGCCATCCAGTCCTTCAGCCTCAGCGAAAGGCGGGATAAGTCTGGATGGCCACGCCCCTGCGGGGCTCGCCATGACGAGAGGGGACAGGCTTCGGGTCGACCCGGCACCATCAGCCTACAGCCCATCCCCCAAGCTCCAGTGCTGTCCCCAGCGCGGATCGGCCTCGTCGCGCACATCCTGGAAACGGATGTCGGCCGACAGGCGCATGGTCCCGTCCGGGTCGTCGTTGCGGGTGGCGGCGTGGATCATGTAGGGGCTGTGGAGCACCACGTCGCCGGCGGCGTAGTCGGCGGCCAGCCAGCGCGCGCCGAAGCGCTCCGCCATCGCCGGCAGGTCCTTCGAAATCCAGCCGGTCTCCGTCATGTTGCGGTTGTAGGCGCTGATCCGCTCCTCCGGCGGCAGGTCGGCGTTCTTGCGACTGAACTCCGCCTCCATCTGGCGGCCGAGGCGGTGCGACCCTTCGAGATACAGCAGCCCGCCCATCCGCACCGGCACGTCGCCGATCGGGATCCAGGCCGTCACCAGCCGGTCGGTGCCGGCGCGCAGATAGATCAGGTCGTAATGGGCGCCGGTGGCGGCCGGGTCGCCAGGCCGGGTGAAGCGCAGGATCTTGCGCCGGTGCAGCATGCTGATGCCACCGATCAGCCGGTCGATGAAGCGCCACAGCTCCGGCATCAGGCAGAAGGATTCGAAGGCCGAGGACCGCACCAGCTCCATCAGCCGGCCGCGGGCTGCGGCATCGGGCGGGCGGCCGGAAGCTCGGCCTTCCACCGGATCGGATCCGTCGGCCAGCAGGCCGAGCTCGGCGAACTGGGCGAAGACGTGGCGGCGGAACGCCAGCACCGCCGCGCGCGGCAGCAGCGACCGCAGCCAGAGATAGCCCTCGGCGTCGTAGCGCGACCGCAGCGCCGCGATGTCCTCCGCCGGGTCGCTCGGCGTCAGCCAGCCCAGCCGCGCCGGGCTGCAGTCCAGCGCGTAGCCGTTCGACCACAGCGCCGTCGGCAAAGGGGCTTCTCGAGGCATCGCCGATGTCCTTCGCGTGGACCTCCGGCCGGCAGTATGGCCCCCGTCGAACCGGACGTCAGCCGCCGGCGGCGGTGACCAGCACCTCGACCGTGCCGACGCCGTCGAACTCGGCCTGGGCCCGGGCGCCGGGCACGACCTTGTGGACGCCGGTGGTCATGCCGGTCAGCACCCAGCTTCCGGCCGGCAGCGCCCGGCCGCGGCGGCCGAGATGCTCAGCCAGGAAGGCGAGGGAGGCGATCGGACCGCCGCCGGCGACACGCGCGGCGCTGCCATCGCCGACCACCGCGCCGTCGACCCGCATCCGCACCGTCCAGTCGGAGAGCGGGCGGCCGTCCCAATCCGCGATTGCGGGGCCGATCACCAGGCCGGCATTGTTGCCGAAGTCGCTGGCCACGGCGCCGGGGCCGAGGTCGTTCAGCGTCGCCAGCGGGCTGCCGGCGATCTCCATCCCGGCATGGATCGAGTCGACATAGGGCCGCACCTCCTCGATGGTCCGCGGCCGGGCCTCGGCGGGGATGTCGCGGCCGATCCGCAGCACGAACTCGGCCTCGACCGCGCCGAAGCCGCCCGGGATCACCGGCGTCTCCACCGGGCCGCCGCGGGCGTCGCGCAGGTTGCGGGCGAACACCGGCCCGGCCAGGCGCGGCGCGTCATAGCGCGGGCGCCAAGTTTCGGCGATGCCGGCCACCTTCCAGCCGACCAGCGTGTCGGTCCACAGGCCGATCGCCTCCTCCTGCACCGCATAGGCGGTGGCGAGGTCCGGCGGCAGCGTGCCGGGATAATCCGGCAGGGCGCGGCCGGCGCGGCGGGCTTCGGTGAAGGCGATGGCCAGGTCGCGGCTCGAGCTCATGAGGTGGCTCCGTCGGGGCAATTGCATTCTTGTGTATGGTAGTATGGGCTGTTATGCAAGGCGGCAACGGAAGGCAGGATCCCGCGTGAAGATCGACCCCGGCCAGAGCTTCGAATCCGTCGCGCGCCGAGTGGAGCGCGAGCTGCGTCGCGCCATCGTGGCGCTGGAGCTGCCGCCCGGCGCCCGGTTGTCGGAGCAGGAGATCGCGCAGCGCCACGGCGTGTCGCGCCAGCCGGTGCGCGAGGCGCTGATCGCGCTGGCCAAGACCCGGCTGGTCGAGGTGCTGCCGCAGCGCGGCACGGTGGTGGTCAAGCTCTCGGTGCGGCGGATGGCGGAGGCGCGCTTCGTCCGCGAGGCGGTCGAGGTGGCGCTGGTGCGGCGCGCCTGCGAAGGCTTCGACCGGTCGAGCCGCGAGCGCATCGACGACCTGATCGAGGCCCAGGAGAAGGCCGCCTCCCGCTGCAACCACGGCGACTTCCAGCGCTATGACGAGCTGTTCCACATCGCCATCGCCGAGGGCGCCGGCTGCGGTTTGGCCTGGATGGCGGTCGAGGACATCAAGGCGCATATGGACCGGATCTGCACCCTGACGCTGCCGGGCACGGAGGCGATGCTGCCGCTGATCGACCAGCACCGCGCCATCATGGCGGCGATCGACGCCCGCGACCCCGACGCGGCCGAGCGGGCGATGCGCCACCACCTGACCGAGATCCTGCGCGCCCTGCCGCGGATCGAGGCCGAGCATCCCGAATTGTTCGACGAGCCCGCCCCGGGCCGCACCCGATAGACGCGAAGAGGACAGGCATGAGCGACACCCCGACCACCCGCCAGGCGGTGCATTACGAGCAGGCCGAGATGCTGGACGGCGAGGATCTGCGCCGGCATTTCCTGATCGAGCAGCTGATGGTCCCGGGCCAGCTCTCCGCCACCTACACCCATTACGACCGGATGCTGGTGATGGGCGCGGTGCCGACCGACAAGCCGCTGGTGGTCGGCGAGGACCTGGCGAAGCTGGTCGGCAGCGCCACCCTCCTGGAGCGGCGCGAGCTCGGCCTGATCAATATCGGCGGGCCAGGCCGCGTCACCGCGGACGGCACCGTCTTCGAGGTCGGGCCGCAGGACGCGCTCTATCTCGGCAAGGGCATCGCCTCGGTCGCCTTCGCCAGCGCCGACCCGGCCAACCCGGCGAAGTTCTACATCAACTCGACCCCGGCCCATGCCGGGCTGCCGTCACGTGTGGTCGCCAAGAATCAGGCGATCGTGAAGGAGCTCGGCGCGCCCGAGACCAGCAACCGCCGCACGCTGTACCAGTACCTGCACCCGGAGGTGCTGCCGACCTGTCAGCTGCTGATGGGGCTGACCTGGCTGCACACCGGCAGCGTCTGGAACACCATGCCGGCGCACACCCATGACCGGCGGATGGAGGCGTATTTCTACTTCGAGCTGCCGGCCGACGCCGTGGTGATGCATTTCATGGGCCGGCCCTCGGCCACCCGCCACCTCGTGGTGCGCAACGAGCAGGCGGTGCTGTCGCCGCCCTGGTCGATCCATTGCGGCGCCGGCACCGCGTCCTATGCCTTCATCTGGAGCATGGGGGGCGACAACCAGGCCTTCACCGACATGGATTTCGTCGCCATGGGGGACCTGCTGTGACCGCGAGCCTCTTCGACCTCTCCGGCAAGGTCGCGCTGGTCACCGGCGCGCGCACCGGCCTCGGCCGCGGCATCGCCCTGGCTCTGGCGGAGGCCGGGGCGGACATCGCCGGGCTCGGCTCCCGCCCGATGCCGGAGACGGCGGCGGCGATCGCCGCCACCGGCCGCCGCTTCGTCGAGGTGGTGCGCGATCTCGAGGACTCCTCCGGGCTCGATGCCGTGGTCGCCGACATCGTCGCCCGGCTGGGACGGATCGACATCCTGGTCAACAACGCCGGCATCATCCGCCGCGCCGACCTGCTGGAGTTCAGCGAGGCGGACTGGGACGCGGTGATGGCGGTGAACCTGAAGAGCGTCTTCTTCCTCAGCCAGGCGGTGGCCCGCCACATGGCGGGGCAGGGCATCCAGGGGCGGATCATCCATGTCGCCTCGGTGCTGTCCTTCCAGGGCGGCATCCGTGTGCCGTCCTACACCGCGGCCAAGCACGGCATCGCCGGGCTGACCCGGGCCATGGCGAACGAGCTGGCGCCGAAGGGCATCACCGTCAACGCCATCGCCCCCGGCTATATGGAGACCGACAACACCGAGGCGCTGCGCGCCGACCCGGTGCGCACCCGGCAGATCCTCGACCGGATCCCGGCCGGCCGCTGGGGCGTGCCGCAGGACCTGGCGACGGCGGCGCTGTTCTTCGCCTCGCCGCACAGCGGCTACGTCACCGGCGCGCTGCTGCCGGTCGATGGCGGCTGGCTGGCGCGGTGAGACTTTTCGTATTGAATTTATGTCGATCCGTTGACATAATTATCTATTCAATCGATTAAGATTGAAACTATATTTCTGTTCGTTTTATCATCGCTGATGCCGGTTCCGCAGCGATGCGGGACCGGCATCAGTTGTTCGTGCATTGCCGATCCGCCATTCCGAGGAGCATTTCGCATGGAAGCTTATCTCGCCACGATCATGGGCTGGGCGCCGAACTTCGCGCCGCGCGGCTGGGCCTTCTGCCAGGGGCAGATCCTGGCGATCTCGCAGAACACGGCCCTGTTCAGCCTGCTTGGCACCACCTATGGCGGCAACGGCCAGACCACCTTCGCCCTGCCCGATCTGCGCAGCCGCCTGCCGATCGGCGTCGGCCAGGGGCCGGGGTTGAGCTCCTATGTCCTCGGGCAGATGGGCGGCTCCGAGAGCGTCACCCTGACCACGAACAACCTGCCGGCGCACGTCCATGACGGGTCGCCTCTGGCCGCGGTCCAGACCGTCGCGACCAGCACGGGCAGCACCGTCCAGACCGCGGCGACCGAAACCTCGATCCTGGGCGCGCCGAACTTCACCGACCCCAGCACCGGTGGGTCCGTCGACGTCAACAGCTTCGCCAACAACACCGCCACGCCCGCGGTCGCGCTGAAGCTCTCCGTCAGCGGTTCGACCGGCGTGACCGGCGGCAGCCAGCCCACCCCGATCCTGCCGCCCTATCTGGCGATCAACTGGATCATCGCCCTCGAAGGCATCTACCCGCCGCGGGACTGAGGAAATCGATGCTCGCCGAGCTCAGCTTCGACGACTTCAAGGACCATCGCGGCCGCACCTTCATGATCGAAGGGCCGGGCGGGCGGGTGGAGGCGACGCTGGTCGCGGTCCGCCTTTCGCCCTATGGATCGCCTGGCCTGTTGCGGCGCCATCCCTTCGCGATCCTGTTCACGGCGCCGTCGTCGCCGGATCTCGGCTCGCAGGTCTACAACATCCGGCACCCGTCCAAGGGGCTGATGGAGGGCGTCTTCATCAGCCCGGTGGTGCCGGCGGCGGTGGACGCGCCGAAGGCGCAGGGGCTGCGCTTCTACGAGGCCGTGTTCAACTGAGGCGCGAGGCGTCGGGTGCCGGCCCGGTCACGCCGCCTCCCGCGCCGCGGCGGCGTCGAGGTGGATCTCCGGATGCCGGCAGCGGTGCAGGATGGTGGCCGGCCAGTCCGGCTCGAAGTCGCGGCTTTCCAGGAGTCGCCGCACCGCCAATCGCTTGTGGCCGCCATGGATGATCATCAGCGCCGCCCGCGACAGGCCAACGATGGTGCCGAGGCCCACGGTCACGCCCCGGCGCGGCACCTCGGCGATATCGGCGAAGCCCGGGAAGGTCTGCATGTTGTCGCGCCGTGTCGCCTCCGCCAGTTCGACGATGCGCGAGTTGCCCTCGGCCGGGCTGCCCGGCGGGTTCATGGCGACATGTCCGTCGCTGGCGCCGCTGGCCAGGAGGAACAGGTCGACCCCGCCGGCCTCGCGGATCCGCCGGTCATAGGCCTCGGGCCGCGCCGGGTCGGGGAACCAGACGGCCGTGTCGGGCATCTGGCGCGGCGCCGGCAGCCTGGCGTTCAGCACCGCCCGGATCTCCTGCTCGGCGAAGCGGCGGCAGCTGTAATGCGCCCGCGGATCGCACAGCGCCGGATCCACCAGCCCCTTGGCCGGCCCCTCGGCCAGGTACTCGTCCATCATCACCAGCACCAGCCGGGACAGGTCGAACCGCGTCATCCCGGCCAGGGCGCCGAGCGCTGTGTAGACCGGCTTCGCCGATCGGCCGGCAGGGCAGCCCAGCAGATAGGACCGCTTCTCCTCCGCCGCGCGCTCGATCCCGCCCAGGATCCGCTGGGCGACGGCATGGCCCAGCGCCTCCGGCGTCGGATGGACGGTGACCGGGATGGCGATGGTGGCGCGCATGGCAGGTCCTGGCGGTCGCCCGGGTGCGAAAGAGTGTGCAGGGCCTCGCTCCGCCGCGCAACCGCCGCGGGCTGGCTCAGGCCACCGCCGGCCGCGCCGCCGCGCCGCGCTCCCGCAGCCAGCGCTGCCCGAGAAGCGCGATCGTCAGCGCCGTCGCCCCGCCCGCGACCGAGACCCAGAATCCCGAGGCCGCGCCGAATTCGTCGATCACCCGGCCGGAGATCGATGAGCCCACGGCCATGCCGATGCCGACCCCGGTCATGGCCCAGGTGATCCCTTCGGTCAGCTGAGAGGGCGGCACCAGCCGCTCGATCAGCCCCATGGCGGTGATGACGGTGGGTGAGACGGCGGCGCCGGCCAGGAACAGCACCAGCGCCAGGGCCGGGATGCTGTCGACGACCAGCAGCGGCAGGGTTGTCAGCGCCGCCAGGCCGATCGCCAGCACGAACTGGGCGCTCAGCGAGACCCGCGGCTTCATCGCCCCGAACACCAGCCCGACGATCAGCGATCCGACGGCGTAGGCGGCCAGCACCAGGCTGGCAGCGGCAGTGTGGCCGTGCGCTTCGGCGAAGGCCACGGCGGTCACCTCGGCGGTGCCGAAGATGGCGCCGATCGCGACCATGGTCAGCCCGATCACCCGGATCGATCCCAGCCGGACGACGGAGCGGCCGCGCCCGGCCTCGGGCGCATGCACCGGCGGCTCGGTCGCCTTCAGCCGGCTGAACAGGGCCACGCCGGCGGCCAGCAGCAGGGTCGCCGCCAGCGGACCGGCTTCCGGAAACACGGCGACGCTGAGGCCGATCGCGAGGATCGGCCCGGTCATGAAGATCACCTCGTCGACCACGGATTCGAAGGCGAAGGCGGTACGCAGCTCCGGCGTGTCACGGTACAGCTCGGTCCAGCGCGCCCGCACCAGCGCCGTCATGCTCGGCATGGCGCCGGCGCCGATGGCGAACAGGTACAAGGTCCAGTCCGGCGCGCCGAGGCGGGTGGCCAGCATCAGCCCGGCCATCGCCGCCACGGTGACGACCGTGGCCGGGATCGCCACCCGGCCCTGGCCGTGCCGGTCGACCAGCCGTGAGATCTGCGGCGCGATCAGCGCGTTCGACAGGGCGAAGGTGGCGGAGACGGCGCCGGCCAGCGCGTATTCGCCACGGGCCTGCGACAGCATGGTGACGATGCCCAGCGTCACCATCGCCAGCGGCAGCCGGGCGATGAAGCCGGCGGCGGAGAAGGCCTTGGCGCCGGGGGCCCGGAAGATCTCGGCATAGGGGTTGGGCATGGCGGACTCCGCTGGTAACAGCAGTACTGGCATACGCGACGTATGTGAACCAGATAATTGCATACGCGGCGTATGTCAATTAGCATACGGCGAGTATATGAAAGGAGGGGCATGGCCCGCAGACCCCGCAGCGAGATGATCGCCGAGACCCGCGCCAAGCTGCTGCGCGCGGCCCGGCACGCCTTCGGCGCCAAGGGCTATGCCGAAGCCTCGATGGACGACTTCACCGCCGAGGCCGGCCTGACCCGCGGCGCCCTCTACCATCATTTCGGCGACAAGAAGGGGTTGCTGCAGGCCGTGGTGGCCGAGATCGACGCCGAGATGGGCGCGCGGCTGCAGCAGGTCTCGCGCCGCGCCTCCGATCCCTGGCAGGGCTTCGTCGCCGAATGCACCGCCTATCTCGAGATGGCGCTGGAGCCGGAGATCCAGCGCATCCTGATGCGCGACGGCCCGTCGGTGCTGGGCGATCCCTCGACCTGGCCCAGCCAGGGCGAATGCATCCGCTCGATGGCCGGAAGGCTGCAGCAACTGGCGGCGGACGGCGTGATCGTGCCGGTGCCGGCGGAGGCGACGGCACGCCTGCTGAACGGCGCCATGCTGCAGGCCGCGCTGTGGATCGCCAACGCCCCGGACCCGGAGGCGGCGGCGAGGGCGGCGGTCGAAGCGTTGGACACGCTGCTGCACGGGCTGCTGCGGAAGAAAGGTCGTGCGCCGGGCGTTGACTCCCTGTCCATCGCAGGGAGGGCCGGATGAGCGACTATCCCGTGCTGCGGCCGGAGCCGCGGGCCGATGCCGGCGGCGTGCGCCTGCGCCAGGGCGGCTGCAGCTGCGGCGCTGTTCGCTTCACCCTGCGCGGCGAGCCGCTGGTGGTGGGGATCTGCCACTGCAGCGAATGCCGCAAGGCCACCGGCGCGGTCGCCATGGCCTATGCCGACTGGCCGCGCGACGCCTTCACCGTGACCGGCGACGTGCGCACCCATCGCGGCCGCAGCTTCTGCCCGGTTTGCGGCTCGCGCCTGTTCCACCCGGCCGAGGACAAGGTGGAGATCTTGCTCGGCGCCCTCGACGAGGCGCCGGGCGACCTGCGGCCGTCCCGCGAGGGCTGGACCGTCCGGCGCGAACCCTGGCTGGCGCCGGTCGCCGGCGCCAGCCAGTTCGACCGCGATCCGGTGTGACAGAGCAGGACCGTCCGCCCACCCCCTGCGGCTCCGGGACTGGATGGCCACGCTTCGCTCGCCATGACGGCATGAGGGCCGGTGCCTGCTCAAATCAAATCGGGATACGGGTCCCGCCAGTCCGGATTCAGGCTTCGATCAAAATCCGTCATGGCGAGCCCCGGAGGGGCGTGGCCATCCAGCGACACTGGCCCTCGACCGCCTCGTCCCCCGGCTCACGGCCGTGTCCTTGTGATGAGGACGTCAAGCGAAGTCCCGGCCCGCCTCTGGCGCCCTACAGTTCTAGGAACACCTCGAACCCGCCATAGATCATGCGCTTGCCGTCAAAGGGCATGCTGGCCAGATCCCCCTTTAGCCGCGGGTCGGCAAACACCTTCTTGTTGATCTCGTCGCGCGCGGCGCGGGACTCGTAGACGATCCAGGCGAAGATCACGATCTCGTCCTCCTTCGCCAGCACCGAGCGCGGGAAGGAGGTCAGCTCGCCATAGGGCGTGTCGTCACCGATGCATTCGACATAGGCCAGCGCGCCGTGGTCCTTCCACACCGCGCCGGCGTTGCGCGCCATCTCCTTGTACTCCTCCAGCCTGGCCTTCGGCACCGCCAGCACGAATCCGTCTGCATAGGACATCCTGGGTCTCCTCCGTTTGGTCGCATCGAACATAGGACGATCGAGTGTGCGGAGAGCCGACAGGCCGGTCGGATTTTTCTGGCCGCTCACCCCCGCACCCCGATATACGCCGTCGTCCCCGGCCGCAGCTTGTCGTGCACGAACTGGATGAAGGCGCGCAGCTTGGGCAGGGCCTGCGCCCGGCTGGGATAGTACAGGAACAGGCCGGGGGTGGCAGGGCAGAACTCCTCCAGCACCGGCTCCAGCACCCCGGCCGCGACCTGCTCCTGCACGCTCGGCGCGGCGGTGTAGGCGAGGCCGATGCCCATCTCGGCCGCCATCACGTTCATCTCCCCGGTGTTGACGATCACCGGCCCGGCCACCGCCATGTCGAAGGCGCGGTTGCCCTCGACGAACTCCCAGCGATAGATCGGCCCTTGCGACGCACGCCTCGTGCCGATGCAGGCGTGGCGGTGCAGGTCCTCCGGCCGCTGCGGCCTTCCGTGCCGGGCGAAATAGGCGGGGGCGCCGACCACAGTGAAGCGGAAGGGCGGGGTCAGCCGCACCGCCACCATGTCGGCCTCCAGCAGCTCGCCCAACCGGATGCCGGCGTCGAAGCCCTCGGCGACGATGTTGGTCAGCCCGTCCTCGGCGAAGATCTCGACCTGCAGCGCCGGATGGGCGGCGCGGAACTCCAGCAGGATCGGCTCGGCCAGGAAGTGCACCAGCGCGGCCGGCATGTTCAGCCGCAAGAGGCCGGTCACCTCCTCGCCCAGGCTCTGGGCCGCGTCGAAAGCGGCCAGGATCTCCGACACCGCCGGCCGGGCGCGGTCGACGAAGCGCTGCCCGGCCTCGGTCAGCCCGACCTTGCGGGTGGTGCGGGTCAGGAGAGCCACGCCCAGCCGCGCCTCCAGCCCGCGGATGGTCTGGCTGATCGCCGAGGGCGAGATCCCCAGCTCCGCCGCCGCGGCGCGGAAGCTGCGGCGCTCGGCGACGCGCAGCACGGCGATCACGCCGTCCAGCTGGTCACGCTCGATTGTGAAGGGCTTCTTCATGGCCACTGCAGATTATTCCGGATGGCGAGACAAAGCGAGGGGCCATAGCCTGCTCCCACCCAGCAGAGGAGGCGCGGCCATGAGCATCGCCCTGACCCTGAACGGACAGCCCTTCGCCTTCGACGGCGACCCGGAGACGCCGCTGTTGTGGGTGATCCGCGAGGCCGCCGGCCTGACCGGCACGAAATATGGCTGCGGCATCGCCGCCTGCGGCGCCTGCACTGTGCATCTCGACGGCGCAGCGGTGCGGTCCTGCGCCGTCCCCGTCGCGGCGGCGGAGGGACGGGCGGTCACGACCATCGAAGGACTGGCGGAGACGGTGCAGCCGTCGCCGGCGGACGGGCTGCACCCGGTGCAGCGGGCCTGGATCGAGATCCAGGTGCCGCAATGCGGCTACTGCCAGCCCGGCATGATCATGGCGGCCGCTGCCCTGCTGCGCGGCACGCCGTCGCCGACCGACGCCGAGATCGACGCCACCATTACCAATCTCTGCCGCTGCGGCACCTATCCGCGGGTGCGCCGCGCCATCCGCGCCCTGGCGGTGCAGGCGTGAGGGCCGGGCGATGAAGCGGCGCTGGTTCCTCACCGCCACCATCGCCGGGGCCGGCGGGCTGGTGCTCGGCTGGCGCGCCTGGGACCGCGGCTTCGATGCCCGGGCCCGGCAGCTGGCGGAGCGGGACGGCGGCACGCTCCTGGCCGGCTGGCTCAAGATCGGCGCCGACGACACGGTCACGGTCTATGTCCCGCACACCGAGATGGGGCAGGGGGTGCATACCGCCCTCGCCATGATGGCGGCGGAGGAGCTGGATGCGGACTGGGCGCAGGTGCGGGCGGCGCAGGCGCCGGCCGACCGCGCCTTCGCCAACCGCTTCCTCGCCGAGGGATGGACTTTGCAGGATTGGTCCGTGCCCGGGGTGCTGGACGGTGCGGTCGACGCGGCCTTCGCCGCCGCGGCCCGGTTCATCGACCTGCAGCAGACCGGCGGCTCCACCGCCGTGCGCCTCACCGGCCAGGTCGGCATGCGCCTGGTCGGCGCCGCGGCGCGGCAGATGCTGATCCAGGCGGCCGCCCGCCGCTGGGGCGTGCCGGCCGGGGCGCTGGTCACCGCCGGCGGCCGTGTGATCCGGTCCGGGAGCGGACAATCGGCACGCTACGGCGAGCTGGCGGCCGAGGCGGCGGATCTCTCGGTGCCGGCCAGCCCGCCGCTGAAGCCGCGGCAGCGCTGGCGCATCATCGGCACGCCGGTGCCGCGGCTCGACATCCCGGCCAAGGTCACCGGCGCCTTCGGCTACGGCATCGACCTGACCCTGCTGGGAATGCGCGTCGCGACCGTGACCGCGGCGCCGGTGCCGGGCGGGCGGCTGCTCTCGGTCGATCCGGCACCGGCGCTGGCGGTGGCGGGGGTGGAGCGGGTGGTGCGGCTGGACGACGCCGTCGCCGTCATCGCCCGCGACACGTGGACGGCGCAGAAGGGCTTGGCGGCGCTGGCGCCGCGCTTCTCCGACGCCGGCCATGGCGGCGTGTCCTGCGCCACCATCGACGCGTCGCAGGACCGGGCGCTGGCCGCGGAGGAGGGCGAGGCCCGGGTGACGATCGGCGACGCCGCCGCCGTCCTGGCGCAAACGCCGGCCGACCGCATCGTCGAGGCCGCCTATCGCGTGCCGCATCTGCATCACGCGGCGATGGAGCCGATCAGCGTCACGGCGCAGTTCGCCGATGGTCGGCTGACGGTCTGGGCCGGCGACCACAACCCGCTGGTGGCCCGGCGCCAGCTCGTCGCGCTGTCCGGGCTGGCGGCGGAGGACGTGACGCTGGTGCCGCTGCCGATGGGCGGCTCCTTCGGCCGGCGCGGCGGGCGCGACGACGGTCCGCCCAGCTACTTCGTTCAGGCCGTGGTTCTGGCGAACGCGGCGGCGCCACACCCGGTGAAGCTGGTCTGGAGCCGGGAGGAGGACTTCGCCCAGGGCACCTTCCGGCCGCGCCTGGCCTGCCGGATCCGCGCCGCGCTGGCGCCGGACGGCACGCCGCTGGCCTGGTCGCAGCTCTATGTCGACGGCATGCCGGCGCCGGTCGAGGCCTTCCGCATCCCCTACGCCATCCCGAACCAGTCGATCCGCGCCGTGGCGGTGCCGGACCCGGTGCGGCGCGGCTCCTGGCGCAGCGTCAACCACACCCAACACGCCTTCTGGAGCGAGAGCTTCATCGACGAGCTGGCCCACGCCGCCGGCCGCGACCTCTTCGCCTATCGCCGCGACCTGCTGCCGCCGGGCTCGCGTCCCCTTCGGGTGCTGGAGGCGGCGGCGGAGGCAGCCGGCTGGGGCGCGGCGCTGCCGCCCGGCACCGGCCGCGGCATCGCGGTGGCCGAGGCCTATGGCACGGTGGTCGCCCATGTGGTCGAGGCCTCGCCCGGCCCCGGCGGCCGGCCGCGCGTCCACCGCGTCGTCGCCGCGGTCGATTGCGGCGACGTCTGCAACCCCGACACCGCGCGGCAGCAAATCGAAGGCGCGGTGGTGATGGGGCTCAGCGCCGCGATCGCGGAGCGGATCACGGTCGAGGGCGGTGCCGTGGTCGAGCGCAACTTCCCCGACTATCCGCTACTCGGCCTGGCCGAGACGCCGGAGATCGAGGTGCGGTTCCTGCGCAGCGATGGGCCCTGGGGCGGGCTCGGCGAACCCGGTTTGCCCCCGGTGGCGCCGGCCCTGGCCAACGCCCTGTTCGCCGCGACCCGGACCCGCCGCCGCGGCCTGCCGCTGGCTTCGTCATAAGCAGGCGCCGCTATCACTTTCCCCTGTCCTTCTTCTTCCTATTATGATGCCTGGGAGTCGTCCTTGGACCCGCTGGGAGACCTCATGCCCTGGATCGCCGCCAGCAGCGTCGCCGGTCTGTTCGGCCTCATGCTGCTCGAGCGCCTGCTGCCGATCCTGCCGTCCTACGGCCTGCTGGTCGCTGTCGGGATGGCGGTGGGCGAGGGCTACTGGTCGCTGCCGCTGGCCTTCGCCCTGACGGTGGTCGGCAGCATCGCCGGCTGCGCCCTGTTCTACGCGCTGGGCTGGGGCCTGGGCGAGGCGCGGGCCGGGGCGCTGCTGCGCCGCACCGCCGGCTTCTTCGGCATGGCGCCGGCGCGGGTCGACCGCTGCATCGCCTGGTTCCGCGACCGCGGGGTGATCTTCGCCTTCGTGGCCCAGCTGGTGCCGACCGTGCGGCTGGTGGTGCCCGGCATTGCCGGGCTGCTGCGGGCCCACCCTGCGATGTTCTTCGCCGCGACCGCCCTCGGGATCGGGCTGTGGAACGGGCTGTTCATCGGCACCGGCTACGCTGCCGCGTCGCTGGTCAAACCCAGCCCGAACGCCTCCTCGATCGCGCTGACGGTCCTGGTTGCGCTGGTGCTATTGGAGCTGATGGGCACGATGATGTGGCGTAGCTTTTCCCGCCGGCGGCAGGCCGTCGCCGTCTCTCACGCCGGCGCACCGCCTGCCCTGGGGCCGGGTCTCGGGCTGGCGCCGCGGCCCTCGACCGGCCCGTCGCGCCGCCAGGACGCGGCCGACGACTTCGCCTTCTTCCGCGCCTGGCTGAAGGCGCCGCTGCGGGTGGCCGCGGTGGTGCCGTCGGGGCGGGCGCTGGCCGCCGCGATCACCGCCGAGATCGGGCCGGACTCGGCCCCGGTGATCGAGCTCGGGCCCGGCACCGGCGCCTTCACCCGGGCGCTGATCGGCCGGGGCGTGCCGGAATCGCGGCTGGTGCTGGTCGAGGCCGGGCCGGATTTCGCGGCGCTGCTGCAGCAGCGGTTCCCGGCGGCGCAGGTGCTGTGCATGGATGCCGCCCGGCTCGGCACCGCCGATCCCTTCGGCGGCGAGAAGGCGGGGGCTGTGGTCAGCGGCCTGCCGGTGCTGTCGATGCCGCCCAAGGCGGTGATCGGCATCCTCGACGGCGCCTTCCGCCATCTGCGGCCGGACGGCGCCTTCTACCAGTTCACCTACGGGCCGCGTTGCCCGATCCCGCGCGCCATCCTCGACCGGCTCGGGCTGAAGGCGGTGCGGATCGGCCGGGCGGTGGCGAATGTCCCGCCGGCCGCGGTCTACCGCATCACCCGCCGCTGGCCGCGGCCGCCGGCTTAGCGGTCGATCGCCAGCAGCGCATGCCCGGATCGGTCCGGTCGGATGACCAAGTTCGACGAGCTTCGATCAATCGGTCACAACACTGCCGACTCGCTCGGCAGTGGGATCTGTTTTCTCATCGGCATCTATGACGTGGACGTCTTCGACGAGGTCCGTAACGCGCCGGAAGGTTTCATCACGGTTGACTTCCTGACAGGCACCACGTCGGGAGGCAGGCCTTCGCAATCTCTGGCCAGAGCGGTAACGTTGTATCGGGACGCCTTGGCCGGCCTTTGTGAGAAGCACGGCACGAACCCCTCCGCCTTTCGGAAGCTCACGGCCCGCTATTCGGTCGATTGGTGTGGCCCGAGCTTCGCTGTCACGGTTGTCGACCAACAGGGACGGTCTTCGGTGGACCGTTACGTCGGAAGGCCAGGACGGCGGCCGAAGGTCCTCGATCCTCTCGGCCGGCTCCGGCCGGAGAAGCCTCAGTCTCGGTCCTGAACTGCGCCTTCTTCGGTGCGTACGGCCTTCGCCACCATCGCGTCCCAGGCCGCCATGGCGACGTCGATAGCGGCATGCAGCTCGGCCCGGCCGGCGCCGTCGCGGGCCTGGATGGACAGGCCGGACAGCACCGTGGAGTAGAAATTCGCCAGCGGCGCCAGATCGATGCCGGCGGGAAGCTCGCCGTCGGCAGCGCCCTGCTGCAGCCGCCGCAGGACCTGCCGGCCGGTGTCGCGGCGGTACTCCAGCAGATGCGAGCCAAGTTCCGCATGCTCCGGCGCCATGTTGATGGCGCCGAGGATGACGAAGCAGCCCTGCGGCAGGGCCGGATCGGTGAAGGCGTCGGCGTTGTCGCGCAGCATCGCCTCGATCGCGCCGCGCGCGGTCCGCTCGCATTCCAGCGCCCGGCGCGTGGCGGAGCCCTCGGTGGCGCGGTACAGCTCGATCGCCTCGCGGAACAGCGCCTCCTTGCTGCCGAAGGCGGCGTAGAGGCTGGGCGCGGCGACGCCGATCGCCGCCGTCAGGTCGGCCATCGACACGCCTTCGTAGCCGCGCTGCCAGAACAGCACCATCGCCCGCCGCAGGGCGGCGTCCCGGTCGAAACCGCGGGGCCGGCCGCGTTCCGCCATCCTCGCTCCTTTCTTTAACGACCCATAAATAATTCGCTTGACCATCGGACGCAACTGCGCCAGCTATTTATTTATCGATCATTAAAGATATGGAGCATCCCATGGCCGACCTGTCCGGAAAGGTGGCGCTGGTCACCGGCGCCAGCCGCGGCATCGGCGCCGCCATCGCCCGCCGTCTCGCGCGGGAGGGCGCCGATATCGCCCTGACCTACAGCGCCTCGCCCGATAAGGCGCGGGAGGTGGCGGGCGACATCGAGGCCACCGGCCGGCGCGTCCTGCTGATCGAGGCCGACAGCGCCGATCCGGCCGCCGCGGCGGCGGCAGTGGACCGGGCGGCGGCGGGGCTCGGCCGGCTCGACATCCTGGTCGCCAATGCCGGCATCGCCGTGCACAAGCCCTTCGCCGAGTTCACGGTGGAGGAATTCGACCGCACCGTCGCGGTCAATGTTCGCGGCGTCTTCGTCGCCGCCCAGGCCGCCGCCCGGCACCTGCCGGAAGGCGGGCGGATCATCGTCATCGGCAGCAACCTGGCCGATCGGATGCCGCGGGCCGGGACCACGCTCTACACCTTGTCGAAGACGGCGCTGACCGGTCTGGTCAAGGGTGCTGCGCGCGACCTCGGGCCCCAGGGCATCACCGTCAACCTGGTGCAGCCGGGCCCGACCGACACCGACATGAACCCGGCCGACGGGCCGCGCGCCGATGCCTTGCGCGCTCTGATGGCGATCCCGCGCTACGGCACCGGCGACGACATCGCCGGCCTCGTCGCCTGGGTGGCCTCACCCGAAAGCCGCTTCGTCACCGGCGCCGCCCTCACCATCGACGGCGGCATGTCGATCTGACGATCCGCAGCAGGACCAGCACCATGACTGCAGACACCATGTCCGACCGCACCGCCAACGGCCTGTGGGTGCTGGGCGCCGTCTGCCTGGCCGGGCTGATGATGCCGCTCAGCTTCACCGGCCCGGCCGTGGCGCTGCCGGCGATCGGCCGAGAGCTCGGCGGCAGCCCGGTGGCGCTCGCCTGGGTGGTGAACGCCTTCGTGCTGTGCTTCGGCAGCTTCGTCATGGCGGCCGGGGCGCTGGCCGACCAGCTCGGCCGCAAGCGCATGTTCAGCATCGGCGTGGCCGGCTTCGCCCTGCTGTCGCTGGTGCTGGGCTTCGCCCCGTCGGTGGTGGCGCTCGACCTGCTGCGCGGCGCCCAAGGCGTTGCCGCCTCGATCGCCATGGCCGGCGGCGCCGCCTCGCTGGCGCAGGAATTCGAGGGGCCGGCCCGCACCCGCGCCTTCAGCCTGCTCGGCACCAGCTTCGGCATCGGCCTGGCCTTCGGCCCGATTCTGTCCGGCGCGCTGGTGGAGACGCTGGGCTGGCGCGCCATCTTCCTGACCGGCACGGTGATCGGCCTCTCGGTCCTGGCCTTCGGCGTGCCGCGGATGCGCGAATCGCGCGACCCCGGCGCCACCGGGGTCGACTGGCCGGGGCTGCTCAGCTTCACCGCTGCCCTCGGGCTCTTGACGTTCGGCATCATGCAGGGGCCGCAGGACGGCTGGGGCAGCCCGGTGGTGCTCGGCCTCCTGGTCGGCGCCGCAGCGATGCTGGCGCTGTTCGTCGCGATCGAGACGCGGGTGCGGCGGCCGATGCTCGACCTGTCGCTGTTCCGTTATCCGCGCTTCGTCGGGGCGCAGTTCCTGCCGATCGCCACCGGCATCTGCTTCGTGGTGCCGCTGGTGCTGCTGCCGGTGCGCTTCATCGGCGCGGAGGGGATGAGCGAGATCGAGGCCGGCGGGCTGATGATCGCGCTGTCGGCGCCGATGGCGGTGGTGCCGTTCCTGGCCGGGCTCCTGGCGCGGCGGATTCCGGCCGCGGTGCTGTCGGCGGTCGGCCTGGTGATCGCGGCGCTCGGCCTCGCCTGGCTCGCCGCCGTCCCGGTCGGCGCCAGCGTGGCGGCGCTGGCCCTGCCGATGCTGGTGGTCGGCATCGGCACCGGCCTGCCCTGGGGGCTGATGGACGACCTCTCGGTCAGCGTGGTGCCGCGCGAGCGCGCCGGCATGGCCACCGGCATCTTCTCGACCATGCGGGTGGCGGGCGAGGCGGTGGCGATCGCCGCCGCCGGCGCCCTGGTGGTGGCGCTCGGCCAGTCCGGCCTCTCCCGCGCCGCCGGCGGCGAGGCCGCGGGGCGGGTGGCCGACGCGGTCAACGCCCTCGCCGGCGGCGACATGGGCCGCGCCGAATCGCTGCTGCCCGGCCTCGGCCGGGCGGCTCTGGCCCAGGCCTATGGCGGCGCCTTCCAGGCGATGCTGGTCGTCCTCGTCGCCGCCACGCTGGCGGCGGCGCTGGTCGCCTATGCGCTGCTGCGCCGGCGGGAGGCTGCGCTCAGGCCGGCCGAGGCCTGTAAGAACTATTGAGAGCCAGGTCGGGCTCGCCGGCCGCGGGCCTGACCTGATCCGATCGGCTCGACTTACTCCTCGTCGTCGCTCGACTGGAGCTGAATATAGTTCTGCAGCCCCATCTGGCTGATCAGGTACTGCTGCGATTCGAGCCAGTCGATATGCTCCTCGGTGTCGGCGAGGATCGTCAGCAGGATGTCCTTCGAGACGAAGTCGCGCACTGATTCGCAATGCGCCATCGCCTCCTTCACCGCCTTCTGGTTGGCGGTCTCCAGGCCGAGGTCGGATTCCAGCATTTCCGGCACGGATTCGCCGATGCCGAGCTTGCCGAGATCCTGCAGGTTCGGCAGGCCTTCCAGCACCAGGATGCGCTCGATCAACAGATCGGCGTGCTTCATCTCGCCGATCGATTCCTCATAGACCTTCTTGGCCAGGCGCTTGACGTCCCAGTTCTTGAGCATCCGCGCATGCAGGAAATACTGGTTGATCGCGGTCAGCTCGTTCTTCAGCACCGCATTCAGATGGGTGATGACTTTCTTGTCGCCCTGCATCGTCGCCTCGGCTGGCCTTGGTCAATTTCGTGGATCGCACCTTAGAACGATTACAGGAGTCCGTAAAGTTTTACTTCTGTAACTGAGAGACAATCGCAGCTTTATTGCAAATCATTCCCGATCTCCGCCGGCGAGGCGATGCCGAGCGCCAGTACTGCCAGGCTTTCCGCCGCCAGCGGATAGGCCGTCCCATCCAATGGCGGAACACTCGGCGTCCGCGCCGTGTCCAGCCAGGGATGCCAGGTCCCGAGAGGCGGCAGGGCGAAGGCGATATCCTTCGGCGCGGCATTGAGCAGCAGCAGGAGCGGGGGCGCCCCCGGCTCACTCAGCAGCACGCCGAGGGCGGAGCCGGCGGGATCTTCCCAGTCGGCCGCGGTCATGGGCCGGGCGTCCGGCCGCAGCCAGGCGACATCGTGCAGGCCATCCACACCGTTCAGGGCGCCATGCAGGAAGCGCGGCTGGCGCAGGGCCGGATGGGCCCGTCGCAGCGCCACCATGCGGGTCACGAAGTCGAGGAAGGCCGGGTCGGTCGCCGACCAGTCCAGCCAGGTCAGCTTCCCGTCCTGGCAATAAGCATTGTTGTTGCCCTGCTGGCTGTGGCCCAGCTCGTCGCCGCCCAGCAGCATCGGCACGCCCTGGCTGAACAGCAGCGTCGCCAGCAGGTTGCGCCGCCGCCGCGCCCGCCGCGCCGCGATCGTCGGGTCGGTGCTCGGTCCCTCGGCGCCGAGATTGTCGGAGTGGTTGTCGTCAGTGCCGTCGCGGTTGCCCTCGCCATTGGCCTCGTTGTGCTTGCGGGAGAAGCTGACGAGGTCGGCCAGGGTGAAGCCGTCATGGGCGGTGACGAAGTTGATGCTGGCCCAGGCGCCGCGGCCGTCATGGTCGAGCAGGTCGGCGGAGGCGGAGAGGCGTCGCGCCAGCTCCGGCCGCAGGCCGGGGTCGCCGCGCCAGTAGCGGCGGACGCCGTCGCGATAGCGGTCGTTCCACTCCGACCAGCCGGTCGGGAAACCGCCGGTGCGGTGGCCGCCCGGCCCGATGTCCCAGGGCTCGGCGATCAGCTTGCACGGCGCCAGCACCGGGTCCTGCGCCACCGCCTGCAGGAAGGGGGCGGCGGGGGTGAACTCGCCGTCGACCCGGGCCAGGGTGGTGGCGAGGTCGAAGCGGAAGCCGTCGACATGCGCCGCCTCGACCCACCAGCGCAGGCTGTCCATCACCATCTGCAGCACGCGCGGATGGGCGAGGTCGAGGGCATTGCCGGTGCCGGTCGGGTTGAACGGCTCGCGCCGGTCTTGCGGCGCGTGCTGGTAGTAGGACAGGTTGTCGATGCCGCGGAAGTTCAGGGTCGGGCCGAAGACGTCGCTCTCCGCCGTGTGGTTGTAGACGACATCGAGGATCACCTCGATGCCGGCCCGATGCAGCGCCTTGACCGCCTGGCGCAGCGCGTCCAGCGGCGGCAGGCCGCCGGCATAGGCGGGATGGACGGCGAAGAAGGCCGTCGTGTTGTAGCCCCAATAATTCCGGAGGCCGCGCTCGAACAGCGCCCGCTCGTCGATGAAGGCGTGGATCGGCATCAGCTCGACCGCCGTGACGCCGAGCCGGCGCAGATGGTCGATCACCGCCGGATGGGCCAGGCCGGCGAGGGTGCCGCGCAGCGGCTCGGGCACGCCGGGGTGCCGCATGGTCAGGCCGCGCACATGCGCCTCGTAGATCACCGTCTCCGCCCAGAGCGTGCGCGGCGGCGCGTCGTCCTGCCAGTCATGGGTCGGGTCGATCACCACCGATTTCGGCACGAAGGGGGCGCTGTCGCGCGGGTCGAAGGACAGGTCGGCCTCGGGATCGCCGCGGCGGTAGCCGTGCACCGAATCGTCCCAGCGGAAGCTGCCGGCCAACCCCCGGGCATAGGGGTCGAGCAGCAGCTTGTTCGGGTTGAAGCGGTGGCCGTCGCGCGGCGCGTAGGGGCCGTGGACGCGGTAGCCGTAAACGGTCCCGGCCCCGGCCCCCGGCAGGAAGCCGTGCCAGACCTGGTCGGTGCAGGCCGGCAGGTCGCGGCGGGCGAGCTCCTGCCGCCCCTCCGCGTCGAACAGGCACAGCTCGACCCGTTCGGCATGGGCCGAGAACAGGGCGAAATTCACCCCGCCCTCCGTCGGCGTGGCGCCGAGCGGCCAGGGACGGCCGGGCAGAAGCAGATCGGGTAGCGGCATCGTGACGGTTCCCTCGGTCCGGTCGCGCGGGCAGGATGGGGTGCGCGGGCGGCGGCCGTCCACCGGCCATCGCACCGCCGCCATCGCCGACACGATTTCACCACCTTTCATCGCTAGCCGTTGCCAGCCGATCTGCCGAAAGGACCGACCGCGTGAGGACCCTTGCCGATCCCGACCACAGCCCGGCCCAGCCGACCGATCCGGTTCACGCGCCCGCCCGCGATGGGGAAGGGCCGCGAATCGGCGTCATCGCGTCGATCATCGTCGCCTTCATCGCCCTGGTCGCGGCGATCTATCTCGGGGTCGAAAGCCGCAGCGCCGGACAGAGCCGCGACGGCCTGCAGGCCCGGCTGGAAGCGGCGGAGCAGGAGCTGGCGGCGTTGAAGCAGGCCGGTGCCGACCGCGACGCGCTGAAGGCCGAATCGGAAAGGCTGCAGGCGGAGCTCGGCCAGGGCCGGTCCGCGCTGGACGAGACCGTGCGGCGCCGCGACCAGGCGGCTCAGGAGGCCGACGCGGCCGCGGCCCGGGTCCGGGCCGTGCGGGACCAGGTGACCGCCACCGAGGCGCAGCTGGCGGCGAAGCAGGGGCAGATCGCCGCGCTCAACGGCCAGCTGGACCAGCTCCGCTCGCAGGAGGCGGCGCAGCGCGACAGCTACGGCCGGCTGAACGCCGACGCCGCGGCGGTGAACGGCCAGCTGGCGCAGGCGACCGAGCAGCTGGGCCGCACCCAGAGCGACCTCGCCGCCGCCCGGCAGCAGCTCGCCGACCTGCAGGCCCAGATCGCGCGCACGACGGAGGAACTGAAGCGCCAGGCCGAGGCGGCGAAGCAATAGCGGCGGGGCCGCCTCACCCGGCCCATTCGAACAGCACGGT
The DNA here is from genome assembly GCF_051487185.1 of Inquilinus limosus. Lineage (GTDB taxonomy): Bacteria > Pseudomonadota > Alphaproteobacteria > DSM-16000 > Inquilinaceae > Inquilinus > Inquilinus limosus_F. The sequence goes on from NZ_JAHVDK010000006.1 coordinate 179,289, forward strand.
CGCCAGCGGCGGCAGGGTCAGGCGCACCGAATGGGGCCGGCCGTGCCAGGGCGAGGCCTCGGCCTCGACGCTGCCGAGATTGCCCATGCCGGAGCCCCCGTAGACGGCGGCGTCGGTGTTCAGCCGCTCGAGCCAGCGGCCACCGAAGGGCACGCCGATGCGGTAGTCCCGGCGCGGCACCGGGGTGAAGTTCGAGACCGCCAGCACCGGCCGGTCGCCGTCGCGGCCCCGGCGCAGCCAGACGAAGATCGAATCGGCGCTGTTGCTGGCGTCGACCCAGTCGAAGCCTTCCGGCTCGCAGTCATGGACATGCAGGGCCGGAAGCTCGCGGTACAGGCGGTTCAGATCGCCGATCAGCCGCTGCACCCCGGCATGGCGCTCGGCGCCCAGCAGGTGCCAGTCCAGGCTGCGGTCGTGGCCCCATTCGTTGCGCTGGGCGAATTCGCCGCCCATGAACAGCAGCTTCTTGCCCGGATGGGCCCACATGAAGCCGTAATAGGCGCGCAGATTGGCGAATTTCTGCCAGTCATCGCCCGGCATCTTGGCGAGCAGCGACCCCTTGCCGTGCACCACCTCGTCATGGCTCAGCGGCAGCACGAAGTTCTCGCTGAAGGCGTAGAGCAGGCCGAAGGTGAGGTCGGAATGGTGCCAGGTGCGATGGACCGGGTCCTTCTGCATGTAGCGGAGGGTGTCGTTCATCCAGCCCATGTTCCATTTGTAGCCGAAGCCCAGGCCCCCGAGATGGGCCGGGCGCGACACCGCCGGCCAGGCGGTCGATTCCTCGGCCACCGTGGTCACGCCGTCATGCCGGCCGAACACTTCGACGTTGGTCTGGCGCAGGAAATCCACCGCCTCCAGATTCTCCCGGCCGCCGAACCGGTTCGGCACCCATTCGCCGGGCTTGCGGCTGTAGTCGAGATACAGCATCGAGGCCACGGCATCGACGCGCAGCCCGTCGACATGGAAGCGGTCGAGCCAGTAGAGGGCGTTGCCCAGCAGGAGGTTGCGCACCTCGGACCGGCCGTAATTGTAGATCAGCGTGCCCCAGTCCTGGTGCATACCCTGGCGCGGATCGGCGTGCTCGTACAGCGCGGTGCCGTCGAACCGGGCCAGGCCGTGCTCGTCGGTCGGGAAATGCCCCGGCACCCAGTCCAGCAGCACGCCGAGCCCGGCGCGGTGGCAGCGGTCGACGAAGCCGGCGAAGTCCTCGGGCGGGCCGAGGCGGCTGGTCGGGGCGTAGAGGCCGATCGGCTGATAACCCCAGGAGCCGTCGAAGGGGTGCTCGCTGACCGGCAGCAGCTCGATATGGGTGAAGCCCAGGCCGGCGGCATAGGGAATCAGCTGGTCGCCCAGCTCGCGCCAGGACAGGGGCCGGCCACCGTCCTCCGGCACCCGGCGCCAGGAGCCGGGATGCACCTCGTAGATGCTGATCGGGGCGTCGCGCCGCTGCGCCGCCGCGCGCCGCGCCAGCCATTCGGCGTCGTCCCAGCCGTATTCGGGCACGCCGTGCACGATCGAGGCGGTCTTCGGCGGATGCTCGGCCCGGAAGGCGAAGGGGTCGGTCTTCAGCGGCAGCAGGTCGCCGTTCGGGCCGCGGATCTCGAATTTGTACGCCGCGCCGGGTCCGACCGCGGGCAGGAAGATCTCCCACACGCCGATACCGGGATGCAGCCGCATCGGGTGCAGCCGCCCGTCCCAGCTGTTGAAGTCGCCGACCACGGCGACGCGCCGGGCATTCGGCGCCCAGACGGCGAAGACGGTGCCGTCCATCCCCTCCAGCGTGCGCGGATGGGCACCGAGCCGGCGGTAGAGCTCGAGATGCGTGCCCTCGCCGAGCAGATGGAGGTCGAGCTCGCCGAAGCTGGACGGGAAGCGGTAGGGATCCTCGATCTCCCACACCCCGCCGGCGAAGCCGTAATCGATGCGCAGGCGGTAGCGCAGCGGATAGGGGCGCGCCACCCGGCCGTGGAACAGCCCGGCGGGATGGCACCGGTCCAGCCGGACCAACACGTCGCCGCTGTCCGGGTCGACCGCCTCGACCGCCACGGCGTCCGGCCGAAAGCAGCGCAGGACCGTGCCGTCCCCGTCCGGATGGGGGCCGAGCACGCCAAACGGGTCGCGGTGGTCGGAGGCGACGAGCGCCGCGATGTCGGCGGGGGCGGTCAGGCTGGGGGACTGGGCGTCCGGCTCGGCCGGAGGGCGGGGATGCGCGATTCGAGTCATCGAGGCCTCCATCCTCCCGTCATCTTGACCGGTTCCTGCCGCAAACAACAAGGGCGGATCCGGGATGGATCCGCCCTCGTGTCATGTATCGCGGTGGGGCCCGATCAGCCGCCGGATCCGGGCGCGGCCGGCGCCGGGGCCGGCTGGCTGCCGCCTTCGGCCGGCGGCGTGGCCGGCGCCGCCGGGGCGGGCTGGCCGGTCTGGCCGGCTTCCGGTGCCGCGCCCTGGCCGTTCTGCTGCTTCTGCTTCTCCGCCTCGACCGCGGCCATCTGCTTCTGGATGAAGTCGGCCAGCTTGTTCGAGGCGTCGTCCGCCAGCGCCTTGTCCGTCCGCAGCGCCTGGTGGAAGAAGGCGCTGTAGTAGTTGTCGTCGAGGGTGAAGACCAGCGCGGCGGCGATCTGCTGCTGGTTCATCGTGCAGCTCAGATCGGCCCGCTTCATGGCGTAGGGGCCCATGATCACGGCCGGCTGGTCGCTGCTCTTCCAGTCGGTGCCGCAGACCGACTTCATGATCTCGAGATAGCGCTTGGCGAACTGGTCGATCTCGACCGCGTCGCCGCGCGGCTCCTGATGCAGGCCACCGACGACCTTGCCGTCGGTGCCGACCTGCCAGGCCTGGTTGATCTGCAGCGGGTCGCGCGGCAGCTTGCGCGGATCGGCGATGCCGACATTCTGCAGCCCGGCGCCGTTCAGGATGTCCTGCAGCGCCCCGACCGGCATGCCGAAGCCCTGGGCGCCGATCAGGGTGCGCGGGTCGACCGGCGGGTTGTTGGCCTGGGCCTGGGCGATCAGCTTGCGGGCGGCATCGATGCAGCTCTTCAGCGCGTTGAGGCCCGCCCCGGTGCCGGTGAGCGGGAAGGTGTACTCACCCTTCGGGGTGGTCACGATGGCCTTGTTGCCTTTGGCGATGGCCTGGAACAGGTCGCCATTCGGCCCGGTCGGGATGACATAGGCCTCGGGGTTGACCGGCAGGGCCTCGAAGCTCTTGTCGAAGCTGGTGTCGACCCGGATGCGGCCCTGCCCCTTGTCGCCTTCCTTCAGCCCCCAGTCCTTCCGGATCACGGCCACGTTGAAGGCATAGTCCGGGGCCATCTGGAAGCTCAGGGCGGAATTGCCGTCATACGGCTTCTGGATGCCGCAGTAAGCGAACTGGCCGTTGCTCGGATTGGGCACGGCGCCGCCCCTCCAGCCGCCGGCGTCGATCCTGAATTCCTTCGGCAGCGGCACCTGCTGACCCTGCCGCGGCGCCGCCTGGGCCTGGGCCGGCGGGGTCTGCTGCTGCTGGGCGGCCGGGGCCGCGGGCGCCTCCGCCGGCTTCGCGGGCTGTTCCGGTTGGGCGGCCTGCTGCGCGATCGCCGGGGCGGCGAACAGGAGCGGGAGCAGCGCCACACCGGCGCGGAGGGTCGAAAGCTTCATTCCAGACGCGTCCGTTCAGTTCTCCAGGCGGGGAGTCTCGAGCCTCCCGGCAGGGCCGGCACACTCGGCCAGAGCGGCGCGGCTTGTCAATCCGGCACAACGCAGCGAAGCGGTTACCAGCGCAGATGCGGCTACCAGCGGAGATACAGCGCCAGGAACATATAGGCCGCGAATACCAGCAGCAGCACGCCCGCGACGCGGTCGATCCACAGGAGTGTCCGCGGGGTCAGGCGGCCGCCGGTGGCGGAGACGACAAAGCTCAGCGTCGTGAACCAGGAGACGGAGCCGAGCAGCACGCCGGCGACCAGGATCAGGCCGGAGGCGAAGGACAGCGTCTCCGCCAGCCCGACCGCGGTGAAGGCGGTGGCGAAGGTCAGGATCGTCATCGGGTTGCTAAGGGTGAGCAGGAAGGCGGTGGCGACCGCCGTGATCTCGCTGCCCTCGGTCCGCCCGGTCTCCGGGTCGCGCTCGATATGGCCGGCATGCAGCAGGGTGCGGATGGCCAACACGAACAGCACGGTGCCGCCGATCAGGTGCAGCGCGTCCTTCAGCGTGATCAGCCAGGCGCTCAGCGCCACCATGCCGAAGGCGGCGATCAGGCCGAACAGCCCGTCCGCGAAGGCGGCGCCGACGCCGGTCAGGATGCCGAAGCGGGGACCGTGGATCAGCGTCCGGCGGATGCAGAGGACGCCGATAGGGCCGACCGGCGCGGCAATGGCGATACCGAGCGCGACGCCTTTGGCGAACAGGAAGGGATCGAGCATCACGGGGGTGTCGCCGGCCTCGTGTCACGGTGAAGCGATCGCGAATGGTGGTTCGCCGGCCCTTCGATTAAACCAATGCGAGATCGAAACCAACGGGGGCGATTCGGATGGACGCGAAACACCGCCTCGATGCCATCGGTCGTACCCTCGTGCTGGCATTGCAGGAGAACGCCCGGGCCAGCTATGCCGAGCTGGGCCGTCTGGTCGGCCTGTCGCCGCCGGCGGTGGCCGAGCGGGTGAAGCGACTGGAGGATCAGGGCGTGATCAAGAGCTTCCGGGCCGAGATCGATCGCGCCCGCCTCGGCTACGGCCTCTCCGCCTTCGTCCGCCTGCGCTGCCGGGCGGAGACGTTCCCGGCCGTCGAGGCCTTCGCCCGCGCCGTGCCCGAGGTGGTGGAGTGCCATGAGGTCGCAGGCGAGGACGCCTATGTCTTCAAGGTGGTGGCCCGGTCGATCCAGCATCTCGACGAAATCCTGCTGCGCCTCGCCGCCTTCGGCGCGACCACCTCCTCGCTGATCCTGTCCTCGCCGGTCGCCAGCCGCGTGCTGCCGCCCGCCGGGGACTGATCGGGAGCCGCACCGCTTTCCTGTTGCGGCGCGGCATGGCTGCGCCGCAATCTTCCAGCCAGGCCCGACCGCCTCTGAAGGGACGATGTTCGAAAAGATCCTGATCGCCAATCGCGGTGAGATCGCCTGCCGCGTCATCCGGACCGCGCGGCGCATGGGCATCAAGACCGTAGCCGTCTATTCCGAGGCCGATGCCGACGCGGTGCATGTCCGCCTGGCCGACGAGGCGGTGCCGATCGGCCCGGCGCCATCGGCCCAGTCCTATCTGGTGATCGACCGCATCGTCGAAGCCTGCCGCGCCACCGGCGCCCAGGCGGTGCATCCCGGCTACGGCTTCCTGTCCGAGAATTCGCGCTTCTGCGCGGCGCTGGAAGCGGCGGGCATCGCCTTCATCGGGCCGGGCGTCGGCGCCATCGAGGCGATGGGCGACAAGATCGAATCGAAGAAGCTGGCCCAGGCCGCCGGCGTCTCGACCGTGCCCGGCCATCTGGCGCCGATCGCCGATGAGGAGGAGGCGGTCGCGGTCTGCCGCCGCATCGGCTATCCGGTGATGCTGAAGGCTTCGGCCGGCGGCGGCGGCAAGGGCATGCGCGTCGCCGGCAACGACGTCGAGGCGCGCGAGGGCTTCCGCTCCGCCCGCAACGAGGCGCGCTCCGCCTTCGGCGACGACCGGGTCTTCGCCGAGAAGTTCATCGAGGAGCCGCGGCATATCGAGATCCAGGTGCTGGCCGACGCGCACGGCAACACCGTCTATCTCGGCGAGCGCGAATGCTCGATCCAGCGCCGGCACCAGAAAGTGATCGAGGAGGCGCCGTCACCCGTTTTGGACGAGGCCACCCGGCGGGCGATGGGCGAGCAGGCCTGCGCCCTGGCCCGGGCCGTCGGCTACCGCTCCGCCGGCACGGTCGAGTTCATCGTCGGCGCCGATCGCTCCTTCTATTTCCTGGAGATGAACACAAGGCTTCAGGTCGAGCATCCGGTGACCGAGGCGGTGACCGGCCTCGACCTGGTCGAGCTGATGATCCGCATCGCGGCCGGGGAGCCTCTGCCGTTCCGGCAGGAGGATGTCCGGCTGCAGGGCTGGGCGATCGAGGCCCGGGTCTATGCCGAGGATCCGCTGCGCGGCTTCCTGCCCTCGATCGGCCGGCTGACCCGCTACCGCGCGCCGGAGGAGGGGCCCGGGGTGCGGGTCGACACCGGGGTCGAGGAAGGCGGCGAGATCTCGATGCATTACGACCCGATGATCGCCAAGTTGATCGGCATCGGCGCCGACCGGACCGCCGCTATCGCCTCGATCCGCAGCGCCCTCGACGGTTTCGTGATCCGCGGCGTCAATCACAATATCCCGTTCCTGGCGGCGCTGATGCACCATCCGCGCTTTGTCGAGGGGCGGCTGACCACCCGCTTCATCGCCGAGGAGTTCCCCGACGGCTTCCACGGCACCGCTCCGGCTGGAGAAGCGGCCGACCGTGTGGCCGCCGTCGGCGCCGCGCTCTTGCACCGCCAGGCTCTGCGCGGCGCCGCGGCAGGGCCGCGCGACTGGGTGCTGCGCGCCGGCCGCCAGAACCGGCCGGTGACGGTGGAGGAGGCGGCGGACGGCTGGAACGTCACCCTGGACGGCCGACCCTTCGCCATCCAGGATCGCTGGCGGCCGGGCGAGATGCTGTTCGACGGCACGGTGGACGGGGATCGCTTGGTGGCGCAGGTCGACCGACGTCCGGTGGGCCTGCGCCTGACCCATGCGGGCGGCGAGGCCGACCTGGTGCTGCTGACGCCGCGCGCCGCGGCTTTGGCCGAGCTGATGCCGGTGAAGGCACCGCCCGACATGTCGCGTTTCCTGCTGTCGCCGATGCCGGGCCTGCTGGTCTCGGTCGCGGTCGCCCCGGGCGAGCCGGTGCGCGCCGGGCAGGAGCTGGCAGTGGTCGAGGCGATGAAGATGGAGAATATCCTGCGGGCGGAGCGCGACGGCGTTGTCGAGGCCCTGCATGCCATGCCGGGCGACAGCCTGGCGGTCGACCAGAAGATCCTGGAATTCGCAGCGGCCTGAGGCCGGGAGAACGCCATGCCGAACCGAATCGCTCGTCTGCTGCCGCCGCTGGCCCTGCTGCTCCTGGCCGGCTGCGGCGATGGCCTCACCCCGCCGGAGAATCCGGGGCCGCCGCCGCCGATCGCCCAGATGCGGGACGACGACCTGCACCCGCCGCCCGGCCCGACCGACCCCTTCATGATCCGGGTCGATGACCAGGCGCTGGGGGCCTGGGCCGACTATTGTACCCGGATCAAGGACCTGGCCGGTCCGAACCGGCCACCGAGCGCGGAGAAGACGCGGATCGAGGGCGACCTGCGCAAATGCGAGGAGATCTTCGCCCAGTGACGGGACGAGGCTCCGGCGACGAGACCGAAGCCCGCGCCCGCTGGTTCGCCGACGTCATGGCCGGCCGCGGGGCTGGCGGCCGCCCCGGCCTGGCCGTGGCGGTCGGCGACCACACCCAGGCGCTGCTGGTCGAGCTCGAGACCGTGTTCGGCGCCGGCGCCTGGATCGCGACCGTGATCCTCGCCGTTGCCGTCATAGAGGCCCATCTGCGCGAGCAGGCGATCGCTTCCGGCCGCGCGGTCGATCCCTATCTCAATGCCGGGACGCTGTTCGCCGAGGCCGGGCTGGACGAGCGCTTCGACGCGCTGCGCCGGGCCCGCAACCGGGCGCTGCACGTCTCCGACCCGCCGACGCTGACGGTCGACATGCACTGGTTCGAGGCGGAGCGGCTGGAGGCCGAGGCGCGCTTCGCCGTCCGTCTGGTCGCCGCCGCGCTCTACGGCGGCGCGCTGCCGGAGGAGCCGGAGGAGGAGGAATGAGCGGGGATCGCAAGACGCTGTCGCTGCGTATCACCGGCCGGGTCCAGGGCGTCGGCTACCGCGCCTGGCTCGCCGGCCAGGCCGCGGCCGCCGGGCTGGACGGCTGGGTGCGCAACCGCCGTGATGGCTCGGTCGAGGCGCTGCTGTCCGGCCGGCCCTATGCGGTCGACCAGGTGGTCGCTGTCTGCCATCGCGGACCGGGGCCGGCCCTGGTCGACCGGGTGCAGGCAGTCGAGGCGGAGCCGCCGGACCACCCCGGCTTCGCGCAGTGGCCGACGCTGTGACCGGGACCCCGCGGCTCGGCGTCGGCGCCTTTATCCGGGACGCGGAAGGCCGGCTGCTGCTGGTGCAGCGGCGGCGGGAGCCGGAGGCCGGGCATTGGGGCCTTCCCGGCGGCAAGGTCGATTTCGGCGAGACGGTCGAGGCGGCGGTGCTGCGCGAGATCGAGGAGGAGCTCGGCGTCGTGCTCCGGCTCGACGGGCTGCTCTGCCTCGTCGACCAGATCGACCGCGCGGCCGGCAGCCATTGGGTGGCGCCGGTGTACCGCGCCGCCATCGCCGTGGGCGAGCCGGCGAACCGCGAGCCGGCGGCCCTGGCCGCGATCGGCTGGTTCGCCCTCGACGCCCTGCCGCAGCCGCTGACCCTGGCCACCCGGGTGGCGATGGAGGCGGCGAGGTCGGCCTAGACCTCGCCAATACGTCAGAACACGAAACGCAGGGGAAACTGAGCCATGACCCGGTCGAGGTGCTCCCTGGCGCAGCGCCGGATGTCGTCCGGGTTGCTCACCGTCCGGTCGGCAAGCCTGAAGGACAGATCGCCCTTCGCGACGCATTCGACGAGCCGCTCGATCAGGTCCTCTTCGCCCTGCGTTCCGTCGAGATGCGCCATCAGGCAGCGTTCCACCACGTCGAGAACGACCGACTCGTGCCAGGCGTTGGTGATCCGGGCCATCCCCGCCTTCTCCGTGCACGCCGCATAGCGCCGCCACGCCTCCGGCACCGCAAACGCCGGCCCGGGCTTGGCCACCGGGCTCAGCCGGACCTTCCCGCGATCGAGCATCACCAGCAATTCGACGAGGTCGGTCACCTCGGCTTCGGCTTCGGCCGGCATCTCCCCGGGCAGGGCGGCCTCGACCGCTGCCATCAGCGACCGGAAATCCAGCGTCCCCGGCCAGGCCGCCGTCAGCGCCGCCGCCGCTGCCTTGACCGATCGCTGCGGCAGTATCACAGGACGGAGGCTCGGCGGGCCGTAGGGCCGCGGCGCATCGTCCAGCACGGCGTCTCCCTGGGGAGGAAGGAAGGCGGCGACATGGAGCGCCCGCAGCCGCTCACCGTCGAGGCGGTAGCGGATATCCCCGGCCCGATCGGCATGGACCAGAAGGGTCTGGCGAAACGTCCGGTTGCTGACGAAATCGAGATATTGCTCGAGCCGGATCTGGCTGTCGCCGCATTCCCGCAGCAGCGGGCCGGCGACGGATTCGCCGAAATTGGCGGCGAACATCGACGCAGGCACCGCATCGCCGAGATAGGCCAGCCCAGTCTTCTCCGCCGCCGCGACGAAGTCCCCGAAATAGCAAGGCGAGTTGTAGAGCTCGAGGAACTCGTGCTGGAGGTATGATTCGTGGAACGATTTCAGGACGCCGCTCTGCTCGGCCACGATGCGGCCCATCAGGCTGTTGGGGTCGGTGACGCCGGAGAGGAAATCGATCATCCCCCGGGCGTAGGCAAGCGGCTGTTCTTTCGACCCCGCATGGCGGCCGCGCAGGATCATGGCGTCGCGCACGACCTCCTTCGCCTTCCAGCCAGGATAGCAGTTGTAGCTGACGTAGGCGATGCCATCGGGGGCGAGGTTCTCGCGGCAGACACGAAGGATCGCCTCCCGCACCTCCGGCGGCACCCAGCTGTAGACGCCGTGGCAGATGATGTAGTCGAAAACCCCGAGTGTCGGGGCGATCTCGCTCAGATCGCCCTGGTGCAGCTCGATGTTGTTCAGACCGAGCTCGGCGGCGGCTCGCCGGCCCGCGTCGATCTGGACGGGCGACAGGTCGATGCCGACCACACGGCTCTCCGGATACAGGAGCGCAAGCGGCAGGATGTTGCCGCCGGACGCGCAACCCAGCTCCAGCACCCGGCTGGTCGCGACCCTCGGGGCCGACAGGCCGAAGAGATGCGCGACCGTCTCGAGGTGGTCGGGGGACGTGGTCGGGAAGGAATGGGAGTCATACGGGACCGTGTCATAGGCGTCCCTGATCTGATCGATGATATCGGACATGCGCGCTCCGTCGGCTCGAAATCGCCCGCTTTGGTTCCTCGCGGGCCAGGCTCAGGCTGGCAGCCGTTTCGGTGGCCCGTCCGAAAGGATGGTCGCCCCTTGAAATGATCTATCCTAACAGCAGGTCGGAGAGCTTTCCTAGCCGCGGATGCGCCATAAGCGAGGGTGCGGCCGGAATGTTCCCGGCCGCTTCAGGTTGCGGCCGCCGCCCGTTCCAGGAACTCGTCCGGCCCGTCGACCTCGACCAGCCGCCGGTTGCGGATCTCCAGATAGCGCGTGCCGATGCCGCGCAGCATGCGCCGGTCATGGGTGACGAAGACGCAGGTCGTGTCGTCGCGCGACAGCAGGTCCTCCAGCCGCTCGCGCCCGGCGATGTCGAGATGGTTGGTCGGCTCGTCCAGCAGGTAGATGTTGGGCTGGCGCAGCCGCAGCAGCAGGAAGGTGACGCGCAGCTGCTCGCCGTAGCTGAGATTGGCGATCGGCGTCGCCTGCTTCTCGATCGGGATGCCGATGTTGTGCAGCTCCCGCACCAGCTCGGAATCGCGCAGGGTCGAGGCCGCCTGCAGCGCCCGGTTGACCGGCATCTGCCGCGGCAGGTCCGACAGGTGCTGGTCGAGATAGCCGGGCCGCAGCTGCGGGTTGGCGGTGATCGACTGGCCGATCGGCGCGTCGCCCGCCGCCGCCCGGGTGATCGCCGCCATCAGGTCGCGGATCAGATGCGACTTGCCGGTGCCGTTCAGGCCGAGAAGGGCGATGCGGTCGCCGCGGCGGATGAATTCCTGCTCGATGCGCAGCAGCTCGCGCCCGGATTCGGTGCGCACGACATGGTCTTTCAGCCGCACCAGCGTCTCGCGTTGGACCGCGCCGGTGTCGAGATTGATGTCCCGCCGCGCCTCGCGATGCGCCACCGTGGCGCGCGCCCGCTGCTGCTCGGCCCGGGCCGCGACCGCCTTGGCGCGCCGGGCCATGTCCGGGTTGTGCCCCTTGAGGTTAGACCAGATCGCCAGCCGCTTGGCCGCGCGCTCCAGCCGCTCGACCTCCTTCTCATCGCGCTCGGCCTGCTGCAGCGCCGCCAGATCCTCGCGGATCAGCTCCTGCCGCGCCTGCGAGAAGGAGGTGCCGTAGGTCCGCACCCGGTCGCCGCGAAGGATGATGGTGCGGTCGGTCACCCGGTCCAGGAACTCGCGGTCGTGCGACACCAGGATGAAGGGCAGGCGCAGATGCTCGGTCAGCCAGCGCTCCAGCCGCATCACCTTGCCGACATCGAGGTGGTTGCTCGGTTCGTCCAGGATCAGCAGGTCCGGGTCGGCCAGCGTCGCCCGCGCCACCAGCAGGAGGCGCTGCCAGCCGCCGGACAGCTCAGCGACCGTCTGCGCATGCCAAAGCTCCGGTTCGATCCCCAGCTCGTCCAGCACCACATCGGCGCGCCACGCCTGGTCGTCGCGCGTGGCCTCGGGCAGGGCTCGCACCATCGCCTCGTGCAGCGTCAGGGGCAGGATCCCGGCCGGCACCGCCTGCGGCACATGGCCGATCAGGAGGCCGCGCCGGCGCACGATGCGGCCGCGGTCCAGCTCGATCTCGCCCAGCAGCGCCTGGATCAGCGTCGACTTGCCGCTGCCGTTGTCGCCGACCAGGCCGATCCGGTCGTCGGGATGGACGGCGAAGCTGGCGTCCTGGAACAGCGCCCGGCCGCCGATCTTGAGGGTGATGGCTTCGGCCTGGAGGAGCATGATGGGACTCGGATTCGGCGATCGGACCGGGGAGGGTACCAGATGCCCGATCGGAACAAGACGAAAGATCGTGACCCGAAGGACAAGGCCGATGAGGCCAGACGCCGGGAGGAGGCGGCCGCCTGGAAGGAGCGGAACGCCGAGGCGATCCGGAGCCACAACGAGCGGGTCGAGCGGGAAGGATTGATTCTGGAGAAGTATTGGCGATTGCGGTGTGATCGGCATGGAGGAACGTCCCTAGCCGAGTCAGACGGGCTTGCTATGCGCACTGTGAGTGCGCATACTGTCGCCATGATCTCGACCGACGAAAAGCGCACCCCGCGCCGTGCGACCAATCTCAGCCTCTCGGCCGAGGCGACCCGCCGTGCCAGGGAATATGGCCTGAACATTTCCAGGATCGCCGAGGATGCGATCGTCGAGGCGGTGCGCCGGTATGAAGGTGAACTCTGGAAGCAACAGAATGCCGAGGCGATCCGAAGCTACAATGAATGGGTGGCGGAAGAGGGCCTGCCCTTCGCGAAATTCCGGCAATTCTGATGCGCTTCGACGTCCATCGCGTCACGGGATCCGATGTGGCTCTCGCGCTGAAGGTTCAATCGGAGTTCCATGACCATCTGGACACCTGCGTGGTCGTGCCGCTCATTCCCGTCGCTCGAACCAAGATGAAGCCGGCGCAACGGCTGCAGCCTGTGTTCAACGTTGCCGGTCAGCCTTATATTCTTGCCACGCCTGCGATGGCCTCGGTACCTGTCGGCAGCCTTGGTGACCGCATCGCTTCGCTGGCCGACCAGCACTCGGTGATCGTCGACGCCCTGGACTTTCTGTTCCAGGGCTTCTGAGGCCTACCCCTCGAACACCTCGTCCCAGGCCTCTCGCAGGGCCAGATCGACATCTGCCATGGTCACCGGCAGGCCGAGATCGACCAGCGAGGTGACGCCGTACTGGGCCAGGCCGCAGGGCACGATGCCGGCGAAATGCGACAGGTCGGGGTCGACGTTCAGCGCCACGCCGTGGAAGGTCACCCACTGCCGCACCCGCACCCCGATCGCGGCGATCTTCTTCTCGACGCCGTCGCGCTCGACCCAGATGCCGACCCGGCCCTCGCGCCGCTCGCCCTTCACCTGGAACCGCGCCAGGGCGCGGATCAGCCATTCCTCCAGCGAGTGCACATAGGCGCGCACGTCGGGGTTGCGCCGCTTCAGGTCGACCATGACATAGCCGACCCGCTGCCCCGGCCCGTGATAGGTGTACTGGCCGCCGCGACCGGTGCGGTAGACCGGGAAGCGGTCGGGCATCAGGAGATCGCCGTCCTGGGCGCTGGTGCCGGCGGTGTAGAGCGACGGGTGCTCCAGCAGCCACACCAGCTCCGGCGCTGTGCCGGCGCGAATCGCCGCCACCCGGGCCTCCATCGCCGCCAGCGCCTCGGGATAGGGCACGGCGCCGTCGTCGATGCGCCAGTCGGGCGCGGGGCGGATCGGGCCGCCCGGAACGGCGGTTTCGGCGGCGGCGGGAGACGGAATCGCGATCATCTCATCGGGCTGCTTGATCGGGCGCATGCGATCTGCTAATCCCCCCGCACCTCGGAAGGCAAGGCCCCTCGTGGGCACGCCTGCCGTGCGGTCGTGGCGGAATTGGTAGACGCGCAGCGTTGAGGTCGCTGTGGGCTAACCCCCGTGGAAGTTCGAGTCTTCTCGACCGCACCATTCTCGCAAGGCCCGCCCCACCGGCGGGCCTTTCGCGTTTCTCAGGTGCAGTGTCCCGTCGCCGCTCTTTCGCCCGGGCGGAACGCTGCCTATAACGGCTCGACCCGTAACGCTGTCCGGATCCCGCGAATGTCCAGCGACCTGCGCGATGCCGCGCTCGACTACCACCGTCTGCCGACCCCCGGAAAGATCGCGGTGGCCCCGACCAAGCCGCTGGCCACGCAACGCGACCTGGCCCTGGCCTATTCCCCGGGCGTCGCCGCGGCCTGCGAGGCGATCGTCGCCGACCCGCAGGAGGCGTCGCGCGTCACCAGCCGCGGCAATCTCGTCGCCGTGATCTCGAACGGCACCGCCGTGCTCGGCCTCGGCAATATCGGCCCGCTCGCCGCCAAGCCGGTGATGGAGGGCAAGGGCGTGCTGTTCAAGAAGTTCGCCGGCATCGACGTCTTCGACATCGAGGTCAACGAGACCGACCCGGACAAGCTGGTCGACATCATCGCCGCGCTGGAGCCGACCTTCGGCGGCATCAACCTTGAGGACATCAAGGCGCCGGAGTGCTTCGAAGTCGAATCGAAAGCCCGGGCGCGGATGAAGATCCCGGTCTTCCACGACGACCAGCACGGCACCGCGATCATCGTCGCCGCCGCCATCACCAACGGTCTGCGCGTCGTCGGCAAGGACCTGAAGTCGGTCAAGCTGGTCGCCTCCGGCGCCGGCGCCGCGGCGCTGGCCTGCCTCGACCTCCTGGTCGACATGGGCATGCCGATCGAGAACATCTGGGTCACCGACATCGCCGGCGTGGTCTGGGAAGGCCGCACCGAGCTGATGGACCCGCGGAAGCAGCGCTATGCCCGCAAGACCGAGGCGCGGACGCTGGCCGAGGTGATCGGCGGCGCCGACATCTTCCTCGGCCTGTCGGCGCCGCGGGTGCTGACGCAGGAGATGGTGCAGCGCATGGCCGACCGGCCGATCATCATGGCGCTGGCCAACCCGACGCCGGAGATCATGCCGGAGGAGGTGAAGGCGGTGCGGCCGGATGCCGTGATCGCCACCGGCCGGTCGGACTATCCGAACCAGGTCAACAACGTCCTCTGCTTCCCCTTCATCTTCCGCGGCGCGCTCGACGTCGGCGCCACGGCGATCAACGAGGCGATGAAGATCGCCGCGGTGCAGGCCATCGCCGACCTGGCGATGCAGGAGGGGTCGGACATCGTCGCCACCGCCTATGGCGACCAGCAGCTCAGCTTCGGCCCCGACTACCTGATCCCGAAGCCCTTCGACCCGCGGCTGATCATCAAGATCGCGCCGGCGGTGGCCAGGGCGGCGATGGACTCCGGCGTCGCCACCCGGCCGATCACTGATTTCGACGTCTATGTCGGCAAGCTGGAGGAGTTCGTGTTCCGCTCCGGCCTGGTCATGCGGCCGGTGTTCACCATGGCGAAGCAGGAGCCCAAGCGCGTCGCCTATGCCGAGGGCGAGGACGAGCGCGTGCTGCGCGCGGTCCAGGTCGTGCTCGACGACCAGCTCGCCAGGCCGATCCTGATCGGCCGCCGCGGCGTGGTCGAGCGCCGGATCGAGAAGCTGGGCCTGCGGCTGAAGCTCGACCGCGACGTCGAGCTGGTCGATCCCGAGAGCGACCCCCGCTACACCGAATACTGGCGCCTGTACCACCAGCTCCTGGCCCGGCGCGGCGTCTCGCCCGACGTGGCCCGCACGGTGGTGCGCACCAACGCGACCGTGATCGCGGCGCTGATGGTGCAGAAGCAGGAGGCCGACGCCATGATCTGCGGCAGCGTCGGCCCCTACCGGCCGCATCTGCGCGACGTGCTCAGCGTCATCGGCCTCAGGCCCGGCGTCGCCTCGCCGGCGGCGCTCAGCGCACTGGTGCTG
Organism: Inquilinus limosus; assembly: GCF_051487185.1. Lineage (GTDB taxonomy): Bacteria > Pseudomonadota > Alphaproteobacteria > DSM-16000 > Inquilinaceae > Inquilinus > Inquilinus limosus_F. The sequence goes on from NZ_JAHVDK010000006.1 coordinate 194,704, forward strand.
CCGCGCGGCACCTTCTTCCTGGCGGACACCTACATCACCCCCGACCCGACGCCGGAGCAGATCGCCGAGACCACGCTGCTGGCGGCGGAGGAGATCAAGCGCTTCGGCATCGTGCCGAAGGTGGCGCTGCTGTCGCATTCCAATTTCGGCACCATGGACGGCCCGTCGCCGGTGAAGATGCGCCACGCCCTGGCCCTGATCCGGGAGCAGGCGCCGGACCTCGAGGTCGAGGGCGAGATGCACGCCGACGCGGCGCTGTCGCAGGAGATCCGCGACCGCATCTTCCCGGACAGCAAGCTGACCGGCAGCGCCAACCTCCTGGTGCTGCCGTCGCTCGACGCCGCCAACATCGCCTTCAACATGCTGAAGGTGCTGGGCGAGGCGATCTCGATCGGCCCGCTGCTGCTCGGTGCCGCGCGCCCCGCCCATATCGTGACCCCGTCGGTGACGGCGCGCGGCCTGGTCAACGTCACCGCGATCGCCACGGTCGACGCCCAGCTGGCGGGGGCGGTCTGCCCGATCGACGCCCATGCCCGGCAGGCGTCGCATCTGGCGCTCGAAGCCCTGTCGGTGTGAGTTGACGGCGGCGCCAGGCGGCGAAGCGGCCACGGCCGATCCCCAGGAATACGGCCTGCCGCCCGGCTTCGTGCAGGAGATCGAGGAGGCGCTTGACGACCATCGCCTCGCCGAGGTGGAGGAACGGCTGGCGCCGCTCCATTCCGCCGATCTGGCCGCGCTGCTCGAGGCGCTGCACCCGGACGACCGCCGCGTCGTCGTCGGGCTGATCCGGATCCAGCTCACCACCGACGCCGAGGCGCTGGCCTGGCTGAACGAGGATGTCCGGCAGGAGGTCCTCGACCTGCTCGGGCCGCAGGATGTTGCGGCGGCGCTGCAGGAGCTCGATTCCGACGACGCGCTGGCCCTGATCGAGACCCTCGACGAGGGCGAGCGCAACGCGGTCCTCGCCAACGTCCCGGCCGAGGAGCGGCGGCTCCTGCTTGAAGGGCTCGACTTCCCGGAATACTCCGCCGGCCGGCTGATGCAGCGCGAGCTGGTGGCGGTGCCGGACTATTGGACGGTCGGCAAGACCATCGATTGGCTGCGCACCGCCGAGGACCTGCCGGACGAGTTCTACAGCCTGTTCCTGGTCGACGTGCACGGCCGGCCGAGCGGCCAGCTGCCGCTGGCGCGCTTCCTGCGCGGCCGCCGCCCGGCCAAGCTGGCGGAGCTGGGGCTCGAGGACATCCACCCGATCCCGGCGACCATGGACCAGGAGGAGGTGGCGCTGCTGTTCCGGCGCTACGGCATGGTTTCGGCGCCGGTGGTGGACAAGGACGGCAAGCTGCTCGGCGTCATCACCCTCGACGATGTGGTCGACGTGATCGACGAGGAGGCGGAGGAGGACATCTTCCGCCTCGGCGGTATCGGCGAGCAGAGCGACCTCTACCGCGACGTCGCCGCCACCATCCGCTCGCGCTTCTCATGGCTGTTCGTCAACCTGCTGACGGCGGTGCTGGCCTCGGCGGTGATCGGGCTGTTCGAGGACACGATCAGCAAGGTCGTGGCGCTGGCCGTGCTGATGCCGATCGTCGCCTCGATGGGCGGCAATGCCGGCACCCAGACCCTGACCGTCGCGGTGCGGGCGCTGGCGATGCGCGAGCTGACCGACCGCAACGCAATCCGCATTCTGTGGAAGGAGGTGCTGGTCGGCGCCGTCAACGGCCTCCTGTTCGCGGCGATCACCGGCACGGTGGTGTGGCTGTGGTTCGCCGATCCGCGCCTGGCGCTGGTGATCGGCGCCGCGATGGTGATCAACCTGCTGGCCGCCGCCTTCTCGGGCACGGTGATCCCGCTGGCGCTGCAGCGCTTCGGGGTCGATCCGGCGGTGTCCAGCGGCGTGTTCCTGACCACGGTCACCGATGTGATCGGCTTCTTCGCCTTCCTCGGCCTGGCCGCGCTGATCCTGCTGTGACCGCCGCGGCACCTGCGGCCTGCTGATTTCTCCTCTGTCATGCCCGGGCTTGACCCGGGCATCCAGACGGCGTCGACACCCTCTGATTGCCGGGTCAAGCCCGGCAATGACAGAACAGAAAGAAGCTCTTTGACCTCAAGCCGTGCCGGAGCTCTTGGCCTCGGCGGCGGCGGTGATGACGTTGCGGGCGATGTTCAGCGCCGGGATCTTCAGGTTCTGCCCGCCCGGCACGCCGCGGGTCAGCCGCTCGACCACCGCTTCGACCTTTTCGACGGGAATCGACTCGACGCCCGGCAGCAGCGCCACCACGGCCGCCAGCCCGACCACCTGGCCGAAGCGCAGATCGCTCGCCACCGCCAGCTTCTTCAATGCCTCACGCAGATCGGCTTCGCTAATACCAGTGGATTCAACGCTCAATATGCCCTCCCTCATCGGCTCTGGGGCCACTGCGCAATTGCAGTGCATATCCCGTCATGAATACTCAGGGTTGTACGAGGCGATCCCGGCCGCTGTCCAGCCGTTCTCACGGACCGATGCGATTCTATCCCGCCGGTCGGGGCAATGCGACCGCCAAACGCCGTTCCGGTTGTCGCGGCCCGGACCAATGCTTCGTTCGCTCGTCTCATCTCCGGCCGATCGTTGCCGCAGCCCGCGCTTCGTTCGCGGTCGAGCGCAAGAAATGGCACGAGCAGATCCAGTCTCCGCGGCAGCACCGTCAATCGTCCTTACGACCTCGTTTCGGTGGGCTTCGACCCGGGCGGGCTCTGCGGCTCGGCCGAGCGGCGCGATTCGGAGATGCCGCCGGGCCGGCCTCCGGCCGCCGTTCGATCCTGTCAGATCAAAGGCATGTTCCTTGCAGCAGGTGACCGCATCCGAACTCGCGCATGAAATAATATTGCATTCTGCCAGAAATAAAATAACATTTAACTAGAAACTATGAAACTCATCTGAGTGATTGAATTTATCGAGCGCCAAAGCCATACGTCTATTTCGTCATTGAAAAGTAAAAAACGAGAATTTCTATGGACAGCCCTATCGTTTTTTGCCTGAATGCCGGCTGGCTGGCCCAGTGGGCGGCGGCCGGGCTGTCGGCTTGGCAAGATTTCTTGGAGGAGGGATAACATGGGTCTTCTTGACGGCCTGCTCGGGGACGACGGATTGCTCGGCGGCTTGCTGGGCAATGACGGTCTCCTCGGCGGCCTCCTTGGCAGCGACGGCCTTCTTGGCGGGCTGCTTGGCGATGACGGTCTGCTTGGGAATCTCCTGGGCGATGACGCTCTCAGCGGCGTGATCGGCACGGTGAAGAGCGTCCTGGGCTCCCTGGACGGCCTGGTCTTCGGCGGCTCCGATGCGGAAGGGCTCCTCGGCGGCGTCTTCGGCCTGGTTGACGGGTTGCTCAACGGCCTGCTCGGCGGTGCGCTCGGCGGGGATCTGACCGGCGGTCTGCTCGGCTCGGTCGAGGACCTGCTCGACGGCATCCTGCATGCCGACGTGCTCGGCAGCCTCGTCGGCGGCGTGCTCGAGACCGTGGGCAGCCTGCTCGGCGACATCCTCAGCGGCGACGTGCTGGGCGGCATCCTGAACGCCGATCTCGGCGGCGTCCTGGGCGGCGTGCTCGAGACGGCGAACGGCCTGCTCGGCGGCATCCTGGGCGGCAGCGACCTGCTCGGCGGCCTGCTGGACGGCGACCTGCTCGGCGGCGTGCTCGGAACGGTGGGCGGCCTGCTGAACGGTGTCCTCGGCGGCGACCTGCTGGACGGCGGCCTGCTCGACGGCCTGCTGGGCGGTGATCTGCTGGGCGGCCTGCTCGGGACGGTGAATGGCCTGCTCGGCGGCATCCTCGGCGGCGATCTGCTGGGTGGCGACCTGCTGGGCGGCGATCTGCTGGGTGGCGTGCTCGATCTGGTCGACGGCCTGCTCGGCGGCCTGACCGGCGGCGACGATCTGCTCGGCGGCCTGCTGGGTGGCCTCCTCGGCGGCGACGATCTGCTCGGCGGCCTGATCGGGGCGGTCGAGGGCATCGTCACTGGCCTGCTCGGCGGCGACCTGCTGGGCGGTGACCTGGTCGGCGGCCTGCTCGGCTCGGTCGGCGATCTGCTGAACGGCCTGCTGGGTGGCGACATCCTGGGCGGCGTCCTCGACGGCGACCTGCTGGGCGGTCTGCTCGGCACCGTCACCGGCCTGCTCGACGGCGTCCTCGGCGGCGACCTGCTGGGCGGCGACCTGCTCGGCGGCATCACCGACACGCTGAACGATCTGCTGGGCGGCGTCCTCGGCGGCGACGACCTGCTGGGCGGCGTCCTCGGCACCGTCACCGGCCTGCTCGATGGCCTGCTCGGCGGCGACCTGCTCGGCGGCGACCTGCTGGGCGGCCTGCTCGGCACCGTCACCGGCCTGCTCGACGGCCTGCTGGGCGGCGACATCCTGGGCGGCACGCTCGGCGGCGTCGACCTCGGCAATCTCGGCGGGACTGTCGAGGCCATCCTCGGCGGCGTCCTGGCGACGGTCGAGGGCGTGCTCGGCGGCCTGCTGGGTGGCGACGGTCTCGGCGGCATCATCGACCTCGACGGCATCCTGGGCAGCCTGCTCGGCGGCGGCGTCAGCCTGGAGGCTGCGCTCGACGCCGTCCTGTCCTCGCTCGGCGACGCCGTGTTCAGCATCGACATCAGCGGCCTGGGCGCCATCGGTCCGCTCGACGTCGTCACCGGCCTGCTCGGCTCGGTGCTGAACGTCGTCGGCCTGGGCGCCAACTCCCTGGCCAATGTCGTCGGCGATGCGACCGGCTCGGACGACACCGTCAATGGCGGCGCCAACGCCGACATCCTGAACGGCTATCTCGGCGACGACCGGATCCGCGGCAATGCCGGCGATGACCGCATCGACGGCGGCACGGGCAACGACACCGCCTATGGCGATGCCGGCAACGACACCATCACCGGTGGCATCGGCAACGATACCATCGTCGGTGGCGCCGGCGCCGACATCATGATCGGCGGCATCGGCAACGACATCTACTACGTCGACAATTTCGGCGACCGGGCCCAGGAGCTGGCCAATGGCGGGACCGATTGGGTGGTCTCGACCAAGAGCTGGACCCTGGCCGACAACGTCGAGAACCTGATGCTGGCGCAGGGCTCGGGCACCCAGGCGGTCGGTAACGCCGCGGGGAACACCCTCTGGGGCAACGAGACCAACAACGGCATCGCCGGCCTCGCCGGCAATGACGTCATCGACGGCAAGGCGGGCAACGACGTCCTCGACGGCGGGCTGGGGACCGACACCCTGACCGGCGGCGCGGGCGCCGACAGCTTCCGGTTCCAGTCGTTCGCGCACACCACGGTCGGCGCCGGCCGGGACGTGATCCTCGACTTCAACCACAGCCAGGGCGACAAGATCGACCTGCACTTCATCGACGCCAGCACCAAGGTCGCCGGTGACCAGGCCTTCACCTTCATCGGGTCGGCCAACTTCACCGGCGTGGCCGGGCAGCTGCACTTCCAGGGCGGGATCCTGAGCGGCGATCTCAACGGCGACGGCCGTGCCGACTTCGAGATCCAGGTCAAGGGTGCGGCCTCGCTGGTCGTGTCCGACTTCGTGCTCTGATCGGCTTCGGCCGGTTGGGGGGATCGGCCCGGACGCTTGGCCCACGGGCGTCCGGGACTCCGATCCGCCACTGAGGGCAGCCGCGCGATGTCTCGGCATCGCGCGGCTTTTCTTTTGCGGCGACGGCTTTGCTACAGTGCGGCCAAACACCGCTGCGACTGGGAGCGACGCCCGCCATGATCCCCAATGAGCCGCAAGGCCTCGATTTCATGCTCGGCGACACCGCCGACATGCTGCGCGATTCGGTGCGCGGCTTCGCCGAGGCGGAGATCGCGCCGCGCGCCGCCGCGATCGACCGCGACAACGCGTTCCCGATGGACCTCTGGCGGAAGATGGGCGACCTCGGGGTCCTCGGCGTGACGGTCGAGGAGGAGTATGGCGGCGCCGGCATGGGCTATCTCGAGCACATGGTGGCGATGGAGGAGATCTCCCGCGCCTCCGCTTCCGTCGGCCTGTCCTACGGCGCCCATTCCAATCTCTGCGTCAACCAGATCCGGCTGAACGGCACCGAGGAGCAGAAGCGCCGCTATCTGCCGAAGCTGATCGCGGGCGAGCATGTCGGCGCGCTGGCGATGTCGGAGCCGGGGGCCGGCTCCGACGTCGTCGGCATGAAGCTGCGGGCGGAGAAGAAGGGCGACCGCTACGTCCTGAACGGCAACAAGATGTGGATCACCAACGGGCCGGACGCCGACACGCTGGTGGTCTACGCCAAGACCGACCCGGGGGCGGGGCCGCGCGGCATCACCGCCTTCCTGGTCGAGAAGGGCTTCAAGGGCTTCTCCACCGCGCAGAAGCTCGACAAGCTCGGCATGCGCGGCTCCAACACCTGCGAGCTGGTGTTCCAGGATTGCGAGGTGCCGGAGGAGAACGTGCTCGGCCGGGTCGACGAGGGCGTGCGGGTGCTGATGAGCGGCCTGGACTACGAGCGCGCGGTGTTGTCGGCGGGCCCGCTCGGCATCATGCAGGCCTGTCTCGACATCGTCCTGCCCTATGTCCGCGACCGCCGGCAGTTCGGCCGGCCGATCGGCGAGTTCCAGCTGATGCAGGCCAAGGTCGCCGACATGTATGTCGCGCTGAATGCCAGCCGCGCCTATGTCTATGCGGTCGGCCGCGCCTGCGACCAGGGCCGGGTGACGCGGCAGGACGCGGCCGGCGCCATCCTCTACGCCGCCGAGAAGGCGACCTGGATGGCGCTGCAGGCGATCCAGGCGCTCGGCGGCTATGGCTACATCAACGAATTCGCCACCGGCCGCTTGCTGCGCGACGCCAAGCTCTACGAGATCGGCGCCGGCACCTCCGAGATCCGGCGCATGCTGATCGGCCGCGAGCTGATCGGGCTGAAGGGGTAGAGCTGAGCCGGCCGCCTGCCGACTTACTTGTCGTAGGTCGTCAGCGTGGCGCCCGTGTCGCCGACCGCGACCACCACCAGCCGCGCCGGCTCGGTCGCGCTGGCGTTCTCGCTGACCGGGTGGGCGGAGCCGGGCGGCTCGACCCAGAACTGGCCGGCGCGGAACACCTCGGTCTTGCCGCCATTGACCTGCGACCGGATGGCGCCCGACACGACATAGGCGAACAGCGTCGCGGAGGCATGGTGGTGATGCGCCGGCGAGGTGCCGCCGGGCGCGTAGTCGACGGTCAGAGCGGTCAGCGACTTGCCCGGGATGTTGGCCAGTGCCTGCGCTGTCAGCGGCGTGACCGTGTCACCCTGTCCCGCCGCCCGGGCCGCCGTCCAGGCCTGGCCGCCCGCGAAGCCGAGGGCCAGGGTTCCGGCCAGGACCGCCGCCGCGGCGATCTTCCTGGAAACGTAGGTCATGTTGCTTCTCCATCTCGGCGGCCGATCGTATTCGGAGCCGCTCCGGAGACAGGACGAGGCAGCCGCTACGGATGTGACGGCCGCTTGTCGATGAACTAGACTGGCGGTATCGCGAAGATGCGCTCGTCCAGGCGGCGCGCGGCGTCGTCGGCATTGTTCTCGCAAATGTCCCGCATGTCGCTGACGAGCTTCATACCCTTCCCCGTGCCGCACGTGTGGGGGGCGATGAAGGTCGTCTCATCGCGGACGTCGAGTTGCTACAGATGGAGAGAACGAGACAGTGACGGCTGATCTGCACATCGACCGCTTCAATACTATCGCACTAAAGATCTTCGCATTGCTGTATGCGGCCTTCCCCAATCCGATCGACATTGATCTTGATGATGTCGGGCTTCTTGACGACGAAGAGTCGCCGCGAACGGAACTGGCATACAACACAATCTTCTGGCTTGAGCAGAGCGGCTTGCTGACTGTCGCGAATTACTACAACGACCGCCCGAAGGAGATCACAGAGGCGCTCGAAGTAAGACTATCCGTCCAAGGACTTGCCGCACTGCAAAAGGTCCCGAACTCTGCCCAGCCTGGCAGGACGCTCGGCGAGCAGATCGTCGATGTCACGAAGGCCGGCAGCCGCGATGCTCTGCAGGATACAGTTTCCGGCTTGGTGAGCGGCGTTCTGGCCGGCTTCAGGATCGGATAGCCCGGCATTCCACCCCAGCGCCCAAACCTCCGCTGGGCGCTGGGCCTGCACGGCCACCTCCATCCCGATTGGTCAAATCCGTCCGCGCCGCGTATTTGCGGACTTCTGGTTGTTGAGGTTCGGACGCTCTTCGTCTTTGGGCAGCAATTCTGTCGGCAAGTTGCGAAAATAATTAGTATTCATTTCGGAATGGAGCTCGGTGGAATTCAAGGTTCCTAAATAGATATTTTCAAAGTTAAAAGAATTCTGATAGGCGGGTTGCGTTTTCCCGGATGATGCTTTACGAACCCCAGCATGATCGATGGAATGACTGAGTCGGGCGCCGCCGTCGCCGAGGGCGGCGCCATGCCTGATGCTGTGCCGAAGATTACGCTCGAGGGCGTCTACAAGATCTTCGGGTCGCGTGTCGCCGAGGCGATCCCCCTGGTCGAGGCGGGTCGGGACAAGAGCGAGATCCGCAGCCGGACGGGCTGCACCGTCGGGGTGAACGACGCCCGCTTCGAGATCCGTGACGGCGAGATCTTCGTCGTCATGGGCCTGTCCGGATCCGGCAAGTCGACCCTGCTGCGCCTGATCAACCGCCTGATCGAGCCGACGATCGGCCGCATCGTGATCGACGGTCAGGATGTGACGCAGATGTCGAAGCGCGACCTCATCGCGCTGCGGCGTCGCGACATGAGCATGGTGTTCCAGACCTTCGCCCTGCTGCCCAAGCGCACTGTGCTGGACAACACCGCCTTCGGCCTCGAGGTGGCCGGCGTCGGCGAGGCGGAGCGGCATCGAAAGGCGAGGGAAGCGCTGGCCGCGGTCGGACTGGACCGCTATGCCGACAGCCTGCCATCCGAGCTGTCGGGCGGGATGAAGCAGCGCGTCGGGCTGGCCCGGGCGCTGGCCTCCGAACCCACCATCCTGCTCATGGACGAGGCCTTCTCCGCTCTCGACCCGCTGATCCGGGCCGAGATGCAGGACGAACTGCTGCGCCTGCAGGCCGAGCATTCCCGGACGATCGTCTTCGTCAGCCACGACCTGGACGAGGCGATGCGGATCGGCGACCGGATCGCGATCATGCAGGATGGCGTGGTGGTGCAGGTCGGCACGCCGGAAGAGATCGTCATGAAGCCCGCCAACGACTATGTGCGGTCGTTCTTCCGCGGCGTCGACGTGACCCAGGTCTTCACCGCGGGCGACATCGCACGGCAGACCCAGATCACCCTGATCGAGCGGCCGGGAGTGAACGTGAACGCGGCGCTGGAGCGGCTGCGACGGCACGATCGGGAGATCGCCGTCGTGACCGACCGGGCCAAGCGCTACCAGGGGATGGTGAGCGTCGAATCGCTGACCGCGGCCCTGCGCCGCGACGCCAGGGACCCCTGTCATGGCGCTTTCCTGCCCGACGTCGCCCCGATCGCGCCGGATGTGCCGCTGACCCAGGTGCTGGGCCGCGTCGCGGAGAGCCGGTGGCCGGTGCCCGTGGTCGGGGAGGGCGGGCGCTATCACGGCGCCATCACGAAGGCCACCCTGCTGATGGCCCTGGACCGGACGAGCTGAGCCATGGAATTCGATCTGGGAATCGACGACGTCGCCAACACCGCCGTCGACTACGTGCTGGACCATTTCGCGCCGGCGCTGGACGTCATCTCCGCCGCCATCGGGTTCGTCGCGGACAGCATCAAGGCGGCGCTGCTGGTCCTGCCCCCCGAGATGGGGGCTCTGATCATCGTGCTGCTGGCCCTCTGGCGCGTCGGCTGGCGCTTCGCCGTGTTCGCCGCGGCGGCGCTGGCCGTGATCATGGGCATGGGGCTGTGGAAGTCGACGATGGAGACCCTGTCGCTGGTGCTCGCGGCGACGGCCTTCGCCGTGACGGTCGGCATCCCGCTCGGCATCGCCATGGCGCGCAGCAACCTTGTTCGGGCAGCGGCGCGGCCGGTGCTCGATCTGATGCAGACCATGCCGGCCTTCGTCTATCTGATCCCGGCCGCCATGTTCTTCGGCCTGGGCGCCGTGCCGGGCACGATCGCCACCGTGATCTTCTCGATGCCGCCGGTGGTGCGGCTGACCGATCTCGGCATCCGGCAGGTTGACCAGGAATTCATCGAGGCGGGCCTGGCCTTCGGCTGCACGGACCGGCAGTTGCTGTTCAAGGTGCAGATCCCGAATGCCCTGCCGTCGATCATGGCCGGCGTCAACCAGACGGTGATGCTGGCGCTGTCCATGGTGGTGATCGCCTCGATGATCGGCGCCGGCGGGCTGGGCAACACCGTCCTGACCGGCATCCAGCGACTCGATGTCGGGCTGGGCTTCGAGGGCGGCATCGCCGTGGTCGCCCTGGCCGTCATCCTGGACCGCATCACCCAGAGCGTCGGCGGCCCGAAAGCCTCCAGCGGCCTGCGGGCACTCTTCAGCCGCAGCCGCCGGGCGCCGGCCGAAGGCGGCGGCACCGCGGCGCCGTCCGTGGGCCGCTGACGGCCCGGCTGTCCCCCCGGCTGTTCCGACGACCGAACCACCCCAGAGAACAAGGAGATATCATGCTGAAGGCATTCGCGAGACTGGCCCTGGCGGCGGCGTTGACCGCCGGCCTCGGCCTCCCGGCGAACGCCCAGGACCAGACTCCGATCAAGATCGGCTGGACGGCCTGGTCCGATGCGGAGTTCGTCACCAAGCTGGCCCAGAAGCTGATCACCGACAACTACAAGACGCCCGTGGAGCTGGTGCAGACCGATATCGCGCCGCAATACCAGGGCGTGGCCAAGGGCGACATCGACGTCATGATGATGGCGTGGCTGCCGCAGACCCATGCCGACTACTTCAAGCGCGTGGGCGAGGACGTGGTCATGCTCGGCGTCCTCTACACCGACGCCAAGCTCGGCTGGGTGGTGCCGTCCTACGTGCCCGAGGATCAGGTCGCCTCGATCGCCGACCTCGCCAAGGACGACGTGCAGGAGAAGCTGGCCGGCAAGATCCAGGGCATCGATCCCGGCGCCGGTCTGATGCGGCTGTCGGAGGAGGCGATCGACACCTACGGCCTCGACTACGAGCTGGTCTCGGCCAGCGATGCGGCGATGGTTGCGGCGCTCGACCGTGCGATCCGCCGGAAGGAGTGGATCGTCGTGACCGGCTGGAGCCCGCACTGGATGTTCGGCAAGTATGATCTGCGCTATCTGGACGATCCGGAAGGCGCGATGGGCGGGGTCGAGCGGATCTACGTCCTCTCGCGCAAGGGCTTCCAGGCCGACCATCCCGAAGTGGCGGAGTTCCTGATGCGCATGCACCTGCCGCTGAAGGAGCTGGAGGCGGCGATGGCCGACGCCCAGGACACCTCCTACGAGCAGGCGGTCGAGAAGTACATCGCCGATCACCCGGCGCGGGTGAAGTACTGGCTGACCGGCGAGATCGGCGGCGCCTGAGGCTCCCCAATCCGCGTGCGACGCGCCCCGGGAGCCCTCCCCGGGGCCGTCCGTTCGGATACGCCGAACCTGTGGATGGCACGGACGGTTCGCGGTGGCGCCATCCCGAGGCTCCCCGACGGCAGACAGACCCGGGAGCGACCGGACTCATACGGCGATCTCCATCGCTTTCCGGCCGATCACAGCACATCCTGCCTATTGCTTAACTCAGAATGCATGTTCATGATATGTTCCATGGACATGGCGCAGACCGATGGCGAGGCGGGCGAGGCCCGGCCGTCCGATCCGGACCTGAACTGGACGGGATGGGCGCTGGACAAGCTGCGCGAGGTGGTCGAGATCGACATCCGCAGCAAGCGGCTGATCGAGCGGCAGCAGCAGGCGACGCTGGCGGGGTCGGAGGAGCCGCCGGATTTCGCGCTGATGCAGTCGCGCCTGTCCCGCTCGATCCGGCTGTCGATCGCGATGGCCGAGCGGATCCGCGGCGACTACCTGCACCGCCGGGCCGAGGCCGAGGAGTCGGGGGCGCTGGCGCGCCGCCGCCGGCGGCGGGAGCAGGCCGTCAAGGCCGTGATCGAGGCGGTCGCGGCCGCCGAGGCCACGGTGCCCCCGGAGGCCGGCGAGACCGCCGAGGACCCGGACATCGAGGATCTGAAGGCCGCGGTGTGGGAGAGGCTGACCGAGGACGAGGTGCTGGACGTCCGGATCGACACCCTGCCGGCGGATGAGTTCGTGCGGGAGGTCTGCCGCTGGCTGGGCCGTCGGCTGGATCCGAGCCGGCTGCCGCAAGGCTGGGACGACGTCGCCGGGGCCAACGACAACGCCGGCTCGCCCGGCGCGAGCTCGGACAGCGCCGCTGTTGACCCGGAGACCAGAGGCGGCTGGCCTGAACAGCCGGACGAGGCCGAAGTCGGCCACCCACCGACCAGGCTCCCGAAGCCGGACAGCAGCTGAGTACTGGTGCGGATCACATTCAGCCATTCCACTCTGCCCAGCCTTCCATTCTCACCCTCTCCTTGCGGGAGGGGGGCTGCGCGCGTTCGCGCGCGAATGAGCGGCCCCGGTCTGCTCTCCGGCCTGTTGCGCCGCGCGCCGCTTTCTGCACACTTGACCGGCTGGTCAAAATCAGAAGAGCAGGGGGAGTTCATGCTGGGACAATGGAGTCGCCGGGCGCTGCTCGGCGCGGCGGCGGCGATGCTGGGCGCGGCGGCATTGCCGCAGGCTCAGGCGGCGGAGAAGCTGCCGGTCGCGGCGATCTACACCGTGCCGGTCGAGCAGCAATGGGTCAGCCGCATCCACAAGGCGCTGAAGGCGGCGCAGGAGCGGGGCGAGATCGACTATGTCTATTCCGAGAACGTCGCCAACACCGACTATGAGCGGGTGATGCGCGAATACGCCGAGGGTGGCAAGAAGCTGATCATCGGCGAGGCCTTCGGGGTCGAGCGCGGGGCGCGGGCGGTGGCCAAGGACTATCCCGACACCGCCTTCCTGATGGGGTCCAGCCTGCCGCCGGCCGAGCCGAACTTCTCGGTCTTCGACAACTACATCCAGGACGCCTCCTACCTCACCGGCATGGTCGCCGGGCTGAAGACCAAATCGAACAAGATCGGCATGGTCGGCGGCTACCCGATCCCGGAGGTCAACCGGCTGATGCACGCCTTCATGGCCGGGGCGCTGGAGGTCAACCCGCAGGTCAAGTTCTCGATCACCTTCATCGGCTCCTGGTACGACCCGCCCAAGGCCAAGGAGGCGGCCTTCGCCATGATCGACGCCGGCGCCGACGTGCTCTATGCCGAGCGCTACGGCGTCTCCGACGCGGCGAAGGAGCGCAAGGTGCTGGCCATCGGCAACGTCATCGACACCCAGTCGGAATATCCCGGCACGGTGGTGGCGAGCGCGCTGTGGCACATGGAGCCGACCATCGACCGCGCCCTCAAGGCGGTGGCGGATGGCAGCTTCAAGGCCGAGGATTACGGCCCCTACAGCGCGATGAAGGCGGGCGGGGCCTCGCTGGCCCCGCTCGACCCGAAGCTGGTCGACCAGGCGATCATCGACCGGGTGACCGCCCGGCAGAAGGAGATCGAGAGCGGCGCCTTCACGGTCAAGGTCGACGACAGCGAGCCCAAGCCGACGCTGTGACGGCCGAACCTCCAGGGGCCGACCCGTCCGATGCCGCGCCGGTCCTGCGCCTGCGCGGCATCACCAAGCGTTTCGGCGATCTCCTCGCCAATGACGGCATCGACCTCGACCTCGCCCGCGGCGAGGTGCTGGCGCTGCTCGGCGAGAACGGCGCCGGCAAGACCACGCTGATGAACGTCCTGTTCGGCCATTACGTGGCCGACGCCGGGACGGTCGAGGTGGCGGGGCCGGATGACGCGCTGCTTCCGCTGCGCCCAGGGTCGCCGCAGGCGGCGCTCGCGGCCGGCATCGGCATGGTGCACCAGCACTTCACCCTGGCCGACAATCTCAGCGTCTTCGACAACATCGTCCTCGGCTCGCAGCCGCTGTGGCGGCCCGCCCTGCGGCGGCGCGAGGCGCGGGCGAAGCTGGCGGCGCTGATCGAGGCCTCGGGCCTCGTGGTGCTGCTCGATGCGATGGTGTCGAGCCTCTCGGTCGGCGAGCGGCAGCGGGTCGAGATCCTGAAGGCGCTCTACCGCGACGCCCGCATCCTCATTCTCGACGAGCCGACGGCGGTGCTGACGCCGCAGGAGGCCGACGGCCTGTTCGCGGTGCTGCGCCGGCTGGCGGGGCAGGGGCTGGCCATCGTCTTCATCTCGCACAAGCTGGCCGAGGTGCTGGCGATCAGCCGCCGCGTGGTGGTGCTGCGGTCCGGCCGGGTGGCGGCGGAGCTGGCGACCGCGGGGGCCGATCGCGCCGCCCTGGCCGAAGCCATGGTCGGCCGCCCGATCCCCGAGACTCGGAAGCGTCCGGCCGAGCCCGGCGCCCCGGTGCTGGCGCTGACGGGCGTGACCCTGCACGGATCCGACGGCCGGCCCAGGCTCGACGGCGTGTCGCTCGCGCTGCGCGGCGGCGAGGTGCTGGGCATCGCCGGCGTCTCCGGCAACGGCCAGGCGGCGCTGGCCGAGTTGGTCTCGGGCCTGGCCCGGCCGGAAGCCGGCCAGGTGACTTTGTTCGACCGTCCGGCGCCCGTGGGGTCACCCGCGGCGATGGTCGCGGCCGGAGTCGGCCGGATCCCGGAGGACCGCCACCGCGACGGCGTGGTCGGCGACATGGCGCTGTGGGAGAATCTGACGCTGGAGGATTACCGCGGCCCCGAAGCGCAGCGCCGCGGCTTCCTGCGCCGCGCCGTCCTGCGCGACCGCGCGCGGCGGCTGATCGGCGCCTATGACGTGCGCTGCCCGGGGCCGGAGGCGCGCACCCGGCTGCTCTCCGGCGGCAATATGCAGAAGCTGATCCTCGGCCGGGTGCTGGAGCGGTCGCCGGGCCTGGTCCTGGCCAGCCAGCCGACCCGCGGCCTCGACATCGGCGCGGTGGCGGAGATCCACGGCCGGCTGCTCGCCGCGCGCGACCGCGGCGCCGGGGTGCTGCTGATCTCGGAGGATCTCGACGAATTGTTCGCCCTGTCCGACCGCATCGCCGTGCTCTATCGCGGCCGCCTGACCCCACCCTGGCCGGCGGGGCAGCTCACCGTCCGCGCCCTCGGCCTGATGATGGCGGGGCAGGAGCCGGAACTCGTACATGCGTCTTGAGCCCCGCGACCGCGCCTCGCCGCTGCTGATGCTCGGCGCCTCGGCCGGCGCCGCCGTGCTGGCGCTGCTGCTCTGCGCCATCCCGCTGCTCTGGGCCGGCGCGCCGGTGCTGCAGGCCTACGGGGTGATGGCGCAGGGCGCCTTCGGCTCCCGCTTCGCCATCGCCGAGACCCTGTCCCGCGCCACGCCGCTGGTGCTGACCGGCCTCGCCGCCACCGTCGCCTTCCGGGCGAAGCTGTGGAATATCGGGGCGGAGGGGCAGCTCTATCTCGGCGCGCTGGCGGCGACGGCGCTCGGCTCCGGCGCGCTCGATTGGCCGGGCTGGGCGCTGCTGCCGCTGATCCTCGCCGCCGGCGCGCTGGCCGGGGGGCTGTGGATGCTGGGCCCGACCGTTCTCAAGACCCGGTTCGGCGTCGACGAGGTGGTGACGACGCTGCTGCTCAACTTCGTCGTGCTGCTCTTCGTCTCGATGATGCTGGAAGGGCCGATGAAGGACCCGATGGGCATGGGCTGGCCGCAATCGGCGCCCATCCTCGACGACGCCACTCTGCCGAAGCTGGTGCCGCGCACCCGCATCCATGCCGGCCTCCTGATCGCCGTCGCCGCCGCGGTCCTGGTCTGGCTGATGACGACGCGCACGGTCTGGGGCTTCGAGATGCGGGCGACCGGCGCCAACCCGGCCGCGGCGCGCTTCGCCGGCATGCCGGTCGGCGGGGTGATGCTGCGCGTCGGCCTGATCTCCGGCGCCCTCGCCGGCCTGGCCGGGGTGGGGGAGGTGGCGGGGCTGAAGGGCTATCTGACCCAGGACCTTTCGCCCGGCTATGGCTATGCCGGCATCGTGGTCGCCATGCTGGCGCAGCTGCACGCGCTCGGCGTGCTGCTGGCGGCGCTGTTCGTGGCCGCGGTCTTCGTCGGCGCCGACAGCATGAGCCGGGCGATCGGCGTCTCCAGCTATATCGCCAACCTGGTGGTCGCCACCTCGCTGCTGACGGTGCTGCTGTCCAGCATCGTCCTGCGCTACCGGGTGAGGTGGCGATGAGCGAGATTCTCGACATCCTCCTCGCCGCCAGCTTCTGGGCGGCGGCGCTCAGGATCGCCACACCGCTGGTGTTCGGCACGCTGGGCGAGCTGATCTGCGAGCGCGCCGGGGTGCTGAACCTCGGCATCGAGGGCATCTTCACCGCCGGCGCCATGGCCGGCTGGATGTGGGTCTATCAGGGCGGCGATTTGTGGACCGGTGTGCTGTTCGCGGCCGGGGTGGGCGCCGCCTTCGGCCTGCTGCACGCGCTCCTCACCGTGCCGCTCGGCCTGTCCCAGCACGTCACCGGCATCGGCGTCACGCTGCTCGCCACCAGCCTGTCCTACTTCACCTACCGCATGGTGCTGCCGAACGTCTCGACCCCGCCGCGGATCGAGCCGTTCCAGCCGCTGGCGCTGCCCGGCCTGTCCGACCTGCCCTGGATCGGGCCGGTGCTGTTCCAGCAGACGCCGCTGACCTATCTGGCGCTGGCTGCCGTCGCGGTCACGGTCTGGGTCCTCTCCCGCACCCCGCTCGGCCTGGCTTTGCGCGCGGTCGGCGAGAACCCGGCGGCGGCGGAGGCTCAGGGCGTCGACGTCGTCGCCGTCCGGCTCGGCGCGGTGATGGCCGGATCGGCGCTGATGGCGGTCGGCGGCGCCTTCCTGACCATGTCGGCTTTCAACGCCTTCTTCTTCGAAATGGTGGCCGGGCGCGGCTGGGTCTGCATCGCGCTGGTGGTCTTCGCCTCGTGGCGGCCGGGCAAGGCGCTGCTCGGCGCCCTCCTGTTCGGCGCCTTCGACGCGTTCCAGGTGCGGCTGCAGCAGCTTGCCGGCGGCGTGGTGCCGTATCAGGTCTTCTTGATGCTGCCCTATCTGCTCAGCATCCTCGCCCTGGTCGCGATGTCGCGCCGCGCGGCCGTGCCCAAGGCGCTGATGGTGCCGTACCGGAAGGGCGAGCGTTAGACTGCGGTCCCTGCCCGTGCTAGGGAAGGGCCGTTGCGAGCCGGTCGCAAAGCGGGAGTATGGGAATGAGCGAAGCTCTGCGCCTCTATGTCGGTTACGATTCGCGCGAGGACATCGCGTGGCAGGTCTGCCGCCATTCGGTGCTGAAGCACGCTTCGAAGCCGGTCGAGGTCACGCCGCTGAAGCTGCCGGAGCTGCGGGCGCAGGGGATCTACACCCGGCCGGTCGACACGCTGGGATCGACCGAGTTCACCTTCAGCCGCTTCCTGGTGCCGGCGCTGGCCGGGTACCGGGGCTGGGCCGTGTTCTGCGACTGCGACTTCCTGTGGTTCGGCGACATCGCCGATCTCTTCGCCCAAGCGGAGGACCGCTACGCGGTGATGGTCGTGCAGCACGACTATCAGCCGAAGGAGACGGTCAAGATGGACGGCAAGCCGCAGGCGGCCTATCCACGCAAGAACTGGTCCAGCCTGATGCTGTTCAACTGCGGCCACCCGGCGAACGCCGCACTGACGCCGGAGGTGGTGAACCGCGAGACCGGCGCCTTCCTGCACCGCTTCCAGTGGCTGACCGACGACCAGATCGGCGCGCTCGACACCGGCTGGAACTGGCTCGAAGGCTGGTACCCGAAGCCGGAGAAGGGCCACCCGCAGGCGGTCCACTACACCCGCGGCGGCCCCTGGTTCGAGAACTACCAGGATGTCGACTACGCCCAGGAATGGCGCGACGCTGCGGCGGAGGTCGAGCGGCTGGGCATCCACGCCTGAGGGGGCGGCTCAGGCTGCTCCTTCCACCACGCTCCGCCAGCCCTCGGTGATCGGCAGCAGCAGGGAAGCGGCCTGGGGCAGAAACTGCTCGGCAAAGAAGCAGGCGTGGGTCACCTTGGCCGCGCGCAGGGCGGGATCGCTCTCCTCGGTGAGGGCGGCCAGCATCGCCCGGGCCATCAGCCAGCCGCCGGCCACCAGGCCGAACATGCGCAGATAATGCACCGCGCTGGCGGCCACGGCGGCCGGATTGTCGGGCGCGGTCTCGACCACCCAGTCGGTCGCCGCCATCAGCGCCGCCAGGCTCCCCGCCAGCCGATCGCGGATCGGCACTGCCTCCGGGTGAGCGGCGCCGGCCAACTCTATCAAGGTCGGCGCCATCTCCTCGAACAGCAGCCGGGCGGCGACGCCGCCGTCGCGCGCCACCTTGCGGAACGCCAGGTCGTTGGCCTGGATGCCGTTGGTGCCCTCATAGATCGGCGTGATCCGGGCGTCGCGCAGGAACTGGGCGGCGCCGGTCTCCTCGATATAGCCCATGCCGCCATGCACCTGGATCCCGGTCGAGGCCACCTCGCAGCCGATATCCGTGCTCCAGCCCTTCACCACCGGCGTCAGCAGGTCGACCCGGGCCTGCGCCTTCGCCCGCTCGATCGGGTCGGGGTGGCCGCGGGCGAGGTCCAGCGCGGCGCCTGCGCTGTAGGTCAGGGCCCGCGCCGCCTCGGTCAGGCTGCGCATCGACAGCAGCATGCGGCGGACATCGGGATGGGCCGCGATCGGCGCCGGGCCATCAGACCCGATAGGCTTGCCCTGGATGCGAGTGGCGGCATAGGCCTCGGCCGCCTGGGTGGCGCGCTCGGCGATCGCCACGCCCTGCAGGCCGACAGTCAGCCGGGCGTTGTTCATCATCGTGAACATGTACTCGATGCCGCGGTTCTCCTGCCCGATCAGGAAGCCGGTGGCGCCGCCGTTGTCGCCATAGGCCATGACGCAGGTCGGGCTGGCGTGGATGCCCAGCTTGTGCTCCAGGCTGACGCAGCGCAGGTCGTTGCGGGCGCCGGGACTGCCCTCGGCGTCGGGCAGCAGCTTCGGCACCAGGAACAGGCTGATGCCCTTGATCCCGGCCGGCGCGTCGGGCGTGCGGGCCAGCACGAGATGGACGATGTTCTCGGCCATGTCGTGCTCGCCATAGGTGATGAAGATCTTCTGGCCGGTGATCCGGTAGGTGCCGTCCGGCTGCTTCTCGGCCCGGGTGCGCACCGCGCCGACGTCGGAGCCGGCCTGCGGCTCGGTCAGGTTCATGGTGCCGGTCCAGACGCCGGAGACCAGCTTCGGCAGGTAGATCCGCTTCTGCTCGTCCGAGCCGTGCGCCTGCAGCGCTTCGACCGCGCCCTGGTTCAGCACCGGGCACAGGCCGAAGGCCAGGCTGGCCGACTGCCACATCTCCGACACCGCCATCGCCACCGCCCAGGGCAGGCCCTGGCCGCCCCAGTCCGGCTCGAAGGGCAGGGCGTTCCAGCCGCCGTCGCGGTACCGCGCATAGGCCTCACGGAAGCCGGGGGCGGTGCGCACCACGCCGTTCTCCAGCCGCGCGCCCTCGCGGTCGCCGACGGCGTTCAGGGGCGCGATCATCTCGGCCGCCAGCTTGCCGGCCTCCTCCAGCACCGCCTCGACCAGCTCCGGCGTCGTCTCGCCCTTGCCGGGCAGGGCCGCGATGCGGTCCAGCCCGACCAGATGCCGCAGGACGAAGCGCATGTCGGACAGCGGCGCGGCATAGGCGGTCATCGGGCGGCTCCCTGTTGGTTTCCGTTTACGTAAAGGGGAGATTTCACCGAAGCGGGGGCGGAATCAAGCCCCAGACGCCGGTCGAGGAACCCCAGCGTGCGGCGCTCGGCGTCGTCGACCGGGGTCCAGCTCTGGCTCAGGGCCGGCGGATCGGCGATCGGCAGCGTCCGGTCCAGCCTCGCCGTGGTCGGGGCGGCAAAGTCGAAATTGTGCTTCATGCCGGGATAGACGATCAGGCTGACAGCGGCGCCCTTGGACAGCCAGGTATCGAACAGGGTGTCGCAGGCCGCCGCCGGCGTCACCGTGTCGGCCGACCCGATCAGCACCAGGAGCGGCGTGTCGCCGACCGGCTGGGCGTCGGTCATGTACTGGTCGCAGCGGGGATACAGCGCGACCGCTGCGGCGAAATGCGGCGCGGTCTTGGCGATCAGCGCCTGCCGCATCGTCGCCGCGGCGGCGACGGCGGTGGTCGCTCCTTGGGACCAGCCGAGGACGGCGATCTGTTTGGGATTGATTTCCTTGCGCGTCTGCAGGTATTCCAGGGCTCCGACCGCGTCCTTGACCCGCAGCTCGACCGGGATCGTCGACAGGCCGACCGAGACGATCTCGCGATAGCCGCGCGGGGTATAGCTGTCGATCAGGACCATGGCATAGCCGCTGGCGGCCAGCCGGGTTGCCCAGCGGTCATGCGCCGGGGCGTAACCGCCGGATCCGTGCAGCCCGACCACGGCCGGGAAAGGGCCCGTCCCCCGGGGCAGGAACAGGCGTCCGGTGATCACCTCGCCGGACAGGCTCTTGAACATGACGGTCTCGGCCGGCGCCGTGCCCTGGGCATGCGCGGCCCGGATTAGCGCCGGCGCGGCGGTCAGGAACAGGATGATGATGCACAGGCGAAACATGGCCAATCCGCTCTCCGCCCGGCAGTGTTCCACGACTCGGATTTCTTGGGAACCTCACTTGGAATGAAGCGTTCCCCAATAGCATCGCCTCGTCGGGCCGATGTAGTCGGAGTGATGAAATGACTGCACAGACGCCGGCGCGGGACATTCGGATCGATTTCTTCCGTGGTCTCGCGCTGATCATTATTTTCATCAACCATACGCCCGGGAACATTGTCGGAATGTTCACGCCGCGGACGTATGGGTTGAGCGATGCGGCGGAGATCTTCATCTTCCTGGCCGGCCTGTCCTCGGCGATGGCCTTTGGCCGCAGCTTCGACCGCGCCGGATTCCTGGCCGGATTCGGCCGCGTGGTCCAGCGCGTCTGGCAGCTCTACCGGGCCCATGTCGGCCTGTTCATCGCCATCTGCGGCATCATCGTCGGGGCGAACAGCATCTTCGCCGAGCCGAACTACATCTCGCGGCTGGGCATCGACCGGTTCTTCGACAGCCCGGGCAAGGCGCTGTTCGAGCTGCTGTCGCTGCACTATGTGCCGCATTACTTCGACATCCTGCCGCTCTACATGCTGCTCCTTGCGGCGATCCCGGCGATGGTGCTGCTGTCGCGGATCTCGCCGGTGCTGGTGGTGATCGGTTCGGCCGTGCTCTATGTCGGCGCGGTGGCCGGCGGCTGGAACCTCACGGCCGACAGCACCGACGGCCGCGGCTGGTTCTTCAACCCCTTCGCCTGGCAGGTGCTCTTTGTCGCCGGCTACGGCTACGGCGCCAGCTGGTTCGAGGTGCCGCGGGCGACGCGCGGCCGCATCACCGCGGCGCTGATCTATCTGGTGTTCTGCGCCACGCTGGCGCTGTCGCTGGTGCGGCTGGACGGCGGCCTGTTCGCCGGGATGCGCGATATCCTGGAGCCGCTGGCGCGCAAGACCGATATCGGCCCGCTGCGCCTCTTGCACTTCTTCGCCCTGGCCTATGTCGTGGTGTCGCTGCTGCGCGCCGTGCCGGGCCTGATCTCCCTGCGGGGGGCGGAGCCGGTGGCCCTGATGGGCCGGCACTCGCTGTCGGTCTTCCTGCTCGGCATGGCCCTGTCCTTCGTCGGCGGCATCGTCCTCGACCAGGCGGGCACCGGGATCCTGCCGCATCTCGCGGTCAATGGCGGCGGCATCGCTATGCTCTGGCTGTGGGCCCGCGGCGCCGCCTGGTTCAACGGCCAGCCCTGGAAGCGCCGCGACGCCGCACCGCGGCCGGTTCCGGTCTACCGGATCCGCCCGGCCCGGACGGCGCCGATGCCGGCCCCGGCCATGGTGCGGCTGCGCCTGGCCCCGCGGCGGGCGTTCTAGGGCCGCTGCGACCGTCGGTACGGCCTAGGTTGGGTTCGGCATCGACGAACCCAACCTCCATGTCGCGCCCGATAGTCAAGCGACGGAATTTCTTGTGTTGTCCGTGTATTGAGGCGGAAGGGGCGCGGGATATGGCAGTCATCCGGCGGCCCTGTGGGCAGTTCCAAGGTTCGCCGTGAAGTTGCCATGGAATTGCCTCAATCGGAAAACGGCGTGCCGACAGGAATGGAAGCCGGTCGGCTGGAGATGAGTATGGTTGCCGGTTCGTTGAGGTCTCGCATCTCGCGGGTTGGTATTGTTGGAGTCTTGGTTGCCCTTGCGGCCTGCGGGCCGACCCCGGGCGAGATGCAGCTGAACTACGCCTCGCAGCAATGCGCCTATGGCGACCCGTATGCGTGCGATTCCCTCGGCCCGCTGTCCTATCAGGCCCAGGCGGAGCGGCAGCAGCAGGACACCAACACCGCGCTGGCGGCCGGCCTGCTGGCGGTCGGCGGCATCGCCCTCGGCGCGGCCCTGGCCGATGACGATGACGGCTATCGTCACCACCGCCACTACCGCCGCGGCGGCTGGGGGCGTCGCGGCCACTGGTGAGGCGGGCGCGGCCGGGGCGACCGCGCCCGGCCGCTCCTCTCAGTCGTAGCTCAGCTGCGGATACCAGTCCGTGCCGCGCCCTTCCGGCGTGCAGTCCAGCACCATCCACAGCGGCGCCGGATCGGGGGCACCGCGCGGGTCCTGGCCGGGGTCGGCGGTGGATCCGGTCATCTCGCCCGCCCAGAAGTGGCGGATGGTGCCGTCGCGGCGGGTGAACACGTTGAGCGCCGGGATGTCCGAGCCGTCGGGCGCGACGCCGAAATAGTCGCGCGAATAGGCGCCGTTGACATCGCTGTACAGGCGCAGGCTCCGCCAGCCGCGCTCGCGCTTCCACGCGGCCAGCCGCGCATAGGGCGAGCGGGCGACCACCGCCAGCGAGACGCGCTGGCCGATATCGGCGGCGTTGCCCTCCCAGGCGCCCAGCAGGTTGGTGCACATCGGGCAGGGGCGCTCGCGCTGCGGCCCGAACATGTAGCTGTAGATCACCAGCGTCTGCTTGTCGCCGAACAGCCCGGCGAAGTCGGTGGGGCCCTCCGCGCCCTCGAAGCGGTAGTCGCCGGTCACCGGGCCGCCGGGCGGCAAGGCGCGGCGCTGGGCGGCCACGCGTTCGATATGGCGCCGCAGCTCGATCTCCTCCGCCAGCAGGGCGGTGCGGGCGGCGCGATACTCGGCGCTCTCATTGGGGATCCGGACGGAGTTGGCGCGGGCCAGCTCGGTCGCGGGAACCAGGGTGTCGCTCTTGGCCATCGGGCGGTCCTCCTCATGGGTCGACGCAACTGGTCGACGGCACGGTGTCGGATTCGACAGCGGAGCGAATACTAGCCCAGTCGGAAGGAATGGCAGCCCAGAACTCGCCTAGGGCAGGATCACCTTGCCCGGATTCATGATCCCGGCCGGGTCGATCGCCCGCTTGATCCGGCGCATCAGGTCGATCTCGACCGGCGATTTCCTCTCGGCGATCTCGTCGCGCTTCAACAGGCCGACGCCGTGCTCGGCGCTGATCGACCCGCCCATGGCGGCGACGATGTCGTGCACCCGATGGGCGATCTCCTCCCAACGGGCGGTGAAGGCGTCGGCGTCCGCGCCTTCCGGCTGGTTCAGGTTGAAATGGATGTTGCCGTCGCCGAGATGGCCGAACGGCACCACCCGCACGCCCGGAATCGCTGCCTCGACCGCCGCCGTGGCCCGCTCCAGGAACTCCGGCACGCGGGCCACCGGCACGGCGATGTCGTGCTTGATCGACCCGCCCTCGAAGCGCTGGCCCTCGACGATCGCCTCGCGCAGATGCCAGAAGACCTTGCGCTGCGCCTCGCTCGACGCGATCGCCGCATCGGCCACCAGCCCGGCCTCGAAGCCGCCGGCCAGGATCGCCTCCAGCTGCTCCGCCAGCGGCGCGTCGGCGGCGGGGGATGACAGCTCCAGCAGCACATACCAGGGGTGGCGCTCGGCCAGCGGGTCGACGGCGCCGGCGACGTGGCGCAGGGCGAAGTCGACGGCCAGACGCGGCATCAGCTCGACCCCGGTGACCGACCCGCCGGCCTCGGCCCGGGCGCGGCCGAACAAGGCGACGGCGGCGGCCGGGTCCGGCACCGCCGCCAGTGCCGCGGCGACGCTGCGCGGCCGCGGAAACAGCTTCAGCACCGCGGCGGTGATCACGCCCAGCGTGCCCTCGGCGCCGATGAACAGCTGCTTCAGGTCGTAGCCGGTGTTGTCCTTGCGCAGGGCGCGCAAGCCGTCCCAGACCCGGCCGTCGGGCAGCACCACCTCGAGGCCCAGCACCAGGTCGCGCATGTTGCCGTAGCGCAGCACCGCGGTGCCACCGGCATTGGTCGACAGGTTGCCGCCGATCCGGCAGCTGCCCTCGGCGCCCAGGCTCAGGGGGAACAGCCGGTCCACCGCCTCCGCCGCCGCCTGCGCCTGGGTCAGGATCACCCCGGCCTCGACCGTGATGTGGTCGCCCTCGGCGTCGACCTCGCGGATCCGCGTCAGCCGGTCGGTCGACAGCAGGACCTGGCCGGCCTCGGCGACGGCGCCACCGACCAGGCCGGTGTTGCCGCCCTGCGGCACGATGCCGATGCCGCGCTCGGCGCACAGCTTCACCACCGCGGCCACCTCGGCGGTCGACGCCGGCCGCGCCACGATGCCGGCCGTGCCCCGGTACTTGCCCCGCCACTCCCGCAGATAACGCTCCAGATCCGCCGCCTCGTGCAGCACGCCCTGCGGACCGGTGACGGCGATCAGGGCGTCCAGCAGCGCGGCGTCGGTCATGGTTCGCTCCCTAGGGTCTTGGCGCCGCGGCGCGGCGCAGCCGGTCGTTGATCGCGGCGCCCAGGCCGGTCTCCGGGATCGGCGCCACGGCGATGGTGCCGGCACCGGTCTTGTCCAGCGCCCGCAGCATCGCGAAGAGGTTCGCCGCCGCCTCGGCCAGGTTGCCCTTCTCGCTGAGGTTCATCACCTTCGGCCCGCTGCGCAGGTCGGGGCCGAAGGTCAGCAGCACCTCGTCCGGGCTGATGGCGCCGGCATTCAGCCGCACCTGCGCCCGCGGCGCGTAGTGGCTGGCCAGCTGGCCGGGCGAGGCCGGCCGGTCCGGGTCCCGTTCGGGCACGGCGACCGGGCCCAGCAGCGCCGTCAGCTCCTCAACCGTGACGCCGCCGGGGCGCAGCAGCACCGGCCGCTCTCCGGTCAGGTCCAGCACCGTCGATTCCAGGCCGACGGCGCAGCGCCCGCCGGCTACCACCAGCGACACCCGGCCCGACAGCCCCTCCAGCACATGCTGCGGCGTGGTCGGGCTGACCGCGCCGGAGACATTGGCGCTGGGCGCCGCCACCGGCCGGCCGACTGCGGCCAGAAGGCGCCGCGCCGACGGATGCGCCGGCACCCGGATCGCCAGGGTGTCGAGCCCGGCCGAGGCCAGCAGCGACACCGGGCAGCCCTCGCGCCGCGGCAGCACCAAGGTCAGCGGTCCCGGCCACAGCGTCTCGGCGACGCGCCGGGCGCGCTCGTCGAACAGCACCAGATCCTCGGCCTGCTCGGCCTCGGCCAGGTGGCAGATCAGCGGGTTGAAGCTGGGGCGCCGCTTGGCCTCGAAGATCGCGGCCACGGCGCGGTCATTGGTGGCGTCGCCGCCCAGGCCGTAGACCGTCTCGGTCGGGAAGGCAACCAGCTTGCCCTCGCGCAGCAACGTTGCGGCACGGGCGATGCCGGCCGGGCCATCGTCGACGATCTCGGTCTTGAGGGAACTGTCCATGCCCGCTCTATAGCCCGATCCGACGCCGCGGCGCCATGCACTGGCCGGGCAGCGGCCATCCCGGCACGGGAGATCTCATGTTGCGCTGCAGCAAAAGCCGCGCGACAATCCCGCAAAACGGAGGGGCGCATGGCCGGCCGGACCATCACCGTGGCGCAGCAGAAGGGCGGGGCGGGGAAGACCACGCTGGTGGCGCATCTCGCCGCCGCCTTCGTCCGCTCCGGCCTCACGGTCGCCACCATCGACATCGACCCGCAGGGCAGCCTGAGCCGCTGGGTCGAGGCGCGCGGCGACGATCCCGGCTTCACCCATCTGCGCATCACCGGCTGGCGGGTGCCGGCGGAGGTCGACCGGGCGCGGGCGAAGCACGACCTGGTGCTGATCGATAGCCCGCCGCACGCGGCCTCGGACGCCCGCATCGCGGTGCGGGCGGCGCAGCTCGTCCTGGTCCCGATCCAGCCCAGCCCGATGGACCTCTGGGCGACGCAGCCGACCCTGGACCTGGCGGCGGAGGAGAAGGTGCCGGCCCGGATCGTGCTGAACCGGGTGCCGTCCCGTTCCAGGGTCGCGGATGCGCTGGAGGCCGAGATCGGACGGCTTGGCATCCCGGTGCTGCCGGCGCGGATCGGCAACCGCACCGGCTTCGCCGCGGCGATGCTGGCCGGCCGCACCCTGATCGAAACCGCGCCAGCCACCAAGGGGGCGGAGGAGATCGCGGCCCTGGCCGCGGCGCTGCGCGCGTAGGCTTGCCCGCCGTCGCGTTTCCGGCGAGGCTGCGGCCCTCGCCCGAAGCCCCGAGTCCGTGCCATGACCGCCGATCCCTTTGTCGCCTTCGCCGAAAGCCTCGCCGATGCCGCCCGCCCGGCCGCACTGCGCTGGTTCCGCACCGGCCTCGCGGTCGAGGACAAGGCCGACGCCTCGCCGGTGACGCTGGCCGACCGCTCGGTCGAGCGGCAGATGCGGCAGATGATCGCCGACCGCTACCCCGAGCACGGCATCCTCGGCGAGGAGCATGGCCGCGAGGGTACGGACCGCGACCTGGTCTGGGTGCTGGACCCGATCGACGGAACCCGCGCCTTCATCGCCGGCATCCCCTTGTTCGGCACGCTGATCGCCCTGACCCGGGGCGGACGGCCGCTGGTCGGGGTGATTGAGATGCCGGCGCTGGGCGAGCGCTTCGTCGGCCATGCCGGCCATCCGACCCTGGCCAATGGCAAGCCCTGCCATACCCGCGACTGCGGCGGGCTGAAGAACGCCATCCTCTCCACCACCGCGCCGGAGATGTTCACGGGCGTCTCCGCCGCGGTGTTCGAGCGGCTGGCCGGGGCGGTGAGGTATCGCCGCTACGGCTGCGACTGTTATGCCTATGCCCTGATCGCACTCGGCTGCATCGACGTGGTGATCGAGCGCGGCCTGCAGCCCTACGACTTCATGGCCCTGGTGCCGGTGATCGAAGGCGCGGGCGGCGTGATCACCGACTGGCAGGGCCGGCCGCTCGGGATCGACTCCTCGGGCGAGGTCCTGGCCGCCGCCACTCCGGCGCTGCACCGGGCGGCGCTGGAACGGATCGGGGCCGGCTGATGCCGCGCCTCTACTTTGCGGGGCCGCTGTTCTCGGCCGCCGAGCTCGCCTTCAACGCGGCGCTGACGGAGAAGATCGAGGCGCTCGGCTTCACCGTCTTCCTGCCGCAGCGCGACGGGGTCGAGAGCAGCCGCGAGCCCTGGGCGGCCATGTCGCCGGAGCAGCGGCGCCGCGCCATCTTCGAGCTCGACCGCGACCAGGTCTTCGCCTGCGACGTGTTGCTGTTCGTGCTCGACGGGCGGGTGCCGGACGAGGGCGCGGCGCTGGAGCTGGGCATGGCCTATGCCCATCGTCAGCTGGCGAAGCCCGGGCGCCGGCTGGTCGGGCTGCACACCGATTCCCGCGCCGCCTTCCTCGGCGCCCGGCTGAATCCGATGCTGGCAGTGCCGCTCGATATCGTGTTCGACGACGAGGCGGCGCTCTTGGCCTATCTCGCCGGCATCCGCTGACCGGCGCGGCCGCTGGACGGCTTCGCCCGCCGCTCGCCTTGGCGGTCCCGACTGATAGACAACGTCGATCATTCGATCGGAAGTATCGATTTGAGTATAGCGCTTCGCCGGTCGCATCGTGACCGCGTGTCACGGTCCGATCCGGACCGGGCCCCTTAGACCCTGTGCGAGACCAGGCGGGCTCAGCCCGCCACGATCGCGTCGGACCGGCATGGCGAACCTGCCATGGCGGCGGATCGGGCCAGCTCTTCTCCCAGGGAGACTGGAATGGCCAAGATCGTTTGCGTTCTCTACGACGACCCGGTAACGGGCTATCCGACCTCCTACGCCCGCGACGACCTGCCGAAGCTCGAGCGCTACCCCGGCGGCCAGACCCTGCCGACACCGAAGGCGATCGACTTCGTCCCCGGCACGCTGCTGGGCAGCGTCTCGGGCGAGCTCGGCCTCCGCCGCTGGCTTGAATCCCTCGGCCACACCCTGGTGGTCACCTCGGACAAGGACGGCGCCGATTCCCGGCTGGACCGGGAGCTGCCGGACGCCGACATCGTGATCTCCCAGCCCTTCTGGCCGGCCTATCTGACTGCGGAGCGCATCGCCAAGGCGCCCAAGCTGAAGCTGGCCCTGACCGCCGGCATCGGCTCCGATCATGTCGACCTGCAGGCGGCGATCGACCGCGGCCTCACCGTGGCCGAGGTCACCTACTGCAACTCGATCAGCGTGGCCGAGCACGTGGTGATGGTGATCCTCGGCCTGGTGCGCAACTACATCCCCTCCTACCAGTGGGTGGTGAAGGGCGGCTGGAACATCGCCGACTGCGCCGCCCGGTCCTACGACGTCGAAGGCATGCATGTCGGCACGGTGGCCGCCGGCCGCATCGGCCTCGCCGTGCTGCGCCGCCTGAAGCCCTTCGACGTGCATCTGCACTACACCGAACGGCACCGCCTGCCGGAGGCGGTGGAGAAGGAGCTGAACCTGACCTGGCATCCGACGGCGGAGGACATGGTCAGGGTCTGCGACGTGGTCACCATCAACGCGCCGCTGCACCCCGAGACCGAGAACCTGTTCAACGCCGCGCTGATCGCCAAGATGAAGCGCGGCGCCTATCTCGTGAACACCGCGCGCGGCAAGATCTGCGACCGCGACGCCGTCGCCGCGGCGTTGGAGAGCGGTCAGCTCGCCGGCTATGCCGGCGACGTCTGGTTCCCGCAGCCGCCCCCGATCGACCATCCCTGGCGGACCATGCCGCATCACGGCATGACGCCGCATATCTCCGGCACCTCGCTCTCGGCCCAGGCGCGCTACGCCGCCGGTGTGCGCGAGATCCTGGAATGCTGGTTCGAGGGCCGGCCGATCCGCGAGGAGTACCTGATCGTCGACGGCGGCAAGCTGGCCGGCGCCGGTGCCCATTCCTATAGCGCCGGCAACGTCACCGGCGGCTCGGGCGAGGCCGCCCGGTTCAAGAAGTCCGTCTGAGCCCGTGCGGCCGGCCGGTGCAGTCCGCATCGGCCGGTCCCCGTCGGTTTGACAGCCCCGGGCGGGGCGCGCGAAGGTGCCGCGCCACCGCCGCGGGAGGGCTCCATGCGCATCATCCGGATCGCCGTCTATCAGGTCGACCTGCCGCTGCACGAGGGCAGCTACAAATGGTCGGGCGGCAACGCCGTCACCGTGTTCGACAGCACCCTGGTGCGCATCGACACCGATGCCGGGCTGACCGGCTGGGGCGAGGTCTGCCCGCTCGGCCCCGCCTATCTGCCGGCCTATGCCGCAGGCGCCCGCACCGGGCTGCGCGAGCTGGCGCCGGGGCTGATCGGGCTCGACCCGCGCCGGCTCGGCGTGCTCGACCGCCATCTCGACCGGGCGATGCGCGGCCACCCCTACGTCAAATCGGCGGTCGACGTGGCCTGCTGGGACATCCTCGGCAAGGCCGCCGGCCTGCCGGTCTGCGAGCTGCTGGGCGGCCGATACGGCGACGATTTCGCCCTCTATCGCGCGATCAGCCAGGAGAGCCCGGAGGCGATGGCGGCGCGGGTGGCGGAGTACCGCGCCCACGGCTACACCAAGTTCCAGCTCAAGGTCGGCGGCGATGCGGACACCGACATCGCCCGCATCCGCGCCGTCTCGGCGAAGCTGCAGCCGGGCGATGTGCTGATCGCCGACGCCAACACCGGCTGGCTGATGCACCAGGCGGCGCGGGTGGTCGACGCCGTGCGCGACATCGACGTCTATATCGAGCAGCCCTGCCGCAGTTACGAGGAGTGCCTGGCGATCCGCCGCCGCACCGCCCGGCCCTTCGTGCTGGACGAGGTGATCGACGGCCTTCCGGCGGTGCTGCGCGGCGCCGCCGACGGTGCCATGGACGTGATCAACCTGAAGATCTCCAAGGTCGGCGGGCTGACCAAGGCGCGCCAGATCCGCGACCTCTGCGCCGCCCTCGGCATCGCCATGACCATCGAGGACACCTGGGGCGGCGACGTCGCCACCGCGGCGATCGCTCATCTCGCCCATTCGACGCCGCCGGAGCTGCTGTTCTCGGCGACCGACTTCAACTCCTACGTCACCGTCTCGACCGCGCCCGACGCGCCGCGCCGCAGGCACGGCCGGATGGCCGCGGGCACCGCGCCGGGCCTGGGCGTGACCCCGGACCCGGCGGTGATCGGCGACCCGGTCTTCGTGGTCGGGTAGGCGGCCTCGGTCACCAGTAATGGTAGTACGGGTGATACACCACGGCCGGGCGGGCGTAGTAGACCGGGTGGGGATAGGTGGGATAGACGACGCAGCCGGCCAGCGCCGAGGCGGCGATCAGGGCCGCCCCGGTCTTGAGCAGGCGAGCTGAGAGACGCGACATGGCGAACATCCTCTGCTGACGGCCCGCGCCCGATCGGGCCCGGCGCCAATTCCACGCTGCAGAGATTTCGTCCTGTCGCCAGTATCTGTCATCTTACGATAAGTTCATTCGAAGGACAGTCCCCAGGGGAACCAGTGTTTCTCCTGCAGAGGTCGCTCGGGATGAATAATTTGAAAGACGGGAACGGTTTGGGTCTTCGATTGTTTTGGCGATCTCTGCGAATGGTTGCTGCCGATCCGAAGAAAATTGAAGCATTCAACCCTTGACCGTCTTCGGCGTCTCGAGCGCCAGCAGCCGCCCGCCGTCGCCGGCCTCGGCCCAGCGTTCGACCGGCAGTTCGATCACCGCCAGCGCGGCGGTCGGGTATTTCTCCTCCAGTCGGGCCAGCGGCTTCTTCTCGCCCGAAATCGCCAGCCGGCGGGCCAGCTGCTCCAGATCGGGGTTGTGGCCGACCACCATCACCGTCGCGGCGGTGTCGGGGGCTTGGCGCAGCCGGGCCAGCACCCCGGGGCCGCCGACCAGGTAAAGGCCGCGGTCGAAGCGGGTCTCGGGCGTGGCGCCCAGAGCCTCCAGGGCCAGCGCCAGCGTCTGCCGGGCGCGGGCGGCGGTGGAGCACAGGATCAGATCCGGCATCGGGCCATGGGCCTTCAGCCAGGCGCCCATCCGGGGCGCGGCGTCGCGGCCGCGCGGCGCCAGCGGCCGGTCGTGGTCGGCCAGGGTCGGGTCGGACCAGTCGGACTTGGCGTGCCGCAGCAGGATCAGGGTCTTCATCGCGCCTCCTCGCCGCCCCACCCTGCGCGACCTCTGGCGCCGCGTCCAGACGCGAGGCACCATGCGCATGATGCGCCCGTTATGCCGGGCCGCGGGCCGAGGAGACAGGAATGACGGACGGACTCTACTTCGCCAAGGGCCAGCGCGAGCACCGGCTGCTGCTCGGCCTCGGCAACCGCCACGGGCTGATCGCCGGCGCCACCGGCACCGGCAAGACGGTGTCCCTGAAGGTCCTGGCCGAAGGCTTCAGCCGGGCCGGGGTGCCGGTCTTCGTCGCCGATGTGAAGGGCGACATCGCCGGCATCAGCCAGCCGGGCGAGGCCAATCCGAAGATCGAGGAGCGCGCCAAGACCCTCGGCCTCAGCGAGCTGCAGTACCAGGGCTTCCCGACCGTGTTCTGGGACCTCTACGGCAAGCAGGGCACGCCGGTCCGCGCCACGGTGGCGGAGATGGGGCCGCTGCTGCTGTCACGGCTCTTGCAGCTCAACGACACGCAGGAGGGCGTGCTCAACATCGCCTTCAAGGCGGCGGACCAGGAAGGGCTGCTGCTGCTCGACCTCAAGGACCTGCAGGCGCTGCTCGCCTTCATGGCCGAGAACGCGTCGAAGTTCACCGGCGTCTACGGCAATGTCTCCAAGGCCTCGGTCGGCAGCATCCAGCGCCAGCTGCTGGTCCTGGAGCAGCAGGGGGCGGAGGCCTTCTTCGGCGAGCCGGCGCTCGACCTGCTCGACCTCGCCCGCACCGCCCCGGACGGGCGCGGCGTGATCAATGTGCTGGCGGCGGAGACGCTGATCCAGGCGCCCCGGCTCTACGCCACCTTCCTGCTCTGGCTGCTGTCCGAGCTGTTCGAGCGTCTGCCTGAGGTCGGCGACCCGGAGAAGCCGAAGCTGGTGTTCTTCTTCGACGAGGCGCATCTGCTGTTCGACGACGCGCCCCGGGCGCTGGTCGAGAAGGTCGAGCAGGTGGTGCGGCTGATCCGCTCCAAGGGCGTCGGCGTCTATTTCGTCACCCAGAATCCGATCGATGTGCCGGACAAGGTGCTGGCCCAGCTCGGCAACCGGGCGCAGCATGCGCTGCGCGCCTTCACCCCGCGCGACCAGAAGGCGCTGAAGGCCAGCGCCGACACCTTCCGCACCGAAGGCGGGCTCGACGTCGCCCGCGCGCTGCAGGAGCTGGCCGTGGGCGAGGCCCTGGTCTCGTTCCTCGACCCCAAGGGCATCCCGGAGGTGGTGGAGCGGGCGCTGGTCTGCCCGCCGCTCTCCCGTCTCGGCCCGATCAGCGACGCTGAGCGCAAGGCGGCGATCGCCGCCGGCGGGATGGACGCGAAATACACCACCCCGGTCGACCGCGACTCCGCTTATGAGAAGCTGAGCGCCAAGGCGGCCGAGGCGCAGCAGGAGGCGACGGCCGCCGCCGAGGCCAAGACCGAGGCGAAGGAGGGGCCCAGCATGGCGGAGGCGATCTTCCGCGACGTGCTGCGCAGCGCCGGCAGCTCGGTCGGCACCCAGCTCGGCCGCAGCCTGGGGCGCAGCGTCGGCGGCCGGTCTGCCGGCACGCTCGGCAGCACCATCGGCCGCGCCGTGGTGCGCGGCATCCTGGGGTCGATCTTCGGCGGAAGGCGGTAAGCAGGGCCTACCCCGGGTCAGGCCCCCGCCGTCATTGCGAGGAGGCGAAGCCGACGAAGCAGTCCAGGAGCCGCTGCGGACCGTTCTGGATTGCTTCGACCTCGGCGAGGCATTGGACATAGGCCTGCCCGGCCAGCGGCCGCTGTCACCAAACTGCATAAGCTTCCGGGTACATGGGTGGGGCAGCAGGAGACAGGCACATGACTGAGCTGAAGGACACCGAGACCCGCAGCTGGCTCGAGATCGAGCTCGAAGACGACATGGACGAGGAGCTCGAGCAGGCGGTCGACGACGCCCGCGTTCCGCCCGAGCTGCGCGCCCTGCTCGAGAGCCGGAAGAAGAATACCCTCGACCGCCACACCTATTTCAACGAGCTGCTGCGCCTGCAGAGCGAGCTCGTGAAGCTGCAGGATTGGGTGCACTACAACGGCCTCAAGATGGTGGTCCTGTTCGAGGGCCGCGACAGCGCCGGCAAGGGCGGCGCCATCAAGCGCATCACCCAGCGCGTCAATCCGCGCACCTGCCGGGTGGTGGCGCTGCCCGCCCCCTCCGACCGCGAGAAGACCCAGTGGTACTTCCAGCGCTACGTGCCGCACCTGCCGGCTGCCGGCGAGATCGTGCTGTTCGACCGCAGCTGGTACAACCGCGCCGGCGTCGAGCGCGTCATGGGCTTCGCCAGCGAAAGCCAGGTGGAGGACTTCTTCCGCGACGTGCCGGAGTTCGAGCGCATGCTGGTGCGCTCCGGCATCATCCTCGTGAAATACTGGTTCTCCATCACCGACGAGGAGCAGCAGCTGCGCTTCCTCATGCGCATCCACGACCCGATCAAGCAGTGGAAGCTCTCGCCCATGGACCTGCAGTCCCGCGTGCGCTGGGAGCAGTACACCAAGGCCAAGGAGGACATGTTCGAGCGCACCAGCATTCCCGAGGCGCCCTGGCACATCGTGGAGGGCAACGACAAGAAGCGGGCGCGCCTGAACTGCATCTCGCACCTGCTCTCGAAGGTGCCTTACGCGGACGTGCCGCACGAGGAGATCAAGCTGCCGGAACGCGTGTTCGACCCGAACTACGAGCGCCGCACGCTGCCGGCCGAACTCTACGTGCCCCAGCGCTACTGAGGGACAAGAGCCGGGCGGCAACCCCGCGCCCCCGGGGACCCCCCGCGGATCTGTCCGGCGCAGGGCGACGACTTGATCGCCTCGTCATGGCGCTTCCGGTTCGGGCTTGTGTATAGTGGCGCTGAAATCGAACCCTGTAAGGGTTTGATATTGCAGTTTTGTTACGATCAATGAAGGTTCGGAGACAGCCCGTGACCATGTTGCAGAGCACCGCCGAGGCCGCCCCCGCCGAAGCGGCGGAGGCTGTCCGCGCTCCCGCCCTGCCAGCGATTCCCGCGGATTCGCCCGACCGCTTCATCAACCGCGAGCTGTCCTGGCTGGCATTCAATCAGCGGGTGCTGGAAGAGGCCTACAACACCCGCTACCCGCTGCTGGAGCGGCTGCGCTTCCTGTCGATCTCGGCCTCCAACCTCGATGAGTTCTACATGGTCCGCGTTGCCGGGCTGAAGGCGCAGGTGGCGCTCGGCGTCGTCTCGCCGAGCCAGGACGGACTCAGCCCGGCACAGCAGCTGGGCGAGATCACCGCCCGGGTGCAGGAGCTGATGCGCGACCAGCAGCATTGCTGGCGTGCCCTGAGCGAGGAGCTGCGTGCCGCCGGTATCGCCGTGGTCGGGCCGGACGAGCTGACCAAGTCCGAGAGGGCCTGGCTCGAGGACCGGTTCCTGAGCGAGATGTTCCCGGTGCTGACGCCGCTGGCCATCGACCCGGCACATCCCTTCCCCTTCATCCCCAATCTCGGACTCTGCCTGGCCCTGACCCTGGTCAACACCGGGGAGGAGACGCAGGACGAGATGGACGCGATCGTGCCGCTGCCGCCGCAGCTCGACCGCTTCATCCGCCTGCCCGGGGCATCGCCGATCCGCTTCGTGCTGCTCGAGGAGGCGGTCAAGCTGTTCCTCGACCGCCTCTTCCCCGGTTACACGCTGCAGGCCAGCGGCGTGTTCCGGGTGATCCGCGACAGCGAGATGGAGATCGACGAAGAGGCGGAGGACCTGGTCAAGACCTTCGAGAGCGCGCTGAAGCGCCGGCGCAAGGGCGTCGTCATCCGCCTCGCCGTCTCCGCCGACGTGCCGGAATCGCTGCGCCGCTTCGTCTGCGAGAAGCTGAAGGTGAAGGAGGACGACGTCTTCGCCATGGACCGGCTGCTCGGCCTCAGCGACACAAGGAAGCTGATCGTCGACGAGCGGCCGGAGCTGCTGTTCTCGCCCTACAACGCCCGGTTCCCGGAGCGGGTGCGGGATTTCGGCGGCGACAGCTTCGCCTCGATCCGGGCCAAGGACATCGTCGTCCACCACCCCTATGAGAGCTTCGACATCGTCGTGCAGTTCCTGCGCCAGGCGGCACGCGACCCCGATGTCGTGGCGATCAAGCAGACCCTGTACCGCACCTCGAAGGACTCCCCGATCGTCCAGGCCCTGGTCGAGGCGGCGGAGGCCGGCAAGTCGGTCACCGCGATGGTCGAGCTGAAGGCCCGCTTCGACGAGGAGGCCAACATCCGCTGGGCCCGCGACCTGGAGCGGGCGGGCGCCCAGGTGGTCTACGGTATCATCCACCTGAAGACCCATGCCAAGGTCTCGATGGTGGTGCGGCGGGAGCAGGGTGGCCTGCGCACCTACACCCATTTCGGCACCGGCAACTACCACCCGATCACCGCCAAGATCTACACCGACCTCAGCTTCTTCACCTGCGATCCGGTGCTCGGCCGCGACGCGGCGGCGGTCTTCAACTACATGACCGGCTACGCCAAGCCGGCGAAGCTGGAGAAGCTGTCGATCGCTCCCTTGTTCCTGCGCAGCCGGATCATGGAGCTGATCGAGGCCGAGATCGACAACGCCAAGGCCGGCAAGCCGGCCCAGATCTGGGTCAAGCTGAACGCGCTGGTCGACGCCGCCATCATCGACAAGCTCTACGAGGCCTCCCAGGTCGGGGTGGAGATCGACCTGGTGATCCGAGGCATCTGCTGCCTGCGGCCCGGCGTGCCCGGCCTGTCGGAGAACATCCGGGTGCATTCGATCGTCGGCCGGTTCCTCGAGCACGCCCGCATCCTGTGCTTCGCCAACGGCCAGAAGCTGCCATCGCGCCAGGCCAAGGTCTTCCTGTCCTCGGCCGACTGGATGCCGCGCAACCTCGACGGCCGGATCGAGAGCCTGGTTCCGCTCGAGAACGCCACCGTCCGCCAGCAGGTGATGGAGCAGATCATGCTGGCGAATCTGAGGGACGAATCGAACACCTGGATGCTCGGTCCCGATAGCCGCTATCATCGGATCGACGCGCCGGATGACGCCTTCAGCGCGCACATGTATTTCATGACCAACCCCAGCCTGTCCGGCCGGGGCAGCGCGCTGCGGGATGCGAAACGGGCCCCGCGCCGCCTGGTCAAGGCCGCGGAATGAGGATCTGAGAGCAGGTGTTCCGTATCGGACCGATCGTGCCGTCCCGGCCGGGGCGGGTGGGTGTCATCGACATCGGCTCGAACTCGATCCGCCTCGTCGTCTATGACCGGGTCACCCGGTCGCCGATCCCGGTCTTCAACGAAAAGGTCATGTGCGGCCTCGGCCGCGGCCTGGGCCAGGCCGGCCGCCTGTCGCCGGAAGGCGTGGTCCAGGCGCTGGACAACCTCGCCCGCTTCACCCGGCTGCTGGAGGGCATGGGGGTCGACCGCGTCGACGTGCTGGCCACGGCGGCGGTGCGCGAGGCCGAGGACGGCGCCGATTTCGTCGCCGAGGTCGAGCGCCGCTGCGGCCTGCCGGTCACCGTCATCAGCGGGGTGGAGGAGGCGCGGCTGTCGGCCCTCGGCGTCGTCTCCGGCATCCGCGATGTCGATGGCGTGATGGGCGATCTCGGCGGCGGCTCGCTCGAGCTGGTCGGGCTCGACCGGGGCGAGATCCGCGAGCAGGTGACGCTGCCGCTGGGGCCGTTCCGACTGATGGACGAGACCGGCGCGCGCAAGGAGGCGCGCAGCGTGGTGCTGGACACGCTGGGCCAGCAGGACTGGTTGCCGCTCTATGCTGGCCGCAGCTTCTACCCGGTCGGCGGCGCCTGGCGCGCCATCGCCAAGCTGTTCATGGAGCGCGAGAACCACCCGCTGCACATCATCCACCAGTATACGGTGCCGACCGGGGCGCTGACCGACTTCGTCGGCCTGGTGGCGAAGCAGAGCAAGGGGGCACTGTCCGGCGCCTCGATCTCCCGCCGCCGGATCGAGATGCTGCCGATGGCGGCGCTGGTGCTGGAAGGCGTGCTGAAGACGCTGAAGCCGGCGCGGGTGGTGTTCTCGGCCCTCGGCCTGCGCGAGGGTCACCTCTACGATCTGCTGCCGCCGGAGGATCAGGCGCGCGACCCGCTGATCTTCGCCGCCGCCGAGCTCGCACACCGCCTCGACCGCTTCGGCCATGCCGAGGTGGTGGCGGAATGGACCCGGTCGGTGTTCCCGGACGAGACCGCCGACGATGCGCGACTGCGCCAAGCGGCGAGTCTCCTGTCCGACATCGGCTGGTTCGAGCATCCCGACTACCGCGCCGAGCACGCTTGGCTTCGGGTGCTGCGCATGCCGGTCGCCGGGCTCGACCATGCCGAGCGGGCGTTCCTGGCCGCCGCGGTCTATGTCCGCTACGGCGGCACCTTGGGCGACGCGCTGACCGGACCGGTGCTGGAGCTGCTGGATGAGCCGATGCGCGGCCGTGCGCTCTTGCTCGGCCAGGCCCTGCGCCTGGCCCACACCCTGACCGGCGGCGCCACCTCGCTGCTCGAGCGCACCAGCCTCTCGGTCTCTGGCGAGTCGGTGGTGCTGTCGCTGCCGGCGGACGAGGAGGCGCTGACCGGCCTCGCCGTCGACCGCCGGCTCGACGCCGTGGCCAAGGCCCTGGGCAAGCCCGGCCGCGTCGTGATCGAGGAATCGCGGCGGGCGGCGGGGTAGGGGCGGCCGGTCAGACCTCCACCACCTCGAACGCTCGGTCGTGCTGCAGCGTCGGCAGGGCCGCGCGGGCGGCGCGGACCCGGTCGAGGTCGAGATCGGCGGTGACCAGCCCGACCTCGGTCCCGGCATCGGCCAGCACCTCGCCCCAGGGCGACACGATCAAGGAATGGCCCCAGGTGCGGCGGCCAAGGTGATGGATGCCGGTCTGGGCCGGGGCCAGGACGAAGCAGCCGGTCTCGATCGCCCGGGCCCGCAGCAGCACCTCCCAATGCGCCGCGCCGGTGGCGCAGGCGAAGGCGGCGGGCACCGCCAGGATCTCCGCCCCCGCCCTGGCCAGGGCGCGATGCAGCTGCGGGAACCGCAGGTCGTAGCAGATGGTCGGGCCCAGCGTGCCGCCGCCCGGCAGCGCCGCCACCACGCCGGTGCCGCCGGGCGCGAACTGCGCGCTCTCTCGATGCACCTCGCCGTCCGGCAGGTCGGCGTCGTAGAGATGGATCTTGTCGTAGCGCGCCAGGATCGCGCCGTCGGGGCCGAGCAGGTAGGACCGGTTGGCGAAGCGCGGCCCATCAGTGCGCACGACGGCGGAGCCGACCAGCAGCGTCACGCCGGTCTCCCGCGCCAGGTCGCGATAGCCGGCCAGGGCCTCGTGCCGCTCCTCCGGCTGCGCCCGCTCCCGCAGCAGCGCCGGGTCCTCGATGATCGCATCCGCCACCTCCGGCAGCGCGATCAGCGTCGCCCCGCGGGCGGCGGCGTCGCGGATCAGGGCGCCGGCAGCGGCGAGGTTGGGGCCGACATCCGGGCCGACACTCAGCTGGATGCAGGCGGCGCGGGTCATCGCTTCACCCAGACATTCCAGTAGCGCGGCGCGTCGGCCGGCCAGACCTTGAAGCCGCCGATCCGCTGAGCCACCGCGTAGTCGGAGGCGTGCAGATACAGGCTGGCGGCCGGCGCCTCCTCGGTGAACAGCCGGCCGATCTGGTCCAGGATCGACTGCATCTGCGCCCGGTCGGTGGTCGCGTTGGCCTGGGCCAGCAGGTCGATGGCGCGCGGATCCTTCCAGATCTTGCGCGGCTGCGGCCCGATGATCCGCTCCCACTGGCCGAGGGGGTCGAGCCGCGGCGAGTAGGAGAAGGACTGCATCTGGAACTTGCCGGTCTGGTAGGCGTCGAGCTGGGCGGTCCATTCCAGCACCTCCAGCTCGACATTCATTCCGATGCTGCGCAGCATGTCCTGCATCAGCACGCCGCAGTCATACATCTCGGCGTATCGCTTGTTCGCGGTCATCACGATGCGCTGGCCCTTGTAGCCGGCCTCGGCCAAGAGAGCCTTGGCGCGCTCCGGGTCATAGGGCAGGGCTTCGGTCTGGGCCTGGGAATAATAGGGGCTGAATTCGGGCACCGGCGTCGCCGCGAAGGTCGAGCCGCCGAAGGTGACGGCCTCGGCGATGGCGGCGCGGTCCAGCGCCATCACGATGGCCTGCCGTACCCGCCTGTCCTGCAGGATCGGGTCCGCGGATTGCAGGATCAGCGCCTCCCAGCCGGGCGTGATGCTGGACTGGACCGCGAGGGCCGGGTTGCTCTGCAGCTGGATCCGGTCCTGCGATTCCAGCGGGGCCGTGTCCAGGGCGCCGGCCTGCAGCGCCGTCAGCTTCGCCGCCGCGTCGGGCATGATGTTGAAGCGGACCTTGTCGACGAACACCTCCTTGCGGCCGACATAGCCGCTCATCGCGTCGTCGCGCGGGGTGTAGCCGTCGAACCGGGTCAGCTCGATATACTGGCCGGGGCGCCACTCCGACAGGATGAAGGGGCCGGTGCCGACCGGCTTGTCCCAGCTGCCGTCCGGCTTCACCGAGGACGGATGCAGCACCGGGGTGCCGCCGCAATCCATCCGCGCCAGGTTGTACAGGAAGCCGGCACTCGGCCGGTCCAGGACGTAGACCACGGTGTCCGGGTCGGGCGCGGTGACGCTCTCGATCTTCAGGCCGCTCTCGCCGGTGTAGACGTCGCGGCAGCGCCATTTGGTGGCCGGGTCCATCAGCCGGTCCCAGGACCATTTCACCTCCGCCGAGGTCATGGTCGCGCCGTTCTGGAACCTGACGCCGCGGCGCAGATGGAAGGTGTAGGTCCTGCCGTCCGGCGACACCTCCCAGCGCTCGGCCAGCATCGGCCCGACCTCCAGGTCCTCGCGGAACCCGACCAGCCCTTCGACGATGTGCTGGTGCACGATGTCGGTGGCGCCGTCGCGGTCGACGCCGGGATTGGTGCTGCGGATATCGGCCGACAGCACGGTGTTGATCGTGCCGCCGCGCTGCGGCGTCTCGGCCGCGGTGGCGGGGAAGGCCGCCAGCGCCGCCGCTCCCAGAAGCATCAGCCGGTTCATTCTGCCCCCTGTCGTGTCGTGATTATGCGCCGAAGGCGGATGCCCGGCCGGGGCCGAGCACCTGGTGGAAGAAGTCCCTGGCGCGCTCCGCCACCGCCGTGAAGTCGTGGGCGGCGCCGGAAATGATGTCGTGCCGAACCGCCAGCCCATGCGCCTGCAGGTTGCGGCGCAGGCTGGTCAGCCGGGCGATCCGGTTGGCCCCGGCCCGGTTGGCGTCCGCCATCCAGTGCCGGCCCCCCGGCTGGTGGGTGATCGAGGCCGTCTCCAGGTCGGCGTCGCCCACCGCCAGATGCACCGGCACCCGGCGCAGGGCGTCCAGGTCGGGGGCGCGGCCGAAGATCCGCTCCATGTCGCGGGTGCCGACCCACCAGTCCCGCTTGGGGTCGATCAGCGTGACCGACCCCGGAGCGCCGATGGACACGGCGCGCAGCCGCTCCGGGTACAGATACAGGAAACGATGGGCGAAATGGGCGCCGCCGGAGAAGCCGAACAGGCAGAAGCGGTCGAAGCCGAGACCGGTGCGCATCTCGGCCTCCGCCACCATGGCCAGCAGCAGCCGGTCGTACCGGATGTCGCCCTCGGCCAGATATTTGTAGCCGTCCTCGTTGCCGTCGCCGAACGGATCGGCCGGGAACAGCGGCGCCAGGACGGCGGCGCCATGCCAGCGGGCGAATTCGGCGAAGGCGTCGCTGGCGGTCTGCACCGCCCGGGTGCTGTCATGCACCGGGACCAGCAGCGGCACCCGTTCCGGGGCATCGCGCAGCCGTGGCGGGATCGTGAGGCTGTAGGAGAAACGCGGATCGGCCCGGCAGGCGAGGAGCGGCGTGGTGCCGGCACGATAGGCCGGGGCAGGCTTTGCCGGAGGGCCCGCCTCGAGATCCGCCTTCGTCACGCCGCCATCGGCCATCCGGCATCCTCCAAAATTGGCGCCAATTTTTTCGTGACGATAAACGTCAAAATCGCAGCCGGCAAGACGGCATGCTAGAAAGACGGCACGCGTGGACGGGAACGAGACACCGAAGGACGATGAAGCGGCAGGGCACGGACCAAGGGCGGGTCGGGACGCTGGTCGAGGCGATCCGGGACGACATCCTCTACGGCGTCTACCGGGCCGGGGAGTGGCTGAAGCAGATCGATCTGCAGGAGCGCTACGAGGCCAACCGCTTCGAGGTGCGGCAGGCGCTGGTCGAGCTGAAGAACCGCAAGCTGGTCGAGCACAAGGTGAACAGCGGCTTCCGCGTCGCGGCGCCCGACCCGCAGGAACTGGTGCATCTGAAGGCGGTGCGGACGATCCTCGAGACCGGCGCGGCGGAGCCGGTGGTCGAACGCGCGACGGCGGCCGACCTGGCCGAGCTCGACGACCTCGCCGCGCGGTTCGAGCAGGCGATCGAGATCGGCGACCCGCCGACCCGGACCGAGCTGAACTACGCCTTCCATCGCCGGCTCTACGACATCGCCGGCAACCCGGTTCTGGCCGGGCTGATCCACGACATGCGCGAGCGCGGCCAGTCCGGCACCACCGGCCGCTGGTTCACCCTGGCAGGCTTGCGCCTCAGCGCGCAGGAGCACCACGCCATGGTCACGGCCATCCGCGCTCGTGACGCGGCGGCGCTGCGCGCGCTGATCGACCGGCACATCAACCGACGGTAAGGGGCCGGCGGGCGAGGTGGCGAGCGATGCCCGTCCGCATGTCCGAGGTCGCCGGCCGCGGCCATGTGCCGCAGGCCGGCCGGATCGAGAGGGCGGCTGCGCGCCGGTCGGTTACGGCGTTGTGCTCGTGCCCTCAGCCGGTGGCGACGACGGGGTCGGCAGGGGCCGCGACGGCTTGGCGCGGGTCAGCAGCAGCTCGTAGTCGCTCTGGGCGGTGGTGGTTTGCGGTGCCGCCGGAGCCGCGGTGATCTCCAGCCGGCCGGGTTGCGGCGCCGCCGGCGATGCGGTGGTTGCCGGCTGGCCGGGTTGCGGCCCGCCGGCCGCCTGGGCCGGGGCCGGCCCGATGGAGGCTGCCGGCGGCGGTTCGCCTTCCAGCGGCCGCGACGGCTTGGCGCGCGCCCGCAGCAGCTCGTAGACCGGGTCGGTCTGGGCGGCGGTCGTCGGCGCCGTGGCTGGGGCAGCCGGCTGCGGCGGCGCCGGTGCCACGGTGGTCTGCGGCTGGCCGGGCTGCGGCGCGCTGGCCGCCGCGGCCGGAGACGGTCCGGGCGGTGCCGCGGCCGGCTCGATCCCCAGCGGCCGTGACGGCTTGGCGCGCGCCAGCAGCGTCTCGTAGAGCGATCCGGTTCCCGGGGCCGCGCCCGGCGGCACGGCCGACGCCGTGACGATCCCCGGCTGGCCCGGCTGCGGCGGACCGCCGGGGCCGACCGCCGGGGCGGAGGGCGTGGCCTGCGCGATCGCCGCCTCGGCCGACAGCGCCGCAGGCGGCGCGGTCGAGCCGCCGCTGATCGTATCGACGACCCCGGACACCGAGGCGATCAGGCCGCCCAGGTCGCGGACGGTCTCGGCCTGCTCCGGCACTCCTCTGGGGACACGGCGGCTGGTCGAGCCGCGCGTCCGGGTCAGGGCCAGTTCGATCTGGTCCTGTGCCTCGCGCAGCGCGGCGTATTGCTCCGGATTGGCGCGACGCCCGCCCTGCTCATCGAGCGTCTGCCTCGCGTCGACGATCTGCTGCTTGAGCTTGGTCAGGCGCTGACGAGCGGTATCGACCGCCAGATCCAGCGTCGACCGCGTCGTCTGGACCTTGCGGGCCAGGAGGCTGGCCGAGGTGGAGGCGTCGGCGACCTCCGTGCTCGCGGGCCCTGCCGGCTGCGGACTGCCTGCGCCTTCGTCCGGCATCTTGGCGAATTCGGGGAAGGGCTTCTGCTGCGGGAGTTCGGAGCAGCCCGTGGCCAGGAGCGCCAGAAGCACCGCCGAGTGTATGGGCTTGGCTGACATGACGTTCCCTCACCAGGTCGGAGGAAATTCGCTGATCACGAGCACCGCCGGCACGGGACGGGACGAGGTGTCGACCGCCGCCACCCAAACGGCGTAGGTGCCGTCCGCGGGCCTCTGGAAGGTGATCGCAGGATTGATGCCCCCAGCATCGGTGTCGTCGGCGCAGACCCATGTTCCCTGCGGCGTATGGACGACGAGGGCGATATCGGAGCCCGCGGCCGCATAGATGCTCAAGGGGCGCTGACCGCCCGAGAATTCGATCTTCGCATCGGCCTGGGTGGGGGTGATATTGCCGATGCAATCCTGGCCGAGCGCGGTGACGGAATAGTGCCCGCCGGCGATGACGCCGATCGGGTAAGGGTCGACCGAGAAGCCACCGTTCAGGGAGACCATCGCATAGGCGGGCCGCGCATCGGGATCGGGCTGGCTGGGCGACGGGACGGTCGCCGCCGTCTGTGCGGCGGCCTGGGTCGACACTGCCAGCCATGCCGCAATGATCGCGCTGCCGGAGGTGGTTCTGCGGTTGGGCATCTATTCCCCCCTGCGGCTGGCCAGTGGAGCAGCTCAGAGAATCGGACGATGCATTGGGAATATTTGGTTTGAATGCCCTCGGTCAATCGCTGTTGGATGATCTTTTCATCCTATTGGATGATCTCCTCATCCAGATGGTCGGTCAATGGACCGGCAGCGCCGCGCGCCGGGGGTGAGATTGTGGCAGGGGGACCGCGGCGTCGCACATGAACGAAAAGAGCCCGACCATGTCTGGCCGGGCTCTTCGATTTGGTGGAGCCAAGGAGGATCGAACTCCTGACCTCTACAATGCCATTGTAGCGCTCTCCCAGCTGAGCTATGGCCCCGAAACTCTGGGCGACGCATCCGGCCGGTCCGGCCTGGGGTGCGTCGGCGGGGGCGGATATTATTCAACCGCCCCGCCTATGCAAGAGGTTTTTTGCAGGAATTTTTCAGTCCCGCGATCAATCTCTGCGATCAGCGGTTCCGCTCGTCATCC
The DNA here is from genome assembly GCF_051487185.1 of Inquilinus limosus. Classification (GTDB taxonomy): domain Bacteria; phylum Pseudomonadota; class Alphaproteobacteria; order DSM-16000; family Inquilinaceae; genus Inquilinus; species Inquilinus limosus_F. Next base: position 239,121 of record NZ_JAHVDK010000006.1, read on the forward strand.
TCCTCGATGTCGACGTCGACATCCTCCTCGCCGAGGTCGTCGGTGTCCTCGATCAGGACGTCTTCGTCCTCGCCGATATCCTCCTCGGTGTCGAACTCGTCGGCCGGGGCCTTCTCCTTGCCGGGGACCTCCTCCTCGTCCTCCTCGGCCAGGGCCTCGTCGAGATCGCCCTCGTCGAGCACCTCGACCTCCTCGACCGCCTCCTCTTCCTCGTCGGCGGCCTCCTCGGTCTCGTCCTCGAGCAGGGCGTCGGTGTCGTCATCGACGGCGCGCACCTTCTCGACCGGCTCCTCGACGATCGCGGCGCGCGACCGGCGCGACTTCAGGAAGGCCTCCGGGTCGAACTCGGTGCCGCATTTCGGGCAGATGATCGGGTCGCGCTGCAGATCGTAGTAGCGGGCCCCGCAATTGTGGCAGATGCGCTTGGCGCCCCATTCAGGTTTCGCCACGCCGAGCCTCCTCGGGTCATGTCGGGATAGAGGGCGCCATCTGCCACGCCCGGCGACGCCTGTCAAAAACAAAACGCCGTCCCGGGCTTCGGCCGGCGTTCCACCTCCGTCCCGTCCATGCTATCAGCCCGCGGGTTCGGCAGTTCTCGCCCTGGGCGTCCCCGGGGCCGATCGTGGGGATGGTCGCTTGCGTCTCGTGATTTCGCACCCGAAGGGGCCGTCCGGCGTCAGGAACCCGGCGGCATGACCGTGATCGCGATCGACGGCACCGCCGCCTCGGGCAAGGGCACGCTGGCCCGCCGGCTGGCGGCCGCCTACGGCTTCGACCATCTCGACACCGGCCTCCTGTATCGCGCCGTCGGCATCGCCGTCCTGCGCGCCGGCGGCGACCCGGACGACCCGATCGCCGGCCTCGCCGCGGCGCTGGCGCTGGACCCGGCGGCGCTTGGCGATCCGGAGCTGCGTGGCGATGTCGCAGCCCAGGCGGCCAGCCGGGTGTCGGCCATCCCCGGGGTGCGCACCGCGCTGCTCGACTTCCAGCGCCGCTTCGCCGCCCGCCAGCCGGGGGCGGTGCTCGACGGCCGCGACATCGGCACCGTGATCTGCCCGGACGCCCCGGCCAAGATCTTCGTCACCGCCACCTTGGAGGCCCGCGCCATGCGCCGGTGGAAGGAGTTGCGGGAGCGCGGCCACCGGTCTATATACGACGAGGTCCTCGACGACCTGAGACAGAGAGACGAGCGCGACCGTCGCCGCGCCGTGGCCCCACTGGTCCCGGCGAGCGACGCTTTTCTGTTGGATACGAGCCAGCTCACGGCGGACGAGGTGTTCGACCAGGCCTTGGCTTATGTGTCCCGCCGGATCGGCCCCCCGCGCGACGCCGTCTGAACCTCGGGCCGTCGTCGATCGAAAGATGGAGATACGGGCATCGGGCCCGGCCCGGCCATCGCGCTCTCCCAGGCGGGACGACCCGCCGGCGCGGCGGCCGGTTTGTCTCTAACGGGAGTTTTCATGGCTACTAGTTCCGCCGCCGTCAAATCGACCGAGAAGGAAAGCTTCGCCGCCCTTCTCGAGGAGTCGCTCGGCCAGTCCGAGAGCTTCGAGGGTACCGTCGTCAAGGGTCGGGTGGTCTCGATCGACAACGACATGGTGCTGATCGATGTGGGGCTGAAGTCCGAGGGGCGCGTGGCGCTCAAGGAATTCGCCGTCCCGGGTCAGCCGGTCCAGCTTGCCCCGGGCGACACCGTCGAAGTGTTCATCGAGCGCATGGAGGACAAGAACGGCGAGGCCGTCCTGTCCCGCGAGAAGGCCAAGCGTGAGGAGGCCTGGACCGCGCTCGAGAAGTCGTTCAACGAACAGCTCCGCGTCACCGGCGTGATCTTCGGCAAGGTCAAGGGCGGCTTCACCGTCGACCTGAACGGCGCCGTCGCCTTCCTACCGGGCAGCCAGGTCGACATCCGGCCGGTGCGCGACATCAGCCCGCTGATGGGCACGCCGCAGCCGTTCCAGATCCTGAAGATGGACCGCTCGCGCGGCAACATCGTGGTGTCGCGCCGCGCCGTGCTCGAGGAAAGCCGCGCCGAGGCCCGCTCCGAGCTGGTCGCCAACCTCAAGGAAGGCCAGGTCCTCGAGGGCGTGGTCAAGAACATCACCGACTACGGCGCCTTCGTCGATCTCGGCGGCGTCGACGGCCTGCTGCACGTCACCGACATCGCGTGGCGCCGCATCAACCACCCGTCCGAGGCGTTGCAGATCGGCCAGGCCGTCAAGGTCCAGGTCGTCCGCTTCAACCCGGAGACCCAGCGCATCAGCCTCGGCATGAAGCAGCTCGAGGCCGATCCGTGGGAGGGCGTGGTCGCCAAGTACCCGGCCGGCGCCCGCTTCCGCGGCCGCGTGACCAACATCACCGACTATGGCGCCTTCGTCGAGCTGGAGCCGGGCATCGAAGGCCTGGTCCACGTCTCGGAGATGAGCTGGACCAAGAAGAACGTCCATCCGGGCAAGATCGTCTCCACCTCCCAGGAGGTCGAGGTGATGGTGCTCGACGTCGATCCGGTGAAGCGCCGCATCAGCCTCGGTCTGAAGCAGTGCCTGCCGAATCCGTGGGAGGTGTTCGCCGAGAAGTACCCGGCCGGCACCGAGCTCGAGGGCGAGGTCAAGAACATCACCGAATTCGGTCTGTTCGTCGGCCTGCCGGGCGAGATCGACGGCATGGTCCACCTCTCCGACATCGCCTGGGACCGTCCGGGCGAAGAGGCGATCCAGGACTTCAAGAAGGGCGACCAGGTCAAGGTCAAGGTCCTCGACGTCGATGTCGAGAAGGAGCGCATCAGCCTCGGCATGAAGCAGCTCACCGAGGACACCTTCGAGAAGGCCACCGCCGGCGGCGGGCTGCGCAAGGGTGAGATCGTCACCGGCACGGTCACGGAAGTGAACGATGGCGGCGTCGAGGTCTCGGTCGGCGACGGCCTGGTCGGCTTCATCCGCAAGTCCGACCTGTCGCGCGACCGGTCGGAGCAGCGTCCGGACCGCTTCGCCGTCGGCGACAAGGTCGACGCCAAGGTGATGCAGGTCGACCGCGCCGCTCGCAAGGTCTCGCTCTCCATCAAGGCCAAGGAGGTCGAGGAGGAGAAGCAGGCGATGGCCGAGTACGGTTCGTCGGACTCCGGCGCTTCGCTGGGCGATATCCTCGGCGCTGCGCTGCGTAAGGCGCGCGAGAACACCGAAGAGAAGTAAGCCAAGGCCCCACGGCCTCGGCCGGGCCCGCCTCTGCAAGGAGGCGGGCCTTTTCTTTTGTTCATTCCAGGTGTCGCCATCTCGGCATTGACAAGCCGCCTCGAGTGGCCGAGGGACGGGGGCGGGGAGAGAGTGCGCCGGTTCCGATTCAGAAAGGCTCATCCATGACCGCAGCCGCGACTCCCCGATCGAAGGCCATGGCCGTCCTCCGCGTCTCCAGTGGCAACTTCCTGGAGATGTACGACTTCATGGTCTACGGCTACTACGCCGCGTACATCGCCAAGGCATTCTTCCCGACCGGCAGCGACTTCCTCTCGCTGATGCTGTCGCTCGCCACCTTCGGGGCGGGGTTCCTGATGCGGCCGCTCGGCGCCCTGGTGCTCGGCGCCTATATCGACCGGCACGGCCGCCGCGCCGGCCTGCTGCTGACGCTCGGGCTGATGGCGGTCGGCACCCTGACCATCGGCCTGATGCCGGGCTACGAGACGATCGGCCTGCTGGCGCCGGTGCTGGTGGTGGTCGGCCGGCTGCTGCAGGGCTTCTCGGCCGGGGTCGAGCTCGGCGGCGTCTCGGTCTACCTGGCCGAGATCGCGACGCCCGGGCACAAGGGCTTCTACACCGCCTGGCAGTCGGGCAGCCAGCAGGTCGCGGTCGTGGTCGCGGCGCTCCTCGGCGTTCTCCTCAGCGCGCTGCTGCCGCCGGAATCGGTCGGCCTGTGGGGCTGGCGGGTGCCGCTCCTGGTCGGCTGCCTGATCGTGCCGCTGATCTTCCTGCTGCGCCGCTCGCTGGAGGAGACCGAGGCCTTCCGGGCCCGGGCGCATCGTCGGCCGAGCATGGCGCAGATCCTGCGCTCCCTGGCCGACAACTGGGGCATCGTCCTGCTCGGCATGATGCTGGTGACGATGACCACGGTCAGCTTCTACCTGATCACCGCCTACACCCCGACCTTCGGCAACCAGGCGCTGCACCTGGCCAGCATCGACAGCCTGGCGGTGACGCTGTGCGTCGGCCTCTCCAACCTGCTCTGGCTGCCGCTCTCGGGCGCGCTGTCCGATCGCATCGGCCGCACCCCGATCCTGGTGGTCTGCACCGTGCTGACCCTGGTCACCGCCTATCCGGCGATGCTGTGGCTGGTCTCCGCCCCGTCCTTCGACCGGCTGCTGGAGGTCGAGCTGTGGCTATCCTTCCTCTATGGCAGCTACAACGGCGCGATGATCCCGTTCCTGACCGAGATCATGCCGGAGGATGTGCGCACCGCCGGCTTCTCGCTAGCCTACAGCCTGGCGACCGCGACCTTCGGCGGCTTCACCCCGGCGCTGTGCACCTGGCTGATCCATGTCACCGGCAATTCGGCGGTGCCGGGGCTGTGGGTCTCCTTCGCCGCGCTGTGCGGCCTGGCGGCGACGCTGCTGGTCGGCCGCGGCGGCCGTCATCCCGCCCCGGAGATGCGTCCGGCGGAGTAGAGCTTGCGCCGGAAATCCCTTTGTCCAGAAGCACTTGTCCTTGCGTTCGGGCGGCCGTGCTGGCACCATCCGGCTGCCGCCAAACTCGAGCGAGGCGACGCGGCCACCCGTGTCGACAACAAGGCGGCGGACAGGGATTCGGGAGACATGACGAAGTCCGAGCTCATCATGCGGCTTGCTGAGCGCAACCCGCATCTCTACCAGCGCGACGTCGAGCGTATCGTCACCACCATTTTCGACCGCATCACCCAGGCGCTGGCAGAGGGCCAGCGGGTCGAGCTGCGCGGCTTCGGTGCCTTCTCAGTGAAGCGCCGCGACGCCCGGACCGGGCGCAACCCGCGCACCGGCGTGGCGGTCGACGTGGCGGAGAAACTGGTGCCGTTCTTCAAGACCGGCAAGCAGCTGCGCGAGCGGCTGAACACCGATGCCTGACCGGCCCGCGGGCAGGGCCGGCCACCACGAGGGATAGCCTGTGCGTTACATCGCCTGGATCGTCACCATCCCCTTCGCCCTCCTCTTGCTGTCCTTCGCGATCAGCAACCGCGAGGCGGTGACGCTCGGCCTCTGGCCGCTGCCGTTCCGGACCGAGGCGCCGCTCTATCTCGTGGCGCTGCTGCCGCTCCTGGCCGGGGTCCTGATCGGTGGCCTCATCGTCTGGTTCGGCCGCTTCGCCACCGGCCTGCGCATGCGCCGGCTGGAGACCCGTCTGGCCGCGACCCAGAAGGATCTGGAAGGGCTGAAGGCGCGGCAGCGCACCGGCGTTCCAGCCTCGGCCAACCGCAACGGCGCCCCCGACCCGGCGCGCCCGGCCCTGCCCGCTGCCGGCCAGCGCTGACGACATCATGCTTGCCATCGACGCCGCTGCCCTCGACCGGGCGATCGACACGCGCGCCCTGATCGAGGCGCTGCGTCAGGCCTTCCGCCGCGAGGTGGAGGCGCCGCTGCGCCATCACCATACCGTGCCGACCGCGGCCGGCGACGCCACCCTCCTGATCATGCCGGCCTGGGAACGGGACCAGGCGATCGGCATCAAGCTGGTGTCGCTGATGCCGGGCAATCCGGCCAAGGACCTGCCCTTCATCGTCGGCTCGTACCTGCTGCTCGACGGCGCCACCGGCGTGCCGCGCGCGATCATGGACGGGCCGACCCTGACCAACCGCCGCACCGCCGCGGCCTCGGCGCTGGCCGCCGACTACCTGGCCCGACCGGATGCGGCGCGCATGGTGATGGTCGGAGCCGGCGCGCTGGCGCCGCATTTCATCCGTGCCCACGCCGCGGTGCGGCCGCTCACCGACATCGCGATCTGGGCCCGGCGGCCGGAGCAGGCTTCGGCGCTGGCCGAGACGCTGGCGGCGGAGGGCCTGCCGGTCCGCGCCGCGGCCGATCTCGAGTCTGCGGTGCGCGCGGCGGACATCGTCTCCTGCGCCACCCAGTCGCGCGAACCGCTCGTCCGCGGCGCCTGGCTGAAGCCCGGCGCCCATCTCGACCTTGCCGGCGCCTATCTGCCGGCGATGCGCGAAAGCGACGACGAGGCGGTGCGCCGGGCCCGGATCTTCGTCGACACCCGCGCCGGCGCCCTGGCCGAGGCCGGCGACCTGCTGCAGCCGATCCGGGCCGGGGTGATCGGCGAGGATGCGATCCTGGCCGACCTGCACGACCTGACCCGCGGCACCGCCCCGGGCCGCGGGTCGCCGGAGGAGATCACGCTGTTCAAGTCGGTCGGCACCGCGCTGGAGGACCTCGCCGCCGCCCGGCTGGCGGTCGAGACCATGGAGCGGCAGGGGGCTTAGCGAGCCTCTCTTTCTGTCATTGCCGGGCTTGACCCGGCAATCCAGAGGGTGTCGACAGTCTCTGGATGTCCGGGTCGAGCCCGGGCATGACAATTTGTTTAAGCGTAAGGGCTTCGTACATGACCAGCATCGTCGTCGGCGCCGGGGTGATGGGGCTCGCCGCCGCTTGGCATCTGGCTCGGGCCGGAGAGGCCGTGACGGTGCTGGAGCAGGGGCCGGTCCCGAACCCGCTCGCCGCCTCCTGGGACAGCCACCGGCTGATCCGCGCCCTCTATCCCGGCTCGCCCGGCTACACGCGGATGGCCATCGACGCCTTCGAAGCCTGGGAGGAGGTGTGGGCTGCGGCTGGCGTCCGCCACTACGCGAATTGCGGCTCGATCGCCTTCAGCCGGGCCGAGGGCGACTGGGCCGATGGCTGCCGCGCGCCGCTCGACGCGCTCGGCGCCGCCTACGAGCTGCTGCCGCCGCAGGAGCTGGCGCGCCGCTTCCCCTTCCTGATCCCGGACGGCATCCGCTGGGGTCTGTTCATGCCCGAGGGCGGGGTGCTGTTCGCCGACCGGATCGTCTCGACCCTGGCCGAGCTCTGCCGTGCCGCCGGGGTGGCGCTGCGACCCGAGGCGGCGGTCCGCTTGGTCGATGCGGAGGCCGGCACCGTCACCCTGGTCTCGGGCGAGGTACTGCGGGCCGATTCGGTGGTGGTGACGGCCGGCGCCTGGGTCGGCGGGTTGTTCCCGGACCTGGCCGGGCGTCTCACCCCCTACCGCCAGCTGGTGGTCTATCTCGACCCGCCGGCGGAGCACGCCGCCGCCTGGGCCGCGGCGCCGGGCATCATCGATTGCGGCTTTCCGGACGATCATTGGGCGATCCCACCGGTCGGCGGCACCCGGCTGAAGATCGGCGTCGGCGCCTGGAAGCGGCGGGCCGATCCGGACTCCGACCACGCCGCCGCGGCGGGGGAGGCGGAGGCGTTCCGCGCGCGCTACCGGCCGGTGCTGCGCGACCTCGACCATTACCGCATTCTCGAAGCCCGCACCTGCCGCTATATCTTCACCGCGGACAGCCGCTTCGTGCTGGAGCGGCGCGGCCGGGCCTGGCTGGTCAGTCCTTGCTCCGGCCACGGCTTCAAGTTCGGGGCGCTGATCGGCCGGGCGGTGGCCGACGGCGTGCTCGGCCGGCGCATGGCCGAGGAGCTGACGTCCTGGGCGGCCGGCCACTTGCCGGCGGAGGGAGATCGAGCATGACCACGAACCCGGTTTTCTGCGCCATCGACGCGCCCACTCTGGATGAGGCGAAGCGGCTGATCGGCCTGGTCTCGGGCGCGGTCGGCGGCATCAAGCTCGGCCTCGAATTCTTCATGGCGGCGGGGCCGGAAGGGGTGCGCGAGGTGCGGCCCACCGGCGTACCGCTGTTCCTCGACCTCAAGCTGCACGATATCCCGAACACCGTGGCCGGCGCCGTCCGCTCAGTGGTGCCGCTGTCCCCGACCTACGTCACCGTCCACGCCTCCGGCGGCCGGGCGATGATGCAGGCGGCGGCTGAGGCCGCGCAGGACGAGGCGGAGAAGCGCGGCGTGCCGCGGCCGAAGCTGCTCGGCGTCACCGTGCTGACCAGCCTCGACGTCGCCGATCTCGAGGCGGTGGGGCAGGGGATGGAGGTCGCGGCCCAGGTGGAGCGCCTGGCCCGACTGGCCGAAGCGAGCGGCCTCGACGGCATGATCTGCGCCCCGACCGAGATCGCCCGGCTGCGCCGCTTCCTGAAATCGAGCTCGGTGCTGATGGTGCCCGGCATCAGGCCGGCCGGGTCGGCGGCCGGCGACCAGAAGCGGGTGATGACACCGAAGGAAGCGATGGAGGCGGGGGCCACCCATCTCGTCATCGGCCGGCCGATCACCGCCGCCGCCGACCCGGCCGCGGCGGCGCGCGCCATTGCCGCGGATCTCGGCCTGGCGCTTGATGCCGAGGCCGCGGCCCCCAAATCTCCCGTATCATGACCGTCGAAGCGAAAATCTGCGGCATCCGCACGCCCGAGGTGCTGGAGGCGGCGGCGAAGCACGGGGCCCGCTGGGTCGGCTTCGTCTTCTACCCGCCCAGCCCGCGCTCCGTGGCGCCGGATCTGGGGGCGGAGCTGGCGCGCCAGGTGCCGACCGGGCTCCGCAGCGTCGGCCTGTTCGTCGACCCGACTGAGGATGAGCTCGGTTCCGTGCTCGGCCGGGTGCCGCTCGACATGATCCAGCTGCACGGGGCCGAAACGCCGGAGCGGGTGGCGGAGATCCGCGCCCGCTGGGCCATGCCGGTGATGAAGGCGGTGAAGATCGCGACCGCCGAGGATCTCGCCGTGGTGCCGGACTATGTGGCGGTTGCCGACCGGCTGCTGTTCGACGCCAAGCCGCCGCCGGGCGTGTCGATGCTGCCGGGCGGCAACGGCCTGGCCTTCGACTGGTCGATCCTGTCGGGCCGGACCTGGTCCAAGCCCTGGATGCTGGCCGGCGGCCTGACCGAAGACAACGTCGCCGAGGCGGTCGCCCGCACCGGCGCCACCGCGGTCGACGTCTCCTCCAGCATCGAGGACCGGCCGGGCCACAAGACCCCGGAGCGGGTGGAACACTTCCTCGCCGCCGTGCGAGCCTTAGGAGAATAGCCGTCGACGTCGGGCTGGTGGCTTCACTGCCCTCAGGCAATCCCAACATCGTCATTGCGGGCGCAGCGAAGCAATCCAGGGCCGTTTGCACTGGCCCCTGGATTGCTTCGTCGCTTGCTCCTCGCAATGACGGCCTGATGCCGACGGACCCGGACGCAGCCGTCCGCCCTGCGCCCACCGCGGGTCTGGAATGCGTGCGCGCCGGGCATTCGCGACAAATGTTTGGCGCAGGACACGGTCGCCGGTAAGGTCACGGCTCCTCGCCCCATTTCCGCCATGATCCGCGCCTGGGAGCCCACGCCGCGTGACCGAGACCGCACCCTTCCAGCCCCGCCCGAACAGCTATCGCACGGGCCCGGACGAGAACGGCCGCTTCGGCCTTTACGGCGGCCGGTTCGTCGCTGAGACGCTGATGCCGCTGATCCTCGAGGTCGAGAAGGCCTATGCCTCCGCCCGCAAGGACACTCAGTTCAACAGCGAGCTGCGTTACTACCTGACGCATTACGTCGGCCGGCCCAGCCCGCTCTACCTCGCCGAGCGGATCACCGAGCATCTCGGCGGCGCCCGCGTCTACTTCAAGCGCGAGGAGCTGAACCACACCGGCGCGCACAAGATCAACAACTGCATGGGCCAGGTGCTGCTGGCCCGGCGCATGGGCAAGACCCGGATCATCGCCGAGACCGGCGCCGGCCAGCACGGCGTCGCCACCGCCACGGTCTGCGCCCTGTTCGGCCTGCCCTGCACCATCTACATGGGCGAGGTCGACATCGAACGGCAGAAGCCGAACGTGTTCCGGATGAAGCTGCTGGGCGCCGAGGTGAAGCCCGTCACCTCCGGCAGCCGCACGCTCAAGGACGCGATGAACGAGGCGCTGCGCGACTGGGTCACCAATGTCGACGACACCTTCTACATCATCGGCACCGTCGCCGGCCCTCACCCGTACCCACTGCTGGTCCGCGACTTCCAGTCGGTGATCGGCAACGAGGTGCGCGAGCAGATCATGCAGGCCGAGGGCCGCATGCCGGACACGCTGGTGGCGGCGGTCGGCGGCGGGTCCAACGCCATCGGCCTGTTCCACCCCTTCCTCGACATGCCCGAAGTGGCGATCCACGGCGTCGAGGCAGCCGGCCACGGCGTCGAATCCGGCCGGCACGCGGCGTCGCTGACCGGCGGCCGGCCCGGCGTGCTGCACGGCAACCGCACCTATCTGCTGCAGACCGAGGACGGCCAGATCGAGGAGGCGCATTCGATCTCCGCCGGCCTCGACTATCCCGGCATCGGGCCGGAGCACGCCTGGCTGCACGATGTCGGCCGGGTACAGTACTCTGCGGTGACCGACCGGGAGGCGCTGGAGGCGTTCCAGCTCTGCGCCAAGCTCGAAGGCATCATCCCGGCGCTCGAATCGGCGCATGCCCTGGCGCATGTGATGAAGATCGCGCCCGACCTGCCGAAGGACAACCTGCTCGTCATGTGCCTCAGCGGCCGCGGCGACAAGGACATCTTCACCGTCGCCAACGCGCTCGGAGTGCAGATCTGATGACCCGCATCGCCGCGCGCTTCGCCGATCTCAAGGCGCAGAACCGGGCCGCCCTGGTCACCTTCGTCACCGCCGGCGACCCGGATCCGGAGACCAGCTTCCGGATCCTCGAAGGCCTGCCGAAGGCCGGCGCCGACCTGATCGAGATCGGCATGCCCTTCACCGACCCGATGGCGGACGGCCCTGCGATCCAGGCGGCCGGCCTGCGGGCGCTGGCCGCCGGCATGACGCTGGCCAAGACGCTCGACCTGGTCCGCCGCTTCCGCGCCGGCGACCAGACGACGCCGGTGGTGCTGATGGGCTACTACAACCCGATCTATTCCTACGGCGTCGAGCGCTTCCTGGCCGATGCCAAGGAAGCCGGGGTGGACGGGCTGATCGTGGTCGACCTGCCGCCGGAGGAGGATGGTGAGCTGTGCCTGCCCGCGCTCGCGGCGGGGATCGACTTCATCCGCCTGGCGACGCCGACCACCGACGACGCCCGGCTGCCGGCCGTGCTGGCGAACACTTCGGGCTTCATCTACTACGTCTCGGTCACCGGCATCACCGGCGCGGCCGCGGCCGACGCGGCGGCGGTCCGGCCGGCGATCGACCGGCTGCGGCGGCACACCGATCTGCCGGTCGCGGTCGGCTTCGGCATCCGCACGCCGGAGGCCGCGGCCGCGATCGCCCGGATCGCCGATGCCGCCGTGGTCGGCTCCGCCATTGTCGAGGAGATCCGGCATTCCCTGCACGCCGACGGCCGGCCGACCGAGGCCACGGTCGAATCGCCGCTGGCCCTGGTCCAACGCCTGGCCGAGGGAGTCCGCGGGGCGCGGTGAGTGCCGCTCGCCGTCAGTGGCATCAAGTCAGGTTTTGGACAGGAGCTGGGTCTTCGTGCCGGCCGCGTCGATCAGCGATGCCGCCTTGCGGTCGAAGGTGACGAACACCTCGCCGCCCAGGCGGCGGCCCTCGAAGGCGATGACGCCGTCGGCGAAATCGCCGCCGGCCTCGAGGATGGCGAGACCCGCATCGGCGGCCGGCCTGTCGACCGCCACGGTCGCGCTGTTCAGCAGCCGGCGCATCGCTGTGGCGACTTGGCTCGGCGTCCTCTTGTAGCCGCGTATCAGCACCCAGACGAACTCGCAGAGTGCCGGTAGGGTGATCGCGACAGTATCGGCTTCCCGCAGCGCCTCCTCCGCCGTCGATGTCTGCTCCGGATCATCGCGGACGGCTGCCCGGACCAGCAGATTTGTGTCGGCGATGATCTTCACTTTTCGCCGGCCCATCCTGCAGCGGCGATTTCACCGATTTCCTCGATCGACAGCTTGGGGGTTCCAGGCTCGGCGAGGCAGCCGAAGAAATCCTCGATGGTGCCCGATGCCTTCGCCGACCGGACCTCGGCTCGGCCGTCCGGCAACAGGTCGACGGCGATCTTGTCCCCGGGCGCGACGCCGAGATGCTGGAGCAGCTCTTTGCGCAAGGTCACCTGGCCCTTCGCTGTGACGGTGAGGAGTGTCATCATTGGTAGAGGCTCTGTAAGGCTTTTCAGCCTTACATATAAGGCGATGCATCCTTACGCTCAAGGCACGCCCCTCATCTTGACGCGCCTCGCCGAAAGGCGGAGAACCACGCCATGAACTGGCTGACCAACTACATCCGCCCGAAGATCCGGGCCCTCGTCTCCTCGTCCCGGCCGGAGACGCCGGACAATCTGTGGACGAAGTGCCCGAACTGCGAGGCGATGCTGTTCCATCGCGACCTGGAGGCCAACCTCCATGTCTGCCAGCATTGCGGCCACCACATGCGCCTGGCCCCGGCCAAGCGCCTGGCCATGCTGTTCGACGACGGCAAGTACGAGACGATCGAGCTGCCGAAGCCGGCGGTCGACCCGCTCAAGTTCCGCGACACCGAGCGCTACACCGACCGGCTGAAGAAGGCGCAGGCCAAGACCGGTGGCAGCGACGCCATCGTCGTCGCCCACGGCAAGATGGGCGGCCGCGACACCGTGATCGCCGCCTTCGACTTCAGCTTCATGGGCGGCTCCATGGGCATGGCAGTGGGCGAAGGGCTGGTCGCCGCCGCCAAGCTGGCGGTGATGCAGCACGCGCCGCTCGTCGTGGTGCCGGCCTCGGGCGGCGCCCGGATGCAGGAAGGCATCCTGTCGCTGATGCAGATGCCGCGCTCGATCATCGCGGTCGAGCAGGTCAAGGAGGCCGGCCTGCCCTATATCGTGGTGCTGACCGACCCGACCACGGGCGGCGTCACCGCCTCCTTCGCCATGGTCGGCGACATTCACATCGCCGAGCGCGGCTCGCAGATCGGCTTCGCCGGGGCCCGGGTGATCGAGGAGACGATCCGCGAGACCCTGCCGGAGGGCTTCCAGCGCGCCGAATACCTGCTCGACCACGGCATGGTCGACGTGGTGGTGACGCGCAAGGAGCTGCGCGAGACGCTGATTCGCACCCTCGGCCATCTGACCGGCGGGCTGCGGCCGGCCACGGCCGATATCGTGGTGGATCCGGCCGACATCGCCGCCGCGGCCGCGATCGAGGGCGAGCCCGCCTATCGTGCCGGTTGACCGCGCGGCTGCGGTCGAGGCCGCGCTCGACCGGCTGACCCATCTGCACCCGAAGCGGATCGACCTGTCGCTCGGCCGCACTGAGCGCCTCTTGGCGGCATTGGGCGATCCGCAGCTCCGCCTGCCGCCGGTGGTTCATATCGGCGGCACCAACGGCAAGGGGTCGACCACCGCCTTCCTGCGGGCCTTTCTGGAGCAGGCGGGGTATCGCGTCCACGTCTACACCTCGCCGCATCTGGTGCGCTTCCACGAGCGCATCCGTCTGGCCGGATCGCTGATCGAGAGCGTCGCGCTGGTCGACCTGCTGGAGCGGGTCGAGGCCGCCAATGCCGGCCAGCCGGTCACCTTCTTCGAGGCGACCACGGCCGCCGCCTTCCTGGCCTTCGCCGAGGTGCCGGCCGACGTCCTGCTGCTCGAGGTCGGGCTCGGCGGGCGCTACGACAGCACCAATGTGGTACCGCGCCCGGCCGCGACCGCGGTCACCCGCATCTCCATGGACCACATGCAGTTCCTCGGCGACACGATCGAAGCGATCGCGGCGGAGAAGGCGGCGATCGCCAAGCCCGGCGTGCCGATGGTGGTGGCGCCGCAGCAGAGCGCCGCGGCGGTGGCCATGCTGACCCGCGAGGTCGAATCGGCCGGGGCGCCGCTGCACCTCGCCGGCCGCGACTGGTCCGTGGCGCCTGCAAGGGACGGCTTCGTCCTGCGCACCGAAGCGGGCGAGCGGCACTATTCCCGCCCGGCGCTGCCCGGCGCGCATCAGTTCGAGAACGCCGCCACCGCGATCCGCCTGCGCGACCTGCTGGCCGGCTTCGACATCCCGGAGGAGGCGGTGCGCCGCGGCCTGGCCTCGGTCGAATGGCCGGCGCGGCTGCAGCGCCTGACCCGCGGCCCGCTGCCCGTCCTGCTGCCGGCGGGATGGGAGCTGTGGCTCGACGGCGGCCACAACGACAGCGCCGGCGAGGTGCTGGGCCAGTGGCTCGGCGGGCTCGATCCGCGGCCGCTCCACCTGGTCTGCGGCATGCTGGAAAGCAAGCAGCCGCGGGAGTTCCTGCGGCCGCTGGCGCCGTTCGTCCGGTCGATCCGCACCGTGCGGATTCCGGGCGAAGAGGCCAGCCTGCCGGCCGAGGCAGTGGCCGACCACGCTCGCGCCGTCGGCCTCGCCGACGTGGCCGCGGCCGACGATCTCGAAGCCGCGGTCGCTGCCGCGGCGCGGCCCGGCGACCCGCCCGGCCGCGTGCTGATCTGCGGCTCGCTCTACCTCGCCGGCCGGGTGCTGGCCCGCAACGGCTGAGGCCGCCCGCCGACCGACATTGCCTCTTTCCTCTGCCGCGCCTATTGTCGCCGCCCGAATATGAACGGATCGCCCATGGCCGACCGCCCCATCCCCGCCGACATCGCGAGCCTGAGCTTCGAGGACGCCCTCGCCGAGCTGGAGACGATCGTGCGCCAGCTCGAGGCGGGGCAGGGCAAGCTCGACGACAACATATCGGCGTATGAACGTGGCGCCTTGCTTCGCGCCCATTGCGAGGCGAAGCTGCGCGAGGCGCAGGCGCGGGTCGAGATGATCTCGCGCGCCGCCGACGGCGCCGTTACCGCCAAACCCGCGACTTTCGATTGAGGCCCGTGTCTTGTCGATCGATCTGAGCCGAGCCATGGCCGAAACGGGCGCGCAGGTGGAGCGCGTCCTGGACCGTCTCCTGCCCAAGCCCCAGCCGGGCGAGCCGCCCTTGGCCGAGGCCATGCGCTACGCCTCGCTGGGCGGCGGCAAGCGGCTGCGCCCCTTCCTGGTGGTGTCGTCGTCGCGGCTGTTCGGCGTCGCCGAGAGCTGCGCCCTCAGGGTCGGCGCCGCGGTCGAGATGATCCATTGCTACTCGCTGGTGCATGACGACCTGCCGGCGATGGACAATGACGACCTGCGCCGCGGCAAGCCGACGACGCACAAGGCCTTCGACGAGGCCTCCGCGATCCTGGCCGGCGACGCGCTGCTGACCCAGGCCTTCGAGGTGCTGGCCGACGCCGAGACCCATGCCGATCCCAAGGTCCGCATCGCCCTCGTCTCCGCCCTCGCCCGGGCCGCCGGCGCGGCCGGCATGGTCGGCGGCCAGGCGCTGGACATGCAGGCGGAGCAGACGCCGCTGGCCGAGATCGGCGCCATCACCCGGCTGCAGCGGCTGAAGACCGGCGCGCTGTTCGAGTTCTCCTGCGAGGCCGGGGCGATCCTCGGCAAGGTCGAGGATTCGCGGCGCGGTGCGCTGCAGGCCTATGCCCATGACATGGGCTTGGCCTTCCAGATCGCCGACGACCTGCTCGATGTCCGCGGCCGGGCCGAGGAGATCGGCAAGACCCCGGGCAAGGATCAGGCTGCGGGCAAGGCGACCTTCGTCTCGATCCTCGGCCTTGAACGGGCCGAGTCCCAGGCTCGGATGCTGGCCGACCAGGCCTGCCGCCATCTCGACGTGTTCGGCGACCGCGCCGACGCGCTGCGCGCCGTCGCCCGCTTCGTGGTCGAACGCAAGGCCTGAGGCGGGTACAGGACTGCCGTCCCGCTTCGCTGCGTTGACGGATCTCTCGGGTTTCGGATTAATCACCCGAAACTCGAGGGGTCCATATGCCGATTCTCGGGATCCTGATTTACGCCTGCCAGCTGGGCTGCCTGGTCCACGCGGTGCGCACCGGGCGGGCGAACTACTGGTTCTACATCCTGCTGCTCGCTCCCGGGCTGGGGATCGCCGCCTATCTGCTGATCGAGCTGCTGCCGGAATGGCTGAACCTGCGGCCGGTGCGGAACGCCCGGAAGCAGCTGGTCGATTCGGTCGATCCGGAACGCCGGCTGCGCGCCCTGCGCCAGGCGCATGAGGATCTGCCGACCACCGCCAACAAGGTGCCGCTGGCGGAGGAGCTGCTGCATCTCGGCCGGCCCGCCGAAGCGCTGCCGCTGCTCGAGGACTCGATGGTCGGCCTGCATGCCGACGACCCGACCTTCGGCCGGCTGCGGGCCGAGGCGCTGCTGATGCTGGGGCGGCCGCAGCAGGCGATCGACGTCCTGACCGCGGTGGCGGAGACCAATCCCGAAAGCGCGGATTCGAAGCGCCGCCTGGTGCATGCGCGCGCCTTGTGCATGATGGGTCGCTACGACGAGGGCATCGCCTTGCTGCGCGAGCTGCTGCCGGTCTTCGCCGGCGAGGAGGTCCGCGCCTGGTTGGCCCGGGCGGAGGCGGAGCGCGGCGACCGGGCCGCGGCCGAGGCGCTGTGGCGCGAGATCCTGACCCGCGCCGGCAGGTCCAGCCGCAGCTATCGGGCGATCAACAAGGTCTGGATCGACGAAGCCCGCGAGGGGCTGGGCCAGACCGGCTGAGTCCGGGCGCGGTTCGAGTCGGCCGACCTCGCGCCGACGCATGCCCGGCCCGTGGCCTTTCCGCTTCTGTCGGACAATTTCCTCGGGCAGACAGGGGGAACGGATCGGGGAGAAACGCGCGATGGCGGCGGTCGGCGCCCAGAAGCTGGACGGTCGGACGGAAGGCGGCCATGGGGCCGGCATCCTGCTGTTCTTCCTCGGCATGTCGCTGTTCACTTTCAACGACGCGCTGGGCAAGTGGCTGGTCGCCGACTACACGGTCGGCCAGGTACTGCTGATCCGCAGCCTCGGCGCTTTCATCCTGCTGCTGCCCTGGGTGATCCGCGGCATTCGCGGCCTGCTGACGCCGGACCAGCCCTGGATGAACCTGCTGCGCGTCAGCCTGATGGTGGCCGAGGTCGCGACCTTCTACTTCGCCGTGCGCGACCTGCCGCTGGCCGACGTCATGACCTTCTACATGGCCTCGCCGCTGATCGTGACCGCGTTGTCGGTGCCGCTCCTGGGCGAGAAGGTCGGGCCGCGGCGCTGGGCGGCGGTGCTGGTCGGCTTCGTCGGCGTGCTGATCGTGCTGCGCCCGACCGGCGCCGCGCTGTCGGCCCCGGCCCTGGTGGCGCTGCTCGGCGCCACCCTGTTCAGCCTGGTCCTGATCATCACCCGCCGCGTCCGCCACACCGGCGGGCTCGGCCTGATCACCTACCAGGTGGTCGGCACCGGCCTGGCCGGCGCCGCCACCGTGCCCTTCGCCTGGGTGCCGCCGACCGGCTTCGACTGGGCGCTGCTGCTCGGCCTCGGCGTGGTGGCGATGGGCGCGCATCTGTGCATGAACAAGGCGCTGTCGCTGGCCCCGGCCGCGGTGGTCGCGCCCTACCAGTACTCCACCATCGT
Source organism: Inquilinus limosus (assembly GCF_051487185.1). Classification (GTDB taxonomy): domain Bacteria; phylum Pseudomonadota; class Alphaproteobacteria; order DSM-16000; family Inquilinaceae; genus Inquilinus; species Inquilinus limosus_F. The sequence goes on from NZ_JAHVDK010000006.1 coordinate 256,536, forward strand.
CATCGCCGCGGCGCTCGGCTGGGCGGTGTGGGGCGATGTGCCGACGCTGCAGGTCGTCATCGGCAACCTGGTGATCATCGCCTCTGGCCTGTTCATCTACTACCGGGAACGGCAGCTGAAGGGCGAGTAATCCCTTACAAATTCCCCGGATTCCCCGGCTTCAGCTCGCCGACCGCGACCAGCGACCCGTCCTCGCCGATCAGCTCCACCTTGGTGCCGTCCAGCCGCACCTGGTCGCATTCCTTGGTCTCGCCCAGGTCGAAGCACATGCGGTCGCCCTCGATCGACCATTGCCCGGAATAGGGCCCGTCGTCGCCAAGGCCGTGGATGGTGCCGTCGGCGGCATAGAACTCGGTGTATTCGACGTCGCCGGCCGTGCCATCGATGGTGTTGCCGACGATCCGGGCCTGGATCTCGGCGCCGGTCAGCGTCTCGGCGGCCAATGCCGTGGCCGGCAGCAGCAGCGAGATGGTGATCACCAGCGGGCGAATCATGGGCAGCCTCCGCGAAGGACGCGCGATCATAGACAGGTCACCGCGGCGGGGGGAGGCCGTTCCTCCGCCCCGGCTGCGTCATGGTTTCGACGCGATGTTAGGTATAGTTTGACAGGTGGCTCCGGGAACGAACCGGGGTGAGAGGGGGAGAACTCCATGGCCTGCAAGCTGCGTCTCGCAACAGTTGCCGCGGCGGCGGCGCTTCTCACCGCGACGCTGGCCATGCCCCCGGGCGCCGCGGCCTATCAGGCGCCGGGCCTGGCCGCCGGAGCGGCCGCCTACACCAAGACGTTGGAGCAGCAGGCCAGCACCGTCCCGCAGAACCAGCGGGCGGATCTGAAGACGCTGCAGTCCCGTGCTGCCGATGCGGTGAAGGGCGAACGCTGGGCCGACGCGGTCACCGCCTATCAGCTCATCCTCGGCCAGCGCCCTGCTGATGCCGGCGCCTGGTACGGGCTGGCCCAGGCGCTGCAGCAGACCGACCCCTATTCGCAGAACGCGCTGAGCGCCGCCTATGCCGCCTACAGCCACGCCGGCACCGACAAGCTGCGCGGTGCCGCGCTGATCCTGCTGGCCCAGGCGCTGGAGAAGCAGGACAAGGGCCGCGAGGCAATCAAGGTCGCGGCCGAGGGCGCGCAGCTGGCGCCGACCGCCGACAACACCGAATACGCCAACAACCTGCGCGAGCAGTACGGTTTCCGCGTCACCTCGACCTATGTCCAGAACGACCGCGACGCGCCGCAGCTCTGCGCCGATTTCTCCGACCCGATCGTCGACGGCCGCACCGTCCACTATGCCGACTATGTCCGGATCGAGCCGGCGGTGCCGGTCGAGGTGATCCCCTCCGACCGGCAGCTCTGCCTCGAAGGCGTGGCCTTCGGCCAGACCTACACCGTCACGCTGCTGGCCGGGATTAAGTCGGTCGACGGCGACGTGCTGGCGGCTGACGACAGCTTCGACCTGACGGTCGAGGATCGGCCGGCCAGCGTGGTGTTCCGCGGCAGCGCCTATGTCCTGCCCAAGGGCGGCGAGGGCACGGTGCCGCTGACCACGGTCAACATCTCCGAGGTCAAGCTGCGCCTCCTGCGCATCAACGACCGCAACCTGATCGACCAGGTGTCGCAGGGCCGCGTCGGCCAGATGCTGGAAGGCTACGATGTCGACAGCCTGGCCCAGGATGCGGGCGAGGAGGTGTGGTCCGGCACCATGCCGGTGGAGAACGAGACCAACAAGGCGGTGGTCACCGGCGTGCCGATGGACACGCTGCTGCCGCAGCCGAAGCCGGGCGTCTACCTGCTCTCCGCCCTCGACGCCAAAGCCGACGAGGACAGCTACCAGACCCCGGGCACACAGTGGATCGTGGTCACCGATCTCGGCCTCGCCACCTTCTCCGGCCAGCAGGGCCTGACCGTGGCCGCGCGCTCCCTGTCCTCGGCCAAGGCCCAGTCCGGCATCAAGCTGGCGCTGATCGCCCGCAACAACGCCGTTCTGGGCGAGGCCGAGACCGACGCCGGCGGCCTCGCCGTCTTCCCAGCCGGGATCATGGCCGGGCAGGGCGGCAACCGCCCGGCCGCGGTCTACGCCTACGGCTCCGGCGACTTCACCTTCCTCGAGCTGACCGGCCCGGCCTTCGACCTGTCCGACCGCGGCGTCAGCGGCCGTCCGGAGCCGGGGCCGCTCGATGCCTTCCTGTATCCGGAGCGCGGCGTCTACCGCCCGGGCGAGACGGTGCATCTGACCACGCTGCTGCGCAACGAGCGCGCATCGGCGATCGACGGCGTGCCGCTGACCATCAGGATCAGCCGGCCGGACGGGGTCGAGGCGCGGGTCCAGCAGGTCTCGGACCAGGGCGGCGGCTCCTACAGCCTCGACGTGCCGCTGGCCGACAGCGCCTATACCGGCACCTGGACGGCCGAGGCCTATGTCGACCCCAAGGGCCAGGCGATCGGCAGCGCCAGCTTCCAGGTCGAGGACTTCGTGCCGGCGCGGATCCGCGTCGACCTGAAGACCGAGGCCAAGGACCTCCGCGTCGGCAAGCCGTCGGTGGTCGCCATCGACGCCCAGTTCCTGTACGGCGCCCCGGCGGCCGACCTCGCCACCGAGGCCAGCCTGACCCTGCGCCAGGCGGCGCAGCCCTTCCCGGACTTCGCCGACTACCGCTTCGGCCTGGTGCAGGACGCCTATTCGCCGCGCACCCGGCCGATCACCACGCCGGCGACCGACGCTACGGGGCAGAGCCGGGTCGACATCCTGCTCGATGGGCTGCCCGACACCACCGTGCCGCTGGAGGCCGAGCTGCGCACCGCGGTGTTCGATTCCAGCGGCCGCACCGCCAACGAAACCATGGTCCTGCCGGTCCGCCAGGAGCATCCCTGGATCGGCGTCAAGCCGCTGTTTTCGGGCTCGCTGGCGGAGGGCGACGAGGCGCGCTTCGAGGTCGTCGGCCTCGACGCCGCCGGCCGCCCGGCCGCGCTCAAGGGGCTGCGCTGGGACCTGGTCGAGGAGATCCACGACTACCAGTGGTATTCGACCGACGGGCGCTGGGACTACAAGGTCGTCACCCGCGACCGCAAGGTGGCGGACGGCACGGTCGACGTGGCGGCCAACGCGCCGGCGGCGATCCGCCAGCCGGTCGGCTGGGGCAATTTCCGGCTCGACGTTTACGACCCGCAAGGCGGCGGCGCGACCTCGGTCCGCTTCGCCGCCGGCTGGTGGGTGTCGGAAGACCCGAACCCGACGCCGGACAAGCTGACGGTCGCCCTCGACCGCACCAGCTACAACGCCGGCGACACCGCGAAGGTGCGGATCGAGCCGCCCTTCGCCGGCGACGTGCTGCTGTTCGTCGCCAACGACCGGGTGCTGGAGATGCGCGATGTCGCCGTCCCGGCCGAAGGCGCCACGGTCGAGATCCCGGTCTCCTCCGACTGGGGCTCCGGCGCCTATGTGCTGGCCACCGCCTTCCGCCCGGCGGGCGAGGGCGGGAACCAGCGCCGCCACGGCCCCGGCCGCGCCGTCGGCGTCGCCTGGTTCGGCATCGATGTCACCGAGCGGGTGCTGGGCGTCTCGATCGACGCGCCGGCCGAGATCCGGCCGAACCAGCGGCTCGACCTGCCGCTCACCGTCACCGGCGTGCCGCAGGGGCAGGGCGCCTGGGTCACGCTGGCCGCGGTCGACGAAGGCATCCTGCTGCTGACCGACTTCGCCTCGCCGGACCCGACCGACCATTATTTCGGCCGCCGCGCCCTCGGGGTCGAGATGCGCGACGCCTATGGAAGGCTGATCATCAGCGACGGCCGCCGCGGCCAGGTCCGCAGCGGCGGCGACGCCGCGGCCCAGCAGATGGCCGGGCTGCCGAAGCGCTCCACCCGCACCGTCGCGCTCTACAGCGGCATCCTGCCGGTCGGGGCCGACGGGCGAGTCTCGGTGCCGCTCGACCTTCCGGATTTCGACGGCGAGCTGCGGCTGATGGCGGTGGCTTGGACGCCGACCTCGCTCGGCGCCGCCTCGACCGCGATGAAGGTGCGCGACCCGGTGATCGCCGAGATCGGCGTGCCGCGCTTCCTGGCGCCGGGCGACCAGGCGCAGCTGGCCTTCTCGCTGCGCAACCTGTCCGGCCCGGCCGGGGAATACGGCGTCCGCGTCGCGGCCGAAGGCCCGCTCTCGGTCGCCGGCCCGGCCGATTTCACCGAGACGGTGGCGACCGGCGCCGAGGCCCGGCGGCCGATCCCGCTGACCGCCACCGCGACCGGCGTCGGCAAGATCCGGATCAGCGTCACCGGCCCCGACGGCTTCCGGCGCGACCGAGACTGGGACCTGTCGGTGCGTCCGGCCCAGGCCCTGACCACGGAGCGGGTTGCCAATATCGTAAAGCCGGGCCAGTCGGTGGTGTTGAACGCCGACCTGGTGAAGGGCTTCCTGCCCGACACGGTGCAGGTCTTCGCCAGCTTCTCCACCCGCCCGACCTTCGATATCCCGGGCCTCTTGAAGGCGCTGGACGAATACCCCTATGGCTGCGTCGAGCAGACCACCAGCCGGGCGCTGCCGCTGCTCTACGTCTCCAAGGTGGCGGAGAAGGTCGATACCGGCTTCCGGCCGGACGACGTCCATCGCCGGGTGCAGGGCGCGATCGACCGGATCATGACGGCGCAGCAGCCGGGCGGCGGCTTCGGCATGTGGTCGCCCTTCGGCAACGCCAACCCCTGGCTCTCCGCCTACGCGCTCGACTTCCTGACCCGGGCGCGGGCGGAGGGCGGCTACCGCATCCCGGAACGCGCCTATCAGCGCGGCATCAGGTTCCTGTCGAACTACCTCGACTGGTACGAGGCGCGCTCAGAATGCACCCCGGCCAGCGCCTATGCGCTGTACGTGGTGTCCCGGGCCGGCGGCGGCGATGTCGGCACGATGCGCTACTACGTCGACAACTGCCTGCCGAAGTACCAGACCCCGGTGTCGCAGGCGCAGATCGCCGCGGCCGCCGCCCAGTTCGGCGACACGGCACGCACCGCCAAGGCCTTCGCCGCGGCGACCTCGACCGTGCGGCCGGCCAATTTCTACGGCGATTACGGCTCGCCGTTGCGCGACCACGCCGCTGTCGCGGCGCTGCTGCACGAGGCCAAGCAGCCGCAGGAGGAGGTGCTGCAGCAGGTCGACATCGCCGCCGACCTGTTCGCCCGCGACCGGTGGTGGAGCACCCAGGACATGACCTGGATGCTGATCGCGGCCGACGCCGCGCTCGAGGGCGCCAAGCCGCTGTCGCTCGACGTCGCCGGCCAGGCGGTGGCTAATCCGGGCACCATCTACCGATTCAACCCGGAGGGCCCGGCCCTGGCCGCCGGCATCCCGGTGAAGAATACCGGCGACGGGCCGATGCGGCAGGTGCTGACGGTGCGCGGCGTGCCCGCGGCGCCGCTGCCGGCGGGCGGCGACGGCTTCGAGATCACCCGCACCTATCTCGACCGCGACGGCCGGCCCTTCGACCCGGCGAAGACGGCGGTGAAGCAGGGCGACCTCGTCACCGTGCTGCTGCGCGGCCGCGCCACCGACGACCTGGAGCACCAGGCGCTGGTGGTCGACCTGCTGCCGGCGGGGCTGGAGATCGAGAACCCCTCGGTCGGCAAGGGTGCCCAGCTCGGCGACATCGCCGACACGCTGTCGGACACGCAGCATGTCGAGATGCGCGACGACCGGTACGTCGCGGCGATCGACCTGACCAGCGATACCCGCTACTTCACCGTCGCCTATCTCGCCCGCGCCGTGACCCCGGGCCGCTTCGCCCTGCCGGCACCCTATGTCGAGGACATGTATCGCCCGCAATACAGCGCCCGCGGCGGCTTCGGCACGCTGACCATCGAGGCGCGGCGGTAAGGGACCTCGGGGCTGGCTGCGCTATGCCGCCGGCGTGATCGGTTCGATCGGGCAGAGCGCCGGGCTCGGGGACGGACGTCGAGTGGCGCCCCACGCCGGGCGCAGCTCACGCGCGCGCCGTCGCGCCCGCCATGTCGTGCAGCAGGCCGCCGCCAGCGGGCGGCCAGGTTGTTCCAGTCGTAGCGGGGATCGGTCGCCACGGCATAGGCCTGGCGGGCGCGCTCCGCCCGAGCCGTCGAGCCGGTCGGCATCCTCGAGGCCGGCCAGTATGTTGGCGCCATGGTCGCCGGTGATGACATTGGCATGGGCAGAGCCGACCACGTTCTCGAAGCCGTTGACCACGACATCGCCGTCGGCGTCGCCGCCCCAGGCGCCGAGCAGGCCGAGCAGCAGGTTGCCGAGGTTGATGTGCACGCCGACATCGGATTCGGAATAGCCGACGGTATCGGAGCCGGTGCCGCCGGTCAGCAGGTCGACCCCGCCCTTGCCCTCGACATAGTCGTTGCCGGCGCCGCCGCTGATGGTGCCGAGCAGGAAGTCGTCACCGTAGAGCACCTCGTCCTGCCCATTCCTGGGATCGATCCCCAGCAGGGCCAGGAGTTCCGCTGAGACGGTCATGGTTTGCCCCCTCATTGTGGTCAGGGGCAAATGGCAGCCGAGAGCTCAGAGAACGAAGTCGTCGGCAACCAGGGTGTCAGTCCCCACCAGTCGGACATAAATCTCGAAGTATTCACCGCCGATCACGCTACCCCTGATGACGCCGAACTGGCCGGCGGCCGCGGGGCTATAGTCGAGATTTCCGTCGCTTCCGAACGTGAATGCCTGGTCGCCCGGCTCGTTGAGGTTGGCATCGATCGGAGACAGGTCGATCTTGTCGCCTTGGCTGTGATAGAAGTCGAACACTTGATCGGCGGCCGGACCGGCGCCGGAATCGGCGGCGTCCGCAAAGACGAATCGGTCTGCCCCCGACCCTCCTGCCAGCAAATCGGATCCGGCGCCACCGATCAGGGTATCGGCGCCTCTGCCGCCGGTCAGCCGGTCATTCTCAGCGCCGCCACTGAGGGTGCCGGCTTGATCGCTTCCGGTCAGCGTATCGGCATAGGCCGAACCGGTCACACCTTCGATGCTGGCCAGGGTGTCGCCCTCGGCATCGCCGCCACTCGCCCAACCGCTCGCCAAGTCGACGCTCACCCCCGCGCTCGACTGCGAATAGTCGGCAGTATCGGTGCCGTCGCCGCCGTCTATGGTGTCGGCCCCCTCTCCGCCGACCAGCCGGTCATCCCGATTGCCGCCCTCTATGAAATCGTCGCCGGCACCGCCGTTCAGCGTGTCGCCGGCCTCTCCGGCCGCGAGGGCCGCCGCGGATGATTGGAACCTGCTCGCGCCGTAGATGTGGTCGTCGCCATCTCCGCCATGGGCTTGATTGTTGCCAACATCCGTATAGTTCTTGTCGTCCGACTTGCTGTAACACCCCGCGTAAAGAGTGTCTTTGCCCTCTCCTCCGTCCAATGTATTGTGGCCGCCGTTAGCGTAATTCTGTGATTCCATGCCATAATAGTTGCCGCCGTAGATCGTGTCGTCACCCTTCCCGCCGGAGAGGCTGTCATGACCGCTGCGGCCGAACTCACCCTCCTTGTCGAAGTGCTTGCCGCCGTAGACCGTATCATTGCCGTCGCCGGCCACGATCGTGTCGCTGGCGACATCTCCCATAGTCTGGAAAGCCGCATTGGATGGCGCGGGGTCGGAGCCGCCCTCGAGGGTGTCGTCGCCGGTGCCGCCATTGATCGTATCGGAGGCGGAACCGCCGGTAACTTGATCGTCGCCGTCGCCCGCGTCGACGTCGCCGTCGTCCTCCTCCTCCTCCTCATTGTCGCCGTCGACAGCCTCGTTCGCGAGTAGTGCGGCTGCGGCCGATGCCGCGGGACGTTCGAGCGAGATCGTGTCGCCGCCCTTGCCGCCGAGGATGCCCTCGATACTGGTATAGCGGCCTGTGCCGAAATCGATGGTGACGCCGGTGGTGTTGGCGGAGAAGTCGAGSGTGTCGTCGCCGGCGCCGCCRTCGATGACGTCGAGCCCGTCGGTSCCGATGATCCGGTCGTCGCCGGCKCCGGCCAGGATGCGGTTGGCCAGCGCGCTGCCCTCCAGCACGTCGGCGAAGGCCGAGCCGGTCAGGTTCTCGATTCCGGTCAGGGTGTCGCCCGCGGCCTCGCCGGCCGTGCCGGTCCCGGTCGACAGGCTGACCTTGACCCCGGCATT
>NZ_JAHVDK010000007.1:0-254808 GCF_051487185.1 Inquilinus limosus
CGTGCGGCCATGTCCGCTGTCGGGAGCCTACTCCGATGGCCGGTTTGGATGCGTCCACGTCGGGCTGGGCCAACCGAGAAGGGCCGGATCCGGACGATTCGGTCGATATCCGGTGTCGGGGCGCTGGCGCGATGACCGCATATGGCGCAACGCAGACGGGTCGCATGTGATGGCCGACCGCAAACCCGACAGCCCCACGCCCGCCCTCACTCCGCCGCCACCACCCTGGCCACCACCCACTGGTTCTTCTCGATGCGGCGGGTGCGCGTGAAGCCCCACCGTTCAAACATCGACACCGCGCCGTTGTGCAGGAAGGATGACGAGACCGAGCGGCCCTGCGGGTCCTCGGGATAGCTTTCGACCGCGCCGCCGATGGGACCTGTCGACGAAGAAGCAGCTGATCCGCCAGTCCGGCAGCGCCGCCAGCCCGTCGCGACAGGCGCGCTGGTGCTTGATCCGCGGCAGTTCCTCCACCGGCCCGAACTGGCACCAGCCGATGCAGGCCGCGCCGTCGTAGACCAGCGCGGCATGGGATTGGCTGTCCCGCACCCGGCGCTCCTTCTCGGCCCGGTTCTGGCCGGGGATCTTCGTGCGCCCGATACCCTCCGGTCGGAGACGTTTGCCGGACGGCACACCGTCCACGGCGCATTGTGCTTGCCGGCACCCTGGCCGATGATCCTCGTTCCGCCGGCGGACCGGACCCGCGACCTGCCGGGCCGAGGCCGGCCGCCGGGCCGCAAGGGAGGTTCACCCGCATGCCCACCGGAACCCCGCCGAAGCCGATCTCGACGCCCGACCTGCCCTGGGAGGAATGGGCCGACATCCCGCGCTTCAGCCTGCGCTGTAAGCACCTGACGCGCGCCGCGATGGGCGACGACTACCATGTCGGCGTCGTCATCGAGGAGCTGCCGCCGGGCGGGCGGAGCGCGCCCGCCCACTACCACATCTTCGAGGAGGAGCATGTCTACATCCTCGAAGGCACCGTCACCCTGCGCCTGGGCGCCGAGACCCACGAGCTGAAGCCGGGCGACTACGCCTGCTTCCCGGCCGGCCAGAAGGCCGGGCACTGCCTGGTCAACACCGGCACCGCGCCGTGCCGCTACGTGCTGGTGGGCGAGCGCAACCCGAACGAGGTGGCGGTCTACACCGACAGCAACAAGGTGATGGTGCGCGCCCTGGGCCGCTCGATCCTCGATCTCGCTGCGCGGCGCGGCTATTGGGACGGGGAGGACACCGGCCTGCCGCCGGGGGAGAGCCCGCCCGAAGCCGCCGCCGCGCCCGAGCCGCCGGCCGTGCCGAAGCCGCCGATCTCCGCGGACCAGGTGGAATGGACCGACGAGGGTGTGCCCGGCAGCGCCCGCTTCGGCGGCCGGTCGAAGCACCTCACCTTCGCCGCCGTCGGGCGGGGCTACCACGTCGGCGTGCTGATCGAATCGCCGGCGCCCGGCAAGCGCCTGTGCCCCACCCACTACCACATGCTGGAGGAGGAGCAGGCGCTGGTCCTGGAGGGGCAGCTGACGCTCATCCTCGGCGAGGAGCGCCACACGCTGAAGCCGGGCGACTATGTCTGCTTCCCCGCCGGGCAGAAGATCGGCCATTCCTTCATGAACAGCGGCCCCGGCCCCTGCCGCTACCTGATGATCGGCGAGCGCAACCCGAACGACGTCTGCGTCTATCCCGATTCGAACAAGATGGCCGTCGCCGCCCTGCGAACGGAGCAGGACATCTTCGACATGTCGGGGGTGCGGCGGTACTGGGACGGCGAGGAGACGGACTGACCGGGGCCGCGCGAGCGGAGACATGGATTGCTTCGTCGGCTTCGCCTCCTCGCAATGACGGTTTTGGGGAAGCCGTCCCCTGCACCCCACCACCGTCATCGCGAGCCCCGAAGGGGCGTGGCGATCCAGGCTGCGGCAAGGCAGGCGGCGAGTTAACGCAGTGTCGTCTTGCGTTAACTCGCGACCTTGTTCATGATATGTTCCATGAACGCCGCCTCTCCCGATCTCGACATCCCGGCCTATTGCCGCGGCCTCGCGCTGCAGCAGGTCGAGATGCTCACGCGGATCGCGGAGCTCGGCATGCGGATGGTCGAGGCCGAAGGCGCCCGCGCCATCGCCGCCCAGGCCCGCGCCGCCGAACCCAAGGCCGACGAGGCCGCGGTCGAGACAGCCAGGGCCGAGGCGCAGGAGGCCGGGCTGGCCTTCAGCCGCTTCTCCCGCACGGTGCAGCGCGCCCTGGCGCTGCGCGCCCGCGCCGCCGACCGGCTCTGCGCCCTCGATCGCGCCGACCGCAAGGCCCGCCGCGCCCGCCAGCGCAACCACGTCACCGGCGCCCTCTACGCCCTGATCTGGGACCCGGCCCAGTCGACCGAGGAGCTCGACGAGGCCGACCATCGCACCGGCATTCTCCACGAGCAGCTCGACGCGCTCTACCAGGATGAGGAGGACCGGATCGAGGACCGGCCGGTCGGCGCGGTCATCACCGGCCTGGCCTGCGGCCTCGGCCTGTCCGACGAATGGCGCCGCCGGGCGCCCGACTGGTCGGACCCGCCCTATCCGCCGCCGCCGACCGGCACCCCGGCCGAGATCCGGGAACGGCGCCGGGCCCGGCTGCACGAGCTGATGCAGCGGACGCTCGACGCCATCGATCCCGACAAGGCTCCCGGCCTCGAGGCCGGGCTCGCGGCCCGGCTCGCGGAGCCCGATGTCGAGGCACTGATCGACACCGAGCCGCCGGCCCGGGCCGCCGAACGCCTCTGCCGCTCCCTCGGCGTCGGCTTCGACGGCGACTACGAGGAGCCCAAGGAACCCGACACCGGGTGACGGCTTCGGGCCGGTCGGATGGGCCGGAGCCGCCCCCCTCACCCGAAATCGCTGCGCGATTTCGACCTCTCCCCAAGGAGAGGTGAAGTGAGACGTCGCTCCGAAATCCCTCTCCTCGGGTGAGGGGGCTTCGGACCGCGCGTCAGGCAGCGGCGGCGCCCTCCAGGCCCCCTCAGAAAGCCAGCCCGGTCTTGAAGATCCCCACCGCGTAGAAGGCCAGCTCGCCGTCCAGGGCGCGCTGGATATTGGCCGCCTTGCGGAAGCCATGCTGCTCGCCTGCGAACAGGACGTAGCCGACCGGCTGGCCCTTGGCGCGCAGCGCCTCGACCATCGCCTCGGTCTGGTTCGGCGGCACCACCTCGTCCTCCTCGCCCTGGAAGAAGATCACCGGCTTCGACAGCCTGTCGGCGTGGTACAGCGGCGACCGCTCGCGGTACCGCTCGGCCTCCTGCGGATAGGGGCCGATCAGCCAGTCGAGATAGCGCGACTCGAACTTATGCGTGTCGCGGGCCAGGGCGGCGGCGTCGCTGACCCCGAAATGGCTGGCGCCGCCGGCGAACCAGGTGTCGAAGGCCAGGGCCGCCAGCGCGGTGTAGCCGCCGGCGCTGCCGCCGGTGATCACCGACCGGGCGGGGTCGGCCAGCCCTTGGGACGCCAGGTATTTGGCCCCGGCGACGGCGTCCTGCACGTCGACCACGCCCCAGGACAGGTGCAGCCGGTCGCGATAGGCGCGGCCGTAGCCGGTGCTGCCGCCGTAATTGACGTCCAGCACGGCGATGCCGCGGCTGGTCCAGTACTGGATGCCGAGATTGAGGGTCGAGGAGGCGGCGGCGGTCGGCCCGCCATGGATCTCCACCACCAGCGGCGGCACGTCGCCTTCGGGCGCCGCATGGTCCGGGCTGGTCGGCGGATAGTACAGGCCGTGGGCCGTCCGGCCGCCCGCGGTCGGGAATTCCACGGGCCGCGCCTCGGCGAAATAGCCGCGCAGCGCCGGGTCCTCGCCGATCTCGGTCGACCGTTTCAGCACCTCCCGGCGCAGCGTGGCGAGGTCGAGCCGGACGATCTGCGCGGCGTCGCGCGGCGAGCCGGCGCGGAACACCGCCACCCGCTCATTCGCGCGGACCGAGCTGATATCGGTGTAGGGCAGGTCGATCGGGGTCAGGGCGCCGGTCATGAGATCGACGAAGCCGAGCTTGCCGAGGCCGCCCTCGATGGTGCTGCACAGCAGGCGGCGAGGGCCCGAGAAGGCGTAGGTCGACATGCCGAACACCCATTGCGGCTGGCCGAACTCGGCCGCCATCGGCAGCACCGCCTCGGCCGGGCAGCCGCGCCCGTCGCAGCGATACAGGTTCCACCAGCCGGAGCGGTCGGCGACGAAGACCAGCCAGCGCCCGTCCGGCGACCATTCCGGCTGGAACACCGATTCACCCGCCCCGCCCGCCAGCGCCTGCGGCGGCCGGGACGGCAGGCCGTCGGCGGCGAGCTCGGCGACATAGAGCGTGGTCTCGACCCAGGGCATGTTCGGATGGTCCCAGGCCAGGAAGGCCAGCCGGCTGCCGTCGGGCGACAGTCGCGGCGAGGCGAAGAAGTCGTGGCCCTGCGCCAGGATGCGGATGCTGCCGGCGGCATCGCCCTCCAGCGGCACCGCGACGATCATGTTGTCGGGATGGGCCCGGCCGGGCCGGTGATGCTCGCCGACGCCGATCCAGAGGCGCCGGCGCGGATCGATCAGCCCATCGGCGAAGCGCCATTCGCCGCCTCCGGCCTCGGTCGCCGGGGTGACCGGGACCGGTGCCTTTCCCGGCGCCTGGCGGTACAGCCGGCGGTCCGGCGGCCCGCCCGCGGCGCCGGGGCGGTCGTTGGAGAAGAACAGGGTGCCGTCGGCCACGGTCCAGGCGCCGCCGCCATATTCATGCACCCGGGTGCGGACATTGACCCCGGGCGGGCTGACCTCGGCGACCGACCCGTCCGGCGCCCGCCGCATCAGCACGCTGCGGCCGCCTTCCTGCGGCCGGCTCTCCAGCCACCAGATCACGTCGCCGTCCAGCCGCACCTCGGACAGGCCGATCGATTGCGCCACGATCAGGTCGGAGGTGATCGGCGATCTCCAGAAGCCGTAAGGGGCGGTCCTGATGCTGGGCATGGTGGCACCTCCGATCGAGCGGTCGACCGCGCCAGCCTCTCCGATCGGCCACCGGGATTCCAGTGCCGCCGGCCTATTTCTTCGCGATCACCCAGACCGCATGGACGATGCCCGGGATGTAGCCCAGCAACGTCAGCAGGATGTTGAGCCAGAAATGCCCGCCGAAGCCGACCTGGAGGAACACCCCCAACGGCGGCAGCAGGATGGCGATGATGATCCGGAGCAGGTCCATGCGCGGCGGGATCCTTCGGGCGTCGGGCGGGGATCAGGGCGCCCGGGCGGGTGGGCCCATCCGCCCGGGCCGGCCGGTCACTGCATCGGTTGCGGCTGCGTCGTCTGCCGCTCGGGCGGGACCGACTGCTCGATGCCCTGGCCGGCTTCCCTGGTGTCCTGGCCGAAGCCGCGGACGGTGTTCTCGCAGGCGGCCATGCCGAGGCCCGCGGTCAGCAGGCCGGCGATGAGAAAGATGCGCGCGATCATGGGTTTCTCCTCGAGGATGGGGGGAAAACCGATCCGGGACGGACCGGTCAGGGAACGACGCCCGGATGCCGGAAGTTCCGGGCCGCCGGCCTCAGCGCACCAGGAAGCGGCCGATCGCCAGGCCGGCGGCGAAGGCCAGGCCGACGCTGGTCAGCGGCCGCTCTGCGACCTGGCCCTGGATCCCTTCGGCGGCGACGTCCGCCGCTCGGCCGACGCGGCGGGCGCCCCGCCGTCCGGCATCGACCGCGTCCCGCGCGGCATCGCCGGCCAGCGCGCCGATCTCCGACCGCAGCTCGGCGAGCGTGCGGGTCAGGGCATCGATATCCTGTTCGAGGTTTCGGGTCGCCATGGTCGTCTCTCCTCGAAGTTGGCGTTCATACGAGAGAAACAGGGCAACGCTCGGATCAGTCGCCGTTTCGACGCCCTCGCGGCAGGCCAGGGGTTGGCCCCGCCCGCGCGACGCGGCATGGTGCCCCCGGTCACAGCGGAGACAGCATGCGCCAGGACCCGATCGCCCTTCGCCGCCGCCTCGGGCCGCCCGCCCTGCTGACGGTGGCCGCCGCCCTGCTCTTCCCGGGAGCGGCGGTGATGGCCCAGCAGGGCACGCCCGGCCAGGCCGCCCCGCCCGCCGGCCAGGCCCTGCCGACGCAGGTGGTGCCGCAGACTGGGCCGGAGTTCCGCCGGGCCGCGACCCTGGGCCGCCAGATCTACGTCATCGACGGCGCCGCCGCCCTGGCCAGCGCCACGCTGCGCCGGAACGGCATCGATCCGCAGGCCGGCGGCGTCGTCGGCTGGGTGACCGAGCCGGCGGCGAACGGCATCCTGGTCCGCTTCGTGCGCCGGGGCGGCCGAGGACCGGAGGCCGCCTACGACGTCACCGTCGACGCCGGCGGCGGCACGCCCACCCTCGCCCGCCGCGACGGCGCGCCGCTGACGCCGGACCAGGCCGCCCAGTTCGCCGCCGAGGAGCTGGCGCTGGGGCGGCTGGACCAGCCCTGCTCCAAGACCTACCGGCCGGTCGCGTTCCGCGACCCTGGCACCCGCAACTGGCGGGTCTATGCCCTGGCCACGGCGACCGACCCGGGCGTGTTCATGGTCGGCGGCCATTTCCGCTTCCTGGTCAGCCCGGACGGCGGCCGCATCCTGTCCGGCGGCCGCCTGCCGCCCCCCTCCTGCCTGGCCGGCGAGCGCACGGCCGAGGGCCATCCGGCCGTCGCCTTCGCGGTGGCGGAGCCGGACTCGCCGATCCCGACCGAGCTGCACGTCTTCCTCAGCCTGCGCCAGGACCTGCCGCTGATCGTGCTGACCGCGGACGGCAAGCGCTGGCTGGTCGGCAACGGCGCGATCGCCGCGGTGAAGGAGTAGGCCCGCCCTTGGCCGCCGCCGTGGGACGCGGCATGCTGGCGGCACAGGGGGGACCAGATGATCGAGACCACCACATCGCTGCAGCGCATGGCGCTGCCGCTCGTCCTGCTGGCCGTCCTGGCCGGCTGCAACAGCACGACTCCGCCGGGCACGGGCGGCCAGGCCGCGGCGACAGGGATCGCAGGCTCCGGCCTGAGTCCTCAGGCCTCGCCGGAGATCCGGCGGATCGAGACGCTCGGCCGCACCATCTACGTCCTCGACAACGCCGCGGCGCGGGCGACGGATCTTCTCCTCGCCGAGGGGGTGAACCCGCAGACCGACCGGATACGGGGCTGGGTGACGGACACGTCGGGCGGCTCCGGCGTGCTGGTCCGCTTCCTCTGGCAGAGGGGTGACCGGTTCGAAGCGGCCTATGATGTGACCGTCGACGAAGACGGCCGGGCCGTCGCCATGACGCGGCCGAGGACTTCGGCGCTGACGCCGGACCAATCCGTCCAGCTCGCCGCCCGTCAGCTGGCGATGTCCAGCTTCGTTCCGCTGTGCCCGCCGCCTTACAATCCCGTGGTCTTCCGCGATCCCGGAAGCCGGAACTGGCTCGTCTATCTCCTGGTCGCCACCACAGATCCCGATCTCAGAATGTTGGGCGGTCATCACCGCACCTTGGTGAGCGCGGATGGCAAGCAGATCCTGTCATCGGAGAATCTGACGAAGACCTGCCTGGCGCCTCGCTTTAAATCCGTCCCCGGTTACACTCCGAAATTCAACTTCATCACCGAGCTGCAATCACCGACGCCGACCGAGACCCATATCTTCGTCAACCTCCTTTACCGCCTGCCGCTGCTAATCATGACCACGGACAAGAGGACGTGGATCGTCGACCAGGGGCGGATCTGGGGCGTGAAGTAGCGATCCAGCCTGCCGCACGCCCCTCCCGTGTTTACGCCGCCACCTGCACCGCCGCGCCGCGGGCCCGCCGCGGCAGGGCCAGCGCTGTCAGCCCGCCGAGCACGATGCCGAGGACGGAGAGATGGAAGGCGAGGCGGGTGCCGTCGGCGACGGCGAGGCGCAGCGCCTCGCCCTCCTGCCCTGCGATCCCGGCATTGGCGATGGCGATCAGGATGGCGAGACCGATGGCGTTGCCGATGTTGAGCGTGGTCGAGGCCATGCCGGAGGCCACGCCCTGCTCCTCCGTCGCGACGCCGGAGGCGGAGGCGATCCACATTCCGGTCCAGACGATGCCCTGGCCGATGCCGGAGACAATCAGGCCGGGCACCAGCGCGGCATAGCCGGCCGTGGTTTC
The DNA here is from genome assembly GCF_051487185.1 of Inquilinus limosus. Lineage (GTDB taxonomy): Bacteria > Pseudomonadota > Alphaproteobacteria > DSM-16000 > Inquilinaceae > Inquilinus > Inquilinus limosus_F. The sequence goes on from NZ_JAHVDK010000007.1 coordinate 8,111, forward strand.
GAGGCCGATCGCGACGGTGCCGACCACGCCGATCGCCGACCCGAGCAGCAGCGTGCTGCGCGTGGTCAGCTTGGTGGCCAGGCGCTCGCCGAGCTGGGTGCCGGCGGCGATGGCGAGCGACGGCACGATGAAGGCGAGGCCGGTCTCGAGCGCGCTGAAGCCCATCACGGTCTGGAACAGCACGGTCAGGAAATAGGGCAGCGCGCCGAAGCTGCCCATATAGATGAAGGTGATCGTCATGCCCGCGACCAGGCTGCGGTTGCGGAACAGCCGCATCGGCATCAGCGGGTCGGCGCTGCGGGTCTCGATCAGCACGAAGGCCGCCAGCAGGACGGCCGAGAGCACGGCGGCGGCGACGATCGGGGTCGCGTCCCAGCCCGTCTCCGGCCCCTGCACCAGGACATAGACCAGAAGCGTGACGCCGGCGGTGACGGTGAGGGCGCCGGGCAGGTCGAAGCTGCGGCGGGCGGCACGCGGCGGGTCGCGCGGGATCACCGCCAGGGCGGCGAGGGCGACGATCCCGGCCAGCGGGACATTGACGAAGAACACCGCCGGCCAGCCGAAATCGTTGGTCAGCACGCCACCGAGCAGGGATCCCAGGGTCAGCCCGCTGGCGCCGGCGCCGCCCCAGACCGCGAGCGCCCGGTTGCGCCGGGGCCCCTCCTCGAACAGTCGGTTGACCAGGGACAGCGTGGCCGGGAACAGGATCGCCCCGCCGATGCCCTGCACGGCGCGGGCGACGACGATCACGCCCGGGCTCCAGGCCAGCCCGCCGACCAGCGACGAGGCGGCGTAGAGGACGAGGCCGAGCACGAACATCCGGCGCTGGCCCAACAGGTCGGCGGCGCGGCCGCCGAACAGCAAGAAGCCGCCACAGAACACGGTGTAGGCGCTGACCACCCATTGCAGCGACTGCTCGGAGAAGCCGAGGCCGGCGCCGATCTCCGGCAGGGCCACGAACACGATGTTGAGGTCGAGCGCGAAGATCAGCTGCGCGAAGGCCAGGACGGCCAGGCTCCAGCCGAGCGAACGGTGCCCGCCGGCCTCGGCGGAAACGGATGCGGACATCGGATCGGAACTCCATGTCGGATTCGATTCGGTCCGACTGTACGCAGATTATCGTACTGTTGAACAGTACTAGAATTTTCGTACGATCAGCGCTGAAACGTGCCTCACCTGCAGGGTGACGGTTTGACTGTACGCGTATCGTCGCCTATCTATGCGGCATGATCACGCCGCAGCATCCCGAGCGCCACCAGATCCGGCTGGAGAACGTCCTGGCTGCGCTGGGCCATCCGATGCGGCTCACCGTGATCCGCGTCCTGGCGCAGGGCGGCGAGCACGCCTGCGGCACGGTGCTGCAGGGCGTGTCGAAATCCACCCTGACCCATCACTGGCGGGTGCTGCGCGACAGCGGCGTTATCTGGCAGCGCCCCTCCGGCCGGGAGAACCTGCTGTCGCTGCGGCGCGAGGATCTCGACGCCCGCTTCCCCGGCCTGCTCGATGCGCTGATCGGTGCCGTCGGGGTGGACGCCGAGACCTCTGGGCGCCAGGCCTCGTCCGAAGCCGCCGGCGTCTAGGGCTTCAGGTCCACCGCCGCCCGCAGGCTGCCGTCCATGTAGAAGGGCACCGATTCGTGCTCGTGCACGATGGTCCAGCCCTCGGCGGCCCGGCGCAGGCCGAGGGTAAGGCGGAACCAGAGATCGACGTTTTCGCCGTCGGTCTTGGTGCCGCTCATCCGGGCGAAACCGTGGCCGAAGGCGACGGCACCGTCGACGGCGATGCCGAGGTCGTGGATCTCGTACCCGATCGACCCCTTCCAGGTCGCGAACCAGGCCTCCAGCCCCTCGGCCCCCGAGTCGATCGTCCGCAGCGGCGGCGCCAGGGAGTAAAGGACATAATCGGCGGCCTGGCAGGCGACGACGCCCTTGGCGTCCTTGCGGCGCAGTGCCGCCGCGCGCTCCTCGATCAGGGCGCGGATCGGGGTTTCGCTGTCGTGCTGGCTGGTCATCTCTTCCTCCATCTGCATCCGGGATTCGGATGCCTGTCCAGAGGACGAAGCAGCGCCCATGCATCCGACAGGGCCGGAACGATGTCCGAAACGGAAAGCCGGCGGAAAGGCGCGCGCCCTCCCGCCAGGGTCTCGCCGAACGGCTCCCTACGATTGGACCGGCGCGTTCATCGCCCAGGCGACGCCGAATGGGTCTTTCAGCCGGCCGTGTCCAAAGCCGCCGGCCTCAGGGCTTCAGATCCACCGCGGCCCGCAGGCTGCCGTCCATGTAGAAGGGCACGGATTCGTGCTCGTGCACGATGGTCCAGCCCTCGGCGGTCCGGCGCAGGCCGAGGGTGAGGCGGAACCAGAGATCGACCGTCTCGCCGTCGGTCTTGGTGCCGCTCATCCGGGCGAAGCCGCGGCAGAAGGCGACGTCGCCGTCGGCCACGATGTCGAGATCGCGGACCTCATAGCCGAGCGGCCCCCGCCAGGTGGCGAACCAGGCGTCCACGTCCTCGACGTTCGCTTGGTCGGCTGCCAGCGGCGACCCCATGGAGTAGAGGGAGTAGAGGGAGTAATCGGCGGCCTGGCGGGCGACGAAGCCCTTGGCGTCCTTGCGGCGCAGCGCCGCCGCGCGTTCCTCGATCAGAGCGCGGATCTCGGCTTCGCTGTCATGCTGGCTGGTCATCTCTTCCTCCATCGCATCACGGAAGGCCGACGGAAAGGCGCATGCCCTTCCGCCGGCGTCTCACCGGACGGCTCCTACGATTTGACCGGTGCGTTCATCGCCCAGGCGATGCCGAACGGGTCCTTCAGCCGGCCCCAGCGGTCGCCCCAGAACATCACGTCCAGCGGCACCTCGATCGTGCACCCGGCATCGACCGCCCGCTTCCACCAGGCGTCGATCTCGTCCGCCTTGAGAATGAGCTGCAGGGTGAAGGCCTGCGGCGGCTCGAACGCGAACCCATGCTCCGGATAGAAATCGGAGATCATCAGCGAGCTGCCGTTGACGTGGGCATGGACATGCATGGTCCGGCCCTTCTCGTCCGGCGGCACCGAATAGACCGTCTTCGCGCCGAAGGCCTTCTCGTAGAACTCGGCGGCCTTCAGCGCCCCTTCGACGTTCACATAGGCGACCAAGCCGCCGAGGACCGGGGGAGCTGCGTGATCTGTCGTCTGAGCCATGACTTCCTCCTGGTTGCTCCTTTGCGCCGCGGCGGATGCTGCAGGCCTGCCTCAAGGACGGACGGGCCAGAGCGGCGCCGACAGCGGTTTCGAAAATTTTCCGGCCTCAGCGGGCGTCAGCGGTCCCATCCTGCTGCAGCCGGTCGAGATGCAGCCGGATATGGGCGGCCTCGGCCGCGGTGTTGGCCAGCGCGATGGCCTGGTTGAAGGCGGTGCGCGCCTCGCCGAACCGGCCGAGCTGCTGCAGCAGCGCGCCCCGGACCCCGAAGAAGTAGAAATAGCCGGACAGGCGCCCCGCCAGCGGCTCGATCATCTCCAGCGCCGCCTGCGGCCCGTGCAGCTTCGCCACCGCGACCGCGCGGTTGAGCGTGACCACGGGCGAGGGCTGCAGCCGCTCCAGCGTGGCGTACAGCATGTCGATCTGGGCCCAGTCGGTGTCCTGCGGCCGCGCCGCCCGGGCGTGCAGCGCCGCGATCGCCGCCTGCACCTGATAGGGGCCGGGCCGGCGGTGGCGGATCGCCTTGTCGATCAGCGCCAGCCCCTCGGCGATCATGGCGCGGTTCCACAGGCTGCGGTCCTGGTCCTCCAGCAGCACGATGCAGCCGTCGGCGTCGAACCGCGCCGGCGCGCGGGCGTGCTGGAGCAGCAGGAGCGCGGTCAGGCCCATGATCTCCGGCTCGGCCGGGAACAGCCGCAGCAGCAGCCGGGCCAGCCGGATCGCCTCGTCGCACAGCGGCGCGCGCAGCGGCGCCTCCTCGCTGTTGGCGGCGGAATAGCCCTCGTTGAAGACCAGGTAGATCATCGCGGCGACGGCGGCCAGCCGCTCCGCCCGCTCCACGGCGCCCGGCGTCTCGAACGGCACGCCGGCATTGGCGACCTTGGCCTTGGCCCGGGTGATGCGCTGCTCCATCGCGCTCTCGCCCACCAGGAAGGCGCGGGCGATCTGCCTGACCGAGAGGCCGGAGACGATGCGCAGCGCCAGCGCGATCTGCTGCGTCGCCGGCAAGTCGGGATGGCAGCAGATGAACAAGAGCCGCAGGATGTCGTCGCGGTATTCGGCGCCGTCCAGCCGCTCGGCCAGGTCGCTCTCGGCATCCTCGAGATCGGACAGCACCTCGTCCGGCGGCAGCGGCTCGTGCTTCCGGCCGCGGCGCACCCCGTCGAGCGCGGCGTTGCGGCCGACGAAGATCAGCCAGGCGGCCGGGTCGCGCGGCGGGCCCTTCTGTGGCCAGGTCTTCAGCGCCCGAAGACAGGCCTCCTGGAACGCCTCCTCCGCCGTGTCGAGGTCGCGGAAATAGCGCAGCAGCGCGCCGAGCGCCTGGGGGCGGGCGGAGGCGAAGGCCGCGTCGATCCAGGCGAGGTCGGTCATGATCCGGCTGTCCCAGGCTTGAAGATGCGGATCGGGCGGATCTCGTAGGATCCCCCGGGATTGGCACGCGCGAGGTCGCGCACGATGTCCAGCACCTCGTCCAGCGAGGCGCAGTCGAAGGTGTAGAAGCCCAGAAGCTGCTCCTTCGTCTCGGCGAAGGGGCCGTCGATCACCACCGGCTCGCCCGCGCCGGCGCGCAGGGTGGTGGCGGCGGTGGTCGGCAGGAGCCGGGCCACGGGCCCGATCTTGCCCTGCCGGGCCAGCGGCTCCTGCACCGCGGCCAGCCGGGCCATGACGGCGTCGTCTTCGGCCTTGCTCCAGGCCTCGGTCACGGCTTCGTTATGGTAGCAGAGGACGGCATACAGCATCCGGGTGTTTCCTTCTTCCTCCCGAGGACGACGGAGTATGCCCGCAGCCGACATGCCTCGCAAAAAATGCGGCGGTGGGCCGAGCTCAAGCCGCAGCGAAGCCTTCAAGGGCCACACCGTCATCGCCATTTCCGGCGGAGCACTGATCTTGAAGAGGCCCGAGATGCCATCCCAGATCCGATTCACCGGCACCGGGCCGGGCCCGCGTACCCAGGATGGCTGCGCCGTGGAGCTGTACCGGCGCCTGCTGCCAGATGACGAGCCGGAGATCGTCGCCGCCGTGGTCCCGGCCGGCGGCTCGATCCTGGAGCTGGGCTCGGGGCCGGGCCGCGTCACCCATCCCCTGGTCGCGCGCGGCTATGCCGTGACCGCGGTCGACAACTCCGCCGAGATGCTGACCCATATCCGCGGGGCTGAGACGGTGTTGGCCGACATCGAGGAGCTCGACCTCGGCCGGACCTTCGATGCGGTGCTGCTGGGCAGCACCCTGATCAACTTTCCCGATCCCCGGACGCGTGCTGCGCTGCTCGCGTCTTGCCGACGTCACGTCCTGCCTGGCGGCGCCGTGCTGATCGAGCGGCGCAACCCCGACATCTTCGCGACGCTGCAGCCCGGGCCGGCCGGAGAGGAAGCGGGCATCCGACATGTCATCGAATCGGTGCGGCACGACGGCCGCCTCGCCCACATCACCCTTCGGTCGGAAGCGGCCGATGCGGTGTGGATGCAGAGCTACACCCACGAGCTGATCGACGACGCGCAGATGGCGGAGGAGCTGGGCTCCGCCAGGCTGCGGCTGGTCCGCTGGCTCGATCTGCCACGCCGCTGGGCGCTCGCGGAACGGGCGTAACTGCCTACAGCAGCGTCCCCTGCTCCGGCTTCGGGTCCGGTGCGCGGGCGGGCCGGTGCGGCTTGCCGCCGCCGATCACGGCCGGCGCCTCGCCGTCCTGGAAGCGGAGGGTCACGGCCCGGCCGGGCGTCGCCTCCTGCGCCGAGCCGAGGGCATGGCCGGTCGCCGGGTCCAGCACCAGGGCGTAGCCGCGGCGCAGCACGTCGACATAGGAGTAGCTTTCCAGCAGCCGCCCGGCGGCGGCCAGGCGCGCATCGCGATCAGCCAGGGCGCGCAGCACCGGCTCCGGCCCGAAGCGGCCGGACAGGGCGTGGAAGCGTTCGGCCGGGCGGTGGGTCAGACGGCTGCCGCAGGCGACCAGGCGGTCACCGAGCTGGACCAGATGCCGTGCCGTCTCCGCCACCTGGCGGCGCGGATGCGGCAGCCGGGCGCCGAGCTCGGCCAGCCAGGCGCGGCACCGCTCGATCCGGCCGAGCGCGGCACGATCCAGCCGCTCGCCGCGGTCGTCCAGCCGCTGCATCGCGGTCTCGATCAGCCGCGCCGGGTCGCCGAGGCCGCGGCGCAGCGCGTCGAGCCGGGTGCGATGCTCGCCGAACAGCCGAGCCGTGCCGGCTTCGAGGCGGCGTGAGCAATCCAGAACGCGGCCCAGCAGCTCGGCCCGGACCGGCACCGCCATCTCCGCCGCCGCGGTCGGGGTCGGGGCGCGGCGGTCGGCGGCATAGTCGATCAGTGTCGTGTCGGTCTCGTGCCCGACGGCGGAGATCAGCGGGATGGCGCTGGAAGCGGCGGCGCGCACCACGATCTCCTCATTGAATGGCATCAGGTCTTCCAGGCTGCCGCCGCCGCGGGCGACGATCAGCAGGTCCGGCCGCGGCACCGGGCCCCCCTTCGGCAGCGCGTTGAAACCCTCGATCGCCGCCGCCACCTGCCCCGCCGCCGTGTCGCCCTGCACCGCCACCGGCCAGACCAGGACATGGCGCGGGAAGCGGTCGGACAGGCGGTGCAGGATGTCGCGGATCACCGCGCCGGTCGGCGAGGTGACGACGCCGATCACGGCCGGCAGGAAAGGCAGTGCCCGCTTGCGCGCGGCCTCGAACAGGCCTTCGGCGGCGAGGCGGCGGCGGCGCTCCTCCAGCATCTTGAGGATGGCGCCCTCGCCCGCCAGCTCCATCTGCTCGATCACCATCTGGTACTGCGAGCGCGAGCCGTAGACGGTCAGCCGGCCGGTGCAGACCACCTCCATCCCTTGCTCCGGCCGCACCATCAGCCGCGGCAGCTGGCCTTTCCAGATCACCGATTCGAGGGTGCAGCTGTCGTCCTTGAGCGTCAGGTACACGTGGCCGGAGCGCGGCACCGTGACCTTGCCGATCTCGGCGCGGACTCGCACCAAGCCGAATTCGCCCTCGATCGTGCGCTTCAGGGCGCCGGTCAGCTCGGCGATGGTGAATTCCGGCAGGTTGGAGCCGGTGCGGGGGGTATTCGCGTTTTGCTCGGTCATCGGCCCGGTGTTCGTGCTAAACCGCGGCCACCCTAGCAAGATATCGGGTCTGGTTTCATGCGCATCCTTCTGGTCGGCGGCGGCGGCCGCGAACATGCCCTGGCCTGGGCGATCGCCGCCTCCCCCCTCTGCGATACCCTCTACTGCGCGCCCGGCAATGCCGGCATCGCCCAGGAGGCAACCTGCGTGCCGATCGCGGCCGAGGATGTGGACGGGCTGGTGACCTTCGCCCAGGAGAACGCGATCGACTTCGCCGTGGTGGGGCCGGAGGCGCCGCTGGTGGCGGGGCTGGTGGACCGGCTGACCGAGGCCGGAATCAAGGCCTTCGGGCCGACCGCCGCCGCCGCGGCGCTGGAGGGGTCGAAGGGCTTCACCAAGGACCTGTGCGCGAAATACGGCATCCCGACCGCCCGCTACCGCCGCTTCACCGACGCGGCTGCGGCCAAGGCCTATATCGCCGCCGAGGGCGCGCCGATCGTGGTCAAGGCCGACGGCCTGGCCGCCGGCAAGGGCGTGGTGGTGGCCGGGACGGTCGAGGAGGCCCAGGCCGCCGTCGATGCGATGCTGACCGAGGGCGGCTTCGGCGCCGCGGGTGCCTCGATCGTGGTCGAGGAATGCCTGACCGGGCCGGAGCTGAGCTTCTTCGCCCTGTGCGACGGCGAGACCGCCCTGCCGCTGGCCACCGCCCGCGACCACAAGCGCGCCTTCGACCACGACGAGGGACCGAACACCGGCGGCATGGGCGCTGTCTCGCCGCACCCGCTGGCGACGCCGGAGCTCGAGGCCCGGATCATGGCCGAGATCGTGCAGCCGACCCTCAAGGCCATGGAGGCCGAGGGCACGCCGTTCCGCGGCATCCTGTTCGCCGGGCTGATGCTGACCGAGCGCGGGCCGCAGCTGATCGAGCACAATGTCCGCTTCGGCGACCCGGAATGCGAGACGCTGCTGCCGCGGCTGAACTCGGACCTCCTCACCGCCCTGATCGCCGCGGCCGACGGCGAGCTGCGCCACCTGACCCTGCGCTGGCGGATGGAGGCGGCGGTGACGGTGGTGATGGCGGCGAAGGGCTATCCGGGCGCGTATCAGAAGGGCAGCACGATCCAGGCGCTCGACCAGGCCGGGCAGGTGCCCGGCACCATCGTGTTCCACGCCGGCACGAAGGCGGAGACCGACGGCACCGTCACCGCCCAGGGCGGCCGTGTGCTGGCGGTGACAGCGCTGGGGAGCGACATCGCCGAGGCGCGCGCCCGCGCCTATCAGGCGGTCGACCGCATCGACTGGCCTGAGGGCTTCTGCCGAAGGGATATTGCGGTGTGAGCTTCCGGAACGTCTCGGAGCCGACCCAGGACCGGCCGACCTACAGATGCCCCTGCTGCGGCTGCAGGACGTTGCGGGGGCGCGCCGCCTTCGAAATCTGTCCGGTCTGCTGGTGGGAGGATGACGGACAGGACGAGCACGATGCCGATGTCGTCCGGGGTGGACCCAATGGCTCGCTGAGCCTCAGGGATGCGCAGCGGAACTACCGTGCATGCGGTGTGGCTGATCCGGCCTTCGTCCATCGTGTTCGAAAGCCGAGACCGGAAGAACTCTGACCGACCTGCAATGCTGTCGTTCCGAGTGTATGATCGGGTCATGACGCCAAAGATCATCACGACCACGCTGGATGACCGCGGTCAGGGACAGACCGATTGGAGCTGTGTCCGAGCGCTTTCGGATGCAGAGATCGATCGTGCCATCGCGTCCGATCCCGAGGAATCGGCTCTTGAAGGCACATGGTCCGAAGAGGCCGAATTCATCGTCCCCGAAGCCAAATCGCCATAGATGTTGGGTTTGTCGAGGCGAACCCAATCTACACACAGTGCTACAGTGTTCCGATGAGCAAGGCTTTCACTAAAGAGACCGACTCCGAAGAGGAGCTGGACGACGCGCCGGCGCCTCTGCCTGCGGGGTCGAAGAACTACATCACGCCGGAGGGCTTCCAGCGGCTGCAGGACGAGCTGAAGCAGCTGTGGCGGGTCGAGCGGCCGAAGGTGGTCGAGGTGGTGTCCTGGGCCGCCGGCAACGGCGACCGGTCGGAGAACGGCGACTACATCTACGGCAAGAAGCGGCTGCGCGAGATCGACCGGCGGGTGCGGTTCCTGACCAAGCGGCTGGAGATCGCCGAGGTGGTCGACCCGGCGCGCCAGACCAACCGCGACCGGGTCTATTTCGGCGCCACGGTCACCTATGTCGACGGCCAGGACCGCGAGCGCACGGTGCGCATCGTCGGCATCGACGAGACCCGGCCGGAGGAGGGCGAGATCAGCTGGATCTCTCCCCTCGCCCGCGCCCTGATGCGGGCGCAGGAGGGCGACGTGGTCGAGGTCCGCACCCCGGCGGGCATCGAGACCGCCGAGGTGATCGAGATCCGCTACGATAAGGGCTGAACGGTCTTTACGCGCAACCCTCCAGGCCCTTCTCCGTCATGGCGAGGCGCGCAGCGCCGTGGCCATCCAGGGGGCCGGTGCGAGCCGCCCTGGATGGCCACGCCCCCCAATAGGCGTAAGGGGCGGGGCTCGCCATGACGGGAATGTATTTCGGGCTGCCGGTACGAGCCGTCAGATCGCGCTGGCGGTGACCCAGAGCGCGGCCAGCGCCTCGATGCCGGCCTGGTCCTCGGCGTCGAAGCGGCCGGGCAGCGGGCTGTCGAGGTCGAGCACGCCCAGCACCGTCCCGTCGCGCAGCAGCGGCACCACCAGTTCCGACCGTGAAGCGGCGTCGCAGGCGATGTGGCCGGGGAAGGCATGCACGTCCGGCACCAGCACCGGCTGCCGCCGCTCCGCCGCCGTGCCACAGACGCCGCGGCCGAGCGGGATGCGGATGCAGGCCGGCTTGCCCTGGAACGGCCCCAGCACCAGCTCCCCGCCGCGCATCAGATAGAAGCCGGCCCAGTTCAGGTCCGGCAGGCCATGGAAGATCAGGGCCGAGAGATTCGCGGCATTGGCGATGGCGTCGGTCTCGCCGGCGAACAGCCCCTTCGCCTGGTCGAGCAGCTCTCGATACAGCGCCGGCTTCGGCAGGGAGGGGTCGGGGCGTGCGGTCTGGAACATCGGTCGGTCTTCGCTGCGGGTCGGGCCAAAGGATAGGGGCGGGAACGCCCGGCGGAAAGCCTCACAGCGTCTCAAGCATCGCCCGCGCCGCGCGGATCCGCTCCTCATCGCGCTTGTAGAAGGTCCATTGCTTGATCCGCTTCGGCACCACGAGGCCGGCCTGGACCAGGACGCGCATATGCTCGCTCAGGGTCGGCTGGCTGATGCCGAGCTTGTCGGCGATGAACAGGCCGCAGACCCCGTCCTCGACCAGGTCGCCGTCGACCTGCGGCGGGAAATGCGCGCGCGGATCCTTCAGCCACTCCAGGATCTGCAGGCGGCGCTCATTGGCCAGGGCACGGAAGAGATTGGCTGGATACATTTCGGCACTTTGCCAAGGTGCTAAGCCATGTCAAGACTCGGGGCCTTGAGCCGACAGGAGGACGCCATGCGCCGCTTCGCCTTCGAGACCGTCGACGTGTTCACCGACCGCCGCTTCGGCGGCAATCAACTGGCGGTGTTCCCGGATGCGCGCGGCCTGTCCGACGACGAGATGCAGTCGCTGGCCGCCGAGTTCAACCTGAGCGAGACGACCTTCGTGCTGCCGCCGGAGGACCCGGCGCACACGGCGCGGGTGCGGATCTTCAACCGCACCTACGAGATGCCCTTCGCCGGCCATCCCAATGTCGGCACCGGCTGCGTCCTGGCCCGGCACGGGCTGGACCGCGACGGCGTGCTGATTTTCGAGGAGCTGTCCGGGCTGGTCGAGGTGCGGGTCGAGCGCGACGCGACCGGGGCTGTGACCGGCGCCGTGATCGCCGCGCCGCAACCGCTGTCGACCCTGATGGAGCTGCCGGCCGAGGCGATCGCGTCCTGCGTCGGCTTGGCGCCCTCCGACATCGTCACCCGGGCGCACCAGCCGGTGCTGGCCTCGGTCGGCATCCCGTTCGTGCTGGCCGAGGTGACCGGCGAGGCGCTGACCCGCGCCGTGCCGGACGTCGCTGCCTTCCGCCGCACCCAGGAGGAGTTCCCGAAGGTGGAGCGGCGCCTGTCGCTGCATCTCTACGCCCGCGACCCGGCGGCCCCGGACATCGCGGCGCCGGGCGGCGCCCACCTCCGCGCCCGGATGTTCGCGCCGCTCTCCGGCACCTATGAGGACCCGGCGACCGGCAGCGCCAACGCCACGCTCGGCGCCCTCCTGCTCTCGCTGTCCGGCGCCGATGCGGGACAGGCCGAGATCGTCCAGGGCGTGGAGATGGGCCGCCCGAGCCTGCTGCGCGTGGCCGCCCGCCGCGCCGCGGACGGCATCCGCTCCACCGTCGGCGGTGGCTGCATCCCGGTGCTGAAGGGCGAGGCGGAGGTTTAGGGGCTAGTGAGCGGCGAAGTTGCCGCGGATGGGCGAAGTCGGATCATCGAGCTCCTCGAGGAATTTTGCCCGGATCTTCGCCAGAGCGTCCGGGTGCTGTCCTGGCGCCTGCAGATCGAGCGCCCGCGCCACGTGCCGGGCGGTGTCGGCGAGAATGGTGCCCCAGGCATCCTCCTCGACATCGCCACGCCCCTCGTAGATGCCGATCCTGATGGTGCAGTGCAGGCCATGTTCGGCGATCCAGACCCGCAGCATCTCAATCGACTCAGGATCTCGCCTGGCTGCATAGGGAATTCTCACCTCATCCATCGTCGCCCTCCGTGCAAAACCCACTATCGCCGCGCCCGGAAGAAGGCGCGTAGCAGCTCGCCCGCCTCCTCCGCGCCCGGCGCCTGTTCTACCTGCGGGCGGTGGTGGCAGGTCTTCTGCTCGAAGAAGCGCGGGCCGTGCAGCACCGCGCCGCCCTTCGGGTCCTGGGCCGCGAAGACCACCCGGCGGATTCGGGCGAAGGAGATGGCGCCGGCGCAGAGCGCGCAGGGCTCGAGCGTGACGTAGAGGTCGCAGTCGGGCAGCCGCGGCCGGCCGCGCAGACGCCCGGCCTCGCGGATCGCCAGCACCTCGGCATGGGCGGTCGGATCTGCCAGCTCCTCCACCCGATTGCCGGCCCGGGCCAGCACCTGGCCGGTCGCGGCCTCGACCACCACCGCCCCGACCGGCACCTCGCCGCGCGCGGCCGCCGCCGCCGCCTCGTCCAGGGCCAGGCGCATATAAGCCTCGGCCGGGTCGGCGGCCGGATCGAGGGAGGACGGGGCTGGCGGTTCGGCAGGCACGGGTCGGATCCTTGCGTTTCGCGCTAACCCTGGCCGGGCGCTTCGCGCTAGACAAGGGCGATGAGCAAGACCGACGACAAGACCCCGAAGCCCAAGCCGAAAGCGACCTTCAAGGACGGCGCCGAGAAGGAAGGTGAGCGCGTCGCCAAGGTGCTGGCGCGCGCCGGGATGTGCTCGCGCCGCGAGGCCGAGCGCTGGATCGCCGAGGGCCGCGTGGCGCTGGACGGCAAGGTGCTGGACACGCCGGCCGTGGTGGTGCCGCCCGGGGCCGTGCTGACCGTCGACGGCCAGCCGGTGCCCGAGGCCGAGCGCACCCGGCTGTGGCGCTATCACAAGCCGGCCGGCCTGGTGACCACCCGGTCCGACCCGCAGGGCCGGCAGACCGTGTTCGACAACCTGCCGGAAGGGCTGCCGCGGGTGGTCTCGATCGGCCGGCTGGACCTGAACAGCGAGGGCCTGCTGCTGCTGACCAACGACGGCGAGCTGTCGCGCCGGCTGGAGCTGCCAGCCACCGGCTGGCCGCGGCGCTACCGCGTACGGGTGCACGGCACCCCGGATCCGGTGAAGCTGGCCGGACTGGCCAAGGGCATCACCGTCTCCGGCGTCCATTACGGCCCGATCGAGGCGGCGCTGGACAAGGTGCAGGGCAGCAACGCCTGGCTGACCGTCACCCTGCGCGAGGGCAAGAACCGCGAGGTACGGAAGGTGATGGAGGCGATCGGCCTGAATGTGAACCGGCTGATCCGCATCGCCTACGGCCCGTTCCAGCTGGGAACGCTGGAGAGGGGCCAGGCCGAGGAGGTCAAGGCCTCGGTGCTGCGCGACCAGCTGGGCCGCTGGCTGGAGACCCGCGAGGAGGAACCGAAGCGCAAGCCGGCGACCAAGCCTGCGAACGCTCCCACAAGCCGCCATGCCGCTGCGCCTCGTCGCCGGCCGTCATAAGGGCCGCGTCCTCGCCGCCCCGCCGGACCGCGCCACCCGGCCGACCAGCGACCGGGTGCGCGAGGCGGTGTTCAACATCCTGGCCCATGCCGGATACGGTTCCGACGAGGGCGACGCGGTGGCGGATGCCGTCGTGCTGGACGCCTTCGCCGGCACCGGGGCGCTGGCCTTCGAGGCGCTGTCGCGCGGCGCCGCCGAGGCCTGGCTGTTCGACAGCTCGGCCGCGGCGCTGGGCTTCGCCCGCCGGAACGCCGAGGCGCTGGGCGAGACGGCGCGCGCCCATATCCTGCGCGCCGACGCGCTGAAGCCGCCGCCGGCGCGGGCGCGGGCCACACTGCTGTTCCTTGACCCGCCCTATCGTCAGGGGCTGGTCGGGCCGGCGATCCGGGCGCTCTCCGCCGCCGGCTGGCTGGCGCCCGGCTGCCTGGTGGTGGCCGAGACCGCGGCCGACGAGCCGGCGGTGCCCGGGCTCGACCTGCTGGACGAGCGCCGCTACGGCATCGCCCGGATCGCCTTCGGGCGGGTCGCGGACAGTTGATCGGGGAGCCAGCCCCCTCACCCTCCCAGCCCTGGCGGGCTGGGCCCCTCCCTCTCCCCGAGGAGAGGGGAAAGAAGAGCCGCATCCCCACACCTCTCCTTGGGGAGGGGTCGAAATCGCGTCAGCGATTTCGGGTGAGGGGGCGGCTCCGGCCCAAGCCGCCGGCTTGGTGTCAGGCCGCCGCGCGCAGACCCTGGCTGCGCAGCTTCGCCACCGCGGCGACGGTCACGAGCGCGGCTTCCGCCGCTTCCTTGCCCTTGACCAGAAAATGCTCGCGGAAGAAGGCGGCGTGGGTCTCATGCTCATGGAAGCGCTGCGGCGTCAGCACCGCGGACAGCACCGGCACCTCGGTGTCGAGCTGCACCCGCATCAGCGCGTCGATCACCGCGGTCGACACGAATTCGTGGCGGTAGATGCCGCCGTCGACGATGAAGCCCGCGGCGATGATGGCGTCGTAGCGGCCGCTCTTGGCCAGCAGCTGGGCGTGCAGCGGGATCTCGAACACGCCCGGCACCTCGAACAGCTCGACCTCGGCGGCCGAAGCGCCCGCCCGGGCGATCTCCGCCAGGAACGCGGTCTTGCACTGGTCGACGATGTCGCGGTGCCAGCAGGCCTGGACGAAGGCGATGCGGGGCGCGTCGGTACGGGAAGAAGACTGCTGATTCATGGTCATCCTCATGCAACGGACCAGAATCAGGGCATACGGGATCGGGCGCCGGGGTTTGCGCCCGGCCCTCGTCCCCGTTCTCTTTCATCCGGACTGTGACCGTCGGCTTCGGATTCTGACCGAATCTGCTGACCCTGCCGGTCGCCCGGCAGGCGCTCGCGGGCTCGTGCATGCCCCGAAGGGTCATGCCATCACCGCCGGTGGGGACTTCCACCCCGCCCTGAGAACGTCCGCCGCCCGGGGGATCCGGACGGCTCCGGCGAATATCGGAAGCGGAACGAGGCTTGGCAAGGCCGGACGCGACATGGCGGTGGCGCGGCTGCGACATCGCGGGACGGGTCCCGCACAATCGACTCGGCCGAGAGGCAGCATCCTGGGCGCCTGATCCTGAAGGGAGGCGAGCGATGACGGACCAGACCGGCGGCTGCCTGTGCGGCGCCGTGCGCTATCGGGTGACGGGCCCGCTGCGGCAGGTGGTGGCCTGCCATTGCGGCCAGTGCCGCCGCACCTCCGGCCATTACGCCGCCTTCACCGCCTGCGCCGCCGGTAACCTGGTGCTGGAGAGCGACCGCGCGCTGCGCTGGTACCGCTCCTCCCCCGAGGCGGAGCGCGGCTTCTGCGGCGAATGCGGCAGCAACCTGTTCTGGAAGCCGTCCCACGGCCGCACCATCAGCATCGCCGCCGGCACGCTGGACGGCGCCACCGGGCTCGCGATCGGCGGCCATCTCTTCACCGCCGACAAGGGCGACTACTACGCGATCGCCGACGATGCCCCGCAATGGCCGCGGTATCCGGAGGAGGGCGATCCCGACTATCCGCAGGTGCCGGGGCTGGGGTGATCGCTAGAACGGCGAATCCGCCGGCGCCTGCTCGCGCCGCCCGACCATGTCGTAATCGCGCAGCACCGCGGCGATGCGCAGGCGGTAGCCCTGGAAGATGCCGGCCCGGCCGGCGGCCTGGGCGATCCGGTGCTCGGCCCGGTTGCGCCAGCGCGCCACCGCATCCTCGTCCTCCCAGAAGGACAGCGACAGCAGCTTGTCCGGGTTGGTCAGGCTGCGGAATCGCTCGACCGAGATGAAGCCGGGCATCTGCTCCAAAATCGGCCGCAAGCGTGCGGCGTGGTCGAGATAATCGTCGAACCGGCCCTCCGCCGGCTCGACCTCGAAGATCACGGCGATCATGCGCGGGTGCCGCCCACCGTCAGCCCGTCGATCCGGAGCGTCGGCTGGCCGACGCCGACCGGCACGCCCTGGCCCTCCTTGCCGCAGGTGCCGATGCCGGGGTCAAGCGCCATGTCGTCGCCGACCATCGCCACCTTGGTCAGCGCGTCCGGGCCGTTGCCGATCAGGGTCGCGCCCTTCACCGCCGGGCCGATCTTGCCGTCCTCGATCAGATAGGCCTCGGAGGCGGAGAACACGAACTTGCCGTTGGTGATGTCGACCTGGCCGCCGCCGAAATTGACGGCGTAGAGGCCGCGCTTGACCGAGGCCAGGATCTCCGCCGGCGAAGTGTCGCCGCCGAGCATGATGGTGTTGGTCATCCGCGGCATCGGGTGATGGGCGTGGCTCTGCCGCCGGCCGTTGCCGGTCGGCGTCATGCCCATCAGCCGGGCGTTCATCCGGTCCTGCATGTAGCCGACCAGGATGCCGTCCTCGATCAGCGTGGTGCTGCGCGTCGGCGTGCCCTCGTCGTCGACTGTCAGGCTGCCGCGCCGGTCCGGCAGGGTGCCGTCGTCGACCACGGTGACGCCTGGCGCCGCCACACGCTGGCCCATCAGGCCGGAGAAGGCGGAGGTCCTTTTGCGGTTGAAGTCCCCCTCAAGCCCGTGGCCGATCGCCTCGTGCAGCAGGATGCCGGGCCAGCCGGGGCCGAGCACCACGGTCATCTCGCCGGCCGGCGCCTCGACCGCGTCGAGCCGGACCAGGGCCTGGCGCAGCGCCTCGTCCACCGCCGCCTGCCACTGCGCCGGCTCGAGGTAGAAGTCGTAGCCGGTGCGGCCGCCGGCGCCGTGGCTGCCGCTCTCCATCCGGTCGCCGTCGCCGACCACGACCGAGACGTTGACCCGCACCAGCGGCCGGATGTCGGCGGCGTGACGGCCGTCGGCGCGGATGATCCGCACCGCCTGCCAATGGCCGCTGATCGAGGCGCTGACCTGGCGCACCCGCGGGTCCTTCGCCCGGGCATAGGCGTCGATCTCGGCCAGGACCTTGACCTTGGCCTCGAACGGCACGGCCGAGAGCGGATTGGCGTCGGTGTAGAGCTGCCGGTTGGTGCCTTGCGGCGGCTCGGCCAGGCTGCCGCCATGGCCGGCGCGGATCGCGCGCACCGTCTCCGCGGCCCGCTTGACCGCCTCCTCGCTGAGGGTCGAGGCGTGGCTGTAGCCGGTGGTCTCGCCGGCCACCGCCCGCAGGCCGAATCCCTGGCTGGTGTCGAAGCTGGCGCTCTTCAGCTTGCCGTCGTCCCAGCTCAGCCCCTCGGACTGGACGTATTCGAGGAACAGCTCGCCGTCGTCGGCGCCGTGCAGGGCGTCGCCGACCAGCCGCTCGAGCCGGGTGCGGTCGAGCCCGGCCCGGGTGAAGAACAGGTCGTCGGTCTGGTCGAGGACGCTCATGGCGGGGATTCCGGTCAGCGGATCTGGACTCCTGAGATAATGTGCCCGGCCGGCAGGGGCCAGCCCCGATCGGCCGCAGGCGCCGAATCGGCTGCCGCGCGGATGCGACCATTTGCGTGATGGGCGCGGCAGCACGGCCTGTTGTTGGCCCCAGGAACGCCCTGTATTTTCGCCATGGCCAGGATTGGCCCGGCTTCGTGTGGCATTCGACGCTGTGAGGGCTTCAACCCTCGCGGTTCCGCCGGTATAAGGCCGAACGGAACCGAGCGCCGGCAGCCGCCGACGCGGGGCCATGGGTGGGAACGTCAACGATAACGAAAGAGCGGCAAGGCATGCGATCGGGCAGACTGCGTGGATTAACGGCAGGCGCGTCGGTCCTGCTTCTTCTGGGCACGGGCGCGGCCTTCGCAGACGGCCCTCCGCGGAACTGGCAGCTCGGATTCCAAGAGGCAGCGTCGCCGATCAAGGAGCAGATGGCGAGTTTCCACGACCTGCTCCTGGTCATCATCGTCGCCCTCAGCCTGTTCGTGCTGGGGCTGCTGGTCTATGTGATGTGGCGCTTCAACGCCAACCGCAATCCGGTGCCATCGAAGACCGCGCACAATACCCTGATCGAGGTGATCTGGACGGTCGCGCCGGTCCTGATCCTGCTGGTCATCGCGGCACCGTCGTTCCGGCTGCTCTACGCCAGCGACCGGACGCCGAATCCGGAGATGACGCTGATCGCGCATGGCTACCAATGGTACTGGGGCTATGAGTACCCGGACCAGAAGATCGCCGAATACACCAGCTACATGGTGAAGGACGCGGATCTGCAGCCGGGCCAGGTGCGGATGCTGTCGGTCGACAACCCGGTGGTGTTGCCGGTCGACACCGACATCCAGATCCTGACCACCGCGGGTGACGTCATCCACTCCTGGGCCGTCCCTGCCTTCGGTCTGAAGAAGGATGCGGTCCCGGGCCGGATGAACGAGACCTGGGTCCGAATCGACAAGCCGGGCGTCTATTACGGCCAGTGCTCGCAGCTCTGCGGCACCGACCACGCCTTCATGCCGATCGAGGTGCACGCGGTCAGCCGCGAGGATTTCGACAAATGGGTCATCGAGAAGGTCGGGCCCAACCCGGCCGAGAAGCCGAAGCTTCTGACCATGACCTGGGACGAGGCGCAGGCGCGCACCAAGCTGGCCCAGGCCGGCCAGTGATCCCAATCGGGGAGTGATCCCATTCGGGGCCGGCGGCCCCGACAGGCAAGGCCCCGGACGGGGGAGAGGTTGACACGATGGCTCACGCCGAAGCGCACGCACATGGTCACGACGACCACCATCACAAGCCCGGCTTCATCAAGCGCTGGCTGTTCTCGACCAACCACAAGGACATCGGCACGCTGTACCTGATCTTCGCGATCGTCGCGGGTCTGGTCGGCGGCGTGTTCTCGCTGCTCATGCGGCTCGAGCTGCAGAATCCGGGGATGCAGTTCCTGTCCGACGGGCAGGAGTGGAACGTCTTCGTCACCGCCCACGGCCTGACCATGGTCTTCTTCACGGTCATGCCGGCGATGATCGGCGGCTTCGGCAACTGGTTCGTGCCGATCATGATCGGCGCGCCGGACATGGCCTTCCCGCGGCTGAACAACATCTCGTTCTGGCTGCTGGTGCCGTCCTTCGCGCTGCTGATCGGCTCGGCCTTCGTCGGCCAGGGCGCCGGCACCGGCTGGACCATCTACCCGCCGCTGTCCGAGGCCGGGCAGCCCGGCATGTCGGTCGACATGGCGATCTTCTCGCTGCACCTCGCCGGCGCATCCTCGATCCTCGGCGCGGTGAACTTCATCACCACCATCTTCAACATGCGCGCCCCGGGCATGACGCTGCACAAGATGCCGCTGTTCGTCTGGGCGATGCTGGTGACCGCCTTCCTGCTGCTGCTGGCCGTGCCGGTGCTGGGCGGCGCCATCACCATGCTGCTGACCGACCGCAACTTCGGCACCAGCTTCTTCAAGCCCGAGGGCGGCGGCGACCCGCTGCTGTTCCAGCACCTGTTCTGGTTCTTCGGGCACCCCGAGGTCTACATCATGATCCTGCCGGGCTTCGGCATGATCAGCCACATCGTGTCGACCTTCTCGAAGAAGCCGGTGTTCGGCTATCTCGGCATGGCCTACGCCATGGTCGCGATCGGCGTCGTCGGCTTCGTCGTGTGGGCGCACCACATGTTCACCACCGGCATCGACGTCGACACCCGCGCCTACTTCACCGCCGCGACCCTGATCATCGCGGTGCCGACCGGCATCAAGATCTTCTCCTGGATCGCGACGATGTGGGGCGGGTCGATCGAATTCAAGACGCCGATGCTGTGGGCGATCGGCTTCATCTTCCTGTTCACCATCGGCGGCGTCACCGGCGTGGTGCTGGCCAACGCCGGCATCGACGTCGCCCTGCACGACACCTACTACGTGATCGCGCATTTCCACTACGTGCTGTCGCTGGGCGCCGTGTTCTCGATCTTCGGCGGCTTCTACTACTGGATCGGCAAGATGTCGGGCCGGCAGTACCCGGAGACCTGGGGCAAGATCCATTTCTGGATGACCTTCATCGGCGTCAACCTGACCTTCTTCCCGCAGCACTTTCTGGGGCTGGCCGGAATGCCGCGGCGCCAGCCGGACTATCCGGACGCGTTCCACGGCTGGAACATGGTGTCGTCCTTCGGCGCCTATATCTCGGTCGCGGCCGCCTTCCTGTTCGTCGGCATCGCGATCTACACGGTCAGGTATGGCCGCAAGGTGGAAGGCAATTACTGGGGCGAGGGCGCCACCACGCTGGAGTGGACGCTGCCGTCGCCGCCGCCCTTCCACCAGTTCGAGCACCTGCCCCGGATCAAATGACCCGAGGCCGATAGAGGAGAACCGGGCCGGGCCGCGCGGATCCCCCGTGCGGCCCGGTCCGCTTGAGGTTTATGATGTCGGACGTGACCCTGGACCGGACAGCCCGAACCGCCGCGGCGGATGCCGAAGGCGGCGCCACCTGGCAGGACTATCTCGCGCTCTTGAAGCCGCGGGTGATGACGCTCGTCGTCTTCACCGGCATCGCCGGGCTGATCGCGGCGCCGGGCCACCTGCATCCGGTCCTGGCGGCGACCGCGGTGCTGTGCATCGCCGTCGGCGCCGGCGCGGCCGGGGCCATCAACATGTGGTACGACCGCGACATCGATGCGGTGATGAGCCGGACCTGCGGCCGGCCGATCGTGCGCGGCCGCATCGCGCCGTCCGAGGCGCTGGCCTTCGGCGTGTTCCTGTCGGTCGCCGCGGTGCTGCTGATGGGGTTGGCGGTCAACTGGGTCGCCGCCGGGGTGTTGGCCGCGGCCTCGGCCTTCTACGTCTTCGTCTACACCATCTGGCTGAAGCGGCGGACGCCGCAGAACATCGTGATCGGCGGCGCCGCCGGCTCGTTCCCGCCGATGATCGGCTGGGCCGCCGTGACCGGCGATGTCAGCGTGCCGTCGATGCTGCTGTTCGCCCTGATCTTCATGTGGACCCCGCCGCATTTCTGGGCCTTGGCGCTGTTCCGCAGCGACGAATACGCCAAGGCCGGGGTGCCGATGCTGCCGGTGGTGTCCGGCGCGCGCGAGACCAAGCGCCAGATGCTGGCCTACACTCTGGCCCTGTTCCCGCTCGGCCTCGGGCCCTGGCTGCTCGGCACCGCCGGGCTGACCTACGGCGTCGGCGCCGCGCTGCTCGGCGCGCTGTTCATCCTCTGCGCCGTGCGGGTGCTGCGCGAGGACGGTGCGACCACGAACCACCGTGCCGCCAAGCAGATGTTCGGCTATTCGATCTTTTACCTGTTCGCGATCTTCGGCCTTCTGATCATCGACCACATTCATGTCTGAGATGGCCGACCGTTCCAAGCCGATCCCGATCAACGCCCCGGCGCCCGACGCCCGGCGCCGCCTGCGGGGCCGCAACATCGCGCTCGCCCTCGGCCTCCTGGCCTGGATCGTGCTGATCTACGTGATCACCATCGTCAAGATGAAGGGGGGCTGAGATGAGCGGCCCGGCCGGGATGGATCCGAAGATCCGGCGCCGCAACCGCCTGATTCTGACCGGGCTCTGCGGCGTTGCCTTCTCGATGGGCGTGCTGGCCTTCGCCTCGGTGCCTCTCTACCGGCTGTTCTGCCAGGTCACCGGCTATGGCGGCACCACCCAGGTCGCCGAATCGGTCTCCGGCCAGGTGCTCGACCGCACGGTGCGGGTGCGCTTCGTCGCCAACACCGATTCCGGCCTGCCCTGGACCTTCAAGGCCGAGCAGACCGAGGTCGAGGTCCGTCTCGGCGAGCCGGCGCTGATCTACTTCCAGGCCACCAACAACGCCAAGGAGCCGACCGCCGGCCAGGCGGTCTACAACGTCACGCCGGACAAGGTCGGGCTCTACTTCTCCAAGGTGCAGTGCTTCTGCTTCACCGAACAGATCATCCAGCCGGGCGAGACGGTGGAGTTTCCGGTCTATTTCTACGTCGACGCGGCGATGGACGCGCAGCCGAACCTGCAGGACGTGCGCACCATCACCCTGTCCTACACCTTCTATGCCCAGCGCTCGAAGGCGCTGGAGAATGCAGTCGCCGCCTACTATCGTGCGGCCAAGAACGACAGCTGACGGCGCGCCGGGAGCCGGAGCGATGGGACGGAACACCGAAACGAACATCGGAAAAGAGACCGAGAGGGGCACGAGGATGAGCAGCACCGACGTCCATGCCGACCGGCACGAGACGAGCTACGAACTGAACACGGTTCCGCATCCCTATCATCTGGTCGACCCCAGCCCGTGGCCGCTGCTCGGCTCGCTCGCGGCCGGCGTCATGGCGATCGGCGGCGTCCTGTTCATGCATGACGAGGGGCCGGCGCTGCTGATCATCGGCTTCCTCGGCGTGCTGGGGGTGATGTTCGGCTGGTGGCGCGACGTCATCAAGGAAGCCACCTTCCGCAAGCTGCACACCCCGGTGGTGAAGCTCGGCCTGCGCTACGGCATGATGCTGTTCATCGCCTCGGAGGTGATGTTCTTCGTCGCTTTCTTCTGGGCGTATTTCGACTCCAGTCTGTTCGTCAACGAGGCGGCGCAATACGCGCGGGTCGAGGCGACCGGGGGCATCTGGCCGCCCAAGGGCATCATCCCGGTCGACGCCTTCCATTTCCCGCTGCTGATGACCCTGGTGCTGCTGCTGTCGGGCTGCACCGTCACCTGGGCGCATCACGAGATCGTCGAAGGCAACATGAAGGAGGCGTCGAAGGCGCTCGGCGTCACCGTGCTCCTCGGCATCATCTTCACCTGCATCCAGCTCTACGAATACACCCACGCGGAGTTCGGCTTCCGCGACGGCATCTTCTCCTCGACCTTCTACATGGCGACCGGCTTCCACGGCTTCCACGTGCTGGTCGGCACCATCTTCCTGGCGGTGTGCTGGTTCCGCACCGCGCGTGGCGACTTCACCAAGGACAGCCATTTCGGTTTCGAGGCCGCGGCCTGGTACTGGCACTTCGTCGACGCGGTCTGGCTGTTCCTGTTCATCGCTATTTACTGGTGGGGCGGCAGCGGCGCCGCAGCCGCGGCGCACTGACCTCGGTGCCCTACGGCCCCGTCTCTCCCCTGACCGCGGCGCTGGGCTGCAAATGCCCGCGCTGCGGCCAGGGTGCCCTGTTCAAGGGCTTCCTGACGGTCGCCGAGCGCTGCCCGGTCTGCGACCTCGACCTCTCGGAGGTCGATTCGGGGGACGGCCCCGCCGTCTTCCTGATCTTCATTCTCGGCTTCACCGTGGTGCCGTTCGCGCTCTGGCTCGGCATCGCCTACGACTTGCCCGACTGGGCCCCGATCACGATCGGCGGCGTCCTGATCATCCTGCTCACCGCCATCCTGATCCGCCCCGCCAAGGCCTATGTCGTGGCGCTGCAGTACCGGCACCGCAGCACCGGCACGTGAGTTGATGGTGCGGCGTTTCCGGCCGGAGTTCTGGCCGACCGTTTTCCTGATCCCCGCCCTCGTCCTGCTGCTCGGCCTCGGCGTCTGGCAGCTCGAGCGGCGTGTCTGGAAGGCCGATCTCATCAACCGGATCGAGCACGGGCTGGCCGCGCCTCCGGCACCGCTGCCGGCCGAGATCGATCCCGGCTTCGACTACCGCCACGTCACCGTCACCGGCCGCTTCGACGCTGCCCACGCCTTCCGGCTGCTGGCCCGCGTGCATGACGGTGCGGCCGGGATCCAGGTGGTCGCGCCGCTGATCCGCGACGACGACGGGCCGGCGGTGCTGGTCAATCGCGGCTGGGTGCCGCTCGGCCCCGACGGCAAGCCCGCCGCCTTCGACCCGCCGCCCGCAGGCACCGTGACGGTCGAGGGCGTGGCCCGCCGTCCCCTGCCGCAGGGCTGGATGCAGCCCGACAACAGCCCGGCGACCAACGAGTGGTTCTGGATCGACCCGAAGGCCATGGCCGCCGCGGCCGGGCTGGACCGGGTGGCGCCGGTGGTCGTGGAGCAGGCGGCCGGCCCGGACCGCAGTCGATACCCGCTGGGCGGCCAGACCAAGGTCGACCTGCCGAACGACCATCTGCAATATGCGATCACCTGGTTCGGCTTCGCCGCCATCCTGGTCGCGATCTACCTGCTGCACCATCTGCGGCGCGGCCGCGCCGCCGGGAAAGGACCCGAAGCATGACCGCCTATGCCGAGATCACCGCCCATTTTGGCCGCATCGCCGCGCTGTCCAACGCCATCGGCATCCTGGACTGGGACAATGCCACGATGATGCCGACGGGGGCTGCCGGGACCCGGGCCGAAAGCCTGGCGCTGCTGCATGTTCTGCGCCACGGCATGCTGACCGATCCCCGCCTGTCGGACTGGCTGCCAGAGGCCGAGGCCGACAACAGCCTGGGCGAATGGGAACGCGCCAATCTGCGCGAGATCCGGCGGCTGTGGACGGTGCAGACCGCGGTGCCAGCCGACCTGGTCGAGGCGTCGAGCAAGGCGGTGTCGGCCTGCGAGATGGCCTGGCGCCAGGCCCGCACCGAGTCCAATTTCCCGTCCCTGCTGCCGAAGCTCGAGGAGGTGCTGCGGCTGCAGCGCGAGATCGGCCGGGCCAAGGGCGAGGTGCTGGGCCTTCCCGCCTATGACGCGTTGCTGAACGATTACGAGCCCGGCGGCCGATCGGAGCGGATCGACGCGCTGTTCGACGACCTGGCCGCCTTCCTGCCCGGCTTCACTGAGGAGGTGCTGGCGATCCAGGCGCGCCGGCCGGCGACGCCGCGGCCGGAGGGCCCCTTCCCGGTCGAGGCGCAACGGGCGCTGGGCATCGCCATGATGGGCGTGCTGGGCTACGACTTCGACCGCGGCCGGCTCGACGTCTCCACCCATCCGTTCTGCGGTGGCGCCGACAACGACGTGCGCATCACCACCCGCTACGACGAGACCGACTTCACCCGCGCCCTGATGGGCGTGCTGCATGAGACCGGCCACGCCCTCTACGAGCAGGGCCGGCCGCAGGCCTGGATGAACCAGCCGGTCGGCCAGGCCCGCGGCATGAGCCTGCACGAGAGCCAGTCCCTGCTGATGGAGATGCAGGCCTGCCGCAGCCGCGAGTTCATCGCCTTCGCCGCGCCCAGGATGCGCGAGGCCTTCGGCGCCTCCGGCCCGGCCTGGGAGGCCGAGGCACTGTGGCGCCACTACACCCGGGTCGAGCGCGGCTTCATCCGGGTCGACGCCGACGAGGTGACCTATCCCGCCCACGTCATCCTGCGCTATCGCCTGGAGAAGGCGATGATCGCCGGCGATCTGCTCTTGGTGGACCTGCCGGCCGCGTGGAACGACGGCATGAAGGCGCTGCTGGGCGTGGTGCCGCCGAACGACCGTCTGGGCTGCCTGCAGGACATTCACTGGCCGAGCGGCGGCTGGGGCTATTTCCCGACTTACACCCTGGGCGCGATGACCGCGGCGCAGATCTTCGACGCCGCCTGCCGGGCCGAGCCGGACATCGGGCCTGCGATCGGCCGCGGCGACTTCGCGCCGCTGATCGGCTGGCTGCGCGCCAATATCCATGAGCAGGGCTCGCGCTGGGAGACCGACGAGCTCTTGACCCGCGCCACCGGCCGGCCGCTGGACGCCGCTGTGTTCAAGGCGCATCTGCGCCGCCGCTATGCGGGTGAGGCCTGACGGTCACCGGAAGGCTGGCTTCTCAACACCATCATTGCGAGGAGGCGAAGCCGACGAAGCAATCCAGGGCAGCTCGCTGTGGCCCCTGGATTGCTTCGCTGCGCTCGCAATGACGGTATTGGGAATGCGATACGGCTTTGAGTCGGGGACCGACGTCATTCGCGAGAGACGGGGCATGGGGGCCTGACGCCTGAAACTTGCATGCCTCCAATGCCGGTTTGGCGCGCAGGATTTCGACTCGTCAGACGAGTGAAAAATCGGAATTCCGAACGCCCGAGGGGGCCGCACCGCCGCGGCCTTGAGACATGACGACGCGCCTTCCGCGCCAGGTGCTGATCCCGCTGATCATCGCCTGCGCGCTGTTCATGGAGAATCTCGATTCGACGGTGATCGCGACGGCGCTGCCGAACATCGCCCATTCCTTCGGCACCGACCCGCTGCATCTCAGCCTCGCCATCACCTCCTACCTGCTCAGCCTCGCCGTGTTCATCCCGGCCAGCGGCTGGATCGCCGACCGGTACGGCGCCAAGACCGTGTTCCGGGTCGCGATCGTCGTCTTCACCATCGGCTCCATTCTTTGCGGCCTGTCCAATTCGACGGCGGAGCTGGTCGGCGCCCGCATCGTCCAGGGCATCGGCGGGGCGATGATGGTGCCGGTCGGCCGGCTGGTGCTGCTGCGCAGCGTCTCGAAATCCGAGCTGGTGCGGGCGATGGCCTATTTCACCACCCCGGCCCTGCTGGGCCCGGTGCTGGGCCCGCCGCTGGGCGGCTTCATCGCCACCTACAGCTCCTGGCGGCTGATCTTCTTCATCAACGTTCCGATCGGGATCATCGGGGTGATCCTGGTCACGCTGTTCATCGACGATGTGCGCGAGGAGGAGAAGCCGCCGCTCGACGGCTGGGGCCTGTTGATGACCGGCACGGCGCTGGCCTGCCTGGTCTTCGGCTTCGAGACGATCGGGCGGTCGATCCTGCCGCTGCCGGTGACGCTGGGCCTGCTGGCCTTCGGCGCGCTGCTGGTCTGGGCCTATGTCCGCCATGCCCACCGGGTGCCGGCGCCGATCATCGACCTGAAGCTGCTGCATGTCCGCACCTTCCGCATCTCGCTGGTCGGCGGCACCATCTTCCGCATCGGCATCGGCGCCATCCCCTTCCTGCTGCCGCTGATGCTGCAGCTGGGCTTCGGCATGACGCCGTTCGAATCCGGCCTGCTGACCTTCGTCAGCGCCGCCGGAGCGCTGTGCATGAAGATGACGGCGACCCGGATCATCCGCCATTTCGGCTTCCGCCCGGTGCTGGTGTGGAACGCGGTGATCAGCTCGGTCTTCCTGATGAGCTATTCGTTGTTCCGGGCGGACACGCCGCACCTCCTGATCCTCGGGCTGCTGCTGGCCGGCGGCTATTTCCGGTCGCTGCAGTTCACCAGCCTGAACACGCTGGCCTTCGCCGACATCCCGCCGCAGAAGATGAGCCGCGCCTCCAGCTTCTCGAGCACGGCGCAGCAGCTTTCGGCCAGCCTGGGCGTGGCCACCGGCGCGGTGCTGCTGAACCTGACCCTGCTGCTGCATGGCAGCACCACGCTGCAAGCGGCCGACTTCTCCTGGGCCTTCGCCGCGGTCGGCCTCTTGTCGCTGTCCTCGGTGCTGATGTTCCTGCGCCTCGCCCCCGATGCCGGGGCCGAGGTCTCCGGCCATGCCGTCGCCCCGGTGGCGCCGCCAGAGGCCTCGGGGGCTCCCCGAGTCGCGCCGGGGGAGTGACCCTCCCGGCTCAGATCCCGAGCAACTTGTCGCGAGCGGCGTTGAGCTTGGCCGCCATGTCGGCCGAGCCGCCGCGGTCCGGGTGGTGCCGCTTCATCATCCGGCGATGCGCCGCCTTCACCGCCGCGGGCGAGGCGCCGGCGGCGAGGCCGAGCAGGGCGTAAGCCTCCGCCTCCGACATCTCCCCCTTGCGGACGCCGGCGCCGTCCTGCTTCGTCCAGTCGGGCCCGAAGCGGCGGTCGAGATAGGTCTCGAGCACCCGCGCCGAATCGGGATCGTCGGCGCGGCACTCGGCCAGGAGGCGCAGCAGCGCCGATAGCGGCAGCGAGGCCAGGCTGCGCCCTTCGATCGGGCCCGGGCGCAGGACATAGCCGTCCATCGCGCCGCTGGCGTGGTCGAGCTGCATGTCGAGGCTGCGCGTCTTCAGCCGCGAGGCACCGCCAGGCTTCGGCCCGGCCGCGGTGCGGCGTGAGCGGTGCCAGCGCAGGATCCAGGGCGCGAACTGGATCAGGAGCGGCGACAGGCGCTGTAGCCAGAGCAGCAGGGCGCCGAACACGGCAAGCAGCCCGGCCAGGCGGCCGGTGAGGAGCAGGAACAGCCCGAGCCCGGCCAGCAGCACGATGCCGCCCCAGCGGGCGCCGCGCAGCACCGTCTTCGGCTCGGTGGTGGCGAACCAGCGGGCGAGCAGCGGCAGCCCGATGCCGAGCGCCAGAACCAGGATGAGGAGCTGGATCACGGCTTCGGCCCGGTCCCCCCCATCCGCCCGATCAGCGCCGTGACCGCGGCGCCGCGGCGGCGGCCGAGATCCTCCAGCGCCGCGCGACCGCCGGCAGCATAGACCGCGACCGCCGCCAGCAAGTCGCGGAGCTGGCCGGGGCTCGAGGAATCAAAGGGGCAGTAGGCGCCGCGGGTCAGGCGCGCGATTTCGCGGAAGGCGCGGGCGGCGACCGGATCGTGCCCTTCGTGGAACAGGAAGACCGGCACGCCGCGCAGCCCCAGCCGGCCGGCCTGGGCGCAGACCCGGTCGATCGACTCCTCGAAGGCGTCGCCGACGAAGACGAGGGCGTCGACCTTGCCACGCCCGGCCTCGGCCTCGGCATGCGCCAGCACCCGGCCGATCTGGGTCTCGCCGGCCCGGCAGCGCACCTTGCTCATCAGCCGCGCCAGCTCCGCCCCGTCGGAGATCCAGGCGCTGGCCTTGCATTCGCCGAAGCCGCGGTAGAAGACGAGCTGCAGGTCGAGCCCGCCGAGCGACGCGGTCTCGACGAACATCTCGCCCTGCAGGCGGCAGGCACGGTCCCAGGTATCCTCACGGCTCTGCGTCGCGTCCAGCGCGAAGATCAGCCGGCCGCGCCGCCCGTCCTCACGCCGCACCGGCGTCGCCGCCACCCGGCGCAGGAAGGCATCCACCTCCGACCGGCCCTGGCCGGCGGGCAGCTTCTCGTCGGATCCCGTCATCGTTTCGCGTCCATCGCAAATATGATGGGGACCGGCGGACGGAAATCCAATCGGAACGGGTTGCGAACCGCTCAGCGGCGATCGGTCAGACCCCCCTCTGTCAGGCCCACGTCCCGGCGCAGCGCCTGCGGCAGCATCTCGACCGAACGTAGAGCCGGGCGCCATGTCAGCAACCGGCGCAGCAGGCCGGGGCGGAAGGGGCGGCGGGAGATCGGGACGAAGGCCATGGCCGTGCTCCGAGGCTTGCCGGGGTCGCCGATCCATGAGACAGAATCATCATGAACTCGGCTGGGCAGCAGCCTATGCAGCCCCACGGGCCGTGGCGAATGATGGTTTTTCGCATCGGCATGAGCATGACTAATGGGTGACGTGATCCTGCACCTGCCGTTGGCGGCGCTGCGCACCTTCGACAGCGTCGCCCGGCACCTCAGCTTCACCAGGGCGGCGGCCGAGCTGGCGGTGACCCAGAGCGCGGTCAGCCACCAGATCCGGTCGCTCGAATCCGATCTCTGCGTCCGGCTGTTCAAGCGGCTGAACCCCGGCATCGCCCTGACTGAAGCGGGAGAGCAGCTGGCGCCGGAGGTGCGGGCGGCGCTGGAGCGGCTGGGCACAGCCGTCGCCCATGTCAAGCGCTGCGGCCGCGGCGGGGTGCTGCGGGTCGGGGCCGGGGGCGCCTTCGCCACCGGTTGGCTGGTGCCGCGGCTCGGCCGCTTCGCTGCCACGCATCCGGAGATCGAGGTGCGGCTGTCGATGGCGATGCGCAATCCGGACCTGGAGGAGGATGAGCTGGACCTCGCGGTGCTGAGCCGGGACTCGGACCGGCCGCTGCAGCCGGATAGCGAGGCGGTGCTGTTCGAGGAGCGGATCTACCCGGTGTGCAGTCCGACCCTGCTGCCCCTGCTGAAGCGCCCGGCCGACCTGACCCGGGTGACCCTGCTGCACGAGGAATGCGATGAGGAGCCGTCGCCGCGCTCGGCCCTGAGCTGGGAGCTGTGGCTGGAGCGGCTGGGCGTGGCCGGGCTGCCGCGGCGCAGCGGCATCCACCTCAGCCACTTCACCCTGGTGCTGGCAGCGGCGCTGGACGGGGTCGGGGTCGCGCTCGGCCGCGAGCAGTTGATCCAGGCGCCGCTGGCCGAGGGCCGGCTGATCCGCCCCTTCGGCCCGGAGCTGGAGCTGCGCAGCCGACGCCAGGTCATCCGCTGGCGCAGCGCGCCCGGAAACGAATCCCGCATCACCGCATTCCGCAGCTGGCTTCTGGCGGAAAGCGCGGCCGATCGTTAGCCTCCTCGCGGTGCACCACCAATCCGGATCGATGATGCCCGCTTCGCGCGCCCCCCTCCTCTCGGCCGTCGTCCTCCTCCTCGGCCTCGCCGCCGCTGGCGCCCGGGCCCAGGACACCGCCCCCCAGGCCCCGCCGCGGGAGATCATCGTCGCCACCGCCCCGGTCGACTCGCCGCTCGGCCGCTGGGGCGCCGCCTTCGTCGATCGGCTGAAGGCGGAGGCCGGCCAGCCGGTGTCGGAGGCGATCACCGCCGGCCCCCTGCCGAATGTCGCGCTGCTGCAGAGCGGCCGGGTGGCCATTGGCCTCGTGTCGCTGGACGTCGCCGCCGCGGCCTGGGAGGGCAAGAGCCCGATGGCGCCGGGCCTGAAGTTCGATCATCTGCGCGTCCTGGCGCCGGTGGCGCCCGCCGCGGTGCTGCGCTTCGTGGTCCCGGCCGGCAGCGGCATCGTCACCGCCTCCGCCCTCGCCAGCAAGCGGGTGGCCGTCGCCACCGACGACGCCTTGACCGAGCCGATGCTGAAGGCGCTGGGCATCGAGGCGACGCTGCGGCGCATGCCGCTGACCGAGGCGGCGAAACAGCTGGCCGACAAGAAGATCGACGCCGTCGCCGTCACCGGCCTCGCCCCCTTCGCCCTGCCGCCGGAGCAGCCGGCGGTGACCTTCGGCCTGACCGTGGCGGAGATCGCGAAGGTGGCCGGGGCGATTCCGGGCGTGGCCGCCGCCGCGGTGCCGCTGCCGCCGCCCGCGCCCCCGGCCCCGCCGGCCGATCCGGCCGCCGCCGCCGACCCAACCGTCGGGCCACCGACTGCGGCGCCGGCCCCCGCCCCGGCCGCACCACCGCAGCCGCTGCCGCCCAGCGCCGGCATGTGGACCTGGCTGGTCGCGACCGATGCGCTGCCCGAGGGGGTAGCCCGCCGCGCCACCGAGATCGCGGTCGGCAAGGCCGGGCCGCTGACCGAGGCCGCGGGCCTCGCCGGCGCCCCGGCCCCCGACCCGCTGACCAACCGCGCCCTGCCCTTCCATCCCGGCGCCGCCGCGGCCTGGGCGGCACACGGCGTCACGGTGCCGACGGACCGGGCGCCGTAAAGGAGGGTTCAGCCGGGGCTAGCTCGCCTTCAACTGGGTCTCAACCAGGGTCGCCAGCAGCGAGGCGCCGATCGGCAGGATCTCGTCGTTGAAGTCGTAGCGCGGGTTGTGGATCATCGCGTCCGAGGCGCCGCCGGCCTGGCCGAGGAAGAGATAGGCGCCCGGCCGGGCGTTCAGCAGATAGGCGAAATCCTCGCCGCCCAGCGACGGCTCGACGTCGCGCCGGACATTGTCGTCGCCGACCACCGCGGTCGCCGCCAGCGCTGCGGCCTCCGCCTGATCGGCGTGGTTCAGCGTGGCCGGGTAGCCGTACTGGTAGTCGAGGCCGATCGACACGTCGAAGGCGGCGGCGATGCCGTCGACGATCCGCCGGATGCCGGCGACGATCATCTCCTGCACCTCGGGCCGGAAGGTCCGCACCGTGCCGTTCAGATAGGCCTCGTCCGGGATCACGTTATGGGTGCTGCCGGTGTGGATCTGGGTGACCGACAGCACCGCCGCATCCATCGGGTTGGCATTGCGGCTGACGAGCGTCTGCAGCGCGCCGACCAGCTGGGCCGCGATCACCACCGGGTCCTTGGCCCTCTGCGGGATGGCGGCATGGCCGCCGACGCCGCGGATCCGGATCTCGAACATGTCGGCCGCCGCCATCATCGGGCCGGGCCGCACCCCGACCGTGCCGGCCGGCAGCAGCGGCCAGTTGTGCAGGGCGTAGACCTCGTCGCAGGGGAAGCGATCGAACAGCCCTTCCCTGACCATCACCTCGCCGCCGCCGCCATTCTCTTCGGCCGGCTGGAAGATGAAATGCACGGTGCCATCGAAGTTGCGGGTCTCCGCCAGGTACTGCGCGGCGCCCAGCAGCATGGTGGTGTGGCCGTCATGGCCGCAGGCGTGCATCTTGCCCGGCACGGTCGATTTGTAGGCGAAGTCGTTGGCCTCGGCCATCGGCAGGCAGTCCATGTCGGCGCGCAGGCCGATGGTGCGGCCGCTGTCGGTCCGCCCCTTCAGCACCCCGACCACGCCGGTCTTGGCCAGGCCGCGATGCACCTCGATGCCCCAGGCGGCCAGCCTCTCCGCCACCAGGGCCGATGTCCGCACCTCCTCGAAGGCCAGCTCGGGATGGGCGTGGAGATCGCGCCGCCAGGCGGTCATCTCCTCCTTGCGGGCGGCGATCGAATTGATGACGGGCATCGGTCGGTCTCGTCTTGCGCTGGCTGGGATGGCGAAACCCCGATACTGGTCCGTCCGCGCCGCCGGGGCAACCCGGCGCTGGCGCGCAGGGGCCATTCACACCGCGTCAGCCGAGTCGGTACCCCCGCCGGTCAGACGAACCGCGCCCGCGCCTCCCGCACGAGATCGGTCAGGTCGGGGCCGCCGGCGACGGCGGTCGCGGGGCTTTCGTCGCCGACTCCGGCCACGCCGACGACGAAGGGGCCGCCATCCCAGAAGCCGAAGACCGGGCTGCCGGACATGCCGGGCCCGAAGGCGGCCCCGGCGACCTGCATCCGCCCGGGATCATCCTCGTCCAGGAAGAAGCCGGTCTGGAACACCGGCAGGGTGCCTCCCGCGGCGTCCGGCGCATAGGCGATGTTGCACCAGACGTCGGTCTCGTTGTCCCAGTCGCCGTCATAGGTCCTGGCGCCCAGGAAGCCCAGGCTGTCGCCGAGGCGCTGGTTGAGCACGATCACCGCATAATCGCCAGCGTCGCAGGTGATCACATCCGTCACCGCCGCGGCCGCGAAGACGAGGCCGCCGCGGGGAAACAACACCGAGGCGATCCGCGCGTCCCAATCCAGGACATGGCTGGCGGTGAGCACGTGCCGGGGCCCGATCAGCACACCGGATCCCGACCGCGCACCCGATACCACCTTGCAGACGCAGCGCCAGGGGAAGGAGGCGTCGGTGTAGGACCGGCGGGTCCCGGCGGCGGGTTGCCGCCCCTGCTCTCCCGACGGCAGCCGCGGCAGCGGCGACGGCCGGAGCGGCACCGGCCGCGCGATGATCGCAGCGGGATGGCTGGGCATCGACGGCAGCACCTCCGGCACGAGCGCCGGCGGAGACAGGAGGCTTGGGGTACGATGCCAGGCGAAGCAGGACCGCGTGCCGTGGAAATCGGACAGGCCCGCAGGGGCTTCCGCCCGATGGATCGGGATCCGGAGCTGGCAGGCGGCCAGCGCATCCGGTGACAAGGGCAGGGTGCTTCTCGTCAAGACCGACAGCATCGTCATCGCCCCCCGGTTCAACCGATCGGGTCCAGCCGCTCCGCCGCGACGGGCCCTCGGAATGCTGCCATTCCAGCAGAGGCGGTGGGCCGCGTCGTCATACGAACGGAGGATGCCGTGTCGGATTCCGAGGCCCGGACGGAAGGTCGCGCGGGATGGACCCATGGCGCCGGGCGTGAGAAGCTGCCGCCGCATTTCCGCTGCTGCACCGCATCCGAGGAGCAGCCGATGAGCGAGATCACGACCAAGCCCCGCGTCACGACCCGGCCCAAGACGGAACGGCCGCGCCTGCACAAGGTCATCCTGCTGAACGACGACTACACGCCGCGCGACTTCGTGGTCGTCGTCCTGAAGGGCGAGTTCCGGATGAGCGAGGACCAGGCCTACCGGGTGATGATGACCGCGCATCGGCGCGGCGCCTGCGTTGTCGCCGTCTATCCCAAGGAGATCGCCGAGACGAAGGCGACACGCGGCACCGAGGCCGGCCGCCGGATGGGCTATCCGCTGATGTTCACGACCGAGCCGGAGGAGAAGTAGGGCTGGCCCTTGCCCTGTGCGGACGCGATAGGCGGATGGGCCGGAGTCGCCCCCTCACCCGAAATCGCTGCGCGATTTCGACCTCTCCCCAAGGAGAGGTGAAGGAAGGCGTCGCTCCGAAATCCCTCTCCTCGGGGAGAGGGAGGGGCCCATTCGCGACAGCGAATGGGAGGGTGAGGGGGATCCCGGCCGAGCCGCCGGGCCCAAATATCAGCCGATCCCGGCCGTCGGGCCGAGCTGCGGCAGGGCGGCGTCGATCGCGGCGGCGGTCGGCATGCTTTCCTGCGCGCCGAGGGCCAGGCAGGCCAGGGCGGCGCCGGTCGAGGCCCGGCGCAGCGCCTGCTCGAGCGGCAGCCCGGCATCGAGCCCGGCCGCCAGCACGCCGGTGAAGGTGTCGCCGGCGCCGGTGGTGTCGACCGGCCGGATCGGCAGCGCCGGCACGGCGAAGCCGGCACCCCAATCAGGAAGATCGGGCCCGACCGCGATCGCGCCCTCGCCGCCCAGGGTGACGACGCAGGTCAGCCCCAGCCTGTCGCTGAGCGCCCCGGCGGCGGCCCGTGGATCGGCGGCATCGAGGCCGAGCCCGCCGGCGATCGCCAGCGCCTCGTGCTCGTTCACCACCAGCAGGTCGAGGTCGCGCAGCGCCGCCTCCGGCACCGGCGCGGCCGGGGCGACGTTGAGGATGGCGCGGCAGCCGCGGGCCCGGGCGCGCCGCAGCAGCGCCCAGTTCTGCTCCGGCGGCAGCTCCATCTGCAGCACCAGCAGCGTGTCCGGCGTCAGCCGATCGTCCGGCACCTGGCCGGCCGTGACCGCGAGATTGGCGCCGCTGCCGACGGCGATGAAGTTCTCGGCCCCCGCATCGACGCAGATATAGGCGACGCCGGTCGGGCGGTCGCTGGTGGCGATCAGGGCCGTATCGACCCCTTCCTTCGCCAAGGTGGCGCGCATCACCTGGCCGAAGCCGTCGCCGCCGACCGCGCCGGCCATCGCCACCCGCGCCCCGGCCCGCGCCGCCGCCACCGCCTGGTTCGATCCCTTGCCGCCGGGCTTGGTGACGTAGCCCTCGCACAGAACGGTCTCGCCCGGCCGCGGCAGCACCGTGACCGCCATCACCAGGTCCATGTTGATCGAGCCGAAATCCAGGATCACGCGGCTTTCCTCCCCGACGAAGCGCGCGATCCTGGCGCGCCGCGGGCCGGAACGCAACCGATCCGCACGGGATCCGTCCACCGCCCCTGGGCGCAGGACGGAAAACCTGCAAAGCTTCGTCCCTTCCCGACCTGCCGAGACCCAACCGAGAGGGACGACCGTGACCACCGACCCGAATGCCATCTTGTCGGCCATCAAGGCCTATGAGGACGAGCTGATCGCCATCCGCCGCGACATTCACGCCCATCCCGAGACCGGCTTCGAAGAGGTACGCACCGCGGCCCTGGTGGCGCGGAAGCTGCGCGACTGGGGCATCGAGACGCATGAGGGTATCGCCAAAACTGGCGTGGTCGGCACGCTGAAGGGCAACCGGCCCGGCCAGCGCGCGGTGGCGCTGCGCGCCGACATGGACGCGCTGTTCATTGATGAGAAGACGGGCCTGCCGTACGCCTCAACCGTTCCCGGCAAGATGCATGCCTGCGGCCATGACGGCCACACCGCAATGCTGCTGGGCGCGGCCCGCTATCTCTCCGAGAACCGGGACTTCGCGGGCACGGTGCACTTCATCTTCCAGCCGGCCGAGGAAGGCCTGGGCGGCGGCCAGCTGATGGTGGAAGAGGGCCTGTTCGACCGCTTCCCGGCCGACGCCGTCTACGGCATGCACAACAATCCCGGCCGGGCGGTCGGCGAGTTCGGCCTCCGCCCCGGCCCGATGCTGGCGGCCAGCGACACCTGGACCGTCACCTTCGGCGGCACCGGCGGCCATGGCGGCTCGGCCCCCCATCTCGCCACCGATCCGACGGTGGTGACGGCGCATTTCATCCTGGCGGCCCAGGCCATCGTCGGCCGCAACATCCCGGCGGTGGAGCCGGCGGTGATCAGCGTCGGCCATGTCTCCGGCGGCTCGATCGGCTCGCCCAACATCATCCCGCCCGAGGTGGTGGTGGCCGGCACCTCGCGCAGCTACTCCCCGAAGGTGCGCGACACGATCGAGCGCCGGCTGCGCGAGACCGCCGAGGGGCTGGCCGCCACCTATGGCTGCACCGCCGAGGTCGAGTACCAGCGCCGCTACCCGCCTCTGGTCAACCACCCGGAGCAGACGGAGATCGCGGCTGGGGTCGCAGCCAGCATCGTCGGCGCCGACAAGGTCGCGACCAGCATCCCGCCGATCACCGGGGCCGAGGACTTCTCCTTCATGCTGGAGAAGAGGCCCGGCGCCTTCATCATGATCGGCAACGGCGTCAACCCGGACGGCAGCTACCACTACGTCCACACGCCGCATTACAACTTCAACGACGAGATCCTCGCCCTCGGCGCGACCTACTGGGTCACGCTCGTCGGCGAGGAGTTGGGCGTGAAGGAATAGGGCGCTTTACGCCGCCTGCACCGTGCCGTCCGGCGCGAGCCGGACGGTGAACGGGTCGGCGACCTCGCCGGCGACGCTGAGATGCGACACCCAGCCGCTGACCTCGATCGTGCCGTCGGGCAGGGTGCGGGCGGCGGCGGGGCGGACGGCACCGTCCAGCGCGGGCGGCACCAGGTCGGCGCCGCTCTTCAGCACCTCGCCGCCCATCACGATCTCCTCGACCCAGCGCAGGGCGATCGCTTCGCGCGTCGCCGCATCCGCCGCGGCCCAGCCGGTCTCCGGCAGCAGCAGCGGGGCGAGGTCGTCCGGCGTGGCCGCCGCCTGCCAGACTCCGCCGATGGCGACGCCGCGCCACCGTGGCGCCGCATCCGGCGCGATATGGCCGATGAAGGTCACCCGCGGGAAGCTGTCCGGACGATACAGATAGAGGGGGGCTTGCGCGGCGTCGGTCCCGGCCGAGCCGAAATACGCGGCCAGGGCCTCCTCGTAGGGCGGCCTCTCGCTGGCGACCGCCAGATCGGCCTGACCCAGGCTGAGCAGGACCGACATGCCCCAGTAGCGAAACTTCGCCATCCGCTTTCCTCCGCCGCCTGCGCCCCTTCGCACCCGGAGGTAAGTGGGAATTGCGGCGAAACAAGGGTCCGAAACAAGACCTTAACGTGTTGTATAGGCGCGCAAAAAGACCGCCACCGCGCGCTCGGCGATGCCCCGCAGCTCCGCAGGCTGCGGCGGCGGCTCGACGCCGAACAGGGTGCGCTGCCGCCGTCCGCCCTGCATCAGCGCGACCAGATCCTCCGCCGCCTCGGCCGGATCGGCGGGGCGCAGCGCGCCCGCCTCCATCTTGGTCCGCAGGAAGTCCGCCAGGGCGGCGCGGACGCGGCCCGGACCCGCGTCGTAGAACAGGCGCGCCAGATCCGGAAAGGCGGCGGCCTGGGCGACCATCAGCCGCTGCACGCCGAGGATCTCGGGATCGAAGATGCGGCGCAGCATGCGTTCGCCGAAGGTGGCGAGCTCGTCCGCCAGGTCGCCGGCGGGGTCGAGCCCGGCCAGGGACTGCTGCTTGTAGCGGTCGAAGATGGCGCGGAACAGCCCTTCCTTGCTGCCGAAATGGCTGTACAGGGTCTGCTTGGCGACGCCGGCCTCGGCCGCCACCCGGTCCATGCTGGCGGCATAGCCGTCGGCCATGAACACCC
The DNA here is from genome assembly GCF_051487185.1 of Inquilinus limosus. Lineage (GTDB taxonomy): Bacteria > Pseudomonadota > Alphaproteobacteria > DSM-16000 > Inquilinaceae > Inquilinus > Inquilinus limosus_F. The sequence goes on from NZ_JAHVDK010000007.1 coordinate 45,620, forward strand.
GGATCCCGGCCTCGAGAATCGCCTCGCGCTTCTTCCGGCTGCGCGGGGTCGCCGCCCAGGCCGCCGCGGTCTGCGCCATCATCCACCCCTGCTCGCGCCTCGATGCCCGCGATCATGCCGCCGAAGCCGGCCATCGCAAAGCCCGGCGCGAGGAGTGGTCAGGCTTCGCCCCGATAGGCCCGCTGCAGCGCGGCGATGTCGATCTTGCCCATCTGCATCATCGCCTGCATCACCCTGGCCGCTTTCGCCGGGTCGGGGTCGTGCTGCATCTCGATCAGGATGTCGGGCGTGACCTGCCACCACACGCCGAACTTGTCCTTCAGCCAGCCGCATTGGCTGTGCTCGCCGCCGCCCTCGACGAGGCAGGCCCAGAACCGGTCGACCTCCTCCTGCGTCTCGCAGTGGACGACGAAGGAGACCGCCCAGGTGAACTCGAAACGCGATCCGCCGTTCAAGGCGGTGAAGGCCTGGCCCTCCAGCTCGAAGCCGACGGTCAGGACGCTGCCCTTCGGCCCCGGCCCGGCGTCGCCGTTGCGCAGGACGGAGGTGATCCTCGAATTGTCGAAGATCGAGACATAGAACTCGGCCGCTTCCTCGGCCTGGCCGTTGAACCACAGGAAGGGGGTGATCTTCTGGGTGATCTTGGGCACGTGAACTCTCCCTCGGCTGGACACCGTGATCCAAGGACGGTCGGATCCGGCGCCTTCCGACAGGCGGCCGGAGATTTTCCAGCCGTTCATCGCGTGCGGCGGATCGCCGCCGAAGCCGCCGGCGGCCTCGCCTCTTGGCGCGCTTCGACTATGGTGCCATTTCACGCGGCGGCGCCAGATGCGTTAGTATTCCTGCCTGGGCCCGGCCCGCGGCACGGCGAGACGGTGGAATGGACTACGAGAACATCTTCCGGACGGCGATCGAGACGCTGAAGGCCGAGGGCCGCTACCGCATCTTCGCCGAGCTCGAGCGCCATGCCGGGGCATTCCCGCGCGCCGCCCATCACGGGCTGGAAGGGGCGCCGGACGTCACCGTCTGGTGCTCGAACGACTATCTCGGCATGGGCCAGCACCCGGCGGTGCTGACGGCGATGCACGAGGCGCTGGACCGCTGCGGCGCCGGCGCCGGCGGCACCCGCAACATCTCCGGCACCCATATCTATCACCGGGCGCTGGAGGCCGAGCTGGCCGACCTGCACGGCAAGGAGGCGGCCCTCCTCTTCACCTCCGGCTACGTCTCGAACGACGCCTCGCTGTCGACCCTGGCGAAGCTGATCCCCGGCTGCGTCGTGTTCTCCGACGCGCTGAACCACGCCTCGATGATCGCCGGCATCCGCAATTCCGGCTGCGAGAAGCGGATCTTCCGCCACAACGACCCGGCCGACCTCGACCGGCTGATGTCGGAATACCCGCTGACCCGGCCGAAGCTGGTGGCGTTCGAGAGCGTGTACTCGATGGACGGCGACATCGCGCCAATCGCCGAGATCTGTGACGTCGCGGACCGGCACGGCGCCATGACCTATCTCGACGAGGTCCATGCCGTGGGCATGTACGGGCCGCGCGGCGGCGGCATCGCCGAGCGCGACGGGTTGACCCGGCGCCTCACCGTGATCGAGGGGACGCTGGGCAAGGCCTTTGGCGTGATGGGCGGCTATGTCGCCGGCTCGGCCATGCTGGTCGACGCGCTGCGCAGCCACGCCCCCGGCTTCATCTTCACCACCTCGTTGCCGCCGGTGGTCGCGGCCGGGGCCCTGGCTGCGATCCGGCACCTCAAGGCCAGCACCGCCGAGCGCGAGCGGCACCAGGAGCGGGCGGCGATGCTGAAGCGTCTTCTGCGCGCCGCCGGCCTGCCGGTGATGCCGTCGGTCAGCCACATCGTGCCGGTCCTCGTCGGCGACGCCCGGCTGTGCAAGGCGGCCAGCGACCTGCTGCTGGAGCGGCACCGCATCTACGTCCAGCCGATCAACTACCCGACCGTGCCTCGCGGGGCCGAGCGGCTGCGCCTGACCCCGACGCCGCTGCACGATGACCTGCAGATGGCGCGGCTGGTCGAGGCGCTGCGCGATGTCTGGTCGACGCTCTCGATCCCCGTCTCAGCCGCGGCAGCCTGACCTGCCGCGCAGGCCGCCCGCGCCGCCCCCGGCGCGGGACCGGCCGCGGGTGAAGCCGCCGCCTCCGAAGGGCCGGGTCAGGCCTTCGCCCAGTTCTCCACCGCCAGGCGGGAAGAAGAGCTGAAAGGGGGTTGGCTCAGGAAGAGTCCCAGTCCCTCTCCTTCTGCTCGCGCTGCTCCCGGCCTTCAGCCATGAAGCCTGGCGGGAAGGAGGCGAAGACCTCCGCCACCCTGGCCAGCGAGCGGGCCGCCGCCGGCCGGATGATCAGGCTATCGCCCCGGCGCTCGATCTCGACATCCCGCGCCGTATCGGCGAAGGCGAGCTCCTTCGGGATGCGCACGGCCAGGGAGTTTCCGCTTCTGAAGAGCCGGGTCCGCATCTCGGATGCCTCCGCGCCGCTGGATCGCCACGCCCCCCGGCTCAAGGCCGGGGTCCTCGCGATGACGGGTCGATATTTCGGGCCACTGCTACTACAGCATATACGACGCGATCGGTCTCGCGCGCCGCCCCGTCAGGCCATTGACGCCCCCAGCCGCGCCTCGTAATGCGCCTTCTGGCGGCGGGTGGCGACCACGGTGTTGCGCATCAGCACCGCCACCGTCACCGGCCCGACGCCACCCGGCACCGGGGTGATCCAGCCCGCCACCGGGGCGACGCTGTCGTAATCGACATCGCCGACCACCCGGCTCTTGCCGTCATCGTCCAGCACCTCGTTGATGCCGATGTCGATCACCGCGGCGCCCGGCTTGATCATGTCGCCGGTGACCAGCTTCGGCTTGCCGACGGCGACGAACACCGCATCGGCCCGGCGAGAATGCATCGAGACGGAGCGGGTCATGTGGTGGCAGACCGTGACCGTCGCCCCCTCCGCCATCAAGAGGAAGGCGATCGGCTTGCCGACGATCTCGGAATGGCCGATCACCACCGCCTCCAGCCCCTCCAGCTTCAGGCCGGTGCGCTTCAGCATCTCGACGGCGGCCAGTGCGGTGCAGGGCGCCAGCTCCAGCTCGTTGTAGACGATGTTGCCGATCGAGGCCGGGTTCATGCCCTCGACATCCTTCAGCGGGTGGATCGTCGTCTGCATCGCCTTGATCGAGATGTGCTTCGGCACCGGCCGCTGCAGGATGATGCCGCTGACCTGCGGATCGACATTGAGGGCGGCGATGGTGGCGCGCAGCTCCTCCTGCGTCAGGCTCTCGGGCAGGCGCCTCGTCTCGAAGGCGATGCCGACCCGCTCTGCCGTCCGCCGCTGGTTGCGGACATAGACGTCGACCGCGCTCTCGTCGCCAACCGTGATCGACACCAGCTTCGGCGGCCAATGCGCCTCACCCAGCGCCTGCACCTCCGCCGCCACCTCGGCCAGGATGGCATCCGCCACCGCCCGTCCGGTTAGGTCCCGTTCGCCCATCGCCCGCTCCGCCACACATCCCGCGATGCGCGGCTTTTGGCCCCAGGGGGCCGCAGCGTCAACCCATGGTCGCGGATGTCTACTTTGTGCCGAGAGCGAAGCCGCGCAGCAGGTGCTTCTGGATGTAGCCCGCGACCAGCAGCACCGGCAGGGAGGACAAGAGGCCGATCGCCATCAGCCGGCCCCACAGCGTCTCGTCCTCGGTGATGAAGGTGGCGACGTAGAGCGGCAGGGTGAAGCGGCTGGGCCGCTGCAGGTACAGCAGCGAGAACAGGAACTCGTTCCAGCACAGGATCAGGGCGAAGATCAGCGTCGCCACCAGCCCCGGCAGCGCCAGCGGCAGCACGATGTGCCACAGCCGGCGCAAAAGGCCCGCGCCGTCGATCGCCGCCGCGGCCTCGATCTCCACCGGCACCTCGCGCACGAAGCCGAGCAGCATCCACAGGCAGAAGGGCAGGGTGTAGAGCTGGTAGACCAGCACCAGGCCGGAGAGGGTGCCGAGCAGGCCGAGATCGAGCAACAACGCGTGCAGCGGCAGCGCCACCACGATCGGCGGCATCAGCTTGACCACCAGCACCAGCAGCAGGAACAGGACGTCGAGCCGCTTCGGGAAGCGGAACCGGGCCAGCGCATAGGCGGCGAGAAAGCCGGCGGCGAGCGACAGCAGCGTGGCGCCGAAGGCGACGATGGCGGTGTTCTTCAGCCGCACCAGGAAGCCGTCGTCGAGCACGGCCCGGATGTTGTCGAGCGTCGGGGCGGTCGGCAGGAAGCCCCGGCCGGCGCGGGCCGGGTCCTCGAAGGCGGCGCCAAGCATCCAGACGATCGGCAGGGCGAAGACGAGGACGAACAGGGCGATGCCGAGATAGGGCAGGGCGCGGCGGATCACCTGGCCGAGCCCCGCATCGCCTGGGCGGCGTAGACGGCGCAGAGCACGCAGGCGATCGCCATCATCACCACCGAGGCGGCGGCGGCCAGGCCGACATCGAAGAACTTGAAGCCCTTCTGATAGACATACATCGACATCGTCTCGGTGGCGTTGCCGGGGCCGCCGCCGGTCAGGGCGTAGACCTTGTCGAACAGCTTGAAGGTGTCGATCAGGCGCAGCAGCAGCGCCAGGAAGATCTGGCCGCGCACCAGCGGCAGCACGATGCGGGTCAAGAGCACCCAGGGCCGGGCGCCGTCGGTCCGCGCCGCCTCCACCACCTCGGGCGGGATCGACTGCAGCCCGGCCAGGACGATCAGCGTCGTCATCGGCGTCCACTGCCAGGTGTCGACCAGCATCACCGACCACAGCGCCAGGCCGGGGTCGGACAGCCAGGCCACCGGCGGGAGGCCGAGCCAGCCGAGGGCGCCGTTCAGCACCCCGACATCGTGATGGAACCAGGACCGCCAGATCGCCGAGCAGACCAGCGTCGACAGCATCATCGGATAGACCACGACCGACAGCACCGCGCCACGGCCGCGGAACTCGCGGTTCAGCAGCAGGGCCAGCGCGGTGCCGAGCGCGACCTGGACCACCGAGGCGACGACGGCGAATTTCACCGTGTTACCGATGTCGACCCGGAAGAACCAGTCGCCGAACAGCGCGGCGTAGTTGCCAAAGCCGGCCCAGCGCGCCGCGTCCGCCGCGAAGTCGATCTTCTGGAAGGAATAGGCCGCGACCTGCAGCACCGGCCAGAGCGCGAACACGACCAGCAGCAGCGCGGCGGGAAGCAGGAGCAGGACGAGCTGCCGTCGGTCGGTGAAGAGCATGGATACCGTCTAGTGCTTTCCGTCATCCCCGCAGAAGCGGGGATCTCCTCGAGACTTCAAAGAGATCCCGTGTCTGCGCTGCAGCACGTTGTGCCGCAGCGCGCACGGGATGACGATTCAGGATGTGACCGCGCCTACTTCGCTAGCGCCGCATCGATATCGGCCGAAGCCTTCTTCAGCGCCTCCTCGGCGCTCATCTGGCCGACCAGGGCGAGCTGGAGGTAATCGCCAAGGATTGATTCGACCTGCGGCCACTGCTTGATCCGCGGCCGCGACACGCCGGCCTCGAGCGCCTTCAACTGGTCCGGGTACCAGCGGTACTTGGCGACCAGGTCCTTGTCGGCATAGAGCGCGGTCAGGGTCGGCGGCAGGCCGAAGCGCAGCGCCAGCTCCTTCTGCATCGCGGCCGAGCCGAGGAAGTCCAGAAACTTCTGCGCCGCCTCGGCATTGGGCGCGCCGGACGGGATCGCCACCTGCCAGATGCCGAGCATCGGCGCCGGGCCCTTGGTCTCGCCCGGGGCCGGGCCGATCGCGACCTTGCCGACCACCTTGGACTTGGCGGCGTCGTCCAGCGACGGCACCCAGGCCGGCCAGATTTCGATCGCCATGGCAGCGCGGCCCTGCTCCAGCGCGTCGCGCACCTCGGTGGCGTTGTACGTCTCGACCCCGGTCGGGGCATAGGCCTTCAGCGACAGGAACTGCTGCAGCGCCTTGATCCCGGCCGGCGAGGCCAGCGCCGCCTTGCCCGAGCCGTCGATGATCTCGCCGCCATGGGCCCAGAAGATCGGCAGGAAGCCGGTGACGATCGGGTTGCCCTTGGTGCCGCGGAACACCACGCCGGCGACATTCGGGTCCTTGGCCTTCAGCGTTTCCGCCGCCTTGACCACGTCGCTCCAGCTCTTCGGCGCCGACAGGCCGGCGGCCTGAAACAGGTCGGTGCGGTAGGCGAACATCTCGACATTGCCGACGAAGGGCTGCGCCACCGCCTGCCCGTCCTTGTCCTTGGCCAGGGCTGCCAGGCTGGGGATCACGCCGGACAGGTCGGCCGTCACCGGCTTCAGCCAGCCATTGGCGGTGAATTCCGGCATCCAGGTGTCGTCGACGACGATCACGTCATAGGCGTCGGCGCCACCGCGCAGCGACACCACCAGCTTCTCGTACAGGCTGCCATAGGGCAGCTTCAGCAGCTCGATCTCGGTGTCCGGCGACGCCTTCTTGTAGGCCTCGACCGCATAGGCCAGCGCATCGCCGTAGACGCCGTCGCGGCCGGCGATCACCAACTCGTCCGCCTGCGCCGCCCCGGCCAGCAGCAGCGCCGCCAGCCCGGCCACCCGGCCGATCATCGTCCCTGTCATCTTCGATACCTCCCAGTCCGCAGGATGGTCGGCGACGTCCCGGAAGACGAGCCTTGAACACGTGTTCACAAACCCTCACACCAGTTCGTCGGCCGCACCGCTCTCCGGCGGCGCTTCTATCATGGCGCCCGGAACCGCACGCTTTCAAGGAAATGAATGTTTGGTGACGGTCCGATGACATTCGCGCGGGCCAGGCAATTCCGGCTTTACGGCGCGTCATCTTCGTGAACACGTGTGCGCCATTCTTGAGTCTTCCGCAGGGAGCGCCGCTTGGGACGACGACGGCAGGACAGCGGGATGCGGCCGGTGACGGCCCAGGCGGTGGCGGATCGGGCCGGGGTGTCGCGGGCCACGGTCTCGCGCATCATGTCGGGCCAGGCGCGGGTGGCGCCGGAGACCCGCGACCGGGTGCTGGAGGCGGCCTCGGCCCTGGGCTACCAGGTCAACATGCTGGGCCGCGGCATGAACCGCCAGCGCTCCGACCTGGTCGGCATCGTCGTGCGCGGCGCCACCGACCCCTACCGCGCCAGCCTGTTCGAGGCGCTGTTGCGCGAGATCGACGCGCGCGGCCTGCAGTCCCTGGTCAGCGAGGTCGCCGACGAGGCGGCGCTGGACCGCACCATCGCCCGATTCCTGCAATACCGCGTCACCGGGGTCCTGGTGACCTCCGGCGCGCCGCCGCTCGCGCTGGCGGAGCACTGCGCCCGGCTGGGCATCCCTGTGGTGGCGATCAACCGCGCCGTATCGATCCCGGGGGTCGACGCGGTGCTGTCGGACAACGAGACCGGCGGCCGGCTGGCGGCGGAGGCGCTGCTGGCCGCCGGCTGCCGGCATCTCGGCTTCCTCGGAGTCGAGGGCGGCACCTATAGCGGCCTAGCCCGCAGCGCCGCCTTCGTCGCCGCCCTGGCGCCGGCCCTGGCCGCGGGCCGCGCCACCTTCCGGCCGATTGCCGCGGCCGGCCCCGATCAGGCTGCCGGAGCCGCGGCCGCCGCCGAGGCTTGGGGCGCGCCGCTGGACGGGCTGTTCTGCGCCAGCGACGTGCTCGCCTGCGGCTTCCTGGACGGGGCCCGGGCCGCGGGGCGGACGGCGCCGCGCGACTTCTCGATCATCGGCTTCGACGACGTGCCGCCGGCCGGCCTGGCGCCCTACCGCCTGACCACGATCCGCCAGGATGCCGGCCGCATCGCCGCCCGGGCCGTGGCGCTGATGCTGGACCGCGCCGAGGATCCCGGCCGGCCGGCGGCGGTGGAGACGGTGCCGGTCACGCTGGTAGCGCGCGACACGGTCCGCTGAGGTCTTACGACACCCGGCGCTGCATCCCGTCGATCGGTGACAGATGTGAGATCAGCCGTTTGCCGGTCCAGTAGAGGAGCCGGACCAGGGGCGGCTCGATGCCGACCATCAGCTCCGCCCCCTGCTCCAGGTTCAGCCCGACCGCATGCGACGGGCTGGGCCCGATCGAGGCCGGGATGCCGGCGAAGGTGGTGTCGACCGCGCGATGGACATGGCCACACAACACATGCACCACCTGCCGATGCCGGACCAGCACCCGGGCCAGCCCGTCGCCATTGCCGCAGCGCCAGCTGTCCATCCGGGTCATCCCGGTCTCGAAGGGCGGGTGGTGCATGAACACCAGCGCCGGCTGCTGCGGCGCCTCCGATAGCCGGGTGTCGAGCCACTCCAGCCGCTCCTCGCAGAGCAGGCCTTCGATCCGGTCCGGAATGGTGGTGTCGAGCCCGATCAGCCTGAGGCCGGCGGTTTCGCCAGCGATGTTGAGGAAGGGGCCGTCGGTGCCGATTCCGGCATGGCCGGCGAAGGCCGCGCGCATCGCCTCGCGCGAATCGTGGTTGCCGGGAACCGCCAGCATCGGCAGGCCGAGCGGAGCCAGCGCCTTCTGGAACAACCGGTACGATTCGACGTCGCCGCGGTCGACCAGGTCACCGGTGACGAGCAGCAGGTCCGGCCGGGGCGACAGCAAGCCGAGATGCTCGACGCAGCGGCGCAGCGCGCCGAGGGCATCGATCCCCGTCTCGACCGCGACTTCCGGCGTGGTCACGTGAGTGTCGGTGATCTGGGCGATCAGCATGAACGTCCGGTCCCTCGGCGCCGCGGAGCGAGACAGGTCGGCACGGTCGCGCGGGCCGTGCCGGCCAGACTTCTGTCCCAGACCGTTACAACGACGGCAAGGCCGAGCGCCAGCGCCGGAACGTGAATTCGGCTACTGGGCGCCGAGCGCCACCAGCATGCTCAGCGTCTCCCTGCCGCGCACCACGGTCAGCGTCACCGAGGTCTGCGGCCGCATCAGGCCGACAGCGTTGCGCAGGGCGGTGGCGCTGTCGATCGGGTGTCCGTCCAGCGCCGTGACCGCATCGCCGACCCGGAGACCGGCCGAGGCCGCGGCGGTGCCGGGAACGACACCGGTGATCAGCGCGCCGCGGTTGACGGAGATGCCGCGCGAGGCCGCCTTGGCCGGGGTCAGGTCCTCGATCGCCACGCCGAGCCGGGCCCGTGACACCGAGCCGTACTGCTCGATCTGCTCGATCGAGCTCTTGACCATGTGCATCGGGATGGCGAAGCCGATGCCGGCATTGGCGCCGGAGGGGCTGATGATGGCGGTGTTGATGCCGACCAGCCGGCCGTCGAGATTGATCAGCGCGCCGCCGGAGCTGCCGGGGTTGATCGCTGCATCGGTCTGGATGAAGTCCTCATAGCCCTCGATGCCGAGGCCGCTCCTGCCCGTGGCGCTGACGATGCCGAGCGAGGCGGTCTGGCCGAGGCCGAACGGGTTGCCGACCGCGACCACAAAGTCGCCGACCTTCGGCATGTCGGTGTCGTCCACCGGCAGCTCGGTCTTCAGCCCGTTGGTGGGGATGCGCAGCACCGCGATGTCGATGTCGGGGGCGGATCCCACGACCTGGGCCGGCACCTCGTTGCCGTTGCCGAGCGTCACGCCGATCTCGTTGGCGTTCTCGACGACATGGGCGCTGGTGATGACCAGCCCCTTGGCGGCGTTGACGATGACGCCGGAGCCGACGCTGCGGAACGGCTTCTCCTTCTCGCCGCCGAAATAGCGCCGGATGTCGGGATCGCGCAGCATCTCGGCGGTCGGGCGGACGGTGCCGCGGACCGAAACGTTCACCACCGCCGGCATGGCCTGCGTCAGCACCGGGTTGAGCGTCGGCGGCAGGCCGCCGCCGGCGGGCCCTCCGCCGCCGCAGGCGGCCAGCGCCAGCGTCGCGGGAACCAGCAACAGCATCAGGATGCGGCGCATCGAGTGTCTCCTTCCGATCCGCTGGAAGATGTGCGCCGGTTTGCGGCGAGCGTCCAGGATTGGTTCATTCCCCGCCCCACCGAACCCGTGAGTGCGGCGAAAGTTCACCGGCACGAGGCCGGAACCTTCCTCGCGGCGAGGTGGCGGCCAGCGATGACCCGAACAACCGTCTTGCGATCGGGTATCGGGTCCCCCTCCCATCCGGCCGCCGGCCCGGCTATAGTCGGACATGACGGCTGCGTGACATTGGCATCGGCGACAGCGTCGGGCCGCTGCGATCCGCTCAGATCAGGAGGAACTTCATGACCGCGAGCGACCATGCCGACAGCGCGGATATCGAGGCTTTGGCGAAATTTTTGTCGGAATCCGGCTCGTCCTCGGTGGCGCCCTACGCCCTGGTGCGCCATGGCAAGGTCATGTGCTTCTTCGACAGCCCGGCGACCGCGACCGAAAGCGGAACGCGGGCCTATGCCGACCGCGCCTTCTCGGTGATCGACATTCGCGCGCGGAGGATTGTCCGCCGGCGGTGAGGCGACGCCCTCCTAATAGCTCACGACCGCCAATCATTCCTCAAGGCGAGTGGCTTGCGGATCGCTTCCCTCGGCATATTCGGAAGGTCGACGCCGCCGAGCGGCGCAAATCGCTGCCGGATCGCATCAGGAAGATTGCCGACGGCGTCGGTTTCCCTCGATAGCGCAGACCGGAGAATATCCAGCGCCTCCTCGTCTATCGCACGGCCGTTGCGGGCTGCACGCAGATGCAGACGAGCCATTGGACGGGTATCGAGTTGGCGAATGACGATGCTTGCGAGCCCTGCTCCAACGATCGGTGATGCGCTGTGGTTCTCCCACGGGAGGGTGGCCTCCGCAATTCCCATTCCATACCCGCAAAACGGTCGAGCGAAAAGAATCGGATCTTCCCCAGCCTGTCATGCCCGGGCTTGACCCGGGCATCCAGAGAACGTCGAAATCTTCTGGATTGCCGGATCAAGCCCGGCAATGACTGAAATAAGAAGCCCTCGCGCTCCGCGTCACCCCCGCTCCTCGATCGCCCTCTGCCGCAGCATGTGGTCGGCCAGGACGCAGGCCATCATCGCCTCGCCCACGGGCACGGCGCGGATGCCGACGCAGGGGTCGTGCCGGCCCTTGGTCAGGATCTCGGTGTTCCGGCCCTCGATGTCGACCGTGCGCCGCGGCGTCAGGATCGAGCTGGTCGGCTTGACTGCGAAGCGCACCACCACCGGCTGGCCGGTCGAGATGCCGCCGAGGATGCCGCCGGCATTGTTGGCGGTGAACCGGACCTCGCCGTCATTGCCCATCTGCATCTCGTCGGCGTTCTCCTCGCCGGACAGGGACGCGGCGGCGAAACCGGCGCCGATCTCGACCCCCTTCACCGCATTGATCGTCATCATCGCCCGGGCGAGGTCGCTGTCGAGCTTGTCGTAGATCGGCTCGCCCCAGCCCGCGGGCACGCCCTCGGCCACCACCTCGACCACCGCGCCGGTCGAGGACCCGGCCTTCCGCACGCCGTCGAGATAGTCGGCCCAGCGCGACGCCGTCTCGGAGTCGGGACAGAAGAACGGGTTGCGGTCGACCTCGTCCCAGTCCCAGCGGCCGCGGTCGATCGCGTGCGGGCCGATCTGCACCAGCGCGCCGCGGATGGTCACGCCGGACAGGATCCTGCGGGCGATGGCGCCGGCGGCGACGCGGCAGGCGGTCTCGCGCGCACTGGAGCGGCCGCCGCCGCGCGGGTCGCGGATGCCGTATTTCTTCCAATAGGTGTAGTCGGCATGGCCGGGCCGGAACTTGGCCGCGATCTCGGAATAGTCCTTGCTGCGCTGGTCGGTGTTCTCGATCAGCAGCGAGATCGGCGTGCCGGTCGTCTGGCCTTCATAGACGCCGGACAGGATCTTCACCGCGTCGGCTTCGCGCCGCTGGGTGACGAAGCGCGACTGGCCCGGCTTGCGCTTGTCCAGCCAGGGCTGGATGTCGGCCTCGGCCAGCGGGATGCGCGGCGGCGTGCCGTCCACCACCACGCCGATCGCGGGACCGTGGCTTTCGCCCCAGGTGGTGAAGCGGAACAGGGTTCCGAAGCTGTTGCCGGCCATATCCGAATCCGTCCGGGCGTCAGCCCTCTGCGGCCATACGGTCGAGGGCATCGCCCTCGAGCCGATAATAGATCTTCTGCGGCAGGCGCGCCGCGCCGAGCCGGTCGTAGAGGCGCTGCGCCCCTTCGTTCCAGGTCTCGGTGGTCCAGTCGAGCCGGCTGCAGCCGCGCTGACGCGCCAGCTGCGCCAGGAAGCGCAGCAGCGCCTCGCCGGCGCCGAGCCCGCGGGCGCCGTCGCGCACATACAGGTCCTTGAGCTGCAGGTGCCCGGTCAGCGCCTGCCCCGGAAACAGCATGCCGAAGCTGGCCAGGCCGACCGGCCGGCCGTCGATCTCGGCCAGCGCGATCTCGGTCGGGTGCTGGCCATAGACGTAGCGCCCGACCCGTTCGGCCGTGACCGCATCGGGGTCGAGCGCGCGACCCTGGGCGTAGTGCCGGTCGAGGTCCTGGAACAGCGCGATGACAGCCGCCCGATCGGCTTCCGTGGCCAGCCGGACCGTGACGGCGGCCGCGTTCATGACTTCGGCGCCAGGCTCTGCAGCAGCTCGGCCGTCGCGGCCGCATTGTCGACCGCGACCATGCCGACGGTGTGATAGCCGCAATCGACGTGGTGCACCTCGCCGGTCACGCCGGAGCCGAGGTCGGACAGGAGGTACAGCCCGGCGCCGCCGACCTGCTCGATGGTGACGTTGCGCTTCAGCGGCGCATTCAGCTCGTTCCACTTCAGGATGTAGCGGAAGTCGCCGATGCCGCTGGCGGCGAGGGTCTTGATCGGGCCGGCCGAGATGGCGTTGACCCGGATGCCGCGGCCGCCGAGATCGGCCGCGAGGTAGCGGACGCTGGCCTCCAGCGCCGCCTTGGCCACGCCCATGACGTTGTAGTGCGGCATCACCCGTTCCGCCCCGTAATAGGTCAGGGTCAAGAGGCTGCCGCCTTCGGTCATCAGCGGCACCGCCCGCTGCGCCACCGCGGTGAAGCTGTAGCAGGAGATGTCCATGGTGCGCAGGAAGTTGTCCCGCGTCGTGTGCAGGTACAGGCCGTCGAGCTCGTTCTTGTCGGAGAAGGCGATGCCGTGCACCAGGAAATCGAGCCGCCCCCAGTCCCGCGCCAGCGTCTCGAACACCGCGTCGATGCTGGCCTGGTCGGTGACGTCGCAGGGCAGCACACGGGTCGAACCGACGCTGTCGGCGAGCGGCTTGACACGTTTGTAGAGGGCGTCACCCTGGTAGGTGAAGGCGAGCTCCGCACCATGGGCCGCGCAGGCCGAGGCGATCCCCCAGGCGATCGACCGGTCATTGGCGACGCCCATGATCAAGCCGCGCTTGCCTTGAAGGAGCGGAGAGGGAACCGTCATCGCAGAGCCTCAGTTGGGATCAGGAAGCCCGAACGGGGCGCGCCGCGGGTCCTCGGGAAGTGCGGGGATCGTACACGAACGCCCTGTCGGGTCAAATGTGGGCTGATGAATGGCATCGGGACTGGGTGATCGGCAAGAGTGGAGCTGGAGTATCAGCCACACGGCACGCGACTGGGCGCGGGCGTTCTACACCTTCAGCCGCTACGCCGTGCTGCGCTTCTGGAACGATCGCGGGGCGCAGGCGGCCTCGGCCTTGACCTATTCTTCGCTGCTGGCGCTGGTGCCGATGGCGACCATCGCCTTCTCGATCCTGTCCGCCTTCCCCGCCTTCGGCGTGATCAAGGGCGCGGCCCAGGCCTGGCTGGTCGAGATGCTGGTGCCCGAGGTCGGGCACACCGTGCTGAACTATCTGGAAGGGTTCAGCCAGAACACCGGGCGGCTGACCGCCTTCTCGATTGTCGGCCTGGTGGTCACCTCGGTCCTGCTGCTGGCCACCATCGAGGACGCCTTCAACGGCATCTGGCGGGTGAAGGAGCAGCGGGCCTGGGTGGTGCGGATCGTCACCTTCTGGGCGATCCTGACGCTGACCCCGATCCTGGTCGTCGCCAGCTTCTCCTTCACCATCAGCTTCTTCGGCGGCCATGGCGGATTCGTCCAGCAGCTCTGGGCGCCCTTCATCGGCTTCGTGCCGCTGGTGCTGCAGTTCATCGGCTTCACCCTGCTGTACCAGCTGATTCCGAACCGTTCTGTACGCTGGACCGACGCCGTGATCGGCGGGCTGATCGCGGCGGTGCTGTTCGACATCTCCAAGCGCCTGTTCGCCTGGTATCTGCGCGCCTTCCCGGCCTATGAGACGATCTACGGCGCACTCGCCACGATCCCGATCTTCCTGCTGTGGCTCTATCTCGCCTGGTCGATCGTGCTGATCGGCGCGGTGATCGCCGCCGCCCTGCCGGACTGGCGCTCCGGCCGCCTCCTGGGCGGCGAGGTCGACGACCTGCTGCCCGGGCCGAGGCTGACCATCGCCGTCGCCATATTGCGCGAGCTGGCGGCGGCCAGCCGCCTCGGCGTCGGCATGCATCGCCGCACCCTGCTCGACCGGGTGCCGGTCGGCATCTCCGCCCTCGACGGCATGCTGGAGCAGCTGCGCCACGCCCGCTTCGTCGAACGCTCCGCCGCCGACACCTGGCTGATCTCGCGCGACCTGCGGGTGACGACGCTGGCCGACCTGATGCGCGGCCTCGGCGTCGGCATGCGCGGCAAGATCGGCGAGGTGCCGGGGCTGGACGGGCCGTGGCTGCAGGCGCTGTCGGACCGGATCCATGCCGCCGAGGAGGCGCATCAGGACAGCCTGGGCGTGCCGCTGGCGGCGGTGCTGGTCGACGAGCCGCAGGCGGAGCGTCTGCCCGGCCGAGGGGAGACGCCGCCGATTCCGCTGCACCGTGGCTCCCCGAAAGCGGAAGGCCCGCCGTGAGCGACACGGCGGGCCCTCGTCGGACGGTCGGGATCGTGCGTCTTAGCCGTTGACGATCCGCCAGGTGCCGTCGCCTTCGCGGCAGGCCGTGCCGGTGCCGGTCTGGGCTCGACCCTGGACATAGATGGTCTGGGTGAATTCGCGACAGTCGCGCCCGTATTCCTGGTCCCGGTAAGTGCGGGTCGGGGTGACGGTGCCGTAGTTGCCAGAATCCGGGTTGCGCCAGGAGCTCGACGTGCCGGTGGGGGCGGTTTCGAAGGCGCGGTTGTAGGTGCGCTCGGCATAGAGCTGGTCCGACCGGTCGAGCGAGGCGCCGACCGAGTTGCCGAGCCAGCCGCCGATCAGCACGCCGGCGGCCGTGGCGGCCAGCTTGCCCGTGCCGCTGCCGAACTGCGAGCCCAGCAGGCCGCCGCCAGCGGCGCCGATCAGGGTGCCGGCGCCCTGCTTCGGGCCGAAGTCCTGGCAACCGGCCAGGGCGACCGCACCGACGAGCACGGCGGCGATGGTGAACTTCCTCATAATCTTCGATCCTCCTGGGATGCCCGCAGCGGGCATCCGACCTGTCCTGGCCGCCATGGACTTCACGGCGTCGATCCCTAATGTAGCCGGAATTCGACCGAATGAAGGCCGTGCGCCATGACGACGCCCCCGTCCCCCGCCCCGAATTCCGGCAGTGCCGCAAGCGAACCCGCCAACCGCGATTTCGTTCCGCCGGCGGACCCCTTCGCGCTGTTCGAGGACTGGTTCGCGCTGGCGTCGGCGCATGAGATCAACGATCCGAACGCCATGGCGCTGGCGACCGCGACCGCCGACGGCGCGCCCTCGGTCCGGACGGTGCTGCTGAAAGGCGTCGACGACGCCGCGGCGGAAGCGCGCGGCTTCGTCTTCTACACCAATCTGGAGAGCCGCAAGGGCGAGGAGCTGGCGCGCAACCCGCGGGCGGCGCTGTGCTTCTACTGGAAGAGCCTGCGCCGGCAGGTGCGGGTCGAGGGGCCGGTGACGCCGGTCGAGCCGGCGGAGGCCGACGCCTATTTCGCCAGCCGCCCCCGCGGCAGCCGGATCGGCGCCTGGGCTTCGGCCCAGTCGCGGCCGCTGGCCGACCGGGCGACGCTGGAACAGGCCGTGTCCGAGGCGACCCGCCGCTTCGGGCCGGAGGAGGCGGACGGGCCGGTGCCGCGGCCGCCGCACTGGTCCGGCTTCCGCCTGGTGCCGTGGCGGATCGAGTTCTGGCAGGAGCGGCCCCACCGGCTGCACGACCGCATGGTGTATGAGCCGGGCCGGGACGGCTGGCGCCACCACCGGCTGTACCCGTGACCGCCCACGCCCAGAACGGCGACGACCCGGCCCGACGCGACCGGCTGCTGCGCCTGGCCACGGCGGTCAGTGTCTCGGTCGCCTCGGTGCTGGCCGTCCTGAAGCTGGCTGCCTGGCTGGTCACCGGATCGGCCGCGATCCTGTCCTCGCTGCTGGACAGCCTGGTCGACGTCGCCGCCTCCGGCATCCTCCTGATCAGCGTGCGCCATGCGCTGCGGCCGCCGGACCGGTCGCACCGCTTCGGCCACGGCAAGGCCGAGCCGCTGGGCGCCGTCGCCCAGGCCGCCTTCGTCGGCGGCTCGGCCCTGCTGCTGATCTTCGAATCGGCCGGCCGCTTCATCACCCCGGCGCCGATCGCCGAGGTGCCGCTGGGCATCACGGTCATGATCGTGTCGGTGGTCGCCACCGTCGCGCTGGTGCTGTTCCAGCGCGCCGTCGCCCGCCGCACCGATTCGACCGCGATCGCCGCCGACCGGCTGAACTATGTCGGCGACACCGCGACCAGCCTGGTGGTGCTGGCGGTGCTGGTGATCGGTCAGCGACCCGGCTGGCTGTGGCTCGACCCGGCCGCCGCGATCGGCGTCGCGCTGTGGCTCCTGGTCAGCGCCGCCCGCATCGCCCGCCGCGCCGCCGACCATCTGATGGACCGCGAGCTGCCGCGGGAGGACCGGGACCGGATCGCCGCGATCGTCCGCGCCGACCCGGAGGTGGCGGGCCTGCACGACATGCGCACCCGCAGCGCCGGCGGCACCCGCTTCATCGAGCTGCATGTCGAGATGGACGGCGCCCTGACCCTGTGGCAGGCCCACACCGTCTGCGACCGCCTTGAGGCCGCGCTGTCCGAGGCCTTCCCCGATGCCGAGGTGATCCTGCACCAGGAGCCGGCCGGGCTGGACGACGAGCGGCTGGACCACCGCATCTTCAAGCGCCGAAGCTAGCGGCTGGGTTCGACCCGGCCCCGGGCGCCTGCTAGGCTGCGGCCCAGCGATCAGAGAGGGAGCCCCACAGTGCCGCAGCCCGATCACGTCATGGCCTTCCCGATCCCGGACGAGACGGCGCTCGACGAGGATCTCAAGGCCTATTACGCCAAGTGCCTGGAGAAGCTGGGGCTGGTGCCGAACGTGATCCGCGCCTACAGCCTGCGGCCGAAGAAGCTGCGCAACTTCATCGCCACCTACAACGAGCTGATGCTGGGCGACAGCGGGCTGTCGAAGCTGGAGCGGGAGATGATCGCCGTCACCGTGTCCTCGGCCAATCGCTGCTACTACTGCCTGGTCGCGCACGGCCAGGCGGTGCGGCGGCTGTCGGAGGACCCGGAATTGGGCGAGATGCTGGCCTTCAATTACCGCGTCGCCCGGCTGCCGCCGCGCCACCGCGCCATGCTGGACTTCGCCTGGCTTCTGACCACCGAGCCACACCGGGTCGGCGACGCCGAGCGCGCGGCGCTGCGCGAGCACGGCTTCTCCGACGAGGACATCTTCGACATCTGCGACGTCGTCGGCTTCTTCAACATGTCGAACCGGGTCGCCTCGGGCGTCGACATGATGCCGAACCGCGACTATCACGCGATGAATCGCTGATTCCGGGCAGGACGCATCATGGGCCGCTTCACCCGCGCCATCCTCATCATCTTCGGCGTGCTGTTCCTGCTGCTGCTCGCGGTCGTCGGCGGGACGGCCTGGTACCTGGCGACGCGGACGCCGCAGCTGCCGAAGGGCGATCTCGCCCTGGTCCTGGATCTGCGCCGCGGCGTGCCGGACCAGGTCCCGGGCAGCGGCTTCAGCCTGACCCGCACCCCGCTGACGCTGCACCAAGCGATCGACGCGATCGACCGCGCCGCCGCCGATCCGCGGGTCGGCGCCATCGTCGCCCGGCTGGCACCCGACGCGGTGCCGCTGGCCTCGGCGCAGGAGTTGCGCGACGCCATCGACCGGGCACGGCGGGCCGGCAAGCTGACCGTGGCCCATGCCGATGATTTCGGCAGCGCCGGGCCGGGCAATGTCGCGGTCTATCTCGCCGCCGGCTTCGACCAGACCCTGATGATGCCGCAGGGCGCCGTCGGCCTGACCGGCATCTCGGTCGAGGTGCCGTTCGTCCGCGACCTCCTGGACACCGTCGGCATCCAGGCCGAGGTCAGCAAGCGCGGCCAGTACAAGTCGGCCCCCGAGACGTTCACCGAGCGCGACTTCACGCCGGCCAGCCGGACGGTGAACGAGGCCATCGCCCAGGGCCTTTACGAGCAGCTGGTCGCCGGCATCGCCCAGGGCCGCGCCCTGCCGCCGGACGAGGTCCGGCGGCTGATCGATGGCGGCCCCTACACCGCCCGGGAGGCGGTCGAGGCGCGGCTGATCGACAAGCTGGCCTATTGGGACGAGGTCGACGGGCTGGTCGACGCCCGGATCGGCCGCAAGCTGGCCGAGGTCAAGGCCAGCGACTATCTCGCCGCGACCGAGCCCGAGGCGGGGCGCGACCAGCCGCGCGTCGCGGTGATCTACGCCACCGGGCCGATCGTCGACGATCCGTCCGACGGCAGCCTGGAACGCCGGATCGTCGGCCACGAGCTGGCCGAGACCATCGACGACGCGGTCGAGGACAGCCGGATCAAGGCGATCGTGCTGCGCATCGACAGCCCCGGCGGCTCGGTCGTCGCCTCGGCGCTGATCGGCCGGTCGGTCGAGCGGGCGCGCGACAGCGGCAAGCCGATCGTGGTGTCGATGGGCGAGACCGCAGCCTCCGGCGGCTACTGGATCGCCGCCCAGGCCAAGGCGATCGTGGCCGAGCCCTCGACCCTGACCGGGTCGATCGGCATCTTCGCCGGCAAGCCGGTGCTGCAGGCGCTGTGGAAGAAGGTCGGGGTCAACTGGGGCAGCGTGCAGCGCGGCCGCAATGCCGGGATCTGGACCCTGAACGAGCCCATGGACGCCGGCGAGAAGGGCCGGTTCGAGGCCGGCATCGACGCCGGCTACAACGCTTTCGTCCAGCTCGTGGCCAAGGGCCGCGGGCTGGAGGCCAGGGCGGTCGACGCGATCGCCCAGGGCCGGGTCTGGCTGGGCAGCGAGGCGGCGAAGAACGGGCTGGTCGACCGGCTGGGCGGCCTCGACGCCGCCATGGTCATCGCCCGCCAGGCGATCGGCCTCGGCCCCGACGCCAAGGTGGCGGTGGAGCGGCTGCCGCGCCCGCGCTCGGCGCTCGAGACGCTGCGCCGGCTGGTCTCGGGCAGCCCGTTCGGCGAAGGGGCGCTGGCCGAAGCCGGCCTCGGGCCGATCCTGGAACGCTTCGGCGCCTTCGCCGCCGCCACGGACGGGCCGGTCGCGGCGATGCCACCGATGGTGCTGGGACGGTGACCACTGCACCCGATGAAATCTGTCGTCATCCCGTGCGCGCTGGGGCGCGAAGTGCCGCGGCGCAGACACGGGATCTCAGCACGAACATCGAAGAGATCCCGGTTCTGCGGCGCATCACTCCGTGCTGCGCCGCGCCCGGGATGACGAGTGAGAGTTTTTGATTCGAGCTAGAACGATCACCCCTCGAACCGGCCGCCGATCAGGAACTCGACATTGCCCTCCGGGCCGGTGATCGGGCTTTCGGTGACGCCCAGCACCCGCCAGCCCGGACGGGCGGCGAGCCAGGCGGCGATGCGGTCGCAGACCTCGCGGTGGAGATCCGGGTCGCGCACCACCCCGCCCTTGCCGACCCGGTCCGGCCCGACCTCGAATTGCGGCTTGATCAGCGCCACCAGCCAGGCGCCCGGCGCGGCCAGGGCCAGCGGCGCGGGCAGCACGGTCTCGAGCCCGATGAAGCTGGCGTCGCAGACGACGATGCCGATCGGGTCGGGGACCATCGTCCGGTCCAGATGCCGGGCGTTGGTCCGCTCCAGCACCACCACCCGCGGGTCCTGGCGCAGCGACCAGGCCAGCTGGCCGTGGCCAACATCGACGGCATAGACCTTCGCGGCGCCGCGATGCAGCAGCACGTCGGTGAAGCCGCCGGTCGAGGCACCGACATCGAGCCCGACCAGCCCGGCCGGATCGATGCCGAAATGGTCCAGGCCCTTGACCAGCTTCAACCCGCCGCGGCTGACCCAGGGATGGTCGCGGCCGCGCACCGACACCGCCGCCGGATCGGCGATGCCGTCCCCGGGCTTCTCGACCCGGCGCGTGCCCTCATAGACCAGGCCGGCCAGGATCAGCGCCTGGGCCCGGGCCCGGCTTTCCACCAGGCCGCGCTCGACCAGCACCAGATCCGCCCGCGGCCGCTTCGCCATTACCCCTCCCGTCGCGTCCCGCGCCGGTTTACACCCTTTGCCGTCTCGGGTGAGATCGGTTTATGCCACCCGCGCCCGCCGGAAGGATTGCCCGTGAGCCCCTGCAACTTCGCCATCGTCGGCCCCGGCTGGCGCACCGAGTTCTTCCTGCGCGTCGCCCGGGCCCTGCCGGAATGCTTCCGCGTCGACGGCGTGGTGGTGCGCGACCCGGCGCGCGGCGCCGCCTTCGAGGCGCAATGGGGCCTGCCGACCTTCCGCACGACCGAGGCTCTGCTGCGCCTGACCCGCCCGCGATTCGTCGTGGTGTCGGTGTCGCAGACGGCCGCGCCGGGGGTGATCGCCGAGCTGGCGGCCGAAGGCCTGCCGGTGCTGACCGAGACGCCGCCGGCACCCGACCTGGACGGGCTGCGGCACCTCGCCGAGCTGGTCCGCGGCGGCGCCCGCATCCAGGTGGCCGAGCAGTATTTCCTGCAGCCGACCCACGCAGCCCGGCTGGCGCTGATCGCCGCCGGCCGCATCGGCACGCCGAGCCACGCCCATGTCGCGGTGGCGCATGGCTATCACGGCGTCAGCCTGATCCGGAAATATCTCGGCCTGCGGTTCGAGACCGCGACCATCCGGGCGCAGGGCTTCACCAGCCCGATCGTCGCCGGCCCGACCCGGGCGGGACCGCCGGACGAGCTTCGCATCGCCCGGTCCGAGCAGACCATCGCCACGCTCGATTTCGGCGACAGGCTGGCGGTGTTCGACTTCACCGGCGACCAGTACCACCACTGGATCCGGTCGCCGCGCCTCCTGGTGCGGGGCGAGCGCGGCGAGATCAAGGATGACGAGCTGCGCTTCCTGCATGACCACCGCACGCCGGTGACGCTGCGCCTGCTGCGCCAGGACGCCGGGCAATACGCCGATATCCAGGGCCACCATCTCGTGGGCATCCTGGCCGGGACGGAATGGGTCTACCGCAACCCCTTCGCCGGCACGCGGCTGAACGACGACGAGATCGCCGTCGGCGCCTGCCTGGCCGGCATGGCCCGCTATGTCGAGACGGGAGACGAGATCTACGGCTTCGCCGAGGCGGCGCAGGACCAGTATCTGGCGCTGTCGATCGCGGCAGCCAAGGCATCGGGCCAGGCAGTGCAGACCGAGGCCCAGCCGTGGAGCGCCTGAGACCGGCCGGTCAGTGGATACTGGTCGGGCGTGCGGGAACGCTGAAGATCGACTGCACCAGCCCGGAGAAGCGGCGCGGATCGTAGGGCTTCGGCAGGATCGGCAGGTTGCGGTACGGGGCCGGCAGGCTTTCCCGCGGATAGCTGGTCGCCAGGATCACCGGCACGCCGCGCTGCAGCAGGATGTCGACCGCCGGGAAGGCCGCGCCGCCGGACAGGTTGAGGTCGACCATGGCGCCGTCGATCGGCTGGCTGCGCGCCATCTCGACGGCGCGCGACACCGTCGTTGCCGGGCCGACCACGGTGCCGCCCCAGGTGCGCAGGGTCAACTCCAGGTCGAGCGCCACGATCTGCTCGTCCTCGACGATCAGGATGCGGCGACCGTGCAGATCGACCACATCCTCCGCTTCGCTGTAGAGCAATCCCATTCCGCCTGTCCCCACGGCCGGCGCGATCGGCCGCCCCTCGGGTCCCTTCCAGTGGCGCTGCTGGGTGCAGCGCGAAATCGTCATATCGATGCCATAAACACAGAATGTCATGAGCTGTTCCCGATCTCGGCATCGCCGCGACGGAATCTCCCGACTGTGCCGTGAAGAACACGGACGGCATCAGCCAAGAAGAAACGGGCCGTTGGTAGTACAATGTGCCCGCGGGTTCGGGTGCGCGGACGGAAGGGGGCTTCGCGGACGCATGCGCGTGTGGAAACAACTGGTGGTCATCGGCCTGCTCACCGCGGCAGCGGCGGGCGTGTGGCATTATGCCCCATGGCAGGCCGATGGCGCGGTGGCGCCGCGCAGCGGTCCTGCCGCGGTCCCGGTGGCGTTGGCGCCGGTGCGCACCGGCACGGTGACCGAGGCTATCGACGCGGTCGGCACCACCCGGGCGCGCGAGGCGGTCACAATCACCGCCAAGACCAGCGGCATCGTCGACAGGATCGAGTTCGAGGACGGCCAGGTCGTGGCCGCGGGCGCTCCCATCATCCGGCTGGACAGCGCCGAGCTGGAGGCGACCGTCGCCTCCGCCGAGGCAGAGCTGCGCAATGCCCGCCTGGCCCTGGAACGGGGCGAGGCCCTGTCGCGGTCGCGCAACATGCCGCAAGCCCAGCTGGACACGCTGCGCGCCGATGTCGAGGTCAAGACCGCGGCGGTGGCGGCGCAGAAGGCCCGGCTGGCGGAACGGGTGATCGTCGCCCCCTTCGCCGGCACGCTGGGCATCCGCCAGGTCAGCCCGGGCGCCCTGGTGTCGCCCGGCACCGCGATCGTCACGCTGGACGATCTGAGCCGGGTGAAGGTGGACTTCAACCTGCCGGAGGTGCTGCTGCCGCGGCTGGCCCCGGGGGTCGCGCTCGAGGTGCACAGCGACGCCTATCCCGACCGCGCCTTCACCGCCACCATCACCTCGGTCGACACCCGCATCGACCCCGCCACCCGGTCGGTCACCACGGTGGCGGAGATCGACAACCGCGACGGCCTGCTGCGCCCCGGCATGTTCATGGTGGTGCGCGTGCAGCTGTCGACCGACCCCAAGGCCCTGCTGGTGCCGGAGCAGGCGCTGGTGCCGCAGGGCGCGCGGCAGTTCGTCTATCTGGTCGTCGACGGCCGGGCGGTGCGGCGCGAGGTCACGCTGGGCACGCGGCTGCGCGGCGAGGTGCAGATCCTGTCCGGCCTGGCCGCCGGCGAAGCGGTGGTGGTCGAGGGCACGCAGCGGCTGCGCGACGGCGTGCCGGTCGAAGTGCAGGCGGCCGGAGCCGCGCTGACGGGCACCTGACATGGTCCTCTCCGACACCGCCATCCGGCGTCCGGTCTTCGCCATCGTCGTCAGCCTGCTGCTGGTGGTGCTGGGCGCCTTCGCCTTCCAGCGGCTGACCGTCCGCGAATATCCCAACATCGACCCGCCGGTGGTCTCGATCACCACCACCTATGAGGGTGCTTCGGCCCAGGTGATCGAAAGCCAGATCACCCAGGTGATCGAGGAGGGCGTGTCCGGCGTCGCCGGCATCCGCACCCTGCGCTCGACCAGCCAGGAGGGGCGGTCCAGCGTCCGGCTGGAATTCGACATCGAGCGCGATGTCGAAAGCGCGACCAACGACGTCCGCGATTCGGTCGGCCGGGTGATGGGGCGGCTGCCGGACGACGCCGACACCCCGATCATCCGCAAGGTCGATGCCGACGCCAGCCCCATCATCTACGCCACCCTGACCAGCGAGGGGCGGTCGGCGGTCGAGCTGAGCGACATCGCCCGGCGCTATGTCGTCGACCCGCTCTCGGCCGTGGACGGCGTCGCCCAGGTGACGATCGGCGGCGAGCGCCAGCCGTCGATGCGGGTCTGGCTGGACCGCAACGCCATGGCGGCGCGGCGGGTGACGGTGCAGGACGTCAGCGACGCACTCGAATCCCAGAATGTCGAGCTGCCCTCCGGCCGGGTCGAATCGAGCGACCGCGAGCTCACGGTGCGCACCAACACGCGGCTGTCGACGCCGGAGGAGTTCGCCCGCATCGTGCTGCGCCGCGACGGCGAGACGCTGGTGCGGCTGGGCGATGTCGCCAAGGTCGAGGTCGGCCCGCGCGACGACCGCAGCGGCTTCCGCGTCAACGGCCAGCCCGCCGTCGGCCTCGGCATCGTCAAGCAGTCGACCGCCAACACCCTTGACGTGGCCGAGGGCGTGCGCCAGGCGCTGGACACGCTGCGCCAGTCGCTGCCGCCGGATGTGCGGATCGAGATCTCCTCCGACGACAGCATCTTCATCGACAAGTCGATCGAGGAGGTGTTCCTGGCGCTGGCCATCGCGCTGGCGCTCGTGGTCGGCATCGTCTTCGTCTTCCTGCGCAGCGTCCGGGCGACGCTGATCCCGGCCGTGGCGGTGCCGGTCTCGATCACCGCCTCCTTCATCATCCTCGCGGCGCTGGGCTATTCGATCAACGTGCTGACCCTGCTGGCGATGGTGCTGGCGATCGGCCTCGTGGTCGACGACGCCATCATCGTGCTCGAGAACATCAGCCGGCGGATCGAGCATGGCGAGCCGCCGCTGGTCGCGGCCTATCTCGGCTCGCGCCAGATCGGCTTCGCCGTGGTCGCCACCACCGCGGTGCTGAGCGCGGTCTTCGTGCCGATTTCCTTCCTGCAGGGCAATGTCGGGCGGCTGTTCAGCGAGTTCGGCATCACCGTCGCCTCCTCGGTGCTGTTTTCGGCGCTGGTGGCCCTGACCCTGACCCCGGCGATGTGCAGCCGGCTGCTGCGCCCGGCCAATGAGGAGACCTGGCTGCACAAGGTGACGGAGCATGGCTTCGAGCTGCTCAACCGCTTCTATCGGGCGACGCTCGGCTTCGCCCTCGGCGCCCCGCTGCTGGTCTGCGCCATCGCCGTGGCGCTCAGCCTCGGCGCCGTGGCGCTGCTGCGCAGCCTGCCGCAGGAATTCGTGCCGACCGAGGATCGCGGCCGCGTGGTGGTCAGCGCCACCGCGCCGGAGGGGTCCAGCGTCGAATACACCAACGCCCAGCTGGCCCGGATCGAGGCGACGCTGTCGCCTTATGTCGAGGCGGAGGACGTCAACCGGCTGCTCGCCATCCTGGCCCCGGCCTGGGGTCCGACCGGGGTGAACCGGGTCATCGTCATCGGCCAGATGAAGCCGTGGGAGGAGCGCAGCCGATCGCAGCAGGAGGTGGTGCGCGAACTGTCAGCCAAGCTGGCCGGCATTCCCGGCATCCGCGCCGTCGCCATCAACCCTAGCGGCCTCGCCCGCGGCTCCGGCGCCCCGGTGCGTTTCGTCATCGGCGGCAACACCTATGAGGAGTTGGTCGAGTGGCGCGACCGGCTGGAGGATCGGCTGCGCGCCTCTCCCGTGCTGCGCAACCTGCAGGCCGATTACGACGAGACCAAGCCGGAGCTGCGCGTCGCCATCGACCGCGACCGCGCCGCCGATCTCGGCATCTCGATCCGCACCATCGGCGAGACGCTGGAGACCATGTTCGGGACGGTCGCCGTCACCCGCTACGAGGACGACGGTGAGGAATACGACGTGGTGCTGCGGGCCCGGCCCGAGGACCGGCAGACGCCGCGCGACCTGTCCAACGTCTTCGTCCGGGCGTCCGGCGGCACGCTGGTGCCGCTGACCAGCCTGGTGAAGCTGCAGGACGTGGCCGGGCCGGCCAGCCTGGGCCGCTTCGACCGGGTCCGCGCCATCAGCTTCACCGCCAGCCTGGCCGATGGCGCCACGCTGGGCGACGCGGTCACGGAGATCCGCGCCGCCGTGGCCGATGTGCTGCCGACCGAGGCCCGCCTGTCCTGGGACGGCGACACCCGCGAGTTTCTGGAGAGCAGCGCCTCGCTCTACATCACCTTCGGCACCGCCCTCCTGATCGTCTTCCTGGTGCTGGCGGCGCAGTTCGAGAGCTTCGTCCACCCGGTCACGATCCTGCTGACCGTGCCGCTCGCGATCTTCGGCGCGCTCGGCTCCGTCGCCCTCCTCGGCATGACGATCAACATCTACACCCAGATCGGCATGGTCATGCTGATCGGGCTGACGGCGAAGAACGCGATCCTGATCGTCGAATTCGCCAATCAGCTGCGCGACGAGGGGCTTGGCGTGCTGGAGGCGGTGCGCGAGGCCGCGGCCACGCGGCTGCGGCCGATCCTGATGACCTCTATTGCCACCGCGCTGGGCGCCCTGCCGCTGGCGATCGCGACCGGGGCCGGCGCCGAATCGCGCCAGGCGATCGGCGTTGTCATCTTCGGCGGCGTCATGGTCTCGACCCTCTTGTCGCTGTACCTGGTGCCGGTGATCTACCGGGCCCTGGCCCGATTCACCGCCCCGGCCAACCGCACCGCCAAGGAACTGGAGCGGCAGCTTCTGGTGCATCGCAGCGAAGGCTCGCCGGCGGAATGACCGGGCAAGGGGGTCGTCGAGGGCAATTTACGAAACTTTAACCGGCTTCCGGGGTTGAAGCGGCGCTTTCGGCCCGGCCGGGGGTTCCCAAATCCGCCCGCTTCGTTCACAAGCGAGACGGCCTCTCGTCACCCCGGAGCACTGTCTTGGACTATCTGAGCGCGATCATCCTCGGGGTGATCGAAGGCATCACCGAATTCCTGCCGATCTCCAGCACCGGGCACCTGATCATCGCCGAGCACTGGCTGGGCGAACGGTCCGACGCCTTCAACATCGTCATCCAGGCAGGGGCCATCCTGGCGGTGACGATCATCTACTGGCGACGCCTGTTCGACCTGGTGCTGGGCTGGCGGCGGCCGGAGAACCGCCGCTACGGTATCCGCCTGCTGGTCGCCTTCGCGATCACGGGGGTGCTCGGCTTCATCGCCAAGAAGATGGGCTTCACCCTGCCCGAGAACCTGGTGCCGATCGCCTGGGCCCTGATCATCGGCGGCCTCTGGATGATCTGGGCGGAACGGCAGGCGGCGAAGCTGCCCGAGAGCTTCAAGGTGACCTGGCTGGTCGCGATCGTGGTCGGCCTCGCCCAGTTCGTGGCCGGGATCTTCCCGGGCACCTCGCGCTCGGCCGCCACCATCTTCGCCGCCATGCTGGCCGGCGCCAGCAATCGCGGCGCCGCCACCGAATTCGCCTTCCTGGTCGGCATCCCGACCATGTACGCGGCCAGCGCCTACGAGCTGTACGGGCAGCTCAAGGACGGCGGGGCGCATGAGGATTGGGGCGCGCTCGGGATCGCCTTCGTGGTGTCCACGATCACGGCCTTCATCGCCGTGAAGTGGCTGCTGGGCTACATCCAGACGCACCGCTTCACCGTCTTCGCGATCTACCGGATCGTCTTCGGCGTCCTGCTGCTGGGTGCGGCGGCGCTGGGCTGGATCGCCTGATCAGGTCGAGCGGCTACCGCCGGCTGCCCCTGTCGTAGTCGTAATAGCCATAGCCGCCCCGATAGCCATAGCGCGGATAGGCGTAACCGTAGCGCGGATAGCCGTAGTAGCGGGGATACCCGTAGGCCCTCGGGTAACGGTAGTACCGCGGATAGCTGTAGTAGGTGGGATAGCTGTCGTACCGTGTGTACCCATAGGTCGGCGGCGGGGCATAGGCATAGTCGTAGCTGTAGGTGCTGTAGCCGGCATAGCCCACCGGATAGGCGACGCAGCCGCCGAGACCGGCCGCAGCGGCGGCCACGGCGCCGGCCAGAACGAGCCGGCGCAGACGGGTCCAAGACATGACCTGACACTCCATCAGGCCGCGGGCCGGCGCCGCGATGGGGATCGCGGCATCCCCCGCGACGTGATGAATCAACGCCGCGCCGCCCGTCCGGTTCCGCCGGGCTGGCCTCTCACACCGGGTGGCGCATCCACAGATTCGGCTCGACGTAGCGGCCGACATCGTCCTCACGGTCGATCTGGACCGGCGCCAGCGCGCCCGGCACGACATAGTCGCCACTGTCCGGGAAGGCCATGCCGGTCCAGCCCTCCCAGTCGGCGATGGTGCCGGTGATTGTCATCGACCGCAGCGCAGGCTTCACCGCCCGGGCGCCGAGCCGCCAATGGGTGCGGATCCAGGGGTCGAAGGGCGCGCCGTCCGGCCTTTGCCAAGCGGCGTAGCGCCCGATCGGAGTCAGCGGATAGCGCGCCTTCTGCGTCGGCCGCACCGGCGCCACCAGCGCGGCGAGGCCATGCGCCGCGGCCGCCGCCTTCATCGCCGCGATCAGCCGCTCGGCCAGGCCCTGGCCCCGCCGGTCCGGCGCCAGGGTGATCGACAGGGCCGACAGAGCGGTGGGCACGCGGCCGGAGTCGCGGTCGGCGACGCCCTGTTCGAGCACCGCGTCCCAGCCGGCCTCCGGCAGGTCCTCGTCGCGCAGCGACCAGCGGAACGGAATGGCGTTGCCGGCACCGACCAGGGCGCCGTCCTCGGCAAGAAGGAAGTGCTGGAAGGCGGCGAAATCGGCGTCGAGCCGCGGCCAGAGCCGACCGGCGATCGGATCCTCTTGCATGAAGCGCGGCCACAGCGCGTCGACCAGCGGGTTGCGCTGCGCCACCAGATCCGGCCGTTCGGCGGCGGTGACGACGATCATCCGTCCTTACCCCCGGATCCGCCGCTGCAGCCGGCGCCAGCTTTCCTTCGGCTGCGGCACGTCGGTGCGGGCGTCCCAGGCGGCCAGCCCGGCGGGTGGCGCCGCGCCGTCGTCCAGCACCGGGCCGAGAAACACGGTCGCGAGCGGCACGCCCGACGCCGACGCGGCCTCGACCGCTTCCAGAGTTGCCTCCAGCGCCTCGATCCGGGCGCCATCCTCGATCCGCCCCTCGCGCAGCGGCGGATCGTCGGCCGCGATCCGCAGCGTCAGATGGACCGGCAGCTTGGGCCAGGCCCGGGCCAGGCGATCCAGTGCCTGGCGCAGCGATTGGGGGCCGGCGGCCTCCGGCATCGCGCCGCCGCGCGGCCGGTCGGCCAGATCGACACCGCCCGGGGCCGCGCTGTCCATCCGGGCCCAGAGCGGCCCGGCATGGTCGAGCAGCAGCAGGTCGACCGGCGCGCGGCAGCGCGCGGCGTCACCCTCCTCCACCAGCCGGCCCAGCCGCTCCGCCGCCAGCTCGGGATAGCGGCCGTCGCGCAGCGTCGCGATCGACGCCTCCCAGCCCAGCGCCTCGGCGATCGCGACGGCGTCGGAGGAGGCCAGCGTGTCGTCCCAGGGCTCGGGCGGCGGCGAGGCGAGCGCGGCGCCGAGGCGCCAGCGGCCGCTTTCCTGCCGCAGCGCCGCCAGCGCCAGGCCGCGGCCGAGCAGCAGATGGTGCAGGGCGGCACGGAAAGCGGCGTCCTCGGCCATGCCGACCGGCCGGTCGCGCCAGGCCGCCTCGGTCCAGGCGAAGCCGGGGGCGCCGGCATCGACCACCAGCGCCGCCATCCTGTCGCCGATCCGGTCGGCGATGCGGCAGGCGAATTCGGCGAAGCGCCAGGCCGTGTCCCGCGCGGTCCAGCCGCCGCGGATGCGGATGTCGCGCGGCAGATCGGCCGGCGCCAGCATCGGCCAGGGGGCGAGCCCGGCCTCGCCGATCGCGTCGATCCGGCGGTCGAGCCGGGCCAGCGCCGCCGGGTCGAGCCGGCCGCGGCCCTCCGGCTGCAGCGCCGCCCAGCCCACGCCGAATCGGCCGGCGGCCGCGCCCATCTCCGCCGCCAGGCGCAGCGCCTCGGCCTCCTGCCGCGGCGTCGCCGGCGCGCCGAGATCGGCGCCCCAGGCCGGCGCCGCCGACTCTAGCTCTTCTCCCCGCCCTCCGGGCCCCAGAAGATCACCCATGTCGCAAAGTCATCGCTGAAATCCTCGAACCGATGCTCCATATGGGCCGGAACGAAGATCACGTCACCCGGTCCGAACGTCCGGCGCTCGCCGTCGCGGACAAAGGTGCCGGCGCCGCGCCAGACGACATAGAGCTCGTCGCGCTTGTGCGGCCCCTGCGGATCGGTCCCGCGCGGGGCGTAGAGCCCGACCTTCATGGTGCCGTGCTGCAGGCGGTAGACGAACTGCTCGGCCGGCAATGCGGGGAAGAGGGCCGCGGTCTCGGCCACCGTGATCAGCCAGCGATCCTGCTCGGCGCTCATGGCGCTCTCCTTCTGTCCCTGGTCTGGAAACGGTAAGCCCGTGGGCCCCCGGCAGGCGACCGGAACCTTGTCTCGCGACAAGCTGCGGCTTCCCTCCGCCGCCGATTCGAGGCTATGTCGCGAACGGACCCAGACGGAGAGCGCCGTGACCGATTTCGACCCGACCGATCCCGCCGCCTATCGCCACTGGGCGGAGGAGCGCGTGCGCTATTCCGACACCGACGCGCTGGGTCATGTGAACAACAACGCCTATGGCGTCTATTTCGAGACGGCGCGGCTGCTGTTCTTCCGCGACGCCGGGATCCATCTGGGCCGGAGCCGCGCCGCCGTGGTGGTGCGCATCACCATGAACTTCCTGCGCGAGCTGACCTGGCCGAACGAGGTGCGCATCGGCACGCGGATGGTGAAGCTCGGCGGCAAGTCCTTCACCTATGCCCAGGCGCTGTTCGTCGGCGACCGCTGCCACGCCACGGCGGAGACGGTGAGCGCCATGTTCGACCTGGAGACGCGGCAGTCCTTCCCGATCCCGGAGGAGCTGCGCGCCCGCTTCGCGCCGGAGCTGTAGTCACGGCCGCGTCTTCGCCTCCGTTTCCGCCTCTGCCTTCGTCTCCGGCATCGTCAGCAACAGGAGAACGAGGCCGACAGTGGCGATCGCCGACAGCATCATGAAGGCGGCGTAGCTGCCGAAATTGTCCGCGATGAAGCCGCCGAGGACGGTGCTGACCGAGGCGCCGAGGCCCATGGCGCTGCCGATCACGCCCTGGGCGAGGTTGAAGTGCCCGGACTGCCGCGTGACATCGGCGACGGTGAGCGGCACGAGCACGCCGAGCACCGCCGCCGCCACCCCGTCGAGGACCTGGAATGCGACCAGGAGGTGCGGCTGGCCGGTCATCGCGAACAGCAGGGCGCGAAGCGCGAGAGCGGCGAAGCCGAGGGCGAGGAAGGGCCGCCGCCCCCAGCGCTGCGCGCCGCGGCCGATCCAGGGCGAAAGGAAGGTCACGGTGAGCTGGGGAACGATCATCGCCGCGGCGACCATCGCCGTTGCCGCCTGGCTCGACCGCAGGGTCACCATGCTGGCGGCGATCGGCATCATGGTCGCGTTCGCGAGGTGGAACATCGCGATGCAGACGGCGAAGATGACGAGGGTGCGGTTGCGCGCCAGGGCCGACAGCCCGGCCGCAAGAGCCCTTGGCTCCGCCGATTCCCGATGAAAGGAGGCGGTCGCCCGGATCTCCTCGGCCCGAATGCGGGACAGGGCGAACAGGGCCGGGACCACCAGGGCCGCAGCGAGGAGGAAGACCGAACGGCTAGACAGGTACAGGCCGCAAAGCCCCATGACCGCAGCGGCGATTCCCGTGCCGGCGGAGGCGAAGGCGGCGTTGCGGCCCAGCCTTTCGCTCATCCCCGCGCCGCCGACCAGGCCGAGGCTGATCGAGACGACGCAGAAGCTGACGATGATACTGGCCGCCGCATGCAGCACGCGGGAGGCGACCACGACCGGGAAGATCGGCCAGGCCGCGAAGGCAAAGGCGCTGACGCCGATCACCACGAGCGCAACGGCGGCGGTGATCCGGACCGATCTCACGGCATCGACGAAAGCCCCGAGCGGCATCTGGCCGATCAGGCCGACGAGGCCGCTGACGGTGAGGACGAGGCCGATATCGACCTGGGTCCATTTCTGCGTCGTCAGGAAGACGGCGACGAAGGCGCCGAAGCCGGTCTGGATGTCGGCGACGAAGAACACGAACCAGTCGAGTCCGCGGCGGCTGCGAGCGGAGACCGGCCGGGCCTGCTGCCGGGCCGGGGCTTGCGGCGGGGTGCCGCCCCGATCGAGTCCGCCGTTCTCCGCCATGCGCCGGGCCGCGGCTTCAGGGCTTCGGCGCCGGCGGATTGGCCTCCGGCGCGGGCATGGCCGGCGCCGACGAGGGCGATCCGGGGGCATCCGGGGCCGCGGGCGCCGGTGCCGTATCCGCCCGGCCCACCACGACCACCGGCTCGCCCCGCTTGTAGGCGGGAGCGCCGCGGAGCTGGGCCTCGGACAGATCGGTGACGATCCGGTCCATGCTGCCGTTCTTCGGGAAATGCAGCACGCGCCAGTCGACCGCGATCTGCCGCGTGCCGACGCCAAGGAAGCCGCCGAAATCGATGATGGCGGCCCGCGTCATCCCGGCGCGGTCGACGACGACATCGACGATGCGGCCCAGATCCTCCCCCGACGCGCTCTGTACCGTCTTGCCGAGCAGAGTGTCGGCCGCATCGCCGTCGATGACCACGGCCGGGGTCTCGGAGGCCTGCCGCTGGTCGGGCGCCGGCGCGGCCGGGGCGGGCGGGACCGCCGGAGCGTCGGTCGCGGCTGGGGGCGGCGTCTGGGGCTGCGCCGGCGGCGCGTCCTGGGCCCGGGAGGTGTCGGCCGACGCCGCAGCGAGGGCGGCGAGCACGGCCAGGAAGAGAATGCGCATCGCGGAACCTGCCTTTGTTGTGGTCCTGATCTGGGGCGCTTCCGAGCGAAGACAACCGCTTCGCCCGGATCGCTTATGGAAGGGCCCGGCCCATCCTTGCCGCACCCGCGAAATCGCGCTAGGACGGGGCCCGACTCTTCTGCCCCTCATCGCAAGGATGGCACGTTATGGCGCGCAACAAGATCGCCCTCGTCGGCGCCGGGCAAATCGGCGGCACCCTCGCCCTCCTCGCCGGACTCAAGGAGCTCGGCGACATCGTCCTCTTCGACGTGGTCGACGGCGTGCCGCAAGGCAAGGCGCTGGACATCGCCGAGGCGTCGCCGGTCGAGGGCTTCGACGCCGTGCTCAAGGGCGGCAGCGACTATGCCGCGATCGAGGGCGCCGATGTGGTGATCGTCACCGCCGGCGTGCCGCGCAAGCCGGGCATGAGCCGCGACGACCTGATCGGCGTCAACACCAAGGTCATGCAGGCGGTCGGCGCCGGCATCAAGCAGTACGCCCCGAACGCCTTCGTCATCTGCATCACCAATCCGCTCGACGCCATGGTCGGCGTGCTGCGCGAGGTCTCCGGCCTGAAGCCGGAGAAGGTGGTGGGCATGGCCGGCGTGCTCGACTCGGCGCGCTTCCGCTACTTCCTGGCCGAGGAGTTCAAGGTCTCGGTCGAGGACGTCACCGCCTTCGTGCTCGGCGGCCACGGCGACACCATGGTGCCGCTGGCCCGCTACTCCACCGTCGCCGGCATCCCGCTGCCGGACCTGGTGAAGATGGGCTGGACCACGCAGGAGAAGCTGGACCAGATCGTCCAGCGCACCCGCGACGGCGGCGCCGAGATCGTCGGCCTCCTGAAGACCGGCAGCGCCTTCTACGCCCCCGCCTCCTCCGCCATCGCCATGGCCGAGAGCTATCTGCGCGACAAGAAGCGCGTGCTGCCTTGCGCCGCCTATCTGACCGGCCAGTACGGCGTCGACGGCTTCTACATCGGCGTGCCGGTGGTGATCGGCGCCCGGGGCGTGGAGCGGATCGTCGAGGTCCAGTTCAACGCCGAGGAGAAGGCCGCCTTCGACAAGTCGGTCGCCGCGGTCAAGGGCCTGGTCGAGACCACCAAGAAGCTGATGGAATCGGCGGCCTGAGTGTCGTTCTCGCGACGTGAAACGGCCGGCGCACGCCGGCCGTTTTCGTCTCAGCCCGTGAACGGCAAGGTGTAGAGGCAGCCACCATCGGGCCGGCGGCCGGTGATGGCGGCACTGGCGGTGCCGCCCAAGACTTGCACGATGTCCGCCGCCACCCTGGGAATGCGCCGGTAATACTGGTGGGTATCCAGATCTGCCTGGTCGGTCGGAACCACCGGCGAGCAGTTCACGACCGCGACATTCACGCCGAGCCCGTCCGGCAGCGACGGCCCCTGGCGGCCGAGGCGCAAGGGGTTGGCCATGACGCTCCAGCTGAACCAGAGCGGGAAGTCCCGCCGGTTGACGTAGACGGTGACGCGGTCGGAGAGACCGCATAGCGGCCGCAGCTTGCCAGCTTCGGTCAGCGTGTCGAAATCCTCGTCCGCCGCGGCCAGGATCGTCTCCTCGGCCAGCCGTGGCGGCATCGGCAGATGGTTCACCGCGTATTGCACCCCGTTGCGGAGGGCCCAGTTCCCCATGCTGTGGGCCAGCAGGATGCGCCGGCGGGAGGGGACGAGGGTGCCGGCGAAGTTCGACCAGCGGACGAGCGCTTCGCCGCAGGCAGGGCCGGACCGCTGCGCCGCGTCCCGATCCTGGCGATAGGCGGCCTTGTTGTCGCCGACCAGGGAGCCGAAATCGATCACCACGCCGCGCGATGGCCAGCAGAAGGCAAAGGGGCACACGGCCGGTCCGCCCTGGGCCTGGTAGAATCCGGCGAGCTGCGCCGCCCGTGCCAGGGCGCTGCGGAAAGTGTTGGCGAAGCCGTGGACGAAGAACATCGGTTCCGCCGGCTCGGCCTGGATCTGCTGCCGCAACGTGTCGAAGGTCTCAACGACGCCGTGCCGCCGGCCCTGGGCATCGCCGCCGCGCGGCACGGACAGGTTCTTCACGGCGCCGTCGGCTGTCAGGTCGGCCCAGCCGAACCAGAGCTCATCGACGGTCCCGTTCGACTGATCCGCCGTGAAATCGGTGGGGTTCGAGCGCGAATTCGGCGCCCGGTTGGTCGCGAAATAAACCCGGATCATCTCGAAATTCCTTCGATTATCCGCCGGATCGCACCTTAGCCGCGGCGCCGTCCGGTGCTCCGGCAGGATACCGTTCGTCTGGGGGCGGCCGTCGGGCCGAAACCGGGCCGAATCAAGGCAGCGATCATCGTTGCCCATTTCTGCCGCAATCGCGCGGCAGCGTGCCCCCTCGCCTCTGTCAGCCCGTCTGGCTAGAGTGCGCGCCCCATGGAACGATCGAGGGAGTGCCCATGACCCGTCTGATCCTGGCTGCCGCCGGCCTGTCCGTCCTGACCCTCGCCGCCTGCAGCGACCCGAACACCGTTCCGATCGACCGGCCGGTCATGCAAGGCGAGCCGGCCCCGCCGGCGGTCCCGGCCGAGACGATCCAGCGTCGGCCGCTGTCGGCCCCGCCCTCCTCGCTGACCGGCACGCCCGACCAGACCCAGCAGCAGCCGGCGCAGTAGGCCTACGACACCGGCATGTTGTCGAGCAGCCGGGTGGCACCGAGCCGGACCGCGGCGAGCAGCCGTCGCGGCCGGCCGGGCGCCGGTTCGGCCAGGGTCTCGGCGTCACGCAGCACCAGATAATCGACCGCGTCGAAGCCGGCGTCGCGCAGCCGGTCCGGCCCCGCGGCCAGCGTCGATGGATCGGCGGTGATCTCGGCCAGGATGCGATTGAGCCGCCGGGCGACCGCCAATTGGGCCGGGCTGAGATAGGCGTTGCGCGACGACAGGGCCAGCCCGGCCCGGTCGCGCACCGTCGGCACCGGCAGGATCTCGACCGGCAGATCGAGGTCGCGCACCAGCCGGCGCACCAGCAGCAGCTGCTGGTAGTCCTTCTCGCCGAAGGCGGCGAGGTCCGGCGCGGCCTGGATCAGCAGCTTCGCCACCACTGTCGCCACCCCGGCGAAATGGCCGGACCGCACCGCCGCTTCGAGGTCGGCGACGATCGGGCCGCTGGGCACGATCGAGAAGGCGAAACCCTCCGGATAGATCTCCCCGGCCGCGGGCAGATAGGCCAGATCGGCGCCGATCGCCGCCAGCCTCGCCAGATCTTCGGCCTCGCGCCGCGGGTAGCGGCTGAAATCCTCGTTCGGCCCGAACTGGGTCGGGTTGACGAAGATGCTGAACAGCACCCGGTCGGCCCCGGCCCGGCGCGCCGCCGCAGCCAGGGCCAGATGGCCCTCGTGCAGGGCGCCCATAGTGGGCACGAAGCCGATACGGCTGCCGGCCCGGCGCCAGCCGGCCACGGCGTCGCGCAGCTCGGCCGCGGTGCGGGCGATGATGGGAGCGTCAGCACTCATGACGCTTCTTCTCGGCGAAGACGTGCTCGGGCCCCGGAAAGCGCTGGGCGCGGACATCGGCGGCGAAGGCGCCCGCGGCCTCGGTGATGGTCGCCTCGAGATCGGCATAGCGGCGGACGAAGCGCGGCGTGGCGGCGCCGGTGAGGCCGAGCAGGTCGTCGACCACCAGCACCTGGCCGTCGCAGGCGGGCGAGGCACCGATGCCGATGGTCGGGACCGGCACCTCTTCCGTGATCCGGCGGGCCAACGGCTCGACCGTGCCCTCGATCACCAGCGAGAAGGCGCCGGCCCCGGCGATCGCCTTCGCCGCGGCCAGGATGCGCCCGGCCTCCTCCGCCGTGCGGCCGCGGGCGTTGTATCCGCCCAGCACATGGACCGACTGCGGCAGCAGCCCGACATGGCCCATCACCGGGACGCCGCGGGCGACAAGGAAGGCCACCGTCTCCGCCATCTCCTCGCCGCCCTCCAGCTTCACGGCCGAGGCGCCTTCCGCCATCAGCCTGGCGGAGGCGGCGAAGGCGTCGCGCGGCGAGGCCTGGTAGCTGCCGAAGGGCAGGTCGGCAACGATCGCGGCGCGGGCCGAGCCGCGGCGGACCGCGGCGGTGTGCAGCGCCATCATCTCGAGCGTGACGCCGACCGTGCTGTCGAGCCCGTGCACCACCATGCCCAGGCTGTCGCCGACCAGCAGCACGTCGACATGCGGGTCCAGCAGCCGGGCGACCGGCGTGGTGTAGGCGGTCAGCGCCACGATCGGCTCCTGCCCCTTGCGGCCGCGGAGCTGCGGGATCGTGATGCGCCGGATCGCGGCGGAAACGCTCACCTCGGTGCACTCCCCACTCGGTTCGAGATCTGTCGTCCCGGACGGGGATGCTGCAGTGCAAAATCATCCGGTGCAAGCCGGATGGGTGTCACAGGGTGAAAAAGGCGGGCGGCCGAAGCCGCCCGTCGGGGCTGAAGATCGACCGGCCGTCAGGCCGCGGCCGCCCGCTCGCTCTCCGCATCCGGCTTCGGCCACACGACGAAGCCGACATTCAGGCGGTTCCAGCTGTTGATCGAGCACACGGCCAGGGTCAGGTCGACCAGTTCGCGGTCGCTGAACTGCGCCTTCGCCGCCTCGTAGACCGCATCCGGCACTTGCCGGGTATCGGCGACCAGGGTCAGCGCCTCGGCCCAGGCCAGCGCCGCCTGTTCGCGCGGGCTGAACAGGCCCTGCGCCTCGCGCCAGCCGGCGACGCAGTCGAGCCGCTGCTGGCCTTCGCCGGCCGCACGCAGGGCCTTGGCGTGCATGTCGAGGCAGTAGACGCAGCCATTGATCTGCGACACGCGCAGGAACACCAGCTCCTGCAGGGTCGTGGGCAGGCCGCAGCCTTCGAGATAGGTGTGCACGCCCAGCTGGGCCTTCATGGCACCGGGGGAGGCGGCGGCCCAGGAGATGCGCTTGGACATTCGGAAAGCTCCCGTCTTGAGATCGGACCCGCCCATCGGGGCGGTTTCGACATCAAGACGAGATGGCTTTCGCGGATGTGACAGGCTCCTCGAAAAAATCGTCAGACGCTCTCCGGCACCGCCCGCCCGAAGCCGTTCCGCCCGGCCCAGGCCTCGACCGCGCGGGCGACGGCGAGCACCGCATGGTCGCCGCGGCGGCGGCCGATGATCTGCAGGCCGAAGGGCAGTCCAGCTTCGTCGCGGCCGAAGGGCAGCGCCACCGAGGGCAGCCCGGCCAGGGTCGGGCCATAGGCCAGCGCCAGCCAATGGAAGTAGCTGGTGAGCGGCAGCCCGTCGATCGCGGCCGGATACCACTCCTCACACGGGAAGGGTGGATGCCCGGCGACCGGGCAGATCACCGCGTCGGCCCCGGCCAGGAAGGCGTCGGCGTCGCGGACGACACGGGTCTGCACGGTCAGCGCCTCGGCCACATCGGCGAGGCCGAGCCTGAGCCCGGCGGCGACATTGGCGCTGACATTCGGCCCGACCTTGTCCGGCGTCGCCTCGACCTTCTCGCGATGCGCCGCGACGAAACCGACGGCGCGCAGCGTGGCGAAGGCCTCGTCCACGCCGCTCATGTCGACGGCGAAGTCGACGCTGCGACCGACCGCCGGCTCCAGCGCCTGACGGGCGCGGCGGAAGGCGGCGCGGACCCGGTTGTCGACCGGGGCGAAGCCGAGATCCTCAGTAAAGGCGACGGTGAGACCCGCGAGGTCGATGTCATCGAGCGAGCGGAGGGAGTCGCCGTCCACCCCGAGCGACAGCGGGTCGCGCGGATCGTCGCCGACCATGGCTGAGAGCATCAGCGCCGCATCGGCCACGGTGCGCGCCATCGGCCCGTCGACCGGCAGCGGCGACCAGCCGTGGCCGCGCGTCTCGGTCGGGATCAGGCCGGGGGTCGGGCGGAAGCCGACGATGCCGCAGAAGGCGGCCGGAGTGCGCAGGCTGCCGGCGAGGTCGGAGCCGGTGGCGAGCGGGACCATGCCGCAAGCCAGCGCCACCGCCGAGCCGCCGGAGGAGCCGCCGCAGGTCAGCCGCCGGTCGAAGGGGTTGCGGGTCGGGCCGAACACGTCGTTCCGGGTGTTGGCGCCGGCGCCGAATTCCGGCGTGTTGGTCTTGGCCAGCACGATCGCCCCGGCCTGGCGCAGCACCGCCACAACCCGCTCGTCGGCCGGGGGCACGTTGTCGGCGAAGAGCGGCGAGCCGTAGGTGGTCAGCAGCCCTTCGGTGTCGCTGAGATCCTTGACCCCGATCGGCAGGCCGTGCAGCAACCCGAGCGCGTCACCGCGGCGCACCGCCGCCTCGGCCGCCCGCGCTTCGGCCCGGGCACGGTCATAGGCCTTGGCGGTGATGGCGTTGACCGCCGGGTCGGCCGCCTCGATCCGGGCGATGCAGCTTTCGACCAGATCGACCGGCGAGACCTCCCCCGCCCCGATCAGGCGCCGCAGCACCACCGCTTCCAGATCGCACAGCTCCGCCATGTCCGCCTCGCAGGATTTTTGTCCGGCCAATCTGCGGGGCCGCGGCGGACAGCGTCAACCGCGATCGGCGGCGACCAGATCCGCGATGTCCGGATGGCGTTCGATGAAGGCGGCGATGAAGGGGCAGAGCGGCCGCACCGTCAGCCCTTCGGCGCGGATCCGGTCGAGCGTGCCGCGCGCCAGGGCGGAGCCGATGCCGCGGCCGGACAGCGCCTTCGGCACCTCGGTATGGATCAGTTCGACGATGTCGCCGTCGCGGCGGTACTCGACGAAGGCGGTGACGCCGTCGACCACCAGCTCGTAGCGGTTCAGCGCCGGGTTGTCGGCCACCTCGGCCATGATCTTCTCCCTCGGATTCGCTGCAGGCAGTATGGCCCGGCGGCCACGCCGCGACAAAAAGGGTACACAAACAGTCCGAGGCATGATCCAACTTCGGGCTCGAACAGGGAATCGCCTCCGGTGCCCGGGTGCGCCGCAAGGCGACCGCGCAAAAAAGAGAGATTGATTCGGGAT
Organism: Inquilinus limosus; assembly: GCF_051487185.1. GTDB lineage: Bacteria > Pseudomonadota > Alphaproteobacteria > DSM-16000 > Inquilinaceae > Inquilinus > Inquilinus limosus_F. The sequence goes on from NZ_JAHVDK010000007.1 coordinate 85,138, forward strand.
GTTCATCGCACTTCTGAAATCGATCGTCCGGACCGGCAGCCTGCGGGTGATCGACGCCGGCGGCATCGTCCACAAGATCGGCGACGACACGCCGCCCCGCGCCGTGATCCGCCTCAAGTCGCGGCGACTGGCCTATACGCTCGCGCTCAACCCCGGCCTGGCGCTGGGCGAGGCCTATATGGATGGGCAGCTGACGGTCGAGGAGGGTTCGCTCTACGACTTCCTGGCGCTGGTGGCGCGGAACCTGAAGGTCGACCGCCATTCCTGGCTGGCGCTGATCGAGCGGGTGACCCGCGGGCTGAAGCAATACAACCCGGTCGGCAAGGCGCAGCAGAATGTCGCCCATCACTACGACCTGTCGGCCGAGCTGTACGACCTGTTCCTCGATGCCGACCGGCAATACTCCTGCGCCTATTTTGCCAGCCCTGACGACAGCCTGGAGACGGCGCAGCTGAACAAGAAGCGGCACATCGCCGCCAAGCTGCTGTTCGACCGGCCGGGGCTGAAGACGCTGGACATCGGCTCCGGCTGGGGCGGGCTCGGCCTCTACCTGGCCCGCGAGGCCGGGGCCGACGTCACCGGGGTGACGCTGAGCACCGAGCAGCACAAGCTGAGCGCGGCGCGGGCGGCGGCGGCCGGCCTGGCCGACCGGGCGAAGTTCCATCTGCGCGATTACCGGCAGGAGCCCGGCCCCTACGACCGCATCGTGTCGGTCGGCATGTTCGAGCATGTCGGCAAACGCAACTACGCCGAGTTCTTCGCCAAGCTGCACGATCTGCTGGCCGATAACGGCGTCGCCCTGATCCACACCATCGGCTATTCCGACACGCCGGGCCCGATCAATCCCTTCATCCGCAAATACATCTTCCCCGGCGCCGACCTGCCGACCCTGTCCGAGCTGGCGACGATGGCGGAGCGCAGCGGCCTGTTCATCACTGATGTCGAGGTGCTGCGCATCCACTATGCCGAGACGCTGCGGCACTGGCGCGAGCGCTTCATGGCCCGCCGGGCCGACGCGGCGAAGCTGTATGACGAGCGCTTCTGCCGGATGTGGGAATTCTACCTGGCGCTGTGCGAGGTCGGCTTCCGCCATCGCACCAATGTCGTGTTCCAGCTGCAATTCGCCAAGCGCATCGACACCGTGCCGATCACCCGCGACTACATGGTCGAGCGCGAGCGGGCGATGGCGCTGACCGACGGCGGCGACGCCGTGCCCCAGCCGAGCCGGGCGACTGCCTGACGGCAAACGGCCCGCCGGAGTTCGGCGGGCCGTTCCGATGGTCAGGAGGCGCAGTCCGCGGCAGGGACCAGCGCCGGGGCGCGGCGGTCGAGCCGCAGGCTGAGCAGCGCCACCGCGACGCCGGCCAGCGGCACCAGCGCCGCCACCCAGGGCACCGCGGCGAGGCCGGGGCCATGCTCGATCACTGCCCCGCCGAGCCACGCCCCGAGCGCGTTGCCGAGGTTGAAGGCGGCGATGTTGAAGCTGGAGGCCAGGCTCTGGCCCGCTCCTTCCGCCTTCTCCATCACCCACATCTGCAAGGGCGCGACGGTGGCGAAGCCGGCAGCGCCGAGCAGGCCGACGAACACCACGGCGAGGACGGTGCCGTGCACGGCGAAGGTCATCAGGCCGAGCACCGCCGCCAGGACCAGCATGCTGCCCAGCACGGTCGGCACCAGCCAGCGGTCGGCGAACCTGCCGCCGAGCAGGTTGCCGACCACGAGGCCGCCGCCGAACACCAGCAGGATCGGGGACACCGCGGCCTCGGACACGCCGGTGATCTGCGTCAGGATCGGCGCGATATAGGTGAAGACGGCGAAGACCGCGGCGAAGCCCAGAACGGTGGTCAGGAGGCCCAGCAGCACCGGGCGGCGCGCCAGCACCTTGAGGTCCTGCCGCCAGTCGGACTCCTCGGCCGGCGCTTCGTCCTTGGGCACGGCGAAGGCGATCACGGCGAAGGCTGCGACACCGACGGCGGTCACGGCCCAGAAGGTGGCGCGCCAGCCGAAGCCCTGGCCCAGCCAGGTGCCGAAGGGCACGCCGAGGATGTTGGCGATGGTCAGGCCGGTGAACATGATGGCGATGGCCGAGGCGCGCTTCTGCGCCGGCACCAGGCCGGTGGCGACCACCGAGCCGACGCCGAAGAAGGTGCCGTGGGCGAAGGCGGTCAGCACCCGCGCCGCCATCAGCGTGACGTAGTCGGGCGCCACCGCACAGGCCAGGTTGCCGATGGTGAAGATCCCCATCAGGGAGAGCAGCACCGTCTTGCGCGACATCCGCCCGGTCAGGGTGGTGAGGATCGGCGCGCCGGCGACGACGCCGAGCGCATAGCCGCTGATCAGGAGGCCGGCCGTGGAGATCGAGACGCCGAGATCGGTCCCGACCTCCAGCAGCAGGCCCATGATGACGAATTCGGTGATGCCGATGCCGAAGGCACCGACCGCGAGGGCATAGAGGGCAACGGGCATGACGGGCCACCTTGCGATGAAAGCTCGCCGGTAGATGGCCCGCGCGCCTGCCTTGGACTATGCTTCGGCAAATCCAATCAGCTGTGATGCAGGTTCAAAGATGACGAGACTTCCATTCGTCATCGCGAGGCGCGAAGCGCCGTGGCGGTCCAGGGATCCGTGCCGCTGGATCGCCACGCCCCTGCAGGGCTCGCGATGACGTTGGGAGCGCCGGCCCGCGCGCCCTACTCCGCCGCCAGCGGCGCCGCCTGCGCCGCGCGCCGGGCGGCGATGCGCTGCTGGCGCCGCTCATCACGGATCCGCGCCCGCTCCAACTCGCGCTTGCGCTTCGCCAGCGCCACCCTGGCGGCCTTGCGCTCATCCGCCGTCTGGGCCTCGCCCAGCATCACCGCGGCATGACCGAGTTGGCCGATCAGCCGGTCCTGGCGCTGGGCGTAGCGGAAGGAGGCCAGCAGCGCCTCGTCGTCCATCCCGGTCTGGCAGTAGTAGCGCTCGAACACCTTCATGTTGAAGTCGAGCACATGCGAGTAGACGTGCCGCCGGTCGTCCCGCCACTGGTGGCTGAAGCCGTGCATGACGATGTCGTAGCTGGGGAAGTAGAACAGCTTCGGATCGTTCGGCGCGTTGCGGCGGAAGAACTCGTCGGCCGCCGCGCGCAGGACCGCCTTCGACACGGCGTTGGCGGAGATGCAGTTCACCGGCCGGAAGGTCGCGGTCAGGGGGATCGGCGACACCGTGAACAGGATCGCCGCGTCCGGCCGGAAGGTGCGGATCAGGGCATGGATCGCCTGCAGGTTCTCCAGGTTCTCGGCATGGCTGGTGACCCGGAACTTGTGCCGCGCCGGGTCGTATCTGTCCTTCGGCACCGCCCGCCAGAACACTTCCCCGGTCGGCTCGTCGTACCACACCTCGGACAGGCCGAGGGTGATGATGAACATCTCGGCCTCGTCGAACAGCGCCCTGGTGCGCAGCCGGACCGCCTCGTCATAGCCGAACTGGGATGCGTCGTAGCCGTGCCACAGCTCGGCCTGCGGCGTCTTGCCCAGCCAGGCCCATTCGAACTGCTGGCGGATGGCGAAGGTGTTGACCATGCCGTCGCCCATCTTCGAGACATAGGAGAGGTCGTCGCGCTTGGTCAGAACGTTGAAGCCGGCCTTGTGCAGGTAGCGGCTGATGTTCTCGGCGAAGCAGGAGCCGAAGGCGACGATCGGCGTGGCCCTGGTCACGAACCGCTCCGCCGGCATCCAACCCTTGGCGAGGTATTCGGAGACGACGCTGTTGCGTTCGAGCGACCTGTCGCTCGGGTAGAAGTTCGTCGTCTCGCCCCGGAAGAACGACGCGCTTGCCTTGCGCTGCACACCGTCCTGCTCGATCACGATTCTGGACATGGTGGTCGTGGTTCCCCTTCGGTTGACCTGGCCCATTTCGAACGGAGCCGTTGGCACCTCGAAATCCGTTTTGATGCACCGCAGCATGACAGGCGGCCATCTCTGAATCCACCCCCAATGCGGCGAACCTTGACGCTCAAAGGTTTCGTCAAACCAAACCACAGATCATCAGCCGAGGACGCCCATGGACATCAATCGCTCCGGAGAGATGGAGGTCTTCGTTCGGGTGGTGGAGGAGGGCGGCTTCTCCGCCGCCGCCCGGCGCCTGGGCCTGACGCCGTCGGCCGTCGCCAAGCTGATCGGGCGGCTGGAGGGCCGGCTGGGGGTGCGCCTCCTGGCCCGGTCGACCCGCAGCCTGAGGCCGACGCCCGAGGGCGACCTGTTCTACGAGCAGGCCAGCCGCATCCTGGCCGACATCGCCGAGGCCGAGGCCGGCGTCTCCGGCTCCTCAGCGCCGCGCGGGCGGCTGCGGATCAGCGCCTCGATCCCCTTCGGCACGCATTGCCTGATGCCACTGCTGCCGGAGTTCCGCACCCGCCACCCGGCCGTGACGCTGGATGTCAGCCTGACCGACGAGGTCGTCGACATCCTGGCGGAGCGGACCGATCTCGCCATCCGCCACGGGCCGCTGCGCGACAGCAGCCTGCAGGCCCGCAAGCTGGGCGCCAGTCGGCGCCTGCTGATCGCGGCGCCTTCCTATCTCGAGCGGCGCGGCACGCCGCGGACCCCCGCCGATCTGGCCGGGCACGACTGCCTGACCTTCAACTACCGGCGCAGCTTCACCGACTGGATCCTGGCCGGGCCGGAGGGGCCGAAGCCGATGCAGGTGACCGGACCCTTGGTGGTCAACAACGGCGAGACGCTGCGCCAGGCGGTGCTGGCCGGGATGGGGATCGGCCGCACCGCCCTGTACCATATCAAGGACGACCTCGCCGCCGGCCGGCTGGTCGAGCTGCTGCCGGACCACGACCCGCGCGAGACGGAGGAGATCCACGCCCTGTTCCTGGGCCGCGGCACCATGCCGGCCCGGGTGCGCGCCTTCATCGACTTCCTGGTAGAGCGGCTGCGGTTCGACTAGGGAATCTGGGCAGGGCTCACCGCGGAGACCCAGCCTGAGTCCAGTCCGTTGGGAGGTGGGTGATGATGGCAGAGACCGCGCGGCTCGAGGCGGCGCTGGCGACGGCCGAGTCGATCCTGGCCGCACGCTATCCGGATGCCCGCTTCGCCTTCGTGGCGGGCTCCATCATCCGCGGCCAGGGTACGCCCCATTCCGACATCGACCTCGTGGTCGTGTATGGCCGGATTGACCGCGCAAGGCGGGAATCCTTCCGCTCGGGCGGCTTTCCGGTCGAGGCCTTCGTCCATGACCCCGGGACACTGCGGTGGTTCATGGACCAGGATGTGGCGCGGGGCCGCCCCAGCATCGTTACCATGGTCGCCGAGGGCCGCCTCGTCGGTCCGGCTACTGCCGACGCCGAAGCCCTGCGCTCCGAAGCGAGCAGTCTCCTGGCAAAGGGGCCTCCGCCGCTGGCGGCCGAACGCCGCGACGCGCTCAGATACGAGATCACCGACTTGGTCGACGACCTGCGGGATCAGCGCACCCCACCGGAGATGCTGGCCATCGGCGCCGCCCTCCATCAGCGGCTCGCGGATCTCATGCTGCTGGGACGCGGCCACTGGACCGGAGGCGGGAAGTGGATTCCCCGATTACTGGCGACGCTGGACGATTCGCTCAGCCGGGACTTCGACGAGGCCTTTCGGCGCCTGTTCGCCGACGGTCGCGCGGATCTCCTGATCGCCTTGGCCGAGACCGAGCTGGGACACCATGGTGGACCGCTCTTCGAGGGCGATCGCCGCGAGGCTCCGGTCGACGCCCGCCGGTCCTCCGACTGACCGGCGTGCCGGACGCCGTCTGCGCCTATCGCCGCGCCGCCAGCGCCGCCAAATCGTCCCAGGCGTAGAGCAAGTTGTGCGAGCGCCAGAGCGGGCCGGGGTCGGTGTAGGCGCCGATCCGGCGGCCGCCCTGCGCCTCGTAGAAGGCGATGGCCGGGTCGTTGCCGACCACCACGCCGAGGCCGAGCGCGGCGTAGCCCCGCGCCGCCAGCGCCGCGGCCAGGGCGGCGAGCAGCCGGCGGCCGATGCCGCGGCGGGCGAAGCCGCGGCCGACATAGAGGTACTTCACCTCGGCCCGGCCGCCGAAGGCGGGGTCGCCCGGCGACCCGGCCAAGCCGAAGCCGGCCAGCGCACCGTCGGTCTCGGCCACCAGGGCGATCTGGTCCGGGTCGGCCAGGATCGCCTCCCACCGCGCCTGCCGGCGGGGCACGTCGAGCGCCGCCGCGGCCTCCGGCGGCGCCAGGTCGCGATAGGTGTCGCGCCAGACCGCGACATGGAGGGCGGCGAGCGCCGGTGCGTCGGCGGGAACGGCGGGGCGCAGGATCATGCCGCGGCCAGCGCCGCGTCCCGGGCCTGGGCGCGCTGCACCGCCGGACGCGCGGCCAGCGTGGTGAGATAGGCCGACAGAGTCGGCGTCTCCGGCAGCTTGCCCCAGCTCTGCAGCCATTGCAGCAGCGATCCGATCAATACGTCGGCGGCGCTGAACCGGTCGCCGAGCAGATAGGGACCGCCGGCCTGCAGCGCCGCCTCGACCCGCCGCAGCGCCTCGGGGAAGGGGCACCAGCCGAGCGCGCTGGCCGGCGGCTCCTCCCGGCGCGGGAACACCGAGTCGGCGAGGGCGGGCTCGAGCACCGAGGGACAGTAGCCGATCCAGGTGGCGTAGGCGGCGCGCTCGCGCGAGCCGACCGGCGGCGCCAGGCCGGCCTCGGGCACGGCATCGGCGACATAGGCGCAGATCGCGGCGCTCTCAGTCACCACAGCCGGCGGTGACCAGTTGCCGGCCGGGCCGCGGTCGATCAGCGCCGGCACCTTGCCGGCCGGGTTGATGGCGAGATAGGCGGGGTCCTTGTGCGTCGCCTTGGCGAAATCGTGCAGCGCGATCTCGAACGGCACCCCCGTCTCCTCCAGCAGCCACAGGATGCGGGCGGAGCGGGAGCGCAGCGCATGGTGCAGGGTGAAGCGCGGCGTGGTCGTCATGGCCGAAGGTCCTCCCCAGGGAATATCGTCGCGGCGGCAGTGAACCACAGGTGCCGAGCGTAAAGCGAGGGGCGTCAGGCCGGCTTCGCCCGCCCGACCAGCGCCGCGAAGCGGTCGGCGACGCCGCGCCAATGCGCCCGCATCGCCTCGCGCGCGGCGGCATCCGGCAGCCTCTCATGGTGGAAGGTGATCACGGTCTTGGCGCCGCCGGGCTGCAGAGCGATCTGCACGGTCGAAGGCGCCGATTCGCCCGGCCGCCGCCGGGTCAGGCGCAGCCGATCGCCCGGCTTGACCACGCGGATCTCGCCCGAGATGCCGTCCGGTGTTCGGTAGGCGAGGCCCGGCGCCAGCTCCGCCGGTTCCGCCGTGCCGAGCCAGAGGGCGCGGCCTTCCGGCGACAGCAACAGGCGCCACACGGTCTCCGCCGGCGCCGGCAGGGTACGGCTGACGCCGATCTGGAAGCCGGCATCGGCGGTCTGGCCAAGGGTGCGGCGGCCGATCGCCCGCTCATAGCCGACGGTGACCGACTGGCCCCACCAGCCGGACAGGCCGTGCTGCTCGCGCAGCCAGGAGACGATACGCGGATGCGGCCAGTCGCGGCCGCCGGCGGCGTCGAGCAGCGCCTGCCATTCCGCCGGGGTCCGGCCGGTCGCGGCCACCACCGCCGCGTCGCCCGGCTCGCTCTTGCCGCCGGTCATCCGTTCCCTCCCCCTGCTTCGGCCGCCCCATCCTCGGCCCCGCGCACCTCCTCGGCAAGCCAGGCGCGGAAGGCGGCGAGCTTCGGCGTCCGCCACACCGCCGGCCGGGCGGCGACGTAGTAGGCGAAGCGGGTGGGCCAGGGCCGGTCGAGCACCAGCGCGAGGCGGCCGGCGGCGATCTCCTCCGCCACATAGAGGTCGCGCACCAGCGCCAGCCCCTGGCCGGCGATGGCCGCCCGGACCAGCAGCAGGTCGCTGTCGAAGGCGGGGCCGCGCTCGGCCCGCGGATCCTCGATGCCCTGCGCCGCCAGCCACAGCCGCCAATCGGCCCGGTCGCCGTCCTGCAGCAGCGGATAGGCCAGGCAGTCGGTCGGCTCGGCGATCGGCGGGCCGCGCCGCAGCAGGTCGGGGCTGGCGACCGGCAGCAGCCGCGGCGCCAGCAGCGGTTCCGACACCAGCCCCGGCCAGCGGCCGAGGCCGTGGCGCAGCACCACATCGACCCGGCCGAGATCGGCCAGCGCCGTGGTCGCCTCGACCCGCACCTCGATCCCGGGATGCCGGGCGGTGAAGCGGCCGAGCCGCGGCACCAGCCAGGAGGCGGCGAAGGAGGGCGCGGTGCTGACCGTCAGCGTCTCCCGCCGCCCTTCCGCCGCCAGCAGGTCGAGCGCCTCGGCCAGCTGGTCGAAGCCGCGCTGGACCACCGGATGCGCCAAGGCGCCGGCCTCGGTCAGGCGGATGCCGCGGCGGTCGCGCACGAACAGTGCAAGGCCCAGCCGTTCCTCCAGCAGCTTGAGCTGCTGGCTGACCGCGCCCGGGGTCACGCCCATCGCCTCGGCCGCCGCCTTGACGCTGCCGCGCCGGCCGATCTCGGCATAGGCCCTGAGGCCAAGGATAGGGAGCGGCCCGGTCATGGCTTGGGTTTAGCCATTCTAAACCTGAATCGCATGGAATCTCGTTTGCTCGCCTTCTTCCGCCCGGTGAGACTTTAGCCGATCTGTGCGAGGAGCGACATCATGCGGGAACGGACGCCGGGCGGCCGCTGGATCCTGGTCAGCATCGGCTTCCTGGGCTTGGCGCTGTCCTTCTCGGTCCGTGCCGTGCTGGGGCTGGCGATGCCGGCGATCGAGACGGAGCTGGGCTGGGGCCGCAGCTTCCTGTCGGGGGCGAGCGCGCTGGCGCTGTGCGTCATGGCGGCGATGGCGCCGGTGATGGGCGCCGCGGTCGACCGTTACGGTCCGCGCCGCCTGCTGGCCGGCGGCCTGCTGCTGATCGGCGCCGGCGCCGCGATAGTGGCTGCGGGCCAATCCGAGGCGCTGTTCCTGCTGGGCTTCGGCCTCCTCGCCGCGATCGGCTTCACCGCGGTCGGCACCAACATCGTCGCCGCAGCGGTGGCCCGGCGCTTCAAAGAGGGGCGCGGCCTCGCCACCGGCATCGCCACCGCCGGCGCCACGGCGGGCCAGCTCGTGCTGGTGCCGCTGGTCGCGCTGCTGGCGGCGGGCGAGGCCTGGCGCGCCGGCTTCGCCGCCATGGCCGCCGCCTGCCTGGTGCTGGGCGTCGCCGCCTGGGCGGCGCTGCGCGGCGAACCGGTGCCGGCGGCGCCGTCACGGCAGGAGGCGGGCGGCCCGGCGGCGCTGCTGCGCAGCCCGGTGTTCCACCTGCTGTTCTGGAGCTTCGCCATCTGCGGCTTCACCACCACCGGGGTGATCGAGACGCATCTCCTGCCCTTCGCCGCCCTGTGCGGCTTCCCGCCCCTGCCTAGCGCCACCGCCTATGGCGTGCTGTCGGCGGTGAACCTGGCCGGGATGGTGCTGGCCGGCTGGCTGACCGACCGGGTCGACCGGCCGCTGCTGCTGGGCGTGATCTACCTGGCCCGGGCCGCCAGCTTCTTCCTGCTGATCGGCCTCGGCCCCGACATCCGCCTGCTGTACCTCTTCGCCGTGCTGTTCGGCCTGTTCGACTACTCGACCGTGCCGGTCACGGTCAGCCTCGCGGCGAGCCATCTCGGCACCGCGCGCCTCGGCCTGGCCATGGGGCTGATCTCGGCCGGCCATGCCGCGGGCGGGGCGCTCGGCGCCTTCCTAGGCGGGGTGGTGTTCGACCGCTTCGCCGATTACGCGCCGCTCTGGGCCGGCTCGATCGGCCTCGCCGTCCTGGCCGGCATCCTGGCCCTGCTGCTGCCGCGCCGGGCGCCGCAGCCGGCGGCGGCGTGAGGCTCAGCCCGCCAGCGACAGCCCCGGCGGCCTTGCACCCTCCAGCTCCAGCAGTGCCGCCTTGCGGTGCAGGCCGCCGCCATAGCCGGTGAGGGTGCCGTCGCTGCCGACCAGGCGATGGCAGGGTACCACCACCGAGATCGGGTTGGCGCCGTTGGCGGCGCCGACAGCGCGGACCGCCTGCGGCCGGTCGATCCGCTGCGCCAGGTCGCGATAGGTCAGGACGACGCCGCAGGGGATGGCGCAGAGCGCCGCCCAGACCAGGCGCTGGAACTGCGTGCCGAAGGGCGCCAGGGGCAGATCGAAGGCCCGGCGCCGGCCGGCGAAGTATTCGCCCAGCTGGTCTGCGATCGGGCGGATGGCGGCGGGATCGGCCGGCCCCGTCTGCAGCCCTTGCCGAGCCACGCGGCGCTGGCTGAAGGTCGGGGTGCCATCGGCGTCCTCGAAATCCAGGCCGACCAGGGCGCCCGTGGCGTCGACCAGGGCCAGCATCCGGCCCAGCGGCGTGTCGACCGGGCCGCCGGCGATCGGAGGGATGGGTTCGGCGAGGGTGGTCATGGCCGTATGACGCTCCAGGAAACCGGTGCCGGCAACCCGGATCTTGCGCTGGTCGTCACGCCGCCCCCGCGGGCTGCCCGTAGCGCCGCCGCTCTCCGCCGCGCTCCAGCTCAACCGCCAGGTCCGGATGCGCGGTCGGCAGCAGCGGCTCGAACAGCCGCTCGCCGAAGCTGCGGCGCAGGCCGAAGACGTGGCGCAGCATCAGGTTGGTGGTCAGGCCGGGACCGCTGGAATAGACCCGCCAGCCGCCATCGGCGGCAATGGCGCCCTGCTTGACCAGATCCCAGTCGGTGCCGGCAGCATAGCGGTCGGCGAAGGCCGCGTCGCTGGAGCTGAAATAGGCGTTGCGCTGGCGCGGCGCCGCGTTCGGCACCAGCTCGGTGACCGCCACCGGGCTGGCCTGCAGCAGGATCCGCCACACCGCATCGGCCTCGCCATGCGCCGCCATCGCCTCGCCGGCACGGAGATGGGCGTGGGTGTACATCAGCCCGATCTCGCGGCCAAAGAAGGCAGCGGATTCGGCCCGGCGGAACAGGGTCTCGACCCCGCCGCGATAGGCCACCGGCCGGTCCATCAGCCGGATGCCGTCGGGGAAGGTCAGGTGGTCGCGGATCAGGTCGAGATGGCGCCGCACGGCCTCGCCCGCGAACAGCCCGGCGATCAGCGCCCGCTTCATCGGCAGGAGCGAGTAGTGCAGGCCGGTGCGGGTGTCGCTGAGGTGCAGCAGCAGCTCGGCCACCGTGCCGTCCGGGTTGAACACGGCGTAGCCCGCCAGCACGCCGTCGCGCAGCAGGTGGCGCTCCAGATCCCAATGCATCGCCCCGGCCAGAGCCTCGATCTCGCGCGCCCGGGCGGATCGGCCGGCATGGTCCAGCACCGCGGCCCAGCGGCCGAGCTGCTGGATCAGAAGGGCGACGGTCCAGGCGCTGACCATCCAGTCGCGCAGATGCGGGTCGACCGGCTGCAGCGAATCGTTCCAGTCGCCCTCGCCGTAGCGCAGCAGCCTGGTGCCGGGGATGAAGCGCTCCTGCACCACCTCGACGATGCGGTCGATATGGGCCGAAACCGGGTCGCGCCGCTCGGTGCGGGTGAAGTCCTGCTCGCTGCGCCAGGCCACCTTCTCGTCGAGGAAGGCGAGGTCGCCCGTGGCCTCGACATAGTCGCACAGCGCCTTCAGCGGCCAGACGATCACGTCGCCATGGGCATGCCGGTCCTGGATCGGCGAATACGGCTCCAGCATGAACCATTGCGGCCAGTCGCCCCGGCTCTCGTATTGCTGGGCGAAGACCGTGCGCAGGATCTCCTTGGCCGCGGCGTCGTGCTCCAGCGCCAGCAGGAACTCGACCGCGCCCTGGCAGACGTCGCGCGTGCCCCAGGCGCCGCCGGTGTACTGCTCCAGCCCGTGCGGCACGGTCAGATGGATCATCGCGTCATGAGCCAGCCAGGGGAAGGCGGCGTCCAGCGCCTCGCCCTCCGCCCCGCCGCCGCTGATCCGCAGGCCGCGCGTGACCTCCGTCCAATGGGCATTGGCCGAGGCCAGCATCTCGTCGAAGGACACGCCGGCGGCGTAGCGGTCGGCCAAGGCGCCGGCCGCGTCCGGGTCGGTCAGAGAGCCGGTGACGGCGAAGCCGAAGCCGGCGACGACGCCGGTGCGCAGCGCGATGTATCCGCCGCCCCTTCCCTGCCCGTCAGCATAGAGCATCTCGTCGCCGCCGATGGCCTCGACCGCGTCCGGCGTCGGGGTGACGAGGTGATAGACCGAGTCCGGATAGCGCTGGCCCCACAGCCAGTCCGGATCGGGGCGGAAGGCGATGCGCTTCCCGGCCGCGTCGATCGCGACCCGCCCGGCCTGCTCCAGCTCACGCTCGCCGAGCACGAGATGGCCGAGGACGAGGAAGCGGCAGGGCGCGCCCTCCACCTCCACCCGCCACTGCATCGCCGTGTCGGCGCCCGAGACGGCGGCGCGGACGGTGACGATCCGGCCGCCGAAGCGGTAGATCCAGCGGGCCTCCGCCAGCCCCATCTCGAAGGCTGAGGGGACGGCCAGCAGACGCCAGCCCTCCCCGGCCTCCACCAGGATGCGAAGGCCGGAGGCGCGGCTGATGTTGTAGGGGTCGCGCGAGACCGAGAACAGCTTGTGGAAGGAGGTGTTGCCGATGGTCAGCTGGGCGGCGAAGACGCCATGCGCCCAGACCGTGGCGCAGAGCAAATCATCCGCCGGCAGCAGGGCCGAGCCGGAGCGCAGCAGTGCGCCATGGCGCCGGCGCAGCCCCAGCTCCTTCGCCCGCAGCACCACGTGGCGGTTCAGGCTGCCCTCGTCGACGAAGAAGGATTGCAGCGCGCCATCTCGCCGCTCCTCCAGCCGCCGGGCCGGCCACAGCCGGTCGAGCGCGGCAGCGTCGAGATCCTCGGCCACCAGCGGCGGCACGTCCTGCAGCAGGCTGCGCACCGGGGTTTCCAGCGCCACTTCGGCCGGTTGGAAGGATTCGGCGGCCTTCAGCGCCTGCTCGACCGCCGCGAGATCCCCGTCGCCCGACGCCGCCTTGTGGTCCGGCACGAACAGGCCGAAGAAGCTCCACGCCGCCTTGCCGCCGGGCGCCAGCGTCGCCGGAGCGGACGCGATGGCGGGGCAGGCAACCTCGTGCTGCAGCCGCTCGTCCGGCAGATCGCCGGTGACCTCCGCGCGGTCGCGAAAGCCGGGGCCGAAGCTCTGCGCCGCGTCGGTGGCGAAGCCGGATGCGCCTTCCAGGCAGCCATGGGCCACCCAGGGATTGCGGCCGCCCTGGGCCAGGGCCTGGCGGCTCATCACCACCGGGCCGAGACGCGGGTGCCGGGCGATGTGGTGGTCGATGTATTGCGAGGCGTAGGCCTCGTTGTTCATCAGGAAGCCGCGGCTGCCGAGGCCGATATCCTGCAGCAGCACCGCCGAGACCTCGGCCGCGGCGGCGCCCTTGTTCTCGACCTCGACCCGCCAGAGCCAGAGATTCGCGTCCGGCGCCAGCCACAGGATGACGCGGTGCGATAGGCCGCCGGTCTCGCCAGCCCAGACGAATCGGTCCGCCCCCACGCCGACCTGCAGCCGCGCCGTCGGCCCGACCGCCTCCAATGCCCGGCCGCCCAGCCGCAGCAGCACCCGGCCGATGCCGCCCGCCAGCGGCGAGCCCAGCACCTGGTTGACCAGCACCGGGTCGCTCTTCTCGTCCGCCTGGTGCGACAGGGCGAAGAGCGTGCCGTTCGGCAGCAGGGCGGCGGCGAGGCCGGTGCGGTTGGCGATCCGGCGCAGCCCGAGCTCGGCGTCGCGCGGCAGGGTGAATTCGGCCGTCATGTTTGCGTTCCCTCCGTCCCGGTTCCCTTCTACCCCGGCCCGGAGCCTGTGCCTATGGGACCCGATGCCTGCCTTGGCGGCGTCGCAATTCGCCTCTCTACTCCGGACCAACCGCAATCCATCCCGGAACCGACCATGAACCGCTTCCGCCCCAGCCTCCTCGCCGTCGCCCTGCTCGCCGCCGTCGCCGTGCCGGCCGCGACCGCCACCCCGGTCCTGGCCGCCGAGGCCGGCCAGACGGTGCCGACCCTGACCATGACCGGCGAGGGCACCGCCAGCGCCGCGCCGGACCAGGCCATGGTGACCAGCGGCGTCACCAGCGAGGGCAAGACCGCGCGCGAGGCCGTGGAGGCGAACAGCACGGCCATGGGCGCGCTGATCGACGCCTTCAAGAAGGCGGGCATCCAGCCGGCCGACCTGCAGACCAGCGGCTTCTCGGTGCAGCCGCGCTACGCCGCGCCGAAGGAGGGGTCGAGCGAGGCGCCGCGGATCGACGGCTATGAGGTGCGCAACCAGGTGACGGTCCGCATCCGCGACCTGACCAAGCTGGGCGCGATCCTCGATACCGCGGTCGCCACCGGCTCGAACCAGATCGACGGCATCGGCTTCGGCCTGGCCGACCCGGCGCCGGTGCTGGACAAGGCGCGCGAGGCCGCGGTGGCGGACGCGAAGCGCAAGGCCGGGCTGATCGCCGAGGCCGCCGGGGTGAAGCTGGGCCGCATCCTGGCGATCAGCGAGCCGGGTGTCGAGCCCGGCCCGCGCCCGATGATGGCCGCCTATGCCATGGAGAAGGCCGCCGCCGTGCCGGTCGAGGCCGGCGAGAGCGAGTTCAAGGCGCGGGTCACCGTGACTTGGGAGATCGCGGAGTAGCCCTCGGAACGAAATAAAGGATCGTCATGGCGAGCCCCGAAGGGGCGTGGCCATCCAGGGGGGCGGTGCCGCTGGATCGCCACGTCGCTTCGCTCCTCGCGATGACGATCCAACGTCGGCTGCTCAGTCATTGTCCCTGAATGACGTGGATCGCCTCATACACCCGGCGGACCTGGTCGGCATAGGGCCGGCCCGCCTCGATATTCTCCGGCCCGGCATTGTAGGCGGCGACCGCGGACCAGATGTCGCTGCCGCCGGTGGCGACGCGCATCTCGCGCAGGATCTCGCCGCCGACCAGGAGGCAGACGCAGCGATCCGCCAGAAGCGCCTCGCGGGTGACGCCGAGCGCGGCCAGGCGGGGATAGTGGATCGAGTTGATCTGCATCATGCAGACATCCTCGGTGCCGTTGCCGTTGGCCGCGTTCACGGCCTGTTGCCGCCAGCGCGTCTCGACATAGGACATGGCCAGGATCAGCTCGGTCGGCACCCCGGCCTGCCGGGCGGCGCGGGCCATGCAGTCCCCGGCCGAGGCGGTACTCGGCAGCGCCAGGGCGAGCGCCGTCAGCGCCGCCGCCACCGGCTTTCGCCGGGCAATCCTCTTTTCGCCATGCCGAGCCATGGGATCCGCCCCTGCCACCGACAGGATGCGAAGCCTATAGCATTCGGCTTGCCGATCAATGACATCGGCCTATACCGAAGGGTGAGCCAGCTCCGGAAGCGGAGAGCCGAGGAGGACCGATGGAGAAGGTGCGTTACGCCGCAGAGGACGGGGTCGCGGTCGTCACCATCGCCAACCCGCCGGTCAACGCCCTGGATGCCGGGGTGCGCGCCGGCCTGGCCGAATCGGTTCGGCGCGCCGATGCCGACCCGGCGGTGCGCGCCATCGTCATCGCCGCCGAGGGCCGCACCTTCATCGCCGGCGCCGATATCTCCGAATTCGGCAGGCCGCCGGTGCCGCCCTCCCTGCCCGAGGTCATCGACGCCTTCGATTCGGTCGGCAAGCCGATCGTGGCGGCGATCGGCGGCGCAGCCCTGGGCGGCGGTCTGGAAGTGGCGCTGGGCTGCCACGCCCGCATCGCCGGCCCGCCGGCGACGCTGGGTCTGCCCGAGGTCAAGCTGGGCCTGATCCCCGGCGCCGGCGGCACCCAGCGGCTGCCGCGGCTGATCGGCGCCGCACCGGCCTTCAAGCTGATGGCCGAGGGCAATCCCGTCCCCGCCGCCAAGGCGCTCGCGCTCGGCATCGTCGACGCGGTGGCCGAGGGCGACCTGCTGGCCGCGGCCAAGGCCAGGGCGCTGGAGCTGGCCGCAGCCGGCACGAAGCGGCGGACCCGCGACCTGGACCGGCACCTGCAGCCCGGCGGCCGCGAGGCCTTCGAGCAGGCGGCGGCCGGAGCGCTGAAGCGCAGCCCGGAGCTGCCCAACATCGCCGCCCTGGCCGAGGCCGTGCGCGCCGCCTTCACCGAAACATTCGAGGCCGGCCGGGCGTTGGAGCGCGCCCGCTTCGTCGAGCTCGTCGCCGACGACCGGTCCAAGGCCCTGCGCCACGCCTTCTTCGCCGAGCGCGAGAGCGCGCGGGTGCCGGGCCTGGCCAAGGACACGCCGCGGCGGCCGGTCGGCCGGGCCGCGGTGATCGGCGCCGGCACCATGGGCGCCGGCATCGCCATCTGCTTCGCCAATGCCGGCATCCCGGTCACGGTGATCGAGACCGGCGAGGAGCAGCTGGCCCGCGGCCTGGACCGCATCGCCAAGACCTACACCTCCTCCGTGCAGCGCGGCAGCTTGTCGGCGGAGGAGCGGGACCGGCGCCTAGCGCTGCTAACCGGCAAGGTCGGGCTCGATGCCGCGTCGGACGCCGATCTTGTGGTCGAGGCCGCCTTCGAGGACATGGATCTGAAGCGGCAGATCTTCGGCACGCTGGACCGGGTGGCGAAGCCGGGCGCGATCCTGGCCACCAACACCTCCTATCTCGATGTCGATGCGATCGCCGCCGCGACCGCCCGGCCCGGCGACGTGCTGGGGCTGCATTTCTTCAGCCCGGCCAATGTCATGCGCCTGCTGGAGGTGGTGCGCGGCCGGGCGACCGCGCCGGAGGTGCTGGCGACCGCGATCGACCTGGGCAAGCGGCTGGGCAAGGTGCCGGTGGTGGTCGGCGTCTGCCGCGGCTTCGTCGGCAATCGCATGCTGGCCCGCCGCACCCAGGAGGCGGAACGCCTGCTGATCGAGGGCGCGCTGCCGCATGAGGTCGACGCCGCCCTGACCCAGTTCGGCTTCCGCATGGGGCCCTTCGCGGTCAGCGACCTGGCCGGGCTGGACATCGCCTGGCGCAACCGCAAGGCGCTGGGCCAGACCGCGCCCGTGGCCGACGCGCTGTGCGAGGCCGGGCGCCTGGGCCAGAAGGCCGGCCGCGGCTATTACCTCTACCCCGAAGGCGCCCGCAGCGGCGTGCGCGACCCGGAGGTGGAGAGGCTGCTGGAGCAGGTCTCGGCCCGGCTGGGTGTCGCCCGCCGGGCGATCCCGGCCGAGGAGATCGTCGAGCGGCTGGTCTATCCGATGGTCAATGAGGGCGCGCGGATCCTGGAGGAGGGCATCGCCGCCCGCCCCGGCGACATCGACGTGATCTGGGTGAACGGCTATGGCTGGCCGGCCTGGCGCGGCGGTCCGATGTTCTACGCCGATCATGTCGGCTTGAAGACCGTCGCCGCCCGGCTGGAGGCCTTCGCCGCCGCCCGCGGCGAGCCGAGCCTGGCCCCGGCGCCGCTGCTGCGCCGCCTGGCCGATTCCGGCCAGGGCTTCGCCGACTGGACTGCGCCGGCGCGCTGATCGGTCGCGGCGGCATGACGACCAGGTACAGGGGAGATCGTCCGAAATGACACAGCAGGCTGTGCTGATCGCCGGGGGCGCCGGCGGAATGGGTCTGGCGACCGCGCTGCGCTTCGCCGCGGACGGCGCCCGCGTGATCCTGGCCGACCTGCCGGGAGCGAAGCTCGACGACGCGGTCGCCCGGGTCGCCGCGGCGGGCGCCGCAGTCCTCGACCTGCCGCTCGACATCCGCTCGGTCGCCGCCTGCCGCGAGACGGTGGCGCGGGCGGCGGACTGGGCGGGCGGCCTGAATGTCCTGGTCAACGCGGCCGGAGTCTGGCTCGAAGGGCCCGCGGAATCCGTGGCCGAGCCGGATTGGGACCGCGTGCTCGACGTCAATCTGAAGGGCGCCTTCTTCCTGATCTCAGCGGCGATCCCGGTTCTCGCGGCGGCGCGCGGGGCGATCGTCAACATCGCCTCCGATGCCGGCCTCGTCGGCAACAGCGGCGCCGCGGTCTACTGCGCCTCGAAGGGCGGGCTGGTGCTGCTGAGCAAGGCCTTGGCGCTGGAGCTCGCGCCGCGGGGCATCCGGGTCAATGCGGTGTGCCCGAGCGATGTGGCGACGCCGATGATCGAGCATCAGGCCTCCGCCTATGGCGGCGGCGATCCCGACGGCTACAAGCGCCGCCTGCTCGGCCATTACCCGCAGGGGGACGCGGCCCGCTTCATCCGGGCGGAGGAGATCGCCGGCTTCATCCACTATCTGTGCCAGCCGGGCGCGGCGCCGATCACCGGCGCGGCGCTGCCGATCGATTTCGGCGTGACCGCCGGCTACTGATCGCGATCCGGGAGACGACGATGGACCATCCCTTTCGGCGGTCGAGGACCGCCCTGGTGACCGGCGCCGGCGCGGCAGACGGGATCGGCATCGCCGTCGCCCGCGCCCTCGGCCGGGCCGGCCTGTCGGTCGCCATCACCGCCACGACCGCCCGCATCCACGAGCGGGCCGAGTCGCTGCGGACGGAGGGAATAGAGGTCCGCGCCGGGATCGCGAACCTGACCCGCCCGGGAGAGGTCGAAACGCTGCGCGCGTCGATTGGCCCGGTCGACATCCTGGTCAACAACGCCGGCATGGGATCCGTCGGCCAGCCGGCGCTGCAGCGCCGCTTCGCGGAGCTGGACGAGGCCGACTGGGACCGCAGCCTCGACGCCAGCCTGAAGACGGCGTTCCTCGTCACCCGCGCCTTCCTGCCGCCGATGCTCGAGGCCGGGCACGGGCGCGTGGTCAACATCGCCTCCGTCACCGGCCCCTACGTGTCCAATCCAGGCGAAGCCGCCTATTCCGCCGCCAAGGCCGGCATGGTCGGCCTGACCCGCGCGCTGGCCCTGGAGGTCGCCCGCGCCGGCGTCACCGCCAATGCCGTCGCGCCGGGCTGGATCGAGACCGGCGCCTCGACGCCGGAGGAGCGCGCCGCCGCGCGCAACACGCCGCCCGGCCGGGCGGGCCGGCCCGAGGAGGTGGCGGCGGCGGTGGTGTTCCTCGCCTCCGACGCCGCCAGCTACGTCAACGGCGCGGTGCTGGTGGTCGATGGCGGCAACATCCTGCAGGAGCGCAAGGGGTAGCGCCTGCGTCGACTCTATGGACGCACCCCCGGGGTTTCGACCGGCAGCCCTGCGGCGCGTGACCGCAGATAGAGCTCGAGCGCCGTGAACTCCGGCGCGCCCCAGGCGTAGGGCTCGGCCCGCACCCCGATCATGCAGTTGCGCATCCGTCGCTGCAGCGACCCGACCGACTGCCATTCCAGCCGGTAGATCGGATAGCCGGTCGGATGCGCCTGCGGGATCGCGCTGCCGCCCAGCCTCTGCCCCCAGCGCTGGTCGTGGCAGGCGGCGCAGGACAGATCGAGCTGGCCGATCCGCCGCTCGAACAGCTGGCGCCCGTCTTCCAGAAACGGCGTCAGCCGATCATCGTCGACGGGCTCGACCGGCATCCCGCGCGACTGGTGGGCGATATAGGCGGTCAGCGCCAGCAGCTCCTCGCTTTCGTGGTCGAAGGGCGGCGCGCCCTGCCGCGCCATACGGCACTGGTTGACCCGTCCCTGCAGGTCGACCGGCCGGCCGTTCGCCGTGTCGAACGCTGGGTAGCGGGCGGCGACGCCGCGCATGCTGCCGGCCGCATCGCCATGGCAATCGGCGCAAGATTTGCCGGCCGCACCCTCCGGCTGCTGCCACAGCGCCTCGCCCTGTATCACCCACAGCATGCCGGGGTTGGCGGCGTCGTCCCGCTGCAGCGCCTGCGTCTCCGGCGCCATGAAGTCGAAGCCCGAGCGCCGGTCGGCATTCGGGGCCTGGCCGCCGACCGCCAGGACCATGCCGAGCAACAGGAACGCGCGCCGCATCAGGTGACGGTGATCTCGACCGACGCCGTCTCGGTGCTGCCGTGGTCGTCGGTCCAGGCGAAGTCGAGCGTCCCTGACTCCGTGGCCACGGTGGTGAAGGCGATAAAGGGGTTGGCGGAGACGGCCGGGAACAGCTCGGCCGAGAACACCTCGACGCCGTTATAGGTGCAGGTGAAGCGATGGATGATGTCACGCGGGATCGGCCGGCGGTCGGCACCGAGGCGAAAGCCGGTCTCCATCTTGTGCGCGATCATCGTCTTGATCTCGATCACCTCGCCGCGGCGGGCGGTCTTCGGCGCGTTGATCAGCGGCTTGGTCACGTCAGGTCCTCGATGCAGGCGGCGAGCGTCACGATCACATCCGCCTCGGCCGACCAGACGGTGCCGTCGCTCATCTCCGCCAGCGCGACCACGGTCTGGGAGTCGGCGAGGCGGATCCGGGTCGACACGCTGGCCCGGCCGGACCGCGGGCCGAGATGGAAGATCGCGACGCCGGCCTGCGGGTTCTTCTCGTTGAACAGGGCGATGCGGCGGACGTGGTCGGCCTCGGTCATCGGGCTGTCCACCGCCACCGTGATGCCGACGGCGTTGCCGTTCTCGACCAGAGGCGGGATGTCGAACCGGACCCGGCCCGGCCGGATCTCCGCCTCGCCGGCGAAGCCGCGGATGGCCTCCTCCAGCGACGGGCGGGCGCGGGCCGGCGATGGCGCCAGCACCAGCACGGCCAGGCCCGCGCCGGCTGCTAGGAGGCCACGGCGACCGAGCGAGAACCGTTCAGGAACTCCAATATCGTCATTGCGAGCGCAGCGAAGCAATCCAGGGGCGGCTCGCTCCGGCCCCTGGATTGCTTCGTCGGCTGCGCCTCCTCGCAATGACGGTGTTGGAGATCGGGTGTTGCACCGAACCTCGACCATCCCTCAGTCCTTCAGCGTCGCGAGATAGGCGATCAAATCCTCGATCTCCTCGGCCGTCAGCACGGGCTTCCCCTGCCAGGCCGAGGCGACGCGCTCGAAGCCGTCCGCCCGATAGTAGGACGGCATGATCGAGCCCGGGACCAGGCGCTTCATGTCGACCAGCCGCAGCCGCAGCTGGCCCTCGCTCAAACGCGCGCCGATGCCGCGCAGGTCCGGCGCCAGGGAGCCCTGCTGGTGCGGCGGGGCGAAGGGGCCGGGGTGGCAGAGCGAGCACAGGCTGCGGTGCCGGTCGGCCATCAGCGCCTGGCCCCGGGCCGGGTCGCCCGGCCGGCCGGTGAGCGGCGCCGGGATGGCGTCGCCCTCGACGGTATAGGGTTGCAGCGGCTGCCCGGATGCCGGCGCGGCGGCGGCCATCGCGGCCAGGACGAGGGACGCCGCCCTCATCCGAACACCGCCCCGGTGATGGTCTCGAACCAGGCCTGGGCGTAACGAGCCTCCATCTCCCGGACCTCCGGCGGCGCGTCGAGCGGGCTGGTGCCGCCGGCACCCTCGACCTCGCGCAAGAGGCCGTCGGCCGGCTGGTACACCCCGGCGATCGAGATGCCGTAGCCAGGCGCGATCAGGCTGTAGCAGGTGTTGACCAGCTTCTGCTCGCCCGGCGTCTCGCCGCGCAGCATCGCGGCGACGGCGGCGGCGCAGACCTTGGCCTGGCCGTTGGCGGCGAAGGCGGATTTTGGCATGGCGCCGGCGATCGCGGCATCGCCGATCACATGGATGCCGGGCTGCAGCCGGGATTCGAAGGTGACCGGATCGATCGGGCACCAGCCGGTCTGGTCGGCCACGCCGGCGGCCTGGGCGATGGCGCCGGCCCGCTGCGGCGGGATGACGTTGGCGACATCGGCTCGATGGCTGTCGAATTCAGTGACCAGCATCTTCGTCGCGGGATCGACCTCGGTCACCCGGCCGCCGGAGGACAGCGGCACCCATTCCAGCAGCCCCGGATACAGCGCCGCCCACGCCGCCTGGAACAGCCGCTGCTTCGAGAACGCGTCCTTGGCGTCGAGGACGATCAGCTTCGAGCGCGGCTTCTGCGTCTTCAGATAATGCGCGATCAGGCTGGCCCGCTCATAGGGGCCGGGCGGACAGCGGAACGGGTTGGGCGGGGCCGAGATCACGACCACGCCGCCATCCGGCATCGCCTCCAGCTGCCGGCGCAGCAGCAGCGTCTGGTCACCCGCCTTCCAGGCATGGGGCATGATTTCGGCTGCGGACTGGTCGTAGCCGGGAAGCGCGTCGAAGCGCAGCTCGATCCCCGGCGCCAGCACCAGCCGGTCGTAGTCCAGGGTCGAGCCGTCGTCGAGCCGGACCCGCCGCGCCGCGGGGTCGACCGCGACGGCGCTGCGCCGCGCGAGCTCGACGCCGTCCCGCCGCAGCGCGTCATAGCCGAAGCGCTGGGCGTCGAGATCGCGCAGGCCCGCGATCACCTCGTTGCTGAAGGGGCAGGCGGTGAAGCGCTCCTCCGGCTCGACCAGCATCACCGCCAGGTCGCCGGCCTCGTGCCGCAAGGCGCGGGCGCAGCTGGCCCCGCCGAAGCCGCCGCCGACGACCACGACCCGCGCCCTGGGCCCCTGCCCCAGCACGGCAGGAGCCCAGAGCGCCGCCCCTCCGGCCGCGAGGCCCTGCAGGACGGCCCTACGGCCCGGCATGGTCTCGCTCGTTGGCGAGCCACTCCGCGATCGCGCGCGTTTCCTCATCCGTGAAGCCTTTGGCGATTCGATCCATCACGGTCGCCGGCCGCTCGCCGCTGCGGAACGCCGCCATCGCCGCGGCGATCTCCGCGGCCGGGCGGCCCTCCAGGCTCGGCACCGGCCCCGCCCCGGCCGGCGCGTGGCAGCCGGAGCAGGAAGCGGCGCCGGAAGGCTGCGCCGCGGCCGGAGCCGCGGCTGCCAGCATGGCGAGGAGGGCCGGCGCGACGGCACGGCGCATGGTCATGCGCTCTTCAGATCGTGCTTGGCCAGGGGCAGGGTGCGGATGCGCTTGCCGGTGGCGGCGAAGATCGCATTCAGCACCGCCGGGGCCGCGACCGCGATGGTCGGCTCGCCGACCCCGCCCCAGAAGCCGCCGGAGGGGATGATGATCGTCTCCACCGCCGGCATCTCGTCCATGCGCAGCACGTTGTAGGTGTCGAAGTTCTCCTGCTCCATGCGGCCGCCATTGACCGTGCATTCGCCGTGCAGGCAGGCGGACAGGCCGTAGACGAAGGATCCTTCGACCTGGCGCTCGATCTGCGCCGGGTTGACGGCATGGCCCGGATCGGTGGCCGCGACGATGCGGTGGATCCTGAGTTGACCGTCGGTGACCGAGACCTCGGCCGCGGCCGCGACATAGCTGCCGAAGCCCATGATCTGGGCCAGGCCACGGTGCCGGCCCTCCGGCGGCGGGCTGCCCCAGCCGATCCCTTCCGCCACCGCCTCCAGCACCGCCAGATGCTTCGGATGGTTCGCCATCAGCTTTCGGCGGAAGGCGAGCGGGTCCTGCCCGGCGGCATGGGCCAGCTCGTCCACGAAACATTCGAGATAGACCGCGTTCTGGTTCAGGTTGACGCCGCGCCAGAAGCCCGGCGGCACCGGCGGGTTGCGCATGGCGTGGTCGACCAGCAGGTTGGGCACGGTATAGCCGATGGCCCCCTCGGCCCCGCCGTCGTTGAGGCCCTGGAACACCACCGGGTCCTTGCCGTCCTGCATGCCCTCGGGCCTGACCGCCGCCAGGATCGACTGGCCCGAGATCCGCATGTGCAGCGCCGTCAGGTTGCCGTCCGCATCGAGCGCCCCGGTCAGCTTGCACTGGGTGGTGGGATGGTACGCGCCGTGCAGCATGTCTTCCTCACGCGACCACAGCAGCTTCACCGGCGTGCCGGGAAGCTGCTTCGCGATCAGCACCGCCTGGCGCACATAGTCCTGGAACGCGCCGCGCCGGCCGAAGCCGCCGCCGAGATGCAGCTTGTACACCTCGCATTGCCGCACCGGCAGCTCGGCCGCCGCGGCCGCGGCCGCCAGCGCCGCCTCGCCGTTCTGGGTCGGACACCAGACCTCGCAGCGCTCCGGCGTCCACACCGCGGTGGCGTTCATCGGCTCCATCGTGGCGTGGTTCTGGTACGGGAAGGCGTAGACCGCCGTCACCGTCTTCGCCGCGCCGGCGATCGCGGCGCGCGCATCGCCCTTCTGGTTACCGATGAAGGCGTCGTCCACATCGAGCCCTGCCGCCAGCATCTCGGCGATCGAGGCGCTGGTGACCCCGGTGTTCGGCCCCTCATCCCAGACGATCGGCAGGGCGTCGAGCGCGGTCTTCGCCCGCCACCAGGTATCGGCCACCACGGCCACCGCCGTGTCGTCGACCTGCACCACCTGGCGCACGCCCGGCATGCCGGCGACGGCGGCGGCGTCGAAGCTCTTCACCTTGCCGCCGAACACCGGGCAGGCCTTGATCGCGGCGTTCAGCATGCCGGGCCGGACGATGTCGGCGCCGTAGACCTGCTTGCCGGTCAGCTTGTCCGCCGTGTCCAGCCGAGGCAGCGGCTTGCCGGCGATGGTCCAGTCCTTCGGGTCCTTCAGCCTGACCTCGGCGGGCGGCTGCAGCCGCGCGGCGGCGGTCGCCACCTTGCCGAAGGTGGTGCTGCGGCCGCTGGCGCGATGGGTGATCACGCCCTTGTCGACCGTGCAATCCGCCGCCGGCACTTGCCATTCCGCCGCCGCGGCCGCGACCAGCATCTCGCGCGCCGCCGCCCCGCCCTTGCGGACATAGTCCTGGGATTCGCGGATGCCGCGGCTGCCACCGGTGGAGAAATTGCCCCAGATCCGGTCGCGGGCGACGTTCTGGCCCGGCGTCGGGTATTCGGTGGTGACGCGGGACCAGTCGCAGCCCAGCTCCTCGGCCACCAGCTGGGCCAGTCCGGTCAGGGTGCCCTGCCCCATCTCCGACCGGGCGATGCGGATCACCACGGTCTCGTCCGGCTGGATCACGACCCAGGCATTGACCTCGGGCACCGCCTCGGCGGCCAGGGCCTCGCCGGCGAAGGGCACGCGGAAGCCGAGCGACAGCCCGCCGATCGCGGCGGCGCCGCTGACGATGAAGCCACGGCGCGAAATGCTCTGCACGATCGTCATGCTCGCCTCCCTCAGCCGCTCTGGACCGCGCCGCCGTCGGCCGCGGCCAGCTTGATCGCCGCGCGGACGCGGTTGTAGGTGCCGCAGCGGCAGATGTTCGTCATCTCCGCGGCGATGTCGTCGTCGGACGGGTTCTTGTTCTGCTGCAACAGCGCGGCCGCGGCCATGATCATGCCGGTCTGGCAGTAGCCGCATTGCGGCACGTCGAGGGCGAGCCAGGCCTTCTGCACCGGATGCGACCCGTCGGGCGACAGCCCCTCGATAGTGACGATCTCCTGCTCCGGCGCGATCGCGCTGACCGGCATGGCACAGGAGCGTGTAGCGACGCCGTCGATATGGACGGTGCAGGCGCCGCACTGGGCGATGCCGCAGCCGTATTTGGTGCCGGTCAGCCCGATCTGCTCCCGCAGCACCCACAACAGGGGCGTGTCGGGCTCGACGTCGACGCTGCGCTCGGTACCGTTGATCCTCAAGGTAAAGGCCATGGCTGCCTCGCGGGGTGGCTGGGTTGGACCGGAACGCCGTCACGCGGTTCGCGGGCACCGGCGGGCGGCCGGTGCCCGCACCGCCTCAGCTCTGGCGGGCATCCGACGCCGGGGCCGGCGGCGGCGTGGTCGCAGGCGTGCTCTGCGCCCCGGCGGTGGTGTCCCGCTGGATGCAGCCGTCACCCTGGGCGAGCGCGGTGCCGATGGTGGCCAGCAGGGCGAGGCCGGCCAGGATCGGAACGGGGATCTTGGTGAGCACGACACGTCTCCTGTGGTTGATGAAGAAGGAAAGCCTGGACGCCGGCTGTCGCAGAACCTTGTCCGCCGGCCCCGGCCTTTGTCGCGAGCCGTCGCGAAACGGCCCGCTGACACGGTTTGATACAAATTCCTGTCCGGCCCCGGTCTCAGCGGCCGTTCAGATAGGCAATGATGGCGGCGCGCTGCGCGGCGTCGCGCAGGGCGACGGTCATGGTGGTGCCGGGCACCGTCTTCCGCGGATCGGCCAGGAAGCCGTCGAGCGACTGCGCGTTCCAGGTGACGCCGGACTCGCGCAGGGCCTTGGAGTAGCGGGCGCCCTCGACGCTGCCGGCCTTGCGGCCGACCACGCCGGCCAGGCTGGGGCCGGCCCGGTTCTGCCCGGGGTCGAGGCTGTGGCAGGAGGCGCAGCGCGTGCGGAAGGCGCGCTCGCCCTCCGCGGCGGCGCCCTGCGCGCCCATATCTTGTGCGAAGGACGGCAAGGGGGCGCCGAGCAGCGCCGCGACGGCCAGCAGCATGGCCGGACGGGCCAAGGTCATCACGAAACATCTCTCCGTTCAGTCGGTGGTCGATCGGTGTCGGGCCGGCCTGGTCACGCCGGGCCACCCTGCGGTGGTGGGGCGAAGATGAAGAGACCGGTCCCGTCGGCGGGCCCCGCAGCGTGGCAATCCTCCGCGCCGGCCGTCAGGCCGACGCCGGGCAGCCCGGCCGAGAGGATCACGGGCTCGCCGACCGGCTCACGGCCGATGATGGCGGCGACGCCCAGGATCGCCAGCAATCCGCAGGCGGCGAGCCAGCTGGCCGCCACCTCGTCCCAGCTCAGGGCCAGCCGCTCCACCGGCGGGCTCCAGCCGGGCTCGATGTGCTCGGGATCGATCGCCGGTGCAATGGCGGCGGTGTCCGGCCGGGCAGGCCGGATCGATGTCGCGTCGTGCATGGGTCATCCCTTTCGCTGAGGACCCGGGCAGCATGCCGGCCGTATGTCGCAGAACTTTGCCGACGAGACGGAGGGTTTGTCGCGGAATGTCACGTCGCGGTCCGGCACGCACAGTTTGATACGATTTCCCACTGCCGCGGCTCAGGCCGGGACGGCGGCACGGATCGCCAGCCCTTCGGCCCGGCCGGGGATATGGGTGCGCCGGACGGTGGGGAACCGGGCCAGCCGGCTGTCCGCCGGGGCATGGTCGGCCACCGCCTGGAACAGATCATCCGAGACGATGATGTCGGTCCGGTGCGTCCGGGTCATCCGCTCCAGCCGATGGGCGACGTTCACGGTGTCGCCGAAGGCGCCCAGCTTGTCGTGCCCGGCGGCGCCGACCCGGCCGATCATCACCGCGCCGGCATGCAGGCCGACGCCGATCCTGAGAGGGAGGCCGTCGCGGCGCGCCCGGTTCCAATCCTCGATCGCCTCCAGCATGGCGAAGCCGCAGCGGAGGGCGGAGCGCGCCGCGGCCGGCGCCGGGCCGCACCATACCGCCATCACTCCGTCGCCGATCGGGTCGGCAATGGCGGCGCCGTGGCCCGCCACCGCCTGCGCCATCCTGTGGTGGAAGCCGGACAGGAGGGCGAAGGTGCCGGCCGGCTCCAGCGTCTCGCACAGCCGGGTGAAGCCGACGATGTCGGCGAACAGCACCGCGGCAAAGGCGGCCCGCGGCGCTTCGGCCCGATCCGGCCCGAGGCCCGCCGCCCGCCGCGCCGGCGTCCACCCGCTATGGCTGTTCCGTCCGAGTCCCCACATGCCTCCGACCATCGCTGCTGCGCCGATGGGGCGACTATGAGCGGCATCTGTCGCAGGGATCTGTCGCCGGACCGGGTTTTGAGTCACGGAGTGTCGCAAAGCCGCGGTCCGACACAATCTGATACAATTTCCTTCGCAGAGTCCCGCGCGGTTTTCGGTATGTTCGGCCGTGGAGCGCTCGCCTATGGAATCCGTACCGCACATCGCCGTCGTCGACGACCACCGCGACATCCGCGACCTTGTCGGCAAATACCTGTCCCAGCACGGCTACAGGGTCAGCGTCGCCGAGAGCGCGGCGGCGCTGCGGCGCCTGCTCGAGCGCAGCGCGCCGGACCTGATCGTCCTCGATGTCATGATGCCGGGCGAGGACGGCCTCTCCCTCTGCCGCTATCTGCGCGGCACCAGCGACCTGCCGGTGATCCTGCTGACCGCGATGGTGGAGGACACGGACCGCATCATCGGCCTGGAGATCGGCGCCGACGACTACGTCACCAAACCGTTCAACCCGCGCGAGCTGCTGGCCCGCATCAAGGCGGTGCTGCGCCGGGTCAACAGCCTGCCGCCGCAGCGCGGCCGGCTGAAGGCGAAGGCGCTGCGCTTCGACCGCTGGATGCTGGATGTCGGCCGGCGCGAGCTGGTCGGCCGCGACGGCATCGCGGTGCCGCTGAGCACCGCGGAGTTCCGGCTGCTGAACGCCTTCCTCGACCATGCCGGCCTGGTGCTCAGCCGCGACCAGCTGCTGGACCTGACCGTCGGCCGCGCCGCCGACAGCTTCGACCGCAGCATCGACAACCAGGTCAGCCGGCTGCGCAAGAAGATCGAGGCCGATCCCAAGTCGCCGGCCCTGATCAAGACCCATTGGGGCGGCGGCTACAGCTTCGTGGCGGAGGTCGAGCCGGCATGAAGCGGTTGTGGACGCGCAGCCTTGCGGCCCAGTTCATCGGGCTGATGCTGCTGGCGCTCGCCCTGTCGCAGGGCATCGGCTTCCTGATCTCCTGGGACGAGCGCGGCCAGGCGCTGAAGGCCGCCGCCAAGAGCGAGTTCTTCAGCCGCACCGCGTCGCTGGCCCGGGTGCTGGAGGCCACGCCGCCGGCCGTGCAGGCGGAGATCCTGCGCGCCAGCGGCACCTCCTATACCCGTTTCTGGGTCTCGCCGGACGGCCCGGGCGACGCAATGGCCTGGCGGCGCGAGGCCTGGATCCAGCTGGCGAAGCCGCTGCCGAGCCTGACCCCGTGGCCGAAAGGCCCGAAGCAGGATAAGGACAAGACCGAGGAGCGGCAGGAGTCGGTCCAGATCCCCGGGATCGGCACTGCCACGGCGGCGGTCACCACCCCCTGGGCGGACGTGCCGTCCCATGCCTGGCCGCTGTCGCGCCCGGCGAAGTTCCTCTATCTCGACAATGCCTGGGGCATGGGGCTTTCGGTTCAGCTGGACGGCGGCGCCTGGCTCAACAGCGCCTACGCCAAGTCGACCGGCAACTCGATCTGGACCAACCAGTCGGTGGTGTCGGTCGCGGTCACGGCGATCGTGCTGTCGGTGTTCGGCATCATCGTCGCCCGCGGCATCGCCCGGCCGATGCGGCGGCTGGCCGTCGCCGCCGAGGCGCTGGGCCGCGGCGAATCCGTGGTGCCGCTGCCGGAAGCCGGGCCGGACGACATCCGCAACACCGCTGAGGCCTTCAACCGGATGCAGGAGCGGCTGCAGCGCTTCGTCGAGGACCGAACGCGCATGCTGGCGGCGATCGGCCACGACCTGCGTACGCCGCTGACCTCGCTGCGGCTCCGGGCCGAATTCGTCGCCGATGCGGAGGAGCGGGAGAAGATGCTGGCGACCATCGCCGAGGTCCAGAAGATGACCGAGGCGACGCTTGCTTTCGCCCGCGAGGAGGCGACGGCCGAGGGCACCCGGGCCGTCGACCTGTCGGCGCTGGTGGAGAGCCTATGCGACGACCTGGCCGAGCTGGGCCGCGACGTCACCTTCGTCGAGGGGCCGAAGATCAGCTATCGCTGCCGGCCCGACGCGCTGCGCCGCGCCATCCGCAACCTGGTCGAGAACGCGGTCCGCTATGGCGAGCGGGCCCGGGTGCGCCTGGCGCGGACCGGCGACAGCGTCGAGATCGTGATCGAGGATGACGGGCCGGGGATCCCGGACGGCGTGGGCGAGCAGGTCTTCGCCCCGTTCTTCCGGATCGAGAACTCCCGCAACCCGGAGACCGGCGGCGTCGGCCTGGGCCTGTCGATCGCCCGCACCATCGTGCGCCACCACGGCGGCGACATCGTCCTGGCCAACCAGGCAAAGGGGCTGCGCGCCACGATCAGCCTGCCTCGGGTGGGCTGAGCGCCGCCGGCCGATCGGCCCTATGCCTCCGCGTTGGCGGCGGCTTCGGCCACGTCTCCGCCTGCGCCCAGGCGCCAATAGGCGACGACGAGATGGTCTTTCGTCGCCAACCCGCGCTCCTGGCGCAGATGGCTGCGGATCGCACGGAAGGTGCCGAACTCGCACCCGGCCCAGGCATAGATCCTCGATCCATCGTCCG
Source organism: Inquilinus limosus (assembly GCF_051487185.1). GTDB lineage: Bacteria > Pseudomonadota > Alphaproteobacteria > DSM-16000 > Inquilinaceae > Inquilinus > Inquilinus limosus_F. The sequence continues at coordinate 115,031 of NZ_JAHVDK010000007.1, forward strand.
GGAAGGACGTGCTGCGGACCGCGTCGGCGAGCAGCCGTGTCGTGCCGGCCGGCGCGCCGTTGCGGCACAGCCACTGCAGCTCGATGGCGGCCTTGACGTCGAGCGGCTGGATCTCGGCCTCGTCCGCGACCTCGATCAATGCCCTGCCCCGCGCGCTCTCGGGGAGATGTTCGAGCATGCGGGCGATGGCCGGCAGCGCGGTCTCGTCGCCGGCGAAGAGATACCAGTCGGCCTCGACCAACCCGCCGCCGCCGGGACCGACGACGCCGATCTCGTCCCCCGGCCTCGCCCGTTCGGCGAAGACCGAGCCCGGCCCCGCATCGGTATGCAGCACGAAGTCGAGATCGAGCGTGCCGGCCGGGAGGTCGAGCGAGCGCACCGTGTATTTGCGGAAGGCGGGCCGGCGCTGCGGGTCCTCCCACTGGACCAGGCCGTTCCGGCCGAGTGTCGGCCATTGCGGCTGCGACAGCTCGGGATGCTGGACAAGGATGTTGAGGTGCAGCGCATCCATCGGCGCGAAGCGCGCGACATCCTGGCCGGCCAGGGTGATGCGGCGCATGCGGGGCGTCACGTCGCGGATGCCGGCGACCCGGAGGATCTGGAAGTTGGGCGGGCGCCGGAGATCGCCGCCATCCCCGGTCCACTCGATGGCCGGGGCCGGTCCTGCGGCGAATTCGAGGATGTGGGAGGCGACGGCCATGCGGACGAAATGCAGCCCCTCGAGGCTCGGAGCCGTCGCGTCGACCCGCGTCGTCCCGCCCTCGCACGAGAACCGGGCGGATGCCCCGGCGAAGCGCAGGATCCGCTCGCCGCCGCGCTCCTCCACCTCGGCGCCGTGCTCGATCATATGCGCGCAGACCGCGGCGATCACGGTGTCCGCATCGGCGAGGTCGATGTGGGCCTGTGCGACGAATGTCGTCTTCATCGAGAGTCCTGTCTCGGATTTTCGGAAGAGCCCTGCGCGTCCCCGAGGCTGATCCAGAAGGTGCCGTCGAGCGAAACGGGCAGGAACCGCCGGTTGATCTCGGCCAGCGTGCCGGCCGGATCCAGGTCCGGGAACAGGTCGGGATGCGTCCATTTCGCGAAGCATTCGAGGACGAGAATGCTGAGCGCGGAGATCGAGAGCTGGTGCGAGACCGCGAAGGCGCGGCCCTCGCGCACGGCGGCGAGCTCTCCGCGGACATCGCGCCCCAGCACGTCGCGCAGCGACGCCAGGGCGGCCGTCCTGTCGATCCCGCCGCCGACCACGAGCCTGCCCTGAGCGGCGAGATGCGGTGCCCCGGTGCCGATATAGACGTCTGGATCGGCCGCGAGCACGGCTTCGGGGCTGAGCTGGCCGTCATAGCCGGGGACGACCTCGGCGCCGATGCTGCGGCCGCCGGCGAGCGCCAGGAGTTGCGTCAGGCGGTTGCCCGATCCGGGGGTGGAGCAGCAGGCCCCACCCGCAAAGGCGTCGATCAGGACCTTCGGGCGGTCCGTCACGCCGTCCAGGCGCCGGGCCACGGCCTGCGCATGGGCCCTGACGAAGCCGGCGAACTCGCCCGCCCGCGCCTCCCGCCCGATCGCCTTGCCGAGGAGCCGGACGGCGAACGCCGTGGCCTCCGTTGGATCGAGCCCGGCGATGCCGGGGCCATCGAGGAAGATGACCGGCACCCCGGCGGCCTGCAGCCGGTCGGCCACCCCGTCCCAGTCGGGCTGCCACAGGCTGACCACGAACAGGTCCGGCCGCACGCTCAAGATGGTCTCGACTGAGGCGTTGGCCGGGAGCACGGCGCCGACGACCGGTATGTCGTCGATCCCGGGGAACCGCGCCCGGAAGGCGGCGACCATGCCCGGGTCGATGCGCCGGGGCGCGGCCCAGCCGGCGATCCTGGCGACCGGATCGGGATCGATCAGCGCCAGCGAGAGCAGGAGCAGGCTCTCATTGGTGGCGATCCGGGTCGCAGGGGTGGCGAGCCGCACCTCGCGCCCGGCTGCGTCGGTCAGCGCGATCTCGGCGTGCGCGCCCAACGCCGCGACCAGGCCGGCCGCGGCGAGGCAGACCAGCAGGAGCCGGCGCCACAGACCCGTCACCATGCGTATTTCAGGCCCGCCGTGACCACGCGCCCCGCCCCGTAGTTGCAGCTGCCGCCGGTGATGTTGAGGCAGTGGGAGACGTAGTCCTCGTCGAACAGGTTGCTGACATTGACCTGCAGCCGGGTGCCTTCGAGTTCCGGCACCAGCCCGCCGAGATCGTATTCGGCGCCGAGATCGACCAGGGCGCGGGCCGGGATGCGCAGCTCGCGCAGATAGGTGCTGTCGGACTGGTAGGAGGAGGTGGCGCGGAGGCCGGCGCTGAGCGACAGGCCCGGCACGCGGTCCGGGTGGTAGTTCACCCACACGCTGCCCTGGTGCTTCGGCAGGCGCAGCAAGGGCTTGCCCTCCTCCACCGGCCGGTTGGACTTCAGCACCTCCGAATGCGTGAAGGCGTAGGCGGCGAGCACGTCGATCTCCGGCGTCAGCGCGACCTTGGCCTCGATCTCGACCCCGCGCACGCGCTGCTTGCCGCTCTGCACGTTGTAGAGCGTGTTGGTCGGATCCGGCGTCAGCGCGTTCTCCAGCTCGAGGTCGAACAGGGACAGCGTCACTAGGCCGGGACCGCCCGGCGGCTCGTATTTGACGCCGATCTCGAACTGCTCGGCGGATTGGGCCTCGAACGGCTTGCCGGACTGGTCGGTGCCGAGCACCGGCAAGAACGAGGTCGAATAGCTGGCATAAGGCGCCAGGCCGTTCTCGAACACATAAGTGATGCCGGCCCGGCCGGTCAGCGCCCTGTCCTCGGTCCAGACCGTCGGCGTTCCGGGCGCGAGGCGGTTGGTGCTCTCGATCTCCGAGATGTCGTAACGCAGGCCGAAGGTGCCGACCCAGCCGCCGTAGCGGATCTGGTCCTGCAGGTAGACGCCGGTCTGGCTCTGCTTCTGCAGGCCGGACCGCTGAGAGGCGGGAAGCGGTATCGGCGTGCCGCCATAGTGCGGGTCGAGATAGTCGAGCGGCGGCACCCCCCTGTTCGCATTGCCGAAATTGGTGTCCGAGACGGCGTGGACGTAATCGAGGCCGAAGAGGGCGGTGTGGTCCAGTTCGCCCGTCTTGAAACGGGCCTCGAGCTGGGTGTCGACGTTGAAGCTCGACACCCAGTCGTCGGAAACGGCCGAGGCGCGGTTGAGCGTGCGGCCGTCCGGCTGGTAGGCGAAGGCCGGGTTGACCAGCACCAGGAACATGTTCTGGTCGGAGCGGGCGTGGCGCAGGTTCTGCCGGACGCTCCAGGTCTTGTCGAAATCGTGCGAGAACTCGTAGCCGAGGGCATAGAAATCCCGCCTGAACTCGTCCGCCGCCGGGTCGCCGAGATAGAGGTCGCGCGGGATCTGGCCCAGCGGATTGGACAGCAGCGTGCCGACGGCCGGATAGAAGCGCGGGCTGAAGGTCGGCGTGTCGTGCTGGTAGTAGCCGTAGAAGGTCAGCGAGGTCGCGGTGTCGGGCGACCAGGTCAGGCTGGGCGCCAGCATGACCTGGCGGTCGTGCTCCCGGTCGATCCGGGTATCCATGTTCTTGGCGAGGCCGATGAAGCGATAGAGCCACGTGCCGTCCTCGGTGAGCGGGCCGGTCGCGTCGACCGCGCCCTGGATGCCGCCGAAGCCCGATGTCTGCACCGAGACTTCGCGATGCGGCGTCGCCTGCGGCCGCTTGCTCACCTGATTGACGAGGCCGCCTGGGATCGTCCGCCCGTAGAGCACCGAGGCCGGCCCCTTGATCACCTCGATGCGTTCGAGCGCGTAGGGGTTGATACTCGGCACCGCATAGTTGTTCGGGTCGCCGGGCAGGACCAGCCCGTCGAGCCACATCGTGCCGTAGGTGTTGAAGCCCCGGATGTAGAGCCAGTCGTAGCGCACGTCGTAGCCGTTGGCTTCGGCGAAGACGCCGGGCGTATAGCGCAGGGCTTCGGACACCGAGTTGGCGCCCTGGGCGTCCATCTGGCCGCGGGTGACCACGCTGATCGCCTGGGGCGTTTCCAGCAGCGGCGTGTCGGTCTTGGTGGCGCCGGCGCTGCGGGTGGCGACGATGCCCTCGTCCGTCCCGCCCCCACCCTGGACGATGATCGGGTCGAGACGGACCGAGCCGTCCTGCTGCGCGAAGGCGGGCAGGGCACCGCCCGCGACGGCCGAGGCCAGCAGCAACAGTCCCCGCAAGAGTCGCGCATGCTGCACGATCATTCCCCGCCCCAAGCCATGACAGCGTCCGGCGATTGACTTTGATAGTCATTCGCATTCAATGAGTGGCGGCATCATGGCACAAGGGCGGGGCATCGGCCTTTGCACGGCAGCAAGACAGCTTTGCGGATCAACAAATCTCGGACGGACGCCGTGACCGGCGCCCGGATGATGGTCCGTGCGCGGCCCCTCCCGCCCGGACAGCGCGAAGGGCGCCGCGGATGAGATCCCATTCAGCTGCAGGTGACGGCGGTTTCGGAGACGGCCGGGGCCGACGGGTCCGGATCGGCGATCTCATGCGGCGCGACGGGGTCGTCCTCGACAGCCCCGAGGACAGGATCTCGCCGGAGGACACGCTGATCGCCGGCGAGCTGTGGCACCGGGAGCTGCGCCACGGCCTGTTCGTCCACGCCGGCAACGCGATCGAGGAGCACGCCTTCACCGTCGCGTCCCGCCTGCCCGAGGGGCTGTCCTGCATCTTCTTCCTCGACGGCGAGGTCGATGTCGAGATCGGCGGCCGCCGCTTCGGGTTCAAGGCCGGCCGGAGCGGCGCGATGGCGGCCGCGGCGATCATGAGCGTCACGCCCGAGAGCTTCCAGCGGAGGTCGATGGGCCGGCAGCATGTCCACCACCTGGTCGTGTCGGCCACGCCGGAATGGCTCAATATCGACGGGATCGAGGAGCTGCGCGGCGAGCGCCTGGCCAACCGGTTGTTCAAGGACCATCTCGCCGACCATCGCTGGACCCCGACACCGCGCGTCTCCGCGCTCGTGCGCGAGATCTTCGCGCAACCGGCCTTCATGCCCGAGTTGCACGCCCTCTATCTCGAAGGGCGGGCGGTTGAGATCGTGGCCGAGACCATCGCCGCCGTGGTGCGGGCCGACCGCGCCGCCGATGGCGGCCTTCTCACGCATCGCGAGCGGATCCGCCTGCAGCGTGCCAGGGATGCGATCGCCGCCAGCCTGACCCAGCCGCTGAGCGTGGCGGCGATCGCCCGCGAGGCCGGGGCCAGCGCCAGCGGGCTGCAGCGGCTGTTCCGCCTGGCGGAGGGCTGCAGCGTCTTCGAATATGTGCGCCTGGCGCGCCTCGACCGCGCGCTCTCGGCGCTGCGGTCCGGCGAGGTCAGCGTGCAGGAGGCCAGCGTCATCGCCGGCTACTCGAGTCCGGCGAACTTCGCGACCGCGTTCAGGCGGCGCTACGGCATCACGCCCCGCGAGGCCTCGCGGCAGGCCCCGCGGCCGAAAGCACACTAAACCGCCCGCACGGCGAAGCATCAGGGCAATCGCTCGAGACGATGAGCTCAGATTTCCTCTCCCGCCGGACGCGGGAGAGGTCGGGCTCGCGTCAGCGAGACCGGGTGAGGGCTGGTCCCGGCCTCGACGAACTCCCCTCACCCGGAGCCGCTTCGCGTCTCCGACCTCTCCCGCAAGCGGGAGAGGCAATCAGACTGTGTCTCATCCGCTACCGGAGGCGCTTCAAGCGATTGCCCTGGGCGAAGCATCGATGCCGATTGACAAGCGGCGCCAACGGCGGTTAAGTGGTCTGACCACGGTAAGATCACTATGTCCGATATCGTCAAGCTCACCCGCGATCCCGAGGACGGCCCGGGCGGCTACGCCAAGGTCTTCGCCTTCCTGCGCGAGCAGCTGCTGTCCGGCGCCCTCAAGACCGGCGACCGGCTGCTGCCGGAGCGGGACCTGTCGGCGCTGCTGGGGGTCGGCCGCCCGGTGCTGCGCGAGGCGCTGCGGGCGCTGGCGATGCTCGGCGCGGTCGAGATCCGGCACGGGGTGGGCACCATCGTGCGCCAGCCCGACGCCTCCACCCTCGGCGAGTTCTTCACCTTCGTCCTGGCCCAGCAATCCGACGTCGTCGACGACGTGATGGAGGCGCGGATCGCGATCGAGTGCCAGGCCGCGCGCCTGGCCTGCCGCCGCGCGACGCTGGCGGATTTCGAGCGCATCCGGGCCGCCCTGCAGCGGATCGAGGCGACCATCGACGATCCCGTCGCGGGCGGCGACGCCGATTTCGACTTCCACAGCGGCATCGTCCAGGCCGGTCGGTCGGAGACGCTGCGGAGCATCTACACCGCGATCTCCGATCTGCTGCGCCGGTCGCATCGCGGGCGGCGCGAGCTGATCCTGCGCGTGCCGGGCATCCGGTCCTTCCTGATCGACCACCACCACCGGATCTTCGAGGCGCTGGTGGCGCGCGACGTGCAGCGGTCGGACGAGCTGCTGCGCCGCCACTTCGAGATCGGCGACGAGTACCGCCGCAAGGCCGCCTTCGAGACCACGGTCGGCCGGCCGCAGCCGCCAGGCTGACGTCCCAGCCGGCCGAGCCCAACAAGAATGCCCGAGGAGACAGCGTTGAAGATCGTGATCGGCTGCGACCATGCCGGATTTCCCTTGAAGCGAGAGATCGCCGACTTCGTCGCGGGCCTCGGCCATGCGGTGACGGATGTGGGCAGCCACACGCCCGACCCGGTCGACTTCCCGGACGTCGCCCGGGCCGTCTGCACCGCCGTGACCGGCGGGGAGGCCGACCGCGGGCTGATGATCTGCGGCACCGGCGTCGGCGCGGCCATCGCCGCCAACAAGATCCGCGGCATCCGGGCCGCGGTCTGCCACGATTTCCATTCGGCGCATCAGGCGGTGGAGCATGACGACGTCAACGTCATGTGCGTCGGCGCCCAGATCGTCGGCCCCTGGCTGGCGCGCGACCTGGTCGCGGCCTATCTCGCCGCCGAATTCGACCCCAGCGAGGACTTCAAGCGCCGGGTCGAGAAGCTGCACGCGCTGGAGCGGGAGGGCTGAACCATGGCGGAGCTCCGTCACACGGTCGGCTTCATCGGCCTCGGCACCATGGGCCGCGAGATGGCGGCCAACCTGCTGCGCGCCGGCCACGAGGTGCGCGCCTATGACGTGCTGCCGGCGGCGGTCGAGGCCCTGGCGGCGCAGGGCGCCGTCCCCGCCGCCGGCGTGGCCGAGGCGGCCGAGGGCGCCGACCTCGTCGTCACCATGCTGCCCGACACGCCGCAGGTGGAGGAGGTGGTGTACGGCCCGGGCGGGCTGCTGGCGGCGCCGCCGCGCGGCCGGCTGGTGGTCGATATGAGCACGATCTCGCCGCAGGCGGTGCGGCGGATGCAGGCCGACCTCGCCGCGGCGGGGATCGACTTCCTCGACGCCCCGGTCTCCGGCGGGCCGCAGGGTGCCCGCGCCGCCACCCTGACGATCATGGTCGGCGGCACCCGCGCCGCTTTCGACCGGGCGCTGCCGGTGCTGCGCGGCATGGGCACCACCATCACCCATGTCGGCGACAGCGGCGCCGGCCAGACGGTGAAGCTGTGCAATCAGCTGATCTGCGGCATCAACCTGCAGGCGATCTGCGAGGCGCTGGCGCTGGGCCGCGCCTGCGGCGTCGACCTGGCGCAGATGCGCGAGGTGCTGCTCGGCGGCTCCGCCGCCTCCTGGATGCTGGACAAGCTCGGCCCCGCGATGATCGCCGGCGACGCCGGGGCGGGATTCCGCATCGACCTGATGCTGAAGGATCTGCGCCTGGTGCAGGAGCTCGCCTTCGGCAAGGCGGTGCCTCTGCCGGCCACCGCGCTGGTCACCAGCCAGTATCTCGACGCCCGGGCCCATGGCGAGGGCGGCAACGGCAACCAGGCCCTGTTCCGGGTCTATGACCGCATGACCGGGCAGTCCCCGAACGCCGGATAGAGGAGCCGGGCGATGGGCGTCACCCTCGATTTCTCCGTCGTGCTCGAGCGCTGGCCGATGTTCCTGGACGGCGCCTGGCTGACCATCCGCCTCGCCGTCGCCTCGACGGTGCTGGGCTTCACGCTCGGCACTCTGTGTGCGATCGGCCGGCGCGACGGGACGGCCTGGCTGTCGCGGCTGTGCGGCGCCTATGTCGAGGCGATCCGGAACACGCCCTTCCTGGTCCAGATCTTCGTCGTCTATTTCGGCCTGTCCAGCCTGGGCCTGTCGCTTTCGGCGGTCGCGGTCGCCGTGATCGCGCTGACCATCAATGTCGGCGCCTACACCGCCGAGATCATGCGCGCCGGCTTTGACTCCATCCACAAGGGGCAGATCGAGGCCGGGGAATGCCTGGGCCTGTCGCGGGTGCAGATCTATTGGCATGTCGTGCTGCGCCCGGCGATGGAGCGGGTCTATCCGGCCCTGACCAGCCAGTTCGTGCTGCTGATGCTGGCCTCCTCCGTCGTCTCGCAGATCTCGGCCGAGGAGCTGACCGCGGTCGCCAACTTCATCCAGTCGGACACCTACCGCGCCTTCGAGACCTACATCATCGTCGCGGCGCTGTACTTGGCGCTGTCGCTGCTGATGCGGGCCGGCTTCTGGGGGCTGGGCCTCGTCCTCTTCCCGCGCCGCCGCCGGCTCGGCACGCCGCTCTGATCGCGAGGACGCCATGCAGCCCGGCCTCAACCTGAACCATCTCGACTTCCTGCTCCAGGGCGCGGTCTGGACCCTGGCCCTGTCGCTGATGGCCTTCCTCGGCGGCGGCCTGGCCGGCTTCGGGGTCGCGCTCGGCCGCATCTCCGCGAGCCGCCTCGTCCGCGGCGCCGTCGGCTTCTATGTGCAGCTGGTCCAGGGCACACCGCTTCTGGTGCTGCTGTTCCTGACCTATTTCGGGCTGCCGACGATCGGGGTCGAGGTGCCGCCGCTGCTCGCCGCAGGCGCGTCGCTGACGATCTATGTCAGCGCCTATCTCGGCGAGATCTGGCGCGGCTGCCTCGAAGCCGTGCCGAAGCCGCAATGGGAGGCGGCGGAGTGCCTGGCGCTGAGCCGCCCCCAGCGGCTGTTCAAGGTGATCCTGCCGCAGGCGGTGCGCATCGCCACGCCGCCGACCGTCGGCTTCATGGTCCAGATCATCAAGAACACCTCGCTGGCCTCGGTCGTCGGCTTCGTCGAGCTGGCCCGGGCCGGGCAGATCGTCAACAACTCCATCTTCCAGCCCTTCGCGATCTACATGGTGATCGCGGTCCTCTACTTCGCCATGTGCTACCCGATCTCGCTCCTGAGCCGGAGGCTGGAGCGCCGGACGGGCTTCACGCCGCGGCTGAAGCCCGCCCTGGCCTAGCGCGGCCGCAAGGGTCGTGCCCCCAAGAACACGCAAGGGAGAGAACGCCATGACGGCGATGGTGACGCTGCAGAACGTGCGCAAGAGCTTCGGCGCCCTGACCGTGCTCGACGGCGTGTCCTTCACCGTGGACAAGGGCCAGGTCACTGCCCTGATCGGCCGCAGCGGATCGGGCAAGAGCACGGCGCTGCGCTGCATCGACCGGCTGGAGACGATCGACGGCGGCGAGATCACGGTCTGCGATCACAGGGTCAGCGACCCGGAGATCGACCTGCGCCGCCTGCGGCTCGACGTCGGCATCGTGTTCCAGAGCTACAACCTGTTTCCGCATCTGACCATCGAGCAGAACATCACCCTGGCGCCGGTCTCGGTGAAGAAGTTGCCGCGGGCCGAGGCCCGTGCCCTCGCCCGCAGCGTGCTCGACCAGGTCGGTCTGGGCGAGAAGGCCGACGCCTATCCCGAGCAGCTGTCGGGCGGCCAGCAGCAGCGCGCGGCGATCGCCCGATCGCTGGCGATGCAGCCCAAGGTGATGCTGTTCGACGAGGTCACCTCGGCCCTCGACCCCGAGCTGAAGGGCGAGGTGCTGAAGGTGATGGAGGACCTCGCCGCCCGTGGCATGACCATGATCATGGTCACCCATGAGATGGGCTTCGCCCGCCGGGTGGCGGACCGGGTCCTGTTCATGCATCGCGGCCGGGTGCACGAGCAGGGGCCGGCCGAGATCCTGAGTCGCCCCGAAACGCCTGAGCTGCAGCAGTTCGTCGCCAACGAGCTCTGACCCCGGACGCTCAACCAGAACATCCAAACATGGAGGAGACGCAGATGAAGCCGACCATCCGCTGGAGCCGGGCGCTGGCCCTGGCCTTCGCCCTGAGCCTCGGCGCCGTGAGCGCCCGGGCGGACCTGCTGGACGACATCATGGCGGCCAAGAAGATCCGGGTCGCGACCGATCTCGCCATCCCGCCCTCGGGCATGATCGACGACCAGATGAAGCCGATCGGCTCCGATGTCGAGACCGCGCAGCTGCTGGCCCAGGACTGGGGGCTGGAGCTGGAGTTCGTCCAGACCACGGGCGCCACCCGCATCCCGAACGTCCAGACCGGCAAGGCCGACATCATCATCTCGACCCTGTCGGTCACGCCGGAGCGGGCGAAGGTGATCGACTTCTCGAAGCCCTATGCCGCGCTGCAATCGGTGATCGGCGCCCCGGCGGACGCCCCGATCAAGGACTGGGCGGACCTCCAGGGCAAGACGGTGACCGTCACCCGCGGCACCACCCAGGACACGGAGCTGACGAAGCTGGCGTCGGAGAAGGGCTTCCAGGTCGTGCGCTACGACGACGACGCGACCATGGTGACGGCCGCTGTCTCCGGCCAGGCCCAGATCGTCGCCACCTCGGCCACGCTGGTGAACCAGATCCGGCAGAAGAACCCGGACCGCGCCTTCGAGCCGAAATTCCTGATCCGCACCTTCGACCTCGCCATCGGGCTGCGCAAGGACGAGCCGCGCTTCATGGAGAAGCTGAACGAATGGGTCGCGGCCAATCTGAAGAACCGCAAGCTGAACGACATCTATCAGAAGTACCACGGCGCGCCGCTGCCGGAAGCGATGCTGCAATAGGGCCGAAGGAGCGACGGCCGGCCGCCGCCCCGCATCGCCCTATTGCGGCCGCAGCCGGAAATCGTGGCCTTCCGGCAGGGTCTGGCCGCCGTCGACGACGATGGTGGTGCCGGTGATGTAGGCGGCGTCGTCCGAGGCCAGGAAGGCCACCGCCGCGGCCACGTCGCGTGGCGTGCCCAGCCGGCCGAGCGGCACCGCCCGCTCCATCATCGCGATGAACTCGGCGCTGCGGTGCTGCTGCATCCCTTCCGTCAGGATGTTGCCCGGTTCGACGCCGTTGACGGTGATGCCGTAGCCGGAGAACTCCAGCGCCGCGGATTTCAGGAAGCCGTTGATGCCGGCCTTGGTCGCGGCGTAGTGGCCGTGGCCCGGGCTGGTGACGCGCGGCCCGGTGATCGAGGAGGTGAAGATCATCCGGCCGCCGCCCGCCTGCCGCATCGCCGGCAGCGCCGCCCGGGCGGCGAGATAGGTGCCGCGCAGATTGACCGCCATCACCCGATCCCACTCCTCGGGCTCGATGTCCTCGATCAGCGTCCAGGGATAGATCGCGGCGTTCTGCACCAGGATGTCGAGCCGGCCGAAGCCGTCGACCGCCGCCGCCACGATCGCCTCGGCATCCGCCTTCCGGCTGATGTCGGTGGCGACGAAGCGGGCGTCGAGACGTGCCGCCGTCGCCGCCCCAGTGTCGGCCTCGGTGTCGCCGATCACCAGCCGTGCCCCCTCCTCCGCCAGCCGCTCGGCGATCGCCGCGCCGATGCCGCGCGCCGCCCCGATCACGATGGCGACGCGCCCCTCCAGCCTTGCCGGCATGTTCAGCCCTCCCCGGTCCGCTTAGTGATAGCGCGGCAGCAGGTCGCCCTGCGCCTCGATCAGATCGTCCACCAGGCGCCAGATCTCGTCGAGGGGCAGCTCCGCCGGGTTCCAGCGCCACTGCCAATATCGTCTGAGGTTCCGCTGATAGGCGGCGCGGCCGGTCACATATGCGACGGCAGATAGGTGGCGAGGCCGGGGAAGCCCATCAGCACGAACACCATCAGCACCATGATGAAGAACATCGGCAGCGCCGCGCGCGCGATGGTGCCCAGGCCGTGCTTGGTCATGCCCTGCAGCACGAACAGGTTGAACCCGACCGGCGGCGTGATCTGCGCCATCTCGACCACGACGACGATGAAGATGCCGAACCAGATCACGTCGATCCCGGCCTGACGGATCATCGGCTCCACGATCGCCATGGTCAGCACGACGGAAGAGATGCCGTCCAGGAAGCAGCCGAGGATGATGTAGAAGACCAGCAGCGCCAGGATCAGCTCGGTCGCCGACAGGCCCAGCCCCTGGATCCAGACGGCCAGGTTGCGCGGCAGGCCGGTGAAGCCCATGGCCAGCGACAGGCAGGCCGAGCCGGCCAGGATCAGGGCGATCATGGCGGAGATCACGGTCGCGCTCTCCAGCCCCTCGATGAAGCTGCGCCAGCTGAGCGTCTTCTGCCAGGCGGCGAGGCCGAGCGCGCCGAGCACGCCGAAGGCCGCGGCCTCGGTCGCGGTCGCCGCGCCGGAATACATCGATCCGATGACGAGCAGGACGAGGAGGACCACCGGCAGCAGATGCTGCCCCTCGCTGATCTTCTGGATGAAGGTGGTGCGCGGCTCGGCCGGCACCTCGCCGGGGCGCAGCAGCCCCCAGCCGACGACGTAGAGCATGAACAGGCCGGCCAGGACCAGGCCCGGGATCACGCCGGCGATGAACAGCTTGGAGATCGATTCGTTGATGGTCACGCCGTAGACGATCAGCGTCAGCGACGGCGGGATCATCAGCCCCAGCGTGGCCGCGCCGGCCAGAGTGCCGACGATCATCCGCTCCGGATAGCCGCGGCGGCGCAGCTCCGGGATCGACATGCGGCCGACCGTCATCAGCGTCGCGGCGGAGGAGCCGGAAACCGCGGCGAAGACGGTGCAGCCGACGATGTTGGTGTGCAGCAGCCGACCCGGCAGCCGGGCCAGCCAGGGCGACAGGCCGCGGAACAGGCTTTCCGACAACCGGGTGCGGAACAGGATCTCGCCCATCCAGATGAAGAGCGGCAGCGCCGTCAGCGACCAGCTGGCGGCCGAGCTCCAGATCGTGGTCGCGAGGGCCGGCCCCGCCGGCCGGCTGGTGAACAGCTCCATGCCGATATAGGCGACGCCGAGCAGCGCGAGGCCGATCCAGACGCCGGAGCCGAGCAGGAGGAACAGCGCGAGGAGGAGGATGGCGGTGGCGGTGAGTTGGTCCATGGCCTCGGCCCGGTCTCCGGGGTTGGTGGTCGCGGCGGAAGGTCAGATCTCGCGCTGGCTCTCCTCGCCCGCCTGGATCCCGGCGCTGCCGGTCACGAGCAGGGAGATCAGCCCGTCGACGAGCGCGACCGCGAAGATCACGGCGCCGGCCGCCATCGCGAGCTGCGGGATCCACAGCGGCGTCGCGTCCTGGCCCTGGCTGACGTCGTGCAGCTTGTAGGACCAGCGCACCATCGAGATCGCGTACCAGGCGAAGTAGCAGCCGAGCGCCGCGCCGACGGCCCAGCACCAGAGCTCGCCCCAGCGCCGGCGGCGGCCGAGCGCGTTGAGCAGCAGCCCGACCCGGATATGGGCGCCGCGCCGCAGCGCCAGGGCCAGGGCCATGAAGGACGACGACGCCAGCAGATAGGCGGCGTATTCGGTGCCGCCGGGGAACTGCAGCCCGAGCCAGCGCGCCGCCATCGCCGCGACGATGACCACCAGCAGCGCCAGCAGGGACAGGGCGGCCAGCATCCCCGCCCCGAGATACAGCGCATCGAGCAGGCGCCGGAGGATGCGGGCCGCCGGGGCCGGCGCGGGCCGGGCGGCCGTCGGCTGCGCCGTCATTTCGCGGCCTTGTAGGCGTCGACGATCGCCTGGCCGTCCGCTCCGGCCTTGGCCAGCCATTCCTGGGTCATGGTGTCGCCGATCTTCATCAGCTCGGCGCGCCAGGCGTCCGACGGCTTCTCCACCTTCATGCCATGGGCGGCAAGCTGCCCGACGGTGAAGTCGGTGTACTGCACCGCCCGCCAGTATCCCGCATATTCGGCGAGCGAGGCGCAGCCGCGGATGCCGGCGCGGGTGGCGTCGTCCAGCCCTTCCCAGGACTCCTTGTTGGCGAAGACGTAGTTGCGGGGCAGCCAGGCATCGACCGTATAGAAATTGGTGAGCTGCTCCCACACCTTGCGGTCGTAACCGGTGGCGCCCGAGGACATGAAGGACTCGACCACGCCGGTCGCCAGGGCCTGCGGCAGCTCCGCCTCCTCGATCTGCACCGGGTTCAGGCCGGACAGCTCGGCGAAGCGGGCGGTCGCGGCGTTGTAGGCGCGGAACTTCAGCCCCTTGACGTCGGCGTTGGAGGCCACCGGCTTCTTGAAGTAGAGCCCCTGCGGCGGCCAGGGCACGGAATACAGGAACACCAAGTTCTCGCCGTCGAGGATCTTCTCGACCACCGGCTTGGTCACCCGCCAGAGCTTCGTCGAATCCTCGAAGGAGGTGGCGAGGAACGGGATCGAATCGATGCCGAAGATCGGGTTCTCGTTCTGATGGGCGGAGATCAGCCGCTCGCCGATCGGCGCCTGGCCGGTCTGCACCGCGCGCTTGATGTCGTTGCCTTTGAACAGCGAGCCGGAGGGATGGACGACGATGTCGATCTCGCCGGCCGTCGCCTCCTTCACGCAGGCGGCGAAGGCCTGCGCCGTTCCGGTGTGGAAGTTGCTCTCGGAATAGGCCGTCGGCATGTCCCAGGTCTCGGCCGCGGCCGGACCCGCTGCCAGCACGACGACGGCGAGCGCCAGCGCCGCCTGCCGAATCCCGAATCCACGAGTTTGCGTCCCCATTCTCGTCCCCCTTGTCTGGTTTGTTTGATATCCGCCGCTTCGCTCAATGCCGGGCGAAGCGGTCGGGCGAATACGGTGCCAAATCGATGTCCGGCCGCTCACCCGCGACCAGCGCCGCCACCAGCCGCCCGGTGCGGGGGCCGGAGGTCAAGCCGACGTGATGATGGCCGAAGGCGAGATAGAGCCCGGGATGCCCGGACGCCTGCCCGATCAGCGGCAGGCTGTCGGCCGGCGCCGGGCGATGCCCCAGCCATTCCTCGTGGCGGGTGAACCGCATGGCCGGATAGGCCGCGCACAGCTTGGCGACGACGAGGTTCAGCGCCCGCCGCGTCGGCGGCGCCCGCAACCCTCCGAATTCCACCACGCCGGCGCATCGCACCCCTTCGGCCATGGGCGTCGCAACGAATTTGCCCGACGTAACCATGGTCGGCAAGCGCGGCCGGACCGAAGGGTCGCGGATCATCACGTGATAGCCGCGTTCGGTTTCGATCGGGATGCGCAGCCCGATCCGGCGCAGCAGCAGCCCGGACCAGGCGCCGGTCGCGACCACGGCGACGGCGCAGGAAATCTCGCCGCTCGCGGTCGCCACCGCCACCGGCCGGCCGTCGCCGTCGAGCCGCAGGTCCAGCGCCTTCTCCGGCACGAAGGTGACGCCCAGCCGTGCCGCATGCGCCGCCAGGTCGCGCAGATAGCCGCCGGGATCGGCGACATAGCCGTGCTCGCCGACCAGGACGCCGAAGCCGATGGCGGGACCGAGCGCCGGGTCGAGCTCGCGCAGCGCCGGCCCCTCGACCTCCTGCCAGGACCAGCCGGCCTCGCGCCGCAGCCCCCAGCCGAAGGCGTCCGCTTCGAACGCCGCGCGCGACGGATAGGCGAAGAGATAGCCGGACGGGGTCAGCCAGCCGGCGGCCGGCGTGCCCTCGGCCAGGGCCTGATGCTGCGCCACCGCGTCGCCGACCAGGGGCGCCAGGCCGCGGGCGATGCGCGCCGCCTCCACCGCCGTCGCATGGCTCAGATAGCGCAGCAGCCAGGGCAGCAGCCGCGGCAGATATCCCCAACGCAGGAACAAGGGAAAGTTCGGATCGAGCACCATCTTCGGCGCCTTGGCGGCCAGCCCGGGCACGGTCACCGGCACCACCGAGCAGGCGGCGAGGACGCCGGCATTGCCGAAGCTGGCCCGGTCCGCCGCCACGCCGGGGTCGACCAGCACGACCTCCCGGCCGCGGCGCAGCCAGATCGCGGTCGAGACCCCGACGATGCCGCCGCCGATCACGGCGACGCGCCCCGCCCCCGGGGTCAAGCCAGCCCTCGCAGCCGGCCCGCCATGCTGCAGTTTGTCTGGTGGTCAGACTTCATATTAAAGACTTAGCGGCGATTCAGGTTTCGAACGGAAGCGAATTCGCGTCCATTTGAGACGATCGTGCTCTCGGCCCGGCCGGGCCGGCGATCGTAACCACGGGGAGACGGCGGGATGACGGAACGGGGCGGCAAGGCGGTCTACGGCGCATGCATCGGCATCCTGATGCTCGAGGCGCGCTTCCCGCGCGTGCCGGGCGACATGGGCAACGGCCTGACCTGGCCCTTCCCGGTGCAGTACCGGGTGGTCCCCGACGCCTCGCCCGACCGGGTGGTGCGCCGGCGGGCGGAAGGCCTGCTCCCCGCCTTCATCGCCGCGGCGCACGACCTGGTCCGCCACGGCGCCGACGCCATCACCACCAATTGCGGCTTCCTCTCGCTGTTCCAGGACGAGATCGCGGCCGCGGTCGGCGTGCCGGTCGCGACCTCCTCGCTGATGCAGGTGCCGCTGGTGCAGCGCACCCTGCCGCCCTCGCGCCGCGTCGGCATCCTGACCATCTCGCGCCAGACGCTGACCGAGGAGCATCTGCGGGCCGCTGGCGTCGATCCGGCGACCCCGGTGATGGGCACCGAGGGCGGCCGCGAATTCACCCGCGCCATCCTCGGCAACGAGCCCGAGCTGGATGTCGAGGCGGCGCGGGCGGACAATGTCGAGGCGGCGCGCGCCCTGGTCGCGGCTCACCCGGATCTCGGCGCCATCGTGCTCGAATGCACCAACATGATCCCCTACGCCGCCGATATCCGCCGCGCCACGGGGCTGCCGGTGTTCTCGATCCACAATCTCGTCTGCTGGCTCCACACCGCGGTCCTGCCGCGCCGCTTCGACACCCGCCTCGACGACGTGCGGCCCTAGATCTTCAGCCCGCCGTTTCGTCGAACAGGAGGATCCGGCCCGCGAAGCGGGTCAAGCCGGGGACGCAGAAAACGCCCCTGGGCGCCTGCTAAGTCTCTGATTTTCCTGGGAGAAAATGGAGCGGGCGAAGGGATTCGAACCCTCGACCCCAACCTTGGCAACGGGTCCGGGTCGTTTTCGCAACTTCCGGTCTTTATACGCCAGGACGCGAAAAACTACTATGAATCAGTCACTTACATTGACAGGCGTGCCGCCGGGGGTACGCTAGAAAAGCCGCTGATTTCCGTTCGACTGCTTCCCCCCTGCTTCCCCGCTCATGCTGCACCTGCGTGGGGAAGCAGATCGGCCAGCGCACGGCCTCCGCCCATCACCCATCGGACTGATTTCAAACGCGAAATCCGGATGAAGGGTGAGCTGAAATGCCGAAACTGACGAAGCGAATCGTTGATGCACTGCAACATAGCCCTCGGCGCGACGTGTTCCTCTGGGACACCGAGTTGAGAGGCTTCGGGGTCCGCATGAAGCCGTCTGGCACCAAGACGTTTCTGATCCAGTACCGCAACGGGGAGCGCCGCACGCGCCGATTCGTCATCGGCCAGTACGGTGTGCTCACCGTCGAACTCGCCCGCGATCTGGCGAAGAAGAAGCTCGCCGCCGTGGTCGACGGCAGTGATCCGTCCGCCGAGCGGCGTGCCGCCCGCGAGGGAACGACGGTGGCGGAGATCTGCGACTGGTATCTGGCGGAGGCCGAATCGGGTCGGCTCCTCGGCCGGAACAGGCGGCCGATCAAAGCCTCCTCCGTCTCTGGGGATCGGAGTCGCATCGAGCAGCACATCAAGCCGCTCATCGGCACGCGGGTTGTGAGCCATCTTCGGCTCGCGGACATCGAGCGGCTGCAGGCCGACATCGCGGCCGGCAAGACCGCCCGCTTACAACGTCCGGGACGCGGAGGACAGACGGCAGGCGGCGCCGGCGTCGCTGCCCGTACGATCAGCACGCTCAGGAGCCTGCTCAATCACGCGCGCCGACTCGGGTTGATCGAGCAGAGCCCGGCCAACGGCGTGAGGGTGATCGCCTCCACGAAGCTCAAGCGGCGCCTCAGCGCCGGAGAGGTCCGGCATCTCGGAAAGGTGATGCTGCAGATGGAACGCGAGGGCGAGCACCCGACGGGGCTGGCCGCGATTCGCGCGCTGCTGCTCACCGGCTTCCGGCGGATGGAGGTGCTCGGCATGCGCAAAAGATGGATCGAGCAGGACGGCAACTGCGTCGCCTTCCCCGACACCAAGTCGGGACCGCAACTGCGGGCCGTCGGCGACTCCGCGATGGCCTGTCTCGTCGAACAGGCCGGCCGCAGCACCTCCCCGTTCGTGTTTCCCGCCGATTGGGGTGACGGCCATTTCGTCGGCCTGGTGCGGGTGCTCGATCGGGTCTGCGCGCGGGCCGGGCTGCAGGATGTCACGCCCCACACTCTGCGGCACACCTTCGCGAGCATCGCGGCCTCGCTGGGGTTCAGCGAGCTGACGATCTCGGGCCTCCTGGGACATGCGCCGCGCGGGGTCACTCAACGGTATGTTCATCTCGACACGGCACTCGTCATCGCAGCCGATCAGGTTTCCGCGGAGATCGCGCGCCTCCTCGGTGGTGGACAGGTGCTGTCGGTGCAGGAAGCCAAGATCCTTCGCGCGAAGACGCTGGTTTCGGTTCCTTTGTAGAAGGGTGCGAGGCGAGGAGGGTTGCGACTACCGTCGTGCCCTCCTTGTCGCGCTCCCGTCTGCCCATTCAAGCAGAACCCATCCGACGCCGTGCCAGGGAAATTGTAAGCTTCGTGCGACATATTCAGCCAATCGGTAGTGCGAAGGTGACAATTGTCTGCTCCCCCACAATCCTCCTGCTGCCGTGCGGCGCGCGTTGCGCAAGCTCTGGCGAACATCCACTCCGCGGGAGGCTGTCGCCTTGTCGCCAGGCCCTCTCGCTCAGGAGCGGGAACGTGCCTAGCGAAGCCCGCTAGGAACGGCTCCTTGACTAACGATCATAGCTAGCAAAGACTTCGTTACTAGCCGGACCGACAGGGAACGCCGCCGTGCCTTGCCCTAACCATCGGAACGATGTCGTTCCTGAGTTGAGCCGCCGAGAGATGCCGAAACGCGCCACGGGCCGATACGAAAGCGTTACCGCCGGCGGGGAGGCGGTCGACGCCTTCCTTCCCTTCGACCTGCCGCCCGCCCGGCCGGCGCTCGCCATCAGCGACACGCTGGAGCATCGCCTCCGGGAAGCCGAGCAGGCGCTGCTTCGGCTCGACTTGGCCGGCGAGATGGTGCCTTCGCTCGACTGGTTCGTCTACGCCTTCGTGCGCAAGGAGGCGGTGATCTCGTCGCAGATCGAGGGCACGCAGGCTTCGCTGGTCGACCTACTCGCCTTCGAGGCCGAAGAGCAACCCGCCCCCAATGCGGATATCGAGGAGGTGACGAACTATCTCGACGCGCTCGCCTACGCGCGCGACCAGCTCGCGTCCGAGCGCGGGCTGCCGCTGTCCATGCGGCTGTTGAACGAAGCGCACAAGCGGCTGATGCGCGGCGTGCGCGGCTCCAACAAGCAACCCGGAGAGGTGCGCCGCAGCCAGAACTGGATCGGCGGCAGCCGACCGGGGAACGCGGTCTATGTTCCACCGCCGCCGGACAAGCTCCCTCAGCTCCTCGGCGAACTCGAGAAATACATCCATGCGGATGACCCGCTGCCGAAGCTCGTTCGGGCAGGCCTCCTGCATGTGCAGTTCGAAACCATTCATCCGTATCTCGACGGCAACGGGCGGATCGGGCGGCTCCTGATCGCCCTGCTGCTGGAGCAGTGGGGGCTCCTGAAGGCTCCGCTGCTCTATCTCAGCCTGTTCTTCAAGCGTCACCGTGAGGAGTACTACCGGCGGCTCAACCTCGTCCGGTTGGAGGGGGATTGGGAGGGTTGGACCGACTTCTTTCTCGATGGGGTCGCCACGATCTCCGACGAGGCCGTCGCCTCGGCACGCGAGTTGTTCAACCTCGTCAGCGCGGATCGGGCGCGGCTGCTCGGCGCCGAGTCCGCTTCCGTCTCGGCCCTGCGGCTGTTCGAACAGCTTCCTCGTCATCCGATCGTGACGGTCGCCTCCGCCATGAAGCTCATCGAGGCGAGCAAACCGACGGCGACCCGCGCGATCGAAGCGCTGGCCGAGGTGGGAATGCTTGTGGAGACCACGGGAAAGAAGCGCGACCGCAGCTTTGCCTACCGGGCCTATATGGAGCGTCTACGAACCGGAACGGATTTGGACGGCCGCGGCTGACGAGGACAGCATGGATGGCGATCGAACCGGAGGCAAGCCCAGCCAGTCGTCTTCGCAGGTTCAAATCCTGGACACGCAGCCAACGGTCCTTGCGGCTGGTGGAAGAGGCGATATCCAAGCTGGCTGCATAGCTCGAAGGTGACGCTGCCGCGTCCTGCCGAGGATGCTCCAGCGATGCCGATGATTTCACCGCGCTGTCAAGGAACAGATGGAGCGCAGACGTAACTCGCCGCCGAAAGTTTGTCGCCGCCGACATATCTCGGATATTTCGGATAGCGGCACATCGGCCGCGCCGCCAGGACATCGAAGGGCGGGACGGCCGTCTTCACCGTCTGGATCAGCGCGTCGGCGGGCGGCTCGCCGGCGGTGACCCAGCGGTCCAGCGGATCGAGCAGATCGACCATGGTCGGTACCGGCGTGCCGTCGGTCACGCTGACGGCCGGGCCGGTGTGGGTCGAGGCCGGCGAGACGTAAAGCCGCGCGGACGTCTCCACGGTCTCATGACCGAGCTTCGCGATGACCGCGCTGAAGTAGTTGATCCCGGCCAGCGGACTCTGCGCCAGATCGCCCAAGTTCTCGCGGATGATCAGCTTGCCGCCTCGGGCGAAGAAGGCGGACAGGTCGGGGTTCGACGAGTCGATAATCTCGGAGACCTGCTGCAACCGGGACTGGAAATCCTTCGGGTCGAAACGGCTCGGATCGAAATCCGGGTCCTTCGCCACGAAAAAGCGCACGAAATTGGCGCCGTACAGCCATTGCTGCGCCGCGCTCGACGGGTCCACCGCGACGGTCGGCGCCGCCGTCCCGGTGACCCATCGCGTCATCGTGGCGTTCCTCGGATCGGGGGTGGTCTCGTTGCCGTAGAGCCACTGCGGATAGGTCGCCAGCCCGTTCGCGACAGAGAACGGCAGGGTATAGGGCGAATGCACTGCCGAGACGGTTTCGATCTGCGCGTCGGACAGGCAGTGGCTTCCGGCATCGGCGCCGTCCGGGCAGCGCAGCTTCTGCAGGTCGACGTGGGCCGGACAGGCGAGATAATTGTTGACCACCCCGTCGGCGAGCCCATCGAGCGCGTCGCAGGCATCCGAGACGAACCTCGCCAGGGTCACGACCTTGTCCGGCCCCATCCACCCGCTGCGAAGCTGGGGCCGCTGATGGGGGATGTAGGACTGGAACAGCATCGACAGCTGCACCACCGGGACGACGCTGACCACGCCGTCGTAGTCGGCGGGGAAGCGCTGCGCCATGGTCAGCCCCTCGCGCCCGCCCTCGGACCCGCCGAAATAGTAGAGCCGGGAGGGCCCGCGCCGATAGAACGAGCGCATGACGGTCACGGCCACATCCCTCACCTTCTTGTATGAGGCGTAGCCGTAGTTGATCAGCATCTCGTCGTTGAGGCCGAACGCGCCGATGCGGTCCGGCGCGAAGGCCGATGCCTGATGCCCTGAATCCGTGCCGAGGGTGGCATAGCCGCGGGTCAGCGGCAGCGGATCGCCGGGAGCGGCATCGCGCAACGGCGCCAGCCCGGTGATCAGCGTGCCGTTGTAGCCGCCACCACCATACTGCAGCGCTTTACCGTTCCAGGCGATCGGCAGATTGACCTGGAAGTTGATCGGTTGTGCCGCTGGGTCGACCGGGGCGATGGCGCCCAGCACCTTGCAGTAGTCCGGCGTGGCCAGGACCGTCTTGCCATCTGAGACCGATTGCGGCGCAGCCGGGACGAAGGTCGCGGACACGATCGCCGCCGGGCCGCTGGGCAGCCCGATGGCCGAGGGCGGAACCGCCTGCCCGGCGAGGCCAGGGCACGCCGCCTTCAACTCATCGGCGCCCGGGACATCGGTCTGTGCCTGGGCCGTACCCACCACGAGCACGATCGCGGCGACGCTGCAGAAGCGCACTCGACGGATCACCATCTTCATCCGGCTTCCCCCCGCAAAGAGTCGAACGGCGCATCCTCTCATGCCGCGGTCTCGGACATCGCGGCGACACTGGCAGCGGCAGCCGGGGTCCGGCCCCGCAGCCGGCCCTTGGCCAGCATGCCGGCCGCGGCGATCAGCGCCGGGACCGCGGCGACGCTGAAGACGGTGGCGAGATCCCAGCCGAGGGAGAGCAGGACGCCGCCGACCATCGAGCCCAGGATCGAGCCGGTGCGGCCGACGGCATTGGCCCAGCTGACCCCGGTGGCCCGGCTGGCGGTCGGGTAATAGGCGGCAGCCAGGGCGTTGATGCCGACCTGCGACCCTGCGACGCCGAAGCCGGCGCCGAAGATACCCAGCATCAGCAGCCAGGGAGAGGCCGCGGCGCTGCCCAGCAGCACGATGAAGGCCACGGCGGCGAGATAGGAGGCAGCGAGCACGCGATGCGGCTCAAACCGATCCATCAGCCGGCCGATGGCGACGGCGCCGATGGTACCGCCGGTCGCCAGCAGCGCCGCCATCAGCGAGGCCTGGCCGAGCGTCCAGCCGGCGCTGGTGATCAGCAGCGGCAGCCAGCTCGACAGGAGGTAAAAGACCAAGAGGCTCATGAAGAAGGTCAGCCACAGGAAGATCGTGCCGGCGCTGCGGCCTTCGGCGAAGAGCTGGACCACGGGAAACCCCTTCGCCTTGCCGGCCTGGGCGAATTCGACTCCGGCGAAATCCTCGGCCGGTGCGATCCGGCGCAGCACCGCGGCGATGCGGTCGGTGCGCCCTTCACGCAGCGTCAGGTATCGCGCCGATTCCGGCAGGGCGAGCCAGAGCACCGGGACCAGGGCGATCGGCAGCATGCCGCCCAGCACCAGGAGGCCCTGCCAGCCATAGGCCGCGACGATCTGCGAGGCGGCGAGGCCGGCGACCGCCGAGCCGATGGTGAAGCCGCAGAACATCAGGGTGACCAGCGAGGATCGCCGGCGTTCCGGGCAGTATTCGGCGGTCAGGGTGATGGCGCTGGGCATGGCGCCGCCGAGGCCGAGACCGGTGACGAAGCGCCAGATCGTCAGCTCCTCGACCGATCCAGCCGTGGCCGAGGCCAGGCTGGCGGCGCCGAAGCCCAGCGTGGTCAGGACCAGTACACTCTTGCGCCCGATCCGGTCGGCCAGCGGCCCGAACAGGAAGGCGCCGAGCATCAGCCCGAGCAGCCCGGCGCCGAACAGCGGCGCCAGCTGCGCCGGCGTGACGCCCCAGCCCGCCTTCAGCGCCGGGGCGATGAAGCCGATCGCCGCGGTGTCGAAACCGTCGATCGCCACCACCAGGAAGCACAGGGCGACGACCGAGACCTGGAATCGCGACAGCGGGTGCGAGTTGATGACGTCCTGGACGTCCACGATGCGCGGCTGCGCCATGGCAAAACCTCCCTTGCTGGTTGTCGTTGGGTGCGGCGGCCGCCGCGGGTCAGCCGATCGCCGAGGGGTGCCGGGCGAGCGGAGTGACCTCGATGGTCATGAAGGGGAACAGCGGCAGGGTCGACAGGATCGCGTGCAGCTCGTCGTGATCCTCGACGTCGAAGATGCTGACATTGGCGTAGCGCCCGGCGACCCGCCACAGATGGCGCCACTTGCCGGCGCGCTGCAGCTCTTGCGCCCGCGCCTTCTCCTCGGCCTTCAGCCGTTCGAACCGGGCCGGATCGACATCGTGCGGCACCCGCACATCCATCTGCACATGGTAGAGCATGGGCCTCTCCTCAGCCGCGGGCGTAGCGGCGCAGCCTGTCGCGGTCGAGCGTAACACCGATGCCGGGGCCGGCCGGCAGCAGTAGGTGAAAATCCTCGAAGCGGAGCGGCTCGGCCACGAGGTCGTCGGTCAGGATCTGCGGCCCGAAATGCTCGCAGCCCCAGCCCAGCTCGCGCAGCGTGGCGAAAACCTGCAGATGCGCCGCCGCCCCGATCGAGCTCTCCAGCAGGCAGCCGCCATAGAGGCCGATCCCCGCCGCCTCGGCCACGGCCGAGACCTTGCGGGTGTTCAGGAGGCCGCCATGCTTAACCAGCTTGAGCGACACGACGTCGGCCGCAGTTGCAGACGCGACCGCGAGCATGTCGTGCGCCGAGAACACGCATTCATCGGCCATCAGCGGTACGTCGCTGCGGGCGCGAAGCCGGGCCATGCCGGCGATGTTCCAGGCCGGCAGCGGCTGCTCCACCAGCCGGACGCCAAGATCGGCCAGAACCGGCAGGCAGCGCGTGGCGGTGGTCTCGTCCCAGGCCTGGTTGGCATCAACGATCAGCGCCGCCCGGTCGCCCAGCGCTCCGGCCAGGCGGCGCAGCCGGGCCAGGTCGGCCGCCGCGTCCTGGGCCCCGACCTTGACCTTGAAGGTCCGGTGCAGCCGGGCCGCCAGCTTGCCCTCCGCCTCCTCGATCTCCTGTCCCGGATCGCCCGAGGCCAGGGTCCACAGCACCGGGATGCGGTCGCGCACCACGCCACCCAGCAGCAAGGCAGCAGGGATGCCAAGGCTGCGGCCGACGGCGTCATAGAGCGCGGTCTCGATCGCCGCCTTGGCCGCGGTGTTGCGCTTGGCCGCCGCGTCCATCCGGGCGCCCGCCGCCTCGAACCGGTCGGCGCGCTGGCCGATCAGCGTCGGGGCGAGATAGTGGTCGACCGCGGCCTTGATGCTCTCGACGCTCTCCTCGCTCCAGCGCGGGCCGCCCAGGGTCGCCGCCTCGCCGATGCCCTCGGCGCCGCCAGCCAGGCGCAGCTCGACCACGACGTAGCTCTGCGCCGTCACCGACAGCGAGGACAGCTTGTGCCGCCGCCGGGTCGGAACGTCGACGATGGTGCTGCGGATCTCGGCGATGGCGAGATCGCGGGCGAGATCGCCGGTCGGCAGCGCCAGGGTGTCAGGCATGATCGGGGCCTCAATGGAGCGATGGTACGGTCAGGCCGCCTCGGCGTGTGCGCGGTGCACGACCGTGCCGGGCGCATTCTCGGCCTCACGGTTGAGGACGAAGTCGAAGGTGATCCGGGCGAAGGGCGCATTCAGGCCGCGGGCATGGATTTCGGCCGCATCGTCGATGCGCTGCACCGCCGGGATCAGCCCGTCGCGGGTGGCGAAGGCGAAGTCGTCGTGGAGATACGCGTCGCCGTCGATGTTGATCTGGGTGGTGAGCTTGCGGTGGCCCGGCGCCGAGACGAAAAAGTGGATGTGAGCTGGGCGGCGGCCATGGCGGCCGAGCCGGTCGAGCAGCTTCTGCGTCGGCCCGTCCGGCGGGCAGGCGTAGCCCGAAGGCAGGATCGAGCGGAAGCGGTAGCGCCCTTCGGCGTCCGTCTCAATACGCCGGCGCAGATTGTACTTCGTCTGCGATGGATCGAAGAAGGAATAGCCGCCCAGCGTGTTGGCGTGCCAGACGTCGACGATCGCCCCCGGGACCGGGTTGCCGTCGGCGTCTCGCACCTGGCCGTCCATGAACAGCACCTCGCCCGTCTCGCTGCCGTCGTCGAGCCGGGCCTCGCCCTTGGACAGCGGCGCACCGGCGACATAGAGCGGGCCTTCGATCGTGCGTGGCGTGCCGCCCTCGATCCCGGCCTTCCGCTCCGCCTCGTCCAGGCGCAGGTCGAGGAAGGTCTCGAGGCCGAGGCCCGGGACCAGCAGCCCGACCTCATTGGCCTGTCCAAGAGAAGTCAGGTAGCTCATGGCCGACCAGAACTCGTCCGGCTGGACGTCGAACTCCTCGATCGTGCGGAACAGATCGGACACGACGCGGTGCACGATCTGCTTCAGCCGCGCATCCCCGGCGTCCTGGCCGAGGCCGCTGACCTTGTCGAGCAGCGACCGGACCTCGGGGCTGTTCAGCAGGCTGTCACTCATGGCGTTCTCCTCCGTGATCGCCGCTCGCTGCGGCTTCGTGCTGTCTGGTGGCGGGTCGTCAGCCGAGATCCCCGCCGGCCACCGGCAAGGTGACGCCGGTGATGTAGGAGGCCTCGTCCGATGCCAGGAACAGGATCGCCGCCGCCTGCTCCTCCACGGTGCCGTAGCGGTGCATCAGGCTGGAGGAGACGGTCTGGTCGACCACCTCGCGCCACCACCCGGCCTCGCGCTCGTCCGGCGGCGCCGGGTTGCGCGGGATGCGCCGCGGCGGGGCCTCGGTGCCGCCGGGGGCGACGCCGCAGACGCGGATGCCATGCGCGGCGTATTCGAAGGCGAGGCAGGCGGTGATCGCGTTCACCCCGCCCTTGGCCGCGGCATAGGGCACCCGATTGACACTGCGGGTGGCGACCGAGGAGACGTTGACGATCACGCCCCCGCCCTGCGCCAGCATCGCCGGCAGCACGGCGCGGCAACCCCACAGCGTCGGGAATAGCGAGCGGCGGATCTCCGCCTCGATCTGCGCCTCCTGGTACTCTGCATAGGGCTTGGCCCAGATCGTGCCGCCGACATTGTTGACCAGGATGTCGACCCGCCCGAACCGCGCCCGCGTTCGCTCCACCGCAGTGGTCGCGCCGCCGAACGTCTCCAGGTCGGCGATCACGGTCAGTGCCTCGGCGCCTTCGGCCGCCGCCTCCTGCCGCACTTCCTCGACCAGCTCGGACCGGTCGACCAGGGCGACGCGCCCGCCCTCCCGGGCCAGCCGCAGGGCGACGGTGCGGCCGATACCTTGCGCCGCCCCGGTCACCATCGCCACCTTGCCGGCGAACCGGGCCATCTCACGCCGCCTGCCGACGGGGCGCGTCGGCGGACGCGCTGGGCGAGAACTTCTCGGTGTAGAAGTTGGCAGGCTTGATGCCCTGCTCGCCGAGCCAGCCGCGGACCGCGTCGACCATGGGCGGCGGGCCGCAGAGATAGACGTCGACCTCGCCGCCGTTCAGTTGGCCGGCCTCGATATGCCCGGTGACGTAGCCCTTGCGCGGATGCGAGCTGTCCGCCGCCGCGACGCAGCTGGCGAAGGTGAAGTCGGGGATCTGCGCGGCGAAGTCCTCCAACCGGTCGACCGCCACGAGATCCGCGTCATTGGTAACGCCGTAGACCAGATGGACCGGGTGCCCGCCGGTGCCGGCCTCGGCCAGCCGCCCGAGCATCGACAGGAACGGCGCCAAGCCGGTGCCGCCGGCCAGGAACAGCAGCGGCCGCCTCACCTCGCGCAGGTAGAAGCTGCCCTCCGGCCCGCTGAATCCGATCGCCATGCCCGGCTCGGCGCGGTCGCGCAGGAAGCCACTCATCAGCCCGCCCGGGATGTCCCGGACCAGGAAGGACAGACGGTCCGAACCCGGTGCCAAGCTGAAGGAATAGGCGCGCCGCTGGTCGGTCCCCGGCACCTGGACGTTGACGTACTGCCCCGGCAGGAAACCGAAGCCGTCCGTCCCTTCGAGCGAGAAGGCGATGGTGGTGTCGGACAACCGGTCGACCGAGACGAGGCGGGTCTCGACCGACTGCCGGCCGGTCTTGCACATCTGCGACGAGGCGGCGACGGCGACCACCAGGTCCGACTTCGGCCGCGCCTGGCAGGCCAGCGCCAGCCCTTCGGCCGCCTCCTCCGCCGTCAGCGCGTCGTCGATATAGCTGCCGCCGTCATAGGCGCCGGATTCGACCCGGCATTTGCAGGTGCCGCAGGCGCCGTCGCGGCAGTCCAGCGGGATGTTGATGCCGACGCGGTACGAGGCGTCGGCGACGGTCTCGCCGGGCCGCGCCTCGACGAAGCGGGTGACGCCGTCCTCGAAGTTCAGCGCGATGGTGTGGCTCATGGCTCCGATCCTCCGGTCGCGCGCGGTCAGATGTGGTAGATGTCGATGACGTGGTGGATGTAGTCGTTCTTCAGCACGACCTTCTTGCGCGTGATCCGCGGCTCCGGCCCGGTGGTGTCGAGCGTGTAGAAGGAGGTGCCGAAATAGGTGTCGACCGTCTTGTAGCGGTAGCTGAGAGTCACCCAGTTGCACCGCAGCCGGCAGGCGCCGCCACCCTGCTCCAGGATCTCGACATTGCTGATGTTGTGCGAGGTCCGTGGCTCCGGCAGGCTGGTGGCGCTCGACCGCTCGGTGCGGATGCGGAAGACGCGGTCCTCGAGCCCGTCCTTGCTGCCGTACCAGATCAGCGAGATCTCGGATTGCGGATCGGTAACCAGCCGGTCGTCGTCGTCCCAGGACGGCATCCAGAACTCGACCTCCGGCGCATAGAGCGCCAGCCAGGAATCCCAGTCGCGGTCATCCAGATAGCGGGCCTCGCGGTACAGGAACTGCTGCACCTCCTCGACCGACAGCCTCTCGATCACGGCGGTCATCGCTTGGCCTCCTCGGCCGCAGCGGCGCGCTGCATCGTCTCCAGCCAGTGCCGGTGCTGGAGGACGAACAGCCCTTCGTCCTCGGTGCGGACGCCGCTCATCAGCGGCTTCATGCCGATCGCCTGGGCAGCCGGGTCCGGTCCCTCGATCCAGTGGACTGCGCCGCGGCTGAGATCGTTCCAGCGCGCCGCCCGGCCGAGATAGGACATCTGGCAGGCGCGGAACTCCTCCAGATCGTCCGGCGTCGCCATGCCGCTGGCGTTGAAGAAATCCTCGTATTGCCGGATGCGGTGGGCGCGCGCCTTGGGGTCCTCACCCTTCGGCGCGATGCAGTAGATGGTGACCTCGGTCCTGTCGACCGCGATCGGCCGGTAGTGCCGGATCTGCGAGCTGAATTGGTCCATCAGATAGACGTTCGGGTACAGGCAGAGATTGCGCGACCGCCGCACCATCCATTCCGCCCGCGCCTCGCCGAACTGCGCCGCCAGCTCTTCGCGCCGTCCCCAGTTCGGCCGGTCCTCGGGGTTGGCCCAGTTGGTCCACAGCAGCAGGTGCCCGTTCTCGAAGGAGTAGAAGCCGCCGCCCTGCTTGGCCCAGCCGCCCGCATCCATGGCGCGGACATTGTCGACCTTCTCGGCCTGCTTGCGCCGGCTGGTGGTGGCCGCGTAGTTCCAGTGCACCGCCGTGACGTGGTAGCCGTCGGCGCCATTCTCGGTCTGCAGCTTCCAGTTGCCGTCGAAGACATAGGTGGAGGAGCCGCGCAGCACCTCCAGCCCGTCCGGCGACTGATCGACGATCATGTCGATGATCTTCGCCGCCTCCCCCAGATGCTCGTGCAGCGGCGCGACGTCGGGGTTGAGGCTGCCGAACAGGAAGCCGCGATAGGAGTCGAACCGCGCCACGCGGGTCAGGTCGTGCGAGCCGTTGCAGTTGAAGCCGTCCGGATAGCCGGCGCCGTCCGGGTCCTTCACCTTCAGGAGCCTGCCCG
Source organism: Inquilinus limosus (assembly GCF_051487185.1). GTDB lineage: Bacteria > Pseudomonadota > Alphaproteobacteria > DSM-16000 > Inquilinaceae > Inquilinus > Inquilinus limosus_F. The sequence goes on from NZ_JAHVDK010000007.1 coordinate 144,546, forward strand.
TATTGCTGAAGGTCCAGCCGTGAAACGGACAAGTGAAGGTCGATTTTGTGCCGCGCTTGAACCGGCACAGCATGGCGCCGCGATGGCTGCAGGCGTTGACGAAGGCGTTCAGCTCGCCGCTGCGGCTGCGGGTGATGACGACGGGCTGCCGCCCGATCGTGGTGGTGAAATAGTCGTTCGGGTTCGGGATTTGGCTCTCATGCGCCAGGTAGATCCAGTTGCCCTCGAAGATGTGCTTCATCTCGAGCTCGAAGAGCTCCGGATCGGTGAAGATATCCCGGGCGCAGCGGTAGAGGCCGGCAGCCGCATCCTCGATGAGGGCGGTGTCGAGGACCTGGCGGGCGGTATCGAGCATGCGCGTCTCTCCCCTGGTCTCCGCCTGGGTCCGCGGCGGACCGGAGGGCCGGTCTTGTGGCGATACCCTGGCCGTTCGTTCTTCTGGCCCCGGAACGATCGCCCCTTCTGCCGGGCAGGGTCCAAGACTAAATTGGTCGAATCCATACCCTGGAGGTATCGTCTTGGATCTGCGGCAGCTCCGCTACTTCGTCGCCGTAGCCCGCGAGCGGAACTTCACCCGGGCGGCGGAGATCCTGCGCATCGCCCAGCCCCCGCTGAGCCGGCAGATCCGGCAGCTGGAGGACGAGCTGGGCGTCACCCTGTTCGAGCGCGGCAGCCGGCCGGTGCGGCTGACCGAGGCGGGCCGCCTTCTCTACGAGCAGGCCGTGCGGGCGCTGGACCATATGGAGGAGATCCACGCCATCATGCGCCGGCTGCGCGAGGCGGAGATCCCGCGCTTCAGCATCGGCTTCGTGGTCTCGACCCTCTACGGCAAGCTGCCGGAAGTGATCCGCCGCTACCGCGCCGCCCGCCCCCGGGTCGAACTGACCCTGCTGGAGCTGACGACGCTGGAGCAGATCGCGGCGCTGAAGGAAGGACGGATCGATGTCGGCTTCGGCCGAATTCCCTTCGACGACCCGCTGATCGAGCGGGTGCTGCTGCGCAACGAGCGGATCATCGTGGCGCTGCCCGAAACCCATCCGCTGCTGGCGGGGGCGGACGCGCTGAGCCTCGGCGACCTCGCCGGCCAGCCGCTGATCATCTACCCCAAGGCGCCGCGGCCGAGCTATGCCGACCAGGTGCTGGCGCTGTTCCGCGACCGCGGCCTGAAGCCGACGGTGGTGCATGAGGTGCGCGAGCTGCAGACGGCGCTCGGCCTGGTGGCGGCGGAGACCGGGCTCTGCCTCGTGCCCGCGGGCGTGGCCCGGTTGCAGCGCGACGGCGTGCTTTACCGGCCGCTGGACGAGGAGGCCGCGCTGACGCCGATCATCATGAGCCACCGCAAGGACGACCGCTCGCCGGAGATCGCGCTGATGCTGAAGATCATCCGCGAGATGTACCGCAGGAGCGGCATCACGTTCGGCGTGTAGATCGCATCAGCGGGGAGGCGCGATCATCTGATCACCACCGGCTTCGAGCCTATTCTTTAGCATCGAGCCCGAAATTCTGCACCTTCCGATACAACACAGCGGCAGGGCTGGGCCATAGAGCGGTTGGTCGAAGATACTATACCCCAGCTCGCAGCATAGTTTCTGGTCAACGATCCGGTCACTGACACTCTGCTGACGATTCTTGGATCGGTGTTGACCGGCGCCTCATGTGGGGCAGCGTCGCTTCAGCCAGCTGATGGCCAGCTTATTGAGCGCCGCCGGTCTCTCCTGCTGCGTCCAATTGGCGATGACATGCTTCTCCAGGTCGGGAACATACGTTTCCGTCCCATCCATCATGGCTGGGGTGAGCACCACGTCGTCCTCCGCACCAATCATCAGCGAGGGAACCCGGATGGTCACGTCGCGCATTGACTCTTGGTATAAATTAATATACAGGTCGTATTGTAAACTAAATGGTTCGCGGCCACGAATTGCCGATCTCGCAAGGCCTGAGGGAGGATTGTGTGAGTAGGACGATGAGTCTCGGCTCGTTGACGATCGACCGCGTTGTCGAATGCGAGCGATGCCGCTTCGCACCGGACACGCTGTTTCCGACCTTGAACCGCACCCAGGTGCGGAAAAGTGCTTGCTGGCTGGATCCGGGCGTCATCGACCGCGCAACCGGCGAACTTTTCTTAAGCTTCCACAGTTACGTCGTTCGTGCGAAGGGCCGGGTGATCTTGGTCGATACGTGCAGTGGCAACCATAAGCACCGTCCGGCGCTCCCAGCCCATCACCAGCTCGACACGCGATATCTGGAGAATCTGGCGGCAGCCGGCGTTCGTCCCGAAGATGTCGATGTCGTGTTGTGCACGCATCTTCATCCGGATCACACCGGATGGAACACACAGTGCGCCGACGGGCGCTGGGTGCCGACGTTCCCGAACGCGCGTTACCTCATGAGCGCTGTCGATTTCGCGCAATACGAACAGCTTCATGCAAGCCGGCCCGCCGACCCGGTTGCCGCTGATGTCGCTCGCTCATTCGAGGACAGCGTCCTGCCCATCGCGGAAGCCGGCCAAGCCGACCTCGTCTCCCTTGATCATCGTGTCCACGATGAGCTCGCCACGGGCGTCTGGTTCGAGAGCGCGGCAGGCCATTCTCCCGGCCAGGTGATCATCCATACGAAATCGGAAGAACGTCACGCGGTACTTTCCGCCGACGTCATCCATCATCCGATACAGCTCTTAGATCTCGGCATGCCGATGGGCGGCGACGCCGATCCGGCTGAGGCCGCTGTGACGCGCCGGCGTCTCGTCGAAACCTACGTCGATACAGATACGCTCATTCTTCCCGCACACTTCCCAGACCCTTCCGCCGGCCGTTTCACCAGCAGCGGCGGCGACCTGCGCTTCGTATGGAGGGAATGACGTTCAAATAGGCGAACCGGCCCGAAGAGCCGCGACAACGACAAGATCAAAAGGGAGGAACGAAATGAGGATGACGACGTGGTTTGCGTCGGCGTTTGCGGTCGGCGCGCACCTGCTTTCTGGGTCCCCGATGGCATGGGCCGACTCGCAGCTCATCGACGTCGGCAATGGCATCGAGGTGCCGGTCGATCCGGGCAAGCCACTGAAGTTGGCGTATTTCGCCCCGTCCGAGAATAGCTTCCTTCAGGCGAACCTTGAATCTTTGCGCGAGACGGCGGCAAAGGTGGGCGCTGAGGTCCAGTTCTTCGACAGTGGCTGGTCCGCGACTAAGCAATACAATCAGTTACAGAATGCGATCCAGAGCGGCCGCTTCAACGCCTTTCTTGTGCAGCCGTTGGACGGACAGCTCCTCTGTAAGATTTTGAGCGAAGACGCTCCAAAGGCCGGCATCCTGGTCAGCATCACCGTCGTTCAGCTTTGCAACCGGGGCACGCTGTCTGGTGACCAGCAGTGGGCGCCTGGGACGCTTAACTTCGTCGGCGGCCAACAGTCATACGATTCCTACAAGCTCTGGATTGACCACATCGTCAAGCTCAATCCCGGCAAGCACAAGGTTGGTGTCCTCTCAGGTCCCGACCTCGTCCCCAATGCGGTCAATATGGAGAAGGCGCTGAGGGAGGCGCAGGCGGCCAATCCCGAATTCGAGGTGGTCGGGATCTGGCGGACCGACTACTCCCCGCCCCAGGGGCTGCAGAAGACGCAGAACATGATTCAGTCGCACCCCGATATCGACATCATCCTCGTCGTCTATTCGACCATCACGCGGGGCGCGGTGGCGGCGCTCAAGAACGCTGGGAAATCGCCCGGCGAGATAAAGATCTATGATTTCGGCGGAACCATCTGGGCCAGGCAGGCTGTCAAGGACGGCTGGATCGAGCTCACGTTCCCGCAATATGCCCGCAGCATTATCAGGGCAGCCGTAGAGGCGCTGGCGGCGGCCCACTCCGGCGAGCCGGGGCCACACTTCGTGCCGCGCGACGGCGTGCCGGAGAAGCAGGCCGGCATCGTGGACAAATCGAATGTCGACGCGTTCAATCCCGAGTCCGACTGATGCCGCCAGAGTTGCATGTCTCCAGCAGCGCCGAACCGCCGGCGATCCGCTTTTCGCGGGTCGGCAAGGCCTTCGGCCCGACCACAGTCCTCGCCGACATCGATCTCAGCATCGACCGAGGAACCGTGCATGCCTTCGTCGGTCAGAACGGGGCGGGCAAGTCGACCACGCTCGGCATCCTGACCGGTCGATTGTCGCCCTCGCAAGGCCATGTGGAAGTGTTCGGCCAAGCGCTGTCTCCGGGCGAGCCGCGCGCAGCGCGGGCGGCGGGGATCGCCGCCATCTATCAAGAACTGACCATCGTCCCAACGCTCTCGGCGGCCGACAATGTCTTCCTCGGACAGCCTCTCGTCCGCCACGGGATCATGAGTGACAGCGCGATGCGAGCGCGCTTTCGCGAACTCGCCGGGCGGTTCGACGCCTGCATTGCGCCGGAAACGCAGGCGGGCCGGCTCTCCATCGCCGACCACCAAATCCTGGAAATCTTACGGGCGTTGCAAGCCGAAGCCCGGATCATTCTTCTCGACGAACCCACGGCGGCCCTGCCCCCGTTCGAGCGAGACACGCTGTTCCGGCGCTTGAAGGAGCTCCGCGCGAGCGGCGTCACCATGGTTCTGGTGAGCCACAATCTGGACGAGGTGCTCGATCTGGCGGACGCCATATCGGTGTTCCGCAACGGCCGTCTGGTACGAACGGCGAAGCGCGGCGAATGGACGAAGCCGGCGCTGGTCAGGGCAATGCTGGGCCATGCCCCAGCCTCTGCACCTCGACGCAAAGGAAGGCCGTTCTCGCTGAGGCTTTTCCTGGAGGCCAGCGGCATCACCGTCCCCGGGCTCATCGAGGACGCGGCAATCACGGTCGGGGAGGGAGAGATTGTCGGCCTTGCGGGTCTCGTGGGCTCTGGGCGGACGACGCTGTTGCGTGCCCTCGCCGGGCTCGAACCTCGTGCAGCCGGCCGGCTGGTGATCGAAGGTAAAGAATATGCCCTGCCGCGAAATCCGAATAAGGCGCTTGCGCTCGGGATCGCCCTCGTGCCGGAGGACCGCAAGGGACAGGGATTGGCCCTCAGCATGAGCGCACGCGAGAATATCCTGTTGAGCGACTTCGGATCGGTTGCGACCGCGGGCGTCCTCTCTGAGCGACGGATGACAGCGCGCGCGGGCAGCCTCGTCTCGGCCTTCGGCTTCGATCCGGCTCGGTTGATGAAGCCGGCGCGAACGCTCTCGGGCGGCAGCCAGCAGAAATTGCTGCTCGCCCGCTGGAACCATCGGCGGCCACGGCTGCTCTTAGCCGACGAACCGACGCGGGGCATCGATATCGGCGCGAAGGAGGAAATCCTCGCAACCTTCCGACGGCTTGCCGAGGAGGGATTGTCGATTGTCATCGTCTCGTCTGATCTCGAGGAAGTGGCCGGTGTCGCCGATCGCATCCTCGTCCTGTCGGCGGGCCGGTCGGTCGGCTGGCTTAATGGCGGAGCATCGGTCTCCGAGATGTTGCACAAGGCGTTTGCGACGGAGCCGGACCATGACTGAGCTTCATGCTGTTTCCAAATCGCAGGTGACCGAACCCGTTCATCCGTCGCCGCATGAGGCTTCCAGCACGCAACCCGCTACGAGCGGCGGAGTGAGAAGCTTCCTCGCGCGGTTTGCAATGGTTTGGGTTCTTGTCGGGCTCGTGGCGCTCTCTCAACTTCTCTATCCCGGCTTTCTCGATATTGGGAACGTTCTCAATATCCTTAGTCAGAACGCGCCTGTCGGCATCATCGCCGTCGGCATGACATTCGTCATGATCGCCGGAGGCTTCGATCTGTCGGTGGGATCGCTCTATGCCGCGGGAGCCACTTTTTATGCGGCTCAGGCGAAGGGTCTACCTCTTCCACTTGCCGCCGCCGTCACGCTGTTGGTTGGCGTTCTTGCTGGACTCCTGAACGGCCTCGTCATCACCAAACTGAGGGTCAACCCGTTCGTCGCAACCCTGGGCACAAGCTCGATCTTCGCAGGCGCCGCGTTCCTATATTCCCACTCGGCGCCGATCATTGTGGATGATCCAGCCTTTTCGACGCTTGGTGCCGGTCGCTTGGCGGGAACGCCGATCTCGGTACTCCTGATGTTTGTGGTCTTTGTTCTTGGCGGCGCCGTCCTATCGAAGACGGTGTATGGCCGTTCCCTCTACGCGATCGGGGGGAATGCTGAGGCCGCGCATCTTGCCGGCCTGCCGGTCGATCGCCTGCGCATCTCTACCTATGTCCTGGTCGGCGTACTTTCCGTTTTGGGCGGAATGATCATTGCGTCTCGCTTGAGCATGGGTCAGGCGGATATCGGTGGCACCATCGCACTCGATGCGATCTCCATGGTCATCATCGGAGGGACTTCGCTTTTCGGCGGGGCGGGTGCTGTTTGGCGAACTGCCGTGGGCATGCTCATCCTCGCCACGCTGACCAATCTCTTTGACGCGCTTGCCCTGAACTCAAACCTTCAGCTCATCGTCAAAGGCGTAATCGTAATTTCCGCCGTCGCTCTCGACGCGCTTTCACAGCGCCGCGCAGCGTGACGCATGAGATTGGAGCGGGTTATCGACGCTTCGGAAGATCAGAATTTTCGCTTCTTCAATCGTCCTGCCGTGCGCGCGCAGCTCGCAACCATCGAAACCAAATGGAGCTAATCATGAGGAAGATCGCGCTCATAACAGGTGGCGCAACTGGAATAGGTGCTGTTGTCGCAAGAAAGGCGGCGGCCAGTGGCTACGATGTCGCGATAGCCGATATTGATGAAGACAACGGAACACAGCTGGCATCCGAGTTGGGGATTCGGTTCTTCAAATGCGATTTCGCTGAAGAAGCGGAGATCCTAAAGCTTACGAAAACGGTCGGCCCGGTGTGGCTATTGGTCAATGGTGTCGGCGTGCTCGGCCCTGTCGCACCTTTGACAAAAATCTCGACAGCTGAGTGGAAAAAGAGCTTTGATGTAAATATTACGTCGCATTTCATAACGACTCGAGAGATTCTGCCAGAAATGCTGAAGAACAAGAGTGGTTGCATTATCAATTTTTCTTCTGCAGCCGCGAAAGTTGGCTATCGCGATCGGTCGCCGTATGTGAGCTCGAAAAAGGCCGTACTCGGCCTAACGGCGGCACTCGCGCGTGAAGTCGGCACGGAAGGTGTGCGGGTGAATGCCATCATTCCGGGCATCGTAAAGGGGGAAAGGCTGTATCGAAGCGTAGAAAAGTACGCGGAACTGCGCAGCATCACCCAAGACGAAGCGCTTCAGCATATGGTTTCACGCATGGCGACCGCACGGCTCATTGAGCCTGAGGAGATCGCAGACACGGTGCTGTTTCTCGCAAGCGATTCGGCCCGGTCGATCACCGGACAGTTCATCGCTGTCGACGGCGGATTTGAATAAGAGAGCCCCGGAGGGAGGAAGTCATGACACTGGATGAATTCTCGCAGGGTCGGCGCTTTGTTGTTCGCGCGATGGTCGGCCTCGTAGCAGCAGGCTTGGTGACGGCCAGCCCGGCGGGCGTGTCACAAGCCGAGGAGAACTCAAGCTCAGCGATGAGGGAGGTGCACCTAGGTGTGTTTCCGATCACCGAGGCTGCGGTTCCTTTGCTGGGGCTCGATCAGGGGATCTTCGCTAAACATGGGCTCAAACTGTCCGTAACGACGCTCGCGAATGCTTCGATCTCGCAGTCCACAGTGAGCGGCCAAGTGGACATCGCGCTCGATTCGTTGCAGCACAATACAGCTGCTGCTTCCGCCGGACTGCCCTTGACTGTCGTTTCAGGTCTCAGTGTAAACGCTCCAGGCCCGTCCGGTCGCGACCCCGACGGCCTTCTCGTGCTAAAGAGCGGGCCGAAAAGGGGTGCGGACTTTAACGGTGCAACGGTGGCTGTCGCCGCCTTAAACAGCGCCGATGAACTGGCGACCAGGGTAATGATTGACAAGCACGGCGGCGACTCGCGCACGCTGAAATTCACGGTCTTGCCATTTCCAGCGATGAAGGTCGCCCTTATGAACGGTCAGGTCAAAGTTGCTGCGCTACATGACCCCTTCTTGAGTTCATTCATGGAGACTGGAGAATTTGCGGCGCCGTTCGGCAATCATTATTTCCAGGCGTTCGCCGACCTTCCTCGCCACGTGTTCGTCACTTCCAAGTCCTATGCAAGTAGCCATCAAGCAGAAATTAGCGCTTTTCATGCCGCGGTTCGCGACAGCATCGCCTACGCGGAAGCCCACCCCGAAGCGATCCCCGCAACCCTGATGAAGTGGTTCGGAACGCCGGCGGCGGTAGCGCAGGCCTCGGTAATGCCTAAACTGCGGGGCAAGGTTACCGCGGAGCATGTCGTCGAAATCCAAAGGCTCTTTCGACAGTATAATTTCACCAGGAGTTTCGTAGACCCGGCTGCGGTTGTGCTACCGCAATGACGAAGCACGAACTGAGTGCAAAGCTGCAATTGCGGTGCCATTCTGCGAGTCGGATCGTTCTTCCAGCGCAGTCGGCTGAACTGGTGATTGATGCCAAATTCGCCGCTAGCATGAGCGCCTGCAGCAAGGACACCATGGCGGAACGGTTCATGTTCGGCACGTTCGTTGTAGCATGAGGTGCAGATATCCCTACTCCACCTGACAGCTGGCGATCATGCGGTGGAGACGGCAAGCCTTAACGACAGTCGGCGATGTTCATTTAGCCTTGCCGTACATCTTAAGGACGATCTTCACGGTCTCTTCGGCGAGGGATTCAGGCAGTTTACGGTAACCACCGAGAAAGGCTCGGCAGATGAGGGGACCGGTTATGAGATCGCAGATCCATTCCGGGTCGGGCGAGCCCTTGAGCTCGCCGCGCTGTCTCGCCCGCTCGAGAGCGCGTGCGGTCGAGGCGCGGCGCGGCGCGATGAAGCTCTGCCACCAGGTCTCCGCGAGCTGTGGGTCATTGCTGATATCGGCGAGGAGACCCGGAAAAAGCCCGGCAATAACTGGATCGTTCCAGAAGCGAATTTGCGACTTCTGAAGTTCAAAGAGGTCCGTTGCCAGCGAACCCGTATCGGGAGTCGGATCCGTTCCGTAGTGCTCGATGAGCGCGCCGAGGACGAGGAGGACCTTGTTGGCGCCGCGGCGGTAGACGGTCGGCCGCGTCGCCTTCGCGCGCTGTGCGACGAGATCATAGGATAGCCGCTGGTAACCGACCTCCGCCAGGAGTTCGATCACAGCCTGATTGATCGCGGCATCCGTTCCAGATTCCCGCGGACGTCCGCGCGGCCGACGCGGCCGCGACTTGAGCGCCGTGCCGTCTTCCGGCTCGGGCCTCGGGGCAGGCTGTGTCGAAGCGCGGGACGCCATCACTTCTCCTCTGGATGCAGCTGCAGCACGATTAGGTATACACGCTGCATCGTAAATAGAGAAGCCGTTGTGCCGGGCTCTGCGACGAAGGTCAGAGGAGCGGCGGAGAGCCCTCACATGCCCCTTGACACGCCGGTTCAATTTCATATACATGACGTATTGTAAATATAAAGGCATCACCGATCGAGAGTGAGGCTAGGGAGGAGAACATGGCTTGTGACCGACGCCCCACGCGCCGCGACTTGATCACCGCGGGCACCTCCGCAACCGCACTGGCAATGTTTCCGATCGCATCTTCACGGGCGCAACAGAGTGTTCCCACATCTGAAGTGCGAGACATGCGCCTAGGCGTCTTTCCAATCACCGATGCTGCGGTCCTCTTGCTTGGTGCCGACCAGGGAATCTTCGCCAGAAATGGCATCAAGCTTTCCGTCACCACGCTCTCGACGGCTTCGATCGTTCAGTCGACCATCAGCGGCCAGGTCGACATCGCGTTGAACTCGCTGCAGCACAGCGTCTCGGCGGCTGCTGCAGGACTGCCTTTGGCGATCGTCTCGGGATTGAGCGTCTGGGCGCAAGGGCCTTCAGGCGCCGACCCCGATGGCCTCATCGTGCTGAAGGACGGGCCGACCACTGGGGCTGAGCTCAATGGGAAGACCATCGCCGTCGTGGCCCTCAATAGCGCTGACGAGTTGGCGGCCAGGATCACAATCGACAAGCACGGCGGCGATTCGAAATCCCTGAGATTCACGGTGTTGCCGCCGGCCGCGATGAGAGGCGCACTGCTCAACGGCGACGTGCAGGCGGCCGTCGTGCATGATCCATTCTACAGCTCCTTCGTAGCGACGGGCAGCTTCGCCGCCCCTTTTGGCAACCCGAACTTCCAGGCGTTCCCGGATTTGCCGAGGCTCGTTCTGATTACCTCGCGCGATTACGCAGGGGCGCACGAGGCCGAGATCGCGGGCTTCAGGGCCGCCATCAAGGAGAGCATCGGCTATACGCTCGGCGATCTCGGAGCCATACCCGGCACGCTCATGAAATGGTTCAACACGCCGGAGGCGGATGCCAAGGCTTCAGCCCTGCCGAAGCTTCGGGCCGAGGTCACGGTGGATCAGGTGGCCGCCGTCAAGAGGCTGTCGGAGCAATACAGCTTCTTGAAGGGCACCGTCGATCCGGCTGCTCTGGTGCTGACCCAATGACGCGCGCTGCCGAACAACCAGGGCCGCCTCAGTCGTGGACATCGGCCGTGCGCTCCGTGGGTGCAGAGCCGCTGCTCCTCGCGGCGAGCAATGCCCTGATGAAGGCACTGTTTCTGGCGCTGCCGTTCGTCCTCTGGGAAGGATTCACCAGGAGTGGCGGCATCGGCCCAGAGATTCTGCCACCGCTTTGGCCGACGATGGCGCGAATTGTCGAACTCACAGTCCAAGGCGACATTCCGAACCGCATCGGCGAGACCCTGGCCGGCTGGGCCGCGTCGCTCGGCCTCTCAATCGTCATCGCCCTGCCCATCGGCGTTCTCATCGGCTCCAGCGACTTCGCCTATCGCAGCTCCCGTCTGCTAATTGACGCGCTGCGCAGCGTGCCGCCGCTCGGTCTCATTCCGCTCGCCCTGCTGCTGTTCGGCGCACGCCGCTACACGGAGCTGATGGTGACGGTGCCGACCATGGTCTGGCCCATCATGCTCCAGGTCAGCTACGGCATTCGCGATATTGACCCCATGGTTCTCGAGACAAGCCGGTCGCTCCGCCTCTCGAGTGCCACGAAGGTCCACAGCGTGATCCTGCCGGCGATATTGCCGTATCTCATCACGGGCCTGCGGCTCGCCTCGATCATGGGACTGCTGTTGTGCATCGGGGTCGAGGTGCTGACCCTCGTTCCTGGCGTCGGCTCCGCGATCGCTGTCGCTCAGAGCGTAGGCGCTGTCCTGGATGTCTATGCCTACACACTGACGGCGATCAGCCTCGGTGTGGCGATGACGGTGGTGACATACCTCGTCGAAACAGCGGTCGTACCCTGGAAGCCGGCTTCTAGGGGGCGCGTATGATGGGAAAATGGATCCGCGAGGTCGTCGCCGAAGTGTGGCTGCCATGCCTCGTCGTCCTCCTCTGGTGGCTCACCTCGCTCGACAGCCGGTCGTTGTATTTTCCGCCGCTCGCCGTAATCTTGGAGCGCTTCGGCACGGATTGGGTCTTCGCGCGGTTCAATTCCGATCTCGTGCCGAGCCTGCGCAATCTTGGCGCCGGCTTCGCAATCGGTACAGCGATCGGCGTCTCGCTGGGGGTTGCCCTCGGGCTCTCCAGCATCGCCAGATACGTCATGCCGCTGCTGGAGGTCATGCGGGCCGTCCCGATCATCGCGTTGATCCCGCTGATCATCATGCTGCTCGGGACAGGCGACATCGAGAAGATCGCCATCATCACCTTTGGTGCGGTCTGGCCCGTGCTCCTCAATACGGCGGAGGGCGTGCGCAACATTGACCCGACGCTTCGCGAAGTGACGCGGAGCCTCACGCTAGACAGGCTGGATATCCTGTTCCGCGTCGTCCTGCCGGCGGCGAGCCCACAGATCATCGCCGGGTTGAGGCTCGCCGTGTCAATCGCCCTCGTCGCGACGGTCGGCAGCGAGCTCTTCGCCTCGACCGAGGGCATTGGCTACGTGATCCTCGCCGCGACCCAGGGCTGGGACATGCCCCAGATGTGGGCCGCTCTGCTGATGCTCGGCATCGTCGGTTATGCGCTGAACACCCTCATGACCGTCTTCGAGCGGCGTCTGCTGCGTTGGCACTGGGGTCGGGGTGCCGCCGATCGTTCGGCAACGCGATAAGGGAGAAGACAGTGCTTCGTATTTCCGGCTTGTCCATGAGCTACGGCTCGGGGGATCAGGCGAAGGTCATCTTCCGTGATCTCGACTGCGCCGTCGATCGTGGCGAGGTGGTCTGCCTCGTGGGGCCGTCCGGCGTCGGCAAGTCGACGCTGATGCGGTGCATCGCTGGCCTGGCGAAACCCGTGTCAGGCACGGTCGAACTCAACGGCACGGCGATCGACAGGCCGCACCGCGACGTGGCCCTCGTGTTTCAGGACTACAGCCGCTCGCTCATGCCGTGGCAGCGCGTCCTCGGCAATGTCATCCTGCCGCTGCGCAATCGCGTCGCATCCAAGAAGGAAAGGCAGGCGACGGCGCTCGCCGCGATCGATGCCGTGGGCCTCGGCGGCAACGAGAGCAAATATCCCTGGCAGTTGTCCGGCGGCATGCAGCAGCGCGTGGCGATCGCCAGGGCTATCGCGTGCAAGCCGCGGCTTCTGCTCATGGACGAGCCCTTCGCGTCGGTTGACGCGCAGACGCGGGCAGATCTCGAAGATCTGACTCTCAGGCTTCGCGACCAGCTCGGCATGTCCGTCCTCGTTGTCACCCATGACATCGACGAGTCCGTCTACATGTCCGACCGCGTCGTCGTCTTGAGGGGATCGCCGGCTCGCGTCGTGGAAACCCTTCGGATTTCGCTGCCCGTACCGCGCGATCAGATCACAACCAAGACGGAGCCGATCTTCGCGGAACTGCGGGCGCATATCCTGCGGCAGATCCGCGGCGAGATGGAGACGCCTCAAGTTGAGGTGCCCGCGCCCGAGGCGGCGCCGCTGCGCGTGGCCCGCAACGGCTGAGCGGCTTCCGCCGATCGCACCCGAGACCTTGTCGTGACCCGGAGAGTTTGATGACGGAACGCAAACCGCGTCTTGAAGGAAAGGTGGCCATCGTGACCGGTGCCGGTTCGGTCGGGCCGGGATGGGGCAACGGCAAGGCGGCCGCTGTGCTGTTTGCGCGCGAGGGGGCGAAAGTGATCGCCGTCGACCGCAATACCGAGGCGGCCGAGGAGACGCGCGTCATCATCGCAGCCGAAGGAGGCACCTGCGTCGCCCATGTCGCCGACGTGACCGTCGCGGCAGAGGTTGACGGGATCGTCCGCGCCTGCCTCGCGCATTTCGGCCGTATCGACGTGCTGCACAACAACGTCGGGATCGCTGTTGTCGGTGGGGCCCTGGACACAGCCGAGCAAGATTGGGATCGGGTAATGGCGGTGAACATCAAGAGCATGTTCCTGACCTGCCGCGCGGTCCTTCCCGTAATGCTTGATCAATACTCACGCGAGGGACGGGGCGGCGCCATCGTCAATATCGGCGCGATCGCCGGGCTGCGTTGGACGGGCGTCCCGTTGCTGGCCTATGCCGCCTCGAAGGGCGCGGTCGACCCCTTCACGAAGCAAATCGCCTTGCAATATGCCCGGCAGCGCGTCCGCTGCAATGCGGTGACCGCCGGGTTTCTCGAAACACCCATGATCACGATGCTCAAGGACGCCTACGGCGCCGATGACTTCGCGGAGATGATGGCCAAGCGCAATCGGCAGATCCCCCGCGGCCAGATGGGCACCGGCTGGGATGTTGCCAATGCGGCGCTCTTCCTCGCCTCGGACGACGCCGACTTCATCACCGGACAATCGCTCGTCGTCGATGGCGGCGTGACATCGCAAACCTGGCTCGACTCGAACGCCTAACGGGATAGGCCGCTGGTCTCACCTCCCGGCTTCCGGCGCCCGCCCGGCCGAATCTACTTCGAGAACTGGACAATCAGATGAACAAGAAGCTGATCATAGACGTGCGTATGAACGAATACGCGATGCGGGGCGACAATCCCAATGTTCCGTGGTCGCCTGCGGAAATCGCGGAAGATGCCGCCGAGTGCTACGAGGCCGGGGCTACCTGTGTGCATTTCCACGGTCGGGATGGACGGACCGGAGAGCCGGCCAACAGCATCGAGACCTATGCCGAGACGATCACCCGCATTCGCGAAAGGGCCGGCGACGTGCTCGTCCACTCCACGCTCGGTTACGTCACCCTCACTCCAGCCGAAAGGCGCGTCGACAACGTCCTGCAACTCGCGCGCAACCCGCTGACGCGGCCCGACATCGCTCCGGTCGACATGGGAACCCTTAATGTCGACGTCTACTCCGCCGAGATCAAGAATTTCGTCACCGACGACCTGGTTTTCCACAACCCCACGCGCCTGCTCAAGTATTTCACCGAGCAAATCCAGGCTGCGGGTGTGAAGACCATCCACACCTGCTGGAACATCGGCTGCACGCGGACCGTCCAAGCGTTCATGGAGATGAAGCTGATCAAGGGCCCAGCCTATCTCGCTCTCTTGATGTCGGAGAGTGGCCTGCTCGCGGGCCATCCCGGCAACTACAAAGGGCTCGCGGCCCATCTCGACTTCCTCCCGCAGAACGGGCCCGTCGAATGGACGACCGTGGTCTACCCGGGGAGCATCCAACCCGTCGTCACCATGGCGATCGCCGAAGGCGGCCACCTCTCCTTCGGGCTCGGCGATCACCCGTATCTCGAACTGGGCGGCAAGCCTCGCAACGCAGATATCGTCCGTCACATCATCAAGCTCGCACGCAGCATGGGCCGCGAGATCGCCACGCCCGCCGAGGCACGCGTCATGTTGGGCATTCCGAGGCCGAACTCCGCGGCGTGAGGCGAAATCTCCAGGAGCATTCGGGAACGCGAGAGGCGCGCGAAGCCGCGCCAAAGGACCTGCGATGAAGAAGCTCATCAACGACCCAAAGACCGTCGTAGCCGAGATGCTGGACGGCTTCGTCGCGCTCAATAGCGGGCTCACCCTGCTCGACGGCGAGAACATCGTCTTGCGCGCCGACACGGCCTATGTCGCCGAGCGCGGGGAGGTCGCGCTGATTGCGGGAGGCGGTGCCGGTCACGAGCCAGCGCATGCGGGCTATGTCGGCCCCGGCCTCTTGACCGCGGCCGTTTCCGGCGACGTCTTTTCATCCCCCAGCACAGACGCGGTGCTCGCCGCGATCCGCGCGGTCGCTGGCCCTGCGGGCGTTCTGTTGATCGTGAAAAACTATACCGGCGATCGGCTCAACTTCGGCCTCGCCGCCGAGGTGGCGCGCGCCGAGGGAATCCCCGTCGAGATGGTGCTTGTCGAGGACGATGTCGCGCTCGGGGCGGGTGCCGGCGCTGGCCGGCGGGGCGTCGCCGGCACGGTCCTGGTGCACAAGGTCGCGGGTGCTGCGGCGGCAGCCGGCCTGCCGCTCGTGGCTGTGCGGGCGGAGGCAGCCGCTGCCGCGGCTTCCGTCGGGACGATGGGAGTCGCTGTGTCTCCCTGCACGGTCCCGGGCACGGCCAGCACCAGTTTCGATCTGGCGGCGGACGAGGTCGAACTCGGCCTCGGCATCCATGGCGAAGCCGGCGCGCGACGCGCGCGGCTCAGCTCGGCCGATGACCTGACGGCGGAACTCCTCCAGCAAATTCTTCGCGACCGGGAGATCGTCGCGGGCGACGAGGTTGCCCTCCTCGTGAACAATCTCGGCGGCACGCCGACGATGGAGCTCGGCATCGTGGCGCGCCGGGCGCTCTCGCTCCTCGATGCCTTCGGCATCAAGGCGAGACGCGCCTGGTGCGGGACCTTTCTCACTGCCCTCGACATGCAGGGCTGTTCCTTGTCCCTGATGAAGCTCGGCGAAGGGCGGCTCGCGCGGCTCGACGCGCCGGCGACTGCTGCGGCCTGGCCGGCCACGCCGGCCGGCTGGCCCTCGGGATCCGCGACCCGGCTCAGCCCACGCCGGAAGGACGAGACAGCACCTCCCGATCCGGGCTGCGACCCGCTCGTGAGCGCCATGCGCCGCGCGCTGCTGCACCGGGTAACCGAAGCCGTCAGGCGCGCACAGGATCGGCTGACGGCGCTCGACCAAGCCGTGGGCGACGGCGATCTCGGGCTCGCGCTCGCACGCGGCGCGACCGCCTTGGAACGCGACCTCGTGGACGAGCACTTCACAGAGCCCGCGACAGTCCTGCGGCTGATATCGGCGAGCCTCCGCCGGTCTGTTGGCGGCACGTCCGGGCCACTCTATGCCGTCGCCGCTCTGCGGGCGGCAGAAGCCATCCACGGGCCCCACGCACTGACTGTCACAGCATGGGCGGACGCGTTCGCTGCTGCATGCCGCGGCATTTCCGCGCTCGGCGGCGCGGACGTGGGCGACCGCACGATGCTCGACGCCCTCGTTCCCGCGGCAGCGGCTTTCCGGCAGGCGGCGGAGCGGGGTGGAGCCCTCTCGGAAGCTCTGGGCGAAGCGGTGGCGGCAGCTCGCGAGGGGGCCGCACGCACGGCGACGCTTCAGCCGCGCCGCGGCCGATCGAGCTATCTCGGAGCGCGCGCCGTCGGCCACCCGGACCCAGGAGCCGAAGCGGTCGTCGTCTGGCTGGAAGCCTTGCGGGGCGGGCTGGCGGCGGAAGCCGCGCCGCTTGGTCTCACCGACAAGGAACGCACTCACACCGCCCTCGAATCCGGGAGAGCGTGATGGCAACGCGCAAGGTCATCGTTACGGTGGCGCCGACCGGCGGCTTCGCCATGAAGGCGCACAATCCTCATCTGCCGACCCAGCCGGAGGAGATCGCCGAGGACGTGGTGCGCTGCTTCAACGCGGGCGCCAGCGTCGCCGCCCTTCATGCGCGCAATGCCGACGACAGCGCGACCTGCAATCCGGAGATCTATCGCCGCATCAACCAACTCATTCGTGGACGCTGCGACATCGTCCTCAACAACTCCGGCGGTGGGGGCCTGAACGGCGACATGGCTCGGCCTGTATCCGATGGCTTGTGGGAAGTCGCCTTGGAGGAGCGCATGAAGGCCGCCGATGGCGGTGCCGAGATGGTGACACTGAACGCTATGACCGTGCTCGCGACCCTTGGTGGACGCGATACCCTGCTCACGGCGTCGCCGACGCGCTCTCGGGAATTCGCGCAGCGCCTGCGTGATCGCGGGATCAAGCCGGAATGGGAAGCGTTCAGTCCTGCTCACCTCTTGCAGGACATGCGCACGCTCATCGACGAGGGCCTCGACGAGCCGCCCTATTTCGTCAATCTCTGCCTCGGCCTCCATCATGTCTTCCAGGGTGCTGTCCCCTACTCTCCGAAGATGCTCCAGGTGATGGTGGAGTTCCTGCCATCCCAGTCGCTCTTCACGGTCAGCGCGGCGGGAGACGCGCAACTACCCGCGACCGTGCAGATGCTTCTGCTGGGCGGCCATGTACGGGTCGGCCTCGAGGACAACTTGCACTACCGCCCTGGCGAGCCTGCCACGAACGTTCAACTGGTCGAGCGCATCGTCCGTATCATCCGCGAGCTCGGTATGGAGCCGGCGACGCCCGCCGAAGCCCGCGAGATGCTAGGCCTGCCGCGCCGGCGGCCGGAGGCGTAAGCATGCTCGAGCTCTTCCGAATGGACGGCGAGGTCGCGATCGTCACCGGTGGGGCGAGCGGGATCGGTGCGGCAGTCGCCTCGGCCTTCATTGACGCCGGCGGCACGGTCGAGATCGCGGACATGGCTGGCTCAAGCCCGCTCGACGTGACCGACGAGGCCGCCGTGGAAGGCTTCTTCGCCGATGTGCACCATCGATATGGACGGCTCGACATCCTCGTTAACAACGCCGGGATAGCCGTCCGCCGACCGACGATGGAGCTCGGTGTTGACGAGTGGAACCGAGTCGTCGCAGTCAACATGACCGCAATGTTCATCTGTGCCCGCGCGGCCGCCCGATGGATGATGCCGCAAGGCGGCGGACGCATCGTCAACACCGCCTCCATCATGGGTCTCTCCGGCGGCCTCTATCCGAACGTCTCCTACCAGACCACGAAGGGCGCCATCGTCAATCTCACCCGCGCCCTCTCCGTGGAATGGGCCAAGGTGGGAATACGGGTCAATGCCGTTGCGCCGACCTATGTGCGTACGCCGCTTACCCAGGAGCTGCTCGACCAGATGGATATTCTCCAAGCGATCACGGCCGCGACGCCGATGGGGCGCCTCGCCGAAGCGCAGGAAGTGGCTGCTGCTTTCCTCTATCTCGCAAGCCGGGCCTCAGGGATGGTGACCGGCCATACGCTGCCGGTCGACGGCGGCTTCCTGGCGCGATAACGCGCGATCCGAGGCGGCCCCAAACCGCCCAAGCAGAGATGCTGAAGATGAAGCTTCTTCGCTACGGCCCTCTAGGGCAAGAAAAACCTGGCTTGCTCGATGAAGATGGAAGCATCCGTGACCTCTCGGGCGTTCTGGATGATATCAATGGAAACGCAATCACTCCCGAAGGCCTTGCCAGGTTGAAGGAATTGGAAGGGTCGCGTCTACCAATCGTATCTGGCTCTCCGCGCTATGGCTGTCCCATCGCGAACGTGGGAAAATTCATCGCCGTCGGGCTCAATTATTCGGATCATGCGACGGAAGCAAAATTACCGATTCCAGCCGAACCTGTCTTATTTTCCAAAGCGACCTCCTGCATTCAGGGCCCAAACGACGACATAGTCATTCCACGCCGATCGAAGAAGACGGATTGGGAGGTCGAGCTTGGCGTGGTGATCGGCACACGTGCAGCCTACGTCAGCAAAGAAAACGCCCTCTCCCATGTAGCGGGTTACGTCGTGGTCAATGACGTGTCCGAGCGCGAATACCAGATCGAACGCGGTGGCACCTGGGACAAGGGCAAAGGGTGCGACACGTTCGGTCCGATCGGGCCATGGCTCGTGACTTCGGATGAGATTGGAGATGTTCAAAAGCTGGAGATGTGGCTGGACGTTAACGGCAACCGCATGCAAGCCGGCTCAACGGCGACTATGATCTTCGATGTAAAGACAATAATCAGTTATATCTCCGAATTCATGACCCTGATGCCGGGAGATATTGTCACGACTGGCACGCCGCCGGGAGTTGGCATGGGAATTCAGCCTGAGCCGATCTATCTCAAGGCGGGAGACGTGGTGACACTGGGCATTGAGAAGCTCGGCCAGCAGCGACAAAGATGCCGCGCGTATATGTAGATTTCCACGTGCGTACTTGTCTCTATTGAATGCACTGGGTTTAGCAACAACGCTCATGTGGAAGGAAGAACTCATCAGAACGTTTCATTGAACCCGCAATCCAGTACCTGGAGAGCCTGTTTCTGGGCTCGGGGCATGCGTCGCGCATCCAAGGCGGCACAATGGATCAACCAGACTTCAAAGCGATCAAGTATGTGGTTGCCGTGGCGGAGCATTTGAGCTTCCGCCGTGCGGCAGACGCCTTGAGGATTCGTCAGTCGGCTGTCAGCCGGCAGGTCCGGAAGCTGGAAGAGGTGATCGGGGTCGCGCTCTTCGAGCGCTACTCCGGCGGTCTCCGGCTGACGCATGCAGGACGGACCTTCATTCGCGATGCCCGCTGCATCTTGATGCTACTCGATCAGGCTGTCGGCCGGGCAGACCGAAACGGGAGAGCAGAAGCTGGCTTGCTGACGCTAGGATTTTTCCCGTCGCTGGTTTCCGGTCCGCTCAAGGAGGCACTGCAGCGATTCCGTCGCCTTAGTCCCGGAATCTTGATAGAGACCATGGAGGGAAGCCCCGTCGATCAACTCCAATGGCTGCGGGCCCGGCGTATCGACGCTGGCGTGCTGGCCGGCGGCTACGAGGCATCCGACCTGAAGCAACTCCCGCTTTGGGAGGAGCAGATCTTCGCCGCATTGCCGCAGGACCATGAGCTGGCCGGCGAGGAAACCCTGAACTGGCAAGACCTCCGACGCGAGCACTGGCTTGTCCGGACCTTCGAGAGCGGTGCCGTCGTCTACAATTTCCTGATCGGCAGGATCGCGGCCGACGGGCACATCCCAGCCACATCGCTGCACCTCACCTCGCGGGAGAACGTTCTCGGCCTGGTCGGAGCGGGGTATGGCGTCACCATCGTCCCGGAAACCCTGGTTGGGCTGAACTTTCCCGGCGTTGTGTTCCGCCCGATCACAGGCGAAGGCGCGCTGCTGCCGATCTCGGCGGCCTGGCTCGGCAACAATGACAATCCCGCTCTGCGTCGCTTTCTCAGTCTGCTTCGCCAGGTCCGGACGCCACCTCCGAGGTAGTCCGAGTTGGTTGGTCGGCAGCTCGCCGCGACCGCTTCGCCTTCGCGAATCCCCGATCCGTCGCCATGAACCGCGCCAGCATCGGCGCAACCAGACGAACGGGCTCAATCGCCTGCCCAGTTTCGCGGCCGAGCAGTTCCCCGTAGGCGACGAGATCGCGATGCACCCCCGCCGGCAGCTCGACAGTGAGCTTGACCGGCCGGTCGTCGAGGATCGCACCGAGCTTGAGCTTCGTCATCGTATCCTCACTCCCGGTAGGGCTCGAGCACGAGATCGCGGCTGACCATCACCCGGATCGGGAAGGCCTGCCTGATCCTGATGGTCGGCGGAATGTCGAGATTCCGCCGCACGACCTCCTGACCGACGTCGTTGAGGGTGTCGCTGCCGGCGCGCCGCAGCGCCTGCAGAATTTCGCTCTCGTCATTGCCGGCGCCGAGCTCGGTGCCGACGCCGAGGATCGAGGACAGCGCCGCCGCGGCGAAGAGCCGGCCCCAATGGTGCTCCACCTCGTCCTCGAGCCCGGCATAGCCTTCCGTGTCCGCGCTGGGCAGCCGCTCCAGCACGATCGACCTGCCGTTCGGCAGGATGAGCCGGGTCCAGACCTGGAGCACACTGTCCTGGCCGAACGCCACCCGGCTGTCGTAGGTGCCGACCAGCAGCGACCCCTGTGGGATCAGGAGGAAGCGTCCGGTCGGGCTGTCGTACACGTGCTCCGTCACCCGGGCGATCACCTCACCCGGCCGGTCGGAGCGCAGGCCGGTGACGAGCGCCGCCGCGATGATGGAGCCGGCCTGCAGCACATAGGGCGACGGCGGATCCTGCAGCCGGTCCGAGCTCAACGTCCGGCGGTCGGGCGGAGCGTCCAGGAAAGCCTGCTCCCGATCCTGGGCACCATCGAATGCGGAAGCGGTTGCAGATACATCCGATGGCGCCGAGCCCCCTGCTCTCGCCGACTCCCCGATGCCTCCCTCCCTCTGGCCGGTGCCGACGAACAGCTTGCTGGTCCGCGCCGCCTCCTGCTCCTGGGCGATCCGCTGCAGCAGCGGATCGGGGCCAGGCTGCAGCGGCGGGGTCACGGCCTTGCCCTGCTCCTGCGCCCGCAGGATCGGCCGGCCGAGATCCCCGGGGAGCGGTGGCCCCAGCTGCGGCACGCCGGTGTAGTCCGTCGGCAGTGCCGCCAAGCCATCGGTGGTGGTCTTCGTGTCGGTGCTGTAGAGCTCCTGCTGCGGCTCGGCCCGGCGGCGGCTGTCAAGCGCCCAGACCAGCGCGCCGAGCACGGCGAGGCCGGCCAGGCCGGCGGCGCCGACCAGCACCTTGCGTGACAGCCGGGTGACCCGCGGCCGCTCGGGATGCAGGCGCAGCGCCGCCTTGAGCTCGGCCTCGCCGGTCATCGCGCATCGGTCCGGACGATCCGGACCACCTGCTGGTCCTTCGCGCCGAGCCGCAGCTCGGCCGCGGCGAAGAGCCGGTCGACGATGTAATAGTTCTGCCGGACACGATAGTTGACGAGCTGGCTGTCGCCCTCGGCGCCGATGACGAAGAGCGGCGGCATCTCGCCCTGGCCGATGCCGCGCGGGAACTCGATATAGACCTTGGCACCGTCGTCGAAGGCCTGGGCGGGTCGCCAGGGCGGATCGTCGCCCTCGATCCGGTAGCGGAAGCGCAGGCGGGTGAGGTCGACGCCGGTCGCAACCGGCGCCGCGGCTTCGGCCTCGGCGTTGCGGCGGCGCAGCGCGATCAGCTCATCCTCCGGATACTGCCAGGACACTGCCGCCATGTAGGTCGACGGAGTCGAACGCAGCTCGAGCAGATAGGTCCGCCGGTCGGTGTTGATCACGAGGTTGGTGACGAGGTCCGGCCGGGTCGGCTTGACGAGGATGTGGACCCGGCGCGTCGTCCCCGCCCCGCTCTCGGTGTCGCCGACGATCCAGCGCACCGTGTCACCGGCCGCCACCGGCCCCGAGCCGACCAGCTGCTCGCCCGGCTCGAGCGCGATGTCGGTGACCTGCCCGGGCGCCGTGTAGACCTGGTACAGCGCCCCGGCGGAATAGGGATAGACCTGCACGGCATTGATGTAGCCGTCGCGGCTCGGCTGCATCCGCGCCGCGGCATTGGCCCGGCTCACCCGCTCCTTCGGATCGGCCGGCTCCGGCGGCGCCCGGCGGGCGCCGAACAGCGGCTTCAGCTGTCCCGGCAGCGGCAAGGGCTTCGGCAGCTCGACGACCTGGACCGGCTTCGGCGGCTCGGGCAGCCGCACCGCCTCGACCGGCTCGTCGTAGCGGGTCGAGGGCGGCTTGCTCGAACAGGCGGCGACTGGAAGAAGGGCGAGGACCAGGAGGAGGCGCATCAGCCGAGCTCCTTCGACCAGTTGATGGCGTTGACATAGATGCCAAGCGGGTTGCGGCGCAGCCGGTCGGCGTCGCGCGGCGGCTCGATCACGATGGTGAGGATGGCGGTCCAGCGCTCGGTCGCCGCCAGGCTGCCGTTCTCGTAGCGGCGCTCGACCCAGGCGATGCGGAAGCTGTCGTCCGAGGCGCGGATCACGCTCGACACCTCGACCGCGACCTGCTGGCGGCCGACCTTGCCGAAGGGATCGTTTGCCCTGGCGTAGTCGTTGAGCGCCACGGCGCCGCGGTCGGTCACGAAGTCGTAGGCGCGCAGCCAGGCCTGCCGCACCACCACGGGATCGGCCGGGAGCCCGCGCACGTCCTCGACGAAGCGGGCGAGATGCCAGGCGATCTGCGGATCGGTCGGACGGTAGCCGGCCGCGGCCGGCGCCACCGCCTGGGTCTGGCCGAGGCGGTCGACCTCGACCACCCAGGGCACCACGGTGCCGCGCGCCGCCTGCCACAGGAGCCCGGTGCCGAGGCCGCCAGCGAGCATCAGGCAGCCGAAGGCCATGAGCCGCCAGTTGCGGGCTTGGACCCGGGCCGAGCCAATGCGCTCGTCCCAGAGCTGCGCCGCCTTCTGGTACGGCGTCTCGGGCTCGGGCGTGCGGCCGTAGCGGACGGAGGAGCGGCGGAACGGGTTCATCGATCCTCCTCGGCGAGCGGCACCGAGGCCGAGCCGCCGCCATGGTCGCTGGAGCGGACGGTGTGGACCGCGGCGGAGACGCCATGCCGGACAGCCTCGCTGTGCTTCAGCCGCTGCGCCCAGCCCGGCGCCGTGCCGGCCGGTCCGGACGGCTGCGACGGACGGGTCGGCGGCACGGCCGGCGCGCCGCCGCCTGGCGATGCCCCTCCTCCGCCACTGCCCAGCGTCCGGAACTTGCGAGCGAGCTCGGCCCTGCCGGCGATCTGCCGCTCGACCGCGAGCGTGCCGGTGAAGCGGCCGCTGGCGGCGCCGAGCCGGGCCGCAGCCGAGACGGCGCCGGTCGCCGCCATGCCGCCAGCCACGGCGAGGCCGCCCGCGGCGAGCGCGGTGCCGGCCGCGGCGCCGGCGCCGAGCTGCGGCGCGCCGGAGACGAGACCGGTGGCGATGCCCGGCCCGAACAGCCCGAGGCCGAGCAGCGACAGCGCGGCGAGCACGAGCGCCAGCGCATCCTCCAGCGTCGGCTGCGCCTCGCCGAAGCCGCGGGTGAACTCGCCGAAGAGGCCGGTGCCGATGCCGACGATGACGGCCAGCACCAAGACCTTCACGCCCGAGGCGACGATATTGCCCAGCACCTTCTCGGCCAGGAAGGCGGTCTTGTTGAACAGGCCGAAGGGGATGAGGACGAAGCCGGCCAGCGTCGTGATCTTGAACTCGATCAGGGTGACGAAGAGCTGCACCGCCAGCAGGAAGAAGGCGACCAGCACCACCAGCCAGGCGATCAGCAGCACGAAGATCTGGATGAAGTTGTCGAAGAAGGAGACGAAGCCCATGAGCTGGCCTGCGGCCTCGAGGATCGGCCGCCCCGCGTCGAGCCCGACCCGGGCGAGCCGGCCCGGTTGCAGGAACTCGGCCTGGCCGATCGACGAGCCCGCGGCCTTGAGGCCGAGGCCCGCGAAGCTCTCGAAGACGATGCGGGCGAGGCCGTTGAAGTTGCCGATCAGGAAGGCGAAGAGGCCGATGTAGAGCGTCTTGCGGATCAGCCGGGCGAGCACGTCCTCCTCGGCGGCGAGCGCCCAGAACAGGCCGGCGAGCGTGATGTCGATCGCGATTAAGGTCGAGGACAGGAAGGTGACCTCGCCGCGCAGCAGGCCGAACCCGGAGTCGATGTACCGGGTGAAGACCTCGAGAAAGCGGTCGATGACGCCAATCCCGCCCATGGCTCAGCGCTCCCCGCCGCCCGTGCCGAGGAAGCGCTCGCGGACCTTGGCCCAGGCGGCCCGGCAGCCGGGATCGTCGGCCGCGGCGAGGTCGAGCGACCGACAGCGGGCGAGCTCGGCCGAGACATCGTCCGTCCGCTCAGGCACGACGCGCGAGACCGGCACCGGCGCCTCAGCCTCGCGATGGGCCGCGATCGCCGTCGCCAGAAGCGCGGCGCCGAGCAGGGCGAGGGCGGCCGCCCGGAAGATGGTCCGCGGCTCCATGGCGTCACTCATGGAACATGCTGACGGCCGAGGGCTGGTAGCCGATGCCCTCGGCCAGGAAGCGCCGGCGCTGCTCCTCGGCCTGCTGCTCGGCCGCGGCCTGGCGAGCCTGCTCCAGAGCCTGCGCCCGGCCCTGGGCCGCGAGCAGCGCCGTGAGGTCCGCCAGCTGTTTTGTCTGCACGGCCAGCAGCTGGTTGCCGGCCTGGGTCGCCTGCAGCACGCCGACCGCCCCCTGGCTGGCGTCGACCAGCGTACTCGTCTCCGCCTGGGTCGCCGGCAGCTCGTTGACCACCCCGGCGCCCACGGTGAGCGCGTGCTGGAAGGCCGAGACCGAATTCTGCCAGCGCTGGCGGGCGCCCGCGATCAGCTGCTGGTCGCTGAGATCGGATCCGAGATCCCGGTACTGCCGGAAGGCGTCCTCGATCGCCTCGACGTCATAGGCGATGCGGTCGGCCTGGCGCAGCAGGCCGTGGATCTCGGAGAAGGAGCCCTGGATCTCGCCGAGCACCGAGGTCGGCAGCGAGGCAAGCTGCCGGGCCTGGTTGATCAGCATCTGCGCCTCGTTCTGCAGGCTCGTGACCTGGTTCTGGATCTGCTCCAGCGCCCGGGCGGCCGAGAGCAGGTTCTCGCTGTAGTTCCTCGGGTCGAACACGATCCAGGCCGCATCGGACCGGGAGGCCGGCAGCGACAGCAGAGCGCCGACGATCAGCGCGGCGCGAAGGCGATGATGGGTCATCAGGCAGGCTCCGGGGCAAAGCTGGGGAGAAGGTCGGCCGCCCAGGCGACGCCGCGGCGGCGAAGCCAGGCTTCGGCGAAGCCGGCGCGGCCGTGTGCGGCCAGGGTGTCGGCGATGGCGGCCTGGTCGGACTTCGATGAGGCGGCGCAGAAGGCGAGCGCGGCCTCGCCGAGACCGAGTTCGAACAGGCGGTTGCCGCGCCGCGACTGGCAGTAATAGTCGCGCTTCGGCGTCGCGCGGGCGACGATCTCGATCTGCCGGTCGTTGAGGCCGAAGCGTCGATAAATCGCGGCGATCTGCGGCTCGATCGCCCGCTCGTTCGGCAGAAAGAGGCGCGTCGGGCAGCTCTCGACGATCGCCGGGGCGATGGCGCTGGTCTCGATGTCGGCGAGCGACTGGGTCGCGAACACCACGGCCGCGTTCTTCTTGCGCAGGGTCTTCAGCCATTCGCGCAGCTGCGCCCCGAAGCTGGCGTCGTCCAGGGCGAGCCAGCCCTCGTCGATCAGGATCAGGGTCGGCTTTCCGTCGAGGCGCCGGTCGATGCGGTGGAACAGATAGGCCAGCACGGCGCGGGCGGCGCCGGTGCCGATCAGCCCCTCGGTCTCGAAGGCCTGGACGTCGGCATCGCCGAGGCGCTCGGCCTCGCCGTCGAGCAGCCGGCCATAGGGCCCGCCGAGGCAGTAGGGTTGGAGCGCCCGCTTCAGCACCGCGGACTGCAGCAGCACCGCAAGGCCGGTGAGGGTCCGCTCGGACACCGGCGCCGAGGCCAACGAGCTGAGAGCCGTCCAGATATGCTCCTTGTCCTCGGGGCCGACCGCCAGCCCCTCCCCTAGCAGGATTCCGGCCACCCACTCCGCCGCCCAACCGCGCTCTGCCCCGTCGTCGATGCCGGCGAGGGGCTGCAGCATTACGGCGTCCCCAGCCTCGTCAGAGAGACCACCGCCAAGGTCGTGCCAGTCGCCGCCCATGGCGAGGCAGGCGGCGCGGATCGAGCCGCCGAAGTCGAAGGGGAAGACCCGAGCCCCGGCGTAGCGCCGGAACTGCAGCGCCATCAGCGCGAGCAGAACGCTCTTGCCGGCGCCGGTCGGGCCGATCACCAGCGTGTGGCCGACATCTCCGACGTGGAGGGCGAAGCGGAACGGGGTCGAGCCCTCGGTCCGGCCGTAGAACAGCGGCGGGCCGTCGAGATGGGCGTCTCGCTCGGGCCCGGCCCAGACCGCCGACAGTGGGATCATGTGGGCGAGGTTGAGGGTCGAGACCGGCGGCTGCCGGACATTGGCGTAGACCTGGCCCGGCAGGCTGCCGAGCCAGGCCTCGACCGCGTTGACCGTCTCGGCGATGCAGGTGAAGTCGCGGCCCTGGATCACCTTCTCGGCCAACCGCAGCTTCTCCGCCGCAACGCCCGGGTCCTCGTCCCAGACCGTGATGGTCGCGGTGACATAGGCCTGGCCGATCGCGTCGGTGCCGAGCTCCTGCAGCGCGGCGTCGGCGTCCATCGCCTTGTTGTGGGCGTCGGTGTCGACCAGCGCCGAGGCCTCGTTGGTCATCACCTCCTTCAGGATCGCCGCCACCGACTTGCGCTTGGCGAACCACTGCCGGCGGATCCGGGTCAGGAGCCGGACGGCATCGATCTTGTCGAGGCAGATCGCCCGGGTCGACCAGCGATAGGGGAAGGCGAGGCCGTTGAGGTCGTCGAGGATTCCGGGGAAGGTCGCGCCCGGGAAGCCGATGACGGTTAGCGTCCTGAGATGCGCCGCGCCGAGCCGCGGCTCGAGCCCGCCGACGAGCGGCTCGTCGGCCAGGAGCGCGTCGAGATGCATCGGCGCCTCGGGCACGGCGACAAGCTGCCGCCGGGTCGAGACGCAGGCGTGGAGATAGGAGAGCGTCTCCGCATCGTCGAGCCAGGCCGCCTCGGGCACGAAGCCCTCGGTCAGCTGCAGGATGCGGCCGGTGCGGTCGACGAAGCCGCGCAACAGCTCCCAGGGATCGACGCCGCCACGGGCGCGGCCCTCGTAGAGCCAGGACTCGATGCGCGACGTCTCCTCGGCCGGCGGCAGCCAGACGAAGGTCAGGACATACGCGCTCTCGAAGTGGCTGCCCGCCTCCTCGAACTGTGCCTTCCGCTCGGCGTCGACTAGGGCCGAGACCGGGTCGGGGAAGCGGCTCTCGGGGTAGCTCTCGGCCGGCTGCCGGCGAGCTTCGGCGAAGATCGCCCAGCCGGAGCCGAGGCGGCGCAGCGCGTTGTTGAGCCGCGCAGCGGCGCCGATTAGCTCGGCCGGGGTGGCGGAGTCGAGGTCGGGTCCGCGGAACCGGGCGCTGCGCTGGAAGCTGCCATCCTTGTTCAGCACCACGCCCGGCGCGACCAGCGCCGCCCAGGGCAGGACGTCGGCGAGATGGGCGGACCGCTTGCGGTATTCGGCGAGATTGAGCATCGCCGCCTCACACCGAGAGGTACGGCGGGTAGCGCAGATGCCGGCGCACCACCTCGACGAACCAGGGGTCGCGCTTGGCCGCCCAGACCGCGGCGGCGTGGCCGACGAGCCAGAGCACGACGCCGGCGATCCAGAGACGCAGGCCGAGGCCGATCGTGGCCGCCAGCGTGCCATTGGCGATGGCGACGGCGCGCGGGGCGCCGCCGAGCAGGATCGGCTCGGTCAGCGCCCGGTGCACCGGCACCTGGAAGCCGGGGACGGGCTCGGTCATCAGACGAGCGCCCCGCCGCCAAAGGAGAAGAAGCTGAGGAAGAAGCTCGAGGCGGCGAAGGCGATCGACAGGCCGAAGATGATCTGGATCAGCCTCCTGAAGCCGCCCGAGGTGTCGCCGAAGGCGAGCGTCAGGCCGGTGACGATGATGATGATCACCGAGATGATCTTGGCGACCGGTCCCTCGACCGATTCCAGGATCTGCTGCAGCGGCTGCTCCCAGGGCATGCCCGACCCGGCGGCGTGCGCCGGCATGGCTGCGAGCGTGAACCCAGCAAATCCGAGGGCACTGAATACTCCACGAAGACGAGTGAACGAGATGGTCACGGCCGGACTCCTGGCGGGATGAGGTCGTCGGGATCGGGGGCGGCGGAGGCGAGGCGATAGTCGCCGGCCTCGGACAGGCCGCGGAGCTCGGCGAGGTCGACGAGCCGGCGCTGGGCGCCGCGGCCGGCGAGGACGGCGATCAGATCGATGGTCTCGGCGATCAGCGCCCGCGGCACGGTGACCACCGCCTCCTGGATCAGCTGCTCGAGGCGGCGCAGCGCGCCGAGCGCCGAGCCGGCGTGGATGGTGCCGATGCCGCCCGGATGGCCGGTGCCCCAGGCCTTCAGGAGGTCGAGCGCCTCGGATCCCCTTACCTCGCCGATCGGAATGCGGTCGGGACGCAGGCGGAGGGAGGAGCGGACGAGGTCTGAAAGCGAGGCGACGCCGTCCTTGGTGCGCAGCGCCACCAGGTTCGGGGCGGTGCATTGCAGCTCGCGGGTGTCCTCGATCAGCACCACGCGGTCGCCGGTCTTCGCCACTTCGGCGAGGAGCGCGTTGACTAGCGTGGTCTTGCCGGTCGAGGTGCCGCCGGCGACGAGGATGTTGCGGCGCTCGGCGACGGCCCGGCGCAGCGCCTCGGCCTGGCCCGGGCGCATGATCCCGGCGGCGACGTAGTCGTCGAGGGTGAAGACGGCGACGGCCGGCTTGCGGATGGCGAAGGCCGGCGCCGCCACGACCGGCGGTAGCAGCCCCTCGAAGCGCTCGCCGGTCTCCGGCAACTCGGCCGAGACCCGCGGCGCCCGGGCATGCACCTCGGCGCCGACATGATGGGCGACGACCCGGACGATGCGCTCGCCGTCAGCCGGCGACAACCATTCACCGGTGTCGGCGAGGCCGTCTGTCAGACGGTCGACCCAGAGCCGGCCGTCCGGGTTGAGCAACACCTCGATGATCGCCGGATCGTCCAGCCACGCTGCAATCGCCGGCCCGAGCGCGGTCCGCAGCATGCGCGCGCCGCGGGAGGCCGCTTCCGCGCTGTCCGGGATTGCTGCCACCGTGATCCCCTCTCCTGGCGGCCGCACTACGCGGCCGGCGAGCTGGGATGATTAGAAGATGCAGAATCCGCCGGAACGCAACAAGCGGGACGGAAGCGTAGGGCTATAGCGTGGAAAGACAAGAGATCGACTGAGGCTCTGAAATCAGATCGACAGCGATGAAGCGAGCTGCCAGCCCCGTCTTACGCCGCGGGGAAGCGTGGATCGTCAGCGCCGGGGTCCTGTGAGCTCGATTGTCGATATCGGGCCTCAGCGACGAACACGTTTCAGCAGGACAGCGGAGAATGTCGGCACACAATCGTTACGGTGAAAGCTCTTCAAGGATCCGACCCTTGGTTTCGATCGCGAACACAGCGGTCACAATTGCGCCAATGGCAAGCACGAGAGCGAAGGCTGCAAACACGAACTGGATGCCGGCATATCCCATCAGAGTGCCGACGATGATGGGACCGGAGGACGACCCAAGCCGAAGCCAGGCACTCCCGAGCCCGGTGCCGAGGGCCCGGAGCCGCGTCGGATAGAGCTCGGCCGAGTAGAGATAAAGGGAGAACGTGATCGTCTGAACGATGGCATAGGCCAAGCCAGCAAGTATGAGGACCTCTTCGGGGGAGGTGGCGCCGAGAACGGCAAGCGCAAGAAGCGGGATGGGCGCCGCAATGAAGGCCGCGGTGTACCAGCGCTTCCGGCCAATCTTGTCGATCAGGAGCGCACAGCTGACAGAGGCGACCACGCCGGCCACTGAGGTCAGGAGACCGTAGAGGAGGCTCGTTTCCAACGGCAGGTTGAAGGTCTGGCGGTACAGCGTCGGCAGCCACGCAATCATCCCATTGGCGACCAGATAGGAGCAGAACCACATGGCCCAAATGGTCAGGGTGCGGCGTCGATAGATTCCGGTGAACAGCTCTCGCCAATGCGAGCGGCCCGCCGTCCCCATGACGATCGGCTTCGGCTCAGCCAGTGTGTGGCCCGCGGCCGCCGCGCTCTTTTCCAAATCGGTGACAATCCGGTCGGCCTCATCGTAGCGGCCCTTGGAAGCAAGCCAACGCGGTGATTCCTTCATGAAGAAGCGGAGGGGAATGAGGATTGCGGCCGGCACGAGGCCGACTAGGAACATGGCCTGCCAGCCATAGACCGGCACAAGGGCCCGGGCGATCAGGCCGGCCCCGACCAAGCCGAGAAGGAACATCACTTCATAGAGCAGGAAAAAGCGGCCGCGCCCCTTCGAGCCGATGTACTCGTTGATGTAGGCACTCGCCACCGGCACTTCGCCGCCCGTACCGATGCCCTGGATGAAGCGGAACACCATCATGGACGCTGCCCCCCAGGCGAACAGGCAGGCGATGTCCATGCTCACGAAAAGCAGGATGGTGAAGAGGAGCACACTCAAACGACCGATGCGCTCTGCCAGCCAACCGAACAGGATCGCACCGAAAAGCTGTCCGACATAACCCATAGACAGGATCATGCCGGTCTGCTCGGGCTTCAGGCCCCATTCCTGAACCAGGACGGGCATAGCATAGGCAATTGCTATTACGGTGTAGCCATCGAAGAAGGTGGCTGCTCCGATAATGTTGCGTGTCCAGAAGACTCGCTTGGTGATCGGAAGACGCTCCAGACGGGCGCTGATATCTGCCTGGCCGTCGAGCGCGGTGGCTACGCGATCGTTCGGCCGTGACGGCGCCTCCATAAGCATTGCGTTTCCTCCAAGTTGAGATTCGTTGATTCTACTGAAGGGCTGTGATCTTTCGGGCGCGCCGGTGTTTCCGAGAGACCCTTTGCTCAAGCGGCCTCTGCGTTTCGAAGCCGGCAACAAGTCTCACGCACCAAGCTGACAGGATCTCAGCAGCGGAATTGGGCGTGCCTCATTCCATTTCGCTAGCCGATCTGCCGGAAGCGGTCCGGACCTGCAGTTCGGGACGCTTCCGGCCGGACGGCATCAGGCGGCTTTGGCTTCGATCAGGCCGGCAGCTGTGAGCGCGGTCCGGATTTCCTCCTCAGCGCCCGGTCCGAGCGGCATGAGCGGCGAGCGGATGTGAGCCTCTCTAATGAGGCCTCGGGCCTTCAGCCCCAGCTTGAGGGCCACGGTGCCCTCCATGTGCGAACCACGATGATAGACGGCCTTGGTGACTGGGAGGAGCCGATCATGGAAGGCGCGTGCTGCGTTGTAGTCGCGCGCCTTGGCGGCGGCGAGATATTGGACCAGCGGCTCGGGCGCGAGGCTGCCGTACCCCACCAGAAGGCCATCGACGTCGAACATGGTCGGCAGCAGCCACTCGTCATGGCAGGACAGGATCTGCAGCTCCGGGAAAGCCTTGCGCAACTCGGGAATCTCCGTGTCCCACCGCTTCATGTTGCGCACGCCGTTCTTGGTGGCAATCACGCCCGGCTGGGCCGCAATCTCGAGTTGGGTTTGCAGATCGTAGGACGCCTTCGTGGCGTCTGGATACTGGAACAGGATGCACTGAAGCCCGGAGGCTTCGTGGATTGCCCTGTAGCGATCCTGCGGCGCGCCCTTCTGGTAGCCGAACCGCAGCCAGCCATGATTGGGATAGACGAGGGCCCCAGTGGCGCCTGCATCGGCGGCGCGCTTGGCTTCGATTGCGGCCACCTTCGTGCCCTCGCCGGTGATGCCGGCGATGATCGGAACCTTGTGCCCGGCTGCCTCCACATAGGTCCGGATGAGGGCGACCTGCTCATCTGAGGTCAGGAACGTGCCTTCGCCGGCATGGCCGAGAATCACGAGGCTCTTGACGCCTTCGATGGACGTCAGCCAGCGGGCCAGTGCTGCATTGGCTGGATGATCTACTGAACCGTCGGCGGCAAAGACCGTGACGGGCGCTGGGTTAATGCCACGCAAATTCATGATGGCCATTGGTTTCTCTCCCTCGATGACCTGCTTGAGCCCGCTGACGGTCGTCTGGGAACGATTGCGGGAACGTTTGCAGTAACGTTCCCGAGGTTGAGCTTGAGGCTTTGCTCGGTCAAGCGCTAAATGCTTGTGAAGAGTCCGAGAGGGAGAGAGGCGTGTTTCAGGATGCCGACGCGCAGGAACGGCTGGTCCGCGTCACGCTTCATGACGTTGCCGCAGCTGCAGGCGTGTCCAAGTCCACGGTGTCGCGAATTCTCGACGAGCGGCTGCCGCGTTCGGATAGCGAGACCGCGCGACGTGTCAGGGAAATCGCGGCCAGGCTCGGCTACGTCCGTGATGTATCAGCCGCCAGTCTCCGGCGAGGCAAGACGAACACGATAGGCGTCATTGTCCCTCGCCTGACCGATACCGTGATGGCCATGCTCTATGAAGCTCTGGCCCACGCCTGCGCCCGATCGAAGCGGTTCGCAATCGTCGCGACGACCGATGATCAGCCGAAAGCCGACCGAACCGCTGCCCGCACACTGCTTCAGCGCGGGGTAGACGGCCTAGTTCTCTCGACAGCGAGGGAAGATGATGACTTCCCAAGCGAATTAGCTGACCTCGGCGTTCCGTACGTTCTTGCGCTGCGCACCGACGGCAAAAGCCTCTCGTCCGTGGGTGACGACCAGCTGGGTGGCTATCTCGCGACGCGGCATCTGCTCGATCTCGGTCACCGCCGCATCGCGATCATTGCGGGCCCCACCTACGCGTCGAGCAGCCGCGGTCGCCTGGAGGGTTATCGCCGGGCTCTTGCGGAAGCGGGCGCGATTTCCGATCCGGCATTGATCGTGGAGTCCACATTCGGCATCGATTCCGGGGCCGTCGCAATGGAGCGCTTGCTGGAGTTGAACCCCTTGCCGACCGCAGTCTTCGCGGTCAATGACAACACGGCGATTGGTGCGCTTTCCGCGATCGCCAGGATGGGGCTGCCCGTTCCAGAGGCCATATCAGTCGTCGGATACAACGATATTCCGCTGGTGAGCCGCCTTCCTGTTCCCCTCACGACCGTGCGTGTTCCGTTCGACCAGATAGCCGTTGCCGCCCTTGAGCTTCTTTCCGATGGTCCGGCATCGGACAACTGCCGGATCAGGGTCGCCACACCAACTCTCATCCCCCGGAGGTCGACGGCAAGTCCTCGGGCGGACGCAGACTGACATGCACCGTGGTGGGTATGGCGCACCCGAGATTCTCATCTTAGATCCGAAGCCGAGGCAAAGGAGCTAGGTCGCTACAACTAACGGCTTCGAGGAGGAACTGATCGTCCTCATGCATTGTTTGAGGTGTTGCTGCTCCCAGTTTTCAGGGCGTTGTCCCCGTTGATCATTTCAGTCGAAATCTCCTGGAGCAGCCCCCTCCCCTTGGCGAGCCGCTGTCCGAGCGTCTCGACGAAATCCTGGTATCGCTCCCGTCCCTTTGCCTGCGCGGCCGCCTGCGCCTCGCTCGGCAGGGGCGGCGTGACGGTGAGCCAGAAGCGCACAAACAGCGCGAGCGCCTCAACCGAGATCCCGACGTCACGCTCCAGCCGCTCGATCTGTCGCGACAATCGGTCGAGGCGACGGGTGAAGGCAGCCTCCTGCTGTTCCGCCCCGTCCGGCGACAGAAAGGACGCGACCGCGGCCTCGATAATCGAGGAGCGCGACAGCCGCTTGCGGTCGGCGAGGTCCTCGATCCTGCGCAGGAGGTCGGGCGAGAAGTAGACGTTCAGTCTGGTCTTCATCGGCCGCTCACAGCCTGATGCCGTCGTCGGGGTCCATCGCCGCCTGTCGGGCGGCCACGCGCATGGCCCGCCGCACCGCCCTCGCCTTCACGGCCTCATCGTCCGGCTCGTCCTCGAGATCGGCGAATTCTCTCACTGACTCGGCCGCCTCTGGCGAGATGGCCTCGTGCTCGGGCAGCATCGGCTCGCGACGGATGCCGCCATTCGCCGGATCCTCTGTACTGTCCCCAGCGCGTTCGGTCGCAGCCGATCCGTTGCCTGGAGGCACACTCCAATCGCTGGCGCCGACCGCTGCTTCCTTCGGCGCCAGCGAAAGCTCTGGTGGTGGCGACAGAACCCGGCGGGCGAGGCGCGGATCCTCATAATAGCGAACCTTGCGGGCCTGGATCGGCGGCATGCCGGAGACGAGCACGAGCTCCTCCGTCGGTGGCAGTTGCATTACCTCCCCCGGCGTCAGCAGCGGCCGGGCTGTCTCTTGCCGGGAGACCATCAGGTGTCCGAGCCAGGGCGACAGCCGATGGCCGGCGTAGTTCTTCATCGCCCGGAGCTCGGTCGCGGTACCAAGAGCATCGGAGACGCGCCGGGCCGTTCTCTCGTCATTGGTCGCGAAGGCGACACGGACATGGCAGTTGTCGAGGATCGAGTTGTTCGGCCCGTAGGCTTTCTCGATCTGGTTCAGCGACTGGGCGATCAGGAAGCTCTTCAGGCCGTAGCCGGCCATGAATGCGAGCGCGCTCTCAAAGAAATCCAGCCGCCCGAGTGCCGGGAATTCGTCCAGCATCAGGAGCAGGCGATGGCGCCGACCCGCCGGTTCCAGCTGCTCGGTCAAGCGGCGGCCGATCTGGTTCAGCACCAGTCGGATAAGGGGCTTGGTCCGGCTGATATCGGACGGTGGCACCACGAGATAGAGCGTGGCCGGCCGGTCGCCCTCGACCAGATCGCCGATCCGCCAGTCACAGCGCGCCGTCACCGCCGCCACGACAGGATCTCGGTAGAGGCCGAGGAAGCTCATCGCCGTCGACAGCACGCCGGAGCGCTCATTGTCGCTCTTGTTGAGGAGCTCGCGCGCCGCCGAGGCCACGACCGGATGCGGCCGGCCGCCGAGATGCCGCGTCGTCATCATCGCGCGCAGGGTGCTCTCGATCGGCCGCCTCGGATCGGACAGGAAGCCCGCGACGCCGGCGAGGGTCTTGTCCGGCTCGGCGTAGAGGACGTGGAGGATGGCGCCGACCAGAAGGCTGTGGCTGGTCTTCTCCCAATGATTGCGGCGCTCGAGCGCCCCTTCCGGATCAACCAGGATGTCGGCGATGTTCTGGACGTCGCGGACCTCAGCGTCGCCGCGGCGGACTTCGAGCAGCGGATTGTAGGCGGTCGAGCCCTGATTGGTCGGATCGAACAGCAGCACGCGGCCGAAGCGGGCGCGCCAGCCGGCGGTGAGCTGCCAGTTCTCCCCCTTGATGTCGTGTACGATGGCGGCGCCGGGCCAGGTCAGCAGCGTCGGCACGACGAGGCCGACGCCCTTGCCGCTGCGGGTCGGGGCGAAGCAGAGGACGTGCTCCGGCCCATCGTGGCGGAGGTACTCCCCCTCGAAGCGGCCGAGCACGACACCATCGGCCCCGAGCAGGCCGCCCTCGCGGATCTCCTCCCCTGTCGCCCAACGGGCCGAGCCGTAGGTCGAAGCCTCCTTCGCCTCGCGCGCCCGCCACACCGACATGCCGATCGCGATCCCGATCGCGGCGAAGCCGCCGACGGTCGCGATCAGCCCGGCCTCGATGAACAGGCCAGGCGCATAGGCGTCGTACCAGTACCACCACCAGAACAGTGCCGGCGGCGGATAAAGCGGCACGCCGCCGAGCTCGGCCCAGGGACTGCCGAGCTCGGGTTGGTAGCCGAGCCGCCAGGCGGCCCACTGGGTCGCGCCCCAGACGGAGGCGAGCACCACCGCGAACACGACGACGATCTGGCCCCAGAGGATCTTGGTTCCCGACATGTCGCACCTTGCGAGAAGCACCGCACAGGCGATGTCGGGAAGCCCGGTCGCAAGGCAACCGCCGAAAGCCCGCCGTCGCACATACGGCGAACCCATCGCGCGAAGACAGGTTCTGTGCGGAGCACCCAGGGGAGGAACCTCGCCACCTCAGATCCCGAGCCCCCGTTTGCGCTCCAAGCTCCAGTCAACGCCGCCATCGGCCCGTACAACCCCGGAGACTTCCTGTCCGAGGCGCCGCTTCAGCGCCGGCGACCAGGGCACCAGGCTGAAGCCGAGGCCGTCGTCGATCATAGCGAAGCGGCCGGAGGCGAGGTCGAGCCGTCGGCGATAGATGCCGCCGACCGGATCGCCGGCGGCCGCCCCGGATCGCGGCAGGCCGGTCTCCGAGGCCAGCGCCGCCGCGGCAGCATCGAGTTCGCGTCGGCGCAGCGTGGCGAGGAGGTCGCGGGCGAAGACCACCCGCTGTCCCCGCCGGCGCGCCAGCCCGTCCTCGGCGAGCCGCTCGATCCGCGCCTCCAGGGCTGTGCGGACTTCGGTGCCGAAGCCGCCCTCCGACAACGTCGCCGGCTCGCGCGCGACGAGATGGCGGTCGAGCCAGGTCGCGCCACGGGCGCCGACCTGCGCCTGGATGTCGAGATCCGAGCGTGTGATCAGCTCCGCTCTCCCCGCCCGGATCTCGACCATTCCGCCGAGCGGCGGCGTGTGCTCGAGCGCGCTGAGGTCCGCGAGACGGAGATGGTGGACCCGGCCGTCGATCCCGTCGATGACCGCATAGGCTGTGCCGGCGAGTTCGTCGTGCAGGCCCTGGTCGACGAGGCGCCCTATCACGGGAATCGTCATCCCCGCCCCGTGGATGACGTAGTCGCCGAGCGCCCGCTCCGTCCCCTGCTCGGCCAGGCTGCAGTGCATCGTGCGGATGATATCGCCACGGTCGCCGAGCTCGCGCAGCGTCCGCTCGGCCTCGGCACCGACCACCCATTGGGCCGGGCCGGCAGGCACCGTGAGCCCCATCCGCTCCAGCCGTTGCAACCGGCCGATCATCAGCCGGCGGAGATCGGACGCGTCGTCGCCGGAGCCCGTGGGCCGCAGGTCGACGAAGCCTTCCTCGTCCACCATGCGGCGGATCTCCGTGTCGAGCCGGGTCCAGCGCTCGGCCTCGACCTCCCGCTCCAGTCCGAGCTGCACCGCATGCTCCGGCTTCGGGCCGAGCTCGAGCGTGACCAGCGCCTCGGCCCGCGCCCGCAGGCCGCGGCTGATGTAGTCGCGGGCGATGACAAGGTCGCTGCCGTCCTCGGCGATACCGCGGACCAGGAGGTGGACGTGCGGATTGTCAGTGTTCCAGTGGTCGACCGCGATCCAGTCGAGCCGAGTGCCGAGGTCGCGCTCCATCTGCGCCGCCAGGTCCCGGGTAAAGGCCCGGAGGTCGGTCATCTCCGCCGCATCTTCCGGCGAGACGATGAACCGGAAATGATGCCGGTCGTCCCGGCAGCGGGCGGCGAAGGCGGCGTCGTCCGCCGCATCGCTGCGGGCGTCGAACATGTGGGCCTTCTCGCCGTCCCAGGTGACGCCCTCGCGCCTCAGATAGGCGAGGTGAGCGGTGATGGGCGCCGAGCGGAAGGCCGGCCCCTTGTGCCGGACCACCCGGGCCTTGACGACCACGCGCCGCCCGGGCGCAAAGAGCCGCTCGCGGCTGAAGGCGAGCCGTCCGCGGCCGAAACCCGACCGGCTCGGCTGCGGCAGCCGGGGTGAGCGCGGCCCGACATGCCCGCTCTTCTGCGCCGCCTTCAGCACCTGGGCGATGAATGTCGGCCGGCGGCCACCGCCGCGGCTGCGGATCCGGCCCAGCCGGATACGGAGATCGTCGTCAGGCGTGCCCATTGCCGATCACCTCAGAAGCTGCTCCAAGCACAGTGCTGCGAAGGGCATTGATCCGATTGAGAAATCCCCCTGCGACAGCACTCCAAAAAACTGCATGGCCGCAAAAATATCAGCCGGATCAAAGGCTTACCCATCCACCAGCCACACCCTTTTATCTCGCCGTAGCTCAAAAGTTGTTTTCACTCTCTCGGATACGCAACTCGTAGTAGTAGGATATCGCAGCCCGTCGGGCTGCATCGCGGTGTTGGGCCAGTACCCGCCCGGCAGCGCTGCTGAGCGCTGAATGCAGAAGGCGGGAGCGGCACCCTGGGCACCGCCCCCGCCGTGGAGAGGCCTAGTCGATGAGAGCGAGCCGCTTCTGGGCGGTCAGGATCTCGACGACGGTGGAGCTGTCGCGGGCCTCACCCTTCAGCTTGGCGGCGTGATCCCAGGGCCCGAGATTCTCGACCACATCGTCGAAGTTGTCCTCCTCATCGTAGTCCGGACCGGGCAGGTAGAGCGGCGCCCGCTTGCACGCCGCGATGGCGTTCTCGAGCCGGCGGATGAGGGCGAAGGCCTCCCGCCGATCATGCCAGTAGGCGTCGGTGCCCGGGATGAGACGGGATGATGCGATGGTCATCGGAACGCTCCTTGGTTGACGTCCTCCGCGTCGAGGACGTGTCCCGGGCTCGGCCGGCGGAGCGGCCGTCAAGGACGCCGGAGGCGCCGCGGAGCGGGGCGTGGGGGAGCCGAAATGCGTCAGCATTTCGGGGGGACCACGCCTCCTTGACGGGCGTTTCGTCCCGGCTGACAGGATGAGACGACCGAGACGAGAGAGGGGTTGGAGCAGGCCTCTCCAGGTGCGTCGGTCAGTCGCCGGATGGCGGGCGCGACGCTCGACGAACGCCGCGCCCGATGCGCTTGGAGCTGTCTGCGATCAGCTTTCCGGATGCCGATAGGCTGCAGCACGGCGGCGCCGCGGTCGCGTGTCGAACAGCGCGTCGAAGGCGCGGTCGAGCTCCGCCTGGCGGGCGATCGCCTGCGCGAGCTCGGTCTCGGCCGCACTCCGCTCGCGGCGGGTCAGATGGCAGTGGAGCAACTCGGCCTCGAGCTCGCGGATGTGGTCGTGGAGCATGGTCCTCTCCGTCCCAAGTCTGAAGACGGGAGGTGCGACGCATGCCGGGACGGGCCGGGTCGTGGATCGCCGCAGGCGACCGGCTGGCCGGCGAGCGGGGGAGCCGATTTTGTCGAGCGGGACGACAGACCGGCGCGCGCAGCGCGCACCTTGCGCTCGGCAAAATTGGGGGGACCGCTCGTCCACGACGCGGCCCGTCCCGGCATGGGAGAGTGGGCGATCCGAAGAGACGGCCTTTCTCTCCGATGGGGCTCCGTCGGTGCCGCCGCGCCATCAAGGTGTCGACTTCCGCGCCGTGCTCACCGGGACGAACAGGCCGCCGGCCGACGACGGCCGGAATGCCGCCCCTCGGCCGGTGCCATGCAGGTCGACGAACAGGCTGACGGTGGATGCGATCGCGGTCAGACGCTGCCGTGCCACGTCCGCATGGCCGAAGGCCGCGAGATAGGCCTGCGTCTCGGCCGGCAGAGCCCGGCCCTCCGACAGGTGCTCGTCCATATGCCGCGGGCCGGCATTGTAGGCAGCGAACAGGCCGGGATAGCCGTAGCGGTCGTGCATCTCGCGGAGATAGGCGGCGCCGGCCTGGATGTTGTCGCGCGGATCATAGGGATCGGCACCGAAGCCGTAGCGGCCGCGCAGTTCGGCCCAGGTCTCGGGCATGATCTGCATCAGCCCCATGGCGCCCTTCGACGAGACGGCATGCGAATCGCCGCCGCTCTCAACCCGCATTACAGCGCGGATCCATGACTCCGGCACGCCGAAGCGCCGCGATGCCTCGGCGATGTTGGCCGACCAAAGGTCTTGCGCCCTCGCTGCGATGCTGCTCGCGAGCTCGGCACGGACAGGGATCGCCCATGTGCAGACACAGAGCAGGATGGCTGCGGCCAACCGGCCCCGGCGATGGCTGCCGATCGGCGTCATCGCCGTCCCTCATATGTCCAGAGCGGCGCCGCGCGGCCGACGATCGAGGCGACCGGCACAGGCCCGAAATACCGCCCGTCGAGCGAGTCCGGGACGCCCCGGTTCATGAGGAAGACCTCACGGTCGCCGAGCAGCCGGCAGCCCTGCCAGACGGGCAGCGTCCGGCCGAGCCGATCGCGCCCGAGCGCCCGTCCGACGGCGACGCCGTCGATCAGGATCCGGAGACCATCGCGGCAGATGGTGCTGCCCGGCAGCGCGGCGACGCGCTTCAGCAGCGGCACGCCGGCCGGCAGGTAGCCGCGATCGGCGAAGAGCGGGACGAGCGCGGCCGGCGCCCGCGCGAGCACGATGTCGCCGACGGCGAGACGGTCAACTGTGTGCACGCGGTAGAACCCGACCGGCAGGCTCGCCGAGGCGTTCCAGACGAGGCGCGGCACCGGCGGGCCGACCGCTGGGCCTGCGATCAGACTCACTCCGGCGAGCATCGCGGCCAGAACAGCGATACGCGCCCTCATGCTTCGATCCTCCGGCGCTTGAGCCAGGCGGCATGCCGCTCACGGCTGTAGGGCCGCGGCTCGAAGCCGGCGCTGAGGCGGTTGTGGACGTGCCGCCAGTGATCCGGCGCCGCGTCAGCCGGATCGATCCGGAGCGCCAGGACCGCGTCGATCGCCTGCAGCACGTGCTCGATCTTCGGCCAGCCGGACTGGCGGAGCAGGATCTCGGCGCCGGGCCGCACATGCGGCACCGTCGCGCAGCCCTCGCCCGGCGCCACCGCTCGCAGGATGTCGATGCGCGAAACCCCGGTGCCGAGATCGGTCGCAGCCCAGCGCAGGACGGCGAAGACGCTGCCGGGCGCGAAGGACAGGACGCGCCGATGCTGATCGACGGCCGCCTCCGCGACCGGCCGGCCGAAGCGGAGCCAATGCTCGATCCGCCGGTGCAGCCGCAGCAGCTCGAGTCGGGTGAGATCGCTCATGATGCGTCTCCGGTCTCGTCGGATGCGGGGAAGTGCCGCGCGAGCAGGTCGCGCAGCAGATCGGCGACGGTGACGCCCTGGCGGTAGGCCGCGATCTTGATGCGGCCGCGCAGCTCCGGGGTGACGTCGATGGTGAGCCGGGCGGTGAAGGGTCTGCGCGCCTCCGGTGCCCGGATCCAGGCTTCTGGGCTGCGCGGCCGCTTGGCGAACGGCCGGCTCATGGCATCAGCCTCTCGATCTCGGCGGCGAGCATGCGGATCTCGCGGACGGCGATCCGGCTGCGCGGGAACTCGCCGACGAGGCGGCCGCTGCGGGCGGCGTCGGCGAAGGCGACGCGCTGGCCGATGCGCACGGCGAGCGCCGGCGGGTCGGCCCTGGCGAGCGACATCGCGGTGTCGTGCGCGATCACAGTGCCGGCACCGCAGCGGTTCAGCAGGAACCGCGCCAGCAAGTCGGGCCGGAACTGCCGCGCCTCCTCGAGCAGCCGGAGCGTCTCGGCCGAGGCCCAGCCGTCGAAGGGCGAAGGCTGGACCGGGATCAGCACGAGGTCGGCAGCGAGCAGCGCCGAGCGCATCAGCGCGGCGACGCGCGGCGGCCCGTCGATGACGATGTGGTCGACGCCGCGGGCGATTTCCGGCGCCTCCCGGTGCAGCGTGTCGCGGGCGAGGCCGATGACGCCGAAATGTCGCGGCCGGCCGGCCCGCGCCCGCTGCTCGGACCAGTCGAGCGCCGAGCCCTGCGGGTCGGCGTCAATGACGGTGACGCGCCGGCCCTGGCGGGCCCACTCGCCGGCAAGGTGCAGGGCGAGCGTGGTCTTGCCGACGCCGCCCTTCTGGTTGAGCAGCGCCACGATCATGGCGGGCCTCGACGGGCAGCGACGGCTGCACTCCGGAGCGCACCATCATCAATGTTAGAGTTTTCTAAGTTAGACTCTAAGTTACGGGCGCCGATCTCGTTGGCAGACCAAAGACTTAGCTGGGTTCCGTGCGCCTGATGTACCGATAGCGCCGCGCCCGAAGTACCGATACCCGCTGCGCCCGATGTACCGAGTGCAGTCACAGGCTTATCCACCGATTCTGTGGATAAGTCGGGGCCTCCGGTGGGTATAACCCATAGCAGGCCGCCCGCCTCGAAAACCAGCCGATAGCCGGGCAGCGGCTGGCGGGCGGCGATACGGCGGAGGTCGAGGGCGAAGTCGGACAGCCGGGCCAGGCTGCCGGACTTGGCGTGGAGATGGCGGACCTCGAAGGCCCAGCCCGAGGGCTGTCGGCCGGCATGCTTGCGGGCGACCCGGTAGAGCCAACGCTCGATCCCGCCCGTCAGCCGGAAGTACGCCGGGTCGATGGTCAGCACCAGCGAGCGGTCCAGCACGCCGCGGTAGAACCAGTCCGGCAGCACGAATTCCATGCCGCGGCAGCGGCCGAAGCCGTCGACCAGCTCCTGCCATTCGCCGATCCAGGAGAACTGGTGCCGGCGCCAGTTGGGACCCTGGCGGATCGTGGTCAGCACCACGGTCGACTGCAGCCGCTGCAGCGCCGCCTTGAGGAGCCGGTATTGGCGGAAGCCGGTGTCCCGGCCGGTCGCCCGCAGGATCTGGTACGGCGTGAAGCGCAGGAAGCGCGAGGTGCGGAGGCCATGATCAGCAGCCTCGACGATCTGGGTCGCGGCCCAGATCAGGATGTCGGCGTCCCAGATGGTCGCCATGCCGTGCTCCGGCACGGCGTAGATCTGCACTTCCGTCTCACCGGCCTGATAGAGGATCGGCCGGGTGCGCCGGCCCTTGGCCAGCGAGAAGAAGGGCCGCTCCATCAGGTCGCGCTGGTCGCGCGGGCTGACGCCGTCCCCGGGCAGCGCCACGAAAGGATCGAGTGTTGCCCGC
This sequence comes from Inquilinus limosus, assembly GCF_051487185.1. GTDB lineage: Bacteria > Pseudomonadota > Alphaproteobacteria > DSM-16000 > Inquilinaceae > Inquilinus > Inquilinus limosus_F. Next base: position 187,453 of record NZ_JAHVDK010000007.1, read on the forward strand.
TCGGGGAGACTGGTCATCGTCCCCTCCCCGGCTCGGGGCGATCGGCGTATTGCGGTGCCACCGCGGCGTGGCGCTTGGCCGGCAGCACGGTGTCGGTGCCGGGATCCGAGGTAGAGCGCTTGGCGCCGCGGTCGGCCCAGGCCTGAAGGTCCTCGATGGTGTAGACGACGCGGCCGCCGATCTTGCGGTATCGCGGGCCGGTGCCGTAGGTGCGGTGCTTCTCCAGAGTTCTGCCGGACAGGCCGAGGAAACGCGCGGCCTCGGGCGTCCGGAGAAAGCGCGGCGGCATTCCGGCCAGAGGGTCAGGCATGGTCGGGCTCCGTGATCTTCGGGAAGGCCGCCGGACAGGGCGGCCGGTCGAAGGCCACGGTGGCGAAGCGCCGCCGCGCGGGCGGATGGCGAAGACCGGGGTGGCGACAATCGCCACCCCGGCTGCTTTCAGCGTCGGGGCCCGAGCAGCCGGCGATAGCCGCCGCGCATCAGGGCCAGGCCGGAGCGGACGAGACGGATGGTCCGGTCCCGGATCGACGAGGTCTTCCAGCTTTCCTCGCAGACGCGGTCGGCGCCGAACAGCACTTCGGCGATCTCGCGATAGCTCGCGCCCTCCGACCGTCCGTCGAGGGCGCGGAGCGACGCGACAAGGCGCGCCCGTCGCTGCGTCGGCAGGATCGGCGGAGCCTGTGGTCGTCCCTCGCGAAGCAGACGCCAGAAGCGAAGCGTCGCTTCGGCTCGAAACGGTGCTGTCACGTCCAGCGAGAGGGCCGCATCAACGGTGGTGCCGCGGGCCGGAGGCCCCGGCAGCCAGAGGCGATGCGTGCTGCGGCCATCGCGCAGCAGCAGATGCAGGCCATCCGCGCTCCGGCGTTCGGCAACGGCGCCGAACCAGGCGTCGGGATCGAAGACGATGGCGTCGGTCGGAGGATCAGGGAGGGAGGGGGTCAGAATCACCGTGCGGACGTGCAGCTCGGGCAGCCAGAACACAGGCTGCTCGGAGGCACGCCGGCGCGGATCCGCCAGAAAAGGTCAGCCCCCAGCGCCGGGCGAGGTACGCAACCTCGGCCTCGGGGCCGAGAGCCTCCTTCCCCTGCGCGCGCTCGTAGTCGCTCCGATACTCCGGATACCGCCGCAACGCCTCCCAGGCGAAGTCCGGGGCATCCAGATTGGAGTCGTAGGCGGCCCGTGACCGCCAGTCGCCATGTGGCATGACGTCTCCCTCGGTCCGGCATCATCAACGATGCACCGGCCGCATCTTGGGAGAAGTTTCCTGGCTGAGAAGTCCTCGCAACGGCATCACGTGATGCCGATTGCGTGCACAGCCGACTCCGCGCCTCGCCTCAAAGCTGCAAGTGCGACGATGTGACTCTCCGGAAATCCGGTTCTCCGGATCGGCGGCGGGTCAGCCTTTGCGCAGGAGCTCGCGATAACCTTGGGCGCTGAGCCAGCGGGCCCGGGCGAGATGGCTCTCATGGCATTTGCGGACGCGCTCCGGATCCCGCTCGGGATCGAGGCCGAGCACAATCCTGGCGACCTCGCGCCAGTCTGCCGCCTCTTCCGCCGCGTCGAGCAGCCGGAGATAATCCACCAGATGCTCCCGGTCGTAATCGGTCAGCTCGTCGCCGGTCGGCGCCGTATCGGCAAACGAAGGAGCCACTCGTCCCTACCCCCTCATCGGGTCCGCAGTGTCAGCCGCCGGACAATATGCCCTACAATTAGCGGGGCTGTCACGGCCGTAGCAGATCTGGCTTGCCGGTCGTCGATCAGCGAAGCCGGCTAATGTAGACTATAGTCCGTGGTTCGATAGTCAACAGACGGCTTGTCTGCATGCATGGACATGCGCAAGCTGGTGGCCCGCAACCTCAAGAAATTCCGCATCGACGCGGACCTGTCTCAGGAGGAGCTGGCAGAGCAGTCCGGAGTCGATCGCACGTACATCAGTGGGATCGAGCGCGGTGTCCGCAATCCAACAATCGTCATGCTTTGGCAAATCGCGTCCGTATTGAAGATCGAGCCTTGGCAACTGATCCATCCGGACTCGACGGCAGACGAGTGAAATGAGAAGACCCGCCGATCCGCGAATGCGGATCGGCGGAAAATAGCAGATCCTGGAAGGCGTAGAGACGCAAGGCCGTGCAGCCGGCAATCCAGCTGCACGGCTCCGTGATGATCAGGCGGCGCGCTCCAGCAGCGCCCGGGCCTTGCCCTCGAGCTCGAGCCGGCCGTCCTGGTGCGGCTTGGTCCGCGCCAGCGCCGTGATCCCCTGCACGAAATCGAACAGGCTCTCGGGTGGATGCCCCTCCTCGTTCAGCACGGTCGCGATGATCCGTGCCGTCTCCGGCTTGGAGAAGCCCCGCTTGCGCAGGAAGGCCTGTCGGTCCTCCTCGGTCCGGGCGACGATCCGCTCCCGTGCCGCTTTGATCCCGGCGACGAAGGGGGCCGGGCTGGAGTTGGCGAAGCTGGCCAGGGCCGGCGCCGCCTCATGGGCGAAGCGCTGCGCCGCGAACTTCGAATGTCGGATGGTGATCTCCTCAAAGCCTTCCACGCCCCAAAGGTTGCGATTCTGGCAGACGGCGCGGAGATAGAACGAGGCGATGCCGAGGGTCTTCGACCCGACTTCCGAGTTCCAGGCGTAGAAACCACGGAAGTAGAGGTCCGGCTCGCCGTTCGGCAGCCTGCCCACCTCGATCGGGTGTGTGTCGTCGACCAGGAACAGGAACACGTCGCGGTCGCTGGCGTAGAGGGTGGTCGTCTCCGCCGTCACGTCGACGAACGGGTTGTGGGTCATGGTCGCCCAATCGAGCACGCCCGGCACCTTCCAGCGGGTGTCGCCGGTGCCGTTGCCGGCGATGCGCTGGACAGCGGCGACGAGTTCGTGATCCCAGATGCGGCCATAGTCTGGCCCGGTGACGGCGCGGAGCTCGATCCGGCCGGCCTCGGCTTCGAGAGTCTTCACCAGTTCGCCGCGATGGTTAAGCAGACCGTGCTGCAGGTTGATCCCGGCCAGCGGCGCCGGCAGTTGCCGCAGATAGGTCGACGGGGCGCCGATCAGGGTGCAGAGCTGACCAAAGCTCCAATGTGTCGGCGAAATCAGCTCGTCCCGGCCGGGGACGATCAGTGCCAGACGCTCGGCATCGTCGCGGCTGGCTTCGACGCGCACCGCCCGGCTCTCCACCGTGCGCGCGGTCGCCCGCTGGGCACGCGCGAGCACCGCCGCATGCAGATCGGAGAGGCTGAGATACCGCTCGTCGGCGGGACGGGCGTACCACTCCGACGCGACGCGGCCGATCCGCTCGCCGCGGCCGATATCGACATGGAAGCCGTTTGAGGTCGCCTGCTCGTCCGAGGTCACGCTGGTGGTCATGGTCGATCTCCTTGGGATGGGGTGTCAGCGCAGCGCTGCGCTGCACCCCTGCCCGTCGGCGAGACCGGGGGAGCAAGGGCAAGGGCGGCCGGAGCGGAGGGGGATCACCCGACCTGCACGAAGGAAGGTCGGGGAGACCGCGCCGGCCGAGCATCGCGGTCCCTTGCCCGCGCGGGGGCGGAGCCCCAAAGCAAGACTCTACGGGACAGGTTGGACCGCAGGTCCTCCGCATGGATCGCTCGCTGGCCCGGCATGAGCATGCGAAGGCGCCCCGCTCCGGAGAGCGGGGCGCCGTGATCCGGCCGGATCAGTCGCCGTTGCGGCGGGACCAGATCAGCGAGAGGGTGTCCTCGCCCTCGATCTCGACCAGCGAGGCGTAGATCGGGGCCGGGAAGCTCGGATCGTCGAGCTTGACCGAGAGGTAGTCGCGGTCCGCGTTCGAGGTCTTCTTCCAGGCGGCGCCGAACTCGATGGCGCCGGCGTAGACGCGGTAGTCCGGGGCCTTGTCGTTCTCGCGCTCGGCCGGACGGATGGTCGCCTTGACGTTGAGGGTCAGGGTGCGGACCGCGCCGGAGAAGCCGTCCGCGGACTTGGTGAAGGTGCCGATGGTCGCCATGATGCTCTCCTCTTCCGTTCTCGGGCCGCGCCCATCGCGGCCTCGATGGCGATCGCGAGGCCGAGGGACGATCGCGCCGCAGCCGCAGGCCCGCAGCGCAGCGCAGGACGGCGGGCACCGGCTTTTTTGCCTGGCGATGCAAAGCCGGGCCCGCCCCGGCGGCGGAAAAAAGCCGACGCCCGCCGTTGCGGACCAGCGATCGAGGCGAAGCCGACCCCTCGGCCAGATCGGGCCATCCGAGGCGGCATGGGCGTGCCTGCGGACGGGCCACGAGGAGACGTGGCGGCATGTGCACTGCCGCCAAGGGAGGCGGTACCGCAGGGGCGTGCAGGAACCCGCTCCAGCAATGGCATGGCAGCAAAGACTGGTGAAGGGAAGCATCCGGCAAGGCCCGGCCATCCGGCTCGACAGCGGAACACCGGCACGAGGCAGGACAAGCTCCTCTGTCCGCCCGGCCACCGCTCGATCCCGCGTCAGCCCACAGCAGGCCCCGGTCTGTCCGATACGCCTGGTTCGGGACGGCACCGCGCACCGCTGCATCCCGGCGTTCCGAGCACGATGCGACACAAAAGAACGGCCATATCGTCGCCCGCACTATCCGGCCGGGAAGCGGTGCCGCGGTCGGGCCATCGGGATTCCCACGGGAGCGGAGCTCGCTAGGCTCGGCCGCCAAGGGCGGCCGAGCTGACATGAGGCAGCCGCAGGAGCGTCAGCGAAGCGATGGCGCAGCCGGGACGCGGGGCCGACTGCGTCCGCTCGGGCCGTGCCGCATGATGATCGAGGATGCGATCATACGGCGGCTGGGGTTTCATCGCAGCTTGGAAGCAAAAACAGAGAATGGACGTGGCCCTTCAGTGTCTCTACAAAGACGACGTCTTAAATATTGGCCACGGGAAAAATGCGAATGGCAGTGAACGGGGAAGCGAAGGCGTCGCATGACGAACTTCTCAAGCTGACGACGACGATCGTCTCGGCCCATCTCGGGCACAACACGGTTGCAACGACGGATCTACCGAGCGTGATCCAGCAGGTGTTTGTCGCCCTGGAGAAGCTCGGCCAGCCGGCCGAGCCCGTCGCGACGAGACCCGAGCCGGCAGTGCCGATCAAGAAGTCGGTGACGCCGGACTATCTGGTCTGCCTGGAGGACGGCAAGAAGCTGAAGATGCTGAAGCGTCATCTGGCCTCCGCCTACAACATGACGCCAGATCAGTACCGCGAGCGCTGGGGATTGTCGGCGGATTACCCGATGGTCGCGCCGAACTACGCCCAGCAGCGCAGCAGTCTGGCGAAGTCGATCGGCCTGGGTCGAAGCCGAGCGGCGACGAGGCCGGCCGAGCCAGAGCCCGCCTCAGCACCTGCGCCGGCGAGAGGGCGAAAGACCAAAGCGAAGGCGTGAAGAGGACGATGGCAAGACCGCCGCTCCGTGACTGTCGAATGGGAACGGCGGCCATTCCGAAGGGACTGCGCTGAGAGCAGATCCAGCGTCGGCACATCGGAAGCGGACATCCCCAGAGCCGGATCGACGAACTCCTGCCTTGAGCTTATATCGCCAAGGCGGGCGGCGACGGTTCCGCCGGCGAAGGAGGGCGATGATGACCAGACGGGCTGCGGTCTGGCGCCAGGACGGAATTGATCCCGGCTGGTTCTTCGCCGAGGGCATCGGGTCGGTCAGGAGCAGCAAGAGCTACAATCGGCCGGGCGGCTGGTGGTTCCTGCCAGCCTGGCTGTCCGACACCGAAGAGCACGATATCGGACCGTTCCGATCCAAAGCCCTCGCGCTCAGCGAGGCCGAACGCCTCACCGCGGAGCGTCATCGCCAAAGCCGAGTTTGATGTGGACGGGCCGCTACAGCGGCCGTCCGCTCGGCCCCCGAAGCAGCACTCACCAACCCAGGCGGGCGTTCGACATCTGGCCGGCACACCACAAGCAGGTCTAGCTCCAGCATCCGGGAGGGACGTTAGATGGAACTCCGGAGTCGGCCCAGAGCGATACTTCCCCACCTTCTCCACTACATCGGCAATGGCCATTGCAATAATCGAACTCACCGACTTGCGGTCCAGCTTCTCTTGCCCCCTGACGGATAATGTCCAATTTGAAGGGAGATCTCCAGTCGACAGCCGAAAACACAGTCCATCAAATTGGCAGCCTTTGGCCTGCAATCTCCTGTTCTAGGATTCGATCAACTAACGCCTTAGCTGCATTCTTGTTGGTGGAATGGGCATAGATGATCTTGATCATACGCTGGAAGAATGCCCGCTCTGCTTCCGGCAGATGCTCAAGAGGATCACCCGCTGTTTTCGTTTCGGTTGCATGGATCAGATCTCTCTTCAAACCGGCGATCTGCTCTACGAGGCCGGGCGCAGCCTCCGCAAGTAGAGGCATAGCGGCTATTTTTTCCAGCTTCAGCAATGCTGTTTCAGCCGCAGCCATAACGCCGCTTCGGCCGCTCTCATCAAGCCCTCCCTGGCTCAGCACATCCGCCCGGCCGCGGACGTCGGCCGCGGTCAGTTCGAACTCCCGGAGCTTGGATCTCCGGGACGAATAGGTACGACAGCGAGTGGCAATGTCCCGGGTCAGTGGCCCCAAGTGGTTAAGCAGATTGGTATAGTGAACATTGGGCTCGAACTGGTCTCGGCGACCATTGGGGATCAACCGCGGATCGAGAACGTGCACCTCGCCGACGGCCCAGGAGTTAAAGCGCAACTCCGGGAAGATGCCCTCCAGAATTGCAGAGTCTCCGACTTGGAGATTGCCTACCCGGAGACGGACGCCCTTCACTAAAGTACCAACGGTAAGCGCGCCTTCATAGCCATGGTGCAGAAACCATGCGATCGCAGCCAAATTCTCACCATCTAGCGAGGGAATTTCGGTAAAGGTCGGCGCTTCGAAGGTGCTGACCCGTCCGCCGAGATCGACGGTGTTCCGGTGCGGTCGGGTAATCGGCTCGGCTTCGTTGATGCGAATCTCCAGCTCACAAAAGCCCGGATGGGCACTGAGCCGCCTTGTGATCAAGGGCCCAAATGTGAACTCTGGGTGGAACGGCACGGGCGCAATCTGAGCCAAGTAGTCAGAAACATCTTCGGGACTGAGCAGCTTATCACTTCGCCCACGCGCCACGCGCAACAGCTCCACCTCAAAAAAACGGGGGCCATCTTCTTTAGTTGTCGGCCGCGTCGAAGCATTCACCACTTGAGCGACTAGATCAGCAACGTTACCATCGAAGGTCAGATCACTGAGGAACGCCTTCAATTTGCGGCAGTCCCATCGGATCTCGGACACGTCCGGCTGGCCTTCTGCGCGCGAGCGAAACACGAGCTCCTGCGCGTGACCGAGGCCCGCCAGTCGGCCTACGCCGCGGAAGCCACGTGCGGCCGTGCCGCGTTTTTTGCTGCCGCCCAAAGCGATCATCCGTTCCAAGAAGCGTCCGGGCTCGATCGCCTTGCCGTCATCTCGGATGCGCACGGACCTAGCTTGGGCGTCAATCCGGATCGAGACTGAACCCGGGGAATCTGCGTTCAGCAGCCCGTCTCGGCGGGCGGCATCTACGCTGTCGGCTGCGTTCTGAATGTACTCTCGGTAGACCACAAGTGGATCGACATACATAGCCGTCGAGAGCAACTCCAGCACGTCCTTCCCGAGCCAGACGTCACGGCGGTCGACCTGTAAGGCCGCCGCTACGGGCTTCGCGGCGGCGCGCAGCGGGACCGTGCTCATGCCCTCACCATTTGCGGCTGGGTGCGAGCGACGTCTCCGAGCGGATTGCTGGCGTCATCGTAGTCGAGCCCTGCGTCTTCCACCCGCTCGTCTTCGGCTAGGCCGAGGTCCACGGGCACGGTGCCCCGTGCCTTCTGCTTGGCCCAGATAGTGAACAGTTCCTCCTTCGGGCGCGGCACGTAGTAGGGCAGCACCCTGCGGACTGCGGCGCTGATCGCCTGCTCGCGCAAACCTCGAAAATCGCGAGGGTCGCAAGAAGACAGCAAGGTGAGAAGCTCGCCCCGCTCATCAGCATCCAGCCGGGAGTAATCGGATTGGAACTCGTCAAACTCGGGGCGGCCGTCGTGGTGCTCGTACCAGTCACGATTAAAAATAAAGTCGTGAGGAAGGGCCAAGATACGCTCGTACTCTTCGCTGGTGTCGCCAAAAGCGCGTTTGAAGAACTCGGGTTCACCACTCACGACACCGTGAGTGGCCTGCAGGATGATCTGCATAGACCGCAGCTGATATCGGCTCCAGCGCTCCCCAATGTGACCGCGATCAGGCCTGTCGGTGGGTTGGTAGCGCATAGGGAATGACCAAATACGCACACCCAACTCTTCATTGAGCGTCACATTCAGTCGCATGCGCTCGAATAGATCAGATGGCCCATCATGGAAGTTATAGAGCATGTAGTTCGACAGCTCAGTGAGGCCGAATTCGTGAGCGAACCGCACCGCCTGCTCATACGGCTTGCGCACACCAAGATGATCAAAGGCGATCCGAAGTGGTCGCAGGCAAATGGTGGCCAACTCCCGCAAGTACATAGGATCCTTGCAGAGAATGCGCGCATCGACGCCTTGATTGAAATCGACGCGGCGCTGGACCGGCGCGCGCGCGCCGGGCCGAGTCAGCTTGACCCCTGGAGTAAACCCCAGGTCTCGAATTTCAGCGATAATGTCCTTGAAACGTGGGCTCGCGACAACGTTGTTGTCCATCAGAATCAGGTCTTTTTTCGGACCGTAGAGCGCGTCGATTGCCTGCACCACAGCCGTCAACGAGTCGGTGTCTCGCTGCATGCCTTCTAGTTTGGGCACCCCGCAGAAGTGACATTTCCGAATGCAGCCCCGAGAAGTATAAGCGAAGTACGCATCCCTCACGGGGTATTTATATTGAATCTGATCCAGGATGCCATAGTCGGGAATCAAGTCCTCAATGGCTTTACCTGATCGATCGGTGGCGTAAAGTTCTTCAGCAAACTCATCTAGTTGCAGCGCAACTGCCGGCGGGTCGGACAAAAGCCCCTTGATGAAACGCACACCCTGCCAGCGGCGCTCTTCAACAAATCGCTCGTGCATCAGCGATGCGGCGATGCCGCCGACAAACACTTTATCCGCCTGGCCGTTCGCGACTTCCAGTGCGAAATCGATCGTCTGGGCGATCTTTGGGTATTCGAAGGAGAAGAGAGTGGTGACGTAGATCCGATCCCACGCCTGAGAAAGCACCGATCGATCCTGCCCCTTGATGAAGCGGACGTTGTCACGCTTGCCACGAAGGCCGTGATACTGGGCGATCTTCATCAAGCCCAGCGGGGGATACTTGTTCTTGTAGTCCGGCTCGACGAGGAGAATGTTTTTGTCAGCCATGTGCCACCCGGAGCGGTGCGCGAAGCCGAGCCTCGCGAATGATCTGCACGGCGGATGAGACCCCGCTCTCACCGCCTAGCCCCCTGAGAGGCCCAGTGCTGGACCAGTCGAAGGTCATGGCAAAATCGCCAAGCGCGGCGGTGAAAACGTCCACGTCCAGGCGACAGCCGGCCTGCTGCTCATTCACGATATCCGCAGCCACTTCCATCAGGGCATAAACGCCAATACCCTTGGTCACCAAATGCGTGCGCGCTCGCATGAAGACGTGCGGCGCGACGGCGGCCATGGCCACCCAAAAGTCATGGACGGTACGCGCTGCCTCCTCGGCGGTTGCCAGCCGGCCGGGCTTGAGCCGACGCAGGAACAGCTTGGCTGCCTTCTGCATCGTGCGCAGGGACGCACGTCGCTCCAGTCCGGAAACCGGCGTGCCTCCGAGGTCAAGCCTGTTGTACCAGGGGGAACTCGGCTCGTTTTTTAGATAGAGCGCGATGAGCAGCTCCGGCCTTTCGACAGCCAAGTCAGCGCACAACTGTGCATCATGGAAATCCAAGAGGCTTCGCGACAAACCGCGCGCTTTGCCATTGATGACGCCGAAGATCTCCATCTCCTCGCGCTCAGTGAGCCCGAGGAAGCACATGAAGGGGAGGGGAATACTCAGGTCCGTGAGATAGCCCAGGCGATGCTGGCAATCGACCTGGGCGAGAGGCCGTCGCCCCGGACGCACACGAAGCTCCAGCACGCCCATAGACTCTTCGACCAGTTGCCAGCTGTCATCGTCCGCGGGGCGCAGATTGAAGGTCAATGGGATAGTGGCGCTCCCCGGCTGCTGGATATAACGACGGAAGTCCAGGCTATGCCGGGCGTTGAAGCGACGCTGATACCCGCGGCCGGTCCGTTCGTCGAGCACGTCAGCGAAGCTCAAGGCGTGCAGCAATGCAGCGGGCGCAAACCCCATCATGACCCGTCGGTCGGCCGATGCTCCCACCAATCCGTGCAGAACCGCGGTGTTCAAACCCTCCCCCCGGGAATGCTCGCCCCTCAAATTGCAGCGGCGCGCTGCGATTCCTGCAGCCGCCCACTGCAATTACCCCAAACTGACTCAGTTTGTCGATCGGAAAAATGGCGCTAAGAGCCGGCCACCTTTAGCTGATCAAGTTTTTCCTGGAATCCAGCAATTCCTTCAATTTCCTGGATTTTTTTTCGATTTCCTTTAGCTCGAATTGCATGCTGTCTCGAATGGCCTTGGGTGCCTCCAAGAGGTCGTCCTCCGTGGTGGACTCGACCAACCACCTGCGAAAGCGTCGCAGTTTGTTCAGTGCGTGGTTCTCGCCACCGGCGGTCACCGCCTCCTCATAAGCGTCCGCGAAGCTGTACGTCCCGACCATGTAGCGCTTCAGGATCTTCGGATTGCCTGAACAGATGGTCGGCAGCTTGTCCCGGAGCTCCATCGCCTTGTCGATGGCGCCCGACTTGATCTGCTCAACGATGAAGGCGTCGAAGCCCGCGACATCATCCCGGACTTTCTTGATCTTTCGCGATTTCAGGAGCTCATCATAGTAGCTCCAGCGCTCCCGGTTGGTATCTTTGTGCTCGATCATGAACTCGTACACCGCCACCAGATGGCGTGCTTCCTCCTTTGTCAGACCGATCTCAGCGGCAATCACCGGCAGATCCACGTTCTGCGATTTAAAGCGTCGATATACAAAGCCGGCCTTCTCGTAAGGCGCCCAATCCTTCTTGCCTTTGACATGATATTGCGCCAGAAGGGCAAAGATTAGCCGGTCGTCCATATTGGCAGGCAATAAGGTGCACTTCACCTTGCTAAAGTGGACAGGATCCTCGGAGGCCAAATGGTGATAGGCCGCCAGGCGGCTGTTGCCTTCCAGAACCACGAAGTCTCCATCGCGCACGATCAAGGGGTCGATTAGTCCACCGTTCGCGCGGATGTCCTGCACCAGCTCGCGCACATGCTCCAGTCCCAGCAGGCGCTCCAGTATGTCTCCCTGCGACGGGGTTTGACCGTCGGCTCGGACGAAGGAGTAGACACGAGGGTTGTCGACATAGAACTGGAGCTGCTTGTACGGGACGTCCCGAGTTACGGTCGCAACCGTCTGGCCCCGAATCAGAAGCGTGCCGGCCGCTCCCTTGGCACTCGCCGGCACGGTTGTCTCCAAATCGCTCATCTACTCGCCTGCTCCCAAAATATCGCGGATCACCCGACCGAAATCATAGTTTGCCAGGCGAGTGTATTCGTCTCGGCCTACATCCGCCTGCGCCAGTTGTGCAGCCAGCCGCTTTGCCGTCAGAAGCGAGTCGACCCACTCGTCCACCGTTTCAGCGCCAATCAGATTCCAAACAAAGCAAGTCTGAGTTTGGGAAATCCGGTGAATGCGGTCTTGTGCTTGCAAATAGTCGTCGAGGCTGAACGAGCGGTCGAAGAAAACGGCTTGATTGGCTACCGTCAAAGTGAGCCCCTCCTTGGCCGCCCCCGGGGTGGCGACCAGCACGTTGACCTCCGGATCGGTCTTGAAGGCGGCAATGGCTGCGTTGCGCGTCTCCATGTCGAGTGCGCCGTGTACTTTGACCGAGCCATGTTCGGCGAGTTCGGCGGCCAGCCAATCAGCGTTGGCCACGAATGATGTCCAGACGATGATCTTGGAACCAGCGTTCACCGCCTCCTTCACCAAACGGTGCAAGACAGCTAACTTGCCCGGCACCTCGGCATAGGCCTCATCAATCAAGCGGGGATTGGAGGCGAGCTGTACTAGGCGCAGCAGTCGTTTCAATACTTCCTCGGCGTCATCCTCTACCAGCTGATCACCGGTCACAACAGTGGCGCGCAGATCTCTGCGGATGGCTTCATAAAGCTCCCGCTGGCGTGGTGCGAGTGGCACGAGGAGATTGGCGATCTGCTTGTCCGGCAGCTGCAAGCCCGCGGTCGCCTTGGTCTCTCGTACCGAGAAGGGAGCGATGCGAGCGAAGACTTGCTCGAGCTCCGCCTCGAAGTCACGACGACGCGCATCGTCCTTCCAAAGGTCGTTGGTGAGGTCAAGTTTGGCCTTGAAGCTCGAAAAGTCGCTGCCTAGCGCTCGGCCTTGATCCAGGAAGAAGATCTGGGACCAGAGGTCGTAGGGTCGGTTCGCCACTGGCGTGCCCGTCATGATGACTCGTCGTGTGAAACCGGACGCCAACCGATGTAGCGTCCGCGTCACCTCCGCGTCAGGATTCTTGATCTTATGCGCCTCATCGAGAATGGCCGCCACACGCCTCGTCTTCAGGAACAATGCCAGGCGACGCTCCTCGCTTCGCAGCACCTCGTAGTGCGCGAGGAAGATTGGAGTCGGCGAGTTAAGGGCGTAGAAGTTGGCCCCGTGGTTCTGGTCCAACACGCGGGCTTTCAGATGCGAATGGGCTGCGATCTCTTCCGTCCAATTTTGCACCAGGCTTCGTTTGGTCACAAAGAGCACGGCGTCCACGGTCCGCGCTCTCAACCACTCCAACGCCAAGTCGATGCCTATCTTGGTCTTCCCCAGCCCCTGTTCGTGAAACAGCGCCGCGAACGGCAAGCCTTTCACCGCCTCCACTGCCTGCAACTGATAGGCGAAGGCATCGTGCCGAGCGCCGAGATTCAGGTTGTCTGGGCGACGTGTCCGAGGCAAAGCGGGATCAAGCGACGCCATCAAAGACCTCAATGCTGACAGCGGCATGATGAGGCTCACAAAGTCCGCGCAGCACTGTACGAGCACGAGCGGCAGTGAACGGCGGAACAGCGAGATAGAAGGTCGAGCCAGGGCGCACTGCGAGATGATCCAGAAAGGCACGGATCTGCCGAGCAGAGCGGTCACTCTCCAGGTCGGGGAAGGTCTTTGCCTCGCCCACGACCTCAAAGGTCGTTGGCAGGTCGCTGGCGAACAGGTCAGGCAGAAAGCCACCTATAGTCGGCGGCCGGTCTAGGCCGAAGTCCGGATGATCGGCCAACAGCAACAGGCCACGCAACGGCCGGTGTCGGGCTCGCACCAAGGCGATGAGTCCCTCCACGAGTCTAACGTGGTTTATGGACTCCCCAGCCATCAAGCTGACTGATTGATCTCGGCGACCAGCCCTTGCAATGCCTCCAAGGCGTCCACGACATAGCGGACTGTATCATCCTCTGGATTCGCCCGTAGCCGCTGCAGCTCGACCAACGGGATGCCTTCCACCTTCTCGGTGAGAGCGCGGGCGAGTTGTCCCACAGAAGCGTTTCGCAGGTCCGCGCTGAGCTCTGGCCTCTCAATGGCGTCCAGCGCTGGCTTTATCCCCTTTTTCAAGAACATGGCGCGGGCTTGACGGTCGCCGAGCACCCTCGGTAACTGGCGAATAGACGCCAAGCCGATGATCTTCTTGTCTTTTATCCAGGCAGCAAAGTCGTCGAGCGTGAAACCAGCCTTTAAGATCGCTGTCTTTACCTTGTTGTTCTGCAGCTCTACAAAGCCGCTAAACCGCTGGGTGTCATAGTACTCGCCAGGTTCATGGAGCTTTCGGAAATGATTCTCCATGTCCGCGAATGCGTTGATGGACTTTTGCACATCGCGTCGATCGCCCCCGCACAGATCAACTAGCCGGTCCAACGGCATCATGTGTTTATAGTGCAGCTCCCACTGGTACTTGGCCTTTGAATAGGCGTCCCAAGCGCGCGGACCGACCAAGTGCGCCTGCAGGCGGATGGCGTCCAATCCTTCGCCCGTGAGCCCCTCGTGCACAATCGCCGGGATCGTCGACCAGTCACCCTCCACACCATCGCTGTTGAACTGCCGGTAGATATAGAGGCGCGTGTTGCCTTCGATGCAAACGAGCTTCCCGTCAGCACGGCGATTCACGATGATCGGCTGCATTATTCCACGATTGGCAAGGATCGAGTTGCGAAGCTTTTCTGGAGTCGTCGCGCCCTTGCCTTCCTCACCCTCGCCGGCAACGTCCAGCGCGAGCGCTATGTGATTGTCGTCCAGTTCGCCTTCGTAGCTCTCGAGAAAGCGCCGGATTCTTGGATTTTCACGGTCGAGCTCCACCTCGTGGATCGACAAATTCTGTTGAATGCCTGCCATGGGAAAAGCACCTCAGCTGAAAGCCGCACTATAAGGCGAGGGCGCCGTCAGCGGATAGCCCTTGCGGCACCCTCGGCAAGGAGTTACGGCGGTGAAACACGTCAAGGGGCCCTCCCAGAGCACGTCACGGTCGTTGACTGCCTGCCGTCGCAGAGTGGGCCGGATGTCATTCAGCCCGATGTTCCGCCATCAGCAGGCGATCGGAGAAGAGTGCGGCGGGCGCAGAGCCTCAGCGCGCATCCGCTGAAGCGCGTCATCGCTTGGAGCCACAAGCACCAGCCTGGCTATACGCCCCTTTTTCGATCCGCTACGTTGACCAGAATTTAATCCCGCGCTGTTATGACCATCCAATTTGAGATTCGCATTCAAACGCCAAGCACATGGAGCGTCTGCTGAGAAGCCCTAATCGATCCCGCAGTTTGGCGGACGCACTCTTCAAGCTGTCGCTGCATCCGAATCGTACATTCCGCCCGCATTCAGCCCCGCCGGCTCGGGCCGCGCTGACCTTGCCGTTGGTGGCGGAGAGCAGCGAAGCGTTTCTGCATCGCCTCGGCAAAGCTCTGAGCGATCGCAGAACACGAATCTATATCGATACGTCATTCCTCATGTGGATGACGACAATTGGCGCCCCAGCGCGCCAGGAATTGATCGCGTGGCTCTCCACGCTTTGCGGCAATCGCCTGCGTGTGCCGGTCTGGGCGGCACACGAGTACTACCGCCATCACACCGAGGGCACGCTGGTCAACGACCTACGGAGACAGCTCGACAGTCTTGAGGTCGCAGTCGCTACAACATATGCGCAGATATGGCCATTGCTGGACGAGCCTCTCGGCCGGGCGGCCAGCGCGCGCACACAACAAACGGATGTGCGTGACGCACTCCGCGCAGTGGCCGGCGTAACGGCGCTGGCACGCAGTTGGTTTGATGAGTACGGTCGCCATGCTCGAGACGTGATCGGCTTCATCAATGCGCACGCGCTGGAGGACAGCGATGTCCCTGGCTACTTCGAGACATTAGAGGCCGTGGCGGACGCACGCTTCACTGGCCGCGTTCCACCTGGATTCAAGGATCGTCGCAAGAAGGAAAGAAACGGAAGGGAACCAGACGATAGCGAGACTTTGGTTGGCAGCAACCGCTGGGGCGATCTCGTCTTCTGGCGTGAGATCGTCGATGACGCCCGCCGTCGCCGCGCCCATGCCGTGGTGGTTCTAACCCGAGATGGCAAAAATGACTGGCGAATGGCGGGTGATCTGCCGAGCACCGCGGAGGACGGCGGCTTGGCAAAGGGAACCCAGCCCACCCATCCATATCTCACCTTCGAAGCCGCATTAAACGCGGGCGTCGGCGAGGTGCTGATTTTGGACCATCTCCGACTCGCCGCTCTAGCTTCGAAGATCGCCGAGTCGAGAACAGAGAGCTTTAGATTTGTTGCGTCTTCTCCAACCCTGCCAAGCCCAAAGACCCTGGCCGAGCGCCGTGAGGAGGAGATCCAACGCGAGGCTGCGGCCCGGGAATCGGCTCGTCTGGCAGTCGCCTCTTCCATGGGAGTGCGATTTCTCGACCCAGAAAACCTCCGGGCGACACCCGCGACTCTCGGGCGAGCGCTGCTAGGCAGCCGTTCAGATAGGGAGATACCGGCGGAAGTAGTCGCCTTTGAGCAAGCGCTGACGCAGGCCGGAGGCAATCTGGACAACCTCCTGACAGAAGCAGCGGCCGCCCGGCTGGGTTGCAGTGGTTTGACTGCGGTTGCACGTCGTATGAGCGAACGCGCTGACGACGCCGGAACGAATGCCGCGCTGATCGTCGACCTCGCAGCCGACCTGCCGCGTTTGCCACTGAACACCGCAGCATCGCTGTACTTTGGGCTTCTCGTCGGTGCCTACCTCGAGCCCGAACGCAACGAGCCCCGTCCGGCGCCGCGCTCAGTAATCCTACAACAGCTGTTCGCGTTTCAGCCTCTGCAGTTCGCACGCGAACCGATCAGCGCACTGGTTCAGCGGCTCAAAAAGGCCGAACGCACGCCTCTTTACCTACCGGACCCGACCGCACCGCGGCTCGTTGTCGAGATGCATGCACACGGCGACAGGGAGCCGCCGACATTGCTTCGCTCGATTATCATCAAGGGACTGACTCTGTTGACACCCGCTCAGGGTGATCCAGAGATGCAACTTGCGGTCCGCTTCCGAGGTCAAACCGTCACCCCACAAGCGCTGCTGGAGCACCTCGCAGAGGTTTACGGTTTACCACTCGCTCAACTCGATATCGACGCCGACGTCGACGTAGCCTATGACCTCGAGCCGGTGCTGGGTTTCCGTGGTCCGCGCCACGTATGGCTCGATCCAACGGAGATTCGATCATGAGCCCCTCCCGTACTGTTCCCGTTAAGCCTTACTTCGGAGGCTTCGTCCTTGAGACATTGACAGTTGGAATGTACGGTGAGTCTCGAAATGCGATACGCGAATACGTACAGAATGCCTTCGACTCGATCCAGAGGTCTATCGAAGAACTAAATCTTCTACGCCCCGGCGATGGGCTCATTCGAATTATCTTCGACGAAGACTTAAATGGTCTTGCAATTCGGGATAATGGGGCAGGTCTTCCTGTAAGGATTGCCTCGGAAACGCTTACTTCTATCGGCGCCTCGCGGAAGGACTACACAACCGATGCGGGCTTTCGTGGAATTGGGCGGCTCGCCGGAATCGTATTCAGCGACACTGTTACCTTCACCACTAAATCAACAGGCGAAGCGGAGCAGACCCAGGTCGTTTTCGACGCCCGAGAAATGCGTAAGCTGATGGCTCCGGCCCGAGCTAGCGAGCTTACTGCTGAGGAGCTTTTGACTCGTTGCGTCAGTGTGACGATCAGCGAGGTCGATCCGGAGATTCCGTCTTTCTTTGAGGTCAAGCTCAAGGGCTTCAGCGAAGCGCCCGACGAATGCAGTCAACCCAAGTTGATGGAGCGTTTCCTCTCGCAGGTGGCGCCAGCGCCTTACGGTGATTCATTCAATCACCGAGAAGATATCCGAGAATTTGGGAAGAAGGTCGGCATCTCTATCGAAGAAGTTGACCTCGTCATTGAGCAGGTTGGTGAACCGGATTTGCCAATCTTTAAACCATTCACAAACAAATATGAGGTGCAGGACGCTCCCGACCTTGTGCCCCTTTCGGAGATTGAATTCTTCGAGGGAGAATCTCGCCGATGGTGGGCGTGGCTCGGGAAGAAATCAACACCCGGCTCATACATTGACTCTGCTGTTCGCGGCATACGCATGCGCGCAAAGAATATTCAGATCGATGGCGAGGACGTTGTCCGCGAGATCTTTCAGAAACTCGCCAAGTCGAATGCACGCTATCAAGACTGGTTCGTTGGAGAAATATTCGTCGATCTTAAGGCAGTGACACCGAATGCACGGCGAGACGGCTTTGAGGACACTGCCGCTTGGCGGCAAATTCGAACAGACATTTCCAAGAAAGTCTGTGCCGAGGCCGGTCGTTCCGCACAAAGTGTGTCGAATCAGGGACAGCTCACGCTTCAAAAACTGAGCGACCGCACGGAACGGTTCAACGAGGAACTTGAATCGCTTCGTCGCAACAATTTTCGCAATACGGACAAGACGCTGACACTGTCGGCCGATGTGACCAAGCTGCAGAAGGAGGTCGCCCGCGCATCGCGCAACGCCGATCCCGAGGCCCAAGCCGCGTTGCAACATCTATCGTTTCAGCTGGTGGACATGAAGACCGAAGCTGTCTCACGCGTAGCGGCCGCGACACCCAGCATTGATCGCGAAAGCGTCGAGCAGGAGGCGCGTCAGGAGCTGTTGGCTGAACTCATGTCACTCTTTGAAGACCGTCTTCCGGCCCCCTGCCTGGCGGCGGTGCGGAACCTAATACGTGAACAATATGACTGGCCGCTTGCCGCCGGGCGCTCATCCGATTGAGCATGCTGTGGCTAGCCGTCGTGCTTGTAGTGGGTCTCGTATACCATTGTCTCGCCTTTGTGACGGTCGCTGGCGAGCTCAGGGGCAGCGACAGCGCGCTTCCTAAAGCATTAACCGAGTCGCAGCCGTGGAGCCGAACATCTTTGCGACGGCCAGCAATCTCATGACCCGAGCGCGACGAAGGCGGATGGCGGTATTCCGCAGATCGCTGACGGATTTCAGGCCTGGGAAGAAGCCGGGGCCGCTCTGCAACCCCGGCCAGGTGGTGCTATTCAGCAGCGTCCGCATATCGCCCGCCTCGGGCCGTATCGACGCTCGTGCCTGGCTCCGCGCCTGACGTCAGGAGCAGCGCCGGCAACCAGCCGGTTCCGGCCAGAAGCGCCTCCGCGGCCTCTGCCATCTCGTGCTTCTTCATGCCCGCCATCCGCTCCACCGCCTCATCCGAAACGCCCTCGCGCACGGCGGCGAGGATGTGCGCCTTCGTAACCCGCCCGAAGTAGCTCCGCGCCGTCGGCTACCAATACGTCGTCATGTCGAGGCTGAGTGCCTGGGTCAGCGCATCCGCCATCGCCAGCGCCTTCGGTCGCGGATCCCAGGGGATCCTCACCGCGAAGACGGTCAGCGCCGCACAATGGGCAAGCAGGGCCATCCGGCTGTCATGGTCGAGGCCGACGACGAACTTCCACAGATCGGCCACATCCGCTGGCATCTGCGTGGCCCAAGAGGCATGGCGCTCTCCAAGCTTCTGTGCCGCCGCCGTGTCGGCAATGCCATCCGCATGCCCGCCCAGGAAGGCCGAATTCGGGCGGATGTCGAGGCAGGAGCCGTCGTCCTCGCCCCGGAAGAAGGTCCGTGCGGCCAGGGCGTGCGTGACTGCGAGCAGCGCCACGTCCGGGCTCTCGCCGAGCGCGATCCGCAGCCCCAGCGTCCGATGGGCCATGAGGTCGCGGACCAGAGTGTCCGACAACGGCTTGTCGGCGTCGCGGTCGCCCTCATCCTCGTCCGTGACAGTCTCCCCGTCCGTCTCGCCTGTGTCCGCATCCTCCGCGGCGGGGTCTGCGCTCTCCGCCTCCGGCTCGTCCTCCGGCTGGACGAAGCCCCGCTCGATCCGGGCGGCGCCGTCATGGCCGAGCACCACATAGACCCCGCTGCGGGCGATCAGGTCCGGGTCATAGGCATGCCGCTGTGCCGACAGCCGCTCGATTTCGGCATTCAGCGCATCCAGACGGGCGGCGACCTCCTCCGGCAGATCATCGATCCCGCCATACTGCTGGGCCAACTCGTCCCACTCTGCCGAGAGCACATCGAGCCTCGCCTGATCTTCGGGCGTGAGTTCCACTGGCTGCGGATAGGCCCGGCTGAGGCCGTGGGCATAGGGGTAGTCGATGTAGACCTCCACCCATTTCCAGCCCTCGGCCCGAACCTCCTCCGCCACCTGCTCCAGCTTCTCCAGCACCAGCTGGTCGAGCAGGCCAGCATCCTCGAACCAACCGCCGCCGTCCTCGGTGAACAGGTCGCGGACAATGATTCCACCTGCCGCCTCATAGGCGGCAGCGCCAACGAACACGGCCCGGCGGTCGCGGGCCGAGACATGCCCCTCGGTCAGCATCCGCCGGATGTAAGCGGGCTCCCGGTTCCAGGACAGCCGGGCGAAGGCGTCCTCCTGGCGGGCGTGGTCCTCGGTGACGGCGAAAGCCATCAACTGCTCCAGCGTCAACCCGCCGTCGCGATAGACCTGCATCAGCTTCGGGCTGACGGCGCCGAGCCGCAGCCGCTGCCGCACCGCCTGCGGCGTCACGCCGAAGCGGGCCGCGATCTCCTCCGCCCCGAGACCGCGCTCGTCCGCGAGACGCTTGAAGGCCTCGAACTGGTCGGCCGGATGCAGGTTCTCGCGCACCACGTTCTCGGCCAGGGACAGTTCCTCGCCCTTCCCCTCGACAATAACACAGGGGACGGGCGCGGATTTCGGGGCCTGCTTGCGCTTGGCCAGCAGCTTGAGCGCGGCGAGGCGCCGGCCGCCGCCGATCACCTCGTATTTGCCGGTCTCGGCCCCCTCCCCGTCCAGCACCGGCCGGACCGACAGGCTCTGCAGCAGGCCGTGCGCAGCGATGCTCGCCGCCAGTTCCTCGATCCCACTCTCCCGTGCCATTCGGCGGACGTTCTGTGCCGAGGGCACGAGCTTCGACAGCGGGATGTCGCGAATGATTGTCGTCATGGTCGCTCTCCTTTGACAAGGCCACCGCGCCTTTCCCCGACACAGCGGGGTGGGCGGCGGAGAGCGGCCGGCAGGCCCGCCGAGGGAGGCGGTCCGCACCTGGTCGGGGTGGTCGCGGCGGTGCGCAGGATGAGCGGCAGGGCCGGAACGGAGTGGAGGACGCGCGCAGCACGTTGCGGACCGGCGCGGCGGGCCTACAGGCAAGCGACGCCCACCCCGCTCCGTCGGGGATAGATTCGAGCGGGACGGTGCGCACAGCGACTACGGTGGTGGCTGTGCCGTCCCGCTCGCCGCATTACCTGAGATCCGGAACTGCAGACATAAAAGAAGCGCCCTGCCCGAAGGCAGGGCGCGGAAAGGCGCATCAGGCCCGGATGATCCCGAGGCGTTGTGCCTCTTCGGCGTATCGGCTCAGCGGCCGGTCAGCCCGGAAGAAGCGGTCGCGCTCGACCGGAAGCCCGAGCCGGCCGCGAACGGCGGTGATCTCAGACAGCCGCACCGAGCCAAGTTCGGGAAAGCCCAGGCCGAGGTCGCAAAGGCCGAAACCGAGGTCCGGATCGGCCGGGTCGAGCTCGGTGAGAAGCCAAGTCGCGCCGGCGTCTGGGGTGAAGAGCTTGACGACGGGATAGGGATCGATCGTCTCACCGGCCGCGGTGCGGGTGCCATTGGCGAGGAGCTCGGCCCGCTGCGCGTCGGTAATGAGGGGATGGGACATGGTTGCCTCCGTTGCGATCGCCCTCCGATCGAGGGCGAGGAGGCGAAGGGCCGGCGCCATCAGGCCGCGGCGTCAGGCCCAACACGGTCCGGTGCGGGCCGGGCTTGACGCCGCGGCGGCGCCAGCCAGCGTCAGGAGCCCACGACCGGGCGATCGCGGCGGAGGCAAACGGACTGGCCGCTCTGACGACGGCTCGCATGGCATCGCCCGAGTCGGCCTCAACCGCGGATCATCCAATCGCAGCGTTGGCGACCCACCTGCTTCAGGTCGCCATGAGAATCGTGGTGACCAAGTGTTGACCAACACCGAACGGCACGAGGCGGCCTCGGATCCGCAATCTGCCAAGCCACTGATTTTCCTGGGAGAAACTGGAGCGGGCGAAGGGATTCGAACCCTCGACCCCAACCTTGGCAAGGTTGTGCTCTACCCCTGAGCTACGCCCGCTCTGGCGTCGTCGGCGCCGGAGCGCCGTCGAGGTCGCGGGTTATATCCGATGCCGCGGGATTTGCAAGCATCTAAATGCGGAAATTTTTTCGGCCCCGGGACGGCGCGGCGAAACGCCGGGCGGGGCCGGGCTTGGAAGCCCGGCTGCAGGCTCGTATAACACCGGGCCATGACTGCGCCCGACAGCACCATCGCCGAATCATCCGCGCCCGCCACCGCCGCCCGGCCGTGTGCCACGCCGGAGGACCTGTTCGCGCGGCTGCGCTCGCTCAGCGTCCCGGTCACGACGCATGAGCACGAGGCCGTGTTCACGGTCGAGGAATCGCGCCACCTGCGCGGCCTCCTGCCCGGCTGGCACTCCAAGAACCTGTTCCTGCGCAACAAGAAGGGGCAGGAATGGTTGGTGGTCAGCGAGGAGGAGCGGCGCATCGACCTGAGGGCGCTGGGCGACCTCCTGGGCTCCGGCCGGCTGTCCTTCGGGTCGCCCGACCGGCTGATGGAGGCGCTCGGCATCACCCCCGGCTCGGTCACGCCCTTCGCCCTGATCAACGACACGGCGCGGCGCGTGACCGTGGTGCTGGACGCCGACATGATGCGGCACGGCACCCTGCACTTCCACCCGCTGGTCAACACCATGACCACGGCGATCGAGCCTGCCGGCCTTCTGGCCTTCATTGCCGGCTGCGGCCACGAACCCCATATCGTCGATCTCGACCCCGTCACCCTGCCGGCGGAGCCGGCCACCGTCACGCCACCGGCGGAGGCCGCGCCTGACGGCGGCTGACGCTGCCGCTTGCCGCCGCCGGCCTCCGGTACAGATCAATACCAGACCTGGGACAACGCCATGGACGCCCTTCTCAACGCCGCCGCCGGCGGCGCCGCACCGGTGATCAAGGACAGCAGCACCGCCGGCTTCCGCGCCGATGTGATCGAGGCCTCGATGGAGGTGCCGGTCATCGTCGACTTCTGGGCCACCTGGTGCGGGCCCTGCAAGACGCTGGGGCCGATCCTGGAGAAGCAGGTCCAGGCCGCAAAGGGCAAGGTCCGGCTGGTCAAGATTGACATCGACCAGAACCAGGCCCTGGCGGCGCAGCTGCGCATCCAGTCGGTGCCGACGGTCTATGCCTTCTACCAGGGCCGGCCGGTCGACGGCTTCATGGGCGCGGTGCCGGAAAGCCAGGTCAAGAGCTTCATCGACAAGCTGGTGCAGCTGGCGGGCCATGACGCCCACGATCATGTCGACCAGTTGCTGGCCGAGGCCAAGAGCGTGCTCGACGCCGGTAACGTCGAGGAGGCGGCCGGCATCTATCAGCATGTTCTGGCACATGCCCCCGACAGCGCCCCCGCCGCGGCCGGCCTGGCCCGCTGCTTGATCGCGCTGGGCGAGACCGAGCAGGCCAAGCAGTTCCTGGACAGCCTAAGCCCCGACCTGGCCCGCCATGCCGACGTTCTGGCGGCGAAGAGCGCGCTGGAGCTGGCCGAGCAGAGCGCTGCCGCCATCGCCGGCCTGGCCGGGCTGCGCCAGCGTCTGGAGGCCAACCCGAACGACCACGAGGCCCGCTTCGAGCTGTCCACCGCCCTCTATGGCGCCGGCCAGCGCGAGGCGGCGGTGGACGAGCTGCTGGAGCTGTTCCGCCGCGACCGCGAATGGAACGAGCAGGCGGCGCGCAGGCAGCTCGTGAAGCTGTTCGAGGCCATGGGCCCGACCGACCCCTTGACCCTCTCCGGCCGGCGTCGGTTGTCCTCGCTCCTGTTTTCATGACGCGGATCAAGACATGAAGAGGGGGCCGCGCGCGCCCAGCTTCCAGGATCTCGGCACCGACCTGCCGGTCTTTCCCCTGCCCGGGGTCCTGCTGCTGCCGCGCGGCCTTCTGCCCCTCAACATCTTCGAGCCGCGCTATCTCTCCATGGTCGAGGACGCGCTGGCCGGCAACCGCCTGATCGGCATGATCCAGCCACGCCCCGGCCACTGGGGCGCGGCGCCGCCGCCGCTCTACGCCGTCGGCTGCGCCGGGCGGATCACCAGCTTCGACGAGACCGATGACGGCCGCTACCTGATCACCCTGACCGGGCTGTGCCGGTTCCGGGTGGAGGAGGAGTTGGAGGAGCAGCGCGGCTATCGCCGGGTGCGGCCGGGCTGGGCCGGCTTCGCCGCCGACATGGCCCAGCCGGCCCCGGCCCCGATCGACCGCGCCGGGCTGGACCGGGCGCTGGCCGACTATTTCCGCATCGCCGGCCTGTCCGCCGACTGGGAGGCGATCGGCCAGACGCCGGATGAGCGCCTGGTCACCTCCCTCGCCATGATCTGTCCGTTCGAGCCGCAGGAGAAGCAGGCGCTGCTCGAGGCGAAGGATCTCTGCGAGCGCACCGAAGTCATGCTATCGATCATCCGGATGGCGATCCATGGCGGCCATGCCGGCCGCGTGCGCCACTGACGGACCTGTTCCCGGAACCCGTGCCATGAACGAGACCCCCGAGGCCACCGGCCCCTCCACCCCCAGCAGCCCGACGGCCGTCGATCCGCGCCTCCTCGAGATGCTGGTCTGCCCGCTGACCAAGACGCCGCTGCGCTACGACGCCAAGGCGCAGGAGCTGATCTCGGACCAGGCGCGGCTGGCCTATCCGATCCGCGACGGCATCCCGATCATGCTGGTCGACGAGGCCCGGCCGCTCGACCCCGACGCGCGGCGCTAACGCGATGAGCAACATGGGCAGCCCGCCTTTGACCGGCAGCGCCGCCCGGCCGGTCGAGATCCGGCTGAAGCGGGCCGAGCGCGTGCTGGAGCTGCGCTTCGACGACGGGCTGCACGTCACCCTGTCGGCCGAGCTGTTGCGGGTCGAGAGCCCGTCGGCCGAGGTGCAGGGCCACGGCCCGTCGCAGAAGACCATCGTCGCCGGCAAGCGCAATGTCGCGATCACCACGGTCGAGCCGGTCGGCCACTACGCGGTGCGCCTGGTGTTCGATGACGGCCACGACACCGGCATCTACTCCTGGACCTATCTGCACGAGCTCGCCACCCGCCAGGACGAGCTGTGGCGCGCCTATCTCGCCGCGCTGGAGGCGCGGGGGCTGTCGCGTGGGTGACCTGCCCGCCGCGACGGCCGCCGCCCTGGCCGGTGTACGCCGCTGGCTGGGCAACCAGGCGCTGATGGCCGGGCCGGTGTCGGATGTCGCCGAAGGCTTCGCCGACCGGCTGCTCGCGGCCGGCATGCCGCTGTGGCGGGCCTATCTTTCGGCCACCACGCTGCACCCGCAGATGGAGGCGTTCGGCCTGATCTGGACCCGCCAGGGCGGCCGGCAGAGCGAGGAGTACGGCCACGGCTCCTGGGGCAAGATCGCGAGCCCCAGCCCGATCTATGAGGCGGTCATCGCCGCGCAGAAGGCTGCCTGCGATCCCGCCGCCGCCCGGGCCGAGACCGTCGTGCGGCTGACCCGCTACCGGCTGGAGCAGGGCGAAGGGGTGGACCGCTTCCCGGTCCTGGCCGAGTTCCGCGCCGCCGGCGCCACCGACTATCTCTGCTTCGTCCTGCCCTTCGCCTTCGACGGTGCGCTGCACCCGCTGCGCACCGGGGCTGCGGTATCGTTGGCCACCGACCGGCCCGGCGGCTTCACCGCGGCGGAGGTGCGGGCGATCGACGAGTTGATGCCCGCCTTCGGGGCCGCCATCCGGATCAGCATCGACCTCGCCGCCTTCCGCACCGTGCTGGGCACCTATCTCGGCCGCGATGTCGGCCGCCGGGTGCTGCACGGCGAGATCCGCCGCGGTTCGGTCGAGACCATCTCGGCCGCGATCCTGGTCGGCGACCTGCGCGGCTTCACCGCCCTGGCCGATGCCTTGCCGCAGGACCAACTGGTCACGATGCTCGACGACTATCTCGACGCGCTGGCGACGCCGGTCGAGGAGCGCGGCGGACAGGTGCTGAAGTTCATGGGCGACGGCCTCTTGGCCACCTTCGCCTTCGCCGAGGATGATCCGGCCGAGACCTGCGGCCGGGCCCTGGACGCCGCCACCGAAGCGCTGGACCGGATCGCCGCGATCAACGATCGCCGGGCCGCCGAGGGCGCGCCGGTGATGACGCTGGATGTGGCGCTGCATGTCGGCGACGTGCTGTACGGCAATGTCGGGTCCGGCCGGCGCCTGGACTTCACCATCATCGGCCCGGCGGTGAACGAGGCCGCCCGGCTCGAGCATCTGTGCGGCGCGCTGGACGTGCCGATGGTGGTCAGCCGCCGCTTCGTCGAGGCGCTGGCGGCGCCGGAGCGCTTCCGCTGCCTCGGCCCCCAGACCCTGCGCGGCGTGCGGAGCCCGGTTGAGGTGTTCACACCGGCCTAAGTCTCTGTCCGATAGGCCGGGACCGCCCCCTCACCCGAAATCGCTGACGCGATTTCGACCTCTCCCCAGGGGAGAGGTGATAAGACGCGCCGCTCCAGAATCCCTCTCCTCGGGGAGAGGGAGGGGCCCATTCGCGTCAGCGAATGGGAGGGTGAGGGGGTAGCTCGGACAGCTTCTTTGGAACGACAGTGCTCGACGTTGGATCACTCCGCCCACAGCCGCGACAGGTCGAAGCCGTGCACGTCGCGGCACAGGGCGACGAAGGCGGCGGCCTGGTGGTCGACCACTTTGCGTCCCTTCTCCGCCGAGGCATTGGCGGCGTTGCCGACCGCGCCGCCGGGGTTGAGGTCCTGCGCCATCCAGCCGAACTGCGACACGCCATGCGCCCGCAGATGCGCGAAGTCCCGGATGAAGTCGAGCTGGGTCGATCGGAAATCCTGCGCCAGCTCCATCCGCACCAGGTCGGGGCGCAGATGCAGCATCACCGAGGTCTCCATGTCGCCGCCATGGATGCCGTAGGTCGACTCCTCCGGCGGGAACAGCCCCTCCGGGTTGCCGAAGCGCGACCAGGCCGAATGCACCGCCAGCATGCCGTGCCGGACCCGCAGCTCGCGCGCCACCACGTCGAGGATCGGCACGTTGCCGCCATGGGAGTTGATCAGGATCAGCTTGCGTACGCCGGCCCGCCGCACGCTCTCGCCGATTTCGATCAGGTATCGCGTCAGCGTCTCCCAGGACAGCGTCAGGGTGCCGGGCGAGGCGATATGCTCGTTCGACTTGCCGACCGCCTGGATCGGCAGGAAGGTCGCCGGCAGGTCTTCCGGCAGCAGCTCCAGCACCCGCTGCACCATGCCTTCGGCGATGCAGGTATCGGTGTAGACCGGCAGATGCGGCCCGTGCTGCTCGATGGCGCAGACCGGCTGCACCGCGATCCAGCCTTCCGCCCCGCCGTCGCGGAAGTCGAGCGTCGTCATCTCGTGCCAGTGGCGCTTCGGCAGCATGGGCTGGGTCCTTTCAGGCGGCGGGGCCGGCGGCGACGACTTCCACCTCGACCAGGAATTCCGACCGGGAGAAGCCGGAGACGATCATCAGGGTGGAGGCCGGGGGCGGGTCGGCGACGTAGCGGTCGCGCACCGCCATGTAGCCTTTCAGATGCTCCCGCCCGGTGACGAAGGCGTTGATGCGGATGATGTGGGACAGGTCCAGCCCGGCCTCCGCCAGGATCGCGCGGATGTTCTCGAAGCACAGCTCGGTCTGGCCTTCGACCGTCGGCGGCACCGCCTCGTCCGGGCCGATGCCGAGCTGGCCGGAGCAGAACACCAGACGGCTGCCCGCCGGCACCTCGACGGCGTGGCTGTAGCGGGCGAAGGGCGGCCGGAGTCCGGCGGGGGTGATGGCGCGCGACAAGGGGTCCGTCTCCCGCAAAGGCCAAGGAACCGTAGGGCCGACGGCTGGTCGGGCGCAAGGTTGCCGCGTGCCGGAAATCTCAGCTAGGCTGCCCATCGGTTGGGCACCCGATGGGCGGCGCCAGCCGCGGCCGCGGCAGTTCCTGGAACCAGGGGCAGATGGCATGGCCGTTGCATCCTATCGTCTTCGGCGCTGCGGCAGAAAAACGACAATGGGATCGGCTTCATGCAACTCTTCGGACGGGTCCTCGGTCTCGCCCTCGGCCTGACGGCGGGGCTGGCGGCCGGCGCGGCCTTCGCGCTCGATAAGATCAGCTTCGGCACCAACTGGCTGGCCCAGGCCGAGCACGGCGGCTACTACCAGGCGGTGGCGGACGGCACCTACGCCAAGTTCGGCCTGGACGTCAGCATCGTCATGGGCGGGCCGCAGGCGGCGAACCGGGCGCGGCTGATCGCCGGCCAGATCGACTTCTTCATGGGCGGCACGCTGGACGCCTTCGATTCGGTCAAGGAAGGGGTGCCGGTGACCAACATCGGCGCCATCTTCCAGAAGGACCCGCAGATCCTGATGGCCCATCCCGACCAGGGGATCGAGACCATCGGCGACTTCGCGAAGCTGGACACGCTGTTCCTGTCCGGCGAGGGCTACGACACCTATTTCCGCTGGCTGAAATCCGCCTATCCCGGTTTCCGGGACGAGCAGTACAAGCCCTACACCTTCAACCCCGCCCCCTTCATCGCCGACCCGAAATCGGGCCAGCAGGGCTATCTGACCTCGGAGCCGCGGGACATCGAGCAACAGGCCGGCTGGAAGCCCAAGGTCTTCCTGCTCGCCGACAACGGCTACGAGGCCTATGCCAACACCATCGCCGTGCAGCAGTCGCTGATCGATCAGAACCCGGAGCTGGTGCAGCGCTTCGTCGATGCCTCGATCATCGGCTGGTACAATTATCTCTACGGCGACCACGCCGCGGCCAATGCCCTGATCAAGAAGGACAATCCGGAGATGACGGACGAGCAGCTGGCCTATGGGCTGGAGCAGCTCAAGACCCAGCACATCGTCATCGCCGGCGACGCCGAGACCCAGGGCATCGGCTGCCAGAGCGCGGAGCGCTACCAGCGCTTCTACGACAGCATGGTAAAGGCCGGGGTGCTGGACGCCGGGCTGGAGGTGAGCAAGGCCTTCACCAACCGCTTCGTCTGCAAGGGTGTCGGCCTCGACCTCTACAAGAAGCTGGCCGGCGGCTGAGGTGGACACGGCCGGCTTGACCGCGCCCGGGGACAGCGCCGCCGGCGGCCGGGTGCTGGTGTCGCTGGACGGCGTGTCGAAGCGCTTCGCCAACGGCACCCTCGCCCTCTCCGCCATGACCCTCGACATCCGCGAGGGCGAGTTCGTCAGCCTGCTCGGCCCCTCGGGCTGCGGCAAGTCGACCGCCCTCAGGCTGATCGCCCGGCTCGGCGCCCCTTCCGCCGGCGCCATCCGCTGGCCGAACGGCGGCGCCCGCGGCGCGCCGGAGGGCGAGGTCGGCTTCGTCTTCCAGGAGCCGACGCTGATGCCCTGGGCCACGGTGTTCAAGAATGTCTGGCTGCCGCTGCGGTTGAAGGGCCTGTCGCGGGCGGCGGCGCGCGACCGGGTGATGGAGGCGCTGGCGATGGTCGGGCTCGACCGCTTCGCCGACGCCTATCCGCGCGAGCTGTCGGGCGGCATGAAGATGCGGGTGTCGATCGCCCGCGCCCTGGTCACCCGGCCGAAGCTGCTGCTGATGGACGAGCCCTTCGCGGCGCTGGACGAGATCACCCGGATCAAGCTGAACGACGACCTGCTGCGGCTGTGGCAGGGCCAGAACTGGACCATCGTCTTCGTCACCCATTCGGTGTTCGAGTCGGTCTATCTCTCGACCCGGATCGTGGTGATGGCGGCGCGGCCGGGCCGGGTGATCGAGGAGGTGGCGGTCGACGCGCCCTACCCCCGCGGCAACGAATACCGGATGTCCACGCCCTATAACGAGCGCTGCCGCACCGTGTCGGACGCGCTGATGCGGGCGATCATGGTGGCGGCGGAGCAGCGATGACTCAGATCGAAATCCAGGCCGAGGACGAGGCCGCGATCGCCGAGGCCCGGCGGGCGGATCCCGGGCGCCTCCGGGAAATGGCGGCGCGGATCGCGGTGCCGGTGGTCGCCTTCGCCGCCTTCGTCGCGCTGTGGCAGTGGTACGTTACGGCCTATCAGGTGCCGCGCTACATCCTGCCGGCGCCGACCGAGGTGGCCGCGACCATGGTCAGCGACTGGCCGATCCTGTCCGCGGCGCTGGCGGTGACGCTGACCATCACCTTCGCCGCGCTGGCCGCGGCGCTGGTCGGCGGCGTGGCGCTGGCCATCCTGTTCATCCAGTCGCGCTGGCTGGAGCTGGCCTTCTACCCCTACGCCGTGGTGCTGCAGGTGACCCCGATCGTGGCGATCGCGCCGCTGATCATCATCTACGCGCCCTCGACCGAATCGGTGCTGCTGATCTGCGCCTTCATCGTCGCTTTCTTCCCGATCCTGTCGAACACCACCCAAGGGCTGAAGAGCACCGACCACAACCTCCTGAACCTGTTCGAGCTGTACGGCGCCTCGCGCTGGCAGTCCCTGCTGCATCTGCGCATCCCGGCCGCCCTGCCCTATTTCGCCACCGGGCTGCGCATCGGCGGCGGCCTGGCGCTGATCGGGTCGGTGGTGGCGGAGTTCGCGGCCGGCTCGGCCGGGGCGCAGTCGGGCCTGGCCTTCCGCATCCTCGAGGCCGGGCGGCGGCTGAACGTGCCGCGGCTGTTCGCGGCCCTGATCCTGATCACCCTGACCGGCCTCGCCATCTTCGCCCTGACCAGCCTGATGTCGCATCTGCTGCTGCGGCGCTGGCACGAAAGCGCGGTCCGGCGGGAGAACTGATCATGCCCGGCTTCGCTCCACCGCCGGACGCCCGGCGCTATCGGCTGACCAACGCCACCGTCCCGGCCTGCCTGGTCGAGGGCACCGAGCTGGCGCCGGACCATGAAGGCCTGGCCCGGGTCGACCTGACCATCGACGGCGGCACCCTGGCCGCGATCCGCCCCGCCGGCAGCCCCGCCCCGGACGGCCTGCCGGCGCTGGACCTCGACCGCGGCATGGTGTGGCCGGCCTTCATCGAGGCGCACACCCATCTCGACAAGGGCCATATCTGGCCGCGCGGGCCGAACCGGGACGGCAGCTTCGATGGCGCCCTCACCGCCGTGCGGGCGGACCGGGCGGTGCACTGGTCGGCGGCGGATGTGCGGGCGCGGATGGAGTTCAGCTTGCGCTGCGCCGTCGCCCACGGCACGCGGCTGATCCGCACCCATATCGACAGCGACCCGCCGCAGCACAGCATCTCCTGGTCGGTTTTCGCCGCTTTGCGTGAGGAGTGGGCCGGGCGGATCGAGCTGCAGGGCTCGGCCTTGGTCGGCATCGACCGGCTGCTGGACGACCCGTATTTCGACGATCTCAGCCGAACGGTGCGCGCCCATGGCGGCATCCTGGGCGCCGTCACCTACATGGTTCCGGGCGTCGAGGCCGGGATCGACCGGCTGTTCCGCCACGCGATCGAGCACGGGCTCGACCTCGACTTCCACGCCGACGAGACCGGTGACCCGGCGGCGCGGTCGCTGGCGCTGATCGCCGCGGCGGCGATCTGCCACCGCTTCCGCGGCCGGGTGCTGGTCGGCCATTGCTGCTCCCTGGCCCGGCAGCCGGAGGAGGTGGTCGACCGCACGCTGGACCTTGTCGCCGAGGCCGGCCTTGCCATCGTGTCGCTGCCGATGTGCAACATGTATCTGCAGGACCGCCGGGCCGGCGCCACGCCGCGCTGGCGCGGGGTGACGCTGCTGCACGAGATGAAGGCGCGCGGCATCCCGGTGATGGTCGCCTCCGACAACACCCGCGACCCCTTCTATGCCTATGGCGATCTCGACGTGCTCGAGGTCTACACGCAGGCGACGCGCATCCTGCATCTCGACCACCCGGTCGGGGATTGGCCGCGGGCGGTGACCGCGACCCCGGCCGAGGTGCTGGGCCGCCCCGATCTCGGCCGCCTGGCCCCGGGCGGTGGCGCCGACCTGGTGCTGCTGCGCGCCCGCAGCTGGACCGAGCTGCTGTCCCGCCCCCAGGCCGACCGGATCGTGGTCCGCAACGGCCGGGCGATCGACACCACCCTGCCGGATTACCGCGAGCTGGACGCGCTGCTGGCGCCCGCCGCCGAGGGAGAGCACGCATGACCGATCTTGCGGCGCTGAAGCGCGACCTGGAGGGGCTGCGGGTCACCGAAGACCCGGTGCTGGTGAAGCAGAAGAGCCAGGATTTCTTCTGGTACTCGCCGGTGCTGAAGCGGCAGCTGGAGCACGTCACCGGCGACCTCGTCGTGTCGCCAACCTCGGAGGCCGAGGTGGTGCAGGCGCTGAAAGCGGCCTATGCCCATGGCGTGCCGGTGACGCCGCGCGGCGCCGGGACCGGCAATTACGGCCAGGCCATGCCGCTGTCGGGCGGCATGGTGCTGAACCTGGCCCGGATGAACCGGGTCACGGCGATCCGCCCCGGCGCGGTGACGGCCGAGGCCGGCGCGGTGCTGGCCCAGATGGATGTGCAGACCCGGGCCAAGGTCGGGCAGGAGATGCGGCTGTTCCCCTCCACCTACCGGATGGCGACGATCGGCGGCTTCCTGGCCGGCGGCTCCGGCGGCGTCGGCTCGATCCGCTGGGGCGGCCTGCGCAATCTCGGCAACGTCATGCGCGTGCGCCTGGTGACGATGGAGGCGGAGCCGCGCGTCCTCGACCTGTCCGGCGAGGACCTCTTGAAGGCGCTGCACGCCTACGGCACCAACGGCATCATCACCGAGGTCGAGATTCCGCTGGCCGCGGCGCCGGACTGGGTCGACGTCATCGTCGGCTTCGACGACTGGATGGACGCGGTGCGCTTCAGTGAGGAGATCGGCCGGGCCGACGGCCTGCTGCTGAAGGAGATCGCGCCGGTCGCGGCGCCGGTGCCCTATGACTATTTCCTCAAGCACCGGAAATTCCTGCGCCGCGACCAGTCGGTGGCCCTGCTGATGGTGGCCGACTTCGCCATGGGCGGCTTCGAGGCCTTCATGAAGCGGTCGAAGGGCAAGGTGCTGTTCCGCGCCGACACGGCGACTGAGGAGGAGAAGAAGGGCCTGCCGCCGCTCTACGAGCTGACCTGGAACCACACCACCCTCAGGGCGATCAAGATCGACCCGACCATCACCTATCTGCAGGTGCTGTACCCCTTCCCCGACCATCTGCGGCTGGTCAAGGAGATGACCCGGATCTTCGGCGACGAGGTGCCCGGGCATCTCGAGATCATCCACTTCGACGGCAACGTCACCTGCTCCGGCCTGCCGATCGTGCGCTTCACCAGCGAGGAGCGGCTCGACGAGATCATCCGCATCCACGAGGACCATGGCTGCCTGATCTTCAACCCGCACCGCTACACGCTGGAGGAGGGCGGGATGAAGCGCACCGACGCGGTGCAGCTGGCCTTCAAGCGCGAGACCGACCCGCGCGGCCTGCTCAACCCCGGCAAGATGATCGGCTGGGACGACCCGGACTACGACCTGAACTCCGGCCGCATCTACCTGTTCCCGGGGCTGCAGGCGGCGGGTTGACCGGATGCGCGTCCTGGTGCTGTTCGCGCATCCGGTCGAGACCAGCTTCCATGCCGCGCTGCACCGGGCGATGGTGGAGGCGCTGCGCCGGGCCGGGCACGAGGTCGACGACTGCGACCTCTACGCCGAGGGCTTCGACCCGATCCTCACGCGGGAGGAGCGGCTTCACTACCACGACTTGTCGGTCAACCGCCGGCCGGTCGAAGCCTATGTCGAGCGGCTGCTGCGGGCCGAGGCGCTGGTGGTCATGGCGCCGGTGTGGAATTTCGGCTTCCCGGCGATCCTGAAGGGCTTCTTCGACCGGGTGATGCTGCCCGGCGTTTCCTTCGTGCTAAAGGACGGAAGGGCGCGGCCGAACCTGCAGCACATCCGCGCCCTGACGGCGGTCGTCTCCTATGGCGGCCCGCGCTGGGCCACCATGCTGATGGGCGACCCGCCGCGCAAGCTGGTGCGCCGCTGGCTGGGCGGCCTGATCCGCCCCCGGGCGCCGGTGCGCTACCTCGCCCTCTACGGCATGAATCGCGCCGCCGCGGCCGACCGCGACGCCTTCCTGGCCCGGGTGGTCCGGGCCGCGCAGCGGATCTGACGCTAAAATTTGGCCCTATATGGGCACTCAGGATCAAATTCAGACCACATTTCCCTGCTCATCCTTATACTAATCGCCAATGTTCGAGATCGGCGGCCCCAGTCGCCGAGAACCGTCGGGCCAGCCTTGCCCAGGGATCTTGGGTTCCCGTTTTGCGCGGAGGCGTGCAATGACGCTCCACGACTATGTCGGAACATTGACGCAGCAGGGCCGTCTTCTGGCGATCGAGACGCCGATCGGGCCGGATGTCTTCCTGCTCGAGGCCATGGAGGGGGAGGAGGAGATCTGCGCCCTCTTCTCGTTCCGGCTCCGCGTCCGCTCGAAGCACCAGGACGTGACGCCGGCGGATATGGTCGGCCTGCCGGTCTCCTGGTCGCTGGAGCTGCCGGGCGGCGCCAGGCGGGAATGGTCCGGCGTGGTCGGCGCGCTGGAGGCCGGCCCGATGCTGGGCGACGGCATGCGCGCCTACACCGTCACCGCCCATCCCTGGCTCTGGCTGTTCGGGCACACCTCCGACTGCCGGATCTTCCAGCACCAGACGACGCAGCAGATCCTGGAGACGATCTTCGCGGAAGCGAACATCCGCGACCACGACTTCAAGGGGGTGATCGGCCCCAAGGCAGTGCGGGAATACTGCGTCCAGTACAACGAGACGGACCTGACCTTCATCTTCCGCCTGCTGGAGGAGGAGGGCTGGGCCTGGTGGTTCCGGCATGAGCCGGGCCAGGACGGGGCGCCGGGGCGGCACGTGCTGGTGGTCGCAGACGGGGCCCATGCCTGGACGCCGGGCGAAGAGCCGACGATCCGCTACGCCACGACCAATGTCGACCTGAACGACATCACGGTCTGGACCCGCCGCTTCAGCTTCCTGCCGGGACGCGTGGCCGAGGCCGACTGGAACTTCGAGACGCCGCGGGCGCCGCAGATGCGGGACCAGCCCTCGCTCGCGCCGCTCGGCGCGAACAAGCCTTTCGAGATCTATCACTGGGGCGGCCGCTTCACCGACCGGGACCGCGCGGACCACATCACCAAGCGCCGCATCGAGGCGCGTGAGGCGCAGTTCGAGACGGTGCAGGCCGACAGCGGCAACCGCCGCCTGCATCCGGGCCAGAAATTCACCCTCACCGGCCACCCGGCCGCGGCCGAGAATGCGGAGTATGCCGTCGTCTCGGTGCGCCACGCGGCGCAGGACACGACCTATGTCGCCGCCGACGGCGGTGCGCCGCCCGGCTATGTCAACAGCTTCGTCGCCATCCCCGCGGCGGTGCGCTACACGCCCGCGCTGCGGACGCCGCAGCCGCGGATCGACGGGGTGCAGACCGCCACCGTGGTCGGCCCGCCTGGCGAGGAGATCCACACCGACCGGTATGGCCGCATCAAGGTCCGTTTCCCCTGGGACCGCTACGCCAAGGGCGATGACGGGGATTCCTGCTGGCTGCGCGTCAGCCAGCCCTGGGGCGGCCGCAGCTGGGGTTCGCAGACCATCCCGCGCATCGGCATGGAGGTGCTGGTCGCCTATGTCGAGGGCGATCCGGACAAGCCTTTGGTGGTCGGCGTGGTGCCGAACGCAGAGCAGATGCCGCCGCTCGACCTGCCGGCGAACAAGACCAGGACCTCGTTCAAATCCTCGTCCAGCCCCGGCGGCGCCGGCTTCAATGAGCTGAGCTTCGAGGACAAGGCCGGCGCCGAGGAAGTCTTCCTGCACGCGCAGAAGGACGCCAGCGAGATGGTCAATAACAACAAGCTCTTGAACATCGGCAACGCCTACACGGCAGCGGCGCAGATGCTGCACATGACCACGGTGCAGAATTCGATGTCGACGATGACGCCCGCCGACATCGTGCTGCAGCACAAGGGCAGCATGATCCGGATGGATGAGAGCGGCATCACCATTTCCTTCGGCAGCGGGCACGCGATCGAGCTGAGCGACGAGGGCGTCCGGATCCGCTCGACCAAGCGGATCCAGGCCGTGCGGGAAGAGTCACCCAATTTCCTCACGATCGACGGCAAAGGCATTCATGCCCGGGGCAAGGAGGTCATCCATGACGTGGCCGGCGACGGTGCCCATCACATCCAGATGAGCGCCAAGGGCATCGGGATTCACTCGGACACGACGGTCGTGGCCTCACAGGCGCAGGACAACAATTTCGTCGCGATCGATCGCGAAGGGGTCAGGACGAACGGCCGGAACAGCATCAAAAAGATGGTGGCCGAGTCGACCCTGGAGCTGAACGGCGAGGGCATCTCGCAGAAAGGCCCCCTGATCCGGCTGAACTGACCCAATTTCGTAGCAAGAGGGAGGACCATATGGTCTTCGGCGGAGCCAAGATTTCGGCGCCGGCCATGGCGGCGGCCCACGGCATGAAGGACATCACGCTCCATCAGGCCACCAACAAGCTGGTGCGGCCGCTCATGCAGCATGCGCCAGGATCGGCGCAGACGGCGGCTTCCGGGTCCGCGCCGCAGCCGCAATTGGCCGGGCTGGCGGCAGGCGGGCTGTCGTCAGCGTCAGGCGGGTCTCCGCTCGCCGCCCTGACCGAGCTGGCGCCGGGGATGCTTCCCTCGATCCCCGATCTCGTTCCTTTCCCCGAGGTGCCGCGAGCGGAGCTCGCCAGCCTCCCCGGGCAAGCACCGGAGCAGAATGCCGCGATGCCGCCCCAGGGTGGGGCAGGCGCCTTGGCGACGCAGGCTGCCAGTGCCGCTGCGTTCGGGGCCGGCGATCCGCCCGCCGACCGGACCCCCCCGGAACCGGCGGGCGAGCCGGCCGCGACGGATGCCCCGGAAGACGGCGCCGAAGAGCCGTCCGCGGCATCGCCGAAGGGCCCGGCGCCGCTGCCCAAGGTCTGACCGCGAGGCGGGAGCCTGCGCATGCCTCTGACGGCGTTCTTCTCCGAACAGCTCGACGGGCTCGAGGATTTCATGGACGAAGCGGGCCCGGTGATCCGTGTCGTCCTGATCGATCCGGAGATGCGCCCGATCCTCCTGCGCATGCTGGCCGGGCTGGACGAGCAGGACGATTTCCCGCACCTGCTGATCGGCCATGACGAGCCGTTCGGCGATCCGGTCGGCTGGTTCGGCACCCTTCAGGACACTCTGGACGCGCAGCTGGCGCAGCATGCGGAGGCTCTGGCCGAAGCCGGCATCAGCCTCGCCGCCGAGGACGCGGAAGACGAGGCGGGGCGCGGGCCGTGGCCGTTCCTGCGGCGCGCCGAACGTCTCGCCGAGGCGCTGCCGGAGGGGGCTGGCAGCCTCGTCTTCCTGCTGCGGCCGGAATCGGTCGAGGACCGTGACGGCTTCGCCCGTTCGGTCGCCTTCCTGGCCGACAAGGTCGCGAGCCCGCGGTTGAAATTCGTCGCGCTCGACGACAGGCGCTCGCCGTGCCTCGCCGCGCTGGCCTCGGAGCATCCGACCGTGAGCACTCAGACCTTCTGGTGCTCGCCGCAGGAGATGGAGCAGCGGGTGAACGCGATGCTGGAGCAATCCGGCCAGACCTCCCCCTCGGATCACCGGCGGGCGCTGATGATGGCGGCCGGCTTCGCCTTCGCGAACAAGGACTATGCGCGGGCCGAGACGCTGCAGCGGCAGCAGCTCGAGGCCGCGGAGGCGGCCGACGAGCCGCTGGAGCAGGCGATCGGGGCCTACGGCCTCGGCAACACGCTTCTGGCTGCGGAACGGCCGGAGGAGGGGGTGGAGGCCTTCGTCCGGGCCTGCGATCTCTGCGTCGCGCATCGGCTGAACGAGCTGGCGCCGATGACCTACACCAATCTCGGCGTCGCGCTGCACCGCCTCGGCCGTTTCGAGCAGGCCTTCGAGGCGCTGCGCGTCGGCAGCCGGTTCTTCAAGGCGCAGGGCAACCGGCCCGGCGAGGCCTTCGTCTGCGACAACCTCGCCGCGATGCATCAGGAGCTGGGCCGGCCGGAGGAGGCCACCCGGGTCTGGCGCTACGCGCTGGGCCTATATGAGGGCATCACCAACCCGGCGCTGCAGGATGTGCGGGAGGCCGGCCTCGCGGACATCCGCGCCAAGCTGGAGCGGCTCGACGGAGCGGGTCATGGCTGATCCGGACGCCATCGGAGGGACCATCGCCCGCGGCGGCAACGCGGCGCAACAGTCCCAGGGCGGCGGGTACAATCCGCTGGACGTCTGGACGCACACCGCTGAAGGCGATGGCCAGCAGGGCGGGACCGATGTGCTGACCGCCCTGGCGACCGCCACGCTGAACCCGGGCCCTGCGGCCGCGACCCCGGTCGGCGACATTCCGGGCGCCCTGCAGGCGCAGGCCGGCGACCTGGGCGAGGCGGTGAATGCGATCGGCGACGCCCAAGGCGCCCTGGCAACGACCGGCGCCGTGTTCGGCGCGTTGACATCGCTCGAACAGCTGATCTCGGTCCCGTTCTCGGCCATTCCCTTCCCGGCCCTGCCGGCGGTGCGGATCCTCGATATGGCGATCGGCCTGCCGCATGCCCACAGCCACCCGCCGAACCTGACCCCGCCGAACCCGGTGCCGATCCCGCTGCCGAGCTTCGGGCCGGTGATCCCGATCCCGTTCTTCTCGGGGGCCAGCACGGTGCTGATCAACGGCATGCCGGCGGGGCGTTGCCTCGACATGGGGCTGGGGATCTGGTGCGGCGGCTATTTCCCGATGTTCGAGATCTTCCTCGGCTCCTCCTCCGTCTGGATCGAGGGGATGCGGGCGGCCCGGATCGGCGTCGACATCACCAAGCACTGCGTGTTCTCGTCGTTCAAGGTCGCACCGGGCGATCCGCCGCTGGGCGTGCCGATCGGTACCACGGTGACGGCGAGCCCGAACGTCATCATCGGCGGCGTGCCGATGCCGTCGCTGATGTCGCTGGCCATG
This sequence comes from Inquilinus limosus, assembly GCF_051487185.1. Taxonomy (GTDB): domain Bacteria; phylum Pseudomonadota; class Alphaproteobacteria; order DSM-16000; family Inquilinaceae; genus Inquilinus; species Inquilinus limosus_F. The sequence goes on from NZ_JAHVDK010000007.1 coordinate 226,011, forward strand.
GGCTTCGCGCTGAAGGGGGCTTTCAAGGGCCTCGGCAAGGCGGCCGGTGCGGCCAAGCGGGCGCGGGCGGCCAGGGCGGCGTCGCGGGCGAATGGGCCACCCGCGAAGCCGCCGGCCCGGCCGCCGCGCCGAGCGCTGCCACCAGCCCCCGAGAGGCCGGCGCTGCCGGCCGCACCGCAGTGGCAACGCACCCAGGAGGCGTATGAAGCGGCCCAGGAAGTGCAAAGGGCGCTCAAGAAGATATTTCCCAGAGGCGCCTGGAAAAGATTGGGTAAGACCAGATTGGATAAGGCACCCAAGTGGGCCAACAAGTTCAATATCGGGGCCGTGCACGTATACACGCATGCAGACGGGAGTAGGTCAGTGGGCCTTTCCGGCCTAGGGGGACGCGCTGTGGCTCGAAACCTGGAGATCGAATTGAATCGCGGGACCTGGAGGAGGATTCGAGTCGACAGCTCAGGCGTTGCCACGGCAACTAGCCCAGCAACTGTTTCGGTTGATAGTGCAGGTGTAGCTTCCGCTGCGCGTGCACGCACGGTTTGGCGTGTGAGCTCCGAAGTCGACCCCGAACTTGGCCAGCGTTTGCGTCGCACCGCACCTGACACTGCGCGTCGTCCCGATAACTGCGCCGAGCCCCGAGCGGCATCTGCCGCCCATCGGTCGGATAGTCCGATAACCGGATATGCAACGACCTCCGCTACGGGAAATAAACCACCTGCGAAACACCGCTTGCCGGTTAGTGAGCGGCTAGGCGCGACGCAGGACGAGATGGCGCCGTGCGCGAACTGTAGATGGAATACTCATGCAATCTCGGAATATGCAGGTAGCCATGACTGAAGGCATTCGCCAATGGCATGGATAGAAGAATTGAAGGAGAGCATCAAAAGATTCGATCCCGAATTCATTTCTGGAGTTCGGTCAGCATCTTCTGGAGATATGCTTGAGTTGATTGCGGTTATACGGCGACCACTGCCGAATGATTACAAAAATTTTTTGGAATTTATGGGCCTTTTCGATGGTGGTTTGTTTTTTAAGGAAGGATTTTCGAGCGCGATTGGAGACGTAATTGCCTATTGCGACGAGTGTCTGGCGCAGATCCCAGAGCATAATTTTGACCTATGCGTCCCGATTGCCATTGGCATCGATTTTGAGGGATTAGGGATGGTCTCTGCGCCCGACACAAACCAATCAAGAATTGTATTTCTGGAAAACGGGCGGGCGGGAGAGCCTGCTTTCGACAGCTTGCCGGCAATGTGCTTCTCCCATGCATTCATGTACGAACAATGTGCGACGGGTAGGTGGGCAATTGTCCACCCGGCTTTCGACCCTCCGGGGACTGACGTCTTGTCGCAGCTCTTCTCAGCGCGGGGGTATTTCCGCCAGTGGTTTAGCATGACGAACCAGCTATATTTTCGCCGTGAGAACAAGCTGATCACCGTTGTTGCTGATCCAGGACAGTCTCCAGAAATTTATGTTGGTGGGCTGGAGGCTGCAGCGATCGAGGCCGCGCTTTCTGACATCAGGGACGTGGTCGGGAAATGTCGCCTGGAATGGAGGGAGGAGACGACCCTGCCGGAGGCCCGAAAATATACGCTCGATGCTCTCGATGAAGGCGATGACTAAAATCCGGTGCCGCCGCATGCCGCGACCCGTCCGTACAGAGCGGGTAATCGGCTGACAGAGCCACTCCGGTAGGGCGCAGGCGGCATTGGCGGTTTTCTGGGGTGGCGTCTCCTTCCGCGGTTTCGGTGTTTGGGCAGGCCTTCGGTGAAGGCCTCGGCGGGAGTTAGGCCAATCGTGCCGCGGCGCTGGTGGGGATGTTTGATATTGTAGACGATGAGATCGTCGTCGAGCACGCGCTGCATGTGGACTGAACCCCTGGAATGAGACACGGGAATTCGGATCGCGGTAGGGACGCCCATTGCTGAGCGCCCCCGCACAGATCCGTACGTGCCCCCTGAGCTTGCGCGCCAGGCAGGTGCCGCACAGCCCCTGGCGGCAGACGGTCGGGATGACAGGCCGCAGCCTTCCGCCGCCTCGATCACGATCCGGCCAGCACACAGTGGCCCCCGCCGGAGCGGAAGAAGGATACCTGTCGTCCTTCCCCGCCCGCCCGGATCGGCATCGCCGCGCAGCGGCTTCGGGCGTCGCCCGGATCAGCCCGATGTCGCCGGCGCTGGGCTCTGGCGGCCGGCCGTCCTGACGAGATCCCGAAGACCGAGCTCCTCGGCCGTCATCTCGGGTGAGCGGATCGCGCCGAAGGCGGCCGCGACGGCCGCGATCCGCGCCGGCGCATCCTCGAGGCTGTCCGGACCCGCCAGGCGGAAGGAAATCGGCGACAGCGGGCCGAAGAGCAGAGCCCGCTCGAGATCCGGATGGCGCTCGAGGTCGGGCTCCACGCCCGCCCGCCGGGCGAAGAGGATCGCCAGGTCGTGCATGATGACGCTCTGCGGACCGCCGCGCCTGGCCTGGCAGAGGGCGAGACCCGCCGCCAGCGCCTGTCGGCTCGGCGCAGGCAGGATCCCGGCCCAGCTATAGGCGATCCAGCGGGCCTGCAGCTCGATCACCGGATAGGCCGGCCCGATGACGTCGTAGAAGCCGATGAAGGCGAGGCCGTCGAGATCCGGATGGAATGTGTGGTCGCAGAGATCGATATGCGTGTCGTCGAGACCCAGACTGTCGACGATATCCGGGGCGAGGAAAGGCAGCGCGTGACGGTAGCCGGTGCCGAACAGGATGGCGTCGAAGTCCCTCGTGCTGCCGTCGGCAAACCGCACCGTGCGACCGTCGATGCCGTCGATCCAGGGCCGGACCGCGATCCGGCCCTCCGCCACCAGCGGCAGGAAGTTCTGCGCCTGGGAGAGCCCGGCGATGAAGACGTTCTCGTCGGGCGCCATGGCGCCGTATTGCTCGGGGCTGCCGGCGAAGCGCATGATCGTCGCCTTCAGCCCGGCCGCAAGCGCGTCGGGAGGCAGGCTCTCGTCGGCGAGGGCCGCGGCCCGCGTGAACACCACATGGTCGGCCGGCACGCCCGCCAGGAGCTTCGGCACGATGTAACGCTGACGGCGGCAGCAGGCGGTGACGCTGCGGGCGCCGGACAGGGCGATGTCGGACGCGATCTCCAGCGCGCTGATCGAGCAGCCGGCGACCAGGACGTCCTTGCCGCGATAGGCGGACCCGCCGTCGTATTGGCTGGAATGGGCCACCCCGAGCGCTCCGGCGAAGCCATCGAGTCCCGGCACCGGAGGGATGCTCGATGCCACATAGCGTCCGGTGGCGACGACGGCGCGGGCGTAGCGCTCCGTCCGGACCTCGCCGTCATGGCTCGACCGGACGAGCCAGCCGCCGCCCTCGGCCTTCCCCACCTCCTCGACCCGGGTGCGGAAGCGGATCCGGGCGGTGAGCCCGAACAGCTCCGCGTAGCGCTCCAGATAGGCCAGCACCTCCTCCCGCCCCGGATAGACGGGGGTGCCCTCGGCATGATCGAGATCCGAAAAGCTCGTCATGACGCGGCTGGTGTTGGTGCACATGCCCGGCCAGGTGGCGCTGAGCGGCGAGGCCGCGTTCCATTGGCCGCCGAGCCGGTCGGCGGCTTCGAACAGGACGGGCGCGAAACCATGGGCCGAAAGCCAGCGCGCCACCACGAGACCGGCCGGCCCGGCGCCGATCACGGCGACAGATCGAGGAGGAACGTCATGGCGAGCAGAACCGGTCACCGTGGTCCCCTTCATCACGACAACCCCCAGCTTATGTCCCTCGGCGCCGCCGCGGCACCCCCAATCGAGGGGGCCGCCCTTACACCTCCACCTCCACCAGCGCGCTCTCCGGCTGGGAGCAGCAGGCGAGGATCCAGCCTTCGGCGATCTCGTCCTCGGCGATGCCGCCATTGTGCTCCATCCGCACCTCGCCCTTGAGCTTGCGCACCAGGCAGGTGCCGCAGAGGCCCTGGCGGCAGGCGGTCGGGATGCGCAGGCCGCAACCTTCCGCCGCCTCCAGCACGGTCTGGCCCGGCAGCACCGCCGCCCTGCGGCCGGAACGGGCGAAGGCCACCTGCATCCCCTCCGCCTCGACCGGCGGCGCGATCGGGGATACGGCCGGCACCGGCGCCGGGGTGGCGCCGAAGCTCTCCTCGTGCCAGCGCGCGGCCGGCACGCCGAGCTCGGCCGCCAGGCGCCGAGCCACGTCCATGAACCGGTCGGGGCCGCAGCAGAACACGGCGCGCCCGGCGATGTCCGGGCACAGCGCCGACAACAGCGCCCGGTCCAGCCGGCCGCTGGTCCAGCCCTCGCCCGCGGGCGCGCCTGTGACGACGAAGCGCGGCCTGAGGCCGGATGCGGCCTCCGCCATGTAGCCCAGCTCCGACCGGAACAAGAGGTCCTGCGGCCGGCGGGCGAAGTGGATATAGACCACATCGGTCTGCGGCGCGGTGTCGAACAGCCAGCGCGCCATCGACATCATCGGCGTGGCGCCGCTGCCGGCCGACAGGAACAGATAGTGCTCGGCCGGGTGGTCGAGCAGCGAGAAACGGCCGGAGGGGCCGTGCGCCGTCAGCGCGTCGCCGACCCTCAGCCGGCCGAACAGCCAGCGCGTGCCGACGCTGTCCTTTTGCGCCTTGGCGGTGATCTTGGCGTGGTGCGGCCGCGACGGGGTGGAGGCCAGGGTGTAGGTCCGCAGCACCGGCTGCGGCCCGACCGGCAGCTCCAGCGTCACGAACTGGCCGGGGCGGTAGGAGAACCAGCTGCCGTCCTCCGCCTCGAAGCGGAAGGTGCGGACATCCGGCGCCTCCTCGCGGATGCCGACGCAGCGCAGCCGCGCCGACTTCGCGTTCCACAGCTTCGGCGTGGCGGTCAGAGGGCCGGGCACAGCGGCCTCCCGGGCAACGGCTCACGTCGTGGAACAACGCGTTGCCTCTCCCGCTTGCGGGAGAGGTCGGAGCCGCGCCAGCGGCTCCGGGTGAGGGGATTTTGTCGATGCCTGTGCCAGCCCTCACCCGGTCGTCCTTCGGACGCCCGACCTCTCCCGCCACGCGGGAGAGGCAACGCGAAAGCCGCGCTTCCCGTCGTCAAGCCGACACTCCCTACGCCACGTCGCGGATCGTGGCGGTGCCGCCGCCGAGCCGGTCCGCGATGGTGTCGGCGTACCAGTCGACGAACTGGATCACCGCGCCCTCGTGTAGCCGCGAATAGGGGCCGGGCTCATAGGCCGGGGACAGGATGCCGCGCTGGTTCTCCTCGACGATGCGGCGGTCCTCGTCATTGGTCGCGGTCCACACCTCGGTCAGGGCCTGCAGGTCGTAGTCGACGCCCTCGACCGCGTCCTTGTGCACCAGCCATTTGGTGGTGACCTCGGTCTCGGTCGGACTGATCGGCAGGATGCGGAAGCTGATGGCGTGGTCGGCCAGCAGGTGGTTCCAGCTGTTCGGGTAGTGGTACAGCAGCATCGAGCCGAGCTGCGTGGTCGGGAACTCGGCCAGGGGGCGGCGCACCGCCGGCTGGCCGCTCATCGTCATCGAATGGGCGTCGTTGATGAAGGGGATCCGCATCACCCGGTACTGCAGGTCCGGCGAGATCCGGAACCGGCTGGGCAGGCCCATCGCCTCGCAGCGCTGCCAGTGGTCGAGGATCTCGGCGCTCTCCTCCATGCCGTCGCGGCCGCCGGTCAGGGTCGGCTGGTCGGAGAAGACGCGGCACAGCTCCGGATGGTTGCCGGAGCAGTGGTAGCATTCGCGGTTGTTCTCCATCACCAGCTTCCAGTTGCCGCGCTCGACGATGGTCGAGCTGTGGGCGACCTTGGCCTCGGCCAGGAGGTGCGGCGCCATATAGGGCTCGACCATGCGGCGGAACGGCTCGAAGTCGCGCGGCTGCTCGGCCAGCGACAGGAAGATCCAGCCGGCGACCTCCTGGCACGCCACCGGCTTCAGCCCGAACTGCGCCGGGTCGATGTCGCCCATCATGTCGCGGGCGAAGATCAGCCTGCCCTCGAGGTCGTAGGTCCATTGGTGATAGGGGCAGACCAGGCGCGGGCGCGAGCCGCGCTCGTCGGTGCACAGGCGCGAGCCGCGGTGGCGGCAGACATTGTGGAAGGCGCGGATGGCGCCGTCGCGGCCGCGCACCACGATCACCGGATAGTCGCCGATCTGCACGGTCAGGAAATCGCCCGGCCGTGCCACCTCGCAGCCATGGCCGATGAACAGCCACTCCCGGTAGAAGATGTGCTCCAGGTCCAGCGCGTGATAGGCGGGGCTGGTGTAGAAGTCCCGCTTCAGGCTGAAGCCCGGCGCGCGGGAGAGCAGATCCATCAACATGGCCGAACGCGCTTCCATACCCGATCCTCTCCATGGGCACGGTCGCAGATGCGGCATCCGGGTACGCGCGCTCGGCGACCGGAGCGGTCCCTCGCGAACATGCCCGCCGACCGCCCACCGCGATCACCGAGACAAACTCCGTCGAGGCTGGTTTCCGGGCTCCGGCGGGCTTCCTGGCCGGTGCGGCGCCTTCCCGGAGGAGATCCAGTGGCCTGTGCCGCACCTCACCGCCGTTACCGTTGCGGGGGCAGCGCCGGACTTGCACCGGCTTCCCAATTCTCCGGCCCGCCCCTTCTCTGTTCGGCGGCATCGGCCGGCACCTCTTGGCCGCGATCATGGCGCGACTCCACGGCCGCGCACGCTCCAGAGCCGACACGCCATGACACGGCTGCGACACGGCATTTTCTGCCGCCGGAGGGCCGCGCTTCACCAGCTCCTGCCGCCGCACGGCGCGATTGCGCAGCCCTTGCCGCCGGCGCCAGGGCATTAACTGGAAAGCAGAGCCATCTGGAGAACGCCGCCATGAAGCTGACCGATTTCAAGATCCTGACCTTCGACTGCTACGGCACGCTGATCGACTGGGAAACCGGCATGGTCAACGCGCTGGCGCCGCTGACCGCGCGTGCCAAACAGCCGCTGAGCCGCAATCAGATCCTGGAGGCCCATGCCCGCCACGAATCGGCGCAGCAGCGCTGGACCCCGGCGCGCCGCTACGACGAGCTGCTGGCGGTCGTCTACAAGCGCCTGGCCGAGGAATGGGGCGTGGCGGCGAGCTGGGAGGAGGCGCTGGCCTATGGCCGCTCGATCAAGGACTGGCCGGCCTTCGCCGACACCGCCGGCGCCCTGCAGTACCTGAAGAAGTACTACAAGCTGGCCATCCTCTCGAATGTCGACAATGCCAGCTTCGCCCTCAGCAATGTCCGGCTGCAGGTCGAGTTCGACGCGATCTTCACCGCCGAGGACATCGGCAGCTACAAGCCCTCGCACCGCAATTTCCAGTACATGCTGGAGAAGCTGGACGGGCTGGGCATCGCCAGGGGCGAGATCCTGCACACGGCGGAGAGCCTGTTCCACGACCACGTGCCGGCCAAGGCGGCGGGGCTCGCCACCTGCTGGATCCACCGACGCCATGCCGAGGGCGGCTTCGGCGCCACCATGCCGCCGGAGACCGAGCCCAACGTCGATTTCCGCTTCACCAGCATGGCCGATCTTGCCAAAGCTCACCAGGAAGCGCTGCGGGGCTGACGGGCGCCGCTGCAGGGGGAAGCGAGGGCTAGGATGGCGGGCGCGCCGAGGCTGGACCGGATCGACATCGCCATCCTGGCCCGTCTGCAAGCCGACGGGCGGATCACCAACGCCGCTTTGGCGGAGGCGGTCGGCCTGTCGCCCAGCCCCTGCCTGCAGCGGGTGAAGCGGCTGGAGGCGGCGGGCTACATCGCCGGCTACGGCGCCCGCATCGCCCTGTCCAGGCTGACCGAGACCGTGACCGTCTTCACCGAGGTGACGCTGGCCGACCACCGGCGCGAGGACTTCATCCGCTTCGAGGCCGGCCTGGCGACGGTCGAGGAGCTGCTGGAGTGCCACATGGTCAGCGGCGGCTACGATTATCTGCTGCGCTTCCTGACCCGCAGCATCGCCCATTACCAGCAGGTGATGGAGGCGCTGCTGGACCGCCGCCTCGGCATCGAGAAGTACTTCAGCTACATCGTCATCAAGTCGCCGATCCTGCGCCAGGCCGCGCCGCTGCAAAGGCTGCTGCGGGGGGTTGACGGCTAGGCCGAGGCGCCGCCGGGGCCGATCGATATCGCACAATTTTCGCAGAACTTTCGGGAAATCGATCCCATCGGCTGCTATCATCCGTGCCGATTTGACCGGCACCCGCAGCGTCCTGAGGGCGAGCGGCCAGCCGGGCCGTGCTTCGCGCCGGTCTGGAATGTTCTGTCGATGGCGGATTGTCTTCCCGCCTGATGCATTGCCCTTCGGGGCTCATGGGAGATTTTCAGATGCCTCATGCCATCCTGGATCTGCAGCCCTATGCCGTCGGCAACGCCGGCGTGACCCTCTTGTGGGATGAGCAATCGGACATCACGTTCGATGAAATCATGGGCGGAGTGCACGTAATTATTACAGATTATTTGCACTCTCAAAATGTTCATAGCAATGGAAGCGTCACCACCATTGGAACCATAACCTATGAAGAAGTCGCACAATATCCGCCATACACACTGACAACTCAAGATTATCAGGAAAATTTCCATTACAGCTTTTCAGGAACAATCGGCAACGACTACATCAGAAACGATCTTGATGGTCCATCCGTCAATGACGGAAGATTGCCGACCGACCAGATCCTCGGCAAGGGCGGCGACGATGTGCTGAGCGGCGCGGCCACCCTGGATGGCGGCGACGGCAATGACCGGCTCATCGCCCATAGCGGGATGGACCACTACCTGGTCGGCGGGGCGGGCAACGACACCGCCGACTACAGCGAGGGATGGGGATGGCTGTTTGGCGGCGTGACGGTCAACCTCGCCACCGAATCGGGACCCAATGGAGACACGGTCCAGGAGATCGAGAACGTCATCGGCTCCGACGGCGCCGATACACTCATCGGCGATAGCGGCGCCAATGTCCTCGAAGGCCTGGACGGGGCGGATCACATCGACGGCGGCGCCGGCGTGGACCGAGCGGATTATCGGCTGTCCGGTTCCGTGGCGGTCACGGTCAACCTCGCCACCAATGTCAACACCGGCGGCCATGCGGAAGGCGACGTCCTGACCGGGATCGAGAATCTCGGCGGATCCATTTTCAACGACAGCCTGACCGGCGATGCCGGCGCCAACATGATCTGGGGTCGCGACGGCTTCGACACGCTGGCCGGGGGCGCGGGCAACGATTCGCTCTATGGCGAGGCCGCGCCCGACACGCTGCGGGGCGGCGACGGTGCTGACTGGCTGATCGGCGGCGCCGAGGGCGACGTGCTGGACGGCGGCGCCGGCACCGACACGGCGAACTATGCCGAGGCGGCCGCGGGCGTCGCCCTGAGCCTGCTGGCCGGCACCGGGACCGGCGGCGTCGCGACCGGGGACAGCTTGATCAGCATTGAGAACGTCGTCGGCTCAGCCTTCGACGACACCATCGTCGGCAATGCCGGCGCCAACGGGCTGTCGGGCATGGCCGGAACCGACCGGCTTTATGGCGGCGCCGGCAACGACAGCGTCGGCGGCGGCGACGGCACCGATTCGCTCTACGGCGAGGCTGGCAACGACGTGCTGGCCGGGGGCGAGGGGAACGACTACCTCACCGGCGGGGCTGGGGCGGACCAGCTGTCCGGCGGCAACGGCATCGACATCGTGCTGTACGACACGGCCGCCGCGGTGACGGTCAACCTTGCCACCGGGACGGGCACTGGCGATGCAGCGGGCGACACTTACAGCAGCATCGAGAACGTGATGGGCTCGGCCTATGGCGACACCGTCACCGGCAATGCTGCGGCCAATGCCCTGTGGGGCCTGGCGGGGAACGACGTGCTGGTCGGGGGCGGCGGCGGCGATGCGCTGAAGGGCGGCGCCGGGGCCGACATCTTCGTCTACAAGGCCGTCGCCGACAGCGCCCCCGCCGCCCGCGACGCCATCAACGACTTCGCCCATGCCGAGGGCGACCGCATCGACCTCGCGGCCATCGACGCCGACGGCAATGCCGGCAACGGCGACACCGCCTTCACCTTCCTCGGCAGCGGCGCCTTCACCGGCGTCGGGCACGAGCTGCGGCTGAGCTTCAGCGGCGGCGTCCAGGTCGTGCTGGCCGACCTGAACGGTGACAAGGTGGCCGACATGGCGATCGCCGTCACCAGCGCCAGCACCCTGGTCGCGTCGGACTTCGTTCTCTAAGGCGGATGGCGGGACCGTCGCGCTGCGGTGATCCGGACCGCGGCGCGACGGGCCGCATCGTCCTCACCCCGTCGCCAGGCCGCGCAGGTTGCGGTTGGCGACGGCCAGCATCGACAGGTCGACCTGGTCCATCGCCTTCAGCTCGGAGACCAGCTGGTCGATCCGGTCCACCGGGGCGCGGCGATGGCCGACCCAGGCCTCCACCACATCGGCCCCATCCGCCCCCGACGGCGCCGCCTGCAGGGCGCGCACCGCGAGGTCGGCCTGCAGCGTGTACAGGTCGTCGACGATCGCCCCCACCGCCTGCTTCTGCCAGTGGTTGGTGGCCGGCATCCGGCTGGCGCCGTCGCGCAGCCAAGCGAGGCCGAGCCGGCGCCCGGTCTCGAAATAGACCGAGGCCACCTCGCTGACGCCGCGCCCGGCCTGGTCGGCGATGCGGATGATGTCGAGCCCAGCGGCCCACAGGTTCAGCCGGGCGACGCGGCGGGCCAGATCCTCGGGGAAGCCGGCCTCGACGAAGCCCCGGGCGCGGGCGTCGATCACGGCACGGGCGTCGTCGAAGATCGCGGCGTCCATCTCGCGCTCCAGCTCGGCCAGGCCGGGCTTGAGATGCGCCACGTCCTGGCCGACGTCGAGGCCGCGGCCCTGCTGGCGCAGGATCCAGGCGACGCTGCGCTCGATCAGCCGCCTTGTCGCCAGCATGGCGCGGATCTGCGCCTGGGCCTCGGCCTTGTTGTCCAGCGCCTCGACCGCCGCCCAGATGTCGCGCAGGCTGAAGCTGTCGCGCACGATCAGATAGGCGCGGGCGATCTCGGCCACGCTCATCCCGGTCCTGTCCGCCATCTCCGAGACGAAGGTGGCGCCGACCCGGTTCACCATGCTGTTGGTGACATGCGTCGCCACGATCTCGCGCCGCAGCCGGTGCTGCGGGATGGCGTCCTTGAAGCGCTCGCGCAGCGCCGTCGGGAAATACAGGAACAGGTCATCCAGCAGGGCCGGGTCGTCCGGCAGGTCGCTGGCCAGCAGCGCGTCGTAGATGGTGATCTTGGCATAGGCCAGCAGCACCGCCTGCTCCGGCCGGGTCAGCCCCTCGCGGTTGCCCGAGCGCTGGGTCAGCTCCTCGTCGGTCGGCAGCATCTCGATCACGCGGTCGAGCTTGCCCGCCTTCTCCAGCCCACGCATGAAGCGGGCCTGCTGATCCAGCACCTCGAAGCCTTCGCCGACCGCGAGCGACAGCGCCTGGCTCTGCAGGTAGTTGTCGCGCAGCACCAGCTGGCCGACCTCCTCGGTCATGCTCTCCAGCACCTGGTTGCGCTGCTTCAGCGTCAGATCGCCGGCCTGGACCACGGAGCCCAGCAGGATCTTGATGTTGACCTCGTGGTCCGAGGTGTCGACGCCGGCCGAGTTGTCGATGAAGTCGGTGTTCAGCTTGCCGCCCGTGCCGCCGGCGCCGATGCGGGCATATTCGATCCGGCCGAACTGGGTGACGCCGAGATTGGCGCCCTCGCCGATCACCCGGGCGCGGACGTCGCGGCCGTTGACCCGCAGCGAATCGTTCGCCTTGTCGCCGACATCGGCGTGGCTCTCGCGGCTGCTCTTCACATAGGTGCCGATGCCGCCGAACCACAGCAGGTCGACCTCGGCCTTCAGCATCGCCTGGATCAGCTCGTTCGGCGTCACCGTCTCGCGCTCGATGCCGAAGCGGGCGCGGGCCTCGGGCGACAGCTTCACCGACTTCGCCTTGCGCTCATAGACGGCGCCGCCGGGGGACAGCAGAGCGATGTCGTACTGGTCCCAGGAGCCGCGGCCGAGCGCGAACAGCCGCTTGCGCTCGGCGAAGCTGGTGGCCGCGTCCGGGTTCGGGTCGACGAAGATGTGCAGATGGTTGAAGGCGCCGACCAGCCGCGTGTGCTCGGACAGGATCATGCCGTTGCCGAAGACGTCGCCCGACATGTCGCCGACGCCGACGCAGGTGAAGTCCTGACTCTGGATGTCGGTGCCGAGCTCGCGGAAATGCCGCTTCACCGATTCCCAGGCGCCACGAGCGGTGATGCCCATCTTCTTGTGGTCGTAGCCGGCCGAGCCGCCGGAGGCGAAGGCGTCGTCGAGCCAGAAGCCGAAGTCCTGGCTGACGCCATTGGCGATGTCGGAGAAGGTGGCCGTGCCCTTGTCGGCCGCGACCACGAGATAGGGGTCGTCCTCGTCGTGCCGGACGACGCGCTCCGGATGCCGGGTCTCGCCGCCGACGATGGTGTCGGTGATGTCGAGCATCCCGCGCATCAGCATCTTGTAGCATTCGATGCCTTCGGCCTGGAACGCCTCGCGCCCGGCCGAGGGCGCCGGCGGCCGCTTCAGCACGAAGCCGCCCTTGGAGCCGACCGGCACGATGACGGTGTTCTTCACCATCTGCGCCTTCATCAGCCCCAGGATCTCGGTGCGGAAATCCTCGCGCCGGTCGGACCAGCGGATGCCGCCGCGGGCGACCTTGCCGCCGCGCAGATGCACGCCCTCCATGCGCGGGCTGTAGACGAAGATCTCGCGCCAGGGCCGCGGCAGCGGCAGCTCCTCGATCGACGGGCTGTCGAGCTTCAGCGACAGGTAGGGCTTCGGCCGCCCCTCCCCGTCGGTCTGGAAGAAGTTGGTGCGCAGGGTCGACCGCACCAGGTTCAGGTAGCGGCGGAGGATGCGGTCCTCGTCGAGGTTGGTCACCTCATCGAGCATATGCTCGATCTCGACCAGCATGCCGCGGATCGCCACCTCGCGGTCGCCGGTCAGCTCCGGATCGAAGCGGGTGTTGAACATGCGGACGATGGCGCGCGTCGTTTCCGGATGCGCCACCAGCGTGTCCTCGATCGTCTCCTGGCTGAAGGCGAAGCGGGCCTGGCGCAGGAATCGGGCATAGGCGCGCAGCAGCGTGACCGAGCGCCAGTCGAGCCCGGCGGCCAGCACCAGCCGGTTCAGCCGGTCGTCCTCCATGTCGCCGGTCCAGATTCGCTCGAAGGCGGTCTGGAACACGGTCTTGAGGCGGTTCAGGTCGATCGCGTCGCCGGTGCGGCTGCGCATCTCGAAATCGTGGATCCAGACCGGCCCCTGGCCCTGGCCCACGCCTTGGAGGCTGACCTCGGTCGGGAGTTCCGATACCACCTTGAAGCCGAGATGCTCCAGCATCGGCAGCACGTCGGACAGCGGCACCGGCGTGCCGCGGTGGTACAGCTTGAAGCGCAGCTCGTTCGGCCCCGCCTCGATCGGGCGGAACAGGTGCAGCCCGATCTCGCCGGCCTCGTCGATCTCCTCGATCCGCTCAATGTCGACGATCGCCGCGGCAGGCGTGGTCTCCTCGCGATAGCCGGCCGGGAAGGCCTCGGCGTAGCGGCGCAGCAGGATCAGCCCCTGCTCCTCGCCCTTCTCCTCGATCAGCGCCGCCTGCAGCAGGTCGGCCCAGCTGCGCCCGGCCTCGACCAGCTTCTCCTCGATCACGTCGACCGGCTCGTCCGTGCCGGCGCCCGGCTCGGTCTTGATCAGGAAGTGGACGCGGGCATGCGCCCCTTCGGTCATCTGGGTGGTGAAGGCCGTGACCGGGCCGCCATAGGCCTTCTCCAGGATCTTCTGGATGCGGTGGCGCAGGTCGGTGTTGTAGCGGTCGCGCGGCACGTAGACGAGGCAGGAGACGAAGCGGCCGAACGGGTCGCGCCGCACGAACAGCGCTGTCCGCTGCCGCTCCTGCAGGTGCAGGATGCCCATGCCGGTGTCGAGCAGCTGTTCGTCGGAGATCTGGAACAGCTCGTCGCGCGGATAGGTGTCGAGGATATGCCCCAGCGCCTTGCCGTCATGGCTCTTCGGGTCCAGCCCGGCGCGCGCCAGGGTGCGGCTGACCTTGGCCCGGAGATAGGGGATGTCGCGGGCGCTGCGGCTGTAGGCGACCGAGGTGAACAGGCCGACGAACAGATGGTCGCCCACCACTTCGCCGGCATCGTCGAAGATCTTCACGGTGAAGACGTCGAGATGCACCGGCCGGTGCACCGTCGCCTTCAGGCTGGCCTTGGTGACGGTCAGCGGCGCCGTGCTGCGCAGCATCGACTGCGCCTCCTCCGACATCCGGTCGTAGCGGCGCGCGCCGTCGAAGACCGAGACGTCGGGCTGGCGCAGGATGCCGAGGCCGCTGTCCGGCACGATCGCGATCTCGAGCCCGTCATCGGTGCGGGTGAAGTCGTAGCGGCGATAGCCGAGGAAGGTGAAATGGTCGTCCTCGAGCCATTCCAGGAAGGCGATGATCTCGCGCGTCTCGCCGGGGTCGACCGGCAGCGCCTTGTGGTCGAGCTCGTCGAGCACGGTGCGGATCTGCTGCCGCATCGCGCCCCAGTCCTCGACCGCGGCGCGGACGTCGGCCAGCACCGTCCGCAGCGTCGACGCGATGCGGTCGAGCGTCGCCTGGTCGGTGCGCTCGTCGATCTGCAGATGCATGAAGCTCTCGGCAGGCGTCCCTTCGGGCGCCGCGGTCGGGTCCTGCACGTCGGTCAGCCGGCCCTGGGCGTCGCGGGTGACGGCGAGGATCGGGTGGACGACCAGATGCACGGTCAGGCCCAGCTCGGACAGGGCCCCGGTCACCGAATCGACCAGGAACGGCATGTCATCGTTGATGATCTCGACCACGGTGTGCGGGCTGCGCCAGCCGTAATCGTCATAGACCGGGTTGAAGATCCGGATCTTGACCTCGCCCTTGCGGCGCTCGCCGCCGAACTGCAGCAGGCCGAGGGCGACGCTGTAGAGGGTGTCCGTGCCTTCGCGCAGCACGTCGTGCGGCGGCACGTTGCGGAAATAGAGGCGGATGAACCGCTCGGCCATTCCTCCCTTCGCCGCGTCGAGCCGCTGCTTCGCCAGGGTCACGACGTCATCGACGATTTCGGCCTTGTGCTGATCGGCCTTCGACATCCTGCAGACTCCAGAAGAGCGTGCGGCCCGGCCCACGATCCTCATCGCGCTGGGGCCGCATCAGGGCCCCAAGGGCATACAATCAACCCGTGTAAAAGGAAACCGCCGAACCGTGACGGTTCATTGGCATTTCCCGGCAATTTCATCAGACGATTTAGGACCGCGACATCTCGGATCACAAAGACACCGCAATCCGGTCGGAAATATCCCGCCTCGGGTCCGGAACGTTCGCTTCGAACGCCGGCTGGACGGCAGCCCCGCTTCGCCTGTATGGAAGATCATATTGGAAGAAATGATTCCGCCGCCAAAACGAGAAAGAGAGCGCGTGTTGTCGACCCGTCATCGCCCCTCGCCGACCCTCTTCATCGCATTCGCCGCGGCGGCCCTGCTGGGCGCCTGCCAGACGGCCCAGCAGCAGGCGGCGCAGATCCCGCCCTATGATTTCCCGAAGGTCTCGACCGAGTGGCACGAGGGCATCAACGTCGTCTACACCGGCACGCTCCAGGTCGGCCGGCCCTGCACCGTGCTGCGCCGCGACGACGGCAGCGAGGTGTCGATCCAGGGCAAGCCCGTCCCGGTCCGGATCGGCGACCGCGTCACCATCTCCGGCACGACCGCGAAATGGTCGCTGTGCCAGACGCTGGAGACGATCCGCGCCGACAAGGTCGACGTCATGACCAGCGCCTATCTGCCGGCCTCGGGTCCCGGAACCGCCGTGACCGTGGCCCCCGGCGCCGTGGTGGTGCAGCCGACACCCTAAGCCTGGGCTAAGCCCTCCCCGTTCCGCTGCACTGCAAAATCCCGTAGGCTGCGGCGAATCACGCTCGGGTGCCGCGGTGCCCGGGCGACCGGAACAGGGGAACAGCATCATGCGTCTGGGCATCGCCGCCGCCGTCCTTGCCGTGACCGCCGCCATGGCCACCGCCGCCTCCGCGCAGGAGCCGGTGAAGCTGCGCCTGGCGATGAGCGGCTGGACCGGCTTCGCGCCGATCACGCTGGCCAAGCAGCTCGGCATCTTCCAGAAGCACGGCATCGACCTCGACATCGTCAAGATGCCCACCGCGAACCGCCACCAGGCCATGGCCTCGGGCGACGTGCAGGTCATCACCACCACGGTCGACACCCATCTGCTCTACGCCAGCTCGGGCGTGCCGGTGGTGCAGGTGCTGGCGCTCGACACCTCCTCGGGCGGCGACGGCGTCGCCGTGCGCAAGGACATCAGCAAGTTCGAGGACCTGAAGGGCAGGAGCGTGGCGGTGCAGTTCGGCGGCGTGCCGCAGTTCTGGCTGGCCTATCTGCTGAAGCAGCACGGCATGACGCTGCAGGACGTCAGGCTGACCGACCTGCAGCCCTCCGACGCGGCTGCCGCCTTCGTCGCCGGCCAGTTCGACGTGGCCGTGACCTACGAGCCCTATCTCTCGAACATCCGCAAGGACCCGAACGGCAAGATCCTGGTCACCTCGGCCGAGACGCCGGGCGTGATCATCGACACCCTGGCCTTCCAGCCGGACTATGTCGAAGCCCATCCGGAGGTGGTGAAGGGCGTGGTCGAGAGCTGGTTCGAGGCGCTGGAGTACATCAAAGCCAACCCGGCCGAGGCGAACCGGATCATGGGCGCCGACGTCAACCAGACCGCCGAGCAGTTCGCCGAATCGGCGAAGTTCGTCACTTGGTACGACCGCGCCGCCAACAAGAGCTACATGGCCGAGACCATGCCGAACTTCATCAAGGAGGCGGCCGACGTGATGCTGGAGGCCAAGCTGCTGCGGCGCGAGCCCGCGGACCTGACCGCCCTCTACACCGCCAAATTCGTGCAGTGACCTCGGCGCTTGCGTCGCCGCGTCCGAACCGTTCCTGAGGACCGACGATCCGTGCTCGTTCCGCTCGCCCCCGTCGGCCCTGGCCGCCGCATCGCCCTCGGCATCCTGTGCTTCATCGCCTTCGTGGCGCTGTGGGGCGCCGCGACCTGGGGCGGGCTGGTCAAGCCGTTGTTCCTGGCCGGCCCCGACGCCACCCTGGCCGCGGGGGTCGAGCTGTTCGTCCGCTTCGGCTTCGTCTGGGACATCCTGGTGACGATGTTCCGGGTGTTCGGCGGCTTCATCCTGGCGGCGCTGCTGGCGGTGCCGCTCGGCATCCTGATGGGCACCTTCAAGGGCGTCGAGGCGTTCTTCGAGCCCTTCGTCTCCTTCTGCCGCTACCTGCCGGCCTCGGCCTTCATCCCGCTCCTGATCCTGTGGGCCGGGGTGGGCGAGACGCAGAAGCTGCTGGTGATCTTCATCGGCTCGGTGTTCCAGCTGATCATCATGGTGGCGGTGATCACCGGCTCGATCCGGATGGAGCTGGTGGAGGCGGCGCGGACGCTGGGCGCCCGCACCCGCGGCGTCATCTTCCGGGTGATGATCCCGAACGCGGCGCCGCAGATCTTCGAGGCGCTGCGGCTGGTGCTGGGCTGGGCCTGGACCTATGTCATCGTTGCCGAGCTGATCGGCTCCTCCGCCGGCATCGGCCACATGATCATCGACGCGCAGCGCTTCCTCGACACCGGGCAGATGATCTTCGGCATCTTCGTCATCGGCACCATCGGCCTCATCACCGACCAGCTGTTCAAGCGGGCGAACCGCGCCCTGTTCCCCTGGAGCCTCGGACGATGACGCTGGTGCAGGTCGAAGGCGTCAGCCGCACCTTCCCGGGCGTCCATGGCGGCGCGCCGACCCAGGCGCTGAGCCCGGTCGATCTGGCGATCGCCGAGAACGACTTCATCACGCTCCTCGGCCCGTCCGGCTGCGGCAAGTCCACCCTGCTGCGCATCGTCGCCGGGCTCGACCGGCCGACCACCGGCCGGGTGCTGGTCGGCGGCGCGGCGGTGACCGAGCCGGGGCCGGACCGCGGCGTGGTGTTCCAGGCCTATACGCTGTTCCCCTGGCTGACCGTGGCCCGCAATATCGCCTTCGGCCTGCGCGAGAAGGGGGTGTCGCAGAAGCAGCAGGACGAGATCGTGGCCGAATACGTCGCCAAGGTCGGGCTGCGCGGCTTCGAGAACCACTATCCGAAGATGCTGTCGGGCGGCATGCAGCAGCGTACCGCGATCGCCCGGGCGCTGGCCAACGACCCGAAGATCCTGCTGCTGGACGAGCCCTTCGGCGCGCTCGACACCCAGACCCGGGCGCTGATGCAAGAGCTGCTGCTGTCGATCTGGGAGGCGGAGCGCAAGACCGTGCTGTTCGTCACCCACGACATCGACGAGGCGGTGTTCCTGGCCAACCGGGTGATCGTGATGAGCGCCCGGCCCGGCCGGATCATCGAGGACCGGCCGATCACGCTGCCGCATCCGCGGCACTACACGGTGAAGACGACGCCGGAGTTCCAGGAGCACCGCGCCGCCCTGACCGAGGCAGTGCGCCGGCAGGCGATGATCGCGGCCGGGATGGCGGCGTAAGGGCCTGCAGCCGGACGGCGACTCAGGCATACTCCCGCCCGGACACGGGAAGGGGAGGCCCGCATGCTCTACGCCATTCTCTGCTACAACTCGGAAGAGGTCCTCAGCGCCTGGACGCAGGAGCAGGATGACGCGGTCATGGCCCGGCTCGACGTCGTCCACAAGCGGCTGGCCGATCAAGGCAAGCTCGGCCCCGCCGCGCGGCTGGCCTTCACCAGCGCCGCGACGACGCTGATGAAGGGCCACCAGCCGCCGCTGGTGATCGACGGCCCCTATGCCGAGACCAAGGAGCAGATGCTCGGCTTCTATCTTGTCGACTGCGAGTCGCGGGACGAGGCGGTCGCCATCGCCAAGGATTTGGAACAGGCCAATCCCGGCCTCGGCGGCTACGAGATCCGGCCGGTCCGGCTGTTCCTGCCCGATACCCGCACCGCCTGACCGGCCTCAGGCGGCGCCGGCGGCGGCGCAGATCATCGCCACGCCCGATTCGGCGATCGCTTCCAGATCGGCCCGCGAATCGCCCGCCCGGGCGCGCACGGCCAGCGAATGCAGCATCGCCGAGGCCAGCCGGGCGAGCGTCGTCACGTCGGCGGCCGCCCCGATCTCGCCGCGATCCCGGGCCAGGCGGAACCGCTCCTCCAGGGCCCGCTCGAAAGCCGTGAGGCTGCCGTGCAGCACCTCGCGCACGGCCGGGTGCAGCACCGCCTCCACCGCCGCCGTGCCGATCAGGAGACAACCGCGCGCGCCGGCCTCGCCATCCAGATAGGTCGCCAGCGCCGTGGCGTAGAGAATGCCAAGCCCCTCGCGCAGGGACCGGCCGGGGTCAAGCGCCTGCCGTATCGCCACCAGGCTTTCGTCGCGGTAGCGCTCGAGCGTCCGCAGATACAGCGCCTCCTTGTCGCCGAAGGCGCCGTACAGGCTGGGCCGGTTCATCGCCGTCGCGGCGCTCAGGGCGTCCAGCGAGCTGCCGGTGAAGCCGCTTTCCCAGAACACGTCCCGCGCCCGCTCCAGCGCCGCATCGGGGTCATAGGCCCGCGGCCGGCCGCGCTTTCTCGGCTCCTCGCTCATTTTGTACCACTTCGCATAATAAGGCTTGATCCCGGATTAATATGCGATACAGTACAAAATATAGGCTGTTTCGCGGCGACGTCGAGGTCGCCGGAGAGAAGGAGGTCTGGGAGATGACCATGAAACTCTACATGCATCCGGGCGCCTGCTCGCTGTCGCCGCACATCGTGTGCCGTGAGCTCGGCCTGCCGGTGGAGCTGGTCGAAGTCGACCGCGCGACGCACCGGACGGAGGACGGCGAGGACTATCTGCACATCAACGGCAACGGCTATGTGCCGGCGCTGGTGCTGGAGGACGGGCGGGCGCTGACCGAGGGGCCGTCCATCGTGCAGTACCTCGCGGATCTCCGCCCCGGGGCCGGGCTGCTGCCGCCGCCCGGCAGCGTCGAGCGCGCACAGGTGCAGTCCTGGCTGAACTTCGTCACCGCCGAGCTGCACAAGCCGATGGTGATGCTGATGCTCCCGGCCTATGCGTCGGCCCGGGACGCGGTGGCCGCGCTGGTGGACAAGCGCCTGGATTGGCTGGCCGGGCAGATCGCCGGCCCGTATCTGACGGGCGAGCGCTTCACCGTGGCCGACGCCTATCTCTTCGTCTGCCTGAACTGGTCGCCCTGGAACGGCGTCGACTTGGCGCGCCGGCCGGCCCTGGAGGCCTTCCATCGGCGCGTCGCCGCCCGGCCGGCGGTGCAGGCGGCGCTGGCGGCGGAAGGGCTGGTGCAGCGCGACGACGGCTTCTTCGGCCCCCGCCCGGCCGAAGCGGTGGCGGCGCAGTGATGGACCGGGATCTGTCGGCGCAGGAACGCGAGACCGCGGCGCTGATGCGCCGGTTCAACGACGTGTTCCTGCGCCACGATCCGGGCGCGCTGGCGGAGCTGGTGGCCGAGGACTGCGTCATCGAGAACACCCAGCCCGCCCCGGATGGTGCGCGCCATGTCGGCCGCGACGCCTGCATCGCCCTGTGGACGCAGATCGCGACCGCGCCGGGCACCAGCTTCGACGTCGAGGACGTGATCGTGCTTCGCGACCGCGCCATCATCCTGTGGCGCTATCGCTGGGGCGCCGACGAGCAAAGTTCGGTCCGCGGCGTCAACCTGATGCGGGTGCGGGACGGCCGCATCGTCGAGGCGCTGGGCTACGTCAAAGGCGCATGAGGCGAAGGAGAATCCGGGCGGCTTGACTCTCGGGCGGCGTGGTGGATTCATATTAGAACAAATACGGAACAATCATGCCCCGCCATGTCCGCCCTCGCCGCCCTGCGCGAGCGCCTGAACCGGACCGGATCCGCCGTCGGGGATCCGGGAGTCCTGCCGCTCGCTTTGCCGCCGATCGACGACCGCCTGCCGCGCGGCGGGCTGCCGCTCGGCCGGCTGCACCGCATCGCCGGCGCCGGCGGCGACCCGGCCGGGGCCGCGGCCACCGGTTTCGCCGCCCGCATCCTGGCCCGGCTGCAGCGGCGCGGGCCGGTGCTGTGGTGCGCCGCGGCCGACGACCTGTACCCGCCGGCCCTGGCCGCGCTGGGCCTGGATCCCGACCGGCTGATCCTGGTGCGGCCGCGCGACGAGAAGGGCGTGCTGGCGGTGGCGGAGGAGGCGCTGCGCACCGAAGGATTCGGCGGCGTGCTGGCCGAGGCGGCGCGGGCTGAGCTTCTGGCCGAGCGGCGGCTGCAGCTGGCCTGCGAGGTCCGCGGCACCACAGCCTTGCTGCTGCAGCGCCAGCCGGTCGCGCCGCGGGTGGGCCGCACCGCTGCCAGCGCCGCGGTGACGCGCTGGGCCGTGGCCCCGGCGCCGAGCGGCGGCACCGCGGCCTGGGTCGGGCCGGCGCGCTGGGAGCTGGCCCTGCTGCACAGCCGCGGCGGCCTGCCCGGCCGCTGGATCGTGGAGACCGAGGATGGGACGGATCGTCTCGCTGTGGTTGCCGAACTGGCCGATCACACGTCTGAGATTGACGACACCCGCCGACGCCTGGCCGGCTGAGCCGGTCGCGATCGTCGAGACCGTCGAGCAGCGGCGCCAGGTGGTCGCCGTCGACGACCGCGGCTGGGCCGCCGGCATCCGGCCGGGGCAGAAGGCGACCGATGCCCGCGCCATCCTGCCGGCGCTCGCCCTGGTTCCGGCCGACCATGCCGACGACGCGAAGGCGCTGGCCCGGCTGGCCCGCTGGGCCGGCCGCTACAGCCCCGCCGTGGCGCCCTGCCCGCCCGACGGTCTTTGGATCGACATCACCGGCTGCGCCCATCTCTGGGACGGCGAGGAGGGCCTGGCCGCCGACCTGGCCGGGCGGCTGCGGCGGCGCGGCCTGCCGGCCCGCCTCGCCGTCGCCGGCAGCTTCGGCGCCGCCTGGGCGCTGGCGCATCATGACGGCGCCGAGCAACGGATCCTGCCCGACGGCGCCGAGCGCGCGGCCCTGTCCCCCCTGCCAATCGCGGCGCTGCGGCTGGGCGAGGAGGAGGTCGCGGCGCTGCGGCGCATCGGCCTGACCCGGATCGGCGACCTGCTGGCGGCGCCGCGGGCCGGCCTGGCCCGCCGCTTCGGTGCCGGGCCGCTGCTGCGGCTGGACCAGGCGCTGGGCCGGACGGAGGAGACGGTCGGCTTCCGCCGGCCGTCCACGCCCTGGTTCGCCCGCCTGGCCTTCCCGGAGCCGATCGGCACGCCCGAGGACCTGCAGCGCGCCATCGCCGCGCTGGCAGGGGATCTCTGCGCCCGGCTGGAGGCGCGGATGATGGGCGCGGCGCAATTCGCCGCCGCTTTCCACCGGGTCGACGGCCGCTGCCCGAGCATCGCCATCCGCACCGCCCTGCCGGTGCGCGACCCGGCGCGGGTCGGGCGCCTCTTGGCCGACCGGCTGGACCGGGTCGATCCCGGCTTCGGCGTCGAGGTGGTGACTTTGCGCGCCGACCGGGTGGCGCCGGTGGCGGGACGGCAGACCGGACTGAGAAAGCTGGAGGGCGAGGATGGCGGGATCGGGGATCTCGCCGGCTTCGTCGACATCGTCGGCAACCGCATCGGCTTCGACCGGATCTGGCGCCCGGCCGCGGTCGAGAGCCACCTGCCCGAGCGCTGTGTCGCCGCCCGCCCGCCGCTGGACCCGGCCGAGGGCAAGGCCTGGCCCGCCGGCTGGGTGCGACCGCTGCGCCTGCTGCGCCGGCCGGAGCCGATCGAGGCGATCGCCCAGATCCCGGACGACCCGCCCAGCCAGTTCCGCTGGGCCGGCGCCCTCCACCGGGTGCGCCGCGCCGACGGGCCGGAGCGCATCGCCTATGAATGGTGGCGCCAGGCGCGGCCGCAGGACCGGGCCGAGCCGGACATGATCCGCGACTATTACCGGGTGGAGGACGAGGCCGGCCGCCGCTTCTGGTTCTACCGCGCCGGCCCCTACCTGCCGGACCGCCCGCCGCGCTGGTTCCTGCACGGGATGTTCGATTGATGGCTTTGGTCTGTGCCCATTCCCTTTTTGTCATGCCCGGGCTTGACCCGGGCATCCAGGGCGGCAGGAACCGCTCTCGGTGGCCCCTGGATCGCCGGGTCAAGCCCGGCGATGACAGAAAGAGGTGCTGGGCTGCGCTACAGGCGGCGCAGCCATGACCTCCTACGCCGAACTCCAGGTCACCACCAACTTCTCCTTCCTGCGCGGCGGATCGCATCCGGAGGAGCTGGTGGAGACGGCGATCCTGCTGGGCCTGTCGGCCATCGCCGTGACCGACCGCAACACCCTGGCCGGGGTGGTGCGCGGCCATGTCATCGCCAACCGCGACGAGAACCGGCAGAAGGCACAGCGCATCCCCTACATCGTCGGCTGCCGGCTGGACCTGGCCGACGCGCCGAGCCTGCTGTGCTACCCGACCGGCCGCGCCGCCTATGGCCGGCTGTGCCGCCTGCTGACCATCGGCAACCGGCGGGCGAAGAAGGGCGAGTGCCATCTGAGCTTCGCCGACCTGCCGCCCTGGCTGGACGGGCAGATCCTGGTGGCGCTGCCGCCGGACCGGATCGACGACGGCTTCGCCGGCCATCTGGCCCGGCTGAGGGCCGAGGTGCCGAAACGGCTTTACCTCGCCGCCAGCCACCGCTATCGCGGCGACGACGCCCGCCGCCTGGCCGATCTGGCCGAGCTGGCACGGCGGGTGCGGGTGCCGCTGGTCGCCACCAACGACGTGCTGTACCACGTGCCGGAGCGGCGGCGGCTGCAGGACGTGGTCACCTGCATCCGCGAGCACTGCACCATCGACGAGGCCGGCTGGCGGCTGGAGGCCAATGCCGAGCGGCATCTGAAGTCGCCCGAGGAGATGGCGCGGCTGTTTCGCGACCACCCCGAGGCGCTGGAGCGGACGGTCGAGATCGCCGAGCGTTGCCGCTTCGACCTCGACGAGTTGGGATACGAATATCCCGAGGAGATCGCGCCGGACGGCGCCTCGGCGCAGGAGCGGCTGGAGCAGCTGACCCGGGAGGGCGCGACCAGGCGCTATCCGGGCGGCGTGCCCGAGGCGGTGCAGGCCCAGATCGACCGCGAGCTAGAGCTGATCGCCCGGCGCGACTACGCCCCCTTCTTCCTGACCGTGGCCGACATCGTCACCTACGCCACCGGCCAAGGGATCCTGAACCAGGGTCGCGGCTCCGCGGCGAACAGCGTCGTCTGCTACTGCCTCGGCATCACCGCCATCGATCCCGTCCAGATGGACCTGCTGTTCGAGCGCTTCGTCAGCGAGGAACGCAACGAGCCACCCGACATCGACGTCGATTTCGAGCATGAGCGGCGCGAGCAGGTGATCCAGCACATCTACGAGAAGTTCGGCCGCGACCGCACCGCCCTGACCGCGACCGTGATCTGCTACCGCACCCGCGGCGCGCTGCGCGATGTCGGCAAGGCGATGGGGCTGTCGGAGGACATGATCAGCGCCCTGTCCGGCTCGGTCTGGGGCTGGAGCATGAACGGGCTGGACGAGAGCCAGGTGCGCGAGGCCGGGCTGGACCCGGCCGATCCCCGGCTGCGCCTGACCCTCGACCTCGCCTTCGAGCTGATGGGCTTCCCCCGGCATCTCAGCCAGCACACCGGCGGCTTCGTCTTCGCCCGCAAACGGCTGGACGAGATGGTGCCGATCGAGAACGCGGCGATGGACGACCGCACCGTCATCTGCTGGGACAAGGACGATCTCGACGCGGTCGGCATGCTGAAGGTCGACGTGCTGGCGCTGGGCATGCTCACCGCGCTCAAGCGCGGCTTCGACCTGATGAACCGGCACTATCCGGAGCGGTTCCCGGAGCCGCTGGCCCTGGGCATGACGCCGCGGGAGGACCCGGAGGTCTACGAGATGCTGAGCCGCGCCGATTCGGTCGGCGTGTTCCAGGTCGAATCCCGGGCCCAGCAATCGATGCTGCCGCGGCTGAAGCCGGAGAAGTTCTACGATCTGGTGATCGAGGTCGCGATCGTCCGGCCCGGCCCGATCCAGGGGGACATGGTGCATCCCTATCTGCGCCGCCGCGACAAGATCGAGCCGGTGACCTACCCCAAGCCGGAGATCGAGGGGGTGCTGAAGAAGACGCTGGGCGTGCCGCTGTTCCAGGAGCAGGGCATGAAGCTGGCCAGCGTCGCCGCGGGCTTCACGCCCAGCGAATCCGACCGGCTGCGCCGGGCCATGGCCACCTTCCGCAACGAGGGCACGATCCACCAATACGAGAAGCGCTTCATCGAGGGCATGATCGCCAACGGCTATGAGCGCGACTTCGCCGAGCGCTGCTTCAACCAGATCAAGGGCTTCGGCAGCTACGGCTTCCCCGAGGCGCATGCCGCCTCCTTCGCGCTGCTGGTCTATGAGAGCGCCTGGGTGAAGCACCATTACCCCGACGTGTTCTGCTGCGCCCTGATCAACTCCCAGCCCATGGGCTTCTACGCCCCGGCGCAGCTGGTGCGCGACGCACGCGAGCACGGTGTCGAGATCCGCCCGGTCGACGTCAATCACAGCGACTGGGACTGCACTCTGGAGCCGATCGCCGGGCTGGGGCCGGGCCGCCGCGACCATGCCGTGCGCCTGGGCCTGCGCCTGGTGAAGGGGCTGAACGAGGAGGAGGGCAGGAGGATCGCCGAGCGGCGCGGCGCCGGCTATGCCTCGCCGGCCGACCTGGCCCGCCGCGCCGGCGTCTCGTCCCGCGCCCTGAACCGGCTGGCTGAGGCCGCCGCCTTCGGCTCGATGGGGCTCGACCGGCAGCAGGGGCTGTGGGCGGTGGCCGGGGTGGAGGGCGAGGCCCTGCCGCTGTTCGCCGCCCGCCCGGCCCAGCTGGCGCTGTTCGAGGAACAGGATGCCGAGCTGCCGCCTTTGCCGCCGGGCCTCGAGGTGCTGGAGGACTACGCCGCCACCGGCCTGTCGCTGACCCGGCACCCGCTGGCGCTGCTGCGCCCGGCCCTGGCGCGGCTCGGCATCGTCCCGGCCCGCAGCCTGCGCGAGGACGAGACCAGGGACGGCGCCCGCATCCGCATCGCCGGCATCGTGCTGTTCCGGCAGCGGCCGCAGACCGCCAAGGACACGATCTTCGTCACCGTCGAGGACGAGAGCGGCGCCGCCAACATCGTGGTCTGGTCGCATGTGGCGGAACAGTACCGCCGCGCCGTCTATGCCGGCCGCCTGCTCGCCTGCGAGGGCCGGGTGCAGAAGGTGGGCGACGGCGAGCACATGGTGATCCATGTCGTGGCCGAGCGCTTCGTCGACTGGACCGACCAGCTGCCGGTCCTGGCCCGCGGCACCGACCAGGTCATGCTCGACCCCGCGCCCCAGGACCGTTCCCGCACCGCCGCCGGCCGCGGCCACCGGGTGACGCTGAAGAGCCGGGACTTCAAGTGAGGCGGGCGCTCAGATCAATGGATGGGCCGGAGCCGCCCCCTCACCCGAAATCGCTGACGCGATTTCGACCTCTCCCCTGGGGAGAGGTATTGGAGCGCCGCAGATCCTTTCCCTCTCCTCGGGGAGAGGGAGGGGCCCATTCGCGACAGCGAATGGGAGGGAGAGGGGGAGTGGGACAGCGCCGCTGGGCGAGCCCGGCCTTGTGACGCGCTCCCCCTACTTCCGCGGCCGCAGGGTCGGGAACAGGATGACGTCGCGGATCGAGGCGGAGTTGGTCACCAGCATCACCAGCCGGTCGATGCCGATGCCCATGCCGCCGGTCGGCGGCAGGCCGTATTCCAGCGCGGTGACATAGTCGCGGTCCATCATCTGGGCCTCGTCGTCGCCGGCCTCGCGGGCCGCCACCTGGGCGGCGAAGCGCTCATACTGGTCCTGCGGGTCGCTGAGCTCGGAGAAGGCGTTGGCGATCTCCCAGCCATTGGCATAGGTCTCGAACCGCTCGGTCAGCCGCGGGTCGCTGCGATGCGCCTTGGCCAGCGGCGAGATCTCCTTCGGCATGTCGGTGACATGGGTCGGCTGGATCAGCGTGTGCTCGACCGTCTCGCCGAACACCAGCTCCACCACCTGGCCCCAGTTCTCCTTGCCGGTGACCTTGAGCTGCAGGCCGCGAGCGGCTTCCCGCGCGGCTTCCGCCCCCTCGATCGCCAGGAAGTCGACGCCGGTCGCCTCCTTCACGAGCTCGGTCATCGAGGCGCGGCGGTAGCGGCCGCCGAACTCGATCTGGTGCTCGCCGAAGGTCACCGTGGTGCCGCCGGTCGCCGCCTTCGCCGCCGCCGCGAAGATGTCCTCGGCCAGCGCCATCATGTCGTTGTAGTCGGCATAGGCCTGGTACAGCTCGAGCATCGTGAATTCCGGATTGTGCCGGGTCGAGATGCCCTCGTTGCGGAAGTTGCGGTTGATCTCGAACACCCGTTCCGACACGCCGCCGACGATCAGCCGCTTCAGATACAGCTCCGGCGCGATGCGCAGGTACAGCTGCATGTCGAGCGTGTTGTGATGCGTCACGAACGGGCGCGCCGAGGCGCCGCCCAGGATCGGATGCAGCATCGGCGTCTCGACCTCGAGGAAGCCGCGATCCTCCAGCAGGCGGCGGATGTCGCTGACGATCCGGCTGCGGGCGCGGAAGGTCTCGCGGCTCTCCTCGCTCATGATCAGGTCGAGATAGCGCTGGCGGTAGCGAGCCTCGACATCGGTCAGGCCGTGATACTTCTCCGGCAGCGGCAGCAGCGTCTTGGACAGGAGGGTGACGTGCTGCGCATTCACCGTCAGCTCGCCGCGCTTGGTGCGGCGGATGAAGCCCTCGACCCCGATCAGGTCGCCGATGTCGAGCAGCCCGACCAGCTCCTGCGTCTCCGGGTCGGCGTAGTCCTTGTGGCAGAACACCTGGATCTTGCCGCTGACGTCGTGCAGGTCGATGAACATGCCGCTGTTGCGGTAGGCCCGGATGCGGCCGGCGATGCGGACCACGTCCTCCGGCTTCTCCGCCTCGGCCGGCAGGTCGGCGTAGCGCGCCTGCAGTCCGGCGGCGTCCGCCGTCTTCTCGTAGTGATAGGGGTAGGGGTCGATCCCCTTGGCCCGCAGCGCCCGCAGTTTCTCCAGCCGCGGCGTCTTCAGCGGGTTGTCGGCGTCGTCGTGCGGGGCGCGGACGCTCTCGACGCTGTCGGACATGATCGGGACTCCAGGGGCAGGAACGACTAAGGCGGATGGATGGGGGATCGCGTCCTCTACCCGTCGCATCCCGGGGGTGCAAGCCGGTTCCGCGCATGGCGCCCTTCTTCTGTCGAGCGGCCGTCAATTTTCGGTGTCCGAATGTTTCACACCTGTTTATGAGAAATAGGAGTCATAATTGCGTATTGAAGCCGGCACCGCACCGACCGGCGGCCGTGAACAGTGAGGGCGTTCGAGATGAGAGAGAGCGTGTCCCGCAGGGCGATGGCGGCGGCCGTCGCCGCGGTCGGTCTGGCAGCCTGCACCGACACCACCCCCTGGGCCTATCCGACCGAACCGGACGCCACCGCCCAGCGGCCCGCACCGATCCAGGCCGAACCCCTGCCTGCCTCCGAGCCGCAGCCGGCGGCGCCTGCCTATACCGCGCCGCAGGTGATCGCGGCCGCGCCCGCCCCGGTGACGCCGCCCCCGCCCGCCGTGACCTATGCGCCGCCGCGCACCGTCGCCGCCCCGCCGCCGGCCCCCGCTGTCAGGGCGCCCGCCGCCACCTATGCCCCGCCCCGGACAGTCACGGCCCCGCAGCCCCCGGTGGTCGCCGCCCCGCCGCGCGTGGTCGGG
>NZ_JAHVDK010000008.1:0-234098 GCF_051487185.1 Inquilinus limosus
ATCCGGGTGCCGGGGCTCAGGGCCGGGCTGGCGGTCCGGCTGCAGGAGCCGGACGTGATCGAATGGCTCGACACCGAGACCACCGCCACCACCGCCGACCGCCTCTGCCGCTCCCTCGGCCTCGGCCTCTATGTCGATGACCCGAAGCCGCACCGGACACCGGGTGACGGCCCGGCGTCCTACGATGCCGCCGCGGTGTGCTCCGCGATCGCCGCGATGATCACATCCCAGTCCGCCGGGTGCAGCTCGTGCCCGCCGCCTTCGATCCGAACCAGCCTGGCGCCCGGCACGACGTCGGCGAAGGCGGCGCCGTGCTCGACCGGGAAGATCGGGTCCGCCGTGCCGTGGATGACCAGCAGCGGCGCCTGCAGCTGGCCCAGCCGGCCCCGCCACCGGCCGCTGCCCTTCAGCAGGAAGTGGTTGGTGACGCTGGCGAAGCTGCGCGCCCGATCGTAATCGGCTTCGATCAGCCGGCGGGCCGCCGCCGCATCGTGCGGATGGGCGGTGCCGGCGATCGCGCGGACGTCCCGGAGTACGAAGTCGATCACCTGCGACCGGTCGGTCCAGTCGACCGATTCGCCGGTCGCGGCATGCTCCAGATAGGCCGCCGTGGTCCGCGGCAGGTGCGAGGTGTCGGTGCCGACCGGCGAGGTGCTGATCGCGGTCAGCGAGGCGACCCGGTCCGGATCCGCCAGCGCCGCGATCTGCGCGATCATGCCGCCGAGCGACATGCCGACGAGATGGGCGCGGCCCAGGCCGTAGCCATCGAGCACGCGGATGGCGTCACCCGCCATGTCGTCGAAGCCGTAGTCCGGCTGGCCCGGCGGAGTCGTGGTCGACAGGCCGGTGTCGCGGTTGTCGTAGCGGATCACGTAGCGGTTCCGGTCCGCCAGGCGGCGGCAGAACGCCTCGGGCCACCACAGCATCGAGGCCATGGCGCCCATGATCAGCAGCACCGGCGGGTGCGTCGGGTCGCCGAAGGCTTCGGTCGCGATCTCGACGCCGCCTGCCTTGATGGTCTTTTCGCTCATTTCGTCCCCTCCCTTTTCGTCAGCCCGGCCGTCTTAGACCTACGGCCGAAATATGGACCCGTCATGGCGAGCCCCGAAGGGGCGTGGCTGCGCGCCTCGCCATGACGGAAATGAACCGGAGAGTCGATCTCAAAGGCCGTTGGTCCTAGACCCTGGCCAGTTCCCGCAGCCGGTCCAGGCTCTCGTCCCGGCCGGGGCGCAGGCCCTGGCCGATCCACCAGCGCTCGATCTCGGCCAGGGCCCGGCCGACGGCGGGGCCGGAGAGGCCGAGCGCGACCACGTCGCGGCCGCGCACCGGCAGGCTCGGCACCGGCTCCTTCTCCAGCGCCGCCAAAGCGCGCTTGAAGCTCCAGCGCTTCGGCGCCGCCGCCCAGGCCAGGCGCAGCCGGTCGCGGCCGCCGGCGCGGCCGTGGCGGTACAGCAGCAGCCGCACCCCGACCTCGTCCGGCGCCTTGTCCGGGATGCCGTCCTGCAGCCCGACCAGCCGGTCGCGCTCGTCATTCGACAGCCGGAGCCGCGCCGCCACCGCCGCCGCCTCGCCGTGCAGCAGCGCCGCGAGGCGCAGCAGCGGGTCGGAAGCGGGGGCCACCTGCACCAGCCCCTGCAGCCGGGCGATGTCGCCGTCCTCGCCGATCACGTGCGGGGCGATGCCGGCCTCGACCATCGCCCGCCACACCGGCACCGGGTCGGGCGCGGCCAGCAGCTTCAAGAGCTCGGTCCGCACCCGCTCGCCCGACAGCCGGTCGAGGCTGCCGGAAGCGGCGGCGCAGGCGGCCAGCGCCGGCGGGTCCAGCTCGCCGCTTCCGTAATGGGCGTGGAAGCGGAAGAGGCGCAGGATGCGCAGCGCGTCCTCGGCGATGCGCTGCGCCGGGTCGCCGACGAAGCGGACCCGGCCGGCCAGGGCGTCCGCCACCCCGCCGAAATAGTCGTGCACCGTGCCGTCCGGGTCGGCCGACAGCGCGTTCATGGTGAAGTCGCGCCGCGCCGCATCGGCCCGCCAGTCGGCGGTGAACTCGACGATGGCGTGCCGGCCGTCGGTCTCGACATCGACGCGGAGCGTCGTCACCTCGAAGCTCCTGCCGCCGGAGCGGGCGGTGACGGTGCCGTGCTCCAGCCCGGTCGGGATGACGCCGAGCCCGGCATTGCGCAGCGCCACCATCACCGCCTGCGGCTTGAGCGGCGTGGCGATGTCGACATCGTCGGCGTCGCGCCCGAGCAGCGCGTTGCGCACGCAGCCGCCGACGAAGCGGGGATCGAAGCCCGGGATCGACAGCGCGTTGATCACCGCCCGAGCGGCGGGGTCGGTGGCCCAGCGCGGCAGCGGCGACAGGCGGAGCGGTGTCATCCGGCGGCCTCGAGCAGCACGTCGCGCAGGTTCCGCAGGATGCCCGCGGTCACCCCCCAGACATAGCGGTCGCGATAGGGGAAGGCGTAGTACTGCCGCTCCACCCCCTGCACGGTGACGCGGTGCAGCTTCGGGTTGCCGGGGGCCAGGATGAAGGCCAGCGGCACCTCGAAGATCTCCGCCACCTCGAACGGGTCGGGCGCGGTCTCCAAGGGCGGCGTCAGCAGCCCGACGAAGGGCTGGATCTCGAAGCCGGTGCGGCTGACATAGGTGTCGAGCCGGCCGACGATCTCGACCTTCCCGCGCGGCAGGCCGATCTCCTCCTCCGTCTCGCGCAGCGCCGCGGCCAGCGGGTCGGGGTCCTCCGCGTCGACGCCGCCGCCGGGGAAGGCGATCTGGCCGGCATGGGCGGTCAGATGCGGCGTGCGCAGGGTCAGGAGGATGGCGTCGCCCTCCGGCCGCCGGACGATCGGCACCAGCACCGCCGCCGGCCGCAGCATCGGCATCGGCGTCAGGTCCGGGTTCAGGTCGTGGTCGCCGCGCGAGAGGCGCGGCCGGTAGCGCCGCAGCCGCTCCAGATCGGCCACGGCCGAAGGCGACCCGGCACTCACGCCTGGTCCAGCGGGAAGAATGTCCGGTGGCTCCATACCCCCATCCGGCCGTCATGGCTGACGGCGATCTCGGCCAGCTCGTAGAAGACCGGGCGCGACAGCAGCGCGTCGAGCCCGTCCCGCACCCGGATATAGGGCGACGGCTCGCCGGTGTCAGGCGCGAAGCTGACGCGGATCGGGTGCTCCGGCCCGGCCTCGCAGAGCTGGTCGAGATTGGTGCGGAAGGTCAGGACCTGGTCCTCGCCGGTCCCGGCGACCTCCACCGCCACGGCGACGAAGGGTGCGTCGTCGACGGTGATCCGCCCCCGCTCCGCCGGCGTGATCAGCCAATAGTCGCCGGCCTCGTCCCGCCGCAGCACGGTGGCGAACAGCTTGACCAGGGCCAGCCGGCGGATCGGGCCGCCATTGTGGTACCAGGTGCCGTCGCGGGCGATGCGGATGTCGTAGGCCTCGTCCTGTTCCGTCGGGCCGCGCCGGGCGGCCGCCAGGGCCGCCTGCATCGGGGCTGCGTCAGACTGCGCCTGCCTCGGCTGCGTTTTCTTGGACTCGTCGTCGCTCAATTCCGCCATACTCTTGAAATAGATCCGTCAGTTCACTGGCAGAGCGGTACGCCGATGCAAACGACCGTTTCGACCTCGTCCGAGCTCGACACCCCCGCCACGCCCGGCGATATCGATGCGGCCGTGGAACGGCTGGCCGCCGTGCGCAGCATGATCGGCCGGGTCATCTTCGGCCAACAAGACGTGATCGACCAGAGCCTCGTCACCATCTTGGCCGGCGGCCATGTCCTTCTGGTCGGCCTGCCCGGCCTGGCCAAGACCCGGCTGGTCGAGACGCTCGGCACCGTGCTGGGCCTCGAGGAGCGGCGGGTGCAGTGCACGCCGGACCTGATGCCGGCCGACATCCTCGGCTCCGAGGTGCTGGAGGAGACCGAGACCGGCCGCCGCAGCTTCCGCTTCATCCCCGGCCCGGTGTTCTGCCAGCTGCTGATGGCCGACGAGATCAACCGCGCCAGCCCGCGCACCCAGTCGGCGCTGCTGCAGGCGATGCAGGAGCACCGGGTGTCGATCGCCGGCCGCTACCTGCCGCTGCCGGAGCCGTTCCACGTGCTGGCCACCCAGAACCCGCTGGAGCAGGAGGGCACCTATCCCCTGCCCGAGGCGCAGCTGGACCGCTTCCTGATGCAGGTCGATGTCGGCTACCCCGACCTGGCGGCGGAGCGGCGGATGCTGCTGGCCACCACCGGCGTCGCCGAGGCCGGGATCGAGCCGGTGATGAGCCCCGATTCCCTGCAGCGGACTCAGCGCCTGGTGCGCCGCCTGCCGGTCGGCGAGGCGGTGCTGGAGGCGATCCTGTCCCTGGTCCGCGCCGCCCGCCCGGATTCGACTGACCTGCCCGAGGTGCAGCGTATGGTCGGCTGGGGCCCGGGCCCGCGCGCCAGCCAGTCCCTGATGCTGGCCTGCCGCGCCCGCGCCCTCCTGACCGGTCGGCCGTCGCCCTCGATCGACGACGTCGCCGCGCTGGCCCGCCCGATCCTGCAGCACCGCATGGCCCTGACCTTCGCCGCGCGGGCCGATGGCGCGACCATCGCCGACGTGGTCGAACGGCTGGTCGCCCGCCTGGGCTGAGGCCGAGGTGGCGGCCGGTCCCTCACCCCTGACCGCGGCTGCGCGGCGCAAGGCGGCCGATGCGCTGGCGGCGACGCTGCCGCCGCTGCTGATCGCCGCCGACCGCGTCGCCTCCACCGTCGCCCAGGGCGTGCACGGGCGCCGTCGGGTCGGCGTCGGCGAGAGCTTCTGGCAGTTCCGCCGCTACCAGCCGGGCGAGCCGGTCGGACGGATCGACTGGCGCCAGTCGGGCAAGTCCGAGGGCCTGTTCCAGCGCGAGACCGAATGGGCGGCGGTGCAGACCGCCTGGCTGTGGCGCGACGCTTCGCCGTCGATGGACTACCGCTCCGACCGGTCGCTGCCGACCAAGCGTGAGCGCGCCGAGGTGCTGCTGCTGGCCCTCGCTTCGCTGCTGAACCGGGCCGGGGAGCGGGTGGCGCTGATCGGCGGTGACAGCCCGCCGGCAACCGGCCGCGCCAGCCTGCTGCGCCTGGCCGCGTCCCTGGACCAGGCCGTCGGCGACGATTCCAGCAAGGCGGTGCCGTGGGAGCTGCGGGTGCCGCGCCACGCCGCCATGGTGCTGTTGGGCGACTGCCTGGCCCCGCTCGACGAGTTCGGCGAATCCGTCGCCGCCTATGCCGCGCGCGGCGTGCGCGGCCATATCCTGCAGATCCTCGACCCGGCGGAGGCGACACTGCCCTTCGAGGGCCGCATCCGCTTCGAAGGTATCGAGGAAGTCGAATCGGCGCTGATCCCGCGGGTCCGGTCGGTCCGCGACGCCTATCGCGAGCGCCTGGCCCAGCACCAGGACGGGCTGGCGGCGATCGCCCGCCGGGCCGGCTGGAGCTTCGCCGTCCACCGCACCGATCGTTCGCCCGAAGCGGCCCTCCTGAGCCTGTGGGGCGTCATGTCCGGCGCCACGACGGGACGGGCCAGATGGTGACGCTCGGCGGCCTCGTCTTCCTGGCGCCCGCCATCCTGGCGGCGCTGATCCTGCTGCCGGTGATCTACTGGCTGCTGCGGGTCACCCCGCCGGCGCCGCGGCGGCTGAGCTTCCCGGCGATCCGCCTTCTCCTCGGCCTGCAGACCCAGGAGGAGACACCGGAGCGGATGCCGTGGTGGCTGATGGTGCTGCGCCTGCTGCTGGCCGCGCTGATCATCATCGCGCTGGCGCATCCGGTGCTGAACCCCAGCGCGGCGCTGCCGGGCAGCGGGCCGGTGCTGCTGGTGGTCGACAACGGCTGGGCCGCGGGCAAGGGCTGGCCGCAGCGCCAGGAGGCCCTGCGCACCGCCGTGGACAAGGCGGAGCGGGCCGGCCGCGACCTGGTGCTGCTGACCACCGCGCCGACCGCCCCCGGCGAGCCGGTGGCGCCGAGCCGACTGCTGCGCCCGGGCGAGGCGCGCGGCATGATCGACAATCTGGCGCCGAGCCCCTGGCCGACCGATCGGGCGGCGGCGCTGAGGGCGCTCGACGCGCTGCGCCTGCCCGGCTCGGTCCACGTCGTCTGGGCCAGCGACGGCATCACCACCGAGAAGGACGCGGCCGGGGTGCGCGATTTCGCCGCCCGGCTGCAGCGCTTCGGCAGCCTGGAGGTGCTGATCCCGCCGGCCTTCGACCTGGCGCATCTGGTCGGCACGCCGCAGGTGGTCGAGACCGCCCTGACCGTGCCGGTGAAGCGCGCCGTGGCCACGGGCGACGTGCCGCTGGTGCTGCGCGCCGTGGCCGAGGACGGCCGCCCGCTGGCCCGCAGCGAGGTCCGCTTCGCCGCCGGCCAGCGCCAGGCCGAGGCCCGGTTCGAGCTGCCGTCGACCGCGCGCAACGCCATCGCCGCGGTGTCGATCGAAGGCGAGACCACGGCCGGGGCCACGGTGCTGGTCGACGAGCGCTGGCGCCGCCGGCCGGTCGGCCTGGCCGCGCCGCAGGACACCGCCCGGGCCCAGCCGCTGCTGACCGAGAGCTATTACCTGCAGCGGGCGCTGGAGCCCTTCGCCGAGATCCGCCGCGGCAGCGTCTCCGACCTCTTGGGCGGCACCCAGCCGACCGACCGGCTGGCCGCCCTGCTGCTGCCCGACGGCACCCTGTCCTCCGAGGCCGACCGCCAGGCGGTGGAGCGCTGGATGGAGGGCGGCGGCGCCCTGATCCGCTTCGCCGGGCCGATCCTGGCGGCCAATCCGGACCCGCTGGTGCCGGTGCCGCTGCGCTTCGGCGACCGCACCCTCTCCGGCGCCATGTCCTGGACCGAGCCGATGCCGCTGGCGCCATTCGACGGCAAGAGCCCGTTCCAGGGGCTGACCATCCCGTCCGACGTCCGCATCCAGCGCCAGGTTCTGGCCGATCCCTCCCCCGACCTGGCCGACAAGACCTGGGCCCGGCTGACCGACGGCACGCCGATCGTCACCGCTGAGAAGCGCGGCCGCGGCTGGCTGGTGCTGGTCCACACCACGGCCGGGCCGGGCTGGTCGAACCTCGCCTTCTCCGGCCTGTTCGTCGACATGCTGCGCCGGGTGGTGGCGCTGGGCAGCGGCGTCGGCGGCGACAGCGGCCAGGCCAGCCTGCCGCCGGTCAGGGTGCTGGACGGTCTTGGCCGGCTGGTGCCGCCGCCGCCGCTGGCTCTGCCGATCGCCGGCCCCGCCTTCGCCAGCACCGTGCCGGGGCCGGAGCATCCGCCCGGCTTCTACGGCACCGAGGACAGCCGCCGCGCCCTCAATCTCGGCTCGGTCGTGACCAGCCTGGAGCCGGTCACCAACCTGCCCCCCGGCGTCGCGGTGTCGGGCTACGTGGCGCCGGCGGAGATCGACCTGCGGCCCTGGATCTTCACCCTGGCCATGGCGCTGCTGATCCTCGACGGCCTGATCGCCCTGTTCATGCGCGGCCTGCTTACGCCACCGCGGCGCGCCACGGCGGCGTCGCTGCTGGCCGCCGGCGTTGTCGCCGCGGCGCTGTTCGCCCCCGGCGCGGCACGGGCCCAGGACGAGCGCACCATCGCCATGGCCAACCATGTCCGCCTCGCCTACGTCCAGACCGGGCAGCAGGATGTCGACGCCGTCAGCCAGGCCGGGCTGGAGGGGCTGGCCCAGGTGCTGCGCGACCGCACCTCGGTCAATGCTGAGGGCGCCGTCGGCGTCAATATCGAGAATGACGAGCTGGCCTTCTTCCCGCTGCTCTACTGGCCGGTGACGCCGGGGCAGCCGGCGCTGTCCGACGCCGCGATCGGCAAGCTGAACGCCTTCTTGCGCACCGGCGGCACCATCTTCTTCGACACCCGCGACCAGGGGATGGGCGGCGGCGGGGCCTTGGCCGGGCCGGGCGCCGAGAAGCTGCGCGAGCTGACCCGAGGCCTCGACATCCCGCCGCTGACGCCAGTGCCGCCGGACCACATCCTGACCCGCGCCTTCTACCTGATGCAGGACTTCCCCGGCCGCTACACCGGAAGCGACCTGTGGGTGGAGACCGCGGACGCCACGGTCAATGACGGCGTCTCGACCATCATCATCGGCGCCAATGACTGGGCCGGCGCCTGGGCCATCGGCCCGGGCGGCGCGCCGATGCTGCCGGTGGTGCCGGGCGGCGAGCGCCAACGTGAGATGGCCTACCGGTTCGGCATCAACCTGGTGATGTACGCCCTGACCGGCAACTACAAGTCGGACCAGGTGCATGTGCCGGCGATCCTGGAACGGCTGGGGCAATAGGCCATGGACGACGCCACCTCCGTCGCCCTGTCGCCGCTGCTGCCCTGGACCGTCCTGGGGCCGCTGTTCGGGCTGGCGGTGCTGGCCCTGCTGGTCGGCGCCTGGCGCCGCGCCCCGGGGCTGGGCTGGCGCGCCCTGGCCTTCGCCGCCCTGGCCGCCGCCCTCCTGAACCCGTCGCTGGTGGAGGAGAAGCGCGACCCGATCCGCGACGTCGCCGTGGTGGTGGTCGACCGCTCGCCCTCCGACCAGATCGAGGACCGCCCGGCCCGGATCGACGCCGCCCTGGCCGATCTGCGCACCAAGCTGGCCGCCTTCCCCGACCTCGAGACCCGCTTCGTCACGGTCGGCGAGAACGCCAACGCGCCGCTCGATGAGACCCATCTGTTCGAGGCCCTGGGCGCGGCCACGGCGGATGTGCCGCGGCGGCGTCTGGCCGGCGCCATCCTGATCACCGACGGCCAGGTGCACGACGTCCCGACCGACCCGGCCACCCGCACCTCCTTCGGGCCGGTGCACACGCTTCTGACCGGGCGGCCGGACGAATTCGACCGACGCATCGTCGTGGCCCAGGCGCCGAGCTTCGGCCTGGTCGGCCAGGACGTGACCGTGACGCTTAGGGTCGACGACCTGCCGAAGGCCGAGCCCGGTGCCGTCGCCACCGTGACCGCGACCAAGGACGCCGGTGCGCCGGAGGCGCTGCAGCTGCCGGTCGGGCGCGACACTCAGGTCAGCTTCCGCCTCGACCATGGCGGCCCGACCGTCTTCGAATTCGCGGTGGAGGGGCTGCCGGGCGAGCTGAGCCCGGCCAACAACCGCGCCGCCATCGTCGTCAACGGCGTGCGCGACCGGCTGCGCGTGCTGCTGGTTTCGGGCGAGCCGCATCCGGGCGAGCGCACCTGGCGCAACATCCTGAAATCCGACCCCTCGGTCGACCTGGTGCACTTCACCATCCTGCGGCCGCCGG
The DNA here is from genome assembly GCF_051487185.1 of Inquilinus limosus. Taxonomy (GTDB): domain Bacteria; phylum Pseudomonadota; class Alphaproteobacteria; order DSM-16000; family Inquilinaceae; genus Inquilinus; species Inquilinus limosus_F. The sequence continues at coordinate 9,249 of NZ_JAHVDK010000008.1, forward strand.
AGAAGCAGGACGGCACCCCGATCAACGAGCTGTCGCTGATCTCCTTCCCGATCCGCGAGCTGTTCGAGACCAACCTGAAGGACTTCGACCTCATCATCTTCGACCGCTACCGGCGGATGGGGGTGCTGCCGAACCTCTATCTCGGCAATATCGCCCGCTACGTCGAGGAGGGCGGCGCCTTCCTCGAGGTTTCGGGCGAGGCCTTCGCCGAGCCCTTGAGCCTGTACCGCACCCCGATCGGCAACATCCTGCCGGCAGAGCCGACCGGCGAGGTGCTGGAGCAGGGCTTCCGTCCGCAGGTGACCGAGTTGGGCCAGCGCCACCCGGTGACGGCGACGCTAGAGGGATCCACCGGCGGCCCGGGCGGCGGGCCGAGCTGGGGCCGCTGGTTCCGCCAGATCGACGTGGTGCCGCATGGCGGCAACGTGGTGATGACCGGGGACGGCGGCCGTCCCCTGCTGATCCTCAACCGGGTCGGCGAGGGCCGGGTGGCGCAGATGGCGTCGGATCAGATCTGGCTGTGGAGCCGCGGCTTCGAAGGCGGCGGCCCGCAGGCCGAGCTGCTGCGCCGCCTGGCGCATTGGCTGATGCGCGAGCCGGAGCTGGAGGAGAACGTGCTGCGTGCCGAGACGGCCGGGCAGCGCATCGAGATCCGCCGCCGCAGCCTGGACGAGGCCAACCCGCTGGTGACCGTGACCGACCCCGCCGGCAAGACCCAGAGCGTGACGCTGAACGAGGCCTCGCCCGGCCTCTATGTCGGCCGGGTCAACGCCCAGGGGCCGGGCATCTACCGCGTCAGCGACGGCGACAGGACCGCGCTGGCGGTGGTCGGCACCCTGAACCCGCCGGAGCTGAGCGACATGCGGGCGGTGCCGGACCGGCTGGCGCCGGTCACCGAGGCCAGCGGCGGCGGCGTCGCCTGGCTGGCCGCCGACGGGGTGCCGAGCATCCGCCGCACCCGTCCGGACCGGGCCGCCGCCGGCGCCGGCTGGATCGGCCTGCGCGGCAATGGCGACTACACTGTCACCGGCATGACCGAGACGCCGCTGCTGCCGCCGCTGATCGCCCTGTTCCTCGGCCTCGGTGGGCTGATGGCCGCTTGGCGGCGCGAGGGTCGTTAGAGATCTCCTCCGGGTGCCGCATTGTCATTGCGGCACAGAAAGCGTAATATTTTAATAGCCTTTTATGCTTTGATCGATTGTTGCGGCTGCTCCAGCGAGCCCCTTCGGGGAGGCCAAGACGATGGTGAAATGGGAATTGAAGGCGACGGAGCTCGCCAACTGCAACTGCTCCTATGGCTGCCCGTGCCAGTTCAACGACCTGCCGACGCATGGGCATTGCCGCGCCGCCGCCGGCTTCCAGATCGAGACCGGCCATTTCGGCGAGGTCAGCCTGGACGGGCTGCGGGCCGGCGGCCTGTATCGCTGGCCCGGGCCGGTGCATCACGGCAACGGCACCATGCAGCTGATCATCGACGAGCGGGCCGATGCCGCACAGCGCGACGCTCTGCTCAAGATCATGACCGGCCAGGAGACCGAGGACATGGCGACCATGTGGTGGGTGTTCACCGCCATGTCGCCGAACCGGCTCGAGCCCCTGTTCAAGCCGATCGAGATCGAGATCGACGTCGATCGCCGCCGCGGGCGCGTCGTCGTGCCGGGCGTGGTCGAGATCAACGCCGAGCCGATCCGCAACCCGGTGACCGGCGCCGAGCACCGCGCCCGCATCGATCTGCCGCACGGCTTCGAATACCGCCTGGCCGAGATCGGCAGCGGCACCACCAGGGCCACCGGCGGCATCGAGCTGGACCTCGCCGGCACCTATGCCCAGTTCGCCCGCCTTCACCTCAACAACAGCGGGATCGTGGCATAGCCGGCGCCGATGGCCACCACGGCCCCATCCGTGATCGAGGCGGTGCTGCGCCGCGACCGCCTGGTAACGTTGGCCGCCCTCGCCTTCGTCTGCGCTGCCGCTTGGATTTATACCGGCCTCGGCATCGGGATGCCGGGCATGGCGATGGATCCGGCGATGATGGCGATGCCCATGCCGATGCCCTGGACCGCGACCTATTTCCTGCTGATGGTCGCGATGTGGACGGTGATGATGGTGGCGATGATGCTGCCGGGCGCGGCACCGACGGTGCTGACCTATGCCGCGCTGCAGCGCCATCGCCGCCAGGCGTCGCCGCATGCGTCGACGGCGCTGTTCACCCTCGGCTACATCGTGGTCTGGGCCGGCTTCAGCCTGCTCGCCACCTTGCTGCAATGGCGCCTCGACGCCCTGGCCCTGCTGCTGCCGTCGATGGCCACCGCCAGCACGGCGCTGGCCGGCGCCGCCCTGGTGGTGGCGGGCGTCTACCAGTTCACCGGGCCGAAGAACCGCTGCCTCACCCGCTGCCGGTCGCCGGTCGAATTCCTCACCCGGCACCACCGGTCGAGGCCGCTCGGCCTCGGCCTGCGCCACGGCCTCTATTGCCTCGGCTGCTGCTGGGCGTTGATGCTGCTGCTGTTCGTCGGCGGCGTGATGAGCCTGGCCTGGATCGGCGTCATCGCGCTGTTCGTGCTGCTGGAGAAGACGATTCCCGCCGGCCCCTGGCTCGGCCGGGCCGCCGGTGCCGGCCTGGTGCTCTGGGGCGGCTGGGTGCTGGCGGCGGCGTAGGCCGGCCTCGCGAGCCCGGCCTACGCCCTTTCCGCCTCAGTTCATCACGATCTCGACCCGCCGGTTCTGCGGCTCGCGCACGCCGTCGGCCGTCGGCACCAGCGGGTCGGATTCGCCGACGCCGCGGACCACGATCAGGTCGTCGGCGACCCCGTCGGCGACGAGCTGGGTCCGGACCGCCTCCGCCCGGCGCACCGACAGCGCCTGGTTGTAGGCCGGGCTGCCGGAGCGGTCGGTGTGGCCGGTGACGTCGATGCGGGTCGACTCGCCCCGCCTTGCGTCGGTGGCGGCGGCGGCGACGATCGACCGCGCCTCCGGCGTCAGGCGCGAGCTGTCGAAGTCGAAGAACACCAGATAGCTGCGCCGGCCGGTGTCGACCGGCGTCTCCGGCGCCGGCTCGCCCGAGGCGGCGCCGAAGTCGAAGATGTATTTGATGCCGACCAGGATGGTGTGGTTCGCCGGGGCGTCGAGCTTGATCTTGGTGCTGCCCGAGGTGAACTCGGCCCCGGTCTCGCCGAAATAGCGGTACTCCAGATTGGCATTCAGCTTCGGCGTGATGGCGTAGGACACGCCGGCGATGCCTTGGTAGGCGAAGAGCGGCGAATCGTATTCGAAGTCGATGTCGAAATCCTTGGCCTTGACCTTCCAATTGTTGAAGCCGACGCCGATGCCGCCGCCGACATAGGGCACGAAGGGCGAGCCGAACTCGAAATCGTAATAGACGTTGGCCATCAGGCCGATGGTGCGCTCATGGCCCTTGACGTTGATCTTCTGGTTGTCGACGCCGGGGACCGTGACGAACCGGTTCAACTGGAAGGAATCATAGCTCAGCTTGGTCGTTCCGATGTCGTTCTGACGGAAGCTGCCTTCGAGATCGGCCCGGATCGCGCCGAAATCATAGCCGACATAGATATTGCCCGTCGGTGCCGTGTCGAAGGAGACGTCGGCATGGCCGTCGGTGACCGGGTCGTCGAACGACCATCTCTGATCCTGCCGGATGTTCACGCCGGCGCCCGCGCCGAGATAGATTCCCCTCGCCTGCTGGGCCATGACGGGCGTGGCCAGCAGCACGGCAGCGGTGGCCGCCGCGCACAACGTCAAAATCCTCATGTGCCGCCATCCTGGTCAGAGTTCAAACCAGGGCCCCCAACCCCCGGCAGAGCGATGCTGGGTTTCATTCGGCCCCCTTCGCATCAATACGGAGGCTTCGGCCGCCGATCAATCAGAAATCAAGGATTCAATACGAAGTACGGACGGTTCTTTACCAGATCGTAAAGGTTTCGCCGCATCCCCGCTTCATGAGTTGAATTTAATGCAAATGCCGCAAATGCGGCTCCTGCTTATCGCCTGCGGCAGTCGAACAGATGATTCCGGTTCACACGAAACCTGCGGCGCAGATGCGGCCGCAGCAGGGCCCGGCTGTCGACCATGATCGGCGCCAGCCCGGCGGCGGCCAGCCGATCGGGGAAGTCGCGGCCGTTGATGCGGTAATGGTAGGGGTGGCCGAAGCGGCGCATCCGCTCGACCGGGTCGGCGATGCCGGCGCCTTCCTGGGTCGGGCCCTTCGGATCGAAGGGGACCATCAGGATGGCCCGGCCGCCGGGGCGCAGGACCCGCGCCAGCTCGGCGATAGCCGCCCTGTCCTCCGGAATGTGCTCCAGCACGTGGTTGGCGATCACGACGTCGAAGGCGGCATCGGCGAAGGGCAGCGCCGTCAGGTCGGCCTGGATATCGGCAAAGGGGTTGAAGCGGTCGACCGAGCGGTAGCGCAGATTGGGCAGCCCGCGCAGCCGCGCCTCGAGCCACGGCTCGGGTGCCGCATGCAGCACCCGGTGCCGGCCGGTCAGCAGGCCGGTCCGGGCGGTCAGGTACAGCCAGAGGAAGCGGTGCCGCTCGACGCTGCCGCAGCCCGGGCACATGGCGTTGCGCCGCCCCTCGAGGCCGAAGCGCAGGAAGCGGCGCGCCCGGGTGCCGCAGATCGGGCATTCCAGCACGCCCGGCGGCCCGGCCGGCGCCCGCGGCCGGGCGTAGAGCCGTTCGCGCCGGTACACCGCCGCCTCGTCCAGCCGGTCGCGGGCGATGGCGCCGACGACGCGGCCGAGGTCATGCAGCATTCGACGGCTCCCGCGCCTCCTCCGGCGCGTCGCCATGGGCCGCGCCATTGCCGCGGACGCCGTCGCGCTCCCGCACCGCGGTCGCCAGCACCTGCACCGCCTGGGGCAGCGAGATATCGGCCGGGATCGGCTGGAAAGCGATGCCGGCCTCGCGGAATGCCTTCCAGATGGCGAAGCGCAGATCGGTGCCGACCCCGGCGAAGTTGTCGACGTTGGAGATGTGGCAGCGCAGCTCGAGATCGAGCGTCGCGGTGCTGAAGCTCTTGAAGGCGACGACCGGCGCCGGGAAGGCGCTGACGCGGTTGTCCGCCTTGGCGATGTCCAGCAGCATCTCGCGCGCCTGCTCGGCATCGGCCGAGGCGGCGATCGAGACCGGGATGTCGACCCGGCCATTCTTGTCCTTGTGGGTCCAGTTGACGACCTGGGACGAGATCAGGGTGCCGTTCGGCACGATCACGGAGGAGCGCTGGAAGGTCTGGATCTCGGTGGCGCGGACGCTGATCCGCCGGACCACGCCTTCGGCCCCGCCGATCACCACCCAGTCGCCCACCTTCACCGGCCGCTCGACCAGCAGGATCAGGCCGGCGACGAAGTTCTGGACGATGTTCTGCAGGCCGAAACCGATGCCGACCGAGAGGGCGCCGGCGATCAGCGCGAGATTCGACAGGTCGAGGCCGAGCACGCCGACGCCGAGCAGCGCCGCGATCAGCACGCCGAGATAGCCGATGCCGGTGCGGATCGAGTTCTTCAGGCCGAGGTCGATCTGCAGCTTGTCGAGGAAGCGCGAATCGAGCCGGCGCTGCAGAAAGCGGGTGGCGGTGATGCCGAGGGTGAAGGCGACCACGGCGCCGAGGATGTCGAGCGGCGCGATGCGCACGCCGCCGACCGTGGCGCCGTTCAGGATCGTGCCGCCGATCGCCGAGATGTCGCCGGCGCTGAGCCCCAGCACCGGCGCCAGGGCCAGGAAGGCGGCGATGCCGAAGACGATGTCGGCCGAGAGGCCGGCGCCGGTCTCGAACGCCCACAGGCCGCGGTCGTTCGGGAACAGCGAATGGCGGATCTTGGCGGTGGCCCCGACCGGCTGGGTCAGGAACCGGCCGACCGCCTCCTGCACCATGCGGCGCAGGATCAGGAAGGCCGCGCCGATGCCGATCGAGGCCGCCAACAGATAGGCGATGTAGAGCGCCAGCTTTTGATAGCCGATCAGCCCCGCCACCATCACCACCACGGCCAGGAGGGCCGCCAGCAGGCGCAGCCGCGGCCAGCGCCCGGGTGGCCGCGAGGTCGGACGGTCGGGCGGCCGGTCGTCGGCGGCCTCTCCCTCGGGCACGGCCTGGAGATCGGCACGGTGGCCCCAGAGCGATCCCGGCAGCACGGTCAGCAGCGCCAGCGCCCCGGCGGTCAGCGCCGCGGCGATCAGGAGCGCGCGCAGCTCGCTCTGCAGCAGGATCCGCCCGTCGGCGATCGCCAGGGTCATGCCGGCGACGGCCCAGATCATGATCGCCGCCTGCAGGGCGCGATGCAGTGCCCGGGCAGAGGCGTCGGTCAGCTCGATCAGGCGCCAGGCCGGCTCGTCCGGGGTCAGCACCGCCGCGGTCGCGGCCGAGGTCAGGAAATAGGCGACGATGCCCCAGGCCAGCACGCCCAGCGCGATCATGGCGACATAACTGGCCGGCCGGTCGCCGAGCCAGCCGGCGCAGATCACCGCCGCCGCCAGCGTCACCATCGCCGGCAGTACGCCGTGGGCGATGGTGTGGACGGCGGCGGCCGCGACCCGGCGGCCGAAGGACGGCACGGTCTCCGCCGGGCGGCGACCGAAATGGCGCAGCAGCCAGCGCCGCACCAGCCAGCCGATGCCGAGGCCGATGGTGGCGAACAAGATGCGGCGCGCCATTTCGCCCACCCCGTCCCAGCCGGCGCTGCCGCGGTCCTGGAACGGCCGCAGCAGCCGCATGAGCAGGTAGCCGGTCTGGTCCGGGATCTCGACCCAGGTCTCGGGGTCGAAGGCGGCCGGCGACACCGACAGCAGGTTGCGCCGGAACTGGTCCAGCCGCGCCGCGGCGGCGCTGCGCAGCAGGATGTCGGCCCGGGCCTGGATCAGGTCGGCCTGCTTGGCCTGGCCGTCGGCCGCGGCGGCCTGGTCGGCCAGGCGCTTGCGGTCGGCCGTGACCGACTCGGCTTCGGGCGGCGCGCCCTCGGCCGGCGGTGGCCCCAGCGCGTCGCCCATCTGCTTGGCCTGGGCAGCGTCGGCGCGGGCGGCTTCGGCCGCCGCCTTGGCCTGGTCGGAGATCGCGGCCGCCTGATCGCGCAGGGCGTTGTAGCTGTCCTCGGTCAGCCCCAGGGCCGAAAGCTGGACCTCGAGCTGGTTGAGCGTGCTTTGCCAGCCGGCGATCTGCGTCGCGAAGTCGGGCTTCGGCGCCTCCTGCTGCTGCGCTGCGGCCGGCAGCGCCGGCAGGCAGAAAGCGACAAGGACCAGGAGGCGATGGAGGAGCGCGCGATGGATCATATTCGGCCGGATGGCACCGCGATGGATGGGAGGAGTCCACCCTGCATGCCAAAGCGGCCGAAAGAAGGCGAGCCCACGCGGCGTCGCAGCAGCAATTCAGTGCCCCGCCGAGCCTCGAATCCCGCCGGAACCCTCGGCCCGCCCGCTCCGTTCGCCTGAAAGGCGGCCACGGCATCCGCCAGGGCCGCAGACGAAGGAGGTCATCATGCCGCGGCAATCCAAGGGCCAGAAGGAGACCGTCGGGCGCGTGATGCACGAGTTCAAGCACGGCGAGCTTCGGATCCGGGGCACCGGCCCCAAGGTCAAGAACCCGAAGCAGGCGGTCGCGATCGCCCTGCGCGAGGCCGGCGCCAGCCGGCAGCAGAGCCCGCAGGAGAAGCGGCAGAGCCTGAGCCGGACCAAGGCGAAGGAGCGCCGTGGCGAGACCGCGGAGGCGGAAACCGAGGGCAAGGCGGCACAGGACCGGACGATGCGCCGCCAGACCGCCCGCAAGCGCGCCGACGACGCCGGCAAGAGCCGCAGCGAGCTCTACGCCGAGGTGAGGCGCCGGAACATCCCCGGCCGGTCGAAGATGTCGAAGGGCGAGCTCGAGCGCGCGCTGCATCGGTGACGTCCGGGCGCGGGGCGATCCCACCGATCGGCCGTGGTCGACACGCGATCCTCTTGCTATGAATGCCGGATCGTCCGGCCGGGGCGCGCCCACCCGGCCGGCGCGGAGAGAAAAGAACGATCGGGGAGACCCCATGAGCAGCGATGCCAGCCTTTTTCCCGTGTCCGACGACTGGGCCAAGCGCGCCTGGATCGATGCCGCCGAATACAGGGCGATGTATGAACGCTCGGTCAATGATCCCGAGGGCTTCTGGGCCGAGCACGGCCGGCGCGTCGACTGGATCCGGCCCTTCACCAAGGTCAAGAACAGCAGCTATGTGGGCGACGTCCATATCCGCTGGTTCGAGGACGGCACGCTGAACGCCGCCTACAACTGCATCGACCGGCACCTGGCCAAGCGGGCTGACCAGACGGCGATCATCTGGGAGGGCGACGACCCGAAGGACAGCCGCCACATCACCTATCGCGAGCTGCACGAGCAGGTCTGCCGCCTGGCCAATGTGCTGAAGGCGCAAGGGGTGAAGAAGGGCGACCGGGTCACGATCTACCTGCCGATGATCCCGGAAGCGGCCTACGCCATCCTCGCCTGCGCCCGGATCGGCGCCGTCCATTCGGTGGTGTTCGGCGGCTTCTCGCCCGACAGCCTGAAGGACCGCATCCTTGACTGCCGCTCGACCATCCTCATCACCGCCGACGAGGGGCTGCGCGGTGGCCGCGCGGTGCCGCTGAAGGCCAATGCCGACGAGGCGCTGAAGAGCTGCCCCGATGTCACCAGCTGCATCGTGGTGCGCCGCACCGGCGGCAAGATCGGCTGGACCGAGGGCCGCGATCTCTGGCTGCACGAGGCGGCTGCCAAGGTCTCCGCCGACTGCCCGCCGGAGGAGATGGGCGCCGAGGACCCGCTGTTCATCCTCTACACCTCGGGCTCGACCGGCAAGCCGAAGGGGGTGCTGCACACCACCGGCGGTTATCTGGTCTACACCGCGATGACGCACCAATACGTCTTCGACTACCACGACGGGGACATCTACTGGTGCACCGCCGATGTCGGCTGGGTCACCGGGCACAGCTACATCGTCTACGGCCCGCTGGCGAACGGCGCCACCACGCTGATGTTCGAGGGCGTGCCGAACTATCCGGACACCTCGCGCTTCTGGCAGGTGGTGGACAAGCACAAGGTCAACATCTTCTACACCGCCCCAACCGCGATCCGCGCCCTGATGCGCGACGGCGAGGGGCCGGTGAAGAAGACCAGCCGCGCCTCGCTGCGCCTGCTCGGCTCGGTCGGCGAGCCGATCAACCCCGAGGCCTGGCTGTGGTACCACCGCGTGGTCGGCGACGGCCGCTGCCCGATCGTCGACACCTGGTGGCAGACCGAGACCGGCGGCATCCTGATCACGCCGCTGCCCGGCGCCATCGCGCAGAAGCCCGGCTCCGCCACCCTACCCTTCTTCGGGGTCAAGCCGCTGATCGTCGACAATGACGGCAAGCCGCTGGACGGGGCGGCCGAAGGCAATCTCTGCATCGCCGACAGCTGGCCCGGCCAGATGCGCACCGTGTTCGGCGACCACGAGCGCTTCGTCCAGACCTATTTCTCGACCTTCAAGGGGCTGTACTTCACCGGCGACGGCTGCCGCCGCGACGAGGACGGCTATTACTGGATCACCGGACGGGTCGACGACGTGCTGAACGTCTCCGGCCACCGCATGGGCACGGCCGAGGTCGAGAGCGCCCTCGTCGCCCATCCGAAGGTGGCCGAGGCCGCGGTGGTCGGCTATCCGCACGACATCAAGGGCCAGGGCATCTACGCCTATGTCACCCTGATCGCCGGCGAGCAGCCGACCGAGGAGCTGCGCCGCGAGCTGGCGCAGTGGGTGCGCAAGCAGATCGGCCCGATCGCGACGCCGGACCTGATCCAGTGGGCTCCTGGCCTGCCGAAGACCCGGTCGGGCAAGATCATGCGCCGCATCCTGCGCAAGATCGCCGCCAACGAGTACGAGGCCCTGGGCGACACCTCGACCCTGGCCGATCCGGCGGTGGTCACCGACCTGGTCGAGAACAGGATGAATCGGGGACAGTAAGTCTCTTCCTCCTCGTCATCGCGAGGAGGCGAAGCCGACGTGGCGATCCAGGGGACGGTGCCGCTGGATCGCCACGCCCCTTCGGGGCTCGCGATGACGGTTTTGGGAGGCTCCAGAGCACCTAAGCCCGGGCGACGGCCTCTCGCATCGTGGCCCGCGGGCCGGCGCCGGGGCGCAGCAGCAGGACCAGAGCCGCTGCGGCCAGACCAGCCGCGGCCAGCACATAGAGCCCTGCCGCGGTGGACTGGAAGCCCTGCTCCGCCGCGGTCTTCACATTCGGGGCGAAGAAGCCCCCGAGATTGCCGATCGCGTTGATCGCAGCGATCCCGCCCGCGGCTGCGGCCCCGCCGAAATAGCCGGTCGGGAAGGTCCAGAAGATCGGCTGCGAAGAGATGATCCCCATCGTCGTCAGGCACAGCGCCGCGATCGCGATCGCCGGCGGCGCGTTGGCCGAGATGACGAGGCCGGCCGTGATTCCCAGCAGCGAGACGAAAGCGAAGCTGCGGCGGTAGCCGGTCCGCACCGCCAGCCCCGGCCAGAATGTGGCTGCCAGGATGGCGCAGGCCCAGGGGATCGCGGAGACCACGCCGACCAGGAAGCCGACCTTCATGTCGAGGAGCGCGCCAACCTGGGTCGGCAGGTAGAAGGCAACGCCGTAGCCGCTGACCTGAATCAGGAAGTAGATCGCCGCGAAATGCAGCAGCCGCGGATCGGTCAGTACCGCGCGGAAGCCGACCCGGCCGGCGGCCTGCTTCTCCCGCTCCTCGGCCGCGATCGCCCGACTCAGGGCTTCGCGTTCCTCGGCCGGCATCCAGCGCGCCTCCGACGGGCGGTCGCAAAGATAGAAATAGGCCCAGACGCCGACCGCGGAGGCGAGCAGCCCCTCGATCAGGAACATCAGCTGCCAGCCGTGCAGGCCGAACAGCCCGTCGAGGTCGAGGAGCACGCCCGAGATCGGGCCGCCGAGCATGAGCGCGAGCGGCGAGCCGAAATAGAACAGCCCCATCACCCGCCCGCGCGCCTTGGCCGGGAACCAATAGGTCATGAACAGGATCGCACCGGGGAAGAAGCCGGCCTCGGCCGCGCCGAGCAGCAGCCGGATCACCGAGAAGGAGGTCTCGCCATGCGCGAAGGCCATCGCCGCCGCGACCAGCCCCCAGGTCACCATGATCCGGGCCAGCCAGACCCGCGCCCCGATCCGGTGCAGGATCAGGTTGCTGGGCACCTCGAACAGGGCATAGGTCAGGAAGAAGATGCCGGCGCCGAAGGCGAAGACCGCGTCGCTGAGGCCGGTCGTCGCCTGATAGGCCTGCTTGGCGAAGCCGATATTGGCCCGGTCCAGATAGGCCATCATGTACATCAGGATCAGGAACGGCACGAGCCGCCACATCGCCCGCCGGACCGCGCGGTCCAGCACAGCTTCGTCGAGCGGCCCCGACGGCGCCCCCGGCGCCGGTGGTGTCGTCGTCATTCTTGGCTCCCTCTCGGCTGTTGTCGTTTCCGCCCGGGCCGGTCCGGGCGACGGCGGGGCTACAAGACCTTGCCGGGATTGAGCAGCCCGTGCGGGTCCAGCGCCTGCTTCAGCCGGCGCATCAGCGCCAGTTCGGCGTCGCTGCGCACATAGGGCAGCCAGGGCTTCTTGGTCAGGCCGATGCCGTGTTCGGCCGAGATCGTGCCGCCGAATTCCCGCACCAGCGTGTAGACGGTCTCGACGATCTCCTGCTTCGGCTGCGGCTCGGCGCCGGGGACACAGGCGACGATGTGCAGGTTGCCGTCGCCGATATGGCCGTAGAACAGCGCTTCGATGCCGGGCAGGCGCTGCGCCAGCGCCGCGCGGCAGGCCCGGACGTAGTCATCCATCTTCGCCACGGGCAGGCCGATATCGAAGGATTCGTGCGGCCCCAGCACCTGCTTGAACTCGCCGGCGGCGTCGCGCACGCCCCAGAAGGCGCGGATATCGGCCAGCGACTGCGCCACCGCCGCGTCGGCGATGACGCCGTCCTCGGCCTGGCGCTCCAGCCAGGCCTGGAAGCGCGGACCGTCCACCGCCTCGTCGGTGCCCTGCGCCTCGACCAGCACATAGCTGGCATGGCCGCCGGAGATCGGGCTGCGCAGGCCCGGCACGCGAGTCGTGACCACGCCCCAGTAGTCCGGCCACATCACCTCGAAGGCGGAGAGCAGCGGCCCCAGCCCGCGCCGGGCGGCGGTCAGTAGCCTGACCGTCTGGTCGTAGCCGGACAGGCCGCACAGGGCGGCCATGGTGCAGCCGGGCTTCGGGTGCAGGCGCAGCACCGCCCGGGTGATCACGCCGAGCGTGCCCTCGCTGCCGATGAACAGATGCTTCAGGTCGTAGCCGGCATTGTTCTTCAGCATCTTGTTGAGGCTGGTGACCACCTGGCCGTCCGGCAGCACCACCTCGATCCCCAGCACCATCTCCCGCGCCATGCCGTAGCGGATCACCCGGTTGCCGCCGGCATTGGTGGAGAGATTGCCGCCGATGGCGCAGGAGCCGCGGGCGCCAAGGTCGAGCGGGATGAAGAAACCGGCCTCGTCCGCCGCCTGCTGCACCGCCTGCAGCGGCGTGCCGGCACGGACGGTCATGGTCGCGGAGGCGGCATCGATCTCCTCCACACCGATCATGCGCTCCAGCGACAGCGCCACCGACCCCGCAACCGGCCGGGCGCCGCCGCACAGCCCGGTCAGCCCGCCCTGCGGCACCACCGGCACGCCGTGCTCGGCACAGATCCGCATCGCCGCCGTCACGCCCGCGGTGTCGGCGGGGCGAACCACCGCCAGCGGCCTCGAGGGGCCGAGCGTGCTCCAGTCCGATTCATTGCGGGGCGGGATGTCGGAACCGGCGAACGCCGCCTGGGGGCCGAGCGCCGCCCGCAAGGCCTCGATCAGCGCCTCGGAACCGGCATCGGCCGGCGCGGCCGCGACTTCTGGAGCCAAGCTGCTCCTCCCTTCGCCCTAATGTCTGACATATCTATAGGACGAAAGGCCTGGAGCCGCAACGCCGCGGCGCTTCGCGTCAGGCGACGGCGCGCAGCGCCACCACCGCGATGACGCCGACCAGGATGGTGGCCAGCAGCGGCAGGCGGGTGGCGGCGAGCGCGGTGACCAGCGCCGCCGCGGTTTCGGCCCAGCCGGTCGCCAGCACCATCGGCGCGATCACCGCGGTCAGCACCGCCGGCGGCGCCGCGTCGAACGCCGCCTTCATCCGGCCCTGCAGCCGCAGCCGGCCGACCAGGAACAGGCCGGAGATCCGGGTCAGATAGGTCACCGCCGCCATGCCGAAGATGGCGGCCAGGGTGATCGGATCGACGCTCATGCCAGCACTTCCTCCGGTTCCGCGGCCAGCCAGGCGGCGGCGATGCCGGCCAGGGCGCCGGCCGCGACATGCCAGGGCGGGCCGGCGAAGCGGTAGACCAGCGCGGCGGTGACCAGGCTGGCGGCGATGGTGGCGGTGCTGCGGTGGCCGCGCCAGAAGCCGACGACCAGGCCGATGAACAGGGCCGTGAAGGCGAAGTCGGCGCCAATCCGGGTCGGGTCGCCGATCGCGGCGCCGACCACGGCACCGAGTGTTCCCCAGATCACCCAGTTCAGCCAGAAGAAGCCGCCCATCGCCAGGAAATAGGCCGGGGTCAGCTCGCGGCCCACGGCCCGCCGCTCCGCCATCGCCCAGTTCTCATCGGCCATCACCGCGTAGCCGAGCAGGCGCTGGGCCCAGGTGAAGTGCCCGGTGCGGCGGGCCAGCGACAGGCTCATCAGGATATGGCGGGAATTGATCAGCAAGGTCGACACCACCAGCGTCACCACCGGCACGGGATAGGACCACAGGTCGATCGCGGCGAATTGCGCGCCCCCGGCGAAGACCAGCGCGCACATCAGCGCCATCTCGGCCGGCGACAGCCCCTTGGCGGCGCCGAGCGCGCCGCAGAGCAGGCCGATCGGGATCGCTGCGATCGCGGGCGGGAGGATGTCGCGGATGCCGTTTGCGGCATCGCGCCAGAGGTCTCGGGTCATGGGGAAGCCGATGCTGGGGATCAGGGGTGAAAGCCGGCCCGGTAGGCGCCGGGGGCGATGCCGAGCCGCGCCTTGAAGGCGTGGGTCAGATGCGCCTGGTCGCAGAAGCCGGTGGCGGCCGCGACCTCGGCCGGCGCCTCGCCCGCCTGCAGCCGGCGGCGGGCGGCCAGGACCCGCTGGTTGAGCAGATAGGCGTGCGGCGTCATCCGCGTCTCGCGCCGGAAGGCGCGGATCAGGTGATCGCGCGACAGCCCGGCCTCGGCGGCGAGGTCGTCGAGCGACAGCTCCTCGGCGTGGCGGTCACACATCAGCGCCTTGACCCGGGCGATCCGGCCCGAGTCCGGCGCCGGCCCCTCCGGCTGGAAGGCGGCATGGCGAACCAGGCAGCGGCCGAAGGCGCGCAGCAGCAGTTCCTCCACCGCCAGGGCGTCGCCGCCCCGGGCCAGCGCCGCGAAGGCTTCGGCAAACAGTGCCGCGGCCTCTGGATCGTGCACCACCGGCTCGGGGAAGAATGGGGTCCCGGTCACCGGCCGGCCGGTGATCTCCGACGCCAGGCGCTGCAGCAGCGCGACCGAAGGATAGGTCATGCGATAGCGATAACCGTCGCCATGCGGCGCGCCGTCATGCACGTCCTCCGGGTTCACCAGGACGAGGTCGCCCGGGCCGCCGTAGCGCTGGACGCCGCGCGCCAGCCAGGTCTCGCAGCCGGCGAAGATGCCGCCAACGACATAAGTCTCGTGCATGTGCAGGGCGTAGCGATGGGTGCAGAAGGTCGCCTCCAGGCATTCCAGCCTGTCGAAGCCCGCGACCGTGAAGAACCGCGCCCGCTCGCCGGGTGCGAGCGGCTCGGCCGCCATCGCCTGTTCCTGTGTGACGCTGTCCATCGGCCCGATCATAGGCACGGGCACCGCGCCGTCTTGTAGAAAATCGGCATGACGAGGCCGGCTTTGCACCGTCACGGCCGATACATCCATCCGGCATTGGCCGAGAGGCCCCGGCGGGCGCGATAGTGTCCCGGGACCACAGGGGACGCCGCCATGAGCGCGATCAGGGAAGTGCAGTCGTGGAGCGCCGAGGGCTATGCCCGCAACGCCCGCTTCGTCGCCGATCTGGGGCAGCCGGTGCTGGAGCTGCTGGCGCCGAAACCGGGCGAGCGCATCCTCGACCTCGGCTGCGGCGACGGCGCCCTGACCGCCAAGCTGGCGGCGGCGGGCGCCGAGGTGGTGGGCGCCGACAGCTCGGCCGAGCTGGTGGCGGCCGCCCGCGCCCTGGGGCTCGATGCCCGCATCGCCGACGGCCAGGCCCTGCCCTTCGCGGCCGAGTTCGACGCGGTGTTCAGCAACGCCGCCCTGCACTGGATGCGGGATGCCGATGCGGTGATCGCCGGCGTCCGCCGGGCGCTGAAGCCGGGCGGCCGCTTCGTCGGCGAGTTCGGCGGCCACGGCAATGTCGCGGCGATCGTCACCGCGCTGGTCGCGGCGCTGAACGCCCGCGGCCTGGACGGCGCCGCCCGCATGCCCTGGTTCTTCCCGACCCCGGCCGAATACGCGGCCAAGCTGGAGGCGCAGGGCTTCCGCGTCGACACGATCGGCCTGGCGCCGCGGCCGACGCCGCTGCCCACCGGCATGCGCGGCTGGCTCGACACCTTCGCCAACCCGCTGCTCGACGGCATCGATGGCGCGGCGCGATCGGCGCTGCTGGACGAGGTCGAGGCGCTGCTGGCGCCCAGCCTGCGCGACCGGGCCGGGCAATGGACAGCGGATTACGTGCGGCTGCGCTTTGCCGCGACGCTGGCATCATGACCGCGGCGGTGCGGACCGAAGGGAGCCGGCGCGGCGAGGCGCTGGGCTATCTGCTGGCGATCCTGGGCGTCCTCGCCTTCTCCACCCGGCCGGTGCTGATCCGGCTCGGCTATGCCGAAGGGGTCGACGCCGAGACCCTGCTGGCGCTGCGCATGGGCCTGTCCCTACCCTTCTTCGTGGCGATGTGGGCCTGGAGCCGGCGGCGCACCGCCGGCCCGCTGGCGCCGGGCGATCTGCTGCGCACCGTGGCGCTCGGGCTGCTCGGCTACTGGATCGCCAGCTACTGCGATTTCCTGGGGCTGCGCACGGTGCCGGCCGGGCTGGGCCGGATCATCCTGTTCCTGTATCCGACCTTCGTGCTGGTGCTGTCGGCCCTGGTCCTCGGCCGGCGACCACAGCGGCGGGAGATCCTGTGCCTAGCTGTCGCCTATGCCGGGCTGTTCCTGGTGCTGGACGCCGCGGCCGCCAGCTTCGACGAGGCCCGGCTGGGCGGCGCCGGGCTGATCCTGCTGAGCGCCTTGGCCTATGCCGCCTATCTGGTCTGGGGCAGCGATACGGTGCCCCGGATCGGCAGCACCCGCTTCACCGCCATCGCCATGATGGCGGCCTGCGCCGCCTGCATCGCGCAGTTCTTCGTGCTGCGCCCGGCCGATCACCTGCTGGTCTCGGGCAAGGTGCTGGGCATCGCCGCCTGGATCGCGGTGATCGGCACGGTGCTGCCGGTCTGGGCCACCAGTGAGGCGCTGAAGCGGATCGGCGCCGCCAGGGCGGCGCTGCTCGGCGCGCTCGGCCCCGTCTCCACCATCCTCCTGGCCTGGGCCGGGATGGATGAGGGGCTGACCGGGCTGCAGGTGCTGGGAGCGGTTCTGGTGGTCGGCGGCGTCGGGCTGCTCACGCTGCCGCGACGCTAAGTCTCAAAACAACAGGGCGATAATCGCCGCGATGGCGCCGAGCGCGACGGGTACGGCCGCGATAACCCAGGCGACTGTGACCTCTGACCAGGACACCCGGGCGGACCGGGTTTCCGGAGCCGTCCAGTCCTCGCTCTGCGCCATCGAATCGTCCGGCTCGAGGCCGGTCATTCCGATGAGGCTCATGTTCCAACTCCGCGCTTCATTCCAGCGCAGTGCCCGGCCGGACCATCCGACCGAGGCGCATCTACGACTATCGCGAAGTTGGCGCGCCGCCGCTGTGACCTACGGCACAGCGGACACAGCGAAATCCGGTTCCGCGCCGAGGCGGAGGCTCGGCCTCAGCGCCAGTGACCCTCGATCCAGACGCCCCTACTCCAGTAGCCCGGGACCCAGACCCGCGCCGGCGGCGGCGCATAGACCACGCGCGGCGGCGGCGCGTAGACGACCGGCGGAGGCGGCGCGTAGACCACCGGCGGCGGGGCGTAGTAGACCGGCGGCGGCGCGTAATAGACCGGGGGCGGCGCGTAGTAGGCCCGCGGCCCCAGCGGGATGCCGATACCGATGCTCACACCTGAGTGCCAGCCGCCGCGCCACCAGGCCTCGGCCGGGGTGGAGATCAGCAGCGGTACGGCCAGGGCGGCGCCGAGCGCCGCCAGGATCGCGGCGTGGCGCGGGATGATGCGGAACACCTTCAGCATGGTGACACCATCTCTCTGAACGCGGCACGCCGAAGCGGGCGTGTCCCTTATCACACGAAGAGATGGTGCGCCGCCGTCGCAGACGGCAAGGCAATTTACCGCTATTTAATGCGGTAGGCGGCACGGGCGCCGGATGACGCCCGTGCCGATATCGTCAGGCCTGGACCGTCTTCTGCGCCTGCTCGCCCAGCTTCTCGATGCCGAGGCGGATGGTCTGGCCGGCCTTCAGGTACTTCGGCGGCTTCTGCCCCATGCCGACGCCCGGCGGGGTGCCGGTGGTGATGATGTCGCCCGGCTGCAGGCTCATGAACTGGCTGAGATAGCTGACCAGAAACGGCACCTGGAACACCATGGTCTTGGTCGAGCCGTCCTGGTAGCGGTGGCCGTCGACCTCGAGCCACATGTGCAGGTCCTGCGGGTCCGGCACCTCGTCGCGGGTCACCAGCCACGGCCCGATCGGGCCGAAGGTGTCGTGACCCTTGCCCTTCACCCACTGGCCGGAGCGCTCGATCTGGAAGGCGCGCTCGGACACGTCGTTGACCACGCAGTAACCGGCGATGTGGTCGAAGGCCTCGGCCTCGCTGATGTACTTCGCCGCCTTGCCGATGACGACGCCCAGCTCGACCTCCCAGTCGGTCTTCTCGCTGCCGCGCGGGATCTCGACATCGTCGTTCGGGCCGACGATGGCGCTGGTCGGCTTCATGAAGATCACCGGCTCCGGCGGCACGGCGAGGCCGCTCTCGGCCGCGTGGTCGGAGTAGTTCAGGCCGATGCAGATGAACTTGCCGACCCGCCCGACGCAGGGGCCGAGCCGCGGATTGCCGGCCACGACCGGCAGCGAGGCCGGGTCCACGGCCTTGAGCCGGGCGATGCCCTCGGGCGTCAGCGCCTCGCCGGCGATGTCGGGGACCACGCCCGACAGATCGCGGATCCGGCCTTCGGCGTCGAGCAGGCCCGGCTTCTCCTGCCCCGCGGGGCCGTAGCGCAGCAGCTTCATCGATGTTTTCTCCCAGAAACTCGGTTCAGATGGTGATGCCGCCGTCGACGTTGATCGCCTGGCCGGTGATGTAGGAGCTCTCGTCCGAGGCCAGGTAGACCGCCAGCGATGCGATCTCCTCGGCGGTGCCGAGGCGGCCCATCGGCTGCCGCGCCACGAAGGCGGCGCGGGCCTTCTCGACATCGCCCTGCGCCGCCATGCGGTCCTGCAGGCTCGGCGTCTCCACCGTGCCCGGGCAGATGGCGTTGCAGCGGATGCCCTGGCCGACGAAATCGGCGGCGATCGACTTGGTCAGGCCCAGCAGCGCCGCCTTGGTGGCGCCGTAGACGAAGCGGTTCGGCAGCCCCTTGATCGAGGAGCAGACCGAGGCGACGTTGACGATGGCGCCCCCGCCCGCCGCGATCATCGCCGGCAGGAAGGCGCGGCACATGTGGTAGGCCGAGCGGACATTGAGATCGAAGGAGAAGTCCCAGTCCTTCTCCTCGCAGTCGAGGATGGTGCCGGCATGGACGAAGCCGGCGCAGTTGAACAGCACGTCGACCGCGCCGCGCTGCGCCGCATAGGCCTTGATCGCGTCGTGGTCGAGCACGTCGAGCCGAGCAACGCTGATGCCGGGCACCTCGGCCGCCAACGACTGCAGCGCCGCCTCGTTCACGTCGGTGGCGTGAACCGTCGCCCCTTCACGGGCGAAGGCCAGCGCCGTCGCACGGCCGATGCCCTGCCCCGCCGCGGTCAGAACCGCCGTCTTGCCCGCCAGCCTGCCAGCCATGTCCCTCGACCCGGTTGTTAAGTCGGACGTATTCCTCGCCCCGTGCGGCGCGCCCGTCAAGCCGGAAGCGTATCACCGCTGGTCAAAGCCTGGGCAACGGCGTTAGGAAGACGAAACGTAGTTGCTGACGAGCGTGGAGACGACATGAAGCGGACCCGGACCGCGGTGATCGGCGCGGGCTATTTCGGCAGCCTGCACGCCGCCAAGCATGCCGAACTGCCCGAGGCCGAGCTGGTCGCGGTCTGCGACACCGACCCGAACCGGGCCGAGGCGCTGGCGGCCAAGCTCGGCGCCCGGGCGGTGACCGACCTGTCCGAGCTGATCGGCCAGGTCGACGCGGTCAGCATCGCCACGCCGACCAACGCCCATTTCGACACCGCGCGCCGTTGCCTCGAGGCCGGGATTCACGTGCTGATCGAGAAGCCGATCAGCAACACGCTGGAGGAAGCGGACGCGCTGAGCCGCCTCGCCACCGAGCGCAAGCTGGTGCTGCAGGTCGGCCATCTGGAGCGGTTCAACCCGGTGGTGCAGGGCCTGGCCAAGATCCTGGACCGGCCGCGCTACATCGAATGCCAGCGCATCTCCGCCTTCAAGCCGCGCGGCACCGATGTCAACGTCGTGCTCGACATGATGATCCACGACATCGACCTGGTGCTGAAGATCGTGGGGTCGCCGGTCGAGCGGATCGACGCCGTCGGCGCGCCGGTGCTGAGCGAGGCTGACGACATCGTCAACGCCCGGTTGCAATTCGCCAATGGCTGCACCGCGACGGTCACCGCCAGCCGGGTCAGCTGGAAGCGCCACCGCACCATGCGGATCTTCCAGCAGGACGGCTACATCATGGTCGATCTGAGCGAGGCCAAGCTGACCTTCATCCGCAAGACGCGCGGCCGCGACGGCCAGCCGGAGCTGTACCAGGAGGAGCAGCAGTTCGAGGCCGGCGACCCGCTGAAGCTGGAGATCCAGAGTTTCCTCGACAGCGTCGGTAACGGCCGCCCGCCGGCGGTCAGCGGGCCGGAGGGACGGGCGGCGCTGGCCGCGGCGCTGGACATCACGCATCAGCTGGCCGACTGGCGCCGGCGCTTCCAGGACGGCGGCGACGCAACCGCAAATTGATCCGGGCGCGGGGACAGGGGGAGCGAGTTGAAACCAGGACGGCACGATATCATCTCTCCGGATCAAAGGCTTACCCCCCGAGATCCGAGCCATGGATGACCCGTATGCCGTGCTGGGCGTGCCCCGCACCGCCAGCGACGACGAGATCCGGCGGGCCTATCGCAAGCTCGCCAAGAAGTATCACCCGGACCTGAACCGCGGCGATCCCGGCGCCGAGGAGCGGTTCAAGGCGGTGTCGAGCGCCTATGACCTGCTGGGCGACGCCGAGAAGCGCCGCCGCTTCGACGCCGGCGAGATCGACGCCAACGGCGCCGAGCGCGCCTATGCCCGCCGGCCCGGCGGCGGATGGGCCGGGAGCGGCGCCGGCGGCACGCGCTACCAGCGCTACGACAATTTCGACGCCTTCGCCGATGCCGGCGACCTCGACGACATCCTGCGCGGCATGTTCGGCCAGGGCGGCGCCCGGGCCGGCGGCGGCAAGGGCCGTGACATCAGCTACACGCTGCGGGTCGACTTCCGCCTTGCCGTCGAGGGCGGCGAGACCACGGTGACGCTGGCCGACGGCCGCTCGCTCAAGATCACCCTGCCGGTCGGCCTGACCGACGGCCAGACCATCCGCCTGCGCGGCCAGGGCGAGCGGGGGCCGCGCGGCGTTCCCGGCGACGCGCTGATCGAGGTCCGGATCATCCCCGACCCGGTGCTGGAGCGCGACGGCAACGACATCCGCATGACCCTGCCTGTGTCGCTGCAGGAGGCGGTGCTGGGCGGACGGGTCGAGGTGCCGACGCTGCTGGGCCCGGTGATGCTGACCATCCCGAAGGGCTCGAACAGCGGCACGGTGCTGCGGCTCAAGGGCAAGGGCGTGCGCAGCCCGACCGCCGATGGCCGCGGCGACCAGTATGTCCGGCTCGCCGTCACCCTGCCCGACCCGATCGACCCGGAGCTGGCCCGCTTCGTCGAGGACTGGGGCGCCCGCCACAACTACGATCCGCGTCGCGGCAAGATCCGTTGAGCTGGTTCCGAACGGCTACGGATCCCTGCGACAAAAGCTGATTTGACGCCGCCGCGGCCGGGCGCGATAAGGCCGCTCCATGCAATCCGTCCCCGCCGCCGCGGCCCTGCGCCCTGCCGCCGCCTCCACCACGCGCCCGGTCGCGCTGTGGCTGTTCCTCTGCGCCGCCATGGTCTTCGCCATGGCGGTGATCGGCGCGATCACGCGGCTGACCGAGAGCGGCCTGTCGATCGTCGAATGGGCGCCGATCAGGGGCGTGATTCCGCCGCTGTCGGACCAGGCCTGGGCCGACGCCTTCGCCGCCTACAAGGCGACGCCGGAGTACCTCTACAAGAACACCGGCATGTCGCTGGAGGCGTTCAAGCAGATCTTCTTCTGGGAATGGCTGCACCGGCTGTGGGGCCGGCTGATCGGACTGGTCTTCGCTGCCGGCCTGGCCTGGTTCTGGTGGCGCGGCGGGCTCGACCGCACCCTGCGCCTCCGCCTGCTCGGGCTCCTGGTGCTGGGTGGGCTGCAGGGGGCGCTGGGCTGGTTCATGGTGATGAGCGGACTGGTCGACCGGCCTTCGGTCAGCCATTACCGCCTGGCCGCGCATCTCGGCCTCGCCGTGTTGCTCTACGCCCTGATCCTGTGGACCGCCTACGGGCTGGTGCTGCCGCGGCTGGGCGGCTTCGCCGGGGCACAGGCCCTGCGCCGGCACGCATCGATCGCCATCGGCTGCGTCGCCGTCACCATGTGCTGGGGCGCCTTCGTCGCCGGGCTGGACGCGGGGCAGGTCTACAACACCTTCCCGCTGATGGACGGACGGTTCCTGCCGCCGGAGGCGTTCAGCATCATCCCGGCCTGGCTGAACTGGTTCGACAACACCGCGCTGGTGCAGTTCACCCATCGCTGGCTGGCGATCGGCACCGCGCTGGTGGTGCTGGCGCTGGCCTTCCGCTGCCGTGGCACCCCGGCGGCCGGATGGGCCGGGTTGGTCGGGCTGATGGTGGTGGTCCAGGTCGGTCTCGGCATCTCCACCCTGCTGACGCAGGTGCCCGTCGGGCTCGGCGCGATGCACCAGGCGGGGGCTCTGCTGCTGCTGGCCCTGCTGATCGCGCTTCGTTTCGTCACCCGGCCGGTTTCGGAATCGCGGCTCAGATGACGACAAGAAGAAAGTAAAGAACAAGCGCGACGCCGATTCGAAACTTTCCTTTTTGCGACTTTTGCAAGGCATGAAACCCGCGCCGGATTCATAGCAGACCCGCGAATTCGATTGCTCAAATGCGGTCGAAACGATACCGTCCAGCGCATCACTCCTCGCTGGTGGGAGACGGACGAGAGCGCGCCCGGACAGGCGTGCCTTGCAAACAAACCAGTGACCGGGAAACCGGAAACAGTAGGGGCGAACACATGCACAGCTTCACCAAAATCCTGGCGCGCGGGCTGCTGGCCGCCGCCCTCCTGGGCGGCGTATCGAGCGCGGCCCTGGCCGAGATGGTGTTCAACCGCGGCAACGGTTCCGAGCCGGAGACGCTGGACGTCCACAAATCCTCGGGCGTGCCGGAATCCTTCATCCAGATGGACCTCTTCGAGGGCCTTCTGATGGCCGACGCCAAGGGCGAGCCGGTTCCCGGCCAGGCCGAGAGCTGGACCGTCTCGGACGACGGCCTGACCTACACCTTCAAGCTGCGCCAGAACGCCAAATGGTCGGACGGCACCCCGGTGACCGCCGAGGACTGGGTGTTTTCGATGCGCCGGCTGATCGATCCGAAGACGGCCAGCGACTACGGCTACTTCCTCGACCAGGTGGTCAACGCCCGTGACATCCGCCTGGGCCAGAACGGCAAGAAGCTCGAGGATCTCGGCGTCAAGGCGATCGACGACCACACCCTCGAGGTCAAGCTGGTGGCGCCGACGCCGTACTTCCTGTCGTCGCTGCTGCACCACTCGACGCATGCGATCAGCAAGGCCAATTACGAGAAGTTCGGCGACGAGTTCGTCAAGCCGGGCAACATGGTCTCGAACGGCGCCTACATGCTGGCCGAGGCGGTGCCGCAGGGCTACGTCAAGGTCGTCAAGAACCCGCACTACTGGGATGCGGCCAACGTCAAGATCGACACGGTCATGTTCTACCCGACCGAGGACATCGACGCCGAGCTGCAGCGCTTCAAGGCCGGCGAGCTCGACATGACCTATGAGCTGCCGAGCCAGCAGATCCCGACCCTGAAGAAGGAGATCGGGGACCAGATCCACATCACGCCGTATTTCGGCACGTACTTCTACGCGTTCAACCTCACGAAGGAGCCGTGGAAGAGCAACGCCGACCTGCGGAAGGCCCTGTACCTCGCGGTCGACCGCGACACGCTGATCAAGCATGTCACGCAGGCCGACCAGCTTCCGGCCTACAGCTTCGTGCCGCCGGGCACGGATAACTATCCGACCTGGGAGCCCGATGCGGCGAAGATGACCCAGGCCGAGCGGGATGCCATGGCGAAGGAGCTGTTCGCCAAGGCCGGCTACGGCCCGGACAAGCCGCTGAAGCTGGAGATCACCTACAACACCAGCGAGAACCACAAGAAGGTGGCGGTCGCCATCGCCGCGATGTGGAAGAAGACGCTGGGCGTCGACGTCACGCTGCAGAACCAGGAATGGGGCACCTTCCAGGAGACGCGCGACAAGAAGCAGTTCCCGGACATCGCCCGGCACGGCTGGATCGGCGACTACAACGACGCCAACAACTTCCTGGAGCTGGAGACCCAGTACATCGGCGAGCAGAACACCTCGGAATACGATAATCCGAAGTTCGACGAGCTGATGAAGAAAGCCGGCCTCGAGACCGATCTCGCCAAGCGCGGCGAGCTGATGGTCGAAGCCGAGAAGATGATGATCCAGGACCTGCCGATCATCCCGATCTACTTCTACACCACCAAGCATGCCGTCTCGCCCGCGGTGAAGGGCTGGCAGGACAACGTGCAGGACTATCACCTGTCGCGCTGGCTGTCCGTCGAGCGGTAAGAACGGTTCCGTGACGATGCCCGCCTCCCGGTTCGCGCCGGAGGGCGGGCATCGCCCTTTTCACCCCCACGACATGTCCGACGTTCGGACGGGGGCAGGGATTTGAAACGATGCTGACCTATGCCGTGCGCCGCATCCTCGGCGCCATACCGACCATCCTCGTGATCATCGCGATCGCGTTCTTCATGATCCGGCTGGCGCCCGGCGGCCCCTTTGCCAACGACCGGCCGCTGCCGGTCGAGATCAAGCGGAACCTGGAGAAGGCCTATCACCTGGACGAGCCGCTCTATATGCAGTTCGGCCGCTACATGGCCAACATCCTGCAGGGCGATTTCGGGCCGTCGTTCAAGTACAAGGACTATTCGGTCAACGACCTGATCTATCAGGGCTTTCCGTATTCGCTGCAGATCGGCCTGATCGCGATCGCGATCGCCGCCTTCTTCGGAATCCTGTTCGGCACGATCGCCGCGCTGAAGCAGAACACCCCCGGCGACTACGGCACCATGGCGATCGCCATGGTCGGCATCACCATCCCGAATTTCGTCGTGGCCCCGCTCTTGATCCTCATATTCGCCGTGACCTGGAGGGTGCTGCCCGCGGGCGGCATCGCCGGCGGCTGGACCTCCTTCATCCTGCCGATCGTGGCGCTGTCCCTGCCGCCCACGGCCTATATCGCCCGGCTGACCCGGGCCAGCATGATCGAGGTGCTGCGCTCGAACTTCATCCGCACCGCCCGCGCCAAGGGCCTGCCGGAGCGGATCACCATCGTCCGCCACACGCTGAAGGCCGGGCTGCTGCCCGTCGTCTCCTATCTCGGCCCCGCCACCGCCGGCATCATCACCGGCTCGGTCGTGATCGAGCAGATCTTCGGCATCCCCGGCATCGGCCGCTACTTCGTGCAGGCCTCGCTGAACCGCGACTACACCCTGGTGATGGGCACGGTGATCTTCTTCGCCGTGCTGATCATCCTGTTCAACCTTCTGGTCGATCTGCTGTACGGCGCGCTCGACCCGCGCGTGCGCTACGACTGAGGACGCGCCGATGACCGACGCCACCATCGGAACCCTTCCGCCCCCGCCCGCCAAGCCGATCAAGGGACGCAGCCTGTGGCAGGACGCCTGGCGGCGCCTGCGCAGCAACAAGGCCGCCATCGCCTCCGCGGCGATGCTGGCGGTGATCGCCATCGCCTGCCTCATCGGCCCCTATCTCCTGCCCTGGGGCCTCGATGACGTCGACTACACCGCCTTCACGGCGCCGCCGACCTTCGCGGCCGCGGCCGACGGCACGGCCCCGCATTATTTCGGCACCGAGGCCAACGGCCGCGACCTGCTGGTCCGCACCCTCTATGGCGGCCAGATCTCGCTGATGGTCGGCATCGTCGGCACCCTGGTCAGCCTGGTGATCGGCGTGGCCTACGGCGCCACCTCCGGCTTCCTGGGCGGCCGCGTCGACAGCATGATGATGCGCATCGTCGACGTGCTCTATTCGCTGCCCTTCATGTTCTTCGTGATCCTGCTGATGGTGTTCTTCGGCCGGCACATCTTCCTGATCTTCGTCGCCATCGGCGCGGTCAACTGGCTGGACATGGCGCGCATCGTCCGCGGCCAGACCCTGTCGATCAAGCGCAAGGAGTACATCGAGGCGGCGCATGCCTGCGGCGTGTCGAGCTGGGGCATCATCCGCAAGCACGTGATCCCGAACACGCTCGGCCCGGTTATCGTCTACATGTCGCTGACCGTGCCGCAGGTGATCCTGCTGGAGAGCTTTCTGTCCTTCCTCGGCCTCGGGGTGCAGGAGCCGATGACGAGCTGGGGCGTGCTGATCTCCGAAGGCGCCCGCAGCATGACCATCGCCTGGTGGATGCTGGTGTTCCCGGCCGCCTTCCTGGCCGTCACCCTGTTCTGCCTCAACTTCATCGGGGACGGGCTGCGCGACGCACTCGACCCGCGTGACCGCTAAGCCCATGACCGCAACCCTCGTGACCACCCCGACCCCGATGACCGGCACCGTGGCCGCCCCGGCCACCCAGACCGAGACCATCCTGGCGATCCGCAATCTCGTCACCCGCTTCCAGACCGGCGACGGCGTCGTCGCCGCGGTGAACGGCATCTCGCTCGACATCGCCGCCGGCGAAACCCTCGGCGTCGTCGGCGAGAGCGGCTCGGGCAAGAGCCAGCTGTTCATGTCGGTGATGGGGCTTCTGGCCGCGAACGGCCGCGCCACCGGCAGCGTCCAGTACCGGGGGCAGGAGATCCTGGGCCTGCCGCCGGCGAAACTGAACCGCTTCCGCGGCTCGAAAATGTCGATGATCTTCCAGGATCCGATGACGTCGCTGAACCCCTACCTGACCATCGCCCGGCAGATGACCGAGGTGCTGGTGCAGCACAAGGGGATGACCCAGGGCCAGGCGCTGAAGCGCTCGATCGAGATGCTGGACCTGGTCCGCATCCCGGAGGCGAAGCGGCGCATCGGCATGTATCCGCACGAGTTCTCGGGCGGCATGCGCCAGCGCGTGATGATCGCCATGGCCCTCCTGTGCCAGCCGGACCTGCTGATTGCCGACGAGCCGACCACGGCGCTGGACGTCACCGTCCAGGCGCAGATCCTGGACCTGATGCGCGACCTGAAGCGCGAGTTCAACACCTCGATCGTGCTGATCACCCACGATCTCGGCGTCATCGCCGGCCTGGCCGACCGGGTGATGGTGATGTATGCCGGAAACGTGGTCGAGACCGGGTCGGTGCGGGACATCTTCTACAACCCGCAGCATCCGTACACCGAAGGCCTGCTGCAGAGCATGCCGCGGCTGAACTCCGACCGCCATGCCGAGCTGCCGTCGATCGGCGGCCAGCCGCCGAACCTGCAGGACCTGCCGCCCGGCTGCAACTTCCAGCCGCGCTGCCGCTACGCCCATGCCCGTTGTCTGACCGAGGAGCCGGCGCTGCTGCCCTGCGGCGGCGAGGCCGGGGCCGGGCTGCGGGCCAAGGCCTGCCACCTGATCCAGCTGCCCCTGACCGAGGCCGACCGCACCGTGATCGAGGCGGATCGCGCCGCCCGGACCCGTCATTGAGGCCCGCGCCATGACCGATACCCTGCAGACGACCGACCGTCCGTCCGACGGCAAGACGATCCTGTCGGTGCGCGACCTGCGTGTGCATTTTTCGATGCCGAAGCGGCATCTCTGGTCCGGCCACCGCGACACGCTGAAGGCGGTCGACGGCATCAGCTTCGACCTGAAGGCCGGCGAGACGCTGGGCATCGTCGGCGAATCCGGCTGCGGTAAGTCGACCCTCGGCCGCGCCGTGCTGCAGCTGATTCCGCCGACGGCGGGCCAGGTGGTGTGGATGGGCGAGAACATCGCCAATCTCGACAGCCACGCGATGCGGGAGAAGCGGCAGGACCTGCAGATCATCTTCCAGGACCCGCTGGCCTCGCTGAACCCGCGCATGACGGTGGGCGAGATCATCGGCGAGCCGCTCGACGTGTTCGAGGGCAAGCTGAGCCGGAAGGAGCGCCGGGCCAAGGTCGAGGAGATGATGGGCCTGGTCGGCCTGCGGCCGGAGATGATCAACCGCTATCCGCACGAGTTCTCCGGCGGCCAGGCGCAGCGCATCGGCATTGCGCGGGCGATGATCCTGAACCCGAAGCTGATCGTGTGCGACGAGCCGGTCTCGGCCCTCGACGTCTCGATCCAGAGCCAGATCGTCAACCTGCTGATGCGGCTGCAGCGCCAGTTCGGCCTGTCGCTGATCTTCATCAGCCACGACCTGTCTGTGGTGCGCCACATCAGCCACCGGATCATGGTGCTGTATCTCGGCAAGCTGGCGGAGATCGCCGACCGCGACGACATCTACGAGCATCCGCGCCATCCCTACACCCAGGCGCTGATCTCGGCGGTGCCGCTGCCCGACCCGGATGCGGAGCGCGCCAAGAAGCGGATCGTGCTGACCGGCGACCTGCCGAGCCCGCTGAACCCGCCGACCGGCTGTTATTTCCGCACCCGCTGCCCGAAGGCGCAGGACCTCTGCGCCCAGGTGGCGCCGCAGCTGATGGATGTCGGCAGCCCCGGCCACCAGGCCGCCTGCCACTTCTGGGACACGCCCACCCCGGCGCGGCGCGAGGAGGCGGCTTAAGGGGCTTGCGTCATCGGCGCTGCCCCCGCTGTAATCGGGAATGCCAGCAGCCGAGGCCGCCGCATGACCGACATTCCGGCGATCGACCTGACCCCGCTGCGCCTCGGCGGGACGGAGGGGCTGCGGGCGGTGGCCGGCGCCCTCGGCCGCGCCTGCCGCGAGGTCGGCTTCTTCGCCGTCGCCGGCCACGGCATCGACCCGGCCCTGGTCGACCGGGTCTTCGCCGCGGCCAAGGATTTCTTCGGCCGGCCCGCGGCCGAGAAGGTCGCGCTGTCGATCACCCGCTCACCGCACAATCGCGGCTATGTCGGCATCGGCACGGAGACGCTGGACGAGACCAGGCCCAGCGACCTGAAGGAGGCCTTCAACATCGGCCTCGACCTGCCGGCGGACCATCCCGAGGTGGTCGCCGGACGGCCGTTCCGCGGCGTCAACCTGTGGCCGGAGCTCCCCGGCTGGCGCGAGACCATGCTGGCCTATTTCGACGCGGCCTGGCGCCTCGGCCGGCTGCTGCACCGCGGCTTCGCCGTCGATCTCGGCCTCGCCCCCGATTATTTCGACAGCCGGCTGGATGCGCCAATGGCGATCCTGCGGCTGCTGCACTACCCGCCGCGGCCGGGCACCGTGGCGCCGGGCCAGATGGGTGCCGGCACCCACACCGACTACGGCAATGTCACCATCCTGGCGACGGACGGGGTGGCCGGGCTGCAGGTGCGGCGGCGGGACGGGGTCTGGCTGGACGCGCCGCCGGTGCCCGGCGGCTTTCTCTGCAACATCGGCGACTGCCTGATGCGCTGGACCAATGATGTCTATGTCTCGACGCCACACCGCGTGCAGCCGCCGGAGCGGGAGCGGATTTCGGTCGCCTTCTTCCTCGACCCCAATCCGGACGCGCTGGTCGAGGCCTTGCCGGGCTGCGTCGGCGCCGACCGGCCGGCCCGTTATCCGCCGGTGCTGGGGGCCGACTATCTCAAGTCGCGGCTGGACGCCACCTACGCGCATCGGGCGGCCGGCGCGCCATAGAAAAAGGGCGCCGGAAGCCGGCGCCCTTCGAATGCTCTCTGTCCCGGAGGATCAGGCGGCCGCGGCCAGGGAGGCGGCGACGGTCGTGAAGTGCTCGACGATCGAGCCCTTGAACGCCTCCATGTCGAGGTCGTCGCGGCCGGTGATCAGGTTGCCGTCGACCACGACGGTGCCCTCGGCCAGCTTGGCGCCGGCGGCCTCCAGCGTCTCGCGGACGCTGTCATTGGTGACCACGGTGCGGCCCTGCACCCGCTCGGACAGCGCCAGCAGCTGCGGCGCGACGCCGAGGGCCGCGATCGGCTTGCCGGCATCGGCGAAGCCGCGGAGGATGCGCTTGGTGTGCGGGTTGGCGGCCAGCTTGGCCACGCCGCGCTCGCCGCCCGGAATCAGCACCGCGTCGAAATCCGCGGCCAGCGCGTTCGACAGCGGCACGTCGACAGCGAAGTAGTGGCCCCACGCCTTCTCGTGCCAGCCATTGACCAGCCCCTGCTCGGTCGAGACGATCTTCAGGGTGGCGCCGGCGGCGAGCAGGGCCCGCTGCGGCTCGGTCATCTGGATTTCCTCGAACCCGTTCGACACCAGGATGGCGATCGTCTTGCCGGCGAGAGGCTTGTCGTTCTGCATGTATTATTCTCCCTTGCTGAAGCCGGTCCCGGCGGATCCCCTCCGGACCCACATGGTTGCCTTCAGGACGCGCAACGCGCCGTCCTGCGCTGCGGATCGCGATATCGCGGGCAGCGGCGAAACCATGCCGGGATGGTGATTGAATTCGACCGTAGAAGTGGCGGCGCCAAGGACGAAAGTCAATGCCGGACACCCATCGCATGGGTGCATTGCACAATGCTGGGGCTCGCCCCGCTTCCCGACCCCGGCCGGCCCATGCAAAACCGCCGCCCCGGAGGGCGGCGGTCGGAGTTCAACGTTCGGTGAGGCGCCGGTCTTGAGTGCCGGCGCTCGCGGATCACCGCGACGAAACAGTCGGTGTCAGGCCGGCAGACCGGAGGTTGCCGACGCCGCTCGATCCGACGCACGCCCGATGAGGGCGGCCGCGGAGATCATGTTCACCGGAGCGCTAGACATCGGATCACCTCCTTTCGTTTGTTGCACCTGCGATAAAAGTCGGATGAGTGGCTGGTTCTGTCAAGTGCGAGCCGCGGTCAGTCGGCCTGGCCGGCCGCGACATTGACCGCCAGGGCCAGGATCACGGTGTTGAAGAAGAAGGACAGAATGCCGTGGCCGAGGGTCAGCCGGCGCATGTAGGAGCCCGTGACCTGCACGTCGGAGACCTGGGCCGTCATGCCGATGACGAAGGAGTAGTAGAGGAACTCCCACACCCGGATTCCACATTGCCGGAGGGTGAGATGTTGGGTTCGCCCAAGGGCGAACCCAACCTACGAAGCTTCAGCCGAACCGCTTGGCCAGCCGCCCCAGCGCCTCGTCCAGCACCGAATCCTGCTTGGCGAAGCAGAAGCGGACGACGGTCGAGAGCGGCGCCTCGGCGTAAAAGGCCGAGAGCGGGATGGCGGCGACGCCGACCTCCTCGATCAGATGCCGGCAGAAGGCCTGGTCGTCGCCGCTGAAGCCGGTCGAGCCGATGTCGAGATTGACGAAATAGGTGCCGCCGCAGGGCAGCACCCTGAGGCCCAGCCGCGCGAGGCCGGCGGCGAAGCGGTCACGCTTGCCCTGCATCTCGACGACGAGGCTGGCATAGTAGTCATCGCCCTTGGCCAGGCCATAGGCCACGGCCGCCTGCAGGTTCGGCGGTGTCGTGAAGGTCAGGAACTGGTGCGCCTTGCCCAGCAGCGTCGCCAGGGCCGGGGCGGCGGTGACGTAGCCGACCTTCCAGCCGGTCAGCGAGAAGGTCTTGCCGGCCGAGCCGATCTTCAGACAGCGCTCGCGCATGCCTGGCCGGGCGATCAGCGGCTGATGCTTTTGGCCGTCGAAGACCAGATGCTCGTAGACCTCGTCGCAAATGACGTAGGCGCCGGAGCCCTCGACGAATTCGGCGAGGAGGTCGAGCTCGGCCGCGCCGAAAACCTTCGCCGCCGGGTTCAGCGGGTTGTTGAACAGCACCGCCTTGGTCCGCGGCGAGAAGGCGCTGGCCAGGGCATCCCGGTCGAAGGACCAATCGGGCGGCGTCAGATGCACGAATTTCGGCACGCCGCCGGCGCGCCGCACCAGCGGGAGGTAGGCGTCGTAGAGCGGCTCGAACAGCACCACCTCGTCGCCCGGCTCGATCAGCGCGAACAGTGCCGCGGCCAGCGCCTCGGTGGCGCCGGAGGTGACCACGACCTCGCTGTCGGGATCGACCTCGAGCCCGTAGAAGCGCCTCTCATGCGCCGCCACGGCCTGGCGCAGCTCGGGCAGGCCCAGCATCGGCGGGTATTGGTTCCAGCCGTCGGTGACGGCGGAGGCCGCGACCCGCAGCACGTCCTCCGGCCCCTTCCCGTCCGGGAAGCCCTGGCCGAGATTGACCGCGCCGTGCTGCCGCGCCAGCCGGGACATGACCTCGAACACGGTGGTGCCGAGGCCGGAGAAGATCGCGTTTCCGGGCTTCATCTCGTGACGTGCGCCGCTCGTGTCAGTGCCGGGTGATTGCGGATTCGTCGAAATCCTCGCCCTCCGGCCCTTCCTCGACCACGTCGAGCATCTCCTCGAACCGGTCGAGCAGGTCCGAGTAGTCGCGATTGGCCCGCAGGAACTTGCGGAACGCCTTGTCGTTGCGGATGTCCTCGTCGAACCAGGCATCGGCGGCGCGCTGGTGCTCCGGATGGGCCGAGAGGTGGTAGAAGGCCGCCTGCTCGACGCTGGTGATCTGCGGCTCGTCCAAGATCTCCAGCACCGCGCCGACATAGGTCGGCAGCCCGGTCAGGAAGGCGATCTCGTTCGCGGCGGCGGCCAGCTCCTCCTCGTCCAGCGGCGCCTCCGGCGCTTCGCCGGCGGCGGCCGCGGCAGCCTGCGCCGCCTCCTCCATCTTGCGGATCTCGTCGCGCAGAGCCGCGAAGTCGCTGTCGTCGCCGATCAGCGCCTCGTTCGGCGAGCCGCCGATCGCCGCCTCGATCGCCAGCAGCGTGTCGAGCAGCTTGCGCTTGCGCACCACCCAATTGGCACCGCTGCGGACGTCCTCGGCGATCGACCGCAGCCGCGCCTGCTCCTCCGGCGCCATGTCGGCGAGCAGCGATGTCTCGGGTTTGGCTATGGCGGTCACGATGCTCGTCCTTCTGTTGCGGGCCGCACCCTAACACAGCAGCCTCAACACAGCAGCCCCGCCGATGGCGACGCTTGACCCCCGTCGGGCCTGTGCCTATCTGGACCGCACGATGGCCAAGTTCCCGATCCTGATCGCCCCCGATCCCCGTCTCAAGACCAAGGCGAAGCCGGTCGCCGCGGTAGACGACCGCGTCCGCAAACTGACCGACGACATGCTGGAGACGATGTATGCCGCGCCCGGCATCGGCCTGGCGGCGCCGCAGATCGGCGTGCTGGAGCGGATCATCGTCATCGACGTCGCCGGCAAGGACGAGCCGCGGGCACCGCTGCGCCTGATCAACCCGGAGATCACCTGGGCGTCGGAGGAGATGCAGACGGCCGAGGAAGGCTGCCTGTCGCTGCCCGAGCAATGGGCCGAGGTGGCGCGCCCGGCCGAGGTCAAGGTCCGCTACCTGGACGAGGCCGGGGCGACGCAGGAGAAGCACGCGACCGGCCTGCTGGCCACCTGCCTGCAGCACGAGATCGACCATCTCAACGGCGTGCTGTTCGTCGACCATATCTCGGCGCTGCGCCGGAACATGATCCTGCGCAAGGTCCAGAAGTGGAAGAAGGAGCACGCGTCGTAGCGGCGCGGGCGGCACGACCCGGCTCGGATCAGGCGGCGCGCGGCCCTTCCCGCAGCCCCTCGCGCATTGCCTCCTCGCCGTCGCGCAGCGCCAGGACATAGGCCGGCAGCGCGGGCGATGGCCCCCGCCAGCCGAGCGCGGCGGCGATCTCCGCGGTCGGCACCGTGCCGCCGCGGTGCAGGAAGGCGGCCTTGACCACCGCATGGGCGGCGACGGCGCCGCGCGTATCCTCGAAGCCCTGCTCCAGATACAGCCACTTCTCGTCCCAGCCGAGCAGTCGGCTGCGCAGCCGGTAGCCGGCGAAGGCGGCGAGCGAGCGACGGTAGCGGATGGTCGCCGCACCCAGCACCGGCATCCAGCGCCGGCGGCGGATCGTGCCGGCCAGCCCGGCGCGCAGCATCAGGTCGAACCGGCCGAGGTCCATGACCGTCAGGTAGCGGCCGTTGTTCATGTGCAGATTGAGGTCGAGATCGTTCGGCCAGACCCGGAACCGCAGCACGCTCTCGTCGAGCAGCCCGATCCGCCGGCCGAACAGCGCCGCAACCACGACCCGGATGAGGCGGAGATAGAGGTTCATCGGGTCTCCTCGCCCATTCCCCTACTCTCCTTTGCCATGCCCGGGCTTGACCCGGGCATCCAGAAAGCGTCGACACCCTCTGGATTGCCGGGTCAAGCCCGGCAATGACAGAAGAGAGGAACCCAGGCGTTCTGCTTAGAACGCCTCGGCCTCCAGAGCCATCAGGGGCGCCTTGCCGGCCATGATCTGGATGAACAGCGAGTTCGTCTCCGGCAGCATGCGCTGGATGAAGAAGCGCGCCGTCTTCAGCTTGGCGTCGTAGAAGCCGGCGCGGTCGCCGGCCTCGGGCGCGCGCTGCAGCGCCAGCTTGGCCATCCGCGCCCACATCCAGCCCAGCGCCACCAGGGCGAACAGCTTGAGGTAGTCGGACGAGGCGGCGCCCGCCTCCTCCGGGTCCTTCAGCCCCTTCTGCGCGATCCAGGCGGTGGCCTGCTGCAGCTTGCCGAAGGCCTTGGCCAGCGGACCGACGAATTCCAGCATCGCTGCATCCTCCGCCTCCTCCCGGATGAAGGCGTCGACCGGGTGGAAGAAGCTGCGCAGCAGCCGGCCCATGTCCTGCGGCATTTTGCGGCCGACCAGGTCGAGCGCCTGGATGCCGTTGGCGCCCTCGTAGATCTGGGCGATGCGGGCGTCGCGCACGAACTGCTCCATCCCCCATTCGCGGATGTAGCCGTGGCCGCCCAGCACCTGCTGGGACCGGTTCGCCACCTCCGACCCCATGTCGGTGAAATACGCCTTCAGGATCGGCGTCATCAGCGACACGAAGTCGTTGGCGTTCTGCCGCACCGCCGGGTCCGGGTGCTTGGTGTAGAGGTCGATGTTGATACCGACCAGATAGGCCAGCGCCCGCGCACCCTCGGCGAAGGCCTTGCCGGTCAGCAGGTTCTTGCGCACATCCGGATGGACGATGATCGGGTCGGCCGGCTTGTCCGGCGCCTGCGGGCCGGCCAGGGAACGGCCCTGCAGCCGGTCCTTGGCGTAGGCGGCGGCGTTCTGGTAGGCGACCTCGGCGATGCCGAGCCCCTGCAGCGCCACGCCGAGCCGGGCGGCGTTCATCATCACGAACATCGCCCGCATGCCCTTGTGCTTCTCGCCGACCAGCCAGCCGGTGGCGCCGTCGAGATTCATCACGCAGGTGGACGAGGCCTTGATCCCCATCTTGTGCTCGATCGAGCCGCAGGCGATGCCGTTGCGCGAGCCCGCGACGACCGCCCCGCCCTCCTCCTTCGGCAGGAATTTCGGCACCACGAACAGGCTGATGCCCTTGATGCCGGGCGGGGCGTCGGGCAGCCGCGCCAGCACCAGATGGATGATGTTCTCGGTCAGGTCGTGCTCGCCCGCCGAGATGAAGATCTTGGTGCCGGTCAGGCTGTAGGCACTGTCATCGCCGATCGGCTCCGCCTTGGTCCGGATCAGGCCGAGATCGGTGCCGCAATGCGGCTCGGTCAGGCACATCGTGCCGGACCAGGTGCCGTCCGCCAGCTTCGGCAGGTATGTCGTCTTCTGCTGCTCGTCGCCATAGGTCTCGAGCGCGTTGTAGGCGCCCTGCGACAGGCCAGGATACATGCCGAAGGACATGTTGGCGGAGGACAGCACCTCCTCGATCACAAAGTTCACCGCCTTGGGCATGCCCTGGCCGCCATAGGCCGGGTCGGCGGACAGTCCGGTCCAGCCGCCTTCGATGAAGGTGCGGTAGGCCTCCTTGAACCCCTTCGGCGTGTAGACGACGCCGTTCTCGAAGCGGCAGCCCTCCTCGTCGCCAGGCTGGTTCAGCGGCGCCAGTTCGTTCTCGGCCAGGCGCGCCGCCTCCTCCAGGATGGCGTCGATGGTGTCGGGCGTCGCCTCCTCATAGCCGGGCAGCCTGGCGAGCTGGCCGATGTCCAGCAGTTCGTGCAGCACGAAGCGGATATCGTCGAGCGGGGCCTTGTAGCTGGGCATCTCTCGTCCTCTCAGTTCCGCAGCGGCTTGCCGGTCGTCAGCATGTGCTCGACCCGGGCGATGGTGGCGGGGGCGCGGACCAGCTCGCCGAACATCTCGCGCTCCAGCGCCAGCACGTCGTCCTCGGTCAGCGTCTCGGTGATGTCGGTGTCGCCGCCGGACAGCACCGTGGCCAGCTTGTCCGAGACCACGATGTCGTGCGGTGTCGCCTTGCCGCTGCGGGCCAGATCGGCGACCGCGAGGTTCAGCGCGGTCCGGGCGGTCGGACCGGGCAGGCGGATCTCCTCGGCCGGCTTCGGCGGCTGGTAGCCTTCGGCCAGCGCCAGGGCGCGGGCCTTGGCGTCGGCCAGCAGCCGGTCGCGGTTCATGGTGATGCCGTCATTCGGCCGGAAATACAGCAGCTCCTTCGCCTCGAAGGCCGACTTCGCCACCTTGGCCGTGCCGATGGTCTCGAACACCTGCGCAATCGGCGGCATCGGCCCGCCGGACCGTTTGGCCTGGCCGTAGGCGCGCAACAGCATCTCCTTGCAGCCGCCCCAGCCGGGGATCAGCCCGACGCCGACCTCGACCAGGCCGCAATAGGTCTCGGCATGGGCCTGGATCGCGGTCGAATGCAGCAGGATCTCGCAGCCGCCGCCCAGCGCCATGCCGGAAGGTGCGGCCACGGTCGGGAAGGGTGCGAATTTCAGCGCCTTGTAGGCGTCCTGGCCGCCCTTCACCAGCGCCTCGATCTGCGGCCACAGCGCGATGTTGATGCCGAACAAAGCGAGGCCGAGATTGGCGCCGACCGAGAAGTTGGTGCCCTCGTTGTAGATCACCATCGCCTTGTACCTGGACGCGGTAATGCGGATCGCCTCGCCCAGGAGGGCCATGGTCTGGTCATCGAGGCTGTTCATCTTCGAGGTGAACTCGAAGCAGGTGACGCCGTCGCCGATGTCCCACAGCGCCGCCGAGCCGTTCTTCGCGATCGGCTTCGCGGTGCGTTTGATGTCGGCCAGCAGCAGCACGCCTTCGGGCCGCACCACATCGGCATAGTCGCCGGCGGTGGTCAGGTATTGCAGTTTTCCGTCCTGCACCCGATAGAAGCTGCGGCCGCGCGCGGATTCCAGCAGCTTCGGCACCGGCTTGCCCTGGCTTTCCAGCCAGTTGATCAGCCAGTCGGTGCCGACCTGGTCGATCAGCTCGAACGGGCCGAAGCTCCAATTGTAGCCGAGGCGCATCGCCTCATCGACCGCGACCACAGTGTCGGCGATCTGCGGCACCAGCCCGGCGACGTAGGACAGGGTCTGACCCAGCACCCGGGCGGCGTAATGGCCGGTCCTGTCGTCGAAGGCGACCAGCGCCTTCAGCCCGCCCTGCCGCGCCGCCTCGACGCTGTCGAGCTTCGGCTTCTCCGACTTCGCCCAGGCGCCGGTCTTGAGGTCGATGCTCTCCTTCACCCGGCTGCCGTCGGCGCCCTTGCTGAGGCGGTAGAAGCCGCCCTTGCCCTTGCGGCCGGTGTAGCCCTTGGCGATCAGCGTCTCGACCAGCGGCTCCGAGCGGTGGATCTCGCGGTAGGGGTCGTCCGCCGGCAGGGTCGCCAGCAGGCTCTTGGCGATATGCGGCATCAGGTCAAGCCCGACCAGATCGATCAGCCCGAACACGCCGGTCTTCGGCACGCCCATCGGCCGGCCGACCACCGCATCCGCCTCCTCCACCGTCAGGCCGAGGTCGAAGGCGCCGTTGACCGCCGCCTGGATCCAGTAGGTGCCGATCCGGTTGGCGATGAAGCCGGGCGTGTCCTTGCAGTCGACCACGCCCTTGCCGAGGCGGAGATCGGCGAAGCCGCGGATGCCCTCGACCAGCGCCGGGTCGGTCTCCGGCCCCGCCACCAGCTCCAGCAGGCGCATATAGCGCGGCGGGTTGAAGAAATGGGTGATCAGGAAGCGGCGCCGGAACGCCTCGGACCGGCCCTCGGTCAGGATCGCCAGCGGGATGGTCGAGGTGTTGGAGGAGACGACCGCCCCCGGCTTCATCACCCGCTCGATCCGGGCGTAGAGGTCCTGCTTGACCTTCGGGTCCTCCAGCACCGCCTCGACGATCCAGTCGCAGCCGGCCAGCTTGTCCAGGTCGTCCTCGGTGTTGCCGGGGGTGACCAACCGCGCCGCCGCCTTCGACATGAAGGGCGCCGGATCGGCCTTGGCCATGCGCGCCAGGGCGCCCTCGGCGACGACGTTCCGGTTCGTCGCATCCTTCGGCACGATGTCGAGCAGCAGCACCGGCACGCCGGCATTGGCGAAATGCGCGGCGATGCCGCTGCCCATCACGCCGGCGCCGATCACCGCGACTTGCTTGATGTCCATGGTTCAGCTCCCCGATCGCCCTTCCCTCACCCCCATCGTCATCCCCGCGAAAGCGGGGATCTCATGAACACCTGGACGAGATTCCCGCTTGCGCGGGAATGACGAGAAAGGGGTAGGGTGGCGCAGAAATCGTCAGAAGGTCAGGCCGCCTCGAGCACCGTGGCGATGCCCTGGCCGCCGCCGATGCACATGGTGGCGAGCGCGAGTTCCTTGCCCTCCCGCTTCAGGATCGACGCGGCCTTGCCGGTGATCCGCGCGCCCGAGGCGCCGAGCGGGTGGCCCAGTGCGATGGCCCCGCCGTCGATATTGGTCTTGTCCCAGTCGAGCTCGAGGTCCCGGCCGACCGCCAGCGCCTGGGCGGCGAAGGCCTCGTTCAGCTCGACCACGTCGATATCCTTGAGCGACAGGCCGGCGCGCTTCAGCGCCTTGCGCGTGGCGCCGACCGGGCCGATGCCCATGATCTCCGGCGCGCAGCCCGACACCGCGATCGACTTGATCCGGGCCAGGATCGGCAGGCCGTTGGCCTTGGCGAAGGCCTCGCTGGTCACCAGCGTCGCCGAGGCGCCGTCGGTCAGCGGGCTCGACGTGCCGGCGGTCACCGTGCCGTTCTGGTCGAAGGCCGGCTTCAGCCCGGACAGCGCCTCCTGGTTGGTGTCGGGGCGGATGGTGCCGTCGCGCTCCACCGTGCCGTCCCTGGTCGCGATCGGCACGATCTCGGCAGCGAAGCGGCCCTCGGCCCAGGCCTTGGCCGCGCGCTGATGCGAGCGGATGGCGAAGTCCTGCTGGCTCTCGCGGGTGATCTGGTACTTCACCGCCAGGTTCTCGGCGGTCACGCCCATGTTGAAATAGGCGCCAGGCATCTCGGCCGCGAGGGTCGGGTTCGGCGCCGGGTTGAAGCCCATCATCGGCACCCGGGTCATGCTCTCGACCCCGGCGCAGACGAAGGCCTCGCCCGCGCCCATCTGGATCGCGCCCGCGGCCTGGTGGATCCCCTGCATCGACGAGCCGCAGTAGCGGTTCACGGTGACGCCGCCGACCGACTGCGGCAGCCCGGCCAGGAACACGACCATGCGGGCCATGTTGAAGCCCTGCTCGCCCTCCGGGAAGGCGCAGCCGAGGATCAGGTCCTCGATCGCCTCCGGATCGACCTTGCTCTCCGCCACCAGCGCCTTGACGACGGCGGCGACCAGGTCGTCGGGCCGCACCCGGCGCAGCCCGCCCTTGTTGGCGAAATGATGCGGCGACCGCTTGAACCCGGCGATGACGACGCTCTTGTCCATGGTGGTCTCAGGCTCCTCAGATTTTTTCTTGTCGCGGGCCGCGCCCGCGGATGGATGGGCGGCTCAGCCTTCCGGCAGCGCGCCTTCCCGCTTCAGGAACGTGACGATCTCGGCCTCGATCCCCTTCAGGTCCTCGATCGTCTGCTGCACGTCGACGAGCTGGGTCTCGAGGGCGGCGCGCCGGGCCCGGGCGCGGCCGAGAAAATAGGTCATCTGCTCGACCTGCCCGTGCTCGCGGTCGTAGAGGTCCAGGAACTCCTTGATCTCGGCCAGGGAGAAGCCCAGCCGCTTGCCGCGGCAGATCAAGGCCAGGCGGGCCCGGTCGCGATGGCTGTAGATGCGGGTCAGCCCGGCCCGTTCAGGCGACAGCAGGCCCTCGTCCTCGTAGAACCGGATGCTGCGGGGGGTGATGTCGAAGGCCGCGGCGAGTTCGCCGATCGAGTAGCTGCGCTTCTCGGTCCCCGTCTTCTCCCTGGCCTCAGCCTCCATGGCGCCTCGCCTCCGCCTGCGTTGCTGCATGCCGTTTACGTAAACGTAAAGTACCGCAGCCGGAGGTTCGGGTCAATCGGAAGCGGTCAGGTGCCGGTGCGCGCCGCTGCCTCCGCCATGCCCGCGGCCGCCACCTTCGCCGCCTCCTCTTCCAGCACCGCCTTGCGCGACAGCTTGCCGATCAAGGTCTTCGGCAGCGGCTGGTCACGGAACTCGATCTGCTTCGGCATCTCGATCGGCGACAGCTTGTCCTTGAGGAAGTCGACCAGGCCGTCGGCGGTCAGGCTCTGCCCGGCGCGCAGCTTGATATAGGCCTTCACCGTCTGGCCGCGATAGGCGTCCGGCACGCCGGCGACAATGCATTCCTCGACCGCCGGGTGGAGGTAGATCGCCTCCTCGACATTGCGCGGGTAGACGTTGAAGCCGGAGCACAGGATCAGGTCCTTGATCCGGTCGACGATGAAGATGTAGCCGTCCTCGTCCATGGTGCCGACATCGCCGGTGTGCAGGCGGCCGCCGTACAGCGTCTCCGCCGACTCCTCCGGCCGGTTCCAGTAGCCCTTCATCACCTGCGGCCCGCGGATGCAGACCTCGCCGCGCTCGCCGGTCGGCAATACGGTGGTGCGGTCCTCCAGCGACACGATCTCGACGATC
Source organism: Inquilinus limosus (assembly GCF_051487185.1). Lineage (GTDB taxonomy): Bacteria > Pseudomonadota > Alphaproteobacteria > DSM-16000 > Inquilinaceae > Inquilinus > Inquilinus limosus_F. The sequence goes on from NZ_JAHVDK010000008.1 coordinate 49,820, forward strand.
GTCTGCGGCAGCGGGATGCCGATCGACCCCTCCTTGTTGATCCCGAACAGCGGATTGCAGGTCGCGATCGGCGAGGCTTCCGACAGGCCGTAGCCTTCGACCAGCTTGCAGCCGGTCGCCGCCTCGAAGGCGTGCTTGACTTCGACCGGCAGCGGCGCCCCGCCCGAGATGCAGCGCTTCAGCGAGGACAGATCGTATTTCGCGCGCTCGGGGAAGTTGGCGATCGCGGTGTAGATGGTCGGCACCGCCGGGAACAGGGTCGGCTTCTTCTCGTGGATCGTCTTCATCACGGTCTCGAGCTCGAAGCGCGGCAGCATGATGATCTCCGCCCCCGCCCAGATCGCCAGGTTCATCGCCACGGTCATGGCGAAGACGTGGAAGAAGGGCAGCACGGCCAGCATCCGGTCCTGGCCCGGCACCATGCCCTCGAACCAGCAGCCGGCCTGCACCGCGTTGGCGTAGAGATTGGCGTGGGTCAGCATCGCCGCCTTCGGCGTGCCGGTGGTGCCGCCGGTGTATTGCAGCACCGCCAGATCCTCCTCCGGCGCGATCGGCACCGGGGCGAAGCGGCCGTCGTTGCGGACCAGGTCGGCCCAGCGCAGGTGGCGGCCGTCCTGCGGCACCTTCGCCACTTCGCGCCGCTTGACGATCGGGAACAGCAGGTTCTTCGGGAAGGGCAGGACGCCCGCCATCGGGCAGACAAGGATCCGCTTCAGCACGGTGCGGCCGAGCAGCGGCACCAGCTTGCCATGCAACTGCGCCAGGTCGAGCGTCACCATCAGCTCGGTGCCGCTGTCGTCGATCTTGGTGATCAGCTCGCGCTCGGCGTAGAGCGGGTTGAAGTTGACCACCACCGCGCCGCATTTCAGCAGCGCGAAATAGCAGATCACGTAATAGGGGCAGTTCGGCAGGAACAGGCCGACCCGGCTGCCCTTGCCGATCCCCGCCGCCTGAAACCCCTTGGCCGCGCGGGCGACCAGGTCGCCGATCTGGCCATAGCTGAGGGTCTTGTCCATGAAGGTGGCGCAGGGGCGGTCGCCGAACCTCGCCACCGCGTCGTCGAGAATGGCGTAAAGTGGCCTCGGCTCGATCGGCTCATTCCAGTGGATGTTGGGCGGGTACAGCTTGGCCCAGGCTTGCGGGCGCTCCGAGGCATACGCCTCCGTCATATCGGTCTCCCCAGGGTCCTTTATCGGCCGCTCAGCGACCTTGTCCGGCGATGGTGCCGATGAGCGAGGCGGCCCGCAAGGTTGAAGCGGAGCCGGGGCCGTGGTTTAACGGCCCGCCCGATATCAGCCCCCGGATCACCTTGGCCAAGCACAAGGACAAGAAGCAGCAGCCGCGGCGGGTGAGCGACCGCGAGATCGCGCAGCGGCTGCTGCGCAACTACATCCGGCCGCATTGGCCGAAGGTGACGCTGGCGCTGTTCTGCATGGCCCTGACCGCGGCCTCCACCGCGGCGTCGGCCTATGTGATGAAGCCGGTGATCGAGAAGATCTTCACCGAGCGCGACGGCACCTGGCTGTGGCCGCTGGCCATCGCGGTGATGGGGATCTTCGTGGTCAAGGGCGTCGCCGGCTACGCCCAGGGCGTGATTCTGAACAATGTCGGCCGGCTGATCATCGCCGAGCTGCAGGTGCGGATGTTCCGCAACCGGGTGCGGGCCGATCTCGCCACTTTCCACGAGACCACCACGGGCCGGATGCTCAGCCACTTCACCAACGACGTGCAGTCGATGTACGGCGCGGTGTCGACCGGCATCACCGGCATCGGCCGCGACCTGCTGTCGCTGGTCGCGCTGATTGCGGTGATGTTCTACACGGATATGGAGCTGGCGGCGGTCACCTTCGTCATCTTCCCGCTGACCGTGCTGCCGGTGCTGCAGATCGGCAGGCGCATCCGCAAGATCACCGGCCGGACCTTCACCCAGTACGGCTCGCTGAACAACCATCTCAGCCAGGTCTTCCAGGGCATCCGCCACGTCAAGGCCTACAACGCCGAGGAGCGCGAGGCCCATCGCGCCGCCAAGATCATCAACGAGGTGTCGCGGCTGCGGCAGAAGGCGATGCGGGTCAGCTCGGCCACCAACCCGATCCTGGAGATCCTGTCGGGCATGGCCATCGTCATCGTCATCCTCTATGGCGGCAGCGAGGTCATCTCCGGCTCGCGCACCACCGGCTCCTTCTTCGCCTTCATCGCCGCGCTCCTGATGGTGTACGACCCGCTGAAGCGGCTGGCCAATCTGCACAACACCCTGTCCTCCGGCTTCGCCGCGGCCGAGCGGGTGTTCGAGACCATCGACTCGGTGCCGGCGATCCGCGACGCGCCGGACGCGATGGTGCTGACGCATTGCCGGGGCCGCATCACCCTGGCCGACGTCCATTTCTCCTACAGTCCGAAGATCCCGGCGCTGCGCGGCGTGACGCTGGAGGTGCCGGCCGGGAAGACGGCGGCGCTGGTCGGGCCGTCCGGCGCCGGCAAGTCGACCATCCTGAACCTGATCCCGCGCTTCTACGACGTCACCCAGGGCACTGTGGCGATCGACGGCCACGACGTCCGCAGCCTGACCCTGCAGTCGCTGCGCGAGCACATGGCGCTGGTCAGCCAGGAGGTGACCCTGTTCGACGACACGGTCCGCGCCAACATCGCCTATTCCCGCCCCTCGGCGACACAGGAGGAGGTCGAGGCCGCGGCCAGGGCGGCGGCGGCGCATGATTTCATCCTGCGCCTGCCCAAGGGCTACGACACCATGGTCGGGGAACAGGGGGTGAAGCTGTCCGGCGGCCAGCGCCAGCGCCTGTCGATCGCCCGGGCGATGCTGAAGAACGCGCCGATCCTGCTGCTGGACGAGGCGACCTCGGCGCTCGACACCGAGAGCGAGCGGCAGGTGCAGGCGGCGCTGACCCAGCTGATGGCCGGGCGCACCACGCTGATGATCGCGCACCGGCTGTCGACCGTGCGCAGCGCCGACCTGATCTATGTGCTGGACCATGGCCGGGTGGTCGAGGTCGGCAGCCATGCCGAGCTGATCGCGGCCGGCGGCCTCTACGCCCGGCTATGGGCGATGCAGACGGCCGATGACGAAGACCTGGCCGTCCCGGCGGCCGGGCCGGTGTGAGGAGAGGATGGACGAGACTGAAAGGCTGCGGCAGCGCCTGCGCGGGATGCGTTGGCTCGCCGTCTGGGCGCTGATCTTCGGCCTCGGCATCGGCTTCTATGCCGGTTTCGCCATTGGCGTCGACACCGCCCGCAGCGCCGCCGCCCTGGCCCCGGCGAAGACGCCGTAGCCCGCGACCCGCCGTCGCCGGGCCCGGAACTGCGCCAGGGGGCGTCCGGTTCTGAAGATAAGGCGACAGCGACGACGTCCGGGAGACCGAGATGGCGAATGGAAGGCGCGAACCGCGGGACCGGCATCACGAGGATTGGTGGGATCGCGACTGGCGGCGCGAGGCCGTCGGGCCGCGCATCCCCCGCGGCAGGCCCGACGACGAGGCCGCCCCCTACGGGTATGACGAGCGCGACGCCGGCCTTTATGCCCGCGAGCGGGCGCGGGCGCGCTTCCATCGAGGGATGGCCGATCCGACCGGCCCGTCGCGCGTCGAATTCGACCGCCGGGGCGAGGAATGGCGCCGGCGGGGCCCGGATTACGGCTATTACCACGCGGAGGGGCCGCCGCCTGGCCCGGGCCGGCGCGAACGGCTGGGCTTCCGCGGCCCCTCGGACGAGGTATCGCCCTGGTACGGCGACGACCGGTCGCAGCGCCGCCACGTGCTGGAGGATTATCGCGGCATCGGCCCGCGCGGCTACACCCGCTCCGACGAGCGGATCCGCGAGGATGTCTGCGACGGGCTGACCGACGACCCGGTGCTCGACGCCTCGGACATCGAGGTGACCGTCGCCGGCTCGGAGGTGACGCTGTCCGGCACGGTGGGCAGCCGGGCGGAGCGCCGGCGCGCCGAGGACGACGCCGACCGGGTGTCCGGCGTCACCCATGTCCAGAACAACCTGCGCATGCGGCAGCCCGGAGGCGGCCGATGATCGCCCGCAGAAACCGCCCCTGGCCCGACGACGCCATGGACGCGCTCGACGAGGTGCCGCGGCGGTCGGCGTCGCCGGAGGCGAAGTGACGCTGAACGGCACGGCCCGCAGCCGCCCGGCCAAGCGCCACGCCGAGGACCTCGCCGAACGGGTCTCCGGCGTCGGCTATGTGCAGAACAACCTGCGGCTGCAGGCCCGGGCCACGGTCCTGATGGGCGCCGGCCGGACGACCGGCGCCCCGCCGCGCTCCGGAAGCGGAGACGACAGGCACGCCGGTCGTGATGTGACGGCCGCCGTCGGTCAGGCGGCGACCTTCTCCAGCGTCGGGTAATCGGTGTAGCCTTCGGCGCCGCCGCCGTAGAAGGTCGCCTGGTCCGGCGTGTTCAGCGGCGCGTCGAGGCGCAGCCGCTCGACCAGGTCCGGATTGGCGATGAACGGCCGGCCGAAAGCGACGAGGTCGGCGCGGCCGCTCTCCACCGCCTCGACCGCCATCGCGCGGTCATAGCCGTTGTTGGCGATGGTGCTGCCCTTGAAGAGCCGGCGCAGCGCCTGGAGGTCGGTGCCGGGCGGCAGCTCGCGCGTCCCGCCGGTCTGGCCCTCGATCAGGTGCAGGAAGCCGATGCCGAGATGGCTCAGCCCCTCGATCGCATGGCCGAAGGTGGCCATCGGGTCGCTGTCGGCGATGTCGCCGAAATTGGAGAAGGGCGACAGCCGGACGCCGACGCGGCCGGGCGTCCATACCGCCGCCACCGCCTCCGCCACCTCCAGCAGCAGCCGCGCCCGGTTGGCGATCGACCCGCCATAGCCGTCGGCCCGCCTGTTGGTGCCGTCGCGCAGGAACTGGTCCAGCAGATAGCCGTTGGCGCCGTGGAGCTCGACCGCGTCGAAGCCGGCCTCCATGGCGTTGCGCGCAGCCTGGGCGTAGTCGCGGACGATGCGCGGCAGCTCGTCGATTTCCAGCGCCCGCGGCGTCGAGGCGGGGATGAAGCCCTCGCCGTCATAGACCCGAGTGTTCGCGGCGATCGCGGACGGCGCCACCGGCGCCGCCCCGCCCGGCTGCAGCACCGTGTGCGAGACCCGGCCGACATGCCAGAGCTGCGCCGCGATCCGGCCGCCGGCCCGGTGCACGGCGTCGGTCACCAGCCGCCAGCCGGCAATCTGCTGCGGGCTGTGGATGCCCGGGGTCCAGGCATAGCCCTTGCCCTCCGGCGAGATCTGCGTGCCTTCGGAGATCAGCAGGCCGGCGCCGGCGCGCTGGGCGTAGTATTCGGCATTCAGCGCATGCGGCACGTCGCCGTCGGGTCGCGCCCGGTTGCGCGTCAAGGGCGCCATCACGATCCGGTTCGGCAGGTCCAGGTCGCCGATCCGGGTCGGCGTGAACAGCTTTGGCAGGGTCATCGCTCTCTCCAGTTGAGCGCCCAATTTCGGATCGGTCGGTCCAAAATTAGGCAACAGAAGCCACGGACATGGTCGGGCCGGCCTCACCGCATCAGCGGCTCGGCAGCGATCAGGAGTTCGTCGATTTGGGCGGGCGCGGTGCCCGCCTTGTGCATCACCGAGGCGCCGACGGCGAGCGCCAGCAGGCTGCGGGCCCGGGCGGTCACAACCTCGGGTCCGGGCGCCTCCAGCTTGCGGGCGAGCAGCCGGACCAGCAGCGCCTCCAGCTTTTCGAGATGATGGCGGCCCAGCCCCTCAACCTCCGGGTCGTGCGGCGCCAGCTCGACCGCGCAGTTGATCAGGAAGCAGCCGTCGCGGCCGCCCCCGACATTGGCGATCGCGTCCATGGCGAGGCGCAGGGCGCGGCCGGGGTCCGGCTCAGCCTCCACCCGCCGCTTCAGCTCGGCGAAGCGCAGGTCGCCGTAGCGGCGGATCGCCGCGACCAAAGTGTCGCGCTTCGAGCCGAAGCAGCCGTAGAAGCTGCTGCGGCTGAGATCCATCGCCCGCGTCAGGTCGTCCAGCGACGTCGCCTCATAGCCCTGATGCCAGAACAGGGCCATCGCCGCGTCGAGGGCGGCGTCCTTGTCGAACTCGCGGGGGCGGCCGGGATGCGGGACCATGACGGAAATATGGACCGGCCGTTCCGGAATTCAAGCGGCGACCGCGTCGCTTCGCGTCTCGCCTGGAACTTGCGGCCGTGCGAAGCGATATCTGAGAGAGGTGCTGGAGGCATGCATGGCCGGCAACGGTCCGCGATACCTGTTCGACCCGGCGGCGCTGGAGCGCAATCTCTCCGGGTTCGACGATGCCACCCGCCGCGCGATGATCGACGATCTGGTGGAGGAGCTGCGCGAGCACGCCGATGCGATCTCCGCCGCGGCCGGCGCCGGCGACCGCGAAACCCTGGCGCTGGAGGCCTATGCCCTGCGCTCCTGCGCCGCGATCTGCGGCGCCCGTGCCCTGATCGACCTCGCCGAATCGCTGGGCGACAAGGGCGAGGACCGGCCGGGCCGGCCGCAGGAGCTGGCCAAGATGGTGCGGGCCCGGGTGGCCGGGACGCTCAGGGCGCTGGCGCTGTGGCGCGGCGAACAGCCGGAGCCGGAGGAAGAGTGCTAGCCGGCTGGGGCGGGATCGCGTCGTACGCCGCCTCACCCAGGACCTCGCCCCCTTCGAGCAGCAGCGCCGCGCGGGCCGCGGCGAGCGCAGGATCGGCCAGCGCCTCGCGCAGCGCCGTTCGCAGCGCGTCGACCGTTCCGTCATCGGCGTCCCGCCGCGTCACGAAGGGCAGGCCCGGTGCCGGTGCGGTCTGGCCGATCACCCGCAGCCCGGCCAGGGTGGCGGGGCGGTGGTGTTGCAGCAGCGCATAGCTGACGCAGTCGATCGCGGCGATGTCGGCCTGCCCCGCCGCCACGGCCGCGAGGCTGTCGGCATGGGCGCCGGTGACCACGGCGGCGCGGAAGAACCGGTCCGGCGGCTCCGGCAGCGCCGCGGCCAGGGCGACCCAGCCGGACAGGCTGTCCCAGTCGTTGACGGCGCAGACGGCGCCGCGGAACCCCGCCAGCCCCTCCCCCGGCGCATCGGCGCGGGTCACCAGCAGGCTGCGGTAGAACGGACCGTCGCAGCCCGGGGCGGCGTAGCAGGGCGTCGCCACCAGCCGCAGCCGGTCGCGATAGTGCCGGACATAGGGGTTGCCGCAGCTCTGCGTGAACAGCAGCGCCGGGTCGGTCCACAGATCGGGCGGCGCCGGGCCGCGGGTCAGGGCCGGCGCCGCCGCGACGCCGGCGGCGGAGAGGCGCGTGGCGATTGCCGACCACAGCGCATCAGTGGCCCAGCGCACCTCCGGCAAATCGTACATCGGTAGGCTGGCCGTGCCAGGTACGGCCGTGGCCGGCGGCATCACCGGCCGCGCCGCCCGGCGTCGAAATCGGGATGCACCGGCTGGTCGACCGGGCGCAGCAGGTAGCGCCGGGCGATCTCGCCATAGCCGCGATAGAGCCCGGCGCCGCGCGCGGCGATGCCGGCGGCGTCGTTGGCGGCGGCGAAGCGCGGCAGCTTGTACCAGGCGAGGCCCGGCCGGGCGTGATGCGCCACATGCAGGTTGTTGTTGAGGAACAGCAGCGAGAAGAACGGCCCGGACGCGACCACTGCGGTGCGCATCCCTTCCGGCCCGGCGCGATGCTCGGCAAAGGAGCGCAGGAGCGACAGCGAGGTGCCGGCGTAGCAGGTGGCGACGTAGAGGATCGGCGAGACGCCGAAGCCGGCGGAGACAAGGGCGAGCACCCCGGCGGCGCCGATCAGATGCAGCACCCAGGCGGCGCGCGCTCTGTGATCCCGGCGCAGCCTCGGCAGCTCCGCCGCCCACAGCCCGTACCAGGCCAGGGCCGGGCCGATCAGCAGACGCCCCAGCAGGGTGCGGTTGAAGCGCAGCACCGCCTGCCCGGCCGGGCTGAGCGCCGACCAGCGGTCGGCGGTGACGTAGTAGCTCTCCGGATCCTCGACCGGCGAGGTCAGATGGTCGTCGCGATGATGGCGCAGATGCAGGTCGCGATAGCAGGCATAGGGCAGCCACAGCGAGAGGGGCGGCCAGCCGACCGCCGCGTTGATCCGGCGCGACCGGGTCGGGTGGCCGTGGATCGTCTCGTGCTGCAGCGATCCGTGCCAGGCCAGCAGCACGGCGCCCACCGCAACGAAGAGCGGCCCCGGCAGCACCGCATGGAACCAGAGCAGCGCCGCCCAGCCGCCATAGACCGCCGCTGCCACCGCCCAGGTCGGTCCTTCGATCCTCTCTCGTCTCACCGCTTCCGCCATGACCAGATCCTTCGGGTCCAGGCTGTCGCGGAACGGTCATGTCGGACAATGCGATAATGCGCACAAAACGATGCAGATGTCGTACTTTCAAACGAACTGACGCGAGTTCGAACGATCTGTTTTGGAAGACCAGCGATGACGCAGTCCCGGCATGAGATGATCGAGACCTTCCGCAGCCGGCTGGAGGAGATCATCGCCGCTTCCGGCCAGAGCCGCAGCGCCTTCGCCGCCTCGGCCGGGATGGACCGGTCGACCCTGTCGCAGATCCTGTCGCCGGCGAACGACCGGCTGCCGCGGGCCGAGACCCTGGCGGCGATCGCGGCCTCCCGCCAGGTCAGCATCGATTGGCTGCTGGGCCTGAGCCAGCGCGGCCCGCTTTCCGCCGACATCCTGCCGGAGCGAATGGCGATCGAGCGCGACGCGCAATGGACCGATGATGCGCGGCTGATCGCCTGGCACCGCGAGGCGATCGGCTACAAGATCCGCCACGTCCCGACCACCCTGCCCGACATCCTCAAGAATCGCGACGTGATCCGGCACGAGCTGGAGCATTTCGCCGGCACGCGGCCGGAGCAGCGGATCGAGACCGCGGCCGCGCGCCTGGCCTATCAGCGCCGGCCGGAGACCGACATGGAGGTCTGCAACTCGATCCAGGCGATCGAGGGCTTCGCCCGCGGCGAGGGCATCTGGCACGACCTCGACGCCTCAGTCCGCGCCCGCCAGCTCGACCACATGATCGCGCTGGTGGAGGAGCTGTACCCGACCTTCCGCTGGTTCTTCTACGACGGAAGGCAGCATTATTCGGTGCCGGTGACGGTGTTCGGGCCGCTCCGGGCCGTGCTCTATCTCGGCGGCATGTACTTCCTGTTCAACTCGACCGAGCACATCCGCGCCCTGTCGGAGCATTTCGACAGCCTGATCCGCGGCGCCATCGTCCAGCCGCCCGATGTGCCCAAGCTGCTGCGCCGGCTGCGGGCACGGCTGGGTTAGCGCAAAGCCGCTTGTTAGCTCGGCCCAACTGGCGTGTATATCTTCTGAATGCTATATAGATAGCGCAAAGGAGATATCTCGATGGCTTTGTTCATCCGCGATGCCGAGGTCGATGCCCTCGCGGAGGAAGTCCGCAGGATCACCAAGGCAAAAACCAAGACCGAAGCGGTTCGCCAGGCTCTGCAAGCCCAGCTCGCCATGGCTCGCCGTACCCTGCCGTTAAGAGAGCGCCTGGCACGCTCCAAAGCCCTCGCTGACGCGATGGGACCGGGCAATCCCGTCTTCGATATGAAAGCCTATACCGACGAGATGTGGGGCGACACCTGATGTTCGTCGACTCCTCCGTCATCGTCGCGATTCTGGGACGGGAGCCGGGTTACGAGGAGATCGAAAAGCGACTGGCCGTCATCGACGGTCCCTTCTTCGTTTCGCCGTTGGTCAGGTTCGAGGCCGCTGTCGCCCTTGCGCGCCTCAAGGCAGGTGCGAACGCAAAGCCGTCGCCCGACCTTCTGCGGCAGGCCCGAGGAGCTGTAGACGCCTTCGTCGAGGATCTCGGCGCCGAAGAGGTGGCGATTTCGCCTGAGATCGGACGGCAGGCGCTCGACGCAAGCGCGACCTACGGCAAAGCCGTTGGGCATCCCGCCGATCTCAACTTCGGCGACTGTTTTGCCTATGCCTGCGCCAAGGCGCTCGGCGTGGCCCTGCTCTACAAGGGCAACGACTTCGCCCATACCGATCTCGCCTAAGCCGCGCCGATCTCTCAACGCTGCCATGTCGGACTTTTGTGCGCTGCAGCAGCGCCGGACGCCTATATTTGATCCTTCTCACCGATCCTGTTGCCAGAAAGGCGTCGCCATGGGCGAGCGCGCGCATCCTGCCGTCCCGACGATCACGCCGGCGCTGATGTTCCTGATGGCGGTCGCCTGCGGCGCCATCGTCGCCAACCTGTACTACGCCCAGCCGCTCATCGCGCTGATCGCGCCTTCGGTCGGGCTGGGCACCGTCGCCGCCAGCCTGGTCGTCACCCTGACCCAGATCGGCTATGGCGTCGGGCTGATCCTGCTGGTGCCCCTGGCCGACATGGTCGAGAACCGGCGGCTGGTGGTGCTGACCCTGTCGGGCACCGTCGTCGCCCTGGCGATCGCGGCGCTGGCGCCGAACGCCGGGATCTTCTTGTTCGCGGCGCTGCTGATCGGCCTCAGCTCGGTCGCGGCGCAGATCCTGATCCCGATGGCCGCCCACATGTCGCCCGACGCGATCCGCGGCCGGGTCGTCGGCAACATCATGAGCGGCCTCTTGCTCGGCATCCTGCTGGCCCGGCCCGTCTCCAGCGTGGTGGCCGAGCTGCTGGGCTGGCGCGCCATCTTCGTCCTCTCCGCCCTGCTGATGGCCGGGCTCCTGGCCGTGCTGGGCTGGCGCCTGCCGCAATACCGGCCGGCGCCGGGGCCGCGCTACGGCCAGGTGCTGCGCTCGCTGGCCACGCTGTTCCGCCATACCCCGGTGCTGCAGCGCCGCGCTGCCTACCAGGCCGCGCTGTTCGCCGGCTTCAGCCTGTTCTGGACCGCGGTGCCGCTGGAGCTGGCCAGCCCGCGCTTCGGCTACAGCCAGGCCGGCATCGGCGTCTTCGCCCTGGTCGGCGCCGCCGGCGCCCTGGCCGCGCCGCTGGCCGGCCGCATCGCCGACCGCGGCTGGACCCGGCCCGCCACCTTCGGTGCCCTGGCCTCGGTCGCCGTCGCCTTCGCCATGGCCTGGGCCGGCGGCGCGGCCGGGTCGGTGGTGCTGCTGGCCGCCGCCGGAATCCTCCTGGATTTCGGGGTGCAGGCCAACATGGTGCTGGGCCAGCGCGCCATCTATGCCCTGGCGCCGGAGGCGCGCGGCCGGATGAACGGGCTCTACGTCGCCAGCGCCTTCGCCGGCGGCGCCGGCGGCTCCGCCATCGCCAGCGGCACCTTCAGCCAGGGCGGCTGGTCGCTGGTCAGCTGGGTGGGTCTCGCCCTGCCCATCCTGGCGCTGCTGCTGTACACGACCGAGCTGGCCCGCCGTCCGATGCCGCGCCGGGCTTGATCCCGGCCGAGGGCCTCAGTCCCGCCCCTCGGCCTCCCAATTCAGCCGCTTGCGGTAGATGGTCGAGGCGCTGATGCCGAGCAGCGCCGCGGCCCGCGGCACATGGCCGTCGCAGGCGGCGATCGCGTCCTCGATCGCCTCCTTCTCGATCATCCACAGTGGCCGGATCGACGCCCCCTTGCCGTTCGGGACGGCCGGCGGCGGCTCGGCCGCCGGGCGGCTGGGCTGCGCCGCCGGGATCAGGGTCCTGACCGGCGGCGGCAGCATCGCCCGCGTCACCCGCGGCCCGTCATGCAGCACGACGATGTTGCGGATCACGTTCTGCAGCTGCCGGACATTGCCGGGCCAGGCGTAGCGCTGCAGATCCTCCGCCACCTCCAGGTCGAAATCGGTGAAGCTCTTGCCCTCCTCCGCCGCGTAGTCGCGCAGGAACTGCCGGGCGATCAGCAGCACGTCGTCCTCGCGCTCGCGCAGCGGCGGCAGGGTGATCGGGATCACCAGCAGGCGGTAGTACAGATCCTCGCGAAACCGGCCCTGGCGCACCTCCTCCGCCGGGTCGCGGTTGGTGGCGCAGACGATGCGCAGGTCGACCTTACGCTCGCGGCTGCCGCCGACCGGCTGAACCACCCCGGTCTGCAGGAAGCGCAGCAGCTTGGTCTGCAGCTCCGGCGGCAGCTCGCAGATCTCGTCCAGGAACAGGGTGCCGCCATCGGCCCGGACCGCGGCGCCCTCACGGTCGACGACTGCACCGGTGAAGGCGCCCTTCACATGGCCGAAGATCTCCGATTCCATCAGGTCGCGCGGGATGGCGCCGCAGTTCAGCGCGACGAAAGGCTCATCACGCCGCGGGCTGCGGCGATGCACCGCCTCGGCGCACAGCTCCTTGCCCGTGCCGCTCTCGCCGGTGATGAAGACGGTGGCCTTCGACACCGCCGCCGAATCGATGATCCGATACACCGCCTGCATCGCCAGCGACCGGCCGATGAAGCCGTAGTAGCGGTCGCGGCCGAGATCCTCGCGCCAGGCTTCGACCTCGCGCTGCAGCCGCATCCGCTCCAGCGTGTTGCGGACGGTCACGGTCAGCCGGTCGCCGGGGAAGGGCTTGACCAGGAAGTCGAAGGCGCCGAGCCGCATCGCCTCGACCGCGATGTTGACCGAGCCATGGGCTGTGATCACGATCGCCGCGACCGGGATCTGCTGCTCCCGGATATGCTGCAGGATCTCCATGCCGTTCATGTCGGGCAGGTTCAGGTCGAGCAGCACGGTCGCATAGTGCCCCAGCGCCAGCGCCGCGAGCGCATCGGCCCCGGTTTCGGCATGATCGACGGCAATGCCGGCCTTGGACAGGGTCTCGATGTAGAGCCGCGCCAGCGCCGGCATGTCCTCGACCAGGAGCACGGCCGCGGGATCGGCCGCCTGCGTTTCAGCGAGGGGAGCCATGGCGATATCGTGGCCCATGGAAGCATCCATCTTCAACAATAGCCCGCAAGAAGAATTCGTCTTAAACGCAACGACGTGCCGAGCCTGCCCCATCACGACGAACGGTCCGGAGACAGAAAGAACATCATGATAGGTCCGAAAACAATTCTGATCGATGGAATTTGGAACGGCGCGGAGGATGGCCGCACCGTTCCGGTGATCGACCCGTCGACCGGGGCGGAATTCGACAGCCTCGCCCGCGGCGGCGCGGCCGAGATCGACGCCGCCGTCCGGGCCGCGCGCCGGGCCTTCGACGATGGACCCTGGGGGCGGATGCCCGCGGTCGAGCGCGGCCGCATCCTGACCCGCCTCGGCCGCGCCATCGAGGCGGATTTCGAGACGCTGTGGCGGCTCGAGGCCGCCGACGCCGGCAAGCCGGTGAAGCAGGCCAAGGCCGACATCACCGCCTGCGCCCGCTATTTCGAATTCTACGGCGGCGCCTGCGACAAGCACCACGGCACCACCATCCCCTATCTCGACGGCTACACCGTGCTGACGGTGAAGGAGCCCTACGGCGTCACCGGCCACGTCATCCCGTGGAACTACCCGGCGCAGATCTTCGGCCGCACCATCGGCGGCGCCCTGGCCGCCGGCAATGCCTGCGTGCTTAAGCCGGCGGAGGATGCCTGCCTGACGCCGCTGCGCATCGCCCAGCTGGCGCTGGAGGCCGGGCTGCCGCCGGGGGCGCTGAACGTCGTCACCGGCCTGGGCGCAGAGGCGGGCGCCGCTCTGGCCGCGCATCCCGGCATCGACCACATCAGCTTCACCGGGTCGCCCGCCACCGGCGCCGCGATCCAGGCCGCGGCGGCAAAGTTCAACCGGCCGGTGACGATGGAGCTGGGGGGCAAGTCGCCGCAGCTGGTCTTCGATGACGCCGATGCCGAGGCCGCCCTGCCCTTCGTCACCGCCGCGATCGTGCAGAATGCCGGCCAGACCTGCTCCGCCGGCAGCCGCCTGCTGCTGCAGGACGGCATCGCCGACGAGTTCCTCGCCGCGCTGGGCGACCGGTTCCGGGCGCTCGAGACCGGGCCCTGGGACCGCGACCCGGATTGCGGCCCGCTGATCAGCGCCCGGCAGCAGGAGCGGGTGCGCGGTCATCTCGACCGCGCCCGGGCCGACGGACTGCCGGTGCTGGCCGAGGGACGCCTCTCCCCGAACGCCCCGGCCGGCGGCTTCTACCAGGTGCCAACCCTGATCGGCGACGTGCCGCCCGGCCACCCGCTGGCGCAGGAGGAGGTGTTCGGCCCGGTGCTGGCGGTGCTGCGCTTCCGCGACGAGGAGGAGGCGATCCGCCTGGCCAACGGCACCGAATTCGGCCTGGTCGCCGGGGTCTGGACCCGCGACGGCGCCCGGCAGCTGCGCTGCGCCCGCCGGGTCCGGGCCGGCCAGGTCTTCGTCAACAACTACGGCGCCGGCGGCGGCGTCGAGCTGCCCTTCGGCGGCATGAAGCGCTCCGGCTTCGGCCGCGAGAAGGCGATGGAAGGGCTGGACCATTTCAGCGTGACCAAGACCATCGCCATCCGGCACGGATAGCGATGGCCTCGGGGCCGGGCGCAGCGATCGAAGATCCGCGCCCGGCTCATACCACCTCGGCGGACATTCGCCTCCCGCTGCCGCGGCCCTGCCCCTATAGTCCGGCCATTCGACGTCCGGCACACCACCGGAGCAGACGGCGGTCCGGGCGCCCGGCACAGGGCGGCGCCCCCGCCCGCGACACGACCACCACACGACCAGGACAGGCAAGAGGGACAGGGCATGCGGCTCGAAGGCAAGGTGGCTATCGTCACCGGCGCGGCGTCAGGCTTCGGCAAGGGCATCGCCGAGCGCTTCGTGCGGGAAGGCGCCAGCGTGCTGATCGCCGATCTGTCGGCCGAGGCCGGCGAGGCGGTGGCCGCGGCGCTGAACCAGGAGCGGCCGGGCGCCGCCCGCTTCGTCCGCACCGACGTGTCGCGCGACGCCGACACCGCGGTCGCCGTCGCCACCGCGGTCGAGGCCTTCGGCGGGCTCGACATCGTCGTCAACAATGCCGGCTACACCCATCGCAACAAGCCGATGGCCGAGGTCAGCGAGGACGAGTTCGACCGCATCTTCGCGGTCAATGTGAAGGCGATCTTCCTGTCGGTCCGACACGCCGCCCCGCATCTCTCGGCCAAGGGCGGCTCGATCCTCAACATCGCCTCGACCGCGGGCCTGCGGCCGCGGCCCGGCCTGACCTGGTACAACGCCTCCAAGGGCGCCGTGATCACCGCCACCAAGTCGATGGCGGTCGAGCTGGCGCCGAAGCAGATCCGGGTCAACTGCCTGTGCCCGGTGCTGGGCCAGACCGGCCTGACCTCCACCTTCCTTGGCGACGACACGCCGGAGCGGCGGGCCCAGTTCCTGGCCACCATCCCGCTCGGCCGCATGAGCACGCCCGAGGACATCGCCAACGCCGCGCTGTACCTGTCATCGGACGAGGCCGCCTTCATCACCGGCGTGGCGCTCGAGGTCGACGGCGGCCGCTGCATCTAGGAGCCGCTGAACGAGGCGGATCGCAGCCGGGGCTTGCCTCACGGCCACGATCCCCGCACCCTCGGCGCTCGAGGCAGCGAAGGGGCGATGGGCATGCCAGCAACGGGCGGGTTGTCGACGGCACGCCATCCGACTAGGAAGGCGCGATGACGACCATCGCAACCGCCTCGCGCGACGGCCAATCGCTCGCCCCCAAGCTGCTCGGCGTCATCGGCGTCGTGTACGGGGACATCGGCACCAGCCCGCTCTACACCATCCGCGAATGCTTCACCCATCCGGGCGCCCCCGGCGTCTCCGAGGGTGCGGTGCTGGGCGTGCTGTCGCTGATCTTCTGGGCGACGACGCTGATCATCACGGTCAAATACGTCTCCTTCGTGATGCGCGCCGACAACCGCGGCGAGGGCGGCGTCCTGGCCCTGACGGCCCTGGCCTTCCGGTCGCGCCGGGGGGCGAAATGGGGACACTTCATCGTCCTGATGGGCATCATCGGCGCCGCGCTGTTCTACGGCGACGGTGTCATCACCCCGGCGATCTCGGTGCTCAGCGCCGTCGAGGGTTTGGGCATCGCGACACCGCTGTTCGACCCCTACATCATCCCGCTGACGCTGATCATCCTGACCCTGATCTTCATGGTCCAGGCCCACGGCACGGCCAAGGTCGGCTCGGCCTTCGGCCCGATCATGTGCCTGTGGTTCCTGGTCATCGGCCTGCTCGGCGCGGCCCAGATCGTGAACCGTCCCGACGTGCTGGCGGCGATCTGGCCGAACCACGCGGTCGAGCTGTTCGCCAGCCATCCCTGGGCCGCGATCGTCGTGCTCGGCTCGGTGGTGCTGGCGGTGACCGGCGGCGAGGCGCTCTACGCCGATATGGGCCATTTCGGCCGCGGCCCGATCCGCATCGCCTGGCTCAGCTTCGTCTGGCCGGCCCTGCTGCTGAACTATTTCGGCCAGGGGGCGCTGCTGATCCAGAACCCCGCGGCGATCGAATCGCCCTTCTACCTGCTGGCGCCGTCCTGGGGCCTGTACCCGATGGTGGTCCTGGCCACCATGGCCACGGTGATCGCCTCCCAGGCCGTGATCTCCGGCGCCTTCTCGGTCAGCCAGCAGGCGGCCCAGCTGGGCTACATGCCGCGGCTGCAGATCCGCCACACCTCGGCCGAGGAGAAGGGCCAGATCTACATCTCCCGCGTCAATTGGTCGCTCTACGCCATGGTCGTCATCCTGGTGGTCGGCTTCGGCTCGTCCAGCGCCCTGGCCGGCGCCTACGGCATCGCCGTGACCGGCACCATGGCTGTGACCAGCGTGCTGGCCTATCTCGTCGCCCGCCACCGCTGGGGCTGGAGCCGCTGGACGGCGCTGCCGCTGTTCGCGCTGTTCCTGTTCATCGACCTCGCCTTCTTCGGCGCCAACACGATCAAGATCCTGCACGGCGGCTGGTTCCCGCTGGTGCTGGCCGTGGTGCTGACGACGCTGATGTGGGTCTGGCGCAAGGGCCGCGAGATCCTGTACCGCCGCCGCTACCGCGACGCCATCCCGCTGGCGACCTTCGTCGAAGGCAAGATGTACAAGCGGGCGCATCGCGTGCCCGGCACCGGCATCTTCATGACCGGCAATGTCGGCGTCGTGCCCTTCGCCCTGCTGCACAACCTGAAGCACAACAAGATCATCCACGAGCGCGTGGTGCTGCTGAAGGTCGAGACCACGGACGAGCCGCGGGTCGATGACGAGCAGCGCATCGAGATCAAGGATCTCGGCGACGGCTTCTACACCGTGATCGTGCGCTACGGCTTCCAGCAGCAGCCGGACATCCCGCGCGCCCTCGCCGCCTGCGGCAGCAAGGGGCTGGGCTTCAACATGGCCGACACCTCCTTCTTCATGAGCCGGGAGTATTTCGTGCCGTCGCCGCGGCCGGAGCTGCCGCCCTGGCAGGAATGGCTGTTCATCCTGATGTCGAACAACGCGCTGAGCGCCACCGAGTTCTTCCGCATCCCGGCCAACCGCGCGGTCGAGCTGGGCTCGCATCTGGAGATCTGAGGCTGCGCCTTTCGCCGCCTCAGCCCCTCAGCGATAAAGATAAGTTGGCAGCCACAGGCCGATCTCCGGAAAGACATAGAGCAGCACCATCGCCACCAGCACCAGGCCGAGGAACGGCATCACGCCGGAGAAGATCTGGTTGATCGCGACCCCCGGCGGCGCCACGCCCTTGAGGTAGAAGGGCGCCATCGCCACCGGCGGCGACAGGAACGAGGTCTGAATGTTCAGGGCCACCAGCAGCCCCCAGAACAGCGGGTCGATGCCGAAATGGTGCAGCAGCGGCAGGAAAATCGGCACGAAGATCACGATGATCTCGGTCCATTCCAGCGGCCAGCCGAGCAGGAAGATGATCACCTGGGTCAGGATCATGAACTGCACCGGGCTGAGGTCGAGCGCCAGCACCACGTCCTTGATCACCTGCTGGCCGCCGAGCAGCCCGAAGACCGAGGAGAAGATGGCCGAGCCGACGAACAGCCAGCAGACCATGGCCGTCGCCCGGATCGTCAGATGCACCGCCTCGGTCAGCTTCGCCGTGCTGAAGCTGCGGTAGGCGACGGCGAGGACCAGGGCGCCGAGCGCCCCGATCGCCGCCGCCTCCGACGGCGTGGCGAGGCCGAAGACGATGGCGCCGAGCACCGCCGTCACCAGCGTCGCCAGCGGGAAGAAGGAGGTCAGCAGCTCGCGCACCACCTGGATGAAAGGCACCTCCGTGATCTCGCGCGGCAGGGCCGGCGCCAGGGCGGGGTTCAGCCAGGCACGGACGACCACATAGGCGACGTAGAGCGCGGCCAGCATGAAGCCGGGGAAGAACGCCCCGGCATAGAGCTGCACCGGCGACACCCCGGCGGTGGCGCCGTACAGGATCAGCATGATCGAGGGCGGGATCAGGATGCCGAGGCAGCCGCCGGCGCAGACCACGCCGGAGGACAGCTTGACGTCGTAGCCGGCCTTGAGCATCGCCGGGAAGGCCAGGAGGCCCATCAGGGTGACGACGGCGCCGACGATGCCGGTCGCGGTCGCGAACAGGGCGCAGGTGGCGAGGGTGGCGACGGCGAGCGCGCCGGGCACGTTGCGCGCCGCGATCTGGATGCTGTGGAACAATCGGTCGAGGATGTTCGCCCGTTCCACCACATAGCCCATGAACAGGAACAGCGGCACGGGGATCAGCGTCTCGTTGGTCATCACCTCGAAGGTCTTGCGGACCACCAGGGCGAAGACCGGCGCATCGCGGAAACCGAAATAGTAGAAGGCGAAGCCGACCCCCATCGCCATCAGCGAGAAGGCGATCGGGAAGCCGAGCATGATCACGAAGATGAAGGCGCCGAGCATCAGGATGCCGACTTCCGGATTGCTCATCGCCCGTTCCCCTCCCCCTCGCCGCGCGCGGCGGCGGCCTGCTTCAGGATCTGCTGCTCCAGCTCCTCGACATCCTTCAGCCGCTGCGGCCAGCGGCCGGTGCGGATGCAGTCGAGGCAGCGGATCACCTCGACCGCGCCCTGCAGCAGCATCAGGCAGCCGACGATCGGGATCAGCGTCTTGAACGGGTAGAGGATCGGCGCGCCGGGGCTGTTCGAGCGCTCGCCGATCGCCCAGGACCGCGACGCTTCGAGATAGCCGGCCCAGATCAGCGCGGCGATGCCGGGGAAGAAGAACAGGAAATAGAGGATCAGGTCCATCCAGGCCTGTCGCCGCGGCGACCAGGTGCGGTACAGGAAGTCGCCCCGCACATGGCCATTGCGCGACAGCGTGTAGGCGCCGCCGAGCATGAACAGCGTGCCGTACAGCATGTAGCTGGCGTCGTAGGCCCAGGTGGTCGGGCTGCGGAACAGGTAGCGGGCGAACACCTCGTAGCTGATCACCAGCGTCAGCGCGAGGATCGCCCAGGCGGCGATCCGCCCGATCCAGGCGTTGAGCCGGTCGACGGCGAGGAGCACACGATGCATCGGCGGCCCGAGCCTCCCTTGCAGATGGCCGAACGAAAACGCCGGGGCGAAAGCCCCGGCGCGGCCGGCGCTCAGGCGCCGAAGAAATGGTCGTAGGCGGGCTTGGACGCGACCTCGAAGCGGTTGTAGAACCCGACCACCCGCTTGGCCCAGTCCTTCTGCGACTGGATGACTTTGGCGAAGAAGGGCTCCTTGGACAGCTCGGCGATCACCTTGTCCCAGGCTTCGAGCTGGGCCTTCAGGATCGGCTCGGGTGTCGGCACGACCTTGACCCCCGCCGCCTCCATCGCCGCGAGATCGGCCGAATAGCGGTCCTGCTGCTTCCAGGACATGTCCGCCGAGGCCGCTTCGGCGGCGTATTTCAGGATCGCCTTCAGATCCGGCTCCAGCTCCTCATAGATCTGCTTGTTGAAGATCACCTCGAAGCATTCCGCCGACTGGTGGTAGCTCTGCACCATGTAGGTCTTGCTGACGTCGGGGAAGCCGAGCACGCGGTCGGAGGACGGGTTGTTGAACTCGGCCGCGTCGATCACCCCGGTCTGCATCGACGGCACGATCTCGCCGCCCGGCAGGATGGTGACGGCGGTGCCCATGACATTGAACAGGTCGGCGGCGAGGCCGACGGTGCGGAATTTCAGCCCCTTGAGGTCGTCCGCGTCGGCGACGTCCCGGCGGAACCAGCCCAGGGGCTGGGTCGGCATCGGACCGGTCAGGAAGCCGACCAGGTTGAGGCCGAGGACGCTGCCGACCAACTCGTCATACAGCGCCTGGCCGCCGCCGTATTTGATCCAGCCGAGCATCTGGTTGGCGGTCCAGCCGAAGGCCGGCGGCGTGCCGAACAGCGAGAACGCCTTGTGCTTGCCGTACCAGTAGGCGCAGACGCCGTGGCCGCCGTCGAGGATGCCGTCGTTGACGGCGTCCTGCAGCTCGAACGCCTTGACCACCGCCCCGGCGGGCAGGAGCTCGAGCGTCAGGCGGCCCAGCGCCATCTCGTTGACGCGGGTGACGTAGTCCTGTGCGAACTCGTTGAAGATGTCCTGGCTCGGCCAGGTGCTCTGGAACTTCAGCACGCGCCCCTGGGCGCGGGCGACATGCGGCGTGGCGAGGGTCGCCGCGCCGGCTGCGGCGCCGGCGACGACTGCCGTCCGCAGCAGGTTGCGACGCGTCGTCGGCGAGGTTTCGGTGCGAACGGGCGTGGAATCCGTCTTGGGATCAGCCATGAAGTCCTCCCCTTGCTGGGCCGGGCGATGCCCGGCACTGCGATGCGCGGCAGGCACTTCGGAGGGCGCCTTTGATGCGCAATAAAGTCGTACTTTCTCACAGATGATCATAAGAATCATCCGGCAGGACCATCGTCGCAGCTTCGACTTTCGGTGATGTCCCGGATCCGTCGCCGGCCCCCGCCGCAAACCGGCCGGCCGGCGACGTGGCCTCGATTGACACCCGCCCGCCGCCCGGCTTTAGTCCCTCGGCGCCCAGCTGATGCCCAATGGGAGGGACGGGATGAAGAAGGTCTATCCGGATGCGACGGCGGCCCTGGCCGGCGTGCTCCGCGACGGGATGGTGATCATGGCCGGCGGCTTCGGCCTCTGCGGCATCCCCGAGAAGCTGATCGACGCCATCGCCGAGAGCGGCGTCAAGGGGCTGACGGTGATCTCGAACAATTGCGGCATCGACGGCGTCGGCCTCGGCAAGCTGCTTGAGCGCGGCCAGATCCGGAAGATGATCTCGTCCTATGTCGGCGAGAACAAGCTGTTCGCGCAGCAGTACCTGTCCGGCCAGCTGGAGCTTGAGTTCAACCCGCAGGGCACGTTGGCCGAGCGCATCCGCGCCGGCGGCGCCGGCATCCCCGCCTTCTTCACCAAGACCGGCGTCGGCACCATCGTCGCGGAGGGCAAGGAGGTGCGGGAGTTCGACGGCGAGCAATACGTCATGGAGCGCGGGCTGTTCGCCGACCTCGCCATCGTCAAGGCCTGGAAGGGCGACACCGAGGGCAACCTGATCTATCGGAAGACGGCGCGGAACTTCAACCCGATGATGGCGACCGCCGCCAAGGTCACCGTGGCCGAGGTCGAGGAGCTGGTGGAGATCGGCGGGCTGGACCCGAACTTCGTCCACACCCCCGGCATCTATGTGAAGCGCATCCTCGAGGGCAAGGGCTACGAGAAGCGCATCGAGCAGCGCACCACCCGGCCGCGCGCCGCCTGAGGAGAGGGAGAGCACCATGCCCTGGACCCGCGAGCAGATGGCCGCCCGCGCCGCCCGCGAGCTGAAGGACGGCTTCTACGTCAATCTCGGCATCGGCATCCCGACGCTGGTGGCGAACTATATCCCCCCCGGCATCACCGTGACGCTGCAGAGCGAGAACGGCATGCTGGGCATGGGCCCCTTCCCCTATGAGGGGGAGGAGGACCCGGACCTGATCAACGCCGGCAAGCAGACGATCACCGAGCTGCCGCAGTCGAGCTATTTCAGCTCGGCGGACAGCTTTGCCATGATCCGCGGCGGCCATATCGACCTGTCGATCCTCGGCGCCATGCAGGTGTCGAAGGAGGGCGACCTCGCCAACTGGATGATCCCCGGCAAAATGGTCAAGGGGATGGGCGGGGCGATGGATCTGGTCGCCGGCGTCAAGCGCGTCGTCGTGATCATGGAGCACAACGCCAAGGACGGCGCGCCGAAGCTCTTGAACGCCTGCGACCTGCCGCTGACCGGCAAGGCCGTGGTCGACCTCGTGATCACCGAGCTCGGCGTGTTCGAGATCGGGCCGCAGGGCCTGACCTTGATCGAGGTCGCCGACGGCGTCACCGCCGACGAGATTCGGACCAAGACCGAGGCGCCCTTCGCGCTCGGGCCCG
Organism: Inquilinus limosus; assembly: GCF_051487185.1. Classification (GTDB taxonomy): domain Bacteria; phylum Pseudomonadota; class Alphaproteobacteria; order DSM-16000; family Inquilinaceae; genus Inquilinus; species Inquilinus limosus_F. The sequence goes on from NZ_JAHVDK010000008.1 coordinate 71,981, forward strand.
GCCTCGCCTGATCCCGCCGATGGCCGTGATCCCCTCGGGACCGCTGGCGGATCACGGCCGCTACGGCTACAGCGCGATCATCCGTCGGCCGGGCTATGCCTGGCCGAACGGGACGCGCCTCGCCGTCTATCTCGGCCTCAACCTCGAGCATTTCGCCTTCGGCGAGGGTCTGGGCGCCGAGCTGGCGCCGGGCGGACCGCAGCCGGACGTTCTGAACTATGCCTGGCGCGACTACGGCAACCGGGTCGGCGCCTGGCGCCTGCTGGAGCTGTTCGACCGCCTGGCCCTGCCCTGCTCCGTGATCGTCAACGCCGCGATCTACGATTACTGCCCGGAGCTGCCGGCGGCGTTCCAGTCCCGCGGCGACGAGATCGTCGGCCATGGCTGCACCAATTCCGAACGCCAGGGCACCTTGCCAGAGGCGGAGGAGGCGGCGCTGATCCGCCGTGCCACCGAGACCATCGCCCGCCACGCCGGGGCGCCGCCGAAGGGCTGGCTCGGGCCGTGGATCTCGCAGAGTCATTACACACCCGAGCTGCTGCAGGAGTCGGGCTACGAATATCTCTTGGACTGGTGCCATGACGACCAGCCGGTCTGGATGCGCACCCGCGGCGGCCGCATCCTGTCGGTGCCGTACCCGCAGGAGCTGAACGACATTCCGGCGATCGTGGCGCGGAAGATGAACGCCGATACCTTCGCCGACATGGTGATCGGCCAGTTCGACGAGATGCTGGAGCAGCAGGCGCACGGCCAGGCGCTGGTGATGGGCGTGGCGCTGCACCCCTACATCGTCGGCCAGCCCTACCGGCTGCGCGAGCTGCGCCGCGCCCTGGCCCATATCGCCGCCCGGCGTAACGACGTTTGGATCACCACCGCCGGCGCCATCGCCGCCCACGCCGCCGCCCTGCCGCCCGGGATCGTGCCGGGCTGAAGGACGCGCCCGATTGTCGCGTGGGGATCGGCCCCCGGCGCTTGCCCCTGCCCGGCGCCGAGGCCAGATTAGAGCTTTCGCACATGCGAGAGAGCGGACCCATGCCCGACGGCATCCCTGAGGCGAGCCTCAAGCTGGTCTCCGATATCTCGACCATCGACGCCGCCGCCTGGGACGCCTGCGCCGGGCCGGACAATCCGTTCCTCTCCCACGCCTTCCTCTCGGCGCTGGAGGAGAGCGGCTCGGCCACCGCCGAGACCGGCTGGCTGCCGCAGCATCTGGTGCTGGAGGAGCCGGACGGACGGCTGCTCGGCGCGGTGCCGCTCTACCTCAAGGGCCATTCCTACGGCGAATACGTCTTCGACCACAGCTGGGCCCGGGCCTATGAGCAGGCGGGCGGCCGCTACTATCCGAAGCTGCAGTCGGCCGTGCCCTTCACCCCGGTCACCGGACCGCGCCTCCTGGTCCGCCCCGGCGCGCCGGTGATGACCGCCGAGCTGCTGATCCGCGGCCTCGAGCAGGCGGCGCTGGCGCACAAGGTGTCGTCGCTGCACGTCACCTTCCCGACCAAGGCCGACTGGTCGCGCTTCGGCGAAGCCGGCTGGCTGCAGCGGATCGGCGAGCAGTACCACTGGAACAACGAAGGCTACGGCAGCTTCGACGATTTCCTGGCCACCCTGAACAGCCGCCGGCGCAAGGACATCCGCAAGGAGCGGCAGCGCGCGGTCGAAGGCGGCATCCGCCTGACCGCGCTGACAGGCGACGAGCTGAAGCCGCAGCACTGGGACGCCTTCTTCCGCTTCTACCGCAACACCAGCGACCGGAAATGGGGCGACCCGTATCTGACCCGGGAGTTCTTCGCCCGGATCGGCGAGACCATGGCCGACCGCATCGCCCTGGTGATGGCGGAGAAGGACGGCCGCTGGATCGCCGGCGCCCTGAACCTGATCGGCAGCGACACCCTCTACGGCCGCAACTGGGGCTGCGACGGCCGCGACCACCCCTTCCTGCATTTCGAGGCCTGCTACTACCAGGCGATCGACTTCGCCATCGCCCGCGGCCTGAAGCGCGTCGAGGCCGGGGCCCAGGGCGAGCACAAGGTGATGCGCGGCTATCGCCCGGTGCGCACCTACAGCGCCCATTGGATCCGCGACCCCGGCTTCCGCCGCGCCGTCGACGATTTCCTGGCGCGCGAGAGGCGGGCGGTCGAGGCCGGCATCGAAGATCTCGCCGAGCACCTCCCCTTCCGGCAAGATTGCTGAGAGGCTGTTCGGCCTCTCGCAGCCGCATCCCGCGGCCGGCATCACGGCGCGACGGCCGGCAGGCGAGAGCCGTCGCGCGAACCGAGGGAGAGAGAGATGATGGATCTCGACAAGCTCTTGGGTGCGTTGGCGCAGGGCGGCATGGGCCGCGCTGCGGGCGGCGGCGGGGCCGGCGGCCTCGATCTCGGCGGCATCCTCAGCCAGGTGCTGGGCGGCGGCGCGGGCGGCATGCCGGCCGGCGGATCGGGCGGTGGCCTTGGCGGCCTCGGCGGATTGCTGGAAGGCCTGGGTGGTGGCCGCGCGGCTGCGCCCGGCGGCGGTGGGCTTGGCGGCCTCGGCAGCATCCTCAGCGGGCTCGGCGGCGGTCAGGGCCGGAGCGGCGGCTTGGGCGGCGGTCTCGGCGGCGGGCTGATGGCGATCATCGCCGCGATCGCCATGCAGGCGTTGCAGAATCGCGGCGGGGGTGCCGCCGCGGCGCCGTCGCCCAGTGTCGATGATACGCCGGCCATCATGCCCACCACCCCGTCCTCCGGGGCCGGCGGCGGTGGTTTCCTCGACATGGCCGATTCGGTCGGCGGCGGAACGCCGGCGGCAGCACATCTCGTCGGGCAGGACACCGCGCACCGGCTCATCCGCACCATGATCGCCGCCGCGGCGGCCGACGGCACGATCGACGAGGCCGAGGCCACGGCGATCCAGGGCCATCTCGGCGAGGGCGACACGGAAGAGCGCGAATTCCTGGAGCGGGAGCTGAGCAACCCCGCGACGCCGGAAGAGCTGGCGGCCGGGGTCCGCGGCCCGCAGGAGGCGGCGCAGGTCTATACCGCGGCGCTGCTGACCGTGACCATGGATTCGCCGGAGGAGAGCCGCTTCCTGAAGCAGCTCGCTCTGGCGCTGAGGCTGGACGCCCAGACCATCGCGTCGCTGCACCAGACGGTGAGGCAGGGCTGAGCCGCTTCCTGCTCTTCCCGCGGCACGAGCCCCCTCACCCTCCCATTCGCTGTCGCGAATGGGCCCCTCCCTCTCCCCGAGGAGAGGGGCTTGTTCACCTCTCCTCGGGGAGAGGTCGAAATCGCGTCAGCGATTTCGGGTGAGGGGGTGGCACCGGCCTCTCCAATGCGTAGGGCAAGGGGGCAGGCTCCTCAGAACTCCGTCTCCAGCACCCGGTCGGGCGGCACATGGCCGTCGACGAAGCTGCGGATGTTGACGATCACCTTCTGGCCCATGTCGATGCGGCCTTCGAGGGTGGCCGAGCCCATATGCGGCAGCAGCACCACGTTGGGCAGCTTCAGCAGCTTCGGGTTGACGTTCGGCTCGCGTTCGAACACGTCGAGCCCGGCGCCGCCCAGCTCGCCCTGCTTCAGCATCTGCGCCAGCGCGTCCTCGTCGATCACCTCGCCGCGCGAGGTGTTCACGATCAGCGCGTCCCGGCGCATCAGCTTCAGCCGCCGCGGCGAGAGCAGGTGGTAGGTCGCCGGCGTGCGCGGGCAGTTGACCGAGACGATGTCCATCCGCGACAGCATCTGGTCCAGGCTGGGCCAGTAGGTGGCGTCCAGCTCGGCCTCCACCTCCGGATGCACGCGGTTGCGGTTGTGGTAGTGCACCGACAGGCCGAAGGCGCGGGCCCGGCGCGCCACCGCCTGGCCGATCCGACCCATGCCGATGATGCCGAGCCGCTTGCCGCCCAGCCGGGCGCCGAGCATGCCGGTCGGGCTCCAGCCGCTCCACTGGCCGGCGCGGACCAGCCGCTCCCCCTCCGCCAGCCGGCGGGCTACGGCCAGGATCAGGGCCATGGTCATGTCGGCCGTGTCCTCGGTCAGGACGCCGGGGGTGTTGGTCACGGTCAGCCCGCGCGCCCTGGCGGCGGAAAGGTCGATATGGTCGACGCCGGTGCCGAAGCTGGCGATCAGCTTCAGCTGCGGACCGGACTGGGCCAGCAGGTCGGCATCGATCCGGTCGGTCACCGTCGGCACCAGAACGTCGGCCTCGCGCATCGCGGCGACCAGCTGCTCCCGGTCCATCGCCACGTCGTCGTGGTTCAGCCGGGTTTCGAACAGCTCCATCATCCGGGTCTCGATGACATCCGGCAGCTTGCGGGTGACGATGACGAGCGGACGCTTTCTCTCGGCCATGGCTGAACCAGTCCCGGCAACCCCGTTTGCGCCATAGAGCAAGCCGGCCGCGCGAATGTCCAGAGCCGGACTGTGACCGGGGTCACGGTTTGGCCGAAGAGTCGCGTAGGATGATGGCGTCGACCGGCGGGAGGATCATGCGCGACGAGACCGATCTTCGCGGCGCCCTGCAGCGGCAGGCGCGGTGGCTGCTGGCGGCGGGGGCGATCGCGCTCGCCGCCCTCGCGCTGCCGCTCGTCGCCGATCCCGCGCTCGGCGCCTTCTTCGTGGCGCGGGCCGGGCTGCTGTACTGCGGCATCGCCACGCTGATCCTGGCCGGCCTCGCCGCCCATGCCCCGCATCGCCGTTTCGGCCCGGCGAACACGGTGACGCTGGCGCGCATCGTGCTGATCTGCCTCCTGGCCGCGCTGATGGGCACGGCCGCGCCGGACGAGGACTGTCTGTGGCTGATCGCCGGATTCGCCACGCTGGCGCTGGCGCTGGACGGCGTCGACGGCTGGGCGGCGCGGCGCAGCGGCCTTTCCTCCCGCTTCGGCGCCCGATTCGACATGGAGGCCGACGCCTTCTTCGTCCTCGTCCTGTCGGTGCTGGCCTGGCAATGGGGCAAGGTCGGGTCCTGGGTGCTGCTGATCGGGGCGATGCGCTACCTCTATGTCCTGGCCGGCGCCGCCTGGCCCTGGCTGCGCGCGCCGGTGCCGGACAGCGTCGCCCGCAAGATCGTCTGCGTGATCCAGATCCTGGCGCTGATCGCCTGCCTGGCGCCGCCGGTGCCGCCTGCCGTCGCCGCGATCCTGGCGGCGAGCGCGCTGGCGCTGCTGTGCTGGTCCTTCGGGCGCGACATCCTCTGGCTGTGGCGGCGACGGCGCGTGCCGGCATGATCCCCCTCGCCCGCGCCGCCGGCATCGCCCGATCTCTCGCCATCTACCGCGGCATCCCCGGCCGGTCCGCCCGCTTCCGCCGCTTCTTCTCGGCACTGATCCGGCCCGACGATCTGTGCTTCGACATCGGCGCCCATGTCGGCAACCGCAGCCTGTGCTGGGCCGGTCTCGGCGCCCGGGTGGTGGCAGTGGAGCCGCAGCCCGATCTCGCCCGGCTGCTGCGCCGCAGCTTCCGCGGCCATCCTGGCATCACCCTGGTCGAGAGCGCGGTCGGCGCCGCCCCCGGCACCGCCGTGCTGCATCTCAGCAGCCGCACCCCGACCGTCGCCAGCCTGTCGAAGGACTGGATCGAGACCGTGTCGAAGGCAAACGGCTTCGCCGCGATCCGCTGGGACCGGCGGGTCGAGGTGCCGGTGACGACGCTGGATGCGCTGATCGGCCGCTTCGGCGTCCCCGCCTTCTGCAAGATCGACGTCGAAGGCTTCGAGGCCGAGGTCCTGGCCGGCCTGTCCCGCCCCCTGCCCTGCCTGTCGGTCGAATACGTTCCGGCAGCGCTGCCGGCCGCCCTCGCCGCACTCGACCGGATCGAGACGCTGGGCCGCTATCGCTTCCAGGTTTCGGTCGGCGAGACCGGCCGCTTCCTCTGGCCGGACTGGCGCAGCGGGCACGAAATGCGGGCCTGGTTGTTGACTCGATCGCCGGGGGACCGCTCCGGCGACCTCTATGCGCGGGCGGAGGCGTGATGGACACCGCCTGGATCTGGCTGCTCGACCGCCGCGCCGGCCGGCCGGAGGCGCCGCTGCCCGCCGACGCCGCGGCGCGCGATTGGATCGAGTTGCTGCGCCCCTTCGCCGAGGCCGAGGGCCGCTTCGCCCTGGCCCATCTCGGCCAGAGCATCGACGGCCACATCGCCACCGGCTGCGGCCAATCGCAATACGTCACCGGACCCTGCAACCTCGACCATCTGCACCGGCTGCGGGCGCTGGCCGACGCCGTGCTGGTCGGCGCCGGCACGGTGGCCCATGACGATCCGCGGCTGACCACGCGCCGGGTCGACGGGCCGAACCCGGTGCGGGTGGTGCTGGACCCCGACCGCCGGCTCGACGGCCGCCGCGGCCTGTTCACCGACGGCGTCGCGCCGACGCTGCTGCTCTGCGCCGCCGACCGCGCCGACCGGCCGGCCGGCGGGGCCGAGATCGTCGGCCTCGACGACCTGTCGCCTGCAGCGGTGCTGGCGGCGCTGGCGGCGCGCGGGCTGCGCCGGGTGCTGATCGAGGGTGGCGGCACCACCGTCTCCCGCTTCCTCGCCGCCGGGGCGCTGGACCGGCTGCACGTGACGGTGGCGCCGATCATCATCGGCTCCGGCAAGCCCGGGCTGAAGCTGCCGGAGATCGCCCATCTCGACCAGGCCCTGCGGCCACCCTGCCGCACCTACGCCATGGGCGGCGACGTGCTGTTCGACTTCGATTTGCGTGGGGCGGCGAAGCAGGTCTGACCCCCAAGAGCCGTCATGGCGAGCCCCGAAGGGGCGTGGCCATCCAGCGACACCGCGTCCTGGATGGCCACGGCGCTGCGCGCCTCGCCATGACGGAAAGGGCCGGAGAGCCGATCTCAACGGCCTCTGGGATCACCCACGAGATCCAGCTCATGCGCGAAGGCCGCGGCCTGGGCCGGCCAGCCGGGCAGGCGGGCGCGTGCCGCCAGGCCGGCCTCGCGCATCCGCAGCCTTGCGCCCGGATCGGCCAGCAGCCGGCGCAGCGCCTCGGTCAACGCGTCGACATCGCCCGGCGGCACCAGGATTCCGGCATCGGGCGGCACCGTGTCCGGGATCGCGCCGCCGGTCGTGCTGACGATCGGCAGGCCGCGCGCCGAGGCCTCGGCCAGCGCCATGCCGTAGCCCTCATGATGCGAGGGCAGCACGAACAGGTCGGCGCGTTCGTAGTGCTGCAGCAGCGCCGGCTCGTCGATCTCGCCGATGAAACGGATGCGATCGGAGAGGCCGGCGCGCTCCACCGCCGCTAGCACCGCCCTGGCGTGCGGCGCGTCGCGCTCCAGGCTGCCGGCGCAGACCAGCCGCCACGGCAGCCCGGCCAGGCGCTGCAGGGCGGCGACGAGATCGAGATAGCCCTTGCGCGGCGTCAGCGTGGCGACGCAGAGCAGCACCGGCGCCGCCTCGCCCGAGCCCTGCGCCGGCAGGGTCGGGTCGGTGCCGGGCAGGACCACACCGATGCGCGCCGCCTCGACGCCGTAGCGATGCAGGTCACGGGCGGTGCCCGGGCTGGTGACGATCACCCGCCGCGCCGCCGCCAGCGCCTGACGTTCACTGGTCTCCAGCGCCTGCCGCTGCGCCGCGCTCAAGCCCTGCTCGAAGGCCAGCGGATGATGGATCAGCGCCACCAGCCGCAGCCGCGCGGCTTCGGCCGCCATCTGCTGCGGCAGCACACTGAAGGCCAGCCCGTCGACCACAGTCAGGGCGTTGTCCGGCAGATCCCGCAGCACCACGGCGGCCTCTGCCGCCTCGGCCTCGCTCGGAAAGGGGAAGCCATCCCCCAGCCGGCACAGCGCCACCCGCCGGCCGAGCCCCCGCAGACCTTCGATGATGCGCTTGTCGTAGATGTACCCGCCGGTGCGCGACTCCGGGTCGCCCGGCAGCAGGAAGGCGATGCTCATCGCGTCAGCCGGCCCTCGTACGAGGCCCAGGCGACATGCGACTCGTGCAGGGTCACGGCCAGGCTCTCGATCCCGGCGGCGCCCGGCCCCAGCTCGCCGGCGGCGATCTTGGCGGCAACGCGGTCGAAGATGGTGCGGGCCAGCACCTCGGTCGTGGTGTTGCGCCCGGCGAAGGCCGGCTCGTCGTCGAGATTGCGGTAGTTCAGCTCGTCCATCACCGCTTTCAACGCCGCCGAAGCCAAGCCGATGTCGACGACGATGCCGTCGGCGTCCAGCTCCGCCCGGCGGAAGGCCAAGTCGACCACATAAGTGGCGCCGTGCAGCCGCTGCGCCGGGCCGAACACCGCGCCCCGGAAGCTGTGGGCGATCATGAAGTGATCGCGAACCGACACCGTGTACATGCTCATTCCTCCGGATAGCGGATGCGCTGGCACAGCGCGCCGGCGGGGTCGGCCGCCAGCCGGGCCAGCACCTCGGGCAGCTCGTCGAAACCGCAGTCGCCGGTGAACAGCCCGTCCAGCGCCGGGTCCAGCAGCAGCTCCAGCGCCTTCCTCATGCGCCGGGCATGGCCCCAGCGCGGCCGCTGCGCCGCCGCCACCATCCCGACCTGGGAGGAGCGCAGGGTCAGGCGCTTCGCATGGAAGGCCTCGCCCAGCGGCAGCGGCACCGTGGCGTCGCCGTACCAGCTGGCCTCCACCACCGTGGCCTCGACCCCGGCAAGGCCGAGCGCGGTCGCCGCCCCCTTCGGGCTGCCGCTGGCATGGATCACCAGATCCTGGTCGCTCGGCGCGTCCTCCGGCGCGGCGAAGCCGACCCCGAGCGCCGCGGCGACCGCCTGCCGGCCGGGATCGGTGTCGACCAGGGTCACGGCGCAGCCCGGGATCCGTCCGGCCAGCCGGGCGACGAGGCAGCCGACGACGCCGGCGCCGACCACGGCCACCCGGTCGCCCGGCCGCGGCGCCGCGTCCCAGGCCACGTTCAGCGCCGTCTCCATGTTCGCGGCCAGCACCGCCCGCTCCGGCGGCAGACCCTCGGGCAGCGGCGTCACCGCCGCCGCCGGCACGACATAGGCCGTCTGGTGCGGATAGAGGCAGAAAACATCGCGGCCCAGCAGCGGCTCCGGCCCGGCCTCGACCCGGCCGACATTGATGTAGCCGTATTTCACCGGCCCCGGAAACGCGCCGGCCTGGAACGGCGCCCGCATCGCCTGGTATTGGCTCGGCGGCACCCGGCCTTGGAACACCAGCGCCTCGGTGCCGCGGCTGATCGCGCCGAAGCGGGCGCGGACCCGCACCTCGTCGGGCCTCGGCTCGGGCAGGGTCTCGGTGCCGATCCGGGCCTGGCCCGGCTTCAGGATCCAGAGGGCGCGTGCATCCATGGGCCCATGGATAAGCCGGCGCATTGTCTCCGGCCAGTGGGTTCCTTAGCTTGGGAGCGGAATCGGGAGGACGCGCATGTTTCTCGGGATCGATCTGGGGACCTCGGGGGTCAAGGTGGTGCTGGTCGACGGCGACCAGCGCGTGGTCGACCAGGAGGCGGTGCCGCTCTCCGTCTCCCGCCCCCATCCGCTGTGGAGCGAGCAGGACCCGGAGGAGTGGTGGCACGCCACCGACCAGGCCGTGGTCGCGCTCAAGGCCCGGCACGCCCAGGCCCTGTCCGGCGTGTGCGGCATCGGCCTGTCCGGCCAGATGCACGGTGCCACGCTGCTGGACGCCGCCGATCGCCCGATTCGCCCGGCGATCCTGTGGAACGACGGCCGCGCCGGCGCCGAATGCGCGGAGCTGGAGCGGCGCGAGCCGCGCTCGCGCACGATCACCGGCAACCTGGCGATGCCTGGCTTCACCGCGCCGAAGCTGCTGTGGGTGGCGGCGCATGAGCCCGAAGCCTTCGCCCGCACCCGCCGGGTGCTGCTGCCGAAGGACTATCTGCGCCTGCGCATGACCGGCATGGCCGCGTCGGAGATGTCGGATGCCGCCGGCACGCTGTGGCTCGATGTCGGCGCCCGGCGCTGGTCCGGGGCGATGCTGGCGGCGACAGGGTTGCCGCTGTCCGCCATGCCGGAGCTGTTCGAGGGCAGCCGGCCGACCGGCACGCTGCGGCCGGAGGTCGCCGCCGCCTGGGGCGTGCCGGCCGATGCAGTGGTGGCCGGCGGGGCCGGCGATAACGCTGCCGGGGCCGCCGGGGTCGGGGTGATCCGGCCGGGCGACGCCTTCCTGTCGCTCGGCACCTCGGGCGTGCTGTTCGTCGCCGATGCCGGCTTCGCGCCGAACCCGGCCCAGGCGGTGCACGCCTTCTGCCACTGCCTGCCCGGCACCTGGCACCGCATGTCCGTGGTGCTCAGCGCCGCCTCGGCCCTGTCCTGGCTGGCCCGCCTCTTGGGCGGCACCGAGCCGGAGCTGCTGGCCGAAGCCGAGGTCGCCGATCCGGATATCGGCGACCTCTTGTTCCTGCCATATCTGTCCGGCGAGCGCACGCCGCACAACGACCCGACGGCGACGGGCGTCTTCATCGGCCTGACCCATGCGACCGGACGGCCGCAGCTGGTCCGGGCCCTGCTGGAGGGCGTGGCCTTCGCCTTCGCCGACGGCCAGGCGGCGCTGACAGCGGCGGGCACCGCGATCGGCGAGGTCGCGGTGATCGGCGGCGGCGCGCGGTCGCAATTCTGGGGCCGGATCCTGGCGGCGGCACTGAACCGGCCGCTGCACTACCCCGCGGGCGGCGAGCTGGGCCCCGCCTTCGGCGCTGCCCGCCTCGGCCGCCTGGCTTCGACGGACGAGGCGCCGGAGGCCGTCTGCACCCGGCCGCAGACCGCGCATGTGGTCGAGCCGGATGCGGCGCTGGCGGAGAGATATGCCGAGAAGTATCGGCGCTTCCGCGCCCTGTACCCGATGCTGAAGCCGGCCTGGAGGGGGTGACGGACGATGGGAAAATGGAGAAGGAATAGTGCGACGGCGCCGAGTGCGGCGCCCGGTTCCGCCGTGAAGCTGGGCGGGTCTAGGCCCTAACCCCGGGCCGTCAGGAGCTCAGAACCGACCCGTCGAGACCTGCTCGATCCACTCGTTGCCGAACACGGCGCCCCATATGAACCTCTCGGTTTGTGCTGGCAGCCGCTGTTTCGCCACTAGCATCGGTCGAATGCCAAGGAGGAATTTTCGGTCGACAAAGCGGCCCATCGGCGACTGCGGGTCCAGCAATTTGTCGAACGCCGTCAGGAAGGCCTTTTGCCAGAACTTGTCGGGCATCGAGGCCATGAATGCACCCTTGGCCCTATACACCATCGTGGCAGGAACGTGCTGCGCCAGCGCCGCCTTCAAGATCCATTTCGGCTCTTTTTCAGATCCGGGCCAATCACCTGATGCCACTGCGACACTGATTATGTCCGGCAGAATGAAGGGATAGACGACCTCTAATGATGCTTCGTTGAATAGCGATCTTGATTTTTGCGCGACGATCGAAGCATCGAGCAGCGTGAGGCCGACAGCCACCAGCCGCAGGCGAGGGTCAGGCGAAGACATATGAGACAACCATTGAACCAGATGTTCTTCAATGGAATCAATGATGTCTTTTGAGGGGTGATAGGCAATTCCAAGCAGAGCATTTTGAGCAAAGGTAGCAAATGGGTACTGCCATTGATCCGATCGGCGAAGAAGCCTCAACCAATATTCAACCTTACTGTCACGCCTCCAGGCCTTGGTCATCCGATATGCTATAGCGCCGAGTCTCCGCCCCCAAACCGGCAATGAATGGAGACGCTGCCATTGCACGGCCCTGTCGAATTTCCCGAAACCTCCGTCTGCTCCTGTCCCCTCGAGAACAATCCCGCTCGAATCACACTCCGAGATGACCGCACGAACCAATGCGCAGGTCGGAACCGCCGAGTGATCACTGAAGAGAGTTCGATAGTAAAGGCCGGCATGCTGCAGCACATCGGCGACATCGGAGCCGTCCCTTTCCTCTTCTATCCGCACGAACCTCAGTCCAAGGTGACGGGCCATTTGCTCCGCCAGCATCGACTCCGAGTCATTCGGACCGAAACAGTAGTTGACAAGGGTGACATCCTTCAGCCCGAGAACCGATGCTCTGGCTGCGAGGAGTCCCGAGTCGATCCCACCGCTGAACAGAATCGTGACCGGCCGTCCCGCGCAATGCTCGAGCAGAACCCGATCCAGCGTTGATACGACTTCCGAGATTTGGCGATCGAAGTTCGGCGGGGGAGAGGTCTTGGGAAAAGGCCTCAGGGAGAATTGGGTGCGAATTTTTGGCGCGCCGGCATTGGAAACAGCCGTGACAGTCCCTGGAACGAATCTACGAATTCCTTTCCAAGGGCTGAAAGGAGGAACAACCGCACCGAACTGCAGGTACGAATAAATGGCGGCTTCGTCCAGCTCGTCGCCAGGAGCATATAGACTTCGCAAGTCATCGCTTATCGAAACGGATCCATCGGCCATCCTGTAATACCACTGCTCTGTCGCAGTCAGTGGAACCGACACTTCCGTTTCACCCTGCTTCTCATGCAGATGGACACCCGTCGGCAGCAGAGTCCCTCTGCTTGCAAGCTCTGTGATCATCTCGGTCTCTCCCCTATGCATATGTAAGGGCCGATTGATCGGTCACGTCTGTGGCGGCCAGCGATCGCAACAGTCCATCTGGTCATCAGGCGTCGAAATTGCGGCGTGTTGCTGGTATCAGAGCCGCAATGCTGTTCGGTTTCCCTGGCCGACCTCCTGTCCGCGCCGAGTGATCGAAGCTCTGTCTCGATAGACGGGCAGTCCATACCCCAATAATCAGGATAGATTATTATAAGACATCGGCAACTTTGCTTCAAATTTGACCTTGAGAAATCGGCTACTCCATTCGGTCAGTGGCAGAGGATCCATTGATGGATCCGCCAGCGGATGCGCCGTCTGCTGTGTCGGACCATCCGCGATCTGTGCCTGATGTGCGAATGCGAGCAAGCGCCGGCCGCGGATCCTCGGGAGACTCTCCCTGATCCTTCAAAAGACCTCTGGTCCGTCTACTCCCCCGCCACCGCGCCGAGGCTGGCGATCACGACCAGGGCGATGCCGGCGAGCTGGGCCGGGCTGAGCGCCTGGCCGAGCACGGCGAAGCCGATCAGCGTGCCGATCGCCGGCTCCGCGCTCATCAGGATGCCGAAGGGCCGGGTCGGCATCCGCCGCAGCGCCATCATCTCCAGCGCATAGGGCAGCAGCGGCACCAGGATGGCCAAGCCGATGGTGATCCCGAGGACCGGCAGCGGGATGTGGCCGCCATTCTCCGCCAGCCCCCAGGGCGTCGCCACCAGCGCGGCGACGACCAGGGACATGGTCAGGCCCTGCAGCCCCTGGAACGACTGGCCGACCCGCTTCATCAGCACGATATAGGCGGCCCAGCCGCAGGCGGCGCCGAGGGCGAAGCCGGCCCCGACCAGGTCGACCGTCCAGTCCGTCCCGTCATGCACCAGCAGCACCACGCCGACCAGTGCCAGGACCGGCCAGACGGCATGCCAGACGCGGCGCATGCCGAAGGCGGCGACCCCGAGCGGGCCGAGGAAGTCGATCGCCGTGGCCAGGCCCAGCGGGATGCGCAGCACCGCTTGGAAGTAGCACAGGGTCATGCCGGCCATCGCCGCGCCCAGCAGGCCCGTAGCCAGCCACTGGCCCCGGCTGTAGGACAGGATCTTCGGCCGGGTCAGGAGGGCCAGCAGCACCGCCGCCCAGGCGAGGCGCAGCCAGGTCGTGCCCATCGGACCGAAGCTCTCCAGCGTCGGGGTCGCCAGGGCGGCGCCGAGCTGGACCGAGGTCATCGAGCCGACCGCCATCAGGGCGGCGACGGCGATCCCTGCGGTCGTGCCCGGGCTGGTCTCGGAATCGGTCGCCATTCTGTCGGGCCGTCCGGTCGTTGCGGGATCCGCACTATAGCGAAACCCATGGTGTTCACGTATCCTGATACACGTGATATCGACATAAGGGATCGTTATGATCAGGGATCTCGATATCGGCCTGCTGCGCGCCTTCGCCACCGTGGTCGAGACGCGCAGCGTCAGCGGCGCCGCCGAGCGGCTGGCGCGCACCCAGGCGGCGGTCAGCATGCAGCTGCGCCGGCTGGAGGAGGATGTCGGCCAGCGCCTGCTGGACCGGTCGCCGCGCGGCATCCGCCTGACCGAGGCCGGCGAGACCCTGCTGCGCTATGCCCATCGCGCGCTGGGGGCCAGTGAGGAGGCGCGGCGGGTGCTGGCCGGGCGGCAGGTCGCCGGCACCGTCCGGCTCGGCCTGCTCGAGGATGTCGCGGTCGGCCGGCTGCCGCGCGCCCTCGCCCGCTTCTCCCAGGCCTATCCGCGGGTGCGGCTGGAGCTGGTGGTGGACGGCAGCCAGGAGCTGGACCGGCGGCTGCGCGGCGGCGGCCTCGACCTCGCGGTCGGCGACCCCAACCTGATCCCGGCCGTGCCGCTGGCGCGCTGGCACCGGCCGCTGCACTGGGTGGCCGCGCGGAGCTTCGACATCGACCTCACGGATCCGGTGCCGCTGGTGTCCTTCGCCCCGACCTGCGTCTGGCAGGAGCGGGTGCTGTCGGCGCTGGACGGGGCCGGCCTGGCCTGGCGCATCGTCTGCACCAGCAGCAGCACGCCGGCGATCCAGGCGGCGGTGGAGGCCGGGCTCGGCGTCTCGGTGCTGCTCGACGGCCATATCCGGGAGGCGATGCGGGTGATCGGCGCGGCGGAGGGGCTGCCGCCGGCGCCGCGGGCGGATTTCGGCCTGTACCGGACGACGGTGGCGGGGGAGAACCCGGCGGCGGTGCAGTCGCTGCAGGACTTCCTGGCCGCGGAGCTGGAGGGGCTGGCGCTCGCTTAAACCGGCCGCTTGTCGAAGGCGAGGCGGACGGCGAAACCGGCCAGCAGGCCGCCCATCACCCAGCGCTGCAGCTGCAGCCAGGTCGGCCGCGCCGCGAACCATGCGGCGATGCCGCCGGCGGCCAGCACGATCAGCAGGTTGACGGTGAAGCTGATCGCCACCTGGGTGGCGCCCAGCACCAGGCTTTGCGCCAGCACCCGGCCGCGCTCCGGGTCGATGAATTGCGGCAGCAGCGAGACGTAGAAGATCGCGATCTTCGGGTTCAGCAGGCTGGTGAGAAAGCCCATGGCGAACAGCTTGGCCGGGCGGTCGACCTTGAGGTCGCGCCGCGGCTGCAGCGCCGAGCCGGCGCCGGGCCGCACCGAGGTCCAGGCCAGCCACAGCAGGTAGCCGGCCCCGGCCAGCTTGATCGCCTCATAGGCGAGCGGCACCGCCAGCATCAGGGCGGTGAGGCCGAGCGCGGTCGCCAGCATGTAGCAGAGGAAGCCGAGCACCACGCCGGCCAGCGAGATCACCCCGGCCAGCCGGCCCTGCAAAATCGAGCGCGACAGCAGATAGATCATGTTCGGCCCGGGGGTGCAGACCATGCCGAGCGCGATCAGGGCAAGGCCGGCCAGGCCGGTGGGGCTGACGATCATCGACGGGACCTTCGGCATACGACGAGGCCGAGCATCGCGGCCGCCCCGCCGCCGGGCAATCGGAACATTGCTCTCGGGGCAAGATTTGCCGGCCGGGGCGGCCCCCTCAGCCTTTCACCAGCGGGCAGCCCCCTTCGGCCTCGGGCCGGAAGGCCTGGTCGGCCGGGATCGTGGCGCGCAGGGTGTACAGGTCCCAGTCGCCCTTGGCCTCGCCCGGCGCCTTGACCTGGAACAGGTACATCGGGTGGATGTGGCGGCCATCGGCGCGGATCCGGCCCTGGCCGAACAGCGGGTCGTCGCTGGGGTTGGCCTTCATCCAGGCCATCACCGCGGCCGGGTCCTTGCCCTTGGTCGCCGAGACCGCCTTCAGGTAGTGCGTCAGCGCGGCATAGACGCCGGCCTGGATCATGCTGGGCGGGTTGCCGCCCATGCGCTCGGCGAAGCGCTTGGAGAAGGCCCGGGTGCCGTCATTCATGTCCCAGTAGAAAGCCTCGGTCAGCAAGAGGCCCTGCGCCGCATCCAGGCCCAGCGTCTTGACGTCCCGGATCGTGGTCAGCAGCCCGGCCAGCTTCTGCCCGCCGGCCTGCAGCCCGAACTCGGCCGACTGCTTGATCGCGTTGATGGTGTCGCCGCCGGCATTGGCGAAGGCCACCACCTTGGCCCCCGACGCCTGCGCCTGCAGCAGGAAGGAAGCGAAGTCCTGCCCCGGGAACGGGTGGCGGACCGAGCCGGCGACCGTGCCGCCCTGGGCCTTGACCAGGGCGCTGGCGTCGCGCTCCAGCGCATGGCCGAAGGCGTAATCGGCGGTGATGAAGAACCAGGTGTCGTCGCCCTCCCCCACCAGCGCGCTGGCGGTGCCGTGGGCCAGGGCCCAGGTGTCGTAGGTCCAGTGCACCGTGTTGGGCGAGCATTGCGTGCCGGTCAGGTCCGAGGTGCCGGCGCCGGAATTGATGAAGATCCTGTTCTTGTCGCGGGTGATCTGGTTCACCGCCAGCGCGACCGAGGAGGTCGGCACGTCGAGGATCGCGTCGACCCCGTCCTGGTCGTACCACTGCCGGGCGATGTTCGAGCCGATATCCGGCTTGTTCTGGTGGTCGGCCGCGACGATCTCGACCGTCACCCCCTTGTCGACCGCGGCGAAATCCTCCGCCGCCATCCGCGCCGCCACCACCGAGCCCTCGCCGGTGATGTCGGCATAGACGCCGGACCGGTCGTTCATCACCCCGACCTTGACCGTCGTCTGGGCTTCGGCCCCTGCGGAGGCCAGCAGGCCGGCACTCAGCAGGCCCAGCGCCAGGACGTGAAGCTTCATCGTCTCCCCCATGTGTTTTCGTTGCCGGGGATGATGACAGGAAGTCTGTCCGATCGACAAGCAAGGCCGGGGTTTGGGGCCGCCCATCCTTTGTCGTCATTCCCGCGGAAGCGGGAATCTCTGTCCGATCTGATACCAACGGCCCGAAATGTTACCCCGTCATGGCGAGCCCCGAAGGGGCGTGGCCATCCAGCGGCACCGGCCCCTGGATCGCCACGGCGCTTCGCGCCTCGCGATGACGAAAAAGGCCGAAGAGTCGATCTCGAAGGCCGTTGGTATAAGCGGTGCGAGATCCCTGCTTTCGCGGGGATGACAGATCGGGGAAGTCTGAAAAGAGGCCCCGCAAGCAAGACCTTTTCAGAATGTTTCTTGGGTCGTCGTGGAGACCCGCAACGACATCGACCGGGAGAAAAATGAGTCCCCCCTCCCCTCGCGGGAGGGGGATAGGGGGAGGGGGTTCTCTCGGCCCGGTCCGGCCTGGACAGTCGCCAACCGGCCCGGACGGCGAATTCGGCTCTCTGCGCATTCGCGCGCGGACGCGCGCAGACCCCTCCCCCTGCCCCCCTCCCGCAAGGGGAGGGGGGGACTAGAAAGGAGCGGGCTCCAGCTATTTTGAAAAGGTCTCGCAAGCGGGAGAGGCGACGCGAAAATGATCGGCTTCCTTCGCCTTCCCTGCGGCCCCCGCCCGCTCACCACAACCCCGTCCCCACCCATTTCAGCGTGTGGTCATAGGTGCCGTACTGCTTCCGCTGCCCCTCGAGGGCATAGCGCAGGGCGTCGATGGCGTGGTTCTCGCGGTCCTCCAGCTCGGGCAGGATCTCGCCGGTCTTCGGGTCGGTGCGGTAGCTGAACAGCGCCAGCTCGTCGATCAGGTGGCGGCAGCGCGGATGCACCAGGATGTCGCAGCTCTTCAGGAACTCGATGCCCTCCTTGACCGAGCCGCCGCCCTTGACCGCCGGCCGCAGCTTGGGGAAGCCGTGCCGCTGCATGTAGCTGATCGTCTCCGGCCGGGCGCCGTCGGCGACGATCGGCCAGCGCCGCGCCTCCGGCACGGTGTCGAACAGCGCCGGCGTGCGGTCGATCTCGCAGCCGACGCGGTAGGCCTCGTGGTCGACGAACAGCGTCCGGCCATTGAGGAAGCAGCGCACCAGCACCGTCGGGTCGCGGGCGAAGCCCCAGTCGGCGCCGAACAGGAACTGGGCGTTGCCCGGCGTCGCGAACGCCTCGACCCGCCAGTTGGCGAACACCCGCGCCTCGCTCACCCGCCGATAGCCGCCCAGCCAGACATGCTGGTACTTGTCCGGGTCGCGCTCGCGGTCCCATTCCATCTCGGCCTGCAGCACCTTCGGGAAATGCGGGTTGGCCGCATAGTTGGCCTCGATCAGCACGGTGTCGGGCGGCGCCGGGCCGCCGCGGAACAGCGCATCGACCGGGTCGTCCGGCCGGGTCGGGTTCCAGGAGAACCACAGCTCCGACCCCTTCTTGCGGATGGTCGGGCGCAGCAGCTCCAGGCTCCGCTGCGACAGCGACTGCGCCTCCTCGACCCAGGCGATGTCGTAGCCCTCCAGCGACTTGATGCTCTCGGCGGTGTGGTTCTGCATGCCCTGGAAGATGATCCGGCCGTCCCCCGGACCAAGAATCCGGTCGGCCTGCACCCGGAAGGCGGCGCCGACGCCGAGGGCCTGGATCTTGTCCTCGATCAGCCGCTTGACCGACTGGTCGAGCGAGCGCTGCACCTCGCGGATGCACACCGCCCGCACCGGCGCCGCCTCGATGCAGCGCCGCACCAGCAGCTCGGCGAAGACATGCGACTTGCCCGAGCCGCGGCCGCCATGCAGCGCCTTGTAGCGCGACGGCTTCCTGAGGTCCCGGAAGGTCGGCGGCAGCCTCAGCCGCGGCAGGGCGGGCGCGGCCGGCAGGCCCGCAGGCGTTTCGGCCGCCGATCGGGCCCCCTCCTTCGGCAGCGGCGCGTCTCCGGCCGGCTCCCCATCTTCGAACCCGTGGTGGTGTCGGAACTCCCCGAACGCCTGCTCCAGATTGGGCATGGCGGCGGCGGACCGATGGGTGGCGGGGCGGCGCCCAAGGGCCCGCGCGGCCAGATTGGTCAGCTTGCGCCGCACGGCGGGAAGCGGAAGGAGTCCGTCTCGCCGCCGCTTCTCGACCTCCTCGAAGCACGCGACCAGGATCTCGGCTCGGGCCAGCAGGCGGGACGCTCGGGAGCGGTGATTGGACTCCGCATAGCCGACCTCGAGGGCGGCGAGGCCGGCGTTGCCGTGCCGCGTGAAGCGCAGGGCGAACAGCCGCTCGTCCGGCTGAACCTCCACCGCCCATGCGATGACATCCTCCATGCCGGCCTCCCACGAAAAAGCCCGCCGCGGCGGGGCCGGGCGGGCGCAACTGTTCGACTCTGCCTGAATTATGGCGCGCGACGCGGCATCACGTCAAGAACAAAGAGGGAACATGCGATGTCGGCCGAAAGCAAAATGAGTTCCCCCTCCCCTCGCGGGAGGGGGCAGGGGGAGGGGGTTGCCGCGGCCAGGACCAACGCCGGCCTGTGCCTGATCCAGCGTCCGGCCAAGCCGTTCGAGCTCGGAGCGGCCTTCGTCAGCCGGCCGATGCGCCCGTGAACACCGCCAGCTGGGCGGCGAAGGCACGCTTGTAGGCGGGCCGCGCTTCGCCGCGGGCGACATAGGCGGCGACGTTCGGGTATTCCTCCAGTAGGTCCGATCCCTGCAGCCGGCGCAGCACCGTCACCATCAGCAGGTCGCCGGCGCTGAACGTGCCGTCGAGCCAGTCGGCATCGCCGAGGCGACGGGACAGGTGGCCCAGCCGTGTCCGGATGCTGTCCTCGAGGAAGCGCAGGCGCTGCTCGTACCAGGGCTCCTCGCGCTCGAGGATCCTGGCGAGGGCGCGGTCGAAGATCGGCGGCTCCACCGCGTCGAGCGCGGCGAACATCCACGCGATCGCGCGCGCCCGGGCATTCGCGTCGTCCGGCAGCAGGCCCCCGTAGCGCTCGGCGATATGGAGCACGATCGCCCCCGACTCGAACAGGGCGAGATCGCCGTCTTCATAGGTCGGAATCTGCCCGAACGGATGCAGCGTGAGATGCGCGGGTTCCTTCATCGCCTTGAACGAAAGCAGACGGACGTCGTAAGGCTGGCCCACTTCTTCGAGCGCCCAGCGAACGCGCATGTCGCGCGCCAGCCCCTTGCCGCGGTCGGGCGAGCGTTCAAAGGCGGTGATCGTGGCCGTCATCGTCGTTCTCCAGAGCCTGTCTGTCTTGAAGACGATCGGCTGAACGGGAGTCCGACACCGTAGGCCCGCGATCATCCTCGCGGTCAGTTCCTGCTGCTGTTGAGCGGATGGAAGGCCGCCAAAACGTGCACGGTCACCGAAATCGCGCACCGAAATCGCGGATCGGGGGCAAGTCGCCTCAGAGACCGACGGGTGGGATGGCGAGCGTCGCGGCAGCGAACAGCAGCGCGAACCCGGTCGGCTGGGCCAAGGCATGCCCCCACCGCATGTTCTTCTCGATCGCCATCACCGCGGCGAGCGCCAGCATCCAGCCGACGCTGCCGGTGCCGACGACGAACATCACCGTCATCAGCGCCCAGCAGCAGCCGGCACAGAAGGCGCCGTGCGCGAGGCCGAGCCGCAGGCTTTCGAGTTGCGGTCGGGAGCCGCGCCAGCGGGCGGCGATGAAGCCGGCCGGTGTCCGGCATGCGTCAAGGCAGCGATATTTGAGGCTCGAGAACTGGAAGAGACCCGCCAAGGCGAGAACGGCGGCGCCGATCACCCAGCCGTTGAAGGTGAGCCAGACCGACTGCCGCACGAGGGCGATGAGCCCGAGTCCCAGGAGGTGAGTGGTCAGGCCGACGCCCGCCCAGACCAGAAGGTAGCCGGCGACGAGCAAGGCCAGGAGGATCCGCGGGCGTCGATGCCGGGTTGCGATCCGCCGGAAGAGCAGGAGGAAGGGGAGCGTCGTCGGCACCATCATGGCTGCCGTCATCAGCACCCAGCCGGCGATGTAGAGCACGGCCGGCAACACGATGTCGCCGGCCGGCAATGCCTCGCATAGGGCGCCGACGAGCCCGAGACGCGTCCAGTTACCATGGTCGAGATAGCGCCCATAGGGTGATTGCGACCAGACGGCCAGCGTCACCCATGCAAGCACGACAAGCGCGCTGAACAGGCCGATAAACGCCCGATCATGCTTGGTCTCGCGCATGCCATGCGCCCGATGCGACCGCTCTGGTCAGTTGCGGAGTTCGAAATGACCTTGAATGGCGTTGTGGCCGCTCAGATCCAGATCCACGTCGATCTCGGGTTGCTCCATGCGGAAGCGGGTGGCTTTGGCGACGTAGGCGGGTGATCCGGGGATGGTCGAGAAGATGCTTTCGACCAGGCGCGTCGGCTCGCCGGTCGGGCCGCGATAGGGCTCCATCTCGGCCTGGATGTGCTCGCCGATCCGCAGCGTCCCCTTGCCCTGCTCGACGGTGAAGCTGATCGGTGTGCGCCGTGCCGCCACCTCCTCGCCCGCGAGGGCGGCAAGGTCGGCGAGCGGGCCGCCCAGCTTGCCTCGGAACACATCGAGAAGCGCCCTCTCCTGCTCGGGCGAAGCGCGGTCGTCCACGTACCGGATCACCCGCCAATTGCCTGAAAGCACATTGCCCGGGATGTGGACCGCGACACCGAAGTTGAGGCCGGACACATCGACGCCGTCCACCTCGCCCTCCTCGATGCGGTAGGCAAGCGCGCTGCGGCACGTTCCATTGTCCGGATCCTCACCGATCCAGCAGGGGCACAGGGTTTTGCAGTCGCAGACTTCGAGCAGATCACCTTTGAGATAATATCCCATGATCTGACCCTCGCTGCTCGCGAGGCCTCCTCCCTGAAGATTGAAGAGTAGCATGGGCGGCCGCAGGCGACTATGGACCGGCGTCGAGCAGCGTCCGAGCCTCCTGGAGATCGGGTGTATCGAATCCCTCGGTGAACCAGCCATGGGCCTGCGCGAGCTGGTCGTATGCCCACACACGCGATTGCGGGTCCGCAGACAGCCGGACAAGCTGCGCCGTGGCGCGGAGCACGAGCGGTCGGGCGCCTTGGCCTCGCGCGATCTCGATGGCCCGACGGCAGCAATCCACAGCCGCTTCTGGCTGATCGGCCGCCAGCAACGTGCTCCTCAGAAGATGAAGATTGGCGTCCACCCAGTGCTCATCGTTGCGCTCGACGATGTCCATCGCTTCCGAAAGCGTGCGGGACGCTTCGCCGTCCCGACGGGCTTGATGATAAAGCCCGGCCAGAAGGCACAGATAATATGGCAGCCGGAGTCCAGCCCCGGTGTTGCGCAAGTCCTGCACGCCGTCCTGGATCCCAAGGATGCCCTGCTCGAGATCGCCCTGCTCGGCCGTCGCCCAGCCGAGCAGGACGGTAGCCCAGGCGCGGTAATAGGCGAATTCGTACTCGGTGCAGACCGCCAGGGCTGCATTGGCGAGATCGCGTGTCTCCGAGGGTTCCCGACGGAATTGATGCAGCATCGCGGCATAGTTGAGCGCCACCGCGAGGCTGAATGGATGGTCGAGCTGCTGCGCGAACCCAACCATCTCCCGGCCGATGGACAGGGCCCGATCGGGATAGCCGAGATGCCACTCAACATGAGCGGCATAGGCGCGTCCGAAGATATAGATGTTGACGCCGCGCGAGAAAGCCCGGGCCGGATCGCCCACGGCCTCGATCTTTGAGCGGGCGGTTTCCAGATGGTCGCGGGCGGAGGCGTGCTCACCCAGGTGGAACAGGGTGAAGGCCGAGGCGTTGTGGGCGTCGGCCTGAAGAACGGGATCGTCGCTCTGCTCCTCCAGACCAAGGAGTTCGGCGCCGAGCTCGCGCGTGCGCCTCAGATCTCCACGGACGTGAACGACATAGCACAGGCCTCGCAGCGCGACAGCAAGGTGGTCCTGACGCCCGAGCTGGCGGGCCAGCCGCTCGGCTCTGGCACAGGCGTCGCCCACCTCGGGCGCGGCGAAGCCCTTGGTGGCGATCAGAGGCGGACACAGGGCGCTCTGCACCTCGAGTTCGCGGCGGAACCGCTCCTCCGTCGGCGCCAACGTCTCGATCATCGCCAGCGCCTTGGTCAGATGAGCGATCGCCTCCTTGTATGCGGATCGGGCGCTCGCGAGCTGCCCGGCCCGAAGCCACCAATCGGCAGCCTTCTCGGTCAGACCGGCTTCCGTCAGATGGCGGGCCAGAAGTTCAGGCTGCCGGTCGACAAGCTCAGGGAAACGCGCCTCGAGAGCCGCGGCAATCTGGCCGTGGATCAGCGCCCGGCGGCTTCTCAGCAGGGTCGCGTAGGCGGCATCCTGGATGAGCGCATGCTTGAAGACATAGGTCGCGTGAGGCGGCAGGCCGCGCCGGATGACGAGATCGGACTGGATGAGCCTGGCGAGCCCGTCATCGAGCGCGGCCCCCTGCAGCGGCGAGACCGCGGCCAGCAGGTCATGGTCGAATTCCCGGCCGATGCAGGAAGCCACCTGTGCCAACTCCTTGACGGGCGCGAGGCGGTCGAGCCGGGCCATGAGCGAGTCCTGCAGCGTGGACGGAATGGCCATCGCGGGCAGGATGCCGTTGAGCTCGAAGTGATCGCCGGCATCCCGCAGCAGGCCGGATTCGAGGACCGCCTTGGTCAGTTCCTCGATGAACAGCGGGACGCCGTCGGTCTTGTCGGAGATCTGCTTGAGGACGTCGGTCGGCAGGGCCTTTCCGTCTGTCAGACGATTCACCATCGCCACGACGTCGGCGCGGACAAGCCGGGAGAGGGACAGCGACGTGACATGCGCATGCCCGGTCCAGGGTGGGTTGAATTCGGGACGGAAGGTGACCACCACCAGTGCCCGCAGGTGCTGCGTGCGCTCGATGATGAGTCCCAGGAACTCGGCCGTGGACGGATCGATCCAGTGCGCGTCCTCATAGACGGCGAGGACCGGTTGCTGCCTGCAGAGCCCTTGAAACTGTTCCAGCAGGATTTCGAAGGTACGCTGCTTTTGTCTTTCGGGCGAGAGATCCGGGAGTCCGTCGACGGGCAGGGAGAGCATCTCCGCAACCAGAGCCGCGGCCTCTTCGACATCCCGAGTGTATGGGGCGAGGAGGTTGCGGATCTTGGCGAGCTTCTCGTCCGATGTATCGTTGCGGCCGAATCCTGCTGCCCTTTCGAGCAGCCCGATCACGGGAAAGAGCGCGCTGTTCATTCGGTAGGGTGAGCAGAAATGGCTCAGCGGCGTGAACGGTTCCTCGGCCAGCCGTTCGCGCAGCGCCAGCACGATCCGCGACTTGCCGATGCCGGGCTCGCCGCTGAGGAAGACCACTTGCCCCTCGCCGGCCCTCGCCCGCTGCCAGCGGTCGAGCAGCAGAGACAGTTCTGCGGTACGGCCAACGAGCGGTTCCGGTCCCCGGCCGTGGAACGCCTCGAACCGGCTCTCGGATTGTCCGGGCCCGAGCACGCGGAAGGCCCTGACCGGCGTGGCCAGGCCCTTGAGCGACTGTTCGCCCAGATCCTCGAACTCGAACAAACCGCCGAGAAGGCGCCGCGTGCCGTCGCTGATGATCACCTCATCGGGGGCCGCGAGAGACTGAAGGCGAGCAGCGAGATTCGGAGTTTCGCCGATGACCGCCTCCTCCTGGGCCGCTCCCTCACCGATCAGGTCGCCCACGACGACCACACCGGTGGCGATGCCGATCCGCGCCGCAAGCGCTTCCCCCGATGGCGTTGCGAGGCGCCCGACCGCGTCCAGGATTCTCAGAGCCGCGCGCACGGCACGCTCCGCTTCGTCCTCATGCGCCTTCGGCCAGCCGAAGTAGGCGACGATCCCGTCGCCCATGAACTTCGCGACATGGCCATCGAAGCGGACCAGCTCGTCCACCGCGGCATTCTGATAGGCGCGCATCACCTCGCGCATCACTTCGGGGTCGAGGCGCGCCGACAGCGCGGTGGAGCCGACCAGATCGATGAACATCACCGTCAGCTGGCGGCGCTCCGCAGTGGCCGTTGCCTGCATCATCGGGGCGGCCGCAGCCGTCCCCGGCGGCATGGCGGCCTCGCGCAGCGCGGCGATCGCCTTGAGCAACTTCTTGCGATGCCCCAGGAGCACACCGAGCCCTTCGAGGTCGCTGTCCGTCAGCTCGGACAGGATCTCCGCATCGATCGCGTTGTCGCGGAAGAGCTGCTCGTATTGGCCGAGCCCGAGCTCCCGCAGCCAGACGCCGACGTCCACGTGACGTCCCCTTCAGCAAAAACGCGCAGTCGCAAACGCGGGCGCTTCCTCGATCAGTGCTTCACGACGAAGTCTTCTACGATGGCGGCGAAGCCAGCGGGGGCGCGCACCGGGCCGTCGTGGTTGACGTTCGGCTGCACACCTATCTCGGCCTGAGGCAGGCACTCATCCATAGCTTGGGCGACGTGCGGCCAGTAGGCATTGCTCTCCGCCCCGTGGATGATGAGCGTCGGCCGGTCAAGCGACCGCAGCATGTCACAGGTCACCCTGAACTCCGCAGCGGACCACAGCAAGCCCATCGTCCTGGCGTTGTCGAGTTGCATCGCCCGAAGGTCCTGGGGTTGATTGTCGAATCCGCCGGGCGGCAACTGGAACACGCCTTCGATCAGCAGCCTTGTGGCTTTCTGGAGATCGCCTTGTTGCACGGCGACAGTGACGGGGCCGAACATCTTGCCCAGTGCCTCCCGCGCCGCGTCGCCAGGCTCCCCCTCCTTGACAAGCGAAGTGAGGGCCGGCTCGAAGAGGATGAGGCTTTGGACAAGCTCGGGGTTCTGCAGGGCGGCGGCTGTGGCGACGTTGGCGCCATAAGACCAGCCGACCAGATGCACCGGCCCGACATCAAGCGCCTTGATGAAAGCCGCAAGATCGCTGGCGTGTGTGGCGACGCTGAACTTCCCGCCTCCATCCGGCCAGTCGCCGGTGCCGAAGTAGCGCAGGGTTATGGCAATGAAGCGGTGCTCATCGGCGATTTCTCCGCGGGTAGGCTCCCAAGCGCGCAGGTCAGAAACCGCCCCATGGACAAGGAGGATTGGGTCGCCCGCCCCCTGGTCGACAAAAGGCATCATGACGCCATTGACTTCGACCTCCTTCGAAACGGGGTTGGCCGCGAGCGCAGAACCGGCTGCGACAACCGCACCAATACGCGCGCATGCCAGGCAGATTGAACGGAAGTCCATGAGTTCCCTCCCTTGGAAGGATCCATGACCCGCTCTTCTGAGCAATATCGTTGCGGGTACGGAATAAATAGTGAACCCCGAATGCCGCCGGCTCAAGCCGCTCGTGGCGCGCAGATCTGGTGTCGGGCTGCTGTACTTCCGTCGGGCCGGCAGAGTGAGCCGCGCCGGCGGCCGGGACGATCGCAACAGGTCGCGCAGGTCGATGTTCAGCGCCGCGGCACGCGCCGCCAAACGCTCCGAATCGGTCGACCCTGAGCCTCAGCCGTTCCCCAGCTTGCTCAGAAGCCCTTCCAGGCCGCCCTGATCCAGCTCTTGTTTCGCCGGCTGCACCGCCGGCGCGGTTGCCGCGGACGGCACCAGGACTTTCGGCGCGCCCGGAGGCGTGACGGTCGGCGCGATCGCGGCCGGCGTGCTGGCGCCCGGCGCCGCCGTCGCCACCGCGGCGGGCAGCGAATCGTCGACGCCCAAGAGCGGCTTGGCCGGCTTGCCGCGCTCGGCCTCGACCATGAAGTCGTGCCAGATCTTCGCCGGCAGGCTGCCGCCGGTCACCTTGTCCATCGGCGCGCCGTCGTCATTGCCGACCCAGACGCCGACCACATAGTCGGCGGTGAAGCCGATGAACCAGGCGTCGCGGTATCCTTGACTCGTGCCGCTCTTGCCCGCCGAGGGCCGGTCGTCCAGCCGGGCGCTGCGGCCGGTGCCGATGGTCATGACCGAGCGCAGCATGCGGTTGATCGCCTCGACATGCCAGGGCAGCACCGCCTCGCCCGGGCCGCCGCCGTAGCGGGTGTAGATCGGGTCGCCGCCCGGCGGGCCGATCCGCTCGACGCCGTAGGGCCAGACGCCGTTGCCGCTGTTGGCCAGCGCGGCATAGGCCGCGGTCAGCTCCAAGAGGTTGACCTCGCTGGTGCCGAGCGCCAGCGACAGCTCCGGCCGCAGCGGCGAGGTGATGCCGAGCCGGCGGGCCAGCTCGATCGTCCGGTTGATGCCGGCCCGCTGCAGCACCCGCACCGCGGCGGTGTTGTAGGACTTGGCCAGCGCCTCGCGCGCCGTCACCTCGCCGTGGAACTTGCCGTCGTAATTGCCCGGCGACCAGTTCTTGATCGTGATCGGCCCGTCCAGCACCAGGCTGTCCGGCGTCATCCCCTGCTCCACCGCTGCCAGATAGGCGAACATCTTGAAGGAGGAGCCGGGCTGGCGTTGCGCCGTCACCGCCCGGTTGAACTGGCTCTGGCTGTAGCCGCGGCCGCCGACCATGGCGACCACGGCGCCGTCCGGCCGCATCGCCACCAGGGCCGCCTGGCTGGCCCCGACCTTGCCGCCGTCCTCCGCCATGCGGGCGTCGACGATGCGCTCGGCCGCGCGCTGCAGCGACGGCACCAGCGTGGTCTCCACCCTGAGGGCCGGGGCAGCGGTGTTGACGAAATCCGGCACCTGGTCGGCGATCCAGTCGGCGAAGTAGCGGCTGCCCGAGCCGCCGCCCGGCCGGCGCGGCGGCACCGGCGGCTGATCCTCGGCGGTCTCGCGCTGCTTTTCGGTGAGGAAGCCGGCATCGACCATGGCCGACAGCACCACGTCGGCGCGCTGCCGCGCCGCCTCGGGATCGCGCTCGGGCGAATAGCGCGACGGCGCCTTCAAGAGGCCGGCCAGGATCGCCGCCTGCTCCAGGTTCACATCGGTGGCCGGCACGCCGAAATAGGCGCGGGCGGCGGCATCGATGCCGTAGGTGCCGGCGCCGAAATAGACCCGGTTGAGATAGGCGGTCAGGATCTGGTCCTTGGAGAAGTTCATCTCCAGCCAGACCGCCAGGATCGCCTCCTGGATCTTGCGGCGGACCGTGCGCTCCGGCGTCAGGAACAGGTTCTTGGCCGCCTGCTGGGTGATGGTGGAGCCGCCTTGCACCGCCCGGCCGGCTTGCCAGTTCACCCACAGCGCCCGGGCCACGCCGATCGGGTCGATGCCGTAATGGCCGTAAAAGCGGCGGTCCTCGATCGCCAGCACCGCGTTCACCAGGTGCTTCGGCAGGGCCGAGGCCTGCACCATGTCGCCGGTCATGTCGCCGTAGCGGGCGATCTGGCCGCCATCGGCGGCGACCACGGTGATGGCGGTGCGCCGCTCCGGCATCGCCACCTGGCGGATGTCGGGCAGGTCGTAGGCGAAATAGGCGACCACGGCGCCGAGGCCGATCGCGGCCCAGATCGACAGCACCGCGCCCCATTTGGCGACGCCCCAGAGCCAGTGCCGGCGGCCCGAGGACTTGCGACTCCGCGGACCCGACTTGCGGCGTCCGGACGAGGACTTGCCGGTGGACGTGCTCGTCCGGGTGCGGCCGCCAGTCGCGCGCAAGGCAGGTCTGCCGGAAGAGCGGGTCGTCATGATGCGAAACTTATCTCGCGAGAATCCCGCAATATCAAGACGGAATAAGGCGGAATTTAGAAATCGCCTGAGGCTGTGGCGCCACGGCGACGGGATAAATTCTTCATCGACAAAATTTCACTTGCATCAGGGGGGCACCGACCGTATTTGACGCCTCGGAACGTATTCGCACGTGCCCCGGCCCACCCGGTCGAACCAAGCACCGACCCAAGGTGGGCACAGCAACGACGTCACGCGTCTCCTCGGTCTGTCCGGCTTCGGCCGGCTGGGTTGAAGAGAAGTTTTTCGGTTGCATGTGCGGAGAGGGTTCCTCTTCCGTGATTGTCTGGATGGTGTTCCCGGGTGGCGCCCTTGGCGTCGTCCCGCGATCCTGTCTCTGCGATCCGGAACCGCATGTGCCGCCGGGTTTCGTCGCCGGTGAGCAGAGGCGGGGCGCCTCAGGCAACGGTTGGGTTTGAACTGTCTGCCGGAGGGAGAGCCCCCCGAAATGAACACCAAGATCGCCGCCTTCCTGGAAGAGCGACGTCCCGAGACCCCGTGCCTCGTGCTCGATCTCGACGTGGTCGCCGGCAACTACCGGGCCCTGGCCGAGGCGCTGCCCGACAGCCGCATCTTCTACGCGGTCAAGGCCAACCCGGCGCCGGAGATCCTGTCGCTGCTGGCCTCGCTGGGCTCGTGCTTCGACACGGCGAGCGTCGCCGAGATCCGCGACGCGCTGGCCGCCGGCGCCACCCCGGACCGCATCTCCTTCGGCAACACCATCAAGAAGCGGGTCGACATCGCCACCGCCTACGCGCTCGGCGTGCGCCTGTTCGCCTTCGACAGCGAGGCGGAGCTGCGCAAGATCGCCGAGGTCGCGCCGGGCAGCCGCGTGTTCTGCCGCATCCTGACCTCGGGCGAGGGCGCCGAATGGCCGCTGTCGCGCAAGTTCGGCTGCGAGCCGTCGATGGCGCGCGAGCTGCTGGCGATGACCCCGGCGCTGGGTCTCGAGCCCTATGGCGTGTCGTTCCATGTCGGCTCGCAGCAGCGCGACACCGGCGCCTGGGACCAGGCGCTGGAATCGGCGGCCGCGATCTTCCGCGACCTGGCGGCCAAGGGCGTCGAGCTGAAGATGGTCAATCTCGGCGGCGGCTTCCCGACCAAGTACCTGAAGGAGGTGCCGACGCCGGAGGCCTATGGCCGCGCCATCGACGCCAGCCTGCGCCACCATTTCGGCAACCGCCTGCCCGAGACCATCATCGAGCCGGGCCGCGGCATGGTCGGCAATGCCGGGGTGATCCAGACCGAGGTCGTGCTGATCTCGAACAAGTCGGCGAACGACAACACCCGCTGGGTCTATCTCGACATCGGCAAGTTCGGCGGCCTGGCCGAGACGATGGACGAGGCGATCCGGTACCCGATCACCACCGCGCATGACGGCGACGCCGCCGAGCCGGCGATCCTGGCCGGCCCGACCTGCGACAGCGCCGACGTGCTGTACGAGAAGACGCCCTACCCGATGCCGGTTTCGCTCGCGATCGGCGACAAGGTGCTGATCCACGGCACCGGCGCCTACACGACGACCTATTCGGCGGTCGCCTTCAACGGCTTCGCGCCCCTCAAGGCCTACTACATCTGAACCTCATACGGGTGGGGATTCGGGTCATGGACATCATGCGGGAGCGGCCGCGCCACGCGGCCGCCATCGAGGAGCTTGTCGCCGATTGCTTCGGCGAGGGGCGCTTCGGCAAGACCGTCTACCGGCTGCGGGACGGGGTGCGGCCGGTCAACGAGCTCGGCCTCGTCGCGCTGGAAGATGGCGAGCTGGTCGGCACGCTGCGCTTCTGGCCGATCCATGTCGACGGCGTCGGCGAGACGCTGCTGCTCGGCCCGCTCGCGGTCGCCGAGGGGCTGCGCTCGAGCGGCATCGGCTCGCGGCTGATGCGGGCCGGGCTGTCGCGCGCCGCCGCCTTCGGCCACCGGAGCGTGATCCTGGTCGGCGACGAGCCGTACTACCGCCGCTTCGGCTTCCGCCGCGACCTGACCCTCGGCCTGATGCTGCCGGGGCCGGTCGACTACAGCCGGCTGCTCGGGCTCGAGCTGGTGCCGGGCGCCCTGGCCGGCGCCCGCGGCATGATCGGCCGCGCCGACGGCGTGCCGGTGCGGACCGAGCTGGCCGAGATGGCGGTGGCCTGAGGGGCCGTTACCCATAGGAAGCATTGTTCTCACCGTCATGGCGAGCCCCGAAGGGGCGTGGCCATCCAGGGCCGCTCGCACCGGCCCCTGGATGGCCACGGCGCTGCGCGCCTCGCCATGACGGATAGAGCCTTTTTATCGGCCTAACCGCGCATCGCCAGATAGTGCCCGTACAGCGCCAGGCTGGCGGCGACGGTGGCGTTGAGCGATTCGACCGCGCCGGTCGTGGGAATCGCCAGGCGCCGCACCGCCAGGCCCGGCGGCAGGCCCGGCCCCTCCTCGCCCAGGATCAGCCGCAGGTCGCGCGGCCAGGCGAAGCCCGACAGGTCCTCTCCCTCCGCGTCCAGCGCCAGCAGCGGCCCGGCGGCCTGCGCCAGACCGGCCCAGGCCGGGCCGCGCCGCAGCTCCAGCGCGAATTGCGCGTTCGAAGCCGCACGCAGGCATTTCGGGTGGAAGGGGTGCGCCGCATCGGCCAGCAGGATCACCCGCGACACGGCGAAGGCGGCGGCGCTGCGCAAGAGGGCGCCGAGATTGCTGGGGTCGCCGAGGGCGCAGACCAGCTCCAGCCCCTCCGGCGGCCGCGCCAGGTCGATCGCCGGCATCTCCGGCACGATCCCGACCAGGATCGGCTGGCCGGTGCCGGAGATGTCGAGCCGGTCGAACAGCGCCCGGCCGAGCCGGATCCGCTCCAGCCCCGTCGGCGCCGGCAGGTCGCCGGCATCGGCGCCGGGCGGCAGCAGCAGGGTCTCGAACCGGTCGGGGTGGTGCGCCAGCGCCTCGCGCACGGTCTTGCGCCCGGCCAGAAGGTAGCGGCGGTGCTTGCGCAGGCCGCGGCTCTCCAGCAGCGACGCCCACAGCTTGGCGCGCGGATTGTCCGGGCTCTCGATGATGCGCTCGCCCATCCCTCGCCTTCCCGGACGATCCGCCCCCGGCGCCAGTTCGCGGCCTTTACCGGATCTCGAAGATCGCCTCGACCTCGACGGCGCAGCCGAGCGGCAGCTGGGCGACGCCGACGGCGGAGCGGGCGTGCTTGCCGGCGTCGCCGAAAGCCTCGGCCATCAGGTCGGAGGCGCCGTTGACCACCTTCGGCTGGTCGGTGAAGTCCGGCGTCGAGTTGACGAAGCCGGTCAGCTTCACCACCCGGGCGATGCGGTCGAGGTCGCCCAGCGCCGCCTTGGCGGCGGCGAGGATGTTGATGGCGCAGATCCGGGCGCAGGCATAGCCGTCCTCGACCTTGAACTCGGCGCCGAGCTTGCCGGTGTGGCTGATCTTGCCCTCGACGAAGGGCACCTGGCCGGAGATGTAGAGCGTGTTGCCGGAGATCACATAGGGGACGTAGTTCGCCGCCGGCGCCGCCACGGCCGGCAGGGTGACGCCCTTCTCCTGCAGCCGCGCCTCGATGCTTCCTGCCATGGGTCCGTTCCCGCTCATCAGTGAATCGAAGGCCGCACCATAGCCAGCGCCGCCGGGCGGCGAAAGCCCGGCCCCGACCAGCTTGGGCCGAAGCGCGACGGATCGTGCCGCAAGCGGAACAGATGACGATTGCCGCTTGAGTCACTCTTGCTCCAAGGCCGGACACAGGCCCATGCAGGGAGTCGTTGACGGCGTCATGGTTTCATGACGTTATTATTACAATCAGACGACAATAGTGTGTCAGCCACGATGTCATGGCTGGACGACAGACCTGTATTGCGACCGATCCGGGCGGCTGAACCGCCGGGAAGACCGGCGCATTTGCGCCGATTACAGACATTTCATCGGAACTCTCCTTGACAAGGATTGGGCAGCGCAACACAGTCCCGCCGCGTTCGCGCCGGACTCCGGGTTTGACCGCGCGCTCGACTTCGAATTCGGGAATTTTTCTAAAATCCGGACAACAGACTGGTGAACAACAGGGGTTCTGACATGAAGGCGACGTGGACATCCGTGCTGTCGATCTCGGCCCTGGCGCTCGCCGCCTCCGCCGCCACCGCCATGGCCGAGCCGTCGGCCGAGCTGATCGCCGCGGCGAAGCAGGAGGGCGAGCTGACCACCATCGCCCTGCCGCATGACTGGTGCGGCTACGGCGCGATCATCGACAGCTTCAAGGCCAAGTACGGCCTGAAGGTGAACGAGCTGAACCCCGACGCCAGCTCGGGCGACGAGATCGAGGCGATCAAGGCGAACAAGGGGAACAAAGGCCCCCAAGCCCCCGACGTAATCGATGTCGGCCTGTCCTTCGGCCCGTCGGCCAAGGCCGAAGGGCTGATCGCGCCGTACAAGGTCTCGACCTGGGACACGATCCCGGACAGCGCCAAGGACCCCGAGGGCTACTGGTACGGCGACTATTACGGCGTGCTGGCCTTCGAGGTGAACAAGGACCTGGTCAGCAAGATCCCCGCCGACTGGAAGGACCTGCTGGCCTCCGACTACGCCAATTCCGTCGCCCTCGCCGGCGACCCTCGCGGCTCGAACCAAGCGATCCAGAGTGTGCTGGCCGCCGGCCTGTCGACCGAGAAGGATGCCGAGAAGGCCGCCGAGGCCGGGCTGAAGTTCTTCGCCGAGCTGAACAAGGCCGGCAACTTCGTGCCGACCATCGGCAAGGCCGCCTCGCTGGCCCAGGGCGCCACCCCGATCGTGATCCGCTGGGACTATCTCGCCCTCAACGACCGCGACACGCTGAAGGGCAACCCGCCGATCGAGATCGTGGTGCCGAAGACCGGCGTCGTCGCCGGCGTGTATGTCCAGGCGATCAGCGCCTATGCGCCGCATCCCAACGCCGCCAAGCTGTGGATGGAGCATCTGTATTCGAATGAGGGCCAGATCGGCTATCTCAAGGGTTACTGCCACCCGATCCGGTTCCAGAACCTGGTCGACACCAAGAAGGTGCCGGAGGATCTGCTGAAGGCCCTGCCGCCGGCGGAGGCCTATGCGGCAGCTGTCTTCCCGAGCCTCGAGGATCAGAACAAGGCCAGCGCGATCATCACCAAGCAGTGGGACTCCGTGGTCGGCGCCAATGTCAAGTGATGTGCTGGAGGCCGCGCCTTCCCCTGCCTTATGCTGAGGCCGGAGGACGGCGCGGCCTTTCGCGTCTTCGCCCGTCGCGGCAGGTTTCCGTCAGCAGGCGCCGATGACCCAGGCCTCGATCGCCACCCACCTCGCCGCGCCGTCCAGATCCGCCGGGATCTCCTGGGCCTGGCTCGGGGTGGCTCCCTTCTTCCTGTTCGCCCTGCTGTTCCTGGTGCTGCCCACCGGCTATCTGCTGGTCGGCAGCTTCCAGACGCCGGACGGGACGTTCACGCTGGACAACATCGCCAACCTGTTCCAGCGCTCGATCCTCGATGCCTACTGGATCTCGATCCGGGTCAGCGCCGCCTCCGCCCTGCTGGGCGCCCTGATCGGCTTCTTCCTGGCCTATGCCGCGGTGATGGGCGGGCTGCCGGGCTGGATCCGGCCGACGCTGATGACCTTCTGCGGCGTCGCCTCGAACTTCGCCGGCGTGCCGCTGGCCTTCGCCTTCATCGCCACCCTCGGCCGGCTCGGCCTGGTGACGATCCTGTTCGACACCTATCTCGCCCCCGTCCTGGGCTTCCGGCTGTACCAGACCGGCTTCAACCTGCTCAGCTTCTGGGGCCTGACCCTGACCTATCTCTATTTCCAAATCCCGCTGATGGTGCTGATCCTGGCGCCGGCGCTGGACGGGCTGAAGAAGGAGTGGCGCGAGGCCTCGGCCATCCTCGGCGCCAGCACCTGGCAATACTGGCGCATGGTCGCGCTGCCGATCCTATGGCCCAGCTTGGTCGGCACCACGCTGCTGCTGTTCGCCAACGCCTTCGGTGCCATCGCCACCGCCTATGCCCTGACCGGCAGCTCGCTCAACATCGTGCCGATTCTGCTCTACGCCCAGATCCGCGGCGACGTGCTGCACAACCCCAATCTCGGCTACGCGCTGGCGCTCGGCATGATCCTGATCACCGGCCTGTCCAACGGCCTCTACATGCTGCTGCGGGCCCGCAGCGAACGGTGGCTGCGATGAGGCAGAGCCGCATCGGCGCCTGGATCGCCCTCGTCGTCGGCACCCTGTACTTCCTGGTGCCGCTGATCGGCACGCTGGAATTCTCGCTGCGCATGCGGCGCGGCGAGTACAGCCTCGACGCCTACCGCATCGTGCTGGCAGACCCCGGCTTCCAGGCCAGCTTCCTCTATTCCTGCGTGCTGGCCCTGGCGACCATCGTGGTCGGGGTGCTGCTGGTGGTGCCGACCGCCTATTGGGTGCGGTTGCGCCTGCCGAAGCTGCGCCCGCTCATCGAGTTCATCACCCTGCTGCCGCTGGTGATCCCGGCGATCGTGCTGGTGTTCGGCTACATCCAGCTGTTCAACACCTCCTCGATCCTACCCCTGCTCGGATCGGAGCGCGGCACCGACCTGCTGCTGACCTTCGGCTACGTCACCCTGGCCCTGCCCTACATGTACCGGGCGGTCGACACCGGGCTCGGGGCGATCGACGTCCGCACCCTGACCGAGGCGGCGGAAAGCCTGGGCGCCGGCCGGGCCCGGATCCTGTTCCGGGTGATCCTGCCGAATGTCCGCGCCGCGGTGCTGAGCGGCGCCTTCCTGACCTTCGCCATCGTGATCGGCGAGTTTACCCTCGCCAGCCTCCTCAACCGGCCGGCCTTCGGCCCCTATCTGCAGCTGGTCGGCGCCAACCGGGCCTATGAGCCGGCGGCGCTGGCGATCATCGCCTTCGCCGTCACCTGGGCCTGCATGGGCCTGCTGCAGCTCTTCGGCCGCGGCCGCCGCGGCGCCTCCCCGGCGATGCAATGACCCTCTCGACCGCATACGCGCCGCAGCAACCGGCGCCGCAAGCAGGTGAACGGATGGATCCGGCGACCGATTTCCTCGAGATCAGCGGCCTGCGCAAAAGCTACGGCCAGAACACCGTGGTCCACAATTTCGACCTGGCGGTGAAGCGCGGCGAGTTCATCTCCTTCCTCGGCCCCTCCGGCTGCGGCAAGACCACGACGCTGCGCATGGTGGCGGGGTTCGAGTCCCCGACCGGCGGGGCGATCCGCATCGACGGCCGCGACGTCACCCGCCTCCGGCCCAATCAGCGCAAAGTCGGCATGGTGTTCCAGGCCTATGCGCTGTTCCCGAACATGACGGTGGCGGACAATGTCGCCTTCGGCCTGAAGGTGGCGAAGAAGCCGGCGGCCGAAATCGCCCGGCGGGTGAAGGAGATGCTGGAGCTGATCAAGCTTCCGCATCTCGCCGACCGCTACCCTTACCAGCTGTCCGGCGGGCAGCAGCAGCGCGTCGCCCTGGCGCGGGCCCTGGCCAACCAGCCGAAGGTGCTGCTGCTGGACGAGCCGCTGTCGGCGCTGGACGCCAAGATCCGGGTGTCGCTGCGCAGCGAGATCAAGGCGCTGCAGCGCGATCTCGGCATCACCACCATCTTCGTCACGCACGACCAGGAGGAAGCCCTGTCGATGTCGGACCGGATCGTGGTGATGAACGAGGGCTATGCCGAGCAGGTCGGCACGCCGTTCGAGATCTACAACTATCCGCGCACCCGCTTCGTCGCCTCCTTCGTCGGCACGCTGAACATCCTGCGCGGCCAGGTGGTGGACGCCGCCGGCCAAAGGATCCGCATCGACGGGCAGGAGATCGTCGCTGCCCGCGGTGTCGCCGACGCCCGGGACGGCGAGGTCCGGTCGGTGGCGCTGCGGCCGGAGGCGATCGCCCTGGCCGGATCGGCGGAAGACCGGGGCGCCGACCGCAACCGCATGCAGGGCACGATCGAGGATGTGAATTTCCTCGGCGCGGTGGTGCGCATCCGCGTCCGCTTCCAGGAGAATGCGGTATCGCTCGACACCTTCAACAGCCCCAGCCTGGCGCCGCCCGAGCGCGGCCAGCCGGTCACCGTCAGCTTCGGCCGCGAGGATGTGCTGGTGCTGGAGGGCGAAGCGGCCTGAGCCCGGCAAGCCTACCGCCCTGACAGAAGTCTTCAGCCCGTTGCGGGAGCCATGGTCACCGGCCTCTCACGTCTTCGTTCGGGCTCCAAGATCTTCGGGCGAGCGACTGGCCGCGATGAGGGTGCAGATCTCGTCGACGGTGTCGCGAGCCGCGTCCTCGATCCTCCGGAACGATGGATTGTCGGCTGCCACGAAGCCGGGCCTGACCGTGCCATCCGGCATCGCCACGAGGACGCCATCGATCGCCGAGTGGCAGTCGACGGAAAGCCCGTTCGCCATATCGCCGTGCTCCTCGACAGGCACGACGGAGCGCACGAAGGCCGCCAGCATCAACTCGAGCCCGAGTTGCCTCCCTTTCAGGTGATCGATTGACTGCTGAAGCTTCTGGGGCGTCGACACAGGGCGTTTCATTGGCGTTCTCCCATGTGACACGCAGGCCGGACCAGGCGATCAAATCGCGTTCTGCTGCGCACAAGGGCTGCAGTCATAGGCCGCATCTCCCAAATCGCCCAGGCGTCCGATACCGGGACCCCGGTCTATCTGTACCTTCTTGATTTGGGACCGATCGGCGGTCCGGTCCACCTCCCCCTACGGATGCGTCCGATTCGCGTCGGGCCGCTACCCGAGGCCGCGCCGACGCCTGGCCAAGCGCATCAGAGCCCGTACTTCGCCAGGTCCGGACGGTTCGCCAGGGCGGTGCGGACGATGGTCTCGACGCGGTCGCGCTCCGCTCCCTGCAGTTCCAGCCGCGGCTGGCGCACCACGGTCGAGGTGCCGCGCACGATCGCCTCGGCCAGCTTGACGTTCTGGACGAAGCGCAGCGACACGTCGAGGTGCAGCAGCGGCATGAACCAGCGGTAGATCTCCAGCGCCTCCGGGACCCGGCCGGCCGCGACCAGCTTGTGGATCGCCACCGTCTCGCGCGGAAAGGCGCAGACCAGGCCGGCGACCCAGCCGACCGCGCCGAGCATCAGGCTTTCCAGCGCCAAATCGTCGACCCCGGTGAAGATGGCATAGCGGTCGCCGACCGTGTTCAGGATATCGGTGATGCGGCGGATGTCGCCCGAGGATTCCTTGATCGCGACGAAGTTCGGCTCGTCCGCCATCTCGGCGAACATCTCCGGCGTGATGTCGACCGAATAGGCGATCGGGTTATTGTAGACCATGATCGGCAGGCCGGTCGCCCGCGCCACGGTGCGGAAATGATGGATGGTCTCACGCCGATCGGAGACGTAGCGCATCGCCGGCAGCAGCATTAGCCCGTCCATACCCGCGGCCGCGGCCCGTTCGGCCAGCGCCACCCCGGCGCGGGTCGAATCCTCGGCCACGGTCAGCAGCACCGGGCGGCCGCCCGCCGCCTCCTTGACCTCCCGGGCGATCGCCATCTTCTCGTCGGCGGTCAGCGTGCTGGCCTCGCCGATCGAGCCGCAGCAGATGATGCCGTCGACGCCGTTCTCGATCTGGAATACGACATCGGCGCGCACCGCCGCCGGGTCGACATCCTGCGCCGCATCCATCTTGGTGGTGATCGCCGTGTAGACCCCGGTCCAGCGCTGCCCAGCCATCGCCTGCATCTCCCTGTGATCGGCCGCCGATCCGTTCGCGGCCAACCCAGGATATCTTCTGTATTTAATTTGTCGACAGCTTCCGATGGACCGAAGCGAGCCCTTCGCTGGCGACATTGCACCGCAGCATTTCCTGCAAACCTATGTTGCACTGCAAAATAGTATGATTATTCTCGTCAGGTGCAGGGAGGCACGGCAAAGCCCGATCAGGGCCTCGCCCCCGCCCTCTTTGCACCACATTTTACGGGCATTTGACCGGCCCGGCCGATGCAGGGCCGGAATCGAATGTCCAGAGCAACGGGTGAAGGTTTTTCGGGAGCGATCCAATGCCTGCCGTCAAGAACGTCCGCTATGTCACCAAGCGCGAGCTGCCGACGGTGGAAGACGCGCTGTACGCCGCCGAGGGGCTGACCGCCGATTACGAGGAACGGCTGCAGATCGCCGCCGAGCTGAGCGGCCTGTCGCTGGACGAGGTCCGTGCCGCGGCCGAGGCCCAAGCGGCGGAGATGGCGAAGAAGTCGACCCTGCGCATCACCTCGACCATCCGCTCGAACACCGGCAGCGCCGTGGTGGTGGAGCGCCGTCGCACCCGCAGCGTGGCGATGCCGCGCTCGCTGACCCTGGCCTGAGTCGCCGCATCCGGACGGCCGCTGTTCGGCCGCGGCCGAGAGTTCAATCCCTTGCCTGCACGGCGCTGAGCGCTGCTGCAGGCAAGGGATTTTGATTCCGGCCCCGTGAGAGGCGGATATGATCGCAGCCGCGCCGTCCCCGGCGCGACCGAGCGGAAGGGTCCTGTCTTGGATTTCGCGGACGACGCCCTGCGCGACCGGGCCCGCCGGGCCGGCATCGCGCCCGACTGGACCGATGTCACCGGCCAGGCCCGCAGCGTGGCGCCGGAGACGCTGGAGCGGCTGCTGGCGCTGATCGGCGCCGATGAGCCGGCGTCACCCGTGCCGCCTCTGGTCACCGGTCAGGTCCACCAGGCGATCCCGCTGCCGCCAGCCGCCGGCACCGGCGCCGCCGTCCTGGTGCTGGAGTCGGGCGAGAGAGCAGACATCACCGTGCATCCGGGCGACGACGGGCGCTGCTGGGTGCCGCCGATCGACCGGACCGGCTATCACCGGCTGCATCTGGGCGACCGCGAGATCACCCTGGCGGTGGCCCCGCCGCGCTGCTTCGGCCTGGATGAGGTCGCCCGCGGCGGCCGGATGTGGGGCCTGGCCGCCCAGATCTACGCGCTGCATCGCAAGCATCATGATGGTTTGGGCGACGGCGGCATCGGCGACAGCCGCGGGGTGGCGGAGCTGGCGCGAGCAGCAGGCCGCGCCGGCGCCGACGCGGTGGCGCTGAGCCCGACCCATGCCCTGTTCACGGCGGAGCCGGAGCGCTTCGGCCCCTACTCTCCCTCCAGCCGGCTGTTCCGGAACCCGCTGCTGGCCGATCCCGCCGCGTTGTTCGGCGAAGCCCGAGTCGCCGCAGCGATCCGGGCGGCGGGCGTGGCTGAGGCGCTGCGGTGCTGTGAATCTCTGGCGCTGATCGACTGGCCGGAAGCGGCCCGGGCGAAGCTGGCGCTGTTCCGGGCCCTGTTCGACGGCTTCGACGCCGAGGCCGGCGGCAGCCTGGCCGAGGATTTCGCCGGCTTCGTCCGGGCCGGCGGATCGCTGCTGCAGGATCATGCGCGATTCGAGGCGCTGCACGCCGCGCGCCTGGCCGCCGACCCGGCCGACCGCGACTGGCGGCGCTGGCCGGCGGCGCTGCGCGATCCCCGCAGCACCGCGGTGGCGGAGTTCGCGGCGGCGCATGACCGAGAGGTCCGCTTCCACCTGTTCCTGCAATGGCTGGCCGACCGCGCCTTCGCCGCCGCCCAGGCCGAGGCGCGCTCGGCCGGCATGCGGCTCGGGCTGATCGCGGATCTCGCGGTCGGCATGGACGCCACCGGCAGCCATGCCTGGAGCCGTCCGTCCGACGTGCTGGGGGGAGCCAGCATCGGGTCGCCGCCCGACGCCTTCAACGCCGACGGGCAGAACTGGACTCTGGCCGCGATTTCGCCGCGGGCGATGGTCGAGACCGGCTTCGCCCCCTTCCTCGACACTCTGCGGGCGACGCTGCGCCATGCCGGCGGCATCCGCATCGACCACGTCATGGGGCTGGCCCGGCTGTGGCTGGTGCCGGACGGGATGGCGCCGACCGAAGGCGCGTACCTGTCCTATCCGGTGGAGGATCTGCTGCGGTTGGTGGCGCTGGAATCACATCGCCACCGCGCCGTGGTGATCGGCGAGGATCTCGGGACCCTGCCCTGGGGCTTCGCGGAACTGCTGGCCGACCGCGCCGTGGCCGGCTTGCGGGTGCTGTGGTTCGAACGCGAGGGTGACGGCTTCAAGCCGGCCGAGCGCTGGGACGCCGGCGCCGTGGCGATGAGCTCGACTCACGACCTGCCGCCGGTGGCCGGCTGGTGGCGCGGCACCGATATCGCCGCGCGGGCGGCTCTGGGCGCTTACGCCGATGGCGGCGCGGCGGAGCAGGCACAGCGCGACGCCAGCCGTGCCCAACTGTGGCGGGCGGTCGGCGCCGGCCCGCTTCCCGAGCAACCAGGACCGGTGGTCGACGCCGCTCTTCGCTTCGTCGCCCGCAGCCCGTCGCGGCTGGCGCTGATCCCGCTGGAGGATGCGCTGGGGCTGGAGGAGCAGCCGAACCTGCCGGGCACGATCGACGAATACCCGAACTGGCGCCGGCGGCTGGACCAGACGGCGGGCGAGGCGCTGGCCGAGCCCACCGTGGCCGCGCGCCTCGCCGCCATCCGCCGCGAGCGCCAGAGCTGACCGTCAGCTTGCCGTCAGCTTGCCGTCATCCGGCCGCTGTGCCGGCCCTCGGCGAACTCCTCGATCATCTTGGCGTTGAAGGCCGGCAAGTCGTCCGGCGACCGGCTGGTGACCAAGCCTTCATCGACCACCACCTCGCGGTCATAAACCGTGGCGCCGGCATTCTCGAGATCGACCTGGATCGCCTTGTAGCCGGTCATCTCGCAGCCTTCGACCACCCCGGCGCTGATCAGCAGCTGCGGTCCGTGGCAGATCGCCGCCACCGGCTTGCCGGTATCGAAGAAGCCGCGGACGAAGTCGAGCGCCTTCGGATTGGTGCGCAACCGGTCCGGGCTGTGCACGCCGCCGGGGATCAGGAGGCCGTCATAGCCCTCGGGCGCCGCGCGGTCGAGCGTCACGTCGACCGGGAAGCTGTCGCCCTTGTCGAGGTGTTTGTGCGCGATTACCTGCGAAGCCTCCGGGCTGACGATCTCGACCTGGGCCCCGGCGTCCTTCAGGGCCTTGACCGGCTCGGTCATTTCCACCTGCTCGAAGCCGTTGGCGACGAGCACGGCGATCCTGCGTCCGTCGAGACGTTCGGGCATGCCACAATCTCCATCGTGAGAAGGACGGCCATGGGAGCGCGGGCCGTCGACTCAGGCAATGGTCCCGCCTGGACGCAGGTTCCGGGCTGCCGGACTATGCCGCCTTGACCTCGATCAGGGTCGGCCGCTTGTCATCGAAGGCGGCGGCCAGGCGCTGCGGCAGGTGGCGCGGATCGTCGACCGCCGCATAGCCGCAGCCATAGGTCGCGGCCATGGCGTCGAAGGCCGGCGGGTCGATGTCGACGCCCAGCCGGGCAATCCCCGCCTTGTCCATGCCATAGGCGATCTGGCCGAGGCCGCGGTTGTTCCAGACCACGACCGGCAGGCCGAGGCCGAGATCGGCGGCCGTGCCCAGCTCCTGGCAGGTGAAGCCGAGTCCGTAATCGCCGGCCAGTGCCATCACCTGTGCCTCGGGCCGCGCCAGCTTGGCCCCGACCGCCGCCGGCAGGGCGTAGCCCAGCGTGCCGAAGCCGACCGGATGCAGCCAGCCGCGCGGCTGCCGCGCGGGGAACACGACATTGGCGGTATAGGCGATCTGGGTCATGTCGGTGACCACCACGGCATCGTCCGGCAGCGCGTTGCGCAGCCGAGACAGGAACGTCAGATGGCTAGGTTTGTCGCCGAACTCCGCCGCATCGGCGGCCCGGCGCAGCGGCTCGAGGTCGCCGGCCCAGACCGGGCGGCCGGGCAGGTCGGCGAGATCCGCCGCCATCCCCTCCAGCGCCAGCGCCGCGTCACAGAGCAGCGGCACCGCCGGCCGACGGTCGCGCACCAGCACGTCGGGATCGATGTCGACCCGGATCAGCGCGCCCGGCACTCGGAGCGGCGCCCAGCGGTCGGTCATCGACAGCTCGGTGCCGACCGCGAGCACGACATCGGCCTCGGCGATCAGCTTCTGCCCCTCCGCGGTGCCGATGCGGGCGCCGATCGAATGCGGCCCGTCATCGGGCACGATCCCCTTGCCGGCGATCGAGCAGGCGACGACCGCGCCCAGGTTCTCCGCCAGGCGCCGGGCCGCGGCGGCGCCGCCGACCGCGCCGCCGCCGAGCAGGATCATCGGCCGCTTCGCCCCGCGCAGCAATTCCGCCGCCTGCGCCAGCGCCGCCGGGTTGGGCGCCGGCAGCGGCAGGGGCGGCAGCGCGCCCGTATCCTCCGCTGCCTCCGCCGTGGCGACATCGAGCGGCAGCTCGATATAGACCGGCCGCGGCCGGCCCAGCGTCATCCGCGCCAGGCTGAGATCGGCCACGGCGCGGGCCTGGGACGGGTCGACCACGGTGAGGGCGGAGGCGACCAGCCCTTCCATCGCCAGGCGTTGGTTGCGCATTTCGTGCAGCTCGCCCCGGCCAAGGCCGAGATCGGCGCGGGCGTTGACGGTGGACAGCACCACCATCGGCACGCTGTCGGAATAGGCCTGGCCGATGCCGGTCGCGGCGTTGAGCAGGCCGGGGCCGGTGATCAGCACGCAGATCGCGGGGCGGCCGCTGGCCCGGGCGTAGCCGTCGGCCATGAAGGCGGCGCCCTGCTCATGCCGCACGGCGACATGGCGCAGCCCGTTGCGGCCGAGGGCGCGGTACAGCTCGAGCGTGTGCACGCCGGGGATGCCGAAGGCGGTGTCCACGCCGCTGCGGGTGAAGGCGTCGATGATCGCCTGGGCGCAATTATCCGCCATGAAGCCTCCGGTCTCGCGAGATTTGGACTCGTTGCCGGAGAGACTGCCCCGATCGGCCGCCGGCTGACCACCCCCGCGATCGCTGTGGCTGGGTTCAGCGAAACGACGTGTCAGCTGCCGCAGCATGTTGACAATTAAGCACCATAGTGACAGTATGTTGTCATCATGAAGCCGATCGATCAGCTCACCGAACTCATCATCGAGACGTTCCGGCTCAACGGCCGGCTGCTCGCGGCCGGCGACAGGCTGGTCGCGGATCTCGGGCTGACCTCAGCGCGCTGGCAGGTGCTGGGCGCGATCGCCGCGTCGCCGGTGCCGCTGCCGGTGGCCTCGATCGCCCGGAACATGGGGCTGACCCGGCAGGGCGTGCAGCGTCTGGCGGATCTGCTGGCCGAGGAAGGCTTCGTCCGGTTCGAGCCGAACCCCCATCATGCCCGCGCCAAGCTGCTGGTGCTGACCGACAAGGGCTGGCAGGCCTTCGCCGACGCCATGGCCCGGCAGCGCCCCTGGGCCGAAGATCTCTGCAACGGGCTGACGGCGGAGGAGATCGCCACGGCCCTGCGCGTCGCCATCCGTCTGCGCGAGCATCTCGACCGCGCTGACGCTGCCCCCTCTCCCTGAGAAGGATTCATACCATGCCCAAGTTCGTCGAACTCGACGCCCATGTGACTCTGGCGCAGCAGTTGGCCGACAAGGACGGCCCCGTCATCCTGATCAACAGCTTCAGCGTCGCGCCCGAGGAGGCCGATGCCCTGCTGGCGGCCTGGGCCAAGGACGCGGCCTTCATGAAGACGCAGCCCGGCTTCATCTCAACCCAGCTGCATCGCGGCATCGCCGGCAGCAGCGCCTTCCTGAACCAGGCGGTGTGGGAGAGCGTGTCGCATTTCCGGGCGGCCTTCAGCCAGAAGGCGTTCCGGGACGCGCTGGCAGACTATCCCCCCAGCACCGTGGCCTCACCTCATCTGTTCCGGAAGGTCGCCGTTCCCGGCATCTGCGTCGCCTGAACCTGGCCTTGCCCCCCGTTCAGGCGGCGGCTTGGGCCAGCCGGCCGGCGGCTGGGCGCGAGCCCCGGCCGATCGCCAGCACCATGAAGGCGGTGCCGACGCAGATCACGCCGGCGATCAGGAAGGCGGCGAGATAACCGTCCATGGCGGTCCGGATCACCCCGGCGCCGAAGGCGGCGGTGGCGGCGCCGACCTGGTGCGCCGCGGCGATCCAGCCGAACACCACCGGCGCGTCGTCCTTGCCGAAGGCGTCGTTTGTCAGCTTGAGGGTCGGCGGCACCGTCGCGATCCAGTCGAGCCCGTAGAACACGGCGAAGACCGACAGGCCGTAGAAGCTGAAGCCGGAGAAGGGCAGGTAGATCAGCGACAGGCCGCGCAGACCGTAATACCAGAACAGCAGCCAGCGGCTGGAATAGCGGTCGGACAGCCAGCCCGAGGCGGTGGTGCCGATCAGGTCGAAGATGCCCATGGCCGCCAGCAGCGCGGCGCCGGTGGTCACCGGGATCCCCTGATCGAGGCAGGCGGCGATCAGATGAGTGCCGATCAGCCCGTTGGTGGTCAGGCCGCAGACGAAGAAGCTGCCGGCCAGCAGCCAGAAGTCGCGCTTCTTGCTCGCCCGGCCGAGGATGCGGAAGGCGGTGACGATCGGGTTGCCGGTGGCGGCGGCCGGCGCGGCGCCCGGCGCCTCGCCATAGCGCGACAGGCCGACATC
The DNA here is from genome assembly GCF_051487185.1 of Inquilinus limosus. Lineage (GTDB taxonomy): Bacteria > Pseudomonadota > Alphaproteobacteria > DSM-16000 > Inquilinaceae > Inquilinus > Inquilinus limosus_F. The sequence goes on from NZ_JAHVDK010000008.1 coordinate 116,727, forward strand.
CTGCGGCCGCTCGGGCAGCAGCAGGGCCACCAGCGGAATCATCGCAGCCACCACGGCGGCCACCACCCAGGCCACCGGCTGCCAGCCGTGATCCTCCGCCACCGCGGCCAGGATCGGCAGGAACACGAGCGACCCGGTGGCGGTGCTGGCGGTCAGCAGCCCCATGACCAGCCCGCGCCGTTCCTGGAACCAGCGGTTGACGATGGTGGCGCCGAACACCATGGCGGCGATGCCGCTGCCGAAGCCGACCAGCACGCCCCAGGTCAGCACCAGCTGCCATTCCTGCGTGATCAGGGTCGAGCCCGACACGGCGGCGGCCAGCAGCGCCAGGGCGAAGATGATGACCGGGCGGATGCCGAAACGCTGCATCGCCGCGGCGGCGAAGGGCCCCATCAGCCCGTAGAGGAAGATGTTCACGCCGATGGCGAAGGAGATGGCGTCACGGCTCCAGCCGAAGGCCTGCTCCAGCGGCACGATCAGCACGCTGGGCGTGGCCCGGACACCGGCGGCGGAGAGCAGGACCAGGAAGGCGACGGCGGCGGCGACCCAGCCGAAATGCATCCGGCCCGAGACGAAGCGGGCGACGAGGGTGGTCATCGGTGGTCCTCTTCCGCATCGGGCCCGGTCGTTGCGACTGGACAACAGCCCCGGTCCGGTCCAAATGTAACCGATCGGTTCGTCGGCCCGACAGTGGTACGAACCGGTCGGTCACATGTCAAGCCCGAGAGGTGGCAGGATGGCGGAGACGAGGACGGTCCGGAAGGCGGCGACGGCGGACGGCGCCGCGCCGAAGCGGGCGCGCGACCGGATCTTCGCGGTCGCCGACGAGCTGTTCTATCGCCAGGGTATCCGCGCGGTCGGGGTCGATGCCATCGCCAAGGAGGCGGGCGTGGCCAAAATCAGCCTGTATCGCGCCTTCCCGTCGAAGGACGATCTGGTCGTCGCCTATCTCGAGGACCGCAACGCCGATTACTGGCGCCGGTGGGACAAGGCTTTCGCCAAGCACGAGGGCGATCCACGGGCGCAGCTGCGGGCGCTGATGGAATATCTCGCCGACCGCACCACCGCCCCCGGCTATCGCGGCTGCCCCTTCACCAACGACGCCACCGAGTTCCCCGACCCGAGCCATCCCGGGCGGCGGGTGGCCGAGGCGAACAAGCGCGAGCTGCGCCGCCGAATGCTGCAGCTGGCCGAGGCGCTGGGCGCGCCCGACCCGAAGGCGCTGGCCGACGGGCTGGTGCTGCTGGTCGAAGGCGCCTATGCGATCAGCCAGACCCTGCGCGGCCGGGACGGCCCCGGCCAGGCGATCGTCTGGGCCGCCGAGGCGCTGGTCGAGGCGCAGCTGGGGCGGGACAAGGGCACCTGAACCGCCCCTACCGCCGGTCCAGCCCCAGCCGTTTCAACTCCGCCTCCCGCCGCGGCGCGTCGGAGGCGAGAAAGAATTCGTCCAGCTGCGGCGGGGCCACCCGCGTGCCGGACAGCATGGCGTGGGCCTGGCCGCGATGATGGATCTGGTGCTGGAACAGATGGGACAGGATGGCCGTGACCGTCTCGCGATAGGCGATGCCGTCGCGGCGGTCGATCGGCACCACCCGGTCGAGGCCGGCGGCGTCGAGCCCGTCGCAGAAGCGGACCAGCTCGCGATCGGTCTCGGCCTGGGCCGCGGCCAGGTCGACCGCGTCGGGATAGGGGACCAGGTCGACGCCGTGCTGCCGGCCGGTGCCCTTGAGATCGGCCAGATAGGCGCGATCGACGACGAGGATGTGGTTCAGCGTCCGCCGTAGCGACGGGAAGAAGCCGGTGCGCGGGGCCGCGAACTCCTCCGGCGTCAGCCTGAGGCAGGCCGCGTGCATCCGGGCATTGGCCCAGGCGTTGTTGCGGGCCATCTGGCGGAAATGGTCGGCCAGCGACATCGCCATGCGTTCCTCCCTACTCTTCATTGCCGGAAAGGCTTCGCGGCTTTCCAAGTACCGACTGGAAGCTTCTGAGCGGACGCCCTCGCCTCGCCTGCCGGGATCTGAGAGAATACTGACATGTTCTGGCACTTCTTCCAGTCTGCCCGGCTTCGCTCCGCCGCTCGGCGTTGGGCCCGAGAAGCTTGGCCGCAGTTGCAGAAGGATTACGGCAGCGGCGAGAGCTTCACATCGGATCAAATCCGAGCTGCAGCCCGACGGGTCGGCCTGTCTGACCGGTACCTGGTGATCGGATATGCCGTTTTCCTGCCGGAGGAAGCGTTCGCGGAACTTGCAGGCCCCAATCCGATCCCGGATCGAGACTCGCTAAGAGCCCTGTTCTGGGAACATGCGGACGTCGGTATCGATTCCGAAGGTACCGATGGGATTGTCTATCCCATTCCCCGATATTTGGGTGGCGATCTGCTTCGCTGACGATCTCGAAGGGCCAGCCAATCCGTCGCAGCCCGGCGCCATGGCGCCGGTTCCGCCGATGTCCTAGGCTTTCCGTCCGGCGGCAACGAGGCGGGCCGGAGCGGCATGATCGAACGCGATCCCTATAGCTGGCGGCAGGATCCGGCGGTGCCGCGATTCCCGGACGACCGGCCGATCGTCATCTTCGACGGTTACTGCGTCCTGTGCTCCGGCTGGGCCCGGTTCATCCTGCGGCACGACCGGGCCAAGCGGTTCCGGCTGCTGCCCGCGCAATCCCCGACCGGGCGGGCGCTCTACATCCATTACGGGCTCGACCCCGAGGAGTACGAGACCAACATCCTGCTGGCCGACGGCGTCGCCTGGCTCAGATCCGAAAGCGTCATCCGGACCGCGCTCGGCCTCGGCTTCCCCTGGTCGCTGGCGGCCGCGCTGCGGATGCTGCCCTTCGCCTGGCGCGAATGGCTCTACGGCCTGCTGGCGCGCAACCGCTTCCGCCTGTTCGGTCGGCGCGACACCTGCATGCTGCCGGTGCCGGGGCAGGAGGACCGCTTCCTGACATGATCGGCTGAGGGCCCCGGCGGAACGTTCCGTCCGCCGCGCCGTTGCTCAGGCAGGATCTGCGTCTCCGCTGCAGGAGCTGGATCGCCATGCCGCCCGACGTGGCGGGCATTGCCCTTCGCGCCGCCGTCGCCACCCTCAGCGCCGTCGCCGTCGTCGCCCTCGCGCTGCTCGTCTGGCGGATCGCGGACATCCTTCTCCTCGTCTTCGCCTCGGTCCTCCTGGCGCTGCTGCTGCGCGGGCTGGCAGACTGGATAGCGCGGTCGACGGGCGCCCCGATCGCCGTCGGTTTGGGCGCCGCCATCGGCCTGATCCTCCTGGCCGCCATCGGCAGCTTCTGGCTGTTCGGCGCGGAGATCGCCGGCCAGTTCGATCACCTGACCCGGATGGTTCCCGAAGCCTGGGCCCGGACGCGGGACCTGCTCGAGGACCATCGCTGGGGGCGGGCGATGGTGCGCCTGATCGAGGATTTCGAGCCGTCGGACATCGTGGGCGGCGTGCTGCGCAACGTCGGCGGTGCCACGATGGCCCTGGCGGGCTTCCTTGCCGAGATGGTGCTCGCGGTGGTCGGCGGCGTGTACCTGGCCGTGGAGCCGAGCCTCTACCGTCGGGGTTTTCTCCGCCTGCTGCCGCGGTCGGGACGGGCCTGGGCGGAGGCGGTGCTGGACCATTGCGGCGCCGCCCTTCGCCAATGGCTGAAGGGACAGGTCCTGGCGATGGCGCTGATCGGCACCCTGTCCGGGCTGGGGCTGTGGCTGCTGGGCGTCCCCTCGGCGGCGGCGCTCGGCCTGATCGCCGGGATCGCCGAATTCGTGCCCTTCGTCGGGCCTATCGCCGGCGCCGTCCTCGCCCTGCTCGTCGCCTCCGCCCAGGGCCCCGCGACCATGTTCTGGGTCTTGATCCTGTTCCTGCTGATTCAGCAGGTCGAGAGCAACCTGGTGACGCCGCTGATCGAGCGCCGGCTGGTCTCCCTGCCGATGACGTTGACGCTGTTCTCGATCGTCGCCATGGGGGTGGTGTTCGGCCCGCTGGGCGTGTTTCTGGCCACGCCGCTGACGGTCCTGATCTACGCCCTGGTGGCCAAGCTCTATGTCGAAGGGGTGCTCGGCCGCCACGTCTCGCCGCCTGGCGGCTGAGCCGGCCCGTCACCGCGCCAGCCGCAGCACCGCGTCGGACACCGGGGTGCGGGGGCGGCCGATCTCCTCCACGACGTCGAAATGGTGGCGGCCGGGGACCCGGATCGGCGTGCGGGCGAGGTTCGGCCAAGCCGCCGCCATCAGCGCCGATTGGCGGTGGAACTCCGCCGTCTCGTCGCCGCCGACCAGCAGCTCCAGCGGCGCGCCCGGCCGCGGTTCCGGCGTCTCGTGCAGGCTCCAGGCCTGCGCCTGCTCGGGCGTCAGACGGATCAACTCGTTCATGCTGGTGCGCAGGAGCGGCCGCAGGTCGAACACGCCGGAGATCGAGACGCCGCCGGCGAAAGGCGCCGCCGGCAGGCCGCGCGCCGTCCAGTCCGTCGCCAGCATCGAAGCGGTCAGGTAGCCGCCGCCGGAATGGCCGCCGACGATCAGGCAGCGCCGCTCGGCCTCATCCAGAAGCTGCGCCCAGGCGAAGGCGATAGCGCGGCGGCAGCTTTCGGCGATGCCGACGACCGTCGTCTGCGGGCACAGCGGATAGTTCAGCACCAGCGTGGTGAAGCCGGCAGGGACCAGCGCCGCCGCGGCCCAGGACACCTCGTCCTTGGACGAGGCGCGCCAGTAGCCGCCATGGATGAACACCACGGCGCCGCGCGGCCGGTCGGCGCGGAACAGGTCCAGCGTCTCGCGCGGGTCCGCGCCATAGGCGATGCCGGCCTGGTGCGGCACCCGCGCCCTTGTGGCCGCGGCGGTGTCGAGCCAGCGGCCGAACACCGCCGGGAGGTCGGGCACGGTGACCCGCGGGTTGTATTCCCGCTCGCACCACTCCGGGTCGTCGTAGCGGAGGGTGGTCATGCCCTCACTCCGGCAGCACGGCGGTGGCCTCGATCTCGACCAGCGCCTCCGGCTCCACCAGCTCGACCACCCGCATCACCGCCATGGCGGGGTAATGCGCGCCCATCACCTCGCGATAGGCGCGGCCGAGCGGCTTCAGGCTGGCGCGGTAGGCCTCCATATCGGTGACGTACCAGGTCAGCCGGGCGATGTGCTGCGGCCCCGCCCCGGCCTCGGCCAGCACCGCCAGGATGTTGCGCAGCGCCTGCGCCACCTGTTCGACCAGCCCCTCGGCGAAACGGCCCTCCGCGTCCCAGCCGATCTGGCCACCGACGAAGACCACGGGCCCGCGGCCCATCATCCCGTTGGCATAGCCCTTCGGCGCCGGCCAGCCTTCCGGCTGCAGCGTCACCAGGCCGCCCGCCCCTGCCCGCCCGGCGATTTCCGGTCGACCGATCATCGTCACGTCGCGCATCTCCGCTGATAGGATTCCACCGCCGCCCGAATGTCCGCCGGGATCGGGATCGCCGCCGCCTCGTCGAGATCCGTGGTCACCAGCACCAGCCGCCCGGCCAGTACCGGCGCGCCGTCGCGGTGGCCGTGGAGGACGAGGCCGATCGAGCTGCGGCCGACCGCCTCGACCAGCACGGTCAGGCCGAGCACGTCGCCCATCCGCGCCGGCTTCAGATAGTCGCATTCGGCCCGGGCATAGCCGAGCCCGACCCGCCGGTCGCGGATGATGCCGTGGTAGTCCAGGCCGAGCTCCGCCGCGAACCATTCCTCCACCGCAATCTGCATCATGCTGAAATAGCGGCCGAAGAAGACGATGCCGGCCGGGTCGCAATGCTCGAACCGGATCGGCTGCGCCGCGGTGAAGGCCGCCTTCGGCAGGTCGGCGGCGGCGAGCGGCCGGGCGCGGGCGGGGCGGAGCACGGTCACGAGGCTTTCGCCTGGGCTTCGGCGGCCAGGCGGCGCAGCTGGAAGCGCTGCAGCTTGCCGGTCTCGGTGCGCGGCAGGCGGTCGAGGAATTCGATCGCCCGGGGATATTTGTAGGGCGCGATCTCCGCCTTCACATGGTCCTGCAGGGCTTTTCGCGTTTCGGCCGTGGCCGGGACGCCGGGCTTCAGCACGACATAAGCCTTCACGATCTGCCCGCGGTCCGGGTCCGGCGCGCCGACCACGCCACATTCCTGCACCGCCGGGTGGGTGAGGAGCGCGTTCTCCACCTCCGGCCCGGCGATGTTGTAGCCGGCGGAGACGATCATGTCGTCCGACCGCGCCTGGTACCAGAAATAACCGTCGGCATCGCGGATATAGGTGTCGCCGGTGACGTTCCAGCCGTTCCGGACGTAGACGCGCTGGCGATCGTCGGCGAGGTAGCGGCAGCCGGTCGGGCCGCGCACGGCCAGGAACCCGGCCTCGCCGTCCGGCAGCTCGTTGAAATCGGCGTCGACGATCTTCGCCTCATAGCCCGGCACCACCGTGCCGGTGGCGCCCGGCCGCACCGCGCCGGGAAGGGAGGCGATGAAGATGTGCAGCATCTCGGTGGCGCCGATGCCTTCCGTGATCTCGACCCCGGTGGCGTCGCGCCAGGCCGCGAAGGTGGCGGCCGGCAGCGCCTCGCCGGCCGAGACGCAGCGGCGCAGGCTGGACAGGTCGCGCCCCGGCTTCTGTGCCAGCATGGCGCGGTAGGCGGTGGGCGCGGTGAAGCAGATGGTCGGGCGGAAGCGCTCGATGCCGTCCAAAAGCTCGGGCGGCGACGCCCGCTCCAGCAGCACGCTGGAAGCGCCGGCGCGCATCGGGAACAGCACGAGGCCGCCGAGCCCGAAAGTGAAGGCCAGAGGCGGGCTGCCGATGAAGCGGTCCGACTCGTTCGGCTGCAGCACCTGGCCGGAATAGGCGTCGCAGATCGCCAGAATGTCGCGGTGGTTGTGCATCGTCCCCTTCGGCACCCCGGTGGTGCCGGAGGTGAAGCCGATCAGGCAGATGTCCTCCGCCGCCGTGTCGACCGGCGCGAACTCGGCCGGAACCGTCGCCATGCGGGATTCGAGGTCGGCCTCGGTCCCGCCGCCGAAGGTGAGGATCGTCTGCAGCGCCGGCGCCTGGGCCCGCGCCGTCTCCAGGTCCGGCAGCAGCCGGGCGTCGCAGAGGGCCAGGCGCACCTGGGCCTTCTCGATCATGAAGGCCAGCTCCTTGGGCCGCAGCAGCGGCATGGTCGCCACCACCACCGCCCCGGCCTTCAACGCGGCCAGGGTGCAGGCGACCATCATCGGGTTGTTGGCCGAGCGCAGCAGCACCCGGTTCCCCGGCACTAGCCTGGCATCCCGCACCAGCACCCGGGCGATGCGGTTCACCCGATCCAGCAGATCGGCATAGGACCATTCGATCCCCGGCGCGATCAGGCAGGGCCGGTCGCCATGCCCCTCGGCGACATGCCGGTCCAGCAGCTCGGCGATGCAGTTCAGCCGCGGCGGATACTGCAGTGACGGCAGGGTGAAGCGGAACTCCGGCCATTGGTCCCGCGGCGGAAGGTTGTCGCGGGCGAAGCTGTCGACATGCGCGCTCTTCGTCTCCATCTCGCCTCTCCCGTTTCTTCAGCCGTCATTCCGTTTCCGCCAGCAGCTGGCGGGCGATGACGATCTTCTGGACTTCGGTGGCGCCCTCGTAGATGCGGAGCGCCCGGATCTCGCGATACAGCTCCTCGACCTTCACGCCGCGGGTGACGCCGAGGCCGCCGAACAGCTGCACGGCGCGGTCGATCACGCGCTGCGCCGCCTCGGTCGCATGCATCTTGGCCATCGCCGCCTCGCGCGTGACCCGCGCGGCGCCGCGGTCCTTGGCCCAGGCGGCGCGGTAGATCAGCAGGGCGCTGGCGTCGATCTCGGTCGCCATCTCGGCCAGCGCCGCCTGGCTGAGCTGCAGGTCGCCCAGCGACCCGCCGAACATCTTGCGGCCGCGGGCGCGGCCCAGCGCCTCGTCCAGCGCCCGACGGGCGAAGCCCAGCGCCGCGGCGCCGACGGTGGGGCGAAACACGTCAAGCGTCGCCATCGCCACCTTGAACCCCTCCCCCGCCCCGCCGATGCGGTCGGACAGCGGCACGCGGCAGCCCTCGAAGCGCAGCGTGGCCAGCGGGTGCGGCGCGATCACTTCGATCCGCTCCGCCACACTCAGCCCGGGCGCGTCGGCCGGCACCAGGAAGGCGGAGAGGCCGCGGGCGCCCTGCGCCTCGCCGGTGCGGGCGAAGACGACATAGTGGTCGGCGATGCCGCCATTGGAGATGAAGGTCTTCTCGCCCTCGATCCGCACCGCATCCGGCCCGTCCGGCACCGCCGTCGTGCCAGTGGCCGCGACATCGGATCCGGCCTCGGGCTCGGACAAGGCGAAGGCGGCGATGGCGCGGCCGTCGCGCACCGGCGGCAGGACCCGGTCCTTCAGGGCGTTGGTGCCGAACAGGGTGACCGGGCCGGTGCCCAGCCCCTGCATGGCGAAGGCGAAATCGGCCAGCCCGTCGTGCCGGGCCAGGGTCTCGCGGATCAGGCACAGGCTGCGGACGTCCAGCCGCTCCGACGCGCCGCCATGGCTGGCCGGGACGGCGTGGCGCAGCCAGCCGGCCTGGCCCAGCGCCGCGACCAGGCGGCGGCAGGAGCCGTCGACGTCATGATGGTCGACCAGCCCCGGCAGCGTCCGCCCGGCCCAGTCGTCGAGCGCCGCCGCCACTTCGCGATGGCGGTCCTCGAAGAAGGGCCAGTCGAGGAAGCTGCGGTCGGGCATCAGTTCCCCTCGAACACCGGCTTGGTCTTGGCGGCGAAGGCCTCGTAGGCGCGGCGGAAGTCCCGGGTCTGCATGCAGACCGCCTGGGCCTGGGCTTCGGCGTCGATCGCCTGGTCGACGCCCATGTCCCATTCCAGATGCAGCATCCGCTTGGTCATGGCGTGGGCGAAGGTGGGGCCGTCGGCCAGCGACCGCGCCAGCGCCATGGCCTCCTCCAGCAGGGCCTCCGGCTCGACCAGCCGGTTGAGGAAGCCCCAGCGCTCCGCCTCCGCCCCGTCCATGCTGCGGCCGGTGTAGAGCAGCTCCGACGCCCGGCCCTGGCCGATGATGCGGGGCAGGATGGCGCAGGCCCCCATGTCGCAGCCGGCCAGGCCGACGCGGGTGAACAGGAAGGCGGTGCGGCTGCGCGCGGTGCCGAGGCGCAGGTCCGACGCCATGGCGAGGATCGCGCCGGCCCCGGCGCAGACGCCGTCGACCGCGGCCACGATCGGCTGCGGGCAGGCGCGCATCGCCTTGACCAGGTCGCCGGTCATGCGGGTGAACTCCAGCAGCCCGGCCATGTCGCGGTCCAGCAGCGGCGCGATGATCTCGAACACGTCGCCGCCGGAGCAGAAATTGCCGCCGGCCCCGGTCACCACCGCCGCCTTGATCGCGTCGTCGGCGGCCAGAGCGCGGAACAGAGCCAGCAGCTCGGCATAGCTGTCGAAGGTCAGCGGGTTCTTCCGCTCCGGCCGGTTCAGGGTGACGGTCGCGACCTTGCCCTCGACCGACCACAGGACGTGCCGGGCGCGGTAGGCGGAGAGCGGCGGGGCGATGGTGAATTGGGTCATTGCGGCCTCACATGGCCTCGCCGCCGGCGATCGGCAGGGCGATGCCGTTGACGCTCGCGGCCTCCGGCCCGGCCAGCCAGGCGACGGCGGCCGCCACCTCCTCCGGCCGCACCAGGCGGCCCTGCGGGTTGCCCCGGATCAGCTCGGCCCGGATCTCGTCCGGGCTGCGGCCGGTCTTGCCCTCGATCCGGGCGACGGCGCCGCGCACCAGATCGGTGTCGGTATAGCCGGGGCAGACGGCGTTGACGGTGACACCCCTGGCCGCGACCTCGCGCGCCAGAGCCCGGGTCAGTCCGACCACGCCGTGCTTGGCGGCGCAATAGGCGGCGACATAGGGATAGCCGGTCAGCCCGGCGATGCTGGCGATGTTGATCACCCGGCCCCAGCCGCGCTCGGCCATGCCCGGCAGCACCAGCCGCGTCGCCTCGTAGACCGCGCCGAGATTGAGGCCGATCATCCGGTCCCACAGCGCCCGGTCGGTGCGGGCGAAGGGCGCGCTCTCCGCAGCCCCGGCATTGTTGACCAGGATCTCGACGGGGCCGTGATCCGCGGCCAGCCGCGCGACGGCGGATTCCAGCTGATCCGGCTTCGTCACATCGGCCACGGCATAGGCGCGGGCCCGGCCGGCGGCGACGGTTTCGGCCAGCCGGGATTCGGTGCGGCCCAGCACGGTCACGGTGGCACCCCGGGCCGCCAGCGCCGCCGCCACCGCGGCGCCGATGCCGCTGCCGCCGCCGGTGACCAGTGCATGCTTACCCGTCAGTCCGTCCGGTTCGGGCATGGCGACCTCCTGCGAGATACTTTAAGCTTGAAACATCTTGGCAGCAAGATCGTGTTTGCCCATCTGCCGGATCGCCGGGCCGCATTGTGAACCGCCAGTCACAGCATTCATCTAAAATCGAAAGAAATATTTGCGATTCCAAGAATCCGTTGACTCACTTGTCGAAGGATGTAGAATCCACCTCGATTTCGGCGACATTCCCGAAATCGATTAGCAGATGAATACACTAATATGTGATTTTACCTCTAACCCTAATCCGAAACTGGTTCTGTCCTTCCAGGATATGAGGCTCTCCAGCCGTGCCGTCACGGCCGGCCGGGGTTGCTCGAACTCATCTTCGAAAATCCGATCGCATACAGATAATCGCGATCCATCAAACTCCGATGTCTTGCTCTCAGTTTATTCTCCATCCCGTTTTTATGAATTTTAAGGACGAAAACCATGGCAAACACGAAGAATTTCGTCGACCTGCAGGCCGGCTTCTACAATGCCCTGGCGCAGGGTCTCGGCTATTCGCCCAGCGATCCGTTTCAACTGATCCAGCCGTCACCGCCGCTGGTCGGCGGACAGGAGGGCGACGAGCTGCTGTGGAACTACCTCAACGCCATCCCGCCGGCATCGCTGACGCAGAACACCACCGTCTCCGGCGGCAACCAGTTTCTGGCCGACTACCAGGCGGTGATGTCGGCGCTGCAGGCGGCGCCGAACAACTTCCAGTCCACCATCGGCGAGGCCTGCTTCAACGCCTATCAGGCGGCGCTGAAGAACGGCCAGGTGAAGCCCGGGCCGATGAACTTCCGCAACTGGGCGCTGTACAACGGCACCTGCTCCGCCGTCGCCGTCTCCGGCGCTTCGGCGCTGGCAGCCGCCATGCTGGACCCGATCTTCGCGGCCCAGATGAACGTCCTGCCCTACAAGCCGGCGGGCACGGACTCGGTCACCTTCGTGCCCGGCTACCAGAAGATGCTGGCGCTGCTGAAGAAGGCGCCCAGCCGGGCCTTCAGCGTGTCGGCCGGCGACTGGAACACCGACGTCTCCAAGACCTGGACCGGCGGCTCCGACAGCGGCTTCTTCGGCCTGTGGGGCGGCAGCAGCTCGGAATCGACGCTGAGCCAGAAATTCGCCTCCAGCGCCGTGTCGCTGTCGGCCAGCTTCGCGCATGTGCTGCCCTTCAACGCCACACCGGGCGACTGGTACAGCTCCTCGGCGCTCGGCCTCGCCTACAACAGCCCGAACGCGGCGCCCTGGAACCCGGCCAGCCCGATCAACTGGGACAAGACCTTCGGGCCGCAGGGAAACATGCAGCGCTTCACCGCGAATCTGCTGATCGCGGACCAGATGGAGGTCGTGGTCACGTCCTCGGCCTCCTACAGCTCGCTCGAGCAGACCGAGATCAAGCAGAACTCGAGCAAGGGGCTTTGGCCGTTCTACAGCGGCAGCGACGGCAGCAGCTCGTCCACCAGCGTCTCCTTCGACGCCTCCGGCGAGATGCAGGTCAAGATCACGAGCGGGCCGAACGCGCCGGTCGTGATCGGCTGCAACGTGCTGGCCGCCAGCATGTATCTCGGCCATGAGGCGGCCGCCGCGAAGGTGCTGGCCCGCACCTTCTATCCGGACCGCTGACGCGCGGCATCGGTCGGGACGGGCCGCCGCGGCGTCGGCATGGCGCCGCGGCGGCTCCGCCCATCCGCCGGAGCCCCGATCCGAATATGCGAGGGATTCCATGACCTCGTTCGACGAACTGCAGGCCCGCTTCGCCGCGGCCGAGCTCTCGGCGCTCGGGCAGGCCGCCCCGAGGGGCCGCGTGATGCAGCCGGCCCTGATGCTGCCGACCGACGACGACCAGGCGCTGTGGTCGCTGTTCGACGCGATTCCGCTCGGCTCGCCGATCTACGCCGCCTCGGGCACCCAATTCTTTACGGCCTATTCCGCGCTGATCGACGCGCTGATCGCGGGGACGAACCCGCTCGACCCGGTCGCCACGGCCAAGCGACGGCTCGCCGCCTGGGGGTCGAAGCCGCCCGACTGGAGCATCGGCTGTGCCGGCCTGCTGAAGCAACTCGAAGCCGCCCCGTCCCTGGCCTTCCCCTTCACCAGCACGGCCGTGCCGGAGCCCGGCTTCTGGGGCCTGTGGACGGAGAGCCCGACGGCCGCCGGGCCGAGTGCGCAGTTCGCCTCCGGCGATGTCTCCGCCGACCTGTCCTTCGCCCATGCCCTGACCTTCGCGCCGACACCGGGGGACTGGTACGTGTCCTCCGCCCTCGCCCTGGCCTACGCCACCAGGAGCGGCCTGCCCTGGCCCGGCGGCTCCGATGTGACCTGGGACTCGACCTTCGGGCCGGACGGCACGATGCCGCGCTTCCTGGCGGGGCTGAGCGTGGTGTCGGAGATCGATGTCCGATCCGACTCGACGGCCGCCTTCAGCACAGCCGACCAGGCGCTGATCAAGTCGAACGCGGCCCTGGGGCTGTGGCCCTATTATCTCAGCGGCGGCGGCACGGTCACGAGCGTCGATTTCGACAGGGCGGGCCGAATCGCGATCAGGATCAGCAGCGAGCCGAGACGGCCGGTGGCCATCGCCGCCACCGTCCTGACCGCGGGCGAGTACCTGGCCTGAATCCCTATGCCGGGTCGGCCAGCCCGAGCTGGTGCAGCAGCCGGCCGAGATAGGCGCGCAGATCCTCCGCCGTCGGCTGTGCCGGGTCGATCAGCAGCCGGTGCAGCATGGCGCCGCCGAGCATGTCCTGCAGCAGCCCGGTGTCGGCCGAAGCCGGCAGCTCGCCCCGCTCCTTCGCCCGCTCCAGCAGGACGCCGAAGGCCTCGCGTCGCGGCCGCAGATAGGTCTCCCAATAGATCGCCAGCAGCCGCGGATGGCTCTGCACCGAGCCGATCAGCCGGGCCAGCAGCTTACGGTTCTCCGGGCTTGCCATCAGATCGGCGCCGGCCTCCATCATCCGGCGCAGCGTCGGGCCCAGCGGCAGGTCGGCATAATCCCGGAAATCGGTCACGCCCATGTCGCGCTCGGCATCTTCGCGCACCCGGCCGATCGCCTGGGCCAGCAGCGCCTCCTTCGAGGACCAGCGCCGGTAGATCGTGGTCTTGCCGACCCCGGCGCGCCGGGCGATGCGCTCGATGCTTGCCCCCTCGACCCCATGGTCCAGGAACAGCTCCAGCGCCGCCTTCAGGATCGCCTCTTCCGCCGCCCGGCTGCGCGGTCGCCCCGGCGCCCGCCGGTCCAGGATCTTCGCCGTCGTCACATCGAGCTCTCCGAACTCTCTTCGGAACCATATATCGAAACGATACTGTTTCGTATATATATTCTCACCGACTCACGTCGTGGGGAGCCGGAGTTGAAGACCGTCCGCATCCTGGCCGTCGCCCTAGTGCTCGTGCTGATCGCCGGCGGCGCCTACTGGCTGTTCGCCCGTCCTGCCCCGGTCGCGACCGTGGCGCCGCAGCGCGGCGAGGCGGCGCAGATCGTCTACGCCACCGGTGTGATCGAGCCGCGCGTATGGGCCAAGGTGACGCCGCTGATCCGCGAGCGCATCGTGTCGCTGTGCGACTGCGAGGGCAAACCGATCGAGCTCGGTGCGGAGCTGGCCCGGCTGGACAGCCGCGAGGCCGAGGCGACGTTGGCCGAGCTGAAGGCGCGGCAGAAGCTGGCGGCGGCCGAGCACGAGCGGCAGCTGGTGCTGGCCGGCCGCAACGTCGCCAGCATCCGGGACCTCGATCAGGCGCGCAGCGAGCTCGCACAGCTGGAGGCGCTGATCGCCGGCCAGACCGCGAAGCTGGAGACCTACGTGCTGCGCTCGCCAATGCGCGGTCAGGTGCTGCGCAAGGATGGCGAGGTCGGCGAGATCGTCGACCCCGGCACCATCCTGTTCTGGGTCGGCGAGCCGAAGCCGCTCTGGGTCATTGCCGACGTCAACGAGGAGGACATCCCCCAGGTCACGGTCGGGCAGAAGGCGCTCTTACGCTCCGACGCCTTCCCCGGCCAGGCGCTGCCGGCCACGGTCGACAGCATCACGCCGAAGGGCGACCCGGTGGCCAAGACCTATCGCGTGCGCCTGGCCCTGCCGGACGACACGCCGGTCCGGATCGGCATGACGGTCGACGTCAACATCATCAACCGCACGGTGCCGAACGCCCTGCTGATCCCCACTGAAGCGGTGAACGGGACCGCCGTCTTCACGGTCGATTCAGACAACCGGGCCCGGCGCCGGACGCTCGAGATCGGCATTCGCGGCATCCGGGATTTCGAGGTGCTGTCCGGCCTGGCCGAGGGCGACCGCGTGATCACCCCCTTCCCCGAGACCCTGGCCGACGGCGCCCGGGTGGCGCCGGAGGGAGGCTGAGCCATGCGCCTTCTGCTCGACCTCGCCGTCACCCATATCATCGGCCGCGGCCGGCAGACCCTGGTCGCGATCCTCGGCACGGCGCTGGGCGTCGGCTTCTCGATCGCCATGGCCGCGCTGATGCAGGGCGGCGAGGACGATTTCGTCGCCCAGCTGATCGACACCATGCCGCATGTCCAGATCACCGACGAGCGGCGGACGGCGGCACGGCAGCCGGCGGAGGACGCCTTCGACGCGGTCGCGATCGCCGGCCTCAGGCCCCGGGACGACCGGCGCGGCATCCTGAACCCGACCGCCGCGGTGGCGGCTCTGGCCGCCTGGGTCCCGGGCCTGATGTCGACGACCCTGAAGACCCAGGGCGTGGTGCGCTATGGCGGGCGGGACATCGGCATCACCATCTTCGGCATCGAGCCGCGGCAGGAAGCCCGGGTCTCCTCCATCGCCCAGGATTTCCGCCAGGGCAGCTTCGATTCGCTGATCGCCGGCGGCAACAACATCGTCGTCGGGGACAGCCTGGCGAAGCGGCTCGGGGCCGATCTCGGCACCACCGTCACCCTCGTCTCCGCCACCGGCCAGAGCCGCGCGGTCAAGATCGTCGGCCTCTTCCACACCGGCGTCACCGCCCGCGACGAGGGCGAGGGCTATGTCCTGCTGAAGATCGCGCAGGTCCTGAGCGAGCGGCCGAACGCCATCAACGAGATCCGGCTGCGCCTCGACGACCCGCAGGCCGCGCCGGGGGTGGCCAAGCGGGTGGAGGCGCAGATCGGCTATAAGGCGGTGGCCTGGCAGGAGGCGAACGAGTCGTTGCTGGAGGCCTTCGTCATACGCAACATCATCATGTACACGGTGGTCGGCGCCATCCTGCTGGTGGCCGGCTTCGGCATCTTCAACATCATCTCGACCATCACCCATGAGAAGGCGCGCGACATCGCCATCCTGAAGTCGCTCGGCTTCGAGGCGCGGGACATGCGCCGGCTGTTCCTGCTGGAGGGGCTGACGCTCGGCCTCGCCGGCTCGCTGGTCGGCTGGGTGCTCGGCTTCGGCCTGTGCTTCGCCCTGTCGAAGATCGAGCTGCGCCTGTCCGGCGCCGCGGTAGGGCGCGAGATCACGCATCTGCCGCTGACCTGGAGCCCGTGGCACTATTTGATCGCCGCCGGCTTCGCCCTGGCCGCGGCCGGCATCGCCGGCTACCTGCCCGCCCGCCAGGCGGCGAAGCTGAACCCGGTCGACATCATCCGGGGGGCGACATGAGCGCTCAGAATCCAGGAAAGCTGATCGAAGCCAGAGGCCTCACCCGGGTGCTGCCGGAGACGGTGCCGGTGACGCTGGTCAAGGACGTGTCGCTGACCATCGGCGAGCGGGAGCTCGTCGCCGTCACCGGCCCGTCCGGCTCCGGCAAGTCCTCGCTGCTCTACCTGCTCGGCCTGCTGGACCGGCAGACCGAGGGGGAGCTGCGCATCGCCGGGCAGGACGCGGCGGCGCTGGACGAGCGCGGCCGCGCCCGGCTGCGGCTGCAAGCGATCGGCTTCGTCTTTCAGTTCCACTTCCTGCTGCCGGAATTCACGGCCACGGAGAATATCGAGATCCCGATGCGCAAGATGGGCCGCCTCTCCGCCCGGCAGATGCGGGAGCGCGCCGAGGCGCTACTCGACTCGCTCGGCCTCGCCGACCATCGCGACAAGCGGCCGGACCAGCTGTCCGGCGGCCAGCGCCAGCGCGTGGCGGTGGCGCGGGCGCTGGCCAACGACCCGCCGCTGCTGCTGGCCGACGAGCCGACCGGCAGCCTCGACTCCCACAGCTCGGAGCAGGTCTTCGCCATCCTCTCGGGGCTGGTGCGCGAGCGCGGCAAGACCGTGGTGGCAGTGACCCACGACGTCGACCTGGCGACGCGGATGGACCGGCGCATCCACCTCGTCGACGGTGCCGTGACCAGCGACGAGCGGACCGGCGGCTGATCGGTGGTGGAGTCGATCGGCGTGTTCGGCTCCGACGGCGTCGCTCAATCCGTCCGCGGCGGGCGCTCGACCGCCCAGCTCGCATCGGCGCCGAACGGGTGATCGATGAAGAAGTACCAGCTGCCGTCCTCACCTTTGCGGTGAACCTCCATCCCGTGATGATGGACTTCGATCGGACTGCCGTCCCTGTCCTGGCCGGTGATCCGCCACTGCGAGCGCGTCATCGCGAAGTCGCCGGCGATGGTGACATGGTGGGTCACGACATCCATGTGAGGCTTCATGCCGATGTAAGCCGCCATCGTCGCCCGGATCGCGTCGGCGCCGCGCGCGATCGTCGTGCCGCCGTGGACCTCGTTCACCTGCACGATCGAGGCCTCGGGGTGGTAGAGCGCGGCCGCCGCTTCGACGTCCTGCGCATTGAAGGCGCGCGCGAGCCACAGATTGGAGAGATCGGGGGAGGGAGCACCCATGGTTCGTCTCCTGTCAGGTTGCGGGAGTCGACATAAGGAATGGCTCCGCAGCCCGGAAGGCCGCGTTCCCGCAGTCTTCCTGTGCGCAGGCGCACAGCCCGCCATCGCCCCGTCTGGCTATGACTGCCGCCCACCCGGCTCACGAAGCCGCATCGAATCACCTCCGCATCGGGTATCGTCGTCGCCATGCCGCCGATCATCACCGTCTCGAATCTCTCGAAGGCCTACGCCTCCGGCTTCCAGGCCCTGAAGGCCGTCAACCTGGAGATCCGCCGCGGCGAAATCTTCGCCCTGCTAGGCCCCAACGGCGCCGGCAAGACGACGCTGATCAACATCATCTGCGGCATCGTCCGGCCAGGCGGTGGGACCGTGACGGTGGACGGCCACGACATCGTGACCGACTTCCGCGCGACCCGGTCCAGGATCGGCCTCGTCCCGCAGGAGCTGACGACGGACGCCTTCACCACCGTCTGGGCCACTGCCAGCTTCAGCCGGGGTCTGTTCGGCAAGCCGGCGAACCCGGCCCATATCGAGAAGGTGCTGAAGGACCTGTCGCTGTGGGACAAGAAGGACAGCAAGATCATGACGCTGTCCGGCGGCATGAAGCGCCGGGTGCTGATCGCCAAGGCGCTGGCGCACGAACCGCAGATCCTGTTCCTCGACGAGCCCACGGCGGGAGTCGATGTCGAGCTGCGGCAGGACATGTGGCGGCTGGTCCGCGCGTTGCGGGAGACCGGCGTGACCATCATCCTGACCACCCACTACATCGAGGAGGCCGAGGAGATGGCCGACCGGATCGGGGTGATCAGCAAGGGCGAGATCATCCTGGTGGAGGAGAAGGCCGAGCTGATGCGCAAGCTCGGCAAGAAAGAGCTGGCGCTGCAGCTGCAGAGCCCGCTCGACAGCATCCCCGCCGAGCTCGCCGCGCACCAGCTCACCCTGTCGGCCGATGGCAGCGAGCTGATCTACACCTACGACACGCAGGGCGAGCGGACCGGGATCACCGCGGTGCTGCAGGCGGTCAGCGACGCCGGGATCCGGTTCAAGGACCTCCGGACGAGCCAGAGCTCGCTGGAGGAGATCTTCGTCAAGCTGGTGAGCGAACGGCGATGAACCTCTACGCGATCCGCGCGATCTACCTGTCCGAGATGGCGCGCACCGGGCGCACCCTGCTGCAGAGCATCCTGTCCCCGGTGATCTCGACCTCACTGTACTTCGTCGTCTTCGGCGCGGCGCTGGGCTCGCGCATCGAGCAAATCCACGGGGTCAGCTACGGCGCCTTCATCGTCCCCGGGCTGATCATGCTGTCGCTGCTGACGCAGAGCATCTCCAACGCCTCGATCGGCATCTACTTCCCGAAATTCATCGGCACGATCTACGAGCTGCTGTCGGCGCCCGCGTCCTATTTCGAGATCGTGGTCGCCTATGTCGGGGCGGCCGCGACCAAGTCGATCATCCTCGGCCTGATCATCCTGGCGACGGCGGGGCTGTTCGTGCCGCTGCAGATCGCCCATCCCGTCTGGATGCTGCTGTTCCTTGTGCTCACGGCCGTCACCTTCAGCCTGTTCGGCTTCATCATCGGCATCTGGGCCGACGGGTTCGAGAAGCTGCAGCTGGTGCCGCTGCTGATCATCACGCCGCTGACCTTCCTCGGCGGCAGCTTCTACTCCATCTCCATGCTGCCGCCCTTCTGGCAGACGGTCGCGCTGTTCAACCCCGTGGTCTACCTGATCAGCGGCTTCCGCTGGAGCTTCTACGGCATCCCCGATGTGAGCGTCGCCCTGAGCCTCGCCATGACCCTGGCGTTCCTGGCGATCTGCCTGGCGGTCGTGGCCTGGATCTTCAAGACCGGATATCGGCTGAAGACATAGACGGCGTCGCTGGATCGGCGACCGATTTTGCAACGAAACATTGCCGGTCCCGCGTCGGCAATGTTCCGACACGAAACGCGCCGGTCCGTTCGCATTCGGCAATCAGCGGACCAACCACAGCAATGGCTTCGCCTTAGGGTCGCGGCCCAATCGCCGGCCGCACGCCCGGGTGTCTTCGAAGACCATTGCCGATGCCACGACACCGACGTCCCGCCCTGCTCTGCCTCCTTCCGTTTGCCCTCTTCGCGCTCGCAGCCTGCCGCGACCCGAAGCCAGCCGAAGAGGCTTCCGCCTCGGAAGCGGTGAAGGCCCCGGTGGCCCTGACCGTGGGCGTCGAGCCGGCGCGGGCCGAACGCTTGACCCGGACCGTCTCAGCGACCGGCAGCGTCGCCGCCTGGCAGGAGCTGACGGTCAGCGCCGAGCTGAGCGGCCTCGCCATCGTCGAGATCCCGGTCCAGGAGGGCGACCGCGTCGAAAAAGGGCAGCTCCTGGCCCGGCTGGACGACCGCTCGCTGCAGGCGCAGATCGCTGAGCAGCAGGCGGCGATCGACCAGGCCCGGGCGACGCTGGACAATGCCGAGCAGGTCGACGCCCGCTCCCGCCGCATGCTGGCGGCCAAGGCGATCAGCCAGGAGACGGCAGACCAGAACGCCGCCACGGTGCGGACCAGCCGCGCGTCGCTGGCCCAGGCCCAGGCCGCGCTGCAGCGGCTGCAGGTGCAGCTGGATCAGACCCGCATCACCGCCCCCGTCGCCGGCCTCGTCTCGGAGAAGCCGGCCGTGCTGGGCACCGTGGTGCAGAGCGGCACCGAACTCGTCCATCTGATCCGCGACGGCCGCCTTGAGGTCCAGGCCCTGGTGCCGGAACGGGATCTTGTCGCGATCCGGCCGGGCCAGGCGGTGACGGTGACCGATGCCGCCGGGAGTGTGACGCAGGCGGCGGTGCGGGCGGCGGCGGAGAAGGTCGACGCCACCACCCGGCTGGGCACCGTCTATGCCGACCTGCCGGCCGGAAGCGCGCTGAAGCCCGGCATGTTCGCGCGCGTGGCGATCACCGCAGACGACGGCAGCGTCCTGACCGTGCCGGAGGCGGCGCTGGTGTGGCGCGAGGGCCAGCCGCGGGTCTTCACGGTCGACGCCGATGGCATCGCGCGGCTGCGCGCCGTGCGCACCGGCAGCCGCAGCAATGGCCGGGTGGCGATCGAGGATGGCCTGTCCGAAGGCGAACCGGTCGTCACCGCCGGCGCCGGCTTCCTCGACGACGGCAGCCGCGTCCGCATTGCCGCGGCCAAGGCCGAAACGGTGGCGGAGTCCGCCCGATGAACGCGATCTCCTCCTGGTCGATCCGCAACCCGGTCCCGACCATCGTTTTGTTCCTGGTGCTGGCCGCGGGCGGGATCTTCGGATTCGCCCAGCTGCGCAGCAACAACATGCCGGACATCGACCTGCCGATGGTGACGGTCACGGTGACCCAGACCGGCGCGGCGCCGAGCGAGATGGAAACCCAGGTCACGCAGATCGTCGAGAACGCCGTCGCCGGCATCGACAATGTCGACGACATCTCCTCCACGGTCAGCGAAGGCAGCTCGGTCACCACCATCGAGTTCAAGTTCGGCACCGATATCGACCGTGCCACCAATGATGTGCGCAATGCAGTGTCGAGTATCGAGGCCGACCTGCCCGCCGCCGCCCGGACGCCGGTGGTGGAGCGGATCGACGCCACCGGCAATTCGGTCGTCACCTTCGTGGTCGACGCTCCGGCGATGAGCCCGGACCAGCTGAGCTGGGCCGTCGACAACGACATCGCCAAGGCGCTGCTCGGCGTCGACGGCGTATCCAAGATCGAGCGGTCCGGCGGCGTCGACCGGATGATCCGGGTGCGGCTCGACCCCGACCGGCTGCGCGCGCTGGGCGTCACCGCCGGCGAGGTCAGCCAGACCCTGGCCGAGACCAATGTCAACCAGCCGGGCGGCCGGGTCGGGCGCAGCGAGCGGGAGCAGTCGATTCGCACCCTCGGCAGCGCCGGCTCGGTCGCGGGCTTGGCCGAGGCCCGGATCCCGCTGTCCGACGGCCGCGAGGTCCGGCTCGGCGACCTCGGCACGGTCGAGGACAGCTGGGACACGCCGCGCCAGCGCGCCCGGCTGGACGGCCGCGAGGTCGTCGCCTTCAGCGTCTACCGCAGCGTCGGGTCGAGCGAGATCGACGTCACCGAGGCGGTGCGCGCCAAGGTCGCCGAGATCGGCGCCGCGCGCCCCGACCTCCGCTTCCAGGAGGTGACCTCCTCCTCCGGCTTCGTCCTCGAAAGCTACGACGCGGCGCTGGAGGCGTTGTGGCTCGGCGCCCTGCTGGCCATGGGCGTGGTCTGGCTGTTCCTGCGCGACATCCGGGCGACCCTCGTCTCCTCGGTCGCGCTGCCGCTGTCGCTGATCCCGACCTTCGCGGTGATGGCGCTGTTCGACATCTCGCTCAACACCATCACGCTGCTGGCACTGTCGCTCGTCGTCGGCATCCTGGTCGACGACGCGATCGTCGAGATCGAGAACATCGTCCGGCACATGCGGCAGAGCGGCAAGCGCGCCTTCGAGGCCGCGATGGAGGCGGCGGACGAGATCGGCCTCGCCGTCGTCGCCACCACTGGCACCATCATCGCGGTGTTCCTGCCGGTCGCCTTCATGCCCGGCATCCCCGGGCAGATCTTCAAGGATTTCGCGGTCGCGACCTGCGTCTCGGTCGCCTTCTCCCTCATCGTCGCGCGCATGCTGACGCCGCTGATGGGCGCCTATCTGATCCGCGCCGGCGGGCATGAGGAGGACACGCCGCGCTGGGTCCCGACCTATCTCTGGCTGCTTCGGCTGGCACTGCGGCACCGCTGGATCACGCTCGGCCTCGGTATCGCCTTCTTCGTCGGCTCGCTTGCTCTGGCCTCGCAGCTGCAGACCGAATTCATGCCTGCGACTGACCGCGGCCGCTCGATCGCCAAGGTCGAGCTGCCGCCGGGCGCGACCCTGGCCGAGACCGATGCGGCGGTGGTGAAGATCTCGCGCCGGCTGAAGACGGAGCCGGAGGTGGCGAGCGTCTTCGCCGCGATCGGCAGCGCCACCACCTCCGGCCAGGGGCCGGGCAGCAAGGCCACGGGCGAGGTGCGCTCCGCCACGCTGACGGTGAACCTCGTCCCGCGCGGCGAGCGAAGCGTCTCGCAGCAGGAGTTCGAGGCCCGCGCCCGGACTTTACTGCAGGATATCCCCGGCATCCGGGTCCAGTTCGGCGCCGACGGCCAGTCCGGCGCCAAGGTCTCGGTCACCCTGGCCGGCGACGACCAGGCGGCGCTGCAGGCGGCGAGCGCATCGCTGCTGCGCGAGATGCGCGGCGTGCCGGGTCTGGCCAATGTGGTCTCGACCGAGACGATCGCGCGGCCGGAGATCATCGTCACCCCCGACACCGCCCGGGCGGCGGAGGCCGGGGTGACGCCGCAGACCATCGCCTCGACCGTCAGCGTCGCCACCGTCGGTGACATCGACCAGAACCTGCCGAAATACAATCTCGGCGACCGGCAGATCTCGATCCTCGTCACCCTGAACGACGATGCGCTCGACGACCCCGCGGTGATCGCCGACCTGCCGGTCAAGGGCGGCAACGCGACCGTGCCGCTGGGCGCCGTCGCCGACATCGCTTACGGCGCCGGGCCGAACAGCATCACCCGGGTCGACCGCAGCCGCAGCGCCACGATCGAGGCGGAGCTGGCAGGCATCCCGCTGGGCGAGGCGACGCAGCGGATCGCGCAGCTGCCGACCATGCAGCATCTGCCGGCCGGCGTTACCGAGCTGAAGCGCGGCGACCAGGAGCGGATGCAGGAGCTGATGCGCGGCTTCGCCATGGCCGTCACCGCCGGCGTGTTCCTGATGTATGTGACGCTGGTGCTGCTGTTCCGCGGCTTCATCCAGCCGGTCACCATCCTGGTCGCCCTGCCGCTGTCGATCGGCGGCGCGCTCGGATTCCTCCTGATCACCGGCCATGCCATGGCGATCTCGGCCTTCATCGGCCTGCTGATGCTGCTCGGCATCGCCGCCAAGAACTCGATCCTGCTGGTCGAATACGCGATCCTGGCGCAGCGGCGCGGCCTGGACCGCGCATCCGCCCTGCTCGACGCCGCGGCCAAGCGGGCCCGGCCGATCGTCATGACCTCGATCGCCATGGCCGCGGGCATGCTGCCGATCGCGCTCGGCATCGGCGCCGATGCCGAATCCCGCGCGCCGATGGCGATCGCGGTGATCGGCGGCCTCGTCTCCTCGACCGCGCTCAGCCTCGTCTATGTGCCGGTGTTCTACACCGTGATGGACGACTTGCAGCGCTTTCTCGGCCGGATCCTTGGGCGCCTGCTGGTCGAGCAGGCGCCCCCGAACCAGGGCGCCCCGGCCGGCGCTGAATAGGCCGCACCGGCCGACGAGAGAAGCAGCGGCTGATCCGACCGCTTGTGGCACGTGACCCGTCGCGTCATCGTGGTCGCCGCAGATCCGGTCCCGCCCATTGCCCACCATGGGGGCTCTGTTGGAAATCCTGCCGTCTCTCCCCATCCTTCTTGGCTTTGTCGCCGCGAGCGCCATGCTTGCGATCACCCCGGGGCCGGACATGGCGTTCTTCCTCGGACGCACGGCCCGGGGCGGGCGGCGCCTCGGTTTTCTGGCTCTGCTTGGAGCCCTCACCGGCCTTCTGTGCCATGCCCTGCTGGCCGCGCTCGGCCTCTCGGCGCTCCTCGCATCATCGGCCGCGGTCTTCATGGTCTTGAAGATCGTCGGCTGCGGCTACCTGCTGTGGCTGGGTCTGCAGGCGATCCGGCATGGCGCGACGCTTCCGACGACGGAACAAGACAACGGCGGGAACAGCGCTCTCAGCGCCTATCTCGGTGGGGTTGCGATCAACCTGCTCAACCCGAAGATCGTGATGTTCTTCCTGACCTTCCTGCCGCAATTCGTCGGCCCGGACGATCCGCAGGCGTCCGGAAAGACGCTGTTCCTGAGCCTGCTCTTCATCGCCGTCGGGGCCTTGGTGTGCGGGGTGATCATCCTCAGCGCGGAGCGATTCATGGCGGCCTGCAGGACGAATCGGCGGGTCATGCGCGTCCTGGACTACGTCTTCGCCGGTCTGATGGGCCTGTTCGCAGGGAAGCTGTTGCTCTCGACCAGCCGGTAACCCGCGCCTCGCCCACGGCTCCCTTCAGGACCGGACCAGGTTCGTCTACCGGCAATGCCGCCATGCCGTTATTCGGGTTAACATCTCCGGGGACGATGGCAGGTTGACCGGCGAATCGGACCCGGAGAAATCCGGGCCCGCGACGGAAGGATTTGCCATGTCTGAGCGTTCACGGCGGCCCGCCCTGTGGCTGCTGCTCCTGCCCTATATCGGGCTCCTGTGGGTGCCGTTCTACAATGCGCGGGAGCCGGAGATCCTCGGCTTCCCGTTCTTCTACTGGTATCAGTTCGCCTGGGTGCCGCTGACCGCGCTGATCATCTGGATCGCCTATCGGAGCGTGCGCCATGACGACTGAGCTGGATGTCGTCGCCCTCGCCGTCTTCGCCTTCTTCTTCGTCCTCGTCACCGTCATGGGCTTCGCCGCCGCCCGCTGGAAGCGGGGCGAGACGCTGGCCCATATCGACGAATGGGGGCTGGGCGGCCGCCGCTTCGGCACCTGGATCACCTGGTTCCTGGTCGGCGGCGACTTCTACACCGCCTACACCGTGATCGCGGTGCCGGCCCTGGTCTATGCCGTCGGCGCCTACGGCTTCTTCGCCCTGCCCTACACCATCATCGTCTACCCCTTCGTCTTCCTGGTGATGCCGAAGCTGTGGCACCGCGCCAAGGAGCGGGGCTACGTCACCGCCGGCGACGTGGTCTACGGCCAGTACGGCTCGCGCGGGCTGGAGCTGGCGGTCGCCATCACCGGCGTCCTCGCCGTCATGCCCTATATCGCGCTGCAGCTGGTCGGCATGGCCGCGGTTATCAAGGCGCTGGGCCTGACCGGCGAGCTGCCGCTGACCATCGCCTTCGTCATCCTGGCGCTCTATACCTATTCCGCCGGCCTGCGCGCCCCGGCGCTGATCGCCTTCGTCAAGGACATCATGATCTACATCGCGGTGCTGGCCGCGGTGGCGCTGATCCCGTGGGAGCTGGGCGGCTACGCCAGCGTGTTCCAGGCGGCCGACCAGGCGTTCCAGGCCAAGGGGTCGGGCGGGCTCCTCCTCGGCGACAGCCAGATGGTGGCCTATGCCTCGCTGGCCTTCGGGTCGGCCCTCGCCGCCTTCATGTACCCACACACCCTGACCGGCATCTTCGCCTCGGCCAGCGCCAACACCATCCGCAAGAACGCGGCGCTATTGCCGGCCTATACGCTGCTGCTCGGCCTCCTCGCCCTGCTCGGCTATATGGGCCATGCCGCGCATCTGCAGATCGCCAGCCCGAACGACGTGGTGCCGGCGCTGTTCCAGACGCTGTTCCCCAGCTGGTTCGCCGGCTTCGCCTTCGCCGCCATCGCCATCGGCGCCCTGGTGCCGGCGGCGGTGATGAGCATCGGCGCCGCCAACCTGTTCACCCGCAACTTCTGGAAAGCCTATGTCGCGCCCGGCGTCAGCCATGCCGGCGAGGCGCAGGTGGCCAAGATCACCTCGCTGGTGGTCAAGGTCGGCGCCCTCTTGGTGATCGTCTTCCTGCCGACGCAGTTCGCGCTCGACCTGCAGCTGCTCGGCGGCGTCTGGATCCTGCAGACCCTGCCGGCGCTGGTGTTCGGGCTCTATGTCGGCTGGTTCCGGGCGCCGGCGCTGCTGGCCGGCTGGGCGGCCGGCTTCTTCGGCGGCAGCTGGATCGTCTGGCAGAACGGGCTGAAGCCGCTGCAGGCGCTGACCATCGGCGGCACCACCGTCACGGTCTATGCCGGGCTGCTGGCGCTGGCGATCAACATCGCGGTCGCGGTGGTGGTCAACCTGGCTGTGGCGCCGCGCCTGGCCCGCGCCACCTGAGAGACCGCCGGGCGGAGGGGTTCTACTCCGCCCGGCCCCGCCCGCGCGGCCGGGTGGCTTCGGCGACCGAGGTCTTGGTGCGGCCGAGGAGATCCATCAGCCGCTCGATCTCCTCGGTCGCGAGCCCCGCCGTCATCTCGGCCACCCAGTCGCCATGCGCCGCCGCCATCGCCGCGAACTGGCGCTCACCCTCTTCGGTCAGGCGGATGACGTGCTTGCGCCGGTCCTCCGGCGACTGCGCGCGCGCCAGCAGCCCGCCTTCGACCAGCCGCTCGACCAGCCCGGTCATGTTGCCGTTCGACACCATCAGCCGCTGGCTCAGCTCGCCCAGCGTCAGCCCTTCGCGCATCTTGTACAGCTGGGCCATCAGGTCGAAGCGCGGCAGGGTGGTATCGAAGCTCTCGGCCAAGCGCCGCCGGACCTCGCGCTCGATCATGGTGGTGCAGGTCAGGAGCCGCAGCCACAGCCGCAATTCGAGGCGATGATCCTTGGGCCGGTCGGTCACCGCGGTCTCTGCGTCGATCATTCTTCTTTGGTCCTGAACACGGCCGGTGGCCACCCGATCTGTTTTAAGTTTAAAGTATAACCGCGGCCGACGCAGCCCCCCATGCCTGCGGGCCGGGACGGCTGGCCGCTTCCGGAGCGAGGATCAGCAATGACCAGCAGATGGATCGACATCACGGCCGATGATGGCGGCCGGTTCCAGGGCTATCTCGCGGTGCCGGCCAGCGGATTCGGCCCAGGCATCCTGCTGCTGCAGGAGATCTTCGGCGTCAACGCGCATATCCGGGCGGTCGCCGACCTCTATGCCGAGGAAGGCTATGTGGTGCTGGCGCCGGACCTGTTCTGGCGGTTGGAGCCGCGGGTCGAGCTCGGCTACGGCGAAGCCGAGGTGGCCCGCGCCCGCGAGCTCCTGGGCCGCTTCGATGTCGACCGCGCCGTCGCCGATTGCGGCGCCGCCTTGGCGACGCTGCGCCGGCTGCCGGAATGTCGCGGCAAGGTCGGCGCGCTGGGCTTCTGCCTGGGCGGCCGGCTGGCCTATCTGGTCGCCGCGCGCAGCCATGTCGACGCCGCGGTCAGCTATTACGGCACGGGGCTGGAGCCGCTGCTGGGCGAGGCCGATGCGATCCGCTGCCCGATGGTGTTCCACTTCCCGGAGAAGGACCGCCACCTGCCGCCGCAGACCCGGGACGCGATCGCCGCCGCCTTCGAGGGCCGCGAGGACGTCCAGCTCTTCCTCTATCCGGGCGCCGATCACGGCTTCAACGTGCCGGAGCGGGCGGCCTTCGACAAGCCGGCCGCACTGATGGCCCATTCCCGCAGCCTGGCCCTGTTCCGCCGGGTGATGGGGCCGCATTACGACCTGTCGGGGCTGTGGGAGCGACACACGGAGCTGGAGTTCGCCACCCGCGACGCCCGCGCCACCATGACGACGATGGTGGCCGAGCCTTACGTCAACCACATTCCGACCATGACCGGCGGGGTCGGCCAGGACGACCTGTACCGCTTCTACACCAACCATTTCATCCCGAAGACGCCGAAGGACACCAAGCTGATCCCGATCAGCCGCACCATCGGTGTCGACCGGCTGGTCGATGAGATGCTGTTCTGCTTCACCCACGACATCGAGATCGACTGGATGCTGCCCGGCATCCCGCCGACCGGGCGTTATGTCGAAATCCCGCTGGTCGCGATCGTCCGCTTCCGCGGCGACAAGCTGTACAACGAGCACATCTACTGGGACCAGGCGTCGGTCCTGGTGCAGATCGGCCTCCTGGACCCGAAGGGCCTGCCGGTGGCCGGGGTCGAGACGGCGAAGAAGCTGGTCGACGAGAGCCTGCCGTCCAACACGCTGATGGCCCGCTGGCAGGAAAGCGCGTCGAAGGGCTGACCGCGGTTCGCTTGAAATCAACCGGCCCCGGAACGATCGGCATCGACAGCGAGGCCGGTTTCGATGAGGATGGGGTGAACAAGGGGGATTTCTCGCACCGTCATTTCGTATGCGCATTCATGGTTTCGTGCTGGGGCTTCTGCTGGCGTCGCCGGCCGCCCTGGCCTCCCCGTCGCCCCTCGTTTCGGCTGGGCCGGCGGATCTCACCGATATCGTCGTCATCAGATCGGCAGGGCCGGAGGAAGTGCTGCTGCGCAGCCTGCGGCTGGCCGCCGAATCCGGGAGTGCCCAGGCCCAGCTCCGGCTCGGCGTCCGCTACGAGGCCGGAGACGGCGTGGAGCGGGATCTTTCCGAGGCAGCGCGCTGGTACCGGCTGGCGGCCGAGCAGGGCCATGCCAGGGCCCAGGCCTATCTCGGCGACATGTATCGCGACGGCGCCGGGGTCGCGCGGGACGATGCCGAGGCCGTGCGCTGGTATCGGCTGTCGGCGGCCCAGGGCCTCGACCGCGGCCAGACCTATCTCGGCTACATGTATCAGGACGGGCGCGGCGTCGAGCGCAGCGAGGCCGAGGCGGTGCGCCTGTACCGCCTGGCCGCGGAGCAAGGCTATACGCCGGCCCAGGCCAGCCTCGGCTACATGTGCGAGAACGGCCGCGGCGGCCCCGTGGACTATGCCGCCGCAGCCTATTGGTATGGCCGCGCGGCCGGGGCCGGATATGCCGTCGGCCAGCGCCTTCTGGCGGATCTGTACTATTCCGGCCGCGGCGTGCCGCAGGACGACGCCGAGGCGGTGCGCCTCTACCGCCTGGCCGCCGACCAGGGAGATGCTTCGGCCCGCACCGATCTGGGCTGGATGTACGAGGCCGGGCGCGGCGTGGCGATGGACAAGGCCGAGGCCGTGCGCCTCTATCGCTTGGCGGCCGACCAGGGGCTGGCCCGGGCGCAGACCAACTTGGCCTTCATGGTTGACGGCGGCCGCGGCGTGGCCGAGGACCCGGCCGAGGCGGTGCGCTGGTACCGCCGGGCGGCGGCGCGGGGCTATGCGCGGGCGCAGGCCGAGCTCGGCGCCATGTACGACCGCGGCCGCGGCGTGCTCGAGGACGATGGTAAGGCAATGCGCTGGTACCGCCTCGCCGCCAAGCAGGGCTATGCCGAGGCCCAGAACGCCGTCGGTATCCTGTACGACACCGGCCAGGGTGTGGCCGAGGACGATGCCGAGGCCGCGCGGTGGTACCAGCTGGCGGCAGAGCAGGGCTATGACCACGCCCAGAGCAGCCTCGCTTGGCTGTATGAGAGCGGCAGCGGCGTGGCCAAGGACCTGGCCGAGGCCGCCCGCCTCTATCGCCTCGCCGCTGATCAGGGCCTGGCGCGGGCGCAGATCGAGCTGGGCGATCTCTACCGCGACGGCCAGGGCGTGGCGCAGGACGATGTTGAGGCGGTGCGCCTCTACCGTCTGGCCGCCGACCAGGGCTCTGCCCGGGCCGAGGCCAGCCTCGCCTGGATGCACCAGCAGGGCCGCGGCGTCGCCAAGGACGAGGCCGAGGCGGCGCGCTGGTATCGCCGGTCGGCCGATCAGGGCTACGCCTATGCCCAGGTCAATCTCGGCCGGATGTATGAAGAGGGCCGCGGCCTGGCGCAGAACCACGTCAAGGCGCTGCGCCTGTACCGTCTCGCCGCCGATCAGGGCGATGCGAGGGCCGCCTATCACCTGGGCAGCCACTTCAAGGCCGGGCGCGGCGTGGCGCAGGACGATGCCGAGGCCCTGCGCTGGTTCCGCGTCGCCGCCGAGAAGGGCCATGCCGAGGCCCAGCGCGAGCTGGGCATCGTCTACGAGACCGGCCGCGGCGTCACCCGCGACGAGATCGAGGCGGTGATCTGGTTCGCCCGCGCGCTGGCGGAGGAAAAGGACGCGCCCCGCCACGCCGTCCTGTTCCTCAGCGCCCGGTCGGAGGCGGCCAAGGCCGCGGCGGCGCTGCGCCTGCTGGCGGCACTGGGCTACGCTTCCGCCGACGCCTTCCGCCGCGCCGAGGGGCTGCCGCCCTCCGACACCGTCGACGACGCGCTGTTGATCGCCCTGGCACGGAAGGAATGGCAGGCCGGCCGTCGGTCCTGAGACGGAATTCATGTAACCGCCGGACGGGTCCGGGCGTATCGCTTCCAAGGGGGATGTCGACGCACGAGGATTCGCCATGATGCGCAGCGCGATCGCCAGCCTGGCTCTGTTGGCCCTTTTCTCGGCCCTTCCGGCCGCGGCCCAGGCCCCGCCGCAGCAGCGCATCCGCGGCACGATCGAAGCGGTCGACGGCCCGGTGCTGACCATCGCCGCCCGCGGCGGCGGTACCGCGACCGTCACCCTGGCCGACGATGCGACGGTGCGGGCGATCGCCCCGGCCGGCATCCAGGACATCAAGCCCGGCAGCTATATCGGCAGCGCGGCCATGCCGCAGCCCGACGGCAGCCTGCGCGCCCTGGAAGTGCAGGTGTTTCCGGAGAGCATGCGCGGCGTCGGCGAGGGCCAGCGTCCGTTCGACCTGCAGCCCGGCAGCACCATGACCAACGCCACCGCCGGCGATGTCGAGGGCACCGAGGGACGGGTGGTGACGCTGCGCTACCAGGGCGTCGAGACCAGGCTGGTGGTGCCCCCCGACGTGCCGGTGGTGACCTATGAGCCCGGCAGCCGCGCCATGCTGGCCAAGGGCGCCCATGTCATCGTCATGGCGGTCAAAGCCGCCGACGGGTCGCTGGTCTCGCACGCGGTCCAGGTCGGCAAGGACGGGCTGGTGCCGCCGATGTAGCCGGGGCCGCCCCCAACAGCGTCATGGCGAGCGAAGCGTGGCCATCCAGTCCCGCAGCCGGAGCAGGCCCGACCATCCTGGATGACCACGCCCCTGCGGGGCTCGCCATGACGAGGGGCGGAACGTCCTTCCGCCTCAGATCAGCCTGCTCCGCCCCAGCTCGACCTTGAGATAGGCGTAGAAGACCGGCGCCGCGATCACGCCCGGCACGCCGAATGCCGCCTCCATCAGCAGCATCGCGATCAGGATCTCCCAGGCCTTGGCGTGGATCTGGGTGCCGACGATCTTCGCGTTGATGAAGTATTCCAGCTTGTGGATGATGATCAGGAAGGCCAGCGACGCCGCGGCGACATAGACCGACAGGCTCAGGCTGATGATCGTGATGACGGTGTTCGAGATCAGGTTGCCGATCACCGGCAGCAGGCCGCAGACGAAGGTGACCGCGATCATGGTCTTGGTCAGCGGCAGATGGACGCCGAACAGGGGCAGGACGCCAACCAGGTAGATCGCCGTCAGCGCCGTGTTCAGGGCGGAGATCCGCACCTGGGCGAAGACGACGCGGCGGAACGACAGGGCCAGGAGGCGGGCCCGCTCCGCCAGCGACCGGGCGAGCGGGCCGCGGCCTGGCCGTTCCGTCAGATCGGCGATGGCAATCATGCCGCCGATCACCAAGCCGATGATGATATGCACCAGGACTCGCCCGACATCGGTGGTGATCCGCAGCAGGTCCCGCGCGTGGTCGCGCAGGGACTGCGCCAGCATGGTGTCGAGGTCGTGGCCGCTGTTCGGAATGTAGGCGACGATCCAGGGCGGCAGCTGCTGGCTCGCCCGCTCCACCGCTTCGGCCATCTTGCGCATCACGGCGACCAGCCCCTCCGGCCGATCGGTGAGAACCGAGATCAGCTCGACGATCCCGAAGATCACGGCCAGGCTCAGCACGGCCGTCAGCAGGCCGAGGGCGATGATGCGGCCGGTCTTGTGCAGGGCGCCGAAGCGGCGGAACGCCGGCGCCACGGCATGTACCAGCTCGTGGATCAACAGGCCCGCCAGCAGGGCGGCCAACAGGCCGAACCACAGGCTGCCGAGCAGGGCCAGCCCGGCCAGGATCTGGGCCGATATCTCGATGCGACGATCCCGGGGGGCGGGATGCAGTTCCGCAGGGACCACGACCGGAACGTCTTCGCTTCGGCCGGGCTGAAAATTCATGATTTGAATGCCTGTTCTCGACGGACTGCGTGCACGGGTACGTTCCGACTCCGGACCTTTATCGGACAAATGTCAATCAAACCCATCGACTGAGGCCCTGAGATGAACGACCCGATCGGCGACCGCTGTCTCGACGAGATCGAACGGCTGCACCGCTTCTTCGAGCGCTGGCTGGGCGACGCCGCCGCCGATCCGGCGGAGTTCGCCGGGGTCGAACCGGTCTGGCCCTCCGACTTCACGCTGATCGCCCCGGACGGCGCGGTGCTGGACCGCGCCGCGGTGGTCGGCTGGCTGCGCCAAGCGCGCGGCGCGCACGCCGACCCGGCCGCGCCATTCCGGATCGAGATCCGGAATTCGGCCGTGCGCGTCGCCCTGCCCGGCGGGTTCCGCCTGTGCACCTATGACGAGTGGCAGAGCGCTCGCGGCGTCGAGAGCCTCCGGCGGTCGACCGCCCTCCTGGAGGTGCGGGACGACACGGTGCTGTGGCGGCACCTGCAGGAGACCTGGGCCGGGCCCGGCTGATCCTGCCGGGCCCGCCGCCCTCACAGCTTGTACGCCGCCTTCGGCAGCCGGTAGGCCAGGTCGACCGCGACTTCCGCCGCCTCGTCCTCGTCCAGACGGTGCTCGGCGACCAGCTGGGCTAGGTAACGGCAGTCGATCCGCCGGGCCACGTCGTGCCGGGCCGGGATCGATGGGAAGGCGCGGGTGTCGTCGTTGAAGCCGACGGTGTTGTAGAAGCCGGCCGTCTCGGTCGCCAGCTCGCGGAAGCGCAGCATCCCCTCCGGGCTGTCGAAGAACCACCAGGGCGGCCCGAGCCGCAGGCAGGGATAGTGCCCGGCCAGCGGCGCCAGCTCGCGCGCATAGGTGCTCTCGTCCAGGGTGAACAGGATCACCGTCAGGTCCCGTTCGTTGCCGAAGCGGTCGAGCAGCGGCTTCAGCGCGTGGACATAGTCGGTCCGGGTCGGGATGTCGGCGCCCTTGTCTCGGCCGAACTCTTGGTGCAGCGCCGTGTTGTGGTTGCGGAAGGAGCCGGGATGGATCTGCATGACCAGGCCGTCTTCGAGGCTCATCCGCGCCATCTCGGTCAGCATCTGGGCCCGGAACAGCTCGGCATCCTTCGGCTCGAACCGGCCGGAGACGATCTTCTCGAACAGCGTCACCGCCGGCACGGGATCGAGATCCGCGGTCGCCGCGGTCGGGTGGCCGTGGTCGGTCGAGGTCGCGCCCATGCTCTTGAAGTAGGCACGCCGCTGCGCCAGGGCGGCGAGATAGCCGCGCCAGGACAACGTGTCCTCGCCGGTGATCTGGCCCAGCCGCTCCAGCCCCTCGCGGAACCCGTCGAACTCCGGGTCCACCACCGGGTCGGGCCGGAAGGCGGTGACCACCCTGCCCTTCCAGCCGCTGTCGCGGATCGCCCGGTGGTGGTCGAGCGGGTCGAGCGGCGATTCCGTGGTGGCGATGACCTCGATATTGAAACGCTCGAACAGCGCCCGCGGCCGGAACTCCGGCCGGGCCAGCCGCTCCGCGATGCGGTCATAGATCCGGTCGGCGCTGGCCGGCGTCAGCCGCTCTTCCACCCCGAACAGCGTCTCGAAGGTGTGGTCGAGCCACATCCGGGTCGGGGTGCCGCGGAACAGATGCCAATGCTCGGCGAAGCGCCGCCAGATCGCCCGCGGATCGGTCTCGACCGGCCCGCCGTCACGCCGCGGCACGCCGAGATCGTCCAGCCGCACGCCCTGGCTGTAGAGCATGCGGAAGATATAGTGGTCCGGGATGATCAGCAGCGAGGCCGGGTCGGGGAACGGCTCGTCCTTGGCGTACCAGGCCGGGTCGGTGTGGCCGTGCGGGCTGATCAGCGGCAGGCCGGCGACCTCGGCGTAGAGGCGCCGGGCGATGGCCCGCTGGGTCGGGTCCGGCGAGAACAGACGATCCGGATGCAGGCTCATGCGGCGGAGGCCTTCGGTTGCGGACGCCAGTCGGCGTATTTGGGGTGATCCCGGCCGATCGGCAGCTCGACCGGCCGGCCGGTCTCCGCAGAATGGAACAGCGCCGTCGCCAATTCCAGCGACCGCCGCGCATCGTCCAGTGTCACCGGCAGCGGGCCGCCGGTCTCCAGCGCCTTGTGGTAGCGGCCGAGCTGGCCGGCGAAGCGCGACGGCACCGGCTCCCAATCCGCCAGCGCGCCTTCGATCCGCTGCGCGATCTCGGGCGAGGCCGGGGTGATCTGCCACGGCGCGTCACCCGGAGCATAGGGCTTGAGGCCGCTCTCGAAGGTGACATTCTCGAAGCAGAAGCGCAGCCGGCTGATCTCGACCTGCGAGCCGAGGGTGGCGGCGAGCGAGACCAGGGCGCCGCTCTGCATCACCACGCTGGCCACGGCGCAGTCCTCGACCTCGATCGGGTTCACTCGGGTCGCGGTGCGGCAGTAGACCGAGGCCACCGGCCCCAGCATCCAGGTCATGATGTCATGCGAATGGATGGCGTGGGTCAGCAGCACGCCGCCCAGCTCGGTGTCCAGCCGGCCGCGCCAGGGCACAGAATAGTATTTGGCGCCGCGGTTCCAGGCGGTCTCCACCGTGGCCAGATACGGCTTGCCGGCGATCCCTGCCTCGACGATGCGCTTGGCCTTCTGCAGCCCGTCGCCGTAGCGGTACTGGAAGATCGGCATCACCCGGCCGGGCGCCGCCGCCTCGGCCTCGACCACCCGGTCGAGATCGGCCAGCGACCCGACCAGCGGCTTCTCGCAGATCACCTGCTTGCCGGCCTCGAGCGCCGCCAGGATCTGGCCGATATGCACCGTCGGCGGGGTGCAGATGTCGACCACCTCGATCTCCGGCATGCGCAGGATCTCGTCGAAGCGGGTGGTCCGCACCGGGATGTTGAACTCGTCGCCGATCTCGGCCAGGCGCTCCGGGTTCAGGTCGCAGATCGCCTCGACCCGGAACTTGTCGGGATGGGCGGCATAGCCTTCGGCGATATGGCCGCGGCCGACGCCCAGGCCGATCACGGCAACGTTACGGACCGCCATTCTTACGCCCTCCGCCCGGCGGTCGATTCCGCCATCGCCTGCGCCGTCAGCGCCAGCTCCATCGCCTTGAAACAGTGCTCCTGGCTCATCGCTGTCTCCGTCCGGTTCAGCACGTCGGCGACCAGCTGCCGGCCGAAGGGCAGCTCGACGTTGCTGCAGTCGATCCGCTGCATGCCCTTCCGATCGACCAGGATCAGATGGTCCGTGCCGGGCTGGCCGGTCGGGTCGACATATTTGCGCAGCTCGATATAGCCCTCCGTGCCGAGGATGGTCAGCCGCCCGTCGCCCCAGGTCGGCAGCCCGTCCGGCGTGAACCAGTCGATCCGGATATAGCCGGTGGCGTCCGGGCTGCGCAGCAGCGCCTCGCCGAAATCCTGCAGCTCCGGCGTTCCCGGGTTGGCCCGGTTGGCGACCGCGGCCGAGGCGACCTCGACGTCGAGCGTGCCGGCGAAGAACAGGAACTGCTCGAACTGGTGCGAGGCGATGTCGGTCAGGATGCCGCCGTAGCGGGCGCGCTTGAAGAACCAGTCGGGCCGCTGCTTGCTGTTGAGCCGGTGCGGCCCGAGGCCGACCGTGTTGATGACCTTGCCGATGGCCCCGGCCTGGACCAGCTCGCCCGCCTTGACGGTCGACCGGGTCTGGAAATGCTCGGAGTAGCAGATCGAATAGATCCGCCCGGTCTCGGCCTGCACCCGCCGCACCTCGGCCAGCTGCTCCAGCGAAGTCATGCCCGGCTTGTCGGAGAGATAGTCCTTGCCGGCCCGCATCACGGCGATGCCGAGCGGCGCCCGGTCGGCCGGTATACCGGCCGAGGTGACGAGCTGGATCGACGGGTCCTCCAGGATCGCGCGCGGGTCGGAGACGCGCTTTGCCTGCGGGTAGCGGTCCTGGAACGGGCCGGCCAAATCCTCCTCCGGCGCGTGGAAGGCGACGAACTCGCCCCCGGCGCCGAGCAGCGCCTCGACCTGGCCGAAGATGTGGTTGTGGTTGATGCCGATGGCGGCGAAGCGGATGGTCATTCGGGGTCCCGGTTCAGCGTTTGAGTCCGGTGGTGGCGACGCCCTCGATCAGAAGGCGCTGGAAAAACAGGAAGAAGAAGAACACCGGCAGCAGGGTCAGGACGGACATGGCGAACAGCGCGCTCCAGTCCGACTTGCCGGTCGAATCGACGAAGTTCCGGAGGCCGAGCTGGACCGTGTAGGACCCCATGTCGTTCAGATAGATCAGGGGGGCGAAGAAGTCGTCCCAGGTCCAGATGAAGGAGAAGATCGCCGCCGTGGCCAGGACCGGTTTCGACAGCGGCAGGATGATCTTCCAGTAAATCGTCCAGGGCTTGCAGCCATCCATCATCGCCGCCTCGTCCAGCTCGCGCGGGATGCCGCGGAAGAACTGCACCATCAGGAAGATGAAGAAGGCGTCGGAGGCCAGGTACTTCGGCACCACCAGTGGCAGGAAGGTGTCGACCCACTCCAGGTTCAGGAACAGCACGTATTGCGGGATCAAGGTCACGTGATAGGGCAGCATCAGCGTGCCCAGCATCAGCGCGAACCAGAAGTTGCGGCCCGGGAAGCGCAGCCGGGCAAAGGCGAAGGCGGTCAGCGAGCAGGCGAAGACGTTGCCGATCACCGACAGCACCGAGATCACGGCCGAGTTCCAGAAGAACTGGCCGAAGCTGATGTCGAGCCCGCTCCAGCCCCGGACATAGGCGTCGAGGCTGAAGCTCTCCGGCCACAGCGAGGCCGAGGAGAAGATCTGCGCATCCTCCTTGAACGAGCTGGCGAGCATCCACAGCAGCGGATACAGCATCGCCAGCGAGGCGGCGCAGAGGGCCACATGGATCAGGAGCGACCGCGACAGCGGGCGGCGGGTGGGGCTGCTGAGGACGAGGTCAGTCATCGTAATGCACCCAATAGCGCGCCGACAGGAAGGAGAAGGCGGTGAACAGCGCGATGATCACGACCAGCACCCAGGCCAGCGCCGAGGCGTAGCCCATGCGGAAGTTGCTGAAGGCTTCCTGGTACAGGTACAAGGTGTAGAACAGGGTGGAGTCGATCGGCCCGCCCGTGCCTTCGCTGATGATGAAGGCCGGGGTGAAGGCCTTGAACGCCTCGATCGTCTGGATCACGGCGTTGAAGAACACGACCGGGGTCAGGAGCGGCAGGGTGATGCGCCAGAACCGGTGCCAGGGCCTGGCGCCGTCGATCGCCGCCGCCTCGTACAGGTCGCGCGGGATCTGCCTGAGGCCGGCGAGGAAGATGATCATCGGCGACCCGAATTGCCAGATGCTGAGGACGACGAGCGTCGACAGCGCGTAGTCCGGGTTGGAGATCCAGCTCGGCCCGTGGATGCCGAACAGGCTCAGGAACTGGTTGACCAGCCCGTTGCCGGCGAAGAGCTGCCGCCACAGCACGGCGATGGCGACGCTCGCGCCCAGCAGCGACGGCAGGTAGAACAGGGCGCGGTATACCGGCAGGCCCGCGATGCCCTTGTTCAGCATCATCGCCACGGCGAGCGCGAAGGCCAGCTTCAAGGGCACCGCGAACAGCACGAACAGGAAGGTGACCTGCATCGAGGACAGGAACTTCGGATCGTTGGTGGCGATCCGGACGTAGTTCGCCGCCCCGACCCAGTTCGGAGCCTGCAGCAGGTCGAAATCGGTGAAGGACAGGTAGAGCGAGACCAGGATCGGCCCGGCGGTCAGGCCGATGAAGCCGATCAGCCAGGGCGTCAGGAACAGGTAGCCCGACAGGGCGCGGGAGGTCATCCGCCGCGCCCGCCGCACCCCTGCCGCTCGTCCCGAAGCCTGCACCGCAACAGTCATGTCGTCACCCGCGCTCGAGGATGCTGTTGGCTTCGTCGACGAACTGCTTGGCGCCGTCCGCCGGCGTCGCCTGCTCGAATCCGACCTGTTCGTTGACCCGCTTGAGCAGGAAGTTGATTTCGCCCGCCCCCTTCGGCGGCGACGGCGGCAGGTCGCCGACCTTGTCGGTGATGAAGGTGACGTAGTCGAGCATCGCCCGGCTGAGCTCGTCGAGCGTCGGCGCCACCGCCTCGCGCAGCGCCTTCGACGCCGGCACGCCGCGCTCGACCCCGAGCACCTTCCCGGCCTCGACGTCGGTCACGTAGAAATTGGCGACGCGCACCGCCTCCTCGGCGTTCTGGCTGCGGGCCGAGATGCTGAACAGCATCGACGGCTTCAGATACTGCCCGGGCTTGGCCCCCGGACCGCCGCTCGGCTGCATCGTCATCTTCAGCTTGGTCTTGCTCAGCACCTGATGCGCGACCAGCTGGTTCGAGTTGGTGATGATCGCGGCGGAATGGCCGAGCGCCAGCATGCTGGTCTCCGGCGACTGCTTGTCCAGCGCCTGCACGTCGGCCGGCGGGATCGCCTTCTTCTGGCGCAGCTCGTGCCAGAAGCTGAACCACTCGGTCATCACCTCCGCATCGAAGCCGGGCTTGCCTTCGGCGGTGTAAAGCGCCTTCCCCTTCTGCCGCAGCCAGCAGTCGAGCGCCGGCTCGATGCCGCCGCAGTCGCCGATGCCCCAGAACCCGTCGCGCTTGGAGGCCTGGGCGACCTTGAGCGACCAGTCGCCCCATTGCGACCAGCTCCAGTCCCATTTCGGCTCCTCGGCGCCGATCTGCTGCAGCGTGTCGATGTCGTAGACGATGGCGGTCGAGTTGTTGCCGAGATTGATGCCGTAGAGCTTGCCCTCGACCCGGCCGCAATCGATTGCAGGCTTGCCGAAATCCTCGATCGTCAGGACCGACGGCATGTACTCGTCGAGCGGCAGCAGAGCGCCGCGCCGCGCATATTCGACGATGTAGCGGTAGTCCATCTGGATCACGTCGGGCGCGTTGCGGCCCGCGGTCTGGGTGGCGAGGCGTGGCCAGTAGTCGGGCCAGCCCAGCGTCTCACCGTTGATGGTGGTGCCGGGGTGGGCGGCTTCGTACAGCTTGTTGACCTTGTTGGTGCGGTCGGCGCGCTCCTTGGAGCCCCACCAGAACATGCGGATGCGCTTGTCCTGGGCCCAGAGGGGGCCCGGAGCGCCGGCCAGCGCCAGGCCGGCCGCGGTTCCGCCCCATCCGAGAATCTGCCTGCGGTTCATGCGCAGCGTCGCCATTCGTTTCCTCCTTGCGCTGGTGCCCTTCTTCGCGAGGGACCGTGACACTGGGCGGCCGGTCGCCCGGCCGAATCGTCGTCCTCCGATGCGTCGTCTGGAGGTGAAGTTATAACCAGTTGGTTACAAGCTTGATCGATGCGATGATGGCTGTCAACACGAACACCGGTGGTGCGGCACGGCCGCCCCGACCGCAATCGAGGCCCGCCCAACCGTGAGCATCAGCGACGAGACTGCCGACACTCTGATCGTCGAGAAGCCGAAACGCCCCGCCGCCAAGGCCGTGCGCGACCCGGAACGCACCAGCGCCGCGATCCTCGCCGCCGCGGTGAAGGAGTTCACCGAGAAGGGCTACAGCGGCGCCCGGATCAACGAAATCGCCAAGCGCGCCGGCGCCAACAAGCGCATGTTGTACCACTATTTCGGGGACAAGGAGGCGCTGTATCTGGCGGTGCTGGAGGGCGCCTATGTCGCCATCCGCTCGGCCGAGAGCAAGCTGCACCTCGCCGACCACGACCCGGTCGACGGCATCCGCGAGCTGGCGCTGTTCACCTGGCGCTATTTCATCGACCACCCGGAATTCCTGAGCCTCTTGCAGACCGAGAACCTGATGAAGGCGCGGCACCTGAAGCGTTCCGCCCGCATCTTCGACCTGCATTCGCCGCTGGTCGCCGTGATCTCCGAGCTGCTCAAGCGCGGCGCGGCCAAGGGCGTGTTCCGGGCCGATGCCGACCCGGTCAAGGTCTATGTCAGCATCGCCTCGCTCGGCGCCTTCTACCTGTCGAACCGCTACACCCTGTCGACCATCTTCCGGCGCGAGCTGACCGAGCCCAAGGCCCTGGCCGATTGGGGCGAGCACATCGCCCATATGATCCTCGCTTCCCTGCGCCCCTGATCCCTTCGCCGACCCCTTGACGGACAGGGCCGATCCGTGATCCGCTAGTAACCAGTTGGTTACAATCAAGGCCCGGGATCGACGCCCGTGCCGCAACGGGAGGGAAGACCGGCATGGCCACCCAGCGCCTCGGCATCATCATGCACGGCGTCACCGGCCGCATGGGCTACAACCAGCATCTGGTGCGCTCGATCTGCGCCATCCGCGACCAGGGCGGCGTGCCGCTGCCCAATGGCGACCGCGTGCTGCCCGACCCGATCCTGATCGGCCGCAACGCCGAGAAGATCGAGGCCCTGGCCAAGCGCCACGGCATCGCCCGCTGGGGCACGGATCTCGACCGCGCGCTCGCCAATCCCGACGACACGGTGTTCTTCGACGCCGGCTCGACCCAAATGCGGGCCGAGCTGCTGACCCGCGCCATCGATGCCGGCAAGCATGTCTATTGCGAGAAGCCGATCGCCGAGACGCTGGAGGTGGCCACCAAGCTGGCCCGGCACGCGACGGCCCTCGGCATCCGCCACGGCGTGGTCCAGGACAAGCTGTACCTGCCCGGGCTGCAGAAGATCCGCATGCTGCGCGATGCCGGCTTCTTCGGCCGCATCCTCTCGGTCCGCGGCGAGTTCGGTTACTGGGTGTTCGAGGGCGACTGGCAGCCGGCGCAGCGGCCGAGCTGGAACTACCGCAAGGGCGATGGCGGCGGCGTCATCCTCGATATGCTGTGCCACTGGCGCTACGTGCTGGACAACCTGTTCGGCGAGGTGAAGTCGGTCAGCTGCCTCGGCGCCACACATATTCCGGAGCGGGTGGACGAGGCCGGCAAGCGCTACGCGGCCGATGCCGACGACGCCGCCTACGCCACCTTCCAGCTCGAAGGCGGCGTCATCGCCCATATCAACTCCTCCTGGGCTGTCCGGGTGCGGCGCGACGACCTGGTCACCTTCCAGGTCGACGGCACCCACGGCTCGGCCGTTGCCGGGCTGACCCGCTGTTGGACTCAGCACCGGGTGAACACGCCGCGCCCGGTGTGGAACCCGGACCAGCCGCAGACGATGAACTTCTTCGACCAGTGGGACGAGGTTCCGGACAACGTCGTCTACGACAACGGCTTCAAGGCGCAGTGGGAGGATTTCATCCGCCACGTTGTCGCCGGCACGCCGTGGAAATACGACCTGTGGCAGGGCGTGAAGGGCGTGCAGCTGGCCGAGGCCGGCCTCCGCAGCTGGGCCGAACGGCGCTGGATCGACCTGCCGGCGGTGGAGGGCTGAGCCGTGCCGTCCCTCACCCTCCCCCGCGCCGGCGGCGGTCTCGAGACCTACAGCATCCGCAGCGCGCCGCTGCCGATCCCGGCGCCGGGCAGCGCCCCGGCCTTCAACCGCGTCGCCTATGCCGCGGCGCATGTCGTGGCCGATCCGCTGGCCGACAACGATCCCTGGCTCGACGCCGCGGTCGACTGGGACCGCACCATCGCCTTCCGCCACTATCTCTGGGACCTCGGCCTCGGCGTCGCCGAGGCGATGGACACCGCCCAGCGCGGCATGGGCCTCGACTGGTCGACAGCGAAGGCGCTGATCGGCCGGGCCCTGGCCGGGGCGAAGGAGCGGCCGGGGGCCGTGATCGCCTGCGGCGCCGGCACCGACCACCTGCCGCCGGGCCCCGGCGTGACCATCGCCGACGTGATCGCCGCCTATGAGCAGCAGATCGAGGCGGTGGAGGCGCTGGGCGGAAGGGTGATCCTGATGGCCAGCCGGGCGCTGGCCGCCGCGGCCAAGGGGCCGGACGACTATGTCCGCGTCTATGGCCGGATCCTGTCTCAGGTGAAGCAGCCGGTGATCCTGCACTGGCTGGGCGAGATGTTCGACCCGGCGCTGGCCGGCTATTGGGGCGACGCCGACCACGACCGGGCGATGGACACCTGCCTCGCCGTGATCCGCCA
This sequence comes from Inquilinus limosus, assembly GCF_051487185.1. Lineage (GTDB taxonomy): Bacteria > Pseudomonadota > Alphaproteobacteria > DSM-16000 > Inquilinaceae > Inquilinus > Inquilinus limosus_F. Next base: position 158,544 of record NZ_JAHVDK010000008.1, read on the forward strand.
CAACGCCGCCAAGGTCGACGGCATCAAGATCTCGCTGCTGTCGAAGGAGAAGGAGATCGCGATGCGCCGCCGGCTGCCGGCGGACGTGCGCATGTACACCGGCGACGACTTCAACTATGCCGAGCTGATCGCGGGCGACGACCAGGGCTATTCCGACGCGCTGCTCGGCATCTTCGACGCCATCGCCCCTGCCGCCTCGGCCGGTCTGGCGCGGCTGACCGCCGGGGACGAGGCCGGGTTCCACGAGATCCTGGCGCCGACCGTGCCGCTGAGCCGCCACATCTTCAAGGCGCCGACCCGCTTCTACAAGACGGGGGTCGTGTTCCTGGCCTATCTGAACGGGCTGCAGGACCACTTCCTGATGATCGGCGGCCAGCAGAGCACACGGTCGCTGCCGCATCTGGCCGAGCTGTTCCGCCTGGCCGACGCCGCCCGCGTGCTGCGCGACCCGGACCTGGCGGTGCACCGGATGCGCAAGGTGCTGGCGCTGGGTGGGGTGGAATGAGGCTGCCGTGAGCGCTCCCCGCCTGCGCGTCGTCGAGGCGCGGCTCTACGAGCGGCCGGTGCGGTTCCGGCTGCCCTTCCGCTTCGGCGCCGCCACCGTCACCGGCGCGCCGCAGGCCTTCCTGCGGCTGACGGTTGAGACGGCGGACGGCCGCCGGGCCGAGGGCCAGGCGGCCGAGCTGATGGTGCCGAAATGGTTCGACAAGGATCCGGCCCTGACCGAGCGGCAGAACTTCGACCAGTTGCGCCGGTCGCTTGCCCTTGCCCGGCCCTTCTATCTCGAGGAGCGGCCCGCCCCGGCCTTCGCCCTGAGCGCCGCGATCGAGGAGCGGCAGCACGCCGCCTGCGCGGCGGAAGGGCTGGGCGGGCTGATCGCCTCCTTCGGCCTCGCCCTGTTCGACCGCGCCGCGATCGACGCGCTGTGCCGGATCGAGGGGATCGACGCGGTCACGGCGGTACGGACCAACCGGGTCGGCCTGACCGCCGCCACCGCGCCGGACCTGGATGATTTCGATCTGGACCGTTTCCTGGCCGGGCTGTCGCCGGACGACCATATCCACGCCCGGCACACGGTCGGCCTGGCCGACCCGGTCACCACTGCCGAGATCGCCGATCACCTCGATGACGGGCTGCCTCAGAGCCTGGAACAAGCGATCGCCGCCTATGGCCACACCCATTTCAAGCTGAAGCTGAGCGGCCAGGCCGATGCCGACCTGGACCGGCTGCGCCGGATCGCCGCCGTGCTGGACCGGCTGCCGGACTATCGCGTCACGCTGGACGGCAACGAGACCTTCGCCGAGGCCGGGCCGGTGGCCGAGTTCTGGGACCGCCTCAGGGCCGATCCCGCCCTCGCCCGGCTGCGCGCCGCCGTGCTGTTCCTGGAGCAGCCGATCGCCCGCGCCCGGGCGCTGGCCGAGCCGATCCACGCATTGGCCGAGCGCATCCCGGTCGAGATCGACGAGTCGGACGCCGATATCGGCGTGTTCCCGCGCGCCCGGGCCCTGGGCTATCGCGGCGTGTCGTCGAAATCCTGCAAGGGCTTTCACCGGGCGCTGCTGAACCGGGCCCGGATCGCCAAATGGAGCGCCGAGGACGGCGGCCGCTACTTCCTGTCGGCCGAGGACCTGACCACCCAGGGCGGCGTCGCCCTGCAGCAGGACCTGGTGCTGGCCGCGCTGGGCGGCGCCGGCCATGTCGAGCGCAACGGCCACCACTATGTCGACGGCATGGCCGGCGCCCCGGCAGCGGAGCAGCGAGCCTTCTTGTCCGCCCACCCCGACCTCTACGCCGAGGCCGGCGGCCGCGCCCGTCTGGCGATCCGCGGCGGGCGGCTGTCCATCGGCTCGGTGCTGGCCGCGCGCGGCCTGGGCACCGCCCTCACCCCAGACTGGTCGGCCATGGCCGACGGACCGACGGAGATCTGAGCCATGGCCACCGGTACGCCTATTGGGGGCCTGTCCATCAACCTCGCCACCGTCCGCCAGCAATGGGACATGCGCCAGGCGGCCGAGGCCTGCCTGGGCCACGGCATCACCGCGATCGCCCCCTGGCGCGACCAGGTGCAGAAGATCGGCCTCGCCGAGGCGGCGCGGATCGTCCGCGACAACGCCTTCCAGGTCACCGGCCTATGCCGTGGCGGCATGTTCCCGGCCGGCGACCCGGAGGCGCGCCAGGCCGCGATCGACGACAACAAGCGCGCGGTCGACGAGGCGGCAGAGCTGGGGGCCGACTGCCTGGTGCTGGTGGTGGGCGGCCTGCCGCCCGGGTCGCGCGACATCGCCGCCGCCCGGCAGATGGTGGCCGACGGCATCGCCGCCATCCTGCCGCACGCCCGGGCCTGCGGCATCCCGCTGGCGATCGAGCCGCTGCACCCAATGTATGCGGCCGACCGCGCCTGCGTGAACACGCTGAAGCAGGCACTGGACATCTGCGACCTGCTGGGCGGCGGCATCGGCGTCGCCATCGACGTCTATCATGTCTGGTGGGACCCGGAGCTGATGCCGCAGATCGCCCGGGCCGGGGCCGGCGGCCGTATCCTGGCGCATCACATCTGCGACTGGCTGGTGCCGACCAAGGATCTGCTGCTGGACCGCGGCATGATGGGCGACGGGGTGATCGACCTGCGCGGCATCCGCGCCGCGATCGAGGCCGCCGGCTTCATCGGGCCGCAGGAGGTCGAGATCTTCTCGGCCGAGACCTGGTGGAAGCGCCCCGGCGACGAGGTGCTGAGGACCTGCGTCGAGCGGTATAAGACGCATTGCACCCTGTAACGGGGGTTGGAGGCGGAGATGGGCGAAGGCAAGACGAGGGTCGCGCTGGTCGGAACCGGCCATCGCGGCGCCGGGACCTGGGGGCGGGAGCTGCTGGCCCAGGTCGGCGACGTGGTCGAGATGGTGGGGCTGTGCGACCAGAACCCGCTGCGGCTGGAGCGGGCGCGGGCGGCGATCGGCGTCGAGGCGCCGGTCTTCACCGATCTCGGCGCCATGCTGCGCGAGACCCGGCCGGACCGGCTGATCGTGTGCAGCCGCGACAGCGCGCATGACGAGCACATCGTCACGGCGCTGGAGGCCGGGGTCGATGCCATCACCGAGAAGCCGATGACGACCACGGCGGAGAAGTGCCGCCGCATCCTGGCCGCCGAGGCACGGACCGGCCGCCGGGTTGACGTCACCTTCAACTACCGCTACGCGCCGACCTCGCAGCGGATCAAGCAGCTGCTGCTGGACGGCGCCATCGGCGACGTCGTCTCGGTCGACTTCCACTGGTATCTCGACGTCCAGCATGGCGCCGACTATTTCCGCCGCTGGCACGCCTATCGCCGCAACTCCGGTAGCCTGTTCGTGCACAAGGCGACGCACCATTTCGACCTGCTGAACTGGTATCTCGCCTCGGAGCCCGAGGAGGTGTTCGCCCGCGGCGAGCTGCGCCATTACGGGCGCAAGGGCCCGTTCCGCGGGCCGCGCTGTAAGACCTGCCCGCATGCCGATGAGTGCGATTTCCATTTCGACGTCTCGGCCGATGCCTGGCTGACCATGCTGTACGAGGACCCGTCGCGCGAGGACGGCTATGTCCGCGACGCCTGCGTGTTCCGCGAGGACATCGACATCCCGGACACGATGAGCGCGGCGCTGCGCTACCGCAACGGCGTCCAGGTCTCCTACTCGCTCAACACCTTCATGCCGATCGAGGGCCATCACCTGGCCTTCAACGGCACCAGGGGCCGGATCGAGGTGCGGCAGTACGAGCGCCAGGCCTGGACCGTGCCGCCGGCCGACGAGATCCTGCTGATGCGCAACTTCGGGGCGGTCGAGCACATCTGGGTGCCGCAGGAGCATGGCGGCCACTGGGGTGGCGACCCGAAGATGCAGGCGATGCTGTTCCGACCCGGGCTGCCGGACCCGCTGGGCCTGCGCGCCGACGCCCGCGCCGGGGCGCTGGCGGTGCTGTGCGGCGTGGCGGCGCTGGACAGCATAGACAGCGGCCGCAGCGTCGCCGTGGCACCGCTGCTGGAGGGCTGAGCGGCGGGCGGCTAGGGCGATCCGGCGAAGAGACAGAACCATCTTGGCTGGCTACTTCCCCCGTCATGGCGAGGCGCGCAGCGCCGTGGCCATCCAGGGGGCCAGTGCCACTGGATGGCCACGCCCCTTCGGGGCTCGCCATGACGGGTCAATGTTTCGAGCCGCTGGTATTATTCGTTCACCCGATTGCCCCGGCCAGTGACCCCGCCTATTGCCGGGCGATCTCGCTGACCCCGGACAGCGTGCACCACCCCGGCTTCCGGGACGTCCAATAGGCCCGTGCGGGCGGCTCGAAGCCCGGATCGGCGAGGCAGCCGACCGACACCGAGATCGCGCCGGGCAGGCCTTCGGCGCGCATGAACACCAGGCCGCCGCAGGTCGGGCAGAAGACATGCTCGAGCCAGCGGCCGGCCTCGCTGCCGCGGCGCCACTGCCGTTGCTCCCCCTCGACCGACACGATCGCGGCCTCCGCGAACCGGGCCCGGACCGCGAAGGCGCTGCCCGTGGCCCGCTGGCATTCCAGACAGCAGCAGGCATAGACGCCCAGCGGCCGGCCCGCGAGCGTCACCCGCAGGCCGCCGCACGCGCAGGACGCGACCCGTGTCCGTTCCTCTCGATCGTCCATGGCCTCGGCCTCCCTGGCCCTAGCCTACATACCGGCTGAGCACGGCGAAATCGTCCTCCGCATGGCCGGCCGCGATCGCCGCCCGGAACACCCGGTCGAAGGCGTCCGGCACGGTGCGGTCCAGGCCGCGCTCGCGATACAGCTCGAGCAGCTGCCGGAAGGCGGCGTGATGCGCCCCGACCGAGGCCAGCGTCGCCTCGTCGCCGGCGAGGCGGCCTCGCCGGACGCGGCCGACGAGATCGGCCACGGCCAGGTCGACCACCGGCTTGAACGCCGGCATCTGCGCCTCGTAGGCGGCGAGCGGGATCCCCTCCGCCCCGCACACCGCGATGCCCTGCAGGGCACCGAACAGCGCGCCCCACATCTGCACCAGGAGGGCGGCGTCGAGCGCCGAGGCATGGCCGGGATCCTCGCCGACATGCTGCGGGTTGCCGCCGAGCGCCTGGAGGACCGGCCGGTGCCGCTCGAACAGCACCGCCGGGCCGGAATAGAGGATGGTCGCGCCCGGCTCGCCGATGAAGTTCGGCGTCGCCATGATCGCGCCGTCGAGATAGTCGATGCCGTGCCGCGCGGCCCAGGAAGCCGCCTCCCGCGCCTGGCCCGGCGAGCCGGAGGTCAGCTGCAGCAGCAGCCGGCCGCGCAGCGCCGCCTCGACCTCCGCCGTCCGCAGCAGCCGGTCGCCAGCGGCATAGTCCGAGACGTTGACGATGACGATCCGCGCGGCGTCCGCCGCGGCCGCCACCGTCTGCGCCGCCTGTGCCCCGAGCGCCAGCAGGGGCACCGCCCGTTCCGCCGTGCGGTTCCAGACCCGGATCGGATAGCCCTGCTGCAGCAGAACGCGCACCAGGGCGGATCCCATCCGCCCCGTGCCGATGACGGAAATCTCAGGCTTCATGTGCAATCTCCGGATGAAAGATCGGCCCGAAATCTACGCTCGACTTGATCCTCATCAAGTACTTACAATGAAATCAGTCACGCACACCGATGTAAGTATTACGGAAATGAAGGCTCATCGAAGCGACGGCTGCGGCTGGAGCACCGCCCTGGCGGTGATCGGCGGCAAGTGGAAGACCGATATCCTGTGGGAGCTGCATCTCGGCCCGCGCCGATTCGGCGAGCTGAGGCGGCTGCTGCCCGGCATCAGCGAGCGGATCCTGACGTTGCAGCTGCGCGAGATGGAGGCCGACGGCATCATCCGCCGCGAGGTCTTCGCCGAGGTGCCGCCGCGGGTGGAGTATTCGGTGACCGAGTTCGGCCTGACCCTGAACGACGCCGTCACCGCCATGTCGCATTGGGGCAAGGCCTACGAGGCGCGGAGGACCGCGACGCCGTCGGCCGCCTGATGGCCTGAGCCGCCGCACCGCCTGATCACCACGAAGCCAGCCTCTTCCCGCGGAACCGGATTTCCGCCACCTTGCCGGCCCAGCGGGAGGAAGCGACGCATGATCGAACTCGACACCAGGCCGACGCCGGACGGGCGCGGATGAGCTCGTCCGCCGATGTCGCCGCCAAGGCCTCCGGCAGCGCCCCGCTGCTGGGCCTGCTGCTGCTGTGCTCCTTCCTCTGGGCCACCGCCTATCTGCTGATGAAGGTGCTGGGCACGGACTTCGCCCCGCTGCCGCTGGCCGCCATCCGCGGGGTGATGGGCGGCGGGCTGCTGGCGCTGTGGCTGCTGGCCCGCGGCCAAAGCATCCTGCCGCGCGGCCGGGAATGGCGCGACTGGATGGTGCTGGGCGTCCTGCAGGGCATCGTCCCGAACACGCTGACCGCCTACGCCCTGGCCGACACCGAGGCCGGGCTGGCGGCGCTGATCGCGGCGTCGAGCCCGCTGATGGTGGCGGTGCTGGCGCATCTGATCTTCCCCGACCAGAGGCTGACCGGGCGGCGCGGCGCCGGCGTGCTGGTCGGATTCGCCGGCATGGCCATCCTGCTCGGCCCCGCGGCCTTCGCCGACAGTCCAGCCGGGCTGTTCGGCCCGCTGGCGATGGCGGCGACGGCCGCCAGCTATGCCTTCGGCGTGCTCTATGTCCGCAGCATCCCGTCCCCGCAGCCGGTGCGGCTGGCGCTGGGGCAGCAGGCCTTCTCCGGCCTGCCGAGCATGGCCGCGGTGCTGGCCGTCACCGGCCCCTCCGCCTTCGCCGCGGTGCCGGCGCACGGGCTGGAGCTGGCGGCCTTCGGCGTCTTCTCCACCGCCGTGCCGATCGCGCTGTACATGCAGATCCTGCGCCTGGCCGGACCGACGCTGGGGTCGATGAACGCCTATCTCACCCCGGTCTGGACCGTGCTGCTGGGCGTCCTGGTGCTGCACGAGACGGTGGGCCCGCGCGAGATCCTCGGCGGCCTGGTGGTGCTGGGCGGGATCGCCATCGCCTCCTCGGCCAACCGCCGCCGCGGGGCCGCCTGAGGGTTCCGCCGGCCGTGCAGCGGGCTATGCTGGTCCGCACCCGTAGGGAGGGACCGCCATGCCCAAGATCGACATCGCCGCCGTACCGGAACACAAGGGCACGGGGTATCCGCCGCCCTTCGACGCGCCCTGTGCGGAGCGCGTGCGGCAGCGGCTGGGCAATGCCGGCGGTCTGACCGATTTCGGGGTCAATCTGATGCGCCTGCCGCCGGGCAACTGGTCGAGCCAGCGCCACTGGCATTCGGCCGAGGACGAGTTCGTCTATGTGCTCGAAGGCGAGCTGACGCTGATCGAGGATGACGGCGAGACGGTGCTGCGGGCCGGCGATTGCGCGGCCTTCGCCAAGAACTCGGGCAACGGCCATCACATGATCAACCGGTCCGGCACGACGGCGGTCTACCTCGAGGTCGGCTCGCGTTCTCCCGCCGACGTGATCACGTGCTCCGATATCGACATGATGAGCCCCAGCAGCGACGGCCGGTTCCTGCACAAGGACGGCACGCCCTATCCCGAGCGCTGACGTCGCCGGGGTTTGCCGGATCGGGCCGCCATCCCGGCGTGCGGATGGCCGTCCTATTGCGGGCGGCGCAGCGCCTCGATGAAGGCGCGCAGCGCCGGCGGCATCTGCCGGCGGCTGGGGTGATAGAGGTGGAAGCCCGGGAAGCGCGGCGACCAGTCCTGCAGGACGCGCTGCAGCCGCCCTGCCTCGACATCGGGCCGGACCTGGCAGTCGAGCATATAGGCGATGCCGACGCCGCCCAGCGCCGCCTGCAGCATCAGGCTGGTGTCGTTGACCACCAGCGGGCCCTCGACCGCCACGTCGAAACCGCGGCCATCGCACTCGAACTCCCAGCGGTAGAGGTCGCCGCCTCCGGGCCAGCGGAAGCGGATGCAGCGGTGACGGCCGAGGTCGGCCGGCGTCTCCGGCACGCCGTGCGCGGCCAGATACTCCGGCGTCGCCACCGCCGCCAGCTCCATCTCGCTGGTCAGCGGCACCGCCACCATGTCGCGCTCCAGCGTCTCGCCCAGCCGGATGCCGGCGTCGAAGCGGCTGGCGACGATGTCGGTGATGGTGTCGTCGACCACCACCTCCAGCTCGACGCCCGGATGTTCCTTATGGAACCGACCCAGCATCGGCCCAACGAAATGGCTGGCGGCGAGGCGTGGCACGTTGATCCGCAGCCGCCCGGCCGGCGTGTCGCGGAAGCGGTTCACCTCCTGCACCGCCTGATCGAACTCGGCGAAGAGCGGCCGCAGCCGGTCCAACAGGCGCTCGCCCGCCTCGGTCGGGCCGACGCTGCGGGTGGTGCGGTTCAGGAGGCGGACGCCCAACCGTTCCTCCAGCCCGCGCAAAGTCTGGCTGAGGGCCGAGGGCGAGACGCCGAGATGCCGGGCGGCGCGGGAGAAGCTGGCCGCCTCCGCCACCGCGGCGAAGGCCTTCAGCTCGGCGAAATCGCTGCCGCGCATTCTGTATCGCTTCCTTCAAAGCCATTGAAGATTATACGCCATTCTCTTCAAGGAAGCGAGGCCGCATCCTGTTGCCCAGGACACCGAGGGGGCCGCCATGAAGATCCTGATCGTCCATGCCCATCCCGAGCCGCGCAGCTTCAACGGCGCGCTGACCGATGTCGCCCGGCGCTGCCTGACCGAGGCCGGACACGAGCTGCTGGTCTCCGACCTCTACGCCATGGGCTGGAATCCGCGTTCCGACCGCGCCAACTTCACCGGCGCGCTGGACCCGGACTATTTCAAGCAGCAGCAGGAGGAGGCGCACGCCAGCGAGACCGGCGGCTTCGCCCCGGATGTGCGGGCGGAGCTGGACAAGCTGTTCTGGTGCGACGCGCTGGTGTTCCAGTTCCCGCTATGGTGGTTCTCGCTGCCGGCGATGCTGAAGGGCTGGGTCGACCGGGTCTTCGCGATGGGCGCCGTCTATGGCGGCGGGGTGTGGTACGACCGCGGCCGCTTCGCCGGGCGCCGGGCGATGCTGTCGCTGACCCTCGGCGGCCCCGCCAGCATGTACGGGCCGGACGGGCTGAACGGCGACATCCATCAGCTGCTGTACCCGATCCAGCACGGCATGCTGCGCTTCACCGGCTTCGACGTGCTGCCGCCCTTCATCGCCTGGCAGCCGGCACGGATCGGCGAGGAGGGCCGACGGGCCTATCTGGAGCAGTACCGGCAGCGGCTGCTGACGCTGGCGGCAACCGAGCCGCTGCGCTTCCCGTCGCTCGACGAGTACGACCCCGAGACCTACGCGCTGAAGACCGGAGTGGCGGCATGAAGATCATCGTCATCGGCGCCACCGGCACGATCGGCGCGGCAGTCGCCGCGGCGCTGGAGGCCCGACACGAGGTGGTGCGGGCGTCGCGGACCGGCTCGCCTGCGGTCGACATGGAGGACCCGGATTCGATCGCGGCGCTGCTGGCGGCGGCCGGGCCGGTCGATGCAGTGGTCTGCTGCGCCGCCAGCGCCCGGATGGCGCCGCTCGACGCGCCGGATGCGGATTTCTTCCAGGGACTGCAGGGCAAGCTGCTGGGCCAGGTGAAGCTGCTGCGCCGGGCCCTGCCCCATTTGCGCGACGGCGGCTCCGTCACCCTCACCGCCGGGACCTTCGACCCGCCGATGGCCGGAGCCGCCTTCGGCGCGCTGGTCAATGCCGGGCTCGAGGCCTTTGTCCGCGCCGCGGCGCTGGAGCTGCCGCGCGGCCTCAGGGTCAACGCCGTCAGCCCCGGCTGGGTGCGCGAGACGCTGCTGGCGATGGGCCGGGACGGCGCCGCTGGGACGCCCGCGGCCGACGTCGCCCGCGCCTATGTCGCGGCGGTGGAAGGAACGGCGCAGGGCCAAGTGATCAGGCCCTGACGCTGCTGCCATCATCTGGCAGTATCGCCTCTTCGACCAGGAGAGGCCGTGTCGCGATCCGAACGCCTGCTGACGCTGATCCAGGTGCTGCGCCGCCACCGCCGTCCGGTCAGCGGGCGCGTGCTGGCGGCCGAGACCGGGATCAGCCTGCGCACCCTCTACCGCGACATCGCCACGCTGCAGGCCCAGGGCGCCGACATCGAGGGCGAGCCGGGGCTGGGCTATGTGCTGCGGCCCGGCTTCATGCTGCCGCCGCTGATGTTCTCGGAGGACGAGATCGAGGCGCTGGTGCTGGGCTCGCGCTGGGTCGCCCAGCGCGCCGACGACCGGCTGGGCGATGCCGCCCGCAACGCCCTGGCCAAGATCGCGGCGGTGCTGCCGGACGATTTGCGCCAGGGCCTCGACGCCACCGCGCTCCTGGTCGGGCCCGGCCAGGCGATCGCCGGCGGCAGCATCGATCTCGCGGACGTCCGCCGGGCGATCCGGGCCGAGCGCAAGCTGGCCATCGCCTATCGCGGCCCGGACGGGGCGGAGACGCGGCGCGTGATCTGGCCCTTCGCCCTCGGCTTCTTCGACCAGGTCCGCATGGTGGTGGCGTGGTGCGAGCTGCGCCAGGGCTTCCGGCACTTCCGCACCGACCGGATCCTGGAGCTGGTGGCGCAGGAGGCGCGCTATCCGCGCCGGCGCCAGGCGCTGCTGAAGGAGTGGCGCGAGAGCCAGGGGATCAGGCCGCAGGAATGACTGCTGCCGGAAACTGACAGCATGGGAACGCATCTTGGGGCCGTCGCCACAAAGACCTTCTCGCAATTCCCAATACCGTCATTGCGAGCGCAGCGAAGCAATCCAGGGCCACTCGCACTGGCCCCTGGATTGCTTCGTCGGCTTCGCCTCCTCGCAATGACGAAGAGGGATGAATGTCCTCGAGAAAGTCTCCACACCACAGGAGAGCCCCGATGCCGATCCCGAGCTACACCATCCTCTATGTCGACAACCCGCCGGCCAGCGCCGCCTTCTATGCCGGGCTGCTGGGCCGTGAGCCGGTCGAATCCTCGCCCACCTTCGCCCTCTTCGTGCTCGACGGCGGGGCGAAGCTGGGATTGTGGTCGCGGCACACGGTCGAACCGGCGGCGACGGCGGCCGGCGGGGGCGCCGAGATCGGCTTCAGCGTCGCCGACGCCGCCGCGGTCGAGACCATCCATGACGACTGGCGGGGCCGCGGCCTGCCGATCCTGCAGCCGCCGACCGCGATGGATTTCGGCCACAGCTTCGTCGCCCTCGACCCCGATGGCCACCGGCTGCGCGTGTTCGCGCTGACCGTTTAGGTGCGGAACACCGCACTCGACAAACGCCGCTCCGGCTGGTCGAGTAGGCGGATCGCTCTCGGCCGGCGGCCCGCCGGGGCGATGGGGATCCGGGGCCGCAGGACCAGCGCCGCCGTGACCGTCGATCTGTCGCAGATCTCCGCCGCCGCCCTCGGCCGGCTCTACCTCGCCGGGACGACCGACCCGGTGGCCGCGACCGAATTCTTCCTCGACCGCATCCGCGCCTGTCCCGACCGGACGATCTTCCTGGCCCTGACCGAGGAGCGGGCACGGCGCGAGGCGGAGGCCAGCCTGAAGCGCTACCGCGCCGGCCGGCCGCTGGGGCCGCTCGACGGCGTGCCGATCGCCTGGAAGGATCTGGTCGACTTGGAAGGCACCGTCACCACCGCCGGGGCCGAGGTGCGGCGCCACGCCCCGCTGGCCGCAGCGGATGCGCCGATCGCGCGCCACCTGGCCGCCGCCGGCATGGTCAGCCTGGGCAAGGTCAATCTCAGCGAATTCGCCTATTCCGGGCTGGGGCTGAACCCGCATTACGGCACACCGCTGAACCCCTTCGACGCGGAGACGCCGCGGGCGCCGGGCGGATCCTCCTCCGGCTCCGCCGTCGCCGTCGCGCGCGGCCTGGCCCCCTGCGCCATCGGCACCGACACCGGCGGGTCGGTGCGCATCCCGGCCGCCTTCAACGGGCTGGTCGGGCTCAAGACCTCCGAGGGCCGGATCGACAAGAGCGGCGTGTTCCCGCTGTCGCAGACCCTCGACACGATCGGCCCGCTGGCCCGGACGGTGGAGGACTGTCTTTTCCTGGACGCCGCGCTGCGTGGCGCCGTCGCCACCGATATCCGCCGCGCCGATCTGTCCGGTCTGCGCCTGGTGGTGCCGGAGAACATCGTCTTCGACCAGGCCGAGAACGGCGTCGTCGCCAATTTCGAGCGGGCGCTGTCCATCCTCTCGGCCGGCGGCGCGCGGGTCGAACGGCGGCGGATCGCCATCCTGGACGAGATGGCCGCGACCGGCGCGGCCCATGGCTCGCTGACGGCGGCCGAGGCCTATCTGTTCCACCGCGAGCTGATGGAAGGGCCGGATGCCGGCCGGGTCGACCCCCGCATCACCTCCCGCATCATCAACGGCAAGAAGATGTCGGCGGTCGATCTGCTGGCAATCCAGGCGATGCGCGCCCGGCTGACGCCGGCGCTGGCGGCGGAGCTGGACGGCGCGCTGCTGGCCTTCCCCACCGTGCCGCATGCGGCACCGGAGATCGCGCCCTTGGAGGCCGATGTCGACCTCTACCACCAGATCAACCTGCGCACCCTGCGCAACACCATGATCGGCAACATCCTGACCACCTGCGGCCTGGCGCTGCCGACCGGGCTGGACCGGCGCGGCCTGCCGACCAGCCTGCTGCTCTCCGCCCGTGCCGGCGACGAGGCCCGGCTGCTTGGCTTCGGCCTGGCCGCCGAGGCCGCCGGCATCGACCAGCGCAGCTGACGGAAGGTCCGACCGGGCGCTCTCCCCTGCTCCACCGCGGGAACGGCCGGCGCAATGCCGGCATTGCCCCTGTGACAGCGGACAATGGAGAGTGCGATGACCAACCGGAAACCGGGTCCGGAGGCGGATCGAGGTGGCCCCCGCCAATACGCCATGCGGCAGGAGGATCAGGACTCCGAGGAGCAGCGGCGCAGCGAGATCGAGGCCGAACGGAATGACCGGAAGGCACAGGACAGCAAGATCCGCACGGTCGCCCCGACCCGCCGCCCTCACCACTAACCGCTTGCGGCCGAGGGGGACGCCGACGACATGATACGGCGTGGGGGCCGCATCGGCGGCGCCCGGTTCCGAGGACGCCATGAGCCGCGAGATCTACAAGACTGCCCTGATCGTCGGCGCCGGCAGCGGGCTCAGCGCCTCGCTGGCCCGGCTCCTGGCCCGGCAGGGGCTGCGCGTCGCCCTGGCGGCGCGCGACACCGACAAGCTGAGGCCGCTGGTCGAGGAGACCGGCGCCGCCGCCTTCGCCGCCGACGCCGCGGACGCTCAGGCGGTGGCCGGGCTGTTCGACGCGGTGCAGCAGCGCTTCGGCGATCCGGACGTGGTGGTCTACAACGCCAGCGGCCGGGTGCGCGGTCCCCTGGTCGACCTGAAGCCGGCCGAGGTCCAGCGGGGGCTGGCCGTGACGGCCTATGGCGGCTTCCTGGTCGGGCAGCAGGCGGCGCGGCGGATGCTGCCGAAGGGCCGCGGCGCGATCCTGTTCACCGGCGCCTCGGCCAGCGTCAAAGGCTATGCCCGCTCCGCCCCCTTCGCCATGGGCAAGTTCGCGCTGCGCGGCCTGGCCCAGAGCATGGCGCGCGAGCTGGCGCCGCAGGGCATCCATGTCGCCCATGTCGTGATCGACGGCCAGATCCGCGAGGCCGGGCGCGAGGACCCGCCCGGCCGGCCGGACAGCACGCTCGACCCCGACGCGATCGCCCAGAGCTATCTCGACCTGCTGCGCCAGCCGCGCAGCGCCTGGACCTGGGAGATCGAGCTGCGGCCCTGGGTAGAGAACTTCTGACCGGCGGGCAACGGCCGGCCCGCCCGCCGGCATGGACAAGCACGCCGTCGGTCTACTATCGATAGCCTCGATAGTCGGTCGGCCGCCTGGCCGTCAGCGGACAGACGAGAGGCATCAGATGAGCGACGCGGATATCGCAGTCGTCGGCTTGGCCGTCATGGGCCGGAACCTCGCCTTCAACATGGCGGAGAAGGGGTTCAAGGTCGCGCTCTACAACCGCAGCGCCGAGCGGACCGACGAGGCGATGGCGCTGGCCGGGCCGCTGGCCGACCGGCTCGTGCCCTGCCGCACGCCGGAGGAGCTGGTGGCGGCGGTGCACAAGCCGCGGGCCATCCTGCTGATGGTGCAGGCCGGCCCCGCCGTCGACGAGACGATCGCCCGGCTGCAGCCGCTGTTGGACAAGGGCGACACGCTGATCGACGCCGGCAACGCCAATTTCCACGACACGGTGCGGCGCGAGGGCGCGCTGGACGGCGCCGGCCTGGCCTATCTCGGCGTCGGCGTCTCGGGCGGCGAGGAGGGGGCCCGCCACGGCCCGTCGATCATGGTCGGCGGCAAGCCCGAGGTCTATGGCCGCGTCCAGCCGATCTTCGAGGCGATCGCCGCCAAGTTCCAGGGCGAGCCGTGCTGCGCCTTCCTCGGCACCGATGGCGCCGGGCATTTCGTCAAGACCATCCACAACGGCATCGAATATGCCGACATGCAGATGATCGCCGAGGTCTACGGCCTGCTGCGCCGCGGCCTGGGGCTGGAGCCGGCGGCGATCGGCGACGTATTCGAGCGCTGGTCCAAGGGGCCGCTGTCCTCCTACCTCGTCGACATCACCGCCACCGTGCTGCGGACGGCCGACCCGAAGACCGGCAAGCCGCTGGTCGACGTCATCGTCGACAGCGCCGGGCAGAAGGGCACCGGCCGCTGGTCGGCGGTCGAGGCGCTGACGCTGGGCGCCCCCGCCTCCTCGATCACCGCGGCGGTGGAGGCGCGCAGCGTCTCGGCCGAGCGCGCGCTGCGCCAGACGCTGTCGCAGCGCTTCCCGGGCGCGGCGCAGCCGCTGCAGCTGGGCGGCAGCCGCGAGGCCGCGATCGACCTGCTGGAGAAGGCCCTGCTGGCCGGCAAGATCCTGGCCTACACCGAGGGCTTCGCCATCATGGCCGCGGCCTCGCGCGAGCACAGCTGGAACCTGCCGCTGGCCGAGGTGGCCCGGATCTGGCGCGCCGGCTGCATCATCCGCTCGACCCTCTTGGACCGCATCGCCTCGGCCTATGACCAGACGCCGGACATCGAGACGCTGGTGCTGGCCCCGGGCCTGACGCCGCTGTTCGAGGGCGCCGCCGGGGCGCTGCCGGAGGTGGTGGCCGAGGCCATCGGCCACGGCCACGCGGTGCCGGCCCTGTCGGCCGCGACCTCGCGCTGGCTGGCGCTGCGCCAGCCGCGCTCGACCGCCGACCTGATCCAGGGCCAGCGCGACTTCTTCGGCGCCCATGGCTTCGGCCGCATCGACGCCGAGGGCCAGCACCACGGCCCGTGGAGCCAGAGCGGGGGCTGACGCCGCACATTGGGATCCTTCTCAACCGCCTGGCTCGACCTGCGGGAACCCGCGGACCACGCGGCGCGGGATTCCGCGCTGCGAGACGCCGCCGCGTCTCTGGTCGAGGCCGGGGGGCTGATCGTGGACCTCGCCTGCGGCACCGGGTCGACCGCCCGGGCGCTGCAGCCCCGCTTGGCCCCCGCCATCCGGTGGCGGCTGGTCGACCAGGATGCGGCGCTGCTGCGCGAGGCCGGGCGGAGAACCGGCGCTGCCGCCGAGACGGTCCTCTGCGACCTGGCCCGCGAGGATCCCCCGATCGAGGGCGCTTCGCTGGTCACGGCGTCGGCCCTGCTGGACCTGGTGTCGGCGGCCTGGATCGAGGGCTTCGCCGATGCCCTGAAGGCCCGCCGATGCCCGCTCTATGCCGGGCTCTCCTATGACGGGCGCGTGTCGTTCGATCCGGCGCATCCAGGCGACCGAGTGGTGACCGCCGCCTTCAACGCGCATCAGCGGACCGACAAGGGGTTCGGCCCGGCGCTCGGGCCGGAGGGAGCGAAGGCTCTGGCCGCCGCCTTGCCGTCCCGGGGGTTCACGGTCCGCGTAGCGCCGAGCCCATGGCGCCTCGGCCCGGGCGACGCGCAGCTCGTCGGCCCCCTGCTCTCCGGCATCGCCCAGGCGGCGGCCGAGACGGGCGGCATCGCGGCGGCCGAGATCGAGGACTGGCTGGCGTTCCGGCAGGCCCGGGCGGCGGATGGGCGATGCCTCGTCGGGCATGTGGATCTGCTGGCAATCCCGGGCCGGTTCCGTCACCCCGCCTGACGCCCGGCATCGGGCAGGCGTGCCTTCGACGACAGCATGCGCCGCAGTATGCCGTCGCGGCGCACTAGGTGATGCTGCAACGCGCCCGCGACATGCAGCACGACGACCGCGAGCAGGACCCATTTGAGGGTCAGGTGCACGGACTTGAAGACCTCGGCGACCGGCTTGTTCTCCGGCACGAAGTCCGCGAGGTCGACCAGATAGAACAGCGGCACCGGGAAGCCGCCCATGGCCGTATAGAGGAAGCCGCTGATCGGCATGGCGAAGATCAGCAGGTAAAGAAGCGCGTGCGTCGTGCGCGCCGTGACCGCCTGCCAGCGCGGCAGGTCCGCCGGCAGCTCGGGCACCGGATTGGCCTGGCGCCAGGCCAGCCGGATGACTGCCAGCGCGAACACCGTCAGCCCGGTCATCTTGTGCACATCGTAAAAGAAGTTCTGCACCGGGCCCGGCTCGACCCGGGTCATCGTCAGGCCGGCCGGGATCTGGACCAGGAGGATCAGGACCGCGATTGTCCAGTGTAGGGCAATGCTGATCCGCCCCCAGCGCTCCGCCGTGTTGCGGTTCATGGCCCCGCCCCTTCGCCGCCTCGCTTTGGCGAATCTAGTACGGCACGGGCCGCGTTCAATCGGCACGGCCGGGGAGGGTCCCTAGAGGTCGTCCCGGATGCACGCCTTGGCATGGCCGGACGCCACCTCGCGCAGCGGCGGCACCGCCGTGGCGCAGTCCGGGACCGCGTGCGGGCAGCGGGTGCGGAAGACGCAGCCGCTGGGGGGATTGATCGGGCTCGGGATGTCGCCCTGCAGCAGGATGCGCTCGCGCCGCACCGTCGGGTCCGGCACCGGCGCGGCGGAGAGCAGCGCGCGGGTGTAGGGGTGGCGCGGCGCGGTGTAGAGCGACCGGGCCGGCGCCGATTCCATGATCCGGCCGAGATACATCACGATCACCCGGTCGCAGAGATATTCGACCACCGAAAGGTCGTGGGCGATGAACAGCATGGTCAGGCCCAGGTCGCGCTGCAGGTCCTGGATCAGATTGACCACCTGGGCCTGGATCGAGACGTCGAGGGCTGAGACCGGCTCGTCCGCCACGATGAAGCTGGGCTCCACCGCCAGGGCCCGGGCGATGCCGATGCGCTGGCGCTGGCCGCCCGAGAATTCGTGCGGGTACCGGGTGATCGCGTCAGGCCGCAGCCCCACCCGGCTCAGCAGCTCCGCAATCCGCTCCGGGCGCTGCCGGCCGCGCGCCAGGCCATGGATGGCCAGCGCCTCGCCGACGATCTCGCCCACCGTCATCCGCGGGTTCAGGCTGGCATAGGGGTCCTGGAAGACGATCTGCATCTCCCGCCGATAGGACTGGAAGGCCGAGCGGGAGAGCTTCAGGATATCGGTGCCGGCGAAGCGCACCGACCCGGCCGTCGGCTCGGTCAGGCGCAGGATCGACCGGCCGACCGTGGTCTTGCCCGAGCCGGATTCGCCGACGAGCCCGACCACCTCGCCGCGTTTCAGGGAAAAGGACACGTCCTCGACCGCGCGGACATGCTGGCCCTTCTTCCCGAACAGCCCGCCGCCGACCGGGAACCAGGTGCGCAACCCCTCGACCTCCAGCAGCCTCTGCCCCGGCGCCGGCAGGGCGATGGGGCTGGGACGATCCGCGACGACGGCACTCATGCCAGCTCGCTCCAGCGCAGGCAGCGCGACATGTGTCCGCCGCTGGTGTCGACCAGCGGCGGCACGGCGGCGGCGCAGGCCTCGACCGCGTGGCGGCAGCGCGGCGCGAAGGCGCAGCCGGGCGGCAGCTTGCGCGGGCTCGGCACATTGCCGGGGATCGCCTCCAGCCGGGGCATCTCTCCGCGGTCCAGAGCCGCATAGTCAGTGCGCGGCACGCTGTTCAGGAGACTGATGGTGTAGGGGTGGCGCGGCGATTTGAAGATCTCGACCACGCCGCCCTCCTCCACCACCCGTCCGCCATACATCACAGCGACGCGGTCGGCCATCTCCGCCACCACGCCAAGATTGTGGGTGATGAACAGGATCGACATGCCGATCTCGGCCTGCAGCCGCCGCATCAGATCCAGGATCTGGGCCTGGATGGTGACATCCAGCGCCGTGGTCGGCTCATCCGCGATCAGCAGGGCCGGGCGGCAGCACAGCGCCATGGCGATCATGACCCGCTGGCGCATGCCGCCCGACATCTGGTGCGGATAATCTTTGAGGCGCCGGCGGGCGGCCGGGATGCCGACCAGCTCCAGCATCTTCGCCGCGGTATCCATCGCCTCGCGCCGGCCCAGCCCCTGATGCAGCACCACCGCCTCGGCGATCTGGTCGCCGACCGGATAGACCGGGTTCAGGCTGGTCATCGGCTCCTGGAACACCATGGCGATGTCGTTGCCGCGGATGCGGCGCATCTCCGCCTCCGACAGCCGCGCCAGGTCGCGCCGGCGCCCGTCGCGGCCGGTGAACAGCATCTCGCCGCCGGCGATGCGACCGGGCGGGGTCGGGATCAGACGCATCAGCGACAGGCTGGTGACGCTCTTGCCCGATCCGGATTCGCCGACCAGCGCCAGGGTCTCGCCACGGCGGATGTGGAAGGTGACGCCGTCGACCGAGCGGATCGGCCCGTCCTCGGTGTCGAACCAGGTCCGGAGATCGGTCACCGACAGGATGGTGTCGGCGTCTGGCCCGGCCGCTGCCATCAGGCGCGCGCGGCGCGGATGGTGGCCCGCACCCGCTCCGGATCGGTCACGGTGTTGGTGTATTCGCGCTCCAGCTCCGTTCCGCCCATGCCGATATCGGGGTTGCGGAAGGCCATGCCACTCGGCTCCTGCCGCAGCGCCGCGAAATGCAGCTCCTTCAGCCCGGCGGCGCGCCGGACCTCGGCGATATTGGCCTCGTCCAGGTCGCCGCAGCCCATGATCACGATGCGGTTGCCGGCCTGCTCCACCGCCCGCTTCAGGATTGCGAGGCCCGCTATCGCGTTCGGCCGCTGGCCCGAGGTCAGCACCCGGTCGACGCCGCAGCGAATCAGCGCCTCCAGCGCCTCCTCCGGGTCGCGGGTCATGTCGAAGGCGCGGTGGAAGGTGACGGACATCGGCCGGGCCTCGCGCACCAGCTGCGCCGTGCGGTCCTCGTCGATCCGGCCGTCCGGGGTCAGGCAGCCAATGACGATGCCGGGCACGCCGAGCTCCCGCAACGCCTTCACATCGGCCAGCATGCTGGCGAATTCGGTGCCGCTGTACAGGAAGTCGCCGCCGCGCGGCCGGATGATGACATGGAAGGGGATGCGGGCGCGGGCCTTCACCTCGAGGATGGTGCCGATGCTGGGGGTCAGCCCGCCCTCGATCAGGCTGGCGCAGAGCTCAACCCGGTCGGCCCCGCCTTCTTGGGCCGCCAGGAACCCGTCCAGGCCTTCGACGCAGATCTCGATCACGGGGATGGTCATAGACAGGTCTTTCGCAACAGGAAGGATCATCGGCAGAGGGCCTTCAGCGACCGGGCGGACCAGATGGGCTGCGGCCGCCAGTCGAAGTCGCGGTCGAAGGGGAAGGTCGGGCGGCGGGTGCGGTGGCGCGGCAGGTGCTCGACATCCTGGTCGACCACGCCGGGCGACAGCGCCATCAGGTTCGGGTTGGCGATCGGCGCCAGCTCCGGCGACAGATAGCCGGACTTGACCACCAGGATCGCCACTTCGGCCGGGTGCACGCCCAGCCGGGTGAAATCCGCAACGTTGTGGAACGGCCGGCGCCGCGCCGTCAGCACCACGCGGATGCCGCCGATCCGGACCAGGGCCTGGCGGGCGGCGGGATTATCACCGGCATCGAGGAACAGCACCTCGGCCTCCGCCTCGACCGGCACGCTGCCCTTGGCGTCGAGCGTCGCGCCGATGTTGAGGCGCAGCCGGGCGCCGGTGCCGGCGGCGAAGCAGGAATCGGTGGCCGGGCGGTCGGCGATGCCGGCGATCAGCACGTCCTGCGCGTCGCGCGCCAGCAGCGCCCGCAGCAGGTCGGCGCGGTCGCCGACGCCGCCGCCGGTCGGGTTGTCGCCGGAATCGGCCAGGATCACCGGCCGGGTCTGCGAGGCGACGGCCCAGCCGACGCACTCCTCCACCGTGCCGGTGCGGCTGCCGAAGACGAAATCGTCGCGCGCGTCCCAATAGGCCTGGGCCAGGCACGCGCCCTCGCGCTCCATCACCGCCGGGTCGGTGCCGGTGATGATGACCGCGGCGGTCGCCCGCGGCTCGTCAGCCCAGACATAGCCGACCATCATCGAGGCATCGAGGATGCCGTCGAGCGCGTCCACCGCCGGCAGCTGCGCATAGAGCGACTTCGCCGGCTCGTCCACCGTGCTGGTGCGCTCGCCCGGCCACAGCACCGGCACCGGGACCCACATCAGCAGCGGCTTCACGCCTTCGGTCAGCCGGCGCATCAGCATGGCGCAGGCCCGGCGCTTGGTCTCCTCCACATCGATATGCGGCGCGGTGCGGTAGGTCGAGAACATGTCGAGAGCGTCGATGATGCGCTGGCTGACATTGCCGTGCAGGTCGTAGCTGGCGGCGATCGGGCAGTCCGGCCCCACCACCGCGCGGGCGGCGGTGATCCAGTCGCCCTCGGCGTCCTCCATGCCCTCGACGAACATGGCGCCGTGCATGGCGAGGTAAAGGCCGTCGATCGGCCCGAGCGCCTTGAGCCGGTCCAGGAACTCGGCCTTGAACGCCTCGTAGGTGGCACGGGCGACCGGGCCGCCGGGGATGGCGCGGGCGTGCAGGGTCGGCAGGAAAGTGGCGTCGTAGTCGCGCAGCAGGGCGAAGGACGGGTCGGCGGTCAGGGCGCCGCCGCGCAGCACGCGGAAATCCGCCTCGGTCGCCAGGACCGGGCTGTAGGTGCTGCATTCGGTGTGGATGCCGCCCACCGCAATGCGAAGGGGGGCAATGCACGGGGGAGATGCCATTCGTCAACCTTCTTCGGCGCGGGTCAGGAACCGGTGGGCGGCGATGCTGGCGGCGCCACGGGCCCACAGGGCGCGGGTGGCGTGGTGGAACCGGATGGTGGTGGAGGCGGCGAGGCGCGGCAGCACATTGGCCTCGATCGCCTGGCGGGTGACGGTGCGGAACAGCGGCCCCATCGTGCCTTCGACATCGACGATCAGCACGAATTCCGGGTCGTTGACCTGGATCACATGGGCGATGGTGAGGCCCAACGCGCCGCCGGCCCGGTGCAGGATGGCGATCGCCTCGGCGTTGCCCTGGGCCGCCAGCGCCTCGACCTGTGCCGTGGTCGAGGCCTTGAGGCCGCGCGCCCGCGCCTGGGCCAGGATTGCCTGGCCCGGCGCCACGGTGTCGAGGCAGCCGCGCTTGCCGCAGCGGCAGGGCAGCCCGCCCGGCTCGATCGTGCAATGCGCGATCTCGCCGGCGCCGCCGCCATGGCCGCGGTAGAGCGCGCCGTCGACGTAATGGGCGCAGCCGATGCTGTCGCCGAAGGTGACGGTGGTGAAGGTGCGGTAGTCGCGCGCCTGGCCGTACAGCCGCTCGCCGGTGGCGACGGCGTTGGCGTCATTCTCCAGGAAGGTCGGCACGCCGGTCGCCTGCTGCACCATCGCCGCCACCGACAGGTCGATCCAGCCAAGATTGGCGGAGTGCAGGCAGCGATCCTGGTCGTTGTTAACTAGGCCGGACAGGGCGACGCCGATGCCGCGCAGCCGGTCGGCCGGAACGCCCGCCTCGCCCAAAAGGCGCGGCACGGTATCGCGGATGGTTCCGGCTATGCGCTGCGGGTCGTTCGACCACGTTGCGGTGCGCTGGCCCAGCACCGCCCCCTGCAGGTCGGTCAGCACCATCGTCACCGGCTCCTCCACGATCGAGGCGCCGATGAAATAGCCATGGTGCGGGTTCAGCCGCAGCAGGATCGACGGCCGGCCCTGGCGCGACGGCGCCGAGGCCACCTCGCTCTCCTCCAGCGCGCCGTCCTCGATCAGCTCCCGGCTTAGCCCCGTGATCGCCGCCTTGCTGAGCCCGGTCAGGAGCGCGAGCTCGGACCGGCTGAGCGGCCCGTGATCGGCGACGGCTTCGAGCAGGGAGCGTTTCGTTGGATTGGCCATGCGTCTTGACAGTTAGTTTAGGAATTGAATTTAATCAAGCCACAGGCTTCATCAATCTAACAAAATCGGCGGATACCCGGACCGATTCCAACCAACGGGAGACGGACATGACCCTTGTGATCGACCGGCGTGGCGCGCTGGCCCTGGGCGGGTCCCTGGGCCTCGCAGCCTTGCTGCGCGGCCGTGGCGCCTTCGCCGCCGACGCCTCACAGATCGTGATCATGCAGACCGAGGGGCCGCGCAGCATGGATTCGGCGGACCAGACCGCGACCTACACCGCCGCGATCCTGGAGCCGATGTATGAGGGCCTGACCGGCTACAACGACAAGATGGAGCTGGTGCCGGTCCTGGCCACGAAGTGGGAGGGCGACGCCACCGGCACGGCCTGGACCTTCACCCTGCGCCAGGGCGTCAAGTTCCACGACGGCGAGCCCTGCAACGCCGACGCGGTGATCGCCAGCTTCGCCCGGCACATGGACGAGAAGCGCGGCCTGGCCGCCAGCGGCCGCTTCCGCGCCATCCTGGCCGAGGTCAAGGCGCTGGATGCCGACACCGTCCGCTTCACCCTGAAGCGCCCCTACCCCGCCTTCCTCAAGCTGATGGCCGTGGCATCGGCCTCGATCGTCAGCCCGAAGGCCGAGAAGGCTGGCACGCTGGGCCGTGCCGCGGTCGGCACCGGGCCGTACAAGCTGGCCGAGTACAAATCGGGCGAATACGTGCTCTCGGAAGCGAATCCCGATTACTGGGGCGACAAGGCCCCGACCAAGACGCTGAAGTGGATCTGGACCCAGGAAGCCGCGGTCATGAACATGGCGGTGCAGACCGGCGACGCCGATGTGGTGGCGCCGCTGCCGCCGGTCTTCGCCGCGCCGATCAAAGCGAACTCCGAGCTCGTGCTGATGGAGGGCAACCCGACCGCGGTGTTCTGGGTGTCGCTGAACTGTAAGCTGGCGCCGCTCGATGATGTTCGCGTCCGCCAGGCCCTGAACTACGCCACCGACCGGGACGGCCTCGTCAGCAACCTGCTCTACGGCTACGGCAAGCCGGCGACCTCGCCGCTGTCGCCCGCCGTGTTCGGCTACGACCCGACGGTCGAGGGCTATGGCCTGGATGTCGCCAAGGCCAAGTCGCTGCTGGCCGAGGCCGGCCATGCCGACGGCATCACCATCAATGTCGCGGTGCAGGAGCCGGAGGCGGCGATCGCCGAGATCCTGCAGGGCATGTGGGCCCAGGCCGGGATCACGCTGAACATCCAGAAGATGGAGAGTGGGGTATGGACCGCTGCCGCCTTCGGCACGCCGGAGCAGAAAGCTGCCCAGGGCGTGCACGCGGTCATCGCGTCGTGGTCGACCGGCACCTTCGACGCCGACCTGCAGCTGAAGCCGCTGTACCATACCGACAGCTGGTCGCCGAAGAGCGCCAATCTCGGCTTCTACAGCAACCCCGAGCTGGATGAGATCCTGAACAAGGCCGGGTCGTCGACCGACGACGCCGAGCGCAAGACGCTCTACGCCAAGGCGCAGCGCATCATCGTCCAGGATGCGGCGCATGTGCTGCTGTACTACCCGAACGACCTCGCCGCCGCCCGCGCCGAGGTCAAGGGCGCCTGGCTGATGCCCGGCGGCGAGGTGATCCCGGAACGGGCGACGAAGGCGTAGGGCGATACGGATGGGCCGGAGCCACCCCCTCACCCGGAAATCCTGCGGATTTCCGACCTCTCCCCTGGGGAGAGGTGAGAAAACCCCTCTCCTCGGGGAGGGGCCCGACGCCGAAGGCGGCGGGAGGGTGAGGGGGTCGGCACCGCATGGTGTGGGTGGCAGCGGGTCGACCACCCGATGAAAGCCTATCTCACCCGCAAGCTGGTGGCGCTGCCGCTGATCCTGCTCGGCGTGTCCTTCCTGATCTTCGGCGCCGTGCGCCTTCTGCCCGGCGACCCGGCGCGGATCATGGCCGGGCCGCAGGCGACCGAGGACGCGGTCGACGGCATGCGCGCCCGGCTCGGCCTCGACCAGCCCTTCCTGGTGCAGTACGGGCTGTTCCTGAGCCGCGCCGTGCAGGGCGATTTCGGCGAGTCGATCAAGTCGAAGAAGCCGGTGATCGACGAGGTCGCCGAGCGCTTCTCCTACACCCTGTCGCTGGCCGTGGTCAGCTACGCCGCCGCCATCCTGATCGGGGTCGCGGCCGGGATGCTGGCCGCGGTCTACCGCAACGCCTGGCCCGATCATGCGGTGATGGTCGCCGCGATCGGCGGCGCTTCGATCGCCAATTTCTGGCTGGCGCTGATGATGATGAACCTGCTGGCGGTGCAGCTGAAGTGGCTGCCGCTGCTGGGCGCGGGAGGCTGGCAGAACTACGTCATGCCGTCGATCGCTCTCGGCCTGCTGCCGGCCGCGCTGATCGCGCGCATGACCCGGTCGAGCATGCTGGAGGTGATCGGCCAGGACTATATCCGCACCGCGCGGGCCAAGGGCCTCGGCCCCCGGGTGATCTACCGCAAGCACGCGCTGCGCAACGCGCTGATCCCGATCGTCACCATCGTCGGGCTGAACTTCGGCGGCCTCCTGGGCGGCGCCGTGGTCACCGAATCCGTGTTCAACTGGCCCGGCATCGGCCGCCTGCTGGTCGACGCCGTGCGCTATCGCGACTATCCGATCATCCAGGGCGTGACGCTGCTGACCGTGGTGTCGGTGGTGGTGGTCAACTTCCTGGCCGATCTGCTGATCGCCGCGATCAACCCCCGTATCCGCTTCGACTAGGACCGTGCCGTGACCAGCCTCGCCGACAGCGACGATCTTCCGGCCGCCCCGTCCCGGGCGAAGCGGCTGGGCCGCATCCTGCGCCGGCACAAAAACCTGACGATCGGCGGTGCCATGGTGCTGCTGCTGGTGCTCGCCGGCCTCCTGGCGCCGCTGCTGGCCACCCATGACCCGACGCAGCAATCGCTGGCCACAGCGCTGCGGCCGCCTTCGGCCGAGCACTTGTTCGGCACCGACCAGTACGGCCGCGATCTCTATTCCCGCATCCTCTACGGCGCCCGGCTGTCGCTCTTGGAGATCGCGCTCGGCGTCGGCATCGCGCTGGCGGTCGGCATCCCGCTCGGCCTCCTGGCCGGCTATTTCGGCGGCCGGATCGACCAGGTGATCATCTGGCTGATGGACATCCTGTTCGCCTTCCCGGGCGTGGTGCTGGCGATCCTGATCGTCAGCATCCTCGGCACCGGCCTCGTCAACCTGATGATCGCGATCGCCATCTTCTCGATCCCGGTCTATGGCCGCCTGGCCCGCAACCTGGCGCTGGCGCTGAAGCAGGTGGAGTACACCGAGGCGGCGCGGGCGCTGGGCGCCGGCCTCTGGCGCATCCTGTTCCGCCACATCCTGCGCAACGCGCTGGGGCCGATCATCGTGCAGGCGACGCTGACCGCAGGCACGGTGGTGCTGACCGCGGCCAGCCTCAGCTTTCTCGGCCTCGGCGCCCAGCCGCCGACGCCGGAATGGGGCGCGATGATGAGCGACGGGCGCAACTTCCTCGGCGTGAACCTCTACCTGTCACTGTTCCCCGGCCTTGCCATCACCTTCTCGGTGCTGGGCTTCAACCTGTTCGGCGACGGGCTGCGCGACCTGCTGGATCCGCGGCGCTAGCCGGGAAGCTGCTCGACCCGATCAAGCGACCGCAGGCGGTCGTCGCGCAGATGGCCGCCGAGCGAGGCGCTGACCGCGGCGATGAAGGCGCCGATCAGCAGCGACAGGAAGGCGGCGAAGGCGGTCGACAGCCCGGCCTTGCGGGCGGCATCCGCTGTCTCGCGCGCTTTCGTCGCCGCGGCGTCGACCTGGGCCATCATCTCGTCCACCCGCTTCTCGGCATCGGCCTGGCTGAGGCCGGTGCGCTGCGCCGCCAGCTGGGCCAGGTAGGTCCTGTCGGCCGGCGGTAGACTGCCGGTCGCAGCGGCGTTGGCCAGGATCCGCGCCACTTCCGGCCGCGGATCGCCGGCACCGCCGGCCGGTGTCGGAGCGTTGGGCGCGGGCCGGAACAGCAGGTCGATGGCATAGCCGGTCGGGTCGGCGGGCGCGGCCGCCGGGGCGGATGCAGCCGCCCCCTGCGCCGCCCCGGATGCGACCGTCGCCGTGGCCTGGACGCCGGTCGACGCGGCGCCGTAGGTGACGAAGCCCAGCACCACGGCGACGAACAGGGTGGAGACGCACCAGGTGAGGAATCCGTGCGCGGTGTCGCGGAAGGCGACCTCGTCGGTGTGGATGTTCACCCAGCGCGTCCTGAGCCGCCCGGTAATGTAGCCGCCGAAGGCGGAAGCCACCCATTGGATGACGATCAGCCCGACCGCGGTGGTCACGGCATAAGTGCCGGCGGTGACGCCGGAACCGGGCCAGGGCGAGACGATCGACAGGCCGAAGCCGGTTCCCAGGACTATCAGCGCCAGGGTCACGGCGGCGGCCACCGCCGCGCCGGCCAGGACGGCGCCCCAGGAGACGGCGGACGATGCCGCCTCCACCGCCGGAGCGGCGGTGCGCGGTTCGGGAGTGAGGTCGACCATCTTCTCCTCCCTCAGTCGAACAGCAGCAGGATCAGGATGATCACCGGGATCGGAACCCCGAGAAGCCAGAGAAGAATGCCGCGGCCCATATCGGCCTCCTGAAGCAGAATCGTTCATTCTGCGAATGGCGCGGCGACCGCTTGCGTTCCGCCGGAGGCGGATTCCGATGCCGCGACGTCAGGCGATGAAGGTCGCCGCCGTCACCGCCAGGAGGACGGCGGCCAGCGCCAGGTTGATCCGGCGCGAGCTGACCGGGTCGCGCAGCAGGCGGGACAGCGACGCGCCCGCCAGCAGCCAGCAAAGGTGGATCAGCACGATCATCACGCTGAGCAGCGCCGTCTTCACCATGGCGTCCAGGCCCGGGGCCCCGGCGAAGACGGTGGTGCCGGCGAACACCGCGGCGATGGCGACATAGGCCTTGGGATTGGCGATGGCGAGCAGGAAGCCGCCAAGGAAGCCCGGCGCGGCCGCGGCATCCGCCCGGCGGTCGAGCGGCGGTGCGGTGGCGATCCTGAACGCCAGATACAGGATATAGGCAGCGGAGAGGACGCCGAGCACGAGGGCGCCGTGCGGCACCGACGTCACCAGCGCCACCACCCCGGCCGCCACCGCCAGCAGCACTGCGGTCGTGCCGGCGATCAGCCCGGCGGCGTAAGCAAGGGAGCGGCGGACGCCGAAGGAAGCGCCGACCGCGGTCAGGCTGATCGTCGACGGGCCGGGCGTGCCCATGACCGCCAGCGACGCCAGCGTCAGCGCCGCCAGGGGCTGCCACAGTCCCGCGATGTCGGTCCCCATATCGAGCTGTCCAGACGTGATGTGCCGGGGCGACGTTAGCCGGGGGCGGTAGGCTCGTCTTGGACGGAGGTGCTGTCCCGCCATGATCGCGCCAACGAAGCGGAACAGCGGAGGCGGAGGCCCTGTTGCCCCGAGGTATGCAACCCGGAGGTGAGACCATGGCGACCAAGGAAAAGACGCTGGACGATCTCTTCCTCGATACGCTGAAGGACATGTACCACGCGGAGAAGCAGATCCTCCGCGCCCTGACCAAGATGGCGAAGTCGACCCAGACGGACGAGCTGGCCCAGGCCTTCGAGACCCATCGCGACCAGACCGACGGCCATGTGCAGCGGCTGGAGCAGGTGTTCGAGATCTTCGGCAAGCGGCCACAGGCCAAGCCCTGTGAGGCGATTCAGGGGATCATCGCCGAAGCGACCGACATCATGGACGAGTTCAAGGGCACCCAGGCCCTCGATGCCGGCCTGCTGTCGGCGGCCCAGGCGGTCGAGCACTACGAGATCACCCGCTACGGCACGCTCAAGGCCTGGGCGACGCAGCTGAGGAAGAAGGATGCGGCCGACCTGCTCGACCAGACGCTGCAGGAGGAGAAGAAGACTGACGAGCTCCTCAACAAGCTCGCAATGCGCAGCCTGAACAAGAAGGCGGCCTGACCGGCCCGGCGACCGCCGGAGATTCCCGGTGGCCGCCGCTTCTGAGCGGAGGGGCCGCGCCGTCGGCCGCCGCCCCTCCGAACGCCGGGAGGTGCACGTGTTCGGGAAGCTGAGCTGGGACGCCATCCCGATCGACCAGCCGATCTCGATGGCCGCTTCCGCCGTCTCCGCCCTCGCGATCACCGGCGTCCTGGCCTGGGTCGTGCTGGCCGGGCATTGGCCCTATCTGTGGCGCGGCTGGATCACCAGCCTCGATCACCGGCGGATCGGCGTGATGTATGTGCTGCTGGCGCTGGTGATGCTGGCCCGCGGCTTCGCCGACGCGCTGATGATGCGGTCGCAGCAGGCGGTCGCGTTCCGGGCGCCTGGCTACCTGCCGCCCGAGCACTACAACCAGGTGTTCTCGGCACATGGCACGATCATGGTGGTCTTTGCCGCGATGCCCTTCGTCATCGGGCTGATGACCTATGCCGTGCCGCTGCGGCTCGGGCTGCGCCGCGTCGCCTACCCCGCCCTGCACGCCGTCGGCTTCTGGCTGGCGGTCGCCGGGGCGACGCTGGTGAACATCTCGCTGGTGGTCGGCGGGTTTGCCTCCACCGGCTGGGTGCCTGTGCCGCCGCTGAGCGAGCCGAAATACGCCCCGGAGGTCGGGGTCGACTATGACCTCTGGGCGGTCCAGATCGCCGGCATCGGCCTGCTGCTGGCCGGGATCAACCTGGTCGCAACCATTCTGGGGCGGCGGGTGCCGGGCGCGCGCAGCCGTCCGCTGCCGGTCTTCTGCTGGGCCGCGCTGGGGACGGGGCTGCTGATCCTGGCGGCGGTGCCGGCCCTGCTGACCGCGCTGGCGCTGCTGACGCTGGACCGAACCCTCGGCTTCCGCTTCTTCGCGCCGGACGCCGGCGGCAGCATCGCGGCCTTCACGACGCTGGTCCAGGCCTGGGCCTATCCACAGCTCTACATCCTGATCCTGCCCATCCTAGGCGTCGTTTCGGAGGTGACCGCCGCCGCCTGCGGCCGGCCGCTGTCCGGCCGCCGCACCATGGTGGCGGCCGTGATCGCCATCGCCGCCGCCGGCCTCGCCGTCTGGCTGGACCGCCTGCTCGCCCTGTGGACGGGTGCCGGAGCCGGCGGCGTCTCCGGCATGGCCGACGCCGTGGCCGCCGCCGCGATCGGCGTGATGCTGTATCACTGGCTGGCCACGATCCTGGGCGGCCGCGTCCGGCTCGACACACCGCTGCTGTGGGCGCTCGGCGCCATGGCGACCCTCGCGCTCGGTGTCATCACCGGGCTGCTGCTGGCGATGCTGCCGACCGATGCCGGGGTGCGGGCCAGCCTGGCCGCGGTGGCCCAGTTCCACGCCCTGGCCGGCGCGGTCCTGTTCGGTGCCGTCGCCGGCTATGCCGCCTGGTTCCCCAGGGCCTTCGGCCTCCCGCTCGCCGACGACTGGGGCCGCGCCGCCTTCTGGTTCACCTTGGCCGGCCTCCTTCTCACCTTTGTGCCGCTCGCCGCGGCCGGCCGGCTCGGCATGCTGCCGCGGCTGCAGAGCTACGACGTCGCGGCGTGGCAGCCCTGGATGATCGCCGCCGCGGCCGGCACGGCGGTCGCCCTGTGCGGCGGCGCCTGCCTCGTGGCCCAGCTCGCCGCCAGCATCCTGGACGCGGCCGGCGTTCCGCGTCGCGACGGGCTGCGCCCCCGAGCCGGCGAGGTGCCGCGGACCAACCCGGCCGGTTTCCTTTGTGGCGTCTTCGCCACGGCGCTGGGATTCGGTGCGATCTGGCACATCTGGTGGCTGGCGGCGCCGGGCGCGGCGGGGATCGCCGCTACCCTGCTCGCCCTGGGATGGCGCTCGGCTCCGCTCTCCCGGCATCGAGACGCACGGCCCGCAGCCGCAGCGCATTACCGATCACCGAGACGGAGCTGAGCGCCATGGCCGCGGCCGCGATCTCCGGGCTCAGCAGCAGGCCGAGGGCCGGGTACAGCACCCCCGCCGCCACCGGCACGCCGACCGCGTTGTAGATGAAGGCGAAGAACAGATTCTGGCGGATGTTCCGCATGGTCGCGCCGCTGAGCGCCCGGGCCCGGGCGATGGCGGCGAGGTCGCCCTTCACCAGCGTCACATGCGCGCTCTGGATCGCCACGTCGGTGCCGGTGCCCATGGCGATGCCGACATCCGCCTCGGCCAGGGCCGGGGCGTCGTTCACCCCGTCGCCGGCCATCGCCACCACCCGCCCCTCCCCCTTCAGGCGCCGGACGATCGCGCCCTTGTCCTCGGGCAGCACCTCGGCCTCGACCTCGTCGATGCCGAGCCGCCCGGCCACCGCCGCCGCCGTGGTCTTGTTGTCGCCGGTCAGCATGACGACGCGCAGCCCGGCGTCTCGCAGCGCCGCGATGGCGCCCGGCGTCGTTTCCTTCACCGGATCGGCCACGGCGACCAGGCCGGCGACGGCGCGGTCCTGCACCAGATGCACCACCGTGGCGCCGTCGCGCCGCAGCGCCTCCGCCTCCTCCGCCATCGCGCCGGAATCGACGCCCAGCTCCTGCAGCAGGGCGACGTTGCCGAGCGCGATCTCCCGCCCCTCGATCCGAGCCGTGACGCCCTTGCCGGTCAGCGAGCGGAAGTCCGCGACCGCCGCGGGCGACTGCCCGCGCTCGGCGGCGCCGGCCAGGATCGCCGCGGCCAGCGGATGCTCGCTGCCGCGCTCGAGGCCGGCGGCGAGGCGCAGCAGCTCGCCTTCCTCCTGCCCCGGCGCCGGGACCACCCGGACCAGGCGCGGCTTGCCCTCGGTCAGGGTACCGGTCTTGTCGACCACCAGCGTGTCGACCGCCTCGAACCGCTCCAGCGCCTCCGCATCCTTGATCAGCACGCCCAGCCGGGCGCCGCGGCCGACCCCGACCATGATCGACATCGGCGTGGCGAGGCCAAGAGCGCAGGGGCAGGCGATGATCACGACCGAGACCGCGGCCACGAGCGCAAAGGCGAGCGCCGGCGACGGCCCCCACACCGCCCAGGCGATGAAGGCCAGCACCGCGATCACCACCACGGCCGGCACGAACCAGGCCGAGACCTTGTCCGCCAGGCGCTGGATCGGCGCCCGGCTGCGCTGGGCCTGGCCGACCATCTCGACGATGCGGGCCAGCACCGTCTCGCTGCCCACCCGCTCGGCCCGCATGACGAAGCCGCCGGTGCCGTTGACCGTGCCGCCGATCACCTTGTCTCCAGGCGCCTTCTCCACCGGCATCGCCTCGCCGGTGACCATGCTCTCGTCGACCGCGCTGCGGCCCTCCTCCACCGCGCCGTCGACCGGCACCTTGTCGCCCGGCCGGACGCGCAGCCGGTCGCCGATATGGACGTGCTCGAGCGGGATCTCCTCGTCCGACCCGTCGTCGCGCACCCGCCGCGCCAGCTTGGGCGCGAGGTCGAGCAGGGCCCGGATCGCGCCGCCGGTGCGCTCGCGCGCCCGCAGCTCCAGCACCTGGCCCAGCAGCACCAGCACGGTGATCACCGCCGCTGGCTCGAAATAGACCGCGACGGTGCCGTCCGTGTCGCGGAAGCCTTCCGGGAACACCCCGGGTGCGAGGGCCGCGACCAGGCTGTAGAGCCAGGCGACGCCGGTGCCGAGCGCGATCAGCGTGAACATGTTCAGGCTGCGCCGGACCACCGACTGCCAGCCGCGGACGAAGAACGGCCAGCCGGCCCAGAGCACGACCGGCGTGGCCAGGACCAGCTGGATCCATAGCGCGGTTCGCGTGCCGATCACATGGGCGATGCCGAGCCCGAGCCAGTGATCGCCCATTTCCAGGACGACGATCGGGATGGTGAGGACGAGGCCGATCCAGAACCGCCGCCGCATGTCCGCCAGCTCCGGGCTCGGCCCCGCCTCCGCCGTCGCCCGCTCCGGCTCCAGCGCCATGCCGCAGATCGGGCAGTTGCCCGGCCCTGGCTGGCGGATCTGCGGGTGCATCGGGCAGGTGTAGATGGTGCCGGGCGGCACATCGGCCGCGGCGCCGTGGCCGGGGTGGTGGTGGTGCGCCGGATGGTCGTGATGCGCATGGGCCATGGGCTGCTCCCTTCGCTGTCCCAGCGAGATGGGGCTTCCAGCAGATGGAAGGTCAACGGCCCGGGGTCGGCCTCCGGTTCGGAGACCGGAATTTAACTCGACATTATGTTATACAAATTCAAATTGACATCGATCGATGCGCATATATGGTCGAGAATATATACGGCTGGAGTGAATTTATCCAAAATTCCTCACGCCGCATCTGCAAAATGCAGGACAGCGCGTCACCCGGATCGATCATGGCCCCGACACCCGACATCCTTCCCGTCTCGCCCGTCGCCCGTCTGCCGCAGAAGCCGGCGGAGCAGGAGGCGTCGATCCAGGCCGTGCTGGACGGCGCCGCCTTCGCCGGCGCCCGCGGCTGGGTGCCGGCCACCAGCGGCAACTTCTCGGCCCGGATCGACGCGGGCAGCATCGCCATCACCGCGACCGGCACCGACAAGGCCCGGCTGACCCGGGACGACATCATCACCGTGTCGCTGGCCGACCCGGCGCATCCGCGCGCCTCGGCCGAGGCGCCGCTGCATGTCGATTTGTACCGGGCCTTCCCGGAGATCAGCGCGATCTTCCACGTGCACAGCCCGGCGGCGACGCTGCTGTCGCTGGTCGATCAGGACAAGGGCGCGGTCCGGATCCAGGGCTTCGAGCTGCAGAAGGCGCTGGCCGGGGTGAAGACCCATGAGGTCGCCGTCGACATCCCGGTCTTCGCCAATTCGCAGGACATGGCGGTTCTGGGCCCGCAGGTGCTGGCGCGGCTGGGCGATGCCCCGGCGGTGCCGGGCTATCTCCTGGCCGGTCACGGGCTCTACGCCTGGGGCCGCACCCCGGCCGAGGCGCGGCGCCATCTCGAGGCGCTGGAGGTCCTGCTGGGCTTCGAATTCGAGCGACGGAGGCTGCAGCCATGACCCGGCTCTATGTCTATGACGAGACCAACCCCGCGGCGCTGCTGGTGGACACCGAGGACGGCGCCGAGATCGCGCGCGAGCTGAACGCCATCGGCGTGCGGTTCGAGCGCTGGGAGGCAAGTGCGCCGCTGGCGGCCGATGCCGACCAGGACGCCGTGATCGCGGCCTACAAGCCGGAGATCGACCGGCTGAAGGCGGAATGCGGCTACAAATCGGTGGACGTGGTGCGGATGCAGCCGGACCATCCGCAGCGCGAGGCCTTCCGCGAGAAGTTCCTGGACGAGCACACCCACAGCGAGGACGAGGTGCGGTTCTTCGTCGAGGGCTCCGGCGCGTTCTACCTACGCAGGGCCGGCCGGGTGTTCAAGGTGGTGTGTACCAAGGACGACCTGATCAGCGTGCCGGCCGGCACCACCCATTGGTTCGACATGGGCCCGGCGCCGCGCTTCACCGCCATCCGCCTGTTCGAGAACCCGGACGGGTGGATCGCCAACTTCACCGGCGACACCATCGCCCGCCGCTTCCCGCTCTACGCGGGCTAACCCGGATGCTGGGAGGAGCGGCACCGCCCTCCCCCTCACCCTCCCGGCCCTGACGGGCCGGGCCCCTCCCTCTCCCCGAGGAGAGGGGAATATGAGCCGCACTCCCCACACCTCTCCCCTGGGGAGAGGTCGAAATTGCGCAGCGATTTCGGGTGAGGGGGCAGCACCGGCCCATCCGCATTCGCTCCGGCGCCTTTCAGGAACTCCCCACATGACCTCCTCCCGCGACCACAGCTTCCCGTTCGGCCGCCGCCGCTTCCTGGCCGGGGCCTCCGCCGGCGCCCTCGGGCTCGGCCTGTCCGGCACGCCGCTCGGCCGCGCCTTTGCGCAGACGAAGCGCTTCGACGGGCAGAGCCTGAACCTGATGATCATCCAGCCGCATGTGGTGGCCGGGAGGTATCTGGCGGAAGCCTGGGAGAAGCTGACCGGCGGCAAGGTCAACGTCACCGCCGTGCCCTACGACCAACTGCAGGCCAAGGCGACGCTGGACGTCCAGTCCGGCACCAACAATTTCGACGTGATCGACTACTGGTACACCGGAGTCGGCGCGCTGGCGGATGACGGCATCATCGTCGACGTCACCGCATGGATCGAGCGCGACCGCGCCGAGATTCAGCCCGACGACTATCTGCGCTCGATCTACGATCCCTACACGCTGGCCGACGGCAAGCGCTGGGGCCTGCCCTATGACGGCGACAGCCACCTCCTGTTCTACAACAAGGAGATCTTCGACCGGCACGGGCTGAAGCCGCCGACCACCTGGGACGAGTATCTGGAGCGGTCGACGGCGATCACCGAGGCCGAGAAGGCCAACGGCATCTACGGCGCCGCGGTACTGGGCGGCAAGGCGCCGATCATCATCGGCGCGTCCTACGCCAACCGCCTGGCCGGCTTCGGCGGCCGCTACCTGAAGGAGGATGGCGCCTCCGCCCTCGACGAGAGCCCGGCGGTCGAGGCGGCGAAGGCGCTGAAGGACGCCGCGCCCCCGGCCCTGCCGACGCCGCTGGAGACGCGGTTCGAGGAAGGCCTTCCGGCCTTCCTGTCGGGCAAGGTCGCGATGATCGAGTTCTGGAGCGACCTCGGCGTCTACGCCCAGGACCCGAAGGGGTCGAAGATCGTCGACAAATGGGACGCGGTGCGCATCCCGGTCGGCGGCTCCAACAAGACCAGCCGGCTGGCGCTCAACTCCGGCTTCGCCTTCGCCATCTCCGCGGGCTCCGAGAAGCAGGAGCACGCCTGGGAGTTCATCAAGTTCGCCACCAGCGCCAAGACGGGCCTCGGACTGCTGCTGACCACCGGCAGCGGCATCGACCCGGACCGGACCTCGACCCTGAACGCGCCGGAATACAAGGACTTCGCGCCGAAGGTGCAGACCGCGCTGGCCGGGGCGCTGGAGAACGGCCTGCCCTGGCCGAACGGCCCGGACTCGCCGCAGCTGATGCAGGCGCTGGCCGACGAGCTGGCGCTGGTGCTGGCCGACCAGAAGTCGCCCGAGGAGGCGATCGCGGCCGCGCATGAGCAGTGGACCGCGATCATCGGTTCGTGATGGCCCTGGCGGAGAGCATCGAGACGGCACAAGTGGAGGCGCCGGCGCGGCGGCGGTGGCGGCTGGGGACGGCGTCCCTGGCCTCGCCGCTGGTGGTGACGCTGGTGCTGACCACGCTCTATCCGCTGGTGACGCTGGTCGCCCTCTCCCTCAGCAAGAGCACGCTCGGCAAGCCGCTGCGCGACTGGGCCGGCCTCGCCAATTTCGCGCGGGTGCTGGGCGACCCGGCCTTCCTGGCCTCGCTGTGGCGCAGCGCCGCCTTCGCCCTGCCGATGGCGGCGGTCGAGCTGGTGCTGGGCCTGGCGCTGGCCCTCTTGTTCCACCGGCTGGTCCGCGCCGGCCGGGTGTTCACCAGCCTGGCGCTGCTGCCGCTGATGACCCCGCCGGTGATGGTCGGCGTCGCCTGGAAGCTGATCTTCGCCGCCGATGGCGGCCTGTTGAACGGCTGGCTGCGCGCCGCCGGGCTGATCGACGCGCCGATGAGTTTCCTCGGCTCTTCCGCCTGGGCCGCCATCGCCGTCGTGATCGCCGACGCCTGGCAGTGGACGCCCTTCGTCGCCCTGCTCTGCTTCGCCGCGATCAAGGGCCTGTCGGAGGAGGTGATGGAGGCGGCGCGGCTGGACGGCGCCACGACTTGGCAGCGCTTCCGACACATCACCCTGCCGCTGCTGGTGCCGACGTTGGCCGCCGTGTTCCTGCTGCGCCTGGTCATGGCCTTCAAGCTGTTCGACCTGGTCTATGTGCTGACCTTCGGCGGGCCAGGCTTCGACACCACCACCTCCGGCTTCCTGATCTGGCGCCTGGCCTTCGAGCAGTTCGACATCGGCCGCGCCGCCGCGGCGACCCTGGTCTTCACAGGATTCGTCAGCCTGGTGGTCTGGCCAGCCTCGCGCGCGGCCAAGCGGCTGGAGGCGCGCTACTCATGACCGTCGCCGCCCATGCGTCACGGCCGGAGGCGCCGCACCGCCGGTCCTGGATCGACCTGGTCGCCGTGCTGGTGGCGGCGGCCTTCCTGCTGCCGCTGGCCTATCTGCTCTCGGTCTCCTTCAAGTCGCCGGACCAGGTGCTGAGCGGCAGCTTCCTGCCGGAGGCGCCGACCCTGGCCAACTGGCCAGCGGCGTTCGGCGCCACCCCGCTGACCCGTTTCATCGTCAATTCGGTGCTGACCGCGGTGCTGGGCGGCATCGTCACCATCCTGATCGCCCTGCCGGCGGCCTATGCCTGCCTGCGCCTGGACAAGGCGGGAGAGCGGCTGATCTCGATCGCCTTCGGCAGCTTCGTCGCGCCGCCGATCGTGGCCGCGATCCCGTTCTTCTTCCTCTTGAAGGCGACCGGGCTCCTCAACAGCGTGATCGGCCTGGCTCTGGTCTACGGCCTGACCAACGTGCCCGTGGCGCTGTGGCTCTTGATCCCGTTCCTGCGGCGCATCCCGCGCGAGATCGAGGACGCGGCGGCGATCGACGGCGCCGGGCCGCTCCTGACCCTGGCGCGGGTGATCGCGCCCCTGGCCGCCCCGGGCATCGCGGCGACCACGATCATCACCATCATCCTCGGCTATAACGAGTTCCTGTTCGCCTCGGTCTTCACCTTCGCCGACGAGACCCGGACACTGACCGTCGGCATCTCGCTGTTCCAGGGCGACCGGCTGGTGAATTTCGGCCAGATGGCCGCGGCGTCGCTGGTCGGGATCGCGCCGATCTATCTCATTGCCCTGCTGGCCCAGCGCTGGCTGGTGGCGGGGCTGACCGAGGGGAGCGTGAAGTGACCGATACCGTTCGCCCACTGGACGTCCCGGCCGCCCGCGCCTATCTCGCCGCCCATCCGGACCTGGCCGCCATCCTCGGCGGTGACCCGGAGGGTTGGGACCTGCGCGAGGCCAGCGACGGCTTCCTCAACGTCGTTTTCCTGATCCGCGGCCCGGCCGGCGGGCTGTGCCTGAAGCAGGCCCTGCCTTGGGTCCGCCATGCCGGCGAGAGCTGGCCGCTGCCGGACAACCGCGCCTTCTTCGAGCAGTCCTACCTCGCCATTGTCGGGCCGCTGGCCGAGGGCGCGCTGCCGAAGCTGTACCACTACGACCCCGGCCGCCAGATCCTGGCGATGGAGCTGCTGTCGCCGCATGAGACGCTGCGCTACGCCTTGATCGAGGGCCGGCGCTTCCCCCGCGTCTCGGCCGATATCGGCGCCTTCGTCGCCCGCGCCTGCTACCGCACCTCGCCCTTTCACCAGCCCCTGGAGCGGGTGCGCGAGTGGCAGGCCCGCTTCGCCGCGGGGGTCGAGCTGCAGCGCATCACCCTCGACCTGATCTTCCAGGACGCCTATCGCGACAACCCGCGCAGCTCCTGGACCAGCCCGCAGCTGGACGACCTGGCCTACGGCTTCCGCGAGGATGTGGCCCTGAAGCGCGCCGCCGGCCGCCTGGCCCAGCGCTTCCTGACCGTGGGCCAGGCGCTGATCCATTCCGACCTGCACACCGCGGCGATCATGGTGACCGAGACGGACACCCGGGTGATCGACCCGGAATTCGCCCTCTACGGCCCGATCGGCTTCGATCTCGGCGCCTATCTCGCCAACATCCTGATCAGCCACCTGGCCCAGCCCGGCCATGCCGGGCCGGGCGACGACCGAGCCGCCATGGCCGAATGGCTCTTGGAACAGCCGGCGCTGCTGTGGGACAGTTTCAGCCACAGCTTCCGCCGGCTATGGGAGACGGGAGGCGGCGGCGATGCCTATCACGACGACCTGTTCCCGAAGCCGGGCTCGGCCGCCCTGCTGCGGCCGGACTATCGGGCGCTGGAGGATGAGATCTTCGCCGACATGGTCGGCTTCGCCGCGCTGAAGATGATCCGTCGGGTATTCAGCTACGCCCATGTCGCCGACTTCCTGCGGATCGCCGACCCGGACCGCCGCGCCGCCTGCGAGCGCCGCACCGTGCTGCTGGCCCGGCGCATGCTGACGGAGCCCGAGAGCTTCCGCACGCCAGACGATATCGTCGCCGCCACCCGCGCGGCCTGAGAGACCAAGATGACCCTGACCTATCAGACCCACCCGATCGACCTGATCCTGCTCGACATCGAGGGGACGATCAGCTCGCAGCGCTATGTGCTGGACGTGCTGTACCCCTTCGCGCGCGAGCGCATCCCGGCCTTCGTCGCCCGGCACCCGGACCATCCGGTGGTGCAGCGCGCCCTGAAGGAGACGGCGGAGCGGATCGAGCCCGGCCAGGACCCGGTCGCCGCCCTGATCGCCTGGCAGGATGCCGACCAGAAGGTGCCGCCCTTGAAGCTGCTGCAGGGGCTGGTCTGGGAGGAGGGCTACAGGGAAGGCGCCTTCCAGGGCCACATCTACGACGACGCCCATGCGGCGCTGGAGGGCTGGCACAAGGCCGGCGTGCCGCTGCACATCTTCTCCTCCGGCTCGGTCAAGGCGCAGGTCGAGTTCTTCCAGCATTCCAACCGCGGCGACCTGCGGCCCTTCTTCGGCCGGCATTACGACACCGACATCGGCGCCAAGGTGGAGCCCGGCTCCTACGCCAAGATCGCGGCCGATCTGGGTGCCGCGCCGGACCGCATCCTGTTCCTGACCGACAATCCGCGCGAGGTCGCGGCGGCGCACCAGGCGGGCGTGCATGTGGTCCAGATCATCCGCGACGACACGGTGAAGCCGAACGAGGTGGGCGCGCCGATCGTGGCGGATTTCGACCAGCTGCGGGAGTTGGTGGCGTTCGGCTGAGGCAGCGTCAGCGCCGCCGGCCGGACAGGCTGCGGAAGGTGACCGACCAGCGGGTCGCCTCCATCTCCGGGATGCTGTGCTCCCACTCGTGGCGCGCCTCGCCAGCCAGGTGGTAGGCGGAGCGCGGCGGCAGCGGCAGCGAGACGCGGTCGAAGCCGCCTTCCGGCCGGCGGCGTCGGAAGCGCATCGTCGCCGCGGCGCCGAGCGACACGCCGACCACATGCGCGAAGACCGGCCGGTCCCGGTGCCAGCCGATGCCGGCGCCGGGGTCGTAGCGGATCAGCAGCGCCTGGGCGAGCTCCGCCGGCCCCAGCCCGGCGAAGCGGGCCATCCTCTCGCGCAGCGGCAGCAGCCAGTCCGGGATCGGTTCCGCCGGCCGGAAGCTGCCATCGTCGAAGTCGTAGCGCCAGCCGAAGCTGGCGGTCAGGCGCCGCCCTTCCCAGCCGTGAAAGCGGAAGGGCGACAGCTCCACCGCATCGATCGCCGCGATCAGCTGCCGCTCCTCCTCCGCCGAGACGATCTCCGCGGCGGTGGACAGGCCGGCGAGCGGCGGCGGGCCGAACAGGTCGGGCTGCACGGCGGATCTTCGCCCCAGTCGTTGCTCCGCCATCGATATGGCACCCGCGGGCGGTTCCGGCAAAGGCCAGCGGGCGAGGGCTGCGACGGCGTGCCGCCGCCACCTCGGCCCCGGCCGACGCAACTTCATTGGCAGGCCTCCGGATGAAGAGACGAGGCGAGGCGCGCATGCTTGTGGACCTGCACACCCGCTCGGCGGGATACTCCGGAGACATGTTGGACCGGGATGAGGCCCGCCGACCATGAAGCCGATGGGTGAGGAGCATTTCGCGATCCTGCGTCGGCACATGGTCGAGGTGATCGCGATCCATGTCGATCTGATGAGCGACGAGCTCGGCCGAGCCACGCTCGACGGACGGGTGCTGGCGGCGATGGAGCGAGTGCCGCGGCACCTCTTCGTTCCCCTGCAGCTCGCGACCGTCGCCTATCTCGACCAGCCGCTGCCGATCGGCTTCGACAAGACGATCTCGCAGCCCTTCATCTGCGCGCTGATGACCGACCTGCTGGACCCCGGGCCGGACGAGGTGGTGCTGGAGGTCGGCACCGGCCTCGGCTACCAGGCGGCGGTGCTGGCGGAGCTGGCAACCCAGGTCTGGAGCGTCGAGATCGTCGAGGAGCTCGCCGGCGAGGCCGGGCTGCGCCTGCGCCGGCTCGGCGCGTCCAATATCGGCATCCGCATCGGCGACGGCTCCCGCGGCTGGGCCGAGCACGCCCCCTACGACAAGATCATGGTGACGGCCGCGGCCGAAAGCCCACCGACGGCGCTGCTGGACCAGCTGCGGCCGGGCGGCCGTCTGGTGATGCCGCTAGGCCCTGCCGATGCCCAGATCCTCACGGTCATCGACAAGGACGCGGCCGGAACGCTCTATGCCCGGGAGTCGATCCCGGTGCGCTTCAGCCGGCTGGAGACGGTGCTGTGAGCGGGTTGGGGAGCGGATTTGCTCTGGAGATGTCAGGACGAGGCATCACTGATGCGAGGCCGCCAGATCATCACCCATCTCCGGCGGATGTGCTGCCGAGGTAAGCGAACTTTTCCCGAAGCTGCATCAGGTCGCGCTCGAACTGCTCCAGGGAATAATCAATCTGGGGCGCGGCGCTGGCGTCGGGCCCCTTGGGAAGCTCCGGGTCGATCCGCTTCATGGGATCGATCGCGGAATCCGCTTTCGCCAGGACGGTCGGATC
This sequence comes from Inquilinus limosus, assembly GCF_051487185.1. Lineage (GTDB taxonomy): Bacteria > Pseudomonadota > Alphaproteobacteria > DSM-16000 > Inquilinaceae > Inquilinus > Inquilinus limosus_F. The sequence goes on from NZ_JAHVDK010000008.1 coordinate 199,289, forward strand.
CTGCTTTGCCCCTTCGTCGGCCTTGAGCTGCTGGACCGCGAAGTGGACGTTCCACCGCTCTCGCGACGTCATCTTGTGGCCGGCCTTCCACCGCTGCAGCCACTGCTCCAGTTGGCCCAGCGCATAGCGCAGCTCGGAGTCTCGCCCGGTGCCGGGCATCGCTGTCCTCCGGTTCGGTCTCCAGAAGGACATGGCCGCCGCGAGACGTTCCGGCAAGCCGGGAACATTCCCTCCGCAAGGGAGAGATCACGACAGCGCTAGGCGTGACCGGCCGGTCGCCCTCCCAGCCATTTCAGATAGTCGTATTTGGGCCTCAGCAGTTCCATGTCGCGCTCGAACTCCTGAAAGCTGTAGTCGACCGCGGCGGGATCGGCCGTCTCGATCCGGGGCGAGTGGTCCGGGTCCACCGCGGCCAGGAGATCGGCGATTTCCTGATGCGCCGATGGTTCCGAGTCGTCATGCGCCTCCCCCTCGTCGATATGCAGCTCGCCGACGGCCCGCTTGATGACTGCGAGCTGAGCCTGGTTGGGAGCATGACCGGCACGCCACCGCTCGAGCCAAGCCTCGAGCTGGTTCATCGAGTAACGCAGCTCATCGTTGCGTTCGTTCACGGCCATGATCGTGTCCTTCGGCTATGGTGCCTCTCGGGCTCTTCGTCTTTCATCCCAACGCAGCAGACACAAACGCAATAAAGTGACTTGCACTCAGGGCGGGCGCCGGCTGTTGCCCATGCGAGACATGCGACACTTTGGGAGCCTGCCCTTGAAATCTGACCGACAACCTTGCGTCCTCGTGGTCGAGGACGAATTTCTGGTCGCGCTCCTGCTGGAGGAAGCGCTGACCGAAGCGGGATTCCGCGTCCTGGGCCCGGTGGCGAGTCTCGGTGAGGCCGTGGAGCTGGCAGGGAGCGACAGGCTGGATGCCGCGCTCCTCGACATCGAGCTGTGCCACGGCAACGAGGTTTACCCTGCAGCGGACATCCTGGCGGAGCACAACGTCCCGTTCGCCTTCATCTCCTCTCAGCCGCACGAGCTCATCGAGGACCGATTCATCGCGCGGCCGATGCTGCAGAAGCCGTTCAAGGAGGGTGAGGTGCAGGCGCTCGCAGCGAAACTCGTCCGCTGACGACGAACCGGCGCCGGCTGATCTCGCCGAAGGAGCCGCCGGCCTTCAGCCCGTCGCGGTCAGGCGCCGTCCTACCCCTCCACCGTCCCGATCACCGCCAGGCAGTCCCCCGCCTTCACGAGCCCGGGGAAGTGCCGCGCGGCGAGGATGCCGTCCAGCGCCGCACGGTATTCCGCCGGGGTCTGGCCGGTGCGGTCGACCGGGTGGATGCGGGCGATGACGTCGCCCTTGCGCACCGGGACGCCCAGGTCGACGCAGGTCTCGGCCATCCCGTCCTGCTCGGCGAAGCGGAAGCAGTCGGCGGAGGGCATGTCGAGCCAGCGGCTGGGCGCACGCTCGACCTCGCCCTCGAGAATCCCGGCGTGGCGCAGCAGGTTGCGCACGCCGCGCTTGGCGATCCCCGCCGTGCGCGCCGTGGCGGTGCCGCCGCCGCCGAGCTCGGTGGTGACGAAGACCTTGCCCGCCGCCTCCGCCGCGGTGTCGTACATGCCGACCGCGTCGATCTCCAGCATCCGCATCGAATAGGGGGCGGAGAAGGCCTCCACCGCCGCGAAGCAGCGCGCCTCCTGGTCCTTGTCGGGCAGGATATGGGCGGCGGCGAAGGGCACGAAGTCGAGCGTCCGGCCGCCGGAGTGGAAGTCGAGCACGATGTCGGCCATGGGCAGCAGGGTGCGCTGGAAATAGTCCGCGATCTTCTGCGTCACGGTGCCGTCCGGCCGGCCCGGGAAGCTGCGGTTCAGGTTGCCCTTGTCGATCGGCGAGGTGCGGGTGCCGGCGCGGAAGGCCGGGTAGTTCATCGCCGGCACGATGATCACCCGGCCCCGGACCGCGGCCGGGTCCAGCGTCCGCGCCAGCTCGAACAGCGCGATCGGGCCTTCATATTCGTCGCCGTGATTGGCGCCGGTGAGGAGCGCGGTCGGCCCCTCCCCGTTCTTCACCACGGCGATCGGGATCATCACCGAGCCCCAGGCGGAATCGTCCCGGCTGTAGGGCAGGCGCAGCGTGCCGTGCTGCACCCCGTCGCGGTCGAAATTGACCGACGGGACGATCGGCGAGGGCGGCAGATCAGCAGCGGTCATGATTTGACGAAGAGCTGGCGCGGCACGTCGGCCAGGATCTCGACGCCACTTCCGGTGATGGCGATGCTCTCGGTGATCTCCAGCCCCATCTCCTCCAGCCATAGCCCGGTCATGAAGTGGAAGGTCATGCCGGGCTCCAGCACCGTGCGGTCGCCGGGGCGCAGGCTCATCGTGCGCTCGCCCCAATCCGGCGGATAGCTGAGGCCGATCGGGTAGCCGGTGCGGTTGTCCTTGATGATGCCGTACTTCTTCAGCACGGCGAAGAAGGCGTTGGCGATATCCTCGCAGGTGTTGCCCGGCCGCGCCGCCGCGAGCCCGGCCTCCATCCCCTCCAGCACCGCCTTCTCGGCGTCGAGGAAGGCCTGGGTGGGCTTGCCCAGGAACACGGTGCGCGACAGCGGGCAGTGGTAGCGCTTGTAGCAGCCGGCGATCTCGAAGAAGGTGCCCTCCCCCGACCGCATCGGCTTGTCGTCCCAGGTCAGGTGCGGAGCCGAGGCGTCGGCGCCCGAGGGCAGCAGCGGCACGATCGCCGGGTAGTCGCCGCCGAACCCTTCAACGCCGCGGATGCCGGCGTCGTAGATCTCGGCGACGAGATCGTTCTTGCGCAGGCCGGGCTCGACCTTCTCGACGATCCGCTTGTGCATCGCCTCGACGATGCGGGCGGCCTTGCGCATGTAGTCCAGCTCCTGCGGGCTCTTCACCGCGCGCTGCCAGTTCACCAGCGCGGTGGCGTCGACGAAGCGGGCATTGGGCAGGTGGCGCTGCAGCGAGGCGAAGGCGGCGGCGGAGAACCAGTAGTTGTCCATCTCGACGCCGATCGCGAGGCGCCCCCAGCCGCGCGAATCGATGATCTGCGCCAAGAGGTCCATCGGGTGCCGCTCGGTCGACTGCACGTAATGGTCCGGGTAACCGATGATGTTGTCGTGGGCGAGGTAGGCGGTGCGCTTGGCGCCGTTGGCGTCCTGGCCGCGGCCGTACCAGATCGGCTCGCCCTCCGGCGGCACCAGCACGCCCTGATGGACGTAGAAGGACCAGCCGTCATAGCCGGTCAGCCAGGCCATGTTCGACGGGTCGCTGACCCACAGCAGGTCGATGCCCTGGCGGGCCATGGCGGCGCGGGTCTTGGCCAACCGCTCGGCATATTCCTCGCGGCTGAAGTTCAATTGGACGGACATGCTGTGCCTCTCAGCTCTCGAATGGGGTGCCGACCCCGGCGTGGGCGACGCGGCCGCGCGCGAGGGTGGCGATGGCGGTGTCCTGGACGCCGGTGCCGGTCAGGTCGGCGACAGTGATGGCGGCGGCGGAGGACCGCCCCGACGCGGTGCCGGCGATGACGGCGCCGAGCTCCGAGAAGACCGCATCGGCGGCCACGGCGCCGGCGGCGATGGCGTGGTGCAGCTCGCCCAGCCGACGGACCTGGGCGAGGCTGTCGGCCACGTAGAGATCGGCTTTGGCCAGGATGGCGGGGTCGAGCTCGTTCTTGTGCTCGGCATCCGAGCCCATGGCGGTGACGTGCTGGCCGGACGACAGCCACTCGGCGCGCAAGATCGGCTCGGCCGCCGGCGTCGTGGTGACGATGATGCCGGCGCCGTCGACAGCGGCCTGCGGCGCCGCCTCGGCCCGCACGGCGAGGCCCAGCTCGTCCGACAGCTTTGCCGCCAGCGCCTGCGCCCGGTCGTATTGGCGGGCCCAGATCCGCGCCTCGGCGATCGGCCGCACCAGGGTCAGCGCCTTGAGCTGCAGCCGGGCCTGCACCCCGGCGCCGAAGATCGCCGCGACCTTCGCGTCCTTGCGGGCCAAGTGCTTCGCCGCGACCGCCCCGGCGGCTGCGGTGCGGACGTCCGTCAGGTAGCCGTTGTCGAGGAACACGGACTCGACCAGCCCGGTTTTGGCGCTGAACAGCACCATCAGCCCGTTGGTGCTGGACAGGCCCAGCTTCGGATTGTCGAAGAAGCCGGGGCTGATCTTGATGGCGAAGCCGTCGAGGCCGGGGACATAGGCGGTCTTGACGTCGACCTCGCCGCGATGCTCGGGGATGTCGAGCCGCAGGATCGGCGGCATCACCACCGCCTTGGTGGCGAGCGCCAGGAAGGCTTCCTCGACGCAGGCGACGGCGTCGCGGTCGAGCGGAACGGCCCGGCGCAGCTCCGCCTCCGTCACGATGGTCATGCGGGGCACTTTGTCTCCTCCCAGGCGCCGCAGACGATCTTCCGGTGCAGCGCCATGTCGATGTTGCGGCCCGAGACCACGAGGACGGTCGGGCCGGATGTCTCGAGCTTGCCGGCCAGCAGCGCGCCGATGCCGACGGCGCCGCCGCCCTCGACGATCTCCTGCTCCGCCGCATAGGCATGGTCGATCGCGGCGGCGATCTCGGCCTCGCGCAGCAGCACCACCTCGTCCAGCAGGTCGCGGGCCAGGGCGAAGGTGTGGTGGTTGTCGAGGCCGATGCCGCCGCCGAGCGAGTCCGCCAGCGTCGGCAGCTCCTCGACCGCGACCGGGCGGCCGGCGGCGAGGCTTTGCGGCATTGCCGGTCCGCGCGCCATCGACACGCCGACCAGGCGGGCCTGCGGCCGCAGCGCCTTGACCGCGGCGGCAATGCCGCCGAACAGGCCGCCGCCGGACAGGGGCACCACGACCTGCGCGACATCGGGCAGGTCGGCGATGATCTCGAGCCCGATGGTGCCCTGGCCGGAGATCACGTCGGGATGGTCGAAGGGCGGGATGGCGGTGAAGCCTTCCTCCGCCACCAGCCGGTCGACCTCCTTCTGCGCGTCGTCCTGGGACCGGCCGACGATGCGGATCTCGGCCCCGAGGGCGCGGATGCCGGCGACCTTGTTCTCCGGCACCAGGCTGGACATGCAGACGACACAGCGCAGCCCTTGCCGGGCGGCGGCATGGGCCAGGCCGCGGCCGTGATTGCCGGTCGAGGCCGCAGCGATGCCGACGCGCCGCGCTCCCGGCGACAGCGACAGCACGGCGTTGGTGGCGCCGCGCAGCTTGAAGCTGCCGGTGGTCTGCCGGGTCTCGAGCTTGAGGAACACCGGCGCCCCGGCGCGCTCCGACAGCGACGCCGAGCGGACCAGCGGTGTGCGCACCACCTCTCCCGCGATGCGCTCCGCCGCGGCGCGGATGGTGTCGAGAGTGACGGCGTGGGTCATCGGCGGCCGCCCTCCTCATAGCGCCGGCATGCCCTTTCTAGTCCCCCCTCCCTTGCGGGAGGGGGGCAGGGGGAGGGGTCTGCGCGCGTCCGCGCGCGAATGCGATCGATATTGGCCCCGAAACTCCAACGGATCGTGGCCGGTTCCGGCGGAGGGAACCCCCTCCCCCTACCCCCCTCCCGCGGGGGGAGGGGGGGACTCAAGTAAGAAGCGCCCTTCCTCATCGCCCCGCCCCTTCCACCGCCATCAGCCGCCCTAGCTCCGGCCTTAGGCGGTCGTCGCCGCAGAGGCGCAGCGCCATCCAGGCGGTGGCGAGATTGCTGGTCACGACCGGCCTGCCGATCCGCCGCTCGATCTCCGCCGCCACCCCGGCGGCGCGCAGGGCGGTGCAGGAGATGAACAGCGCCTCGGCGTCCGGCGCCATCGCCGCCTCGGCCGCCGCCACGATCGACTGCGGGCTGATTCGCGCCATCTGGCGGTCGTCGTCGAGGCCGAGGCAGGTGAAGCGGGCGATATCGTAGCCGTGGCCCTCGAAATAGCCGGCCATCGGCCGGCTGGTCTCGACCGTGTAGGGGGTCAGCACCGCGATCCGGCGGGCGCCGAGCGCGTCGAGGGCGCGGCGGGCGGCGAGCGGCGGGGTCACCACGGTGACGCCCGGCTTGGCCGCGCGGATCGCGTCCTCGACCGCGTCGTCGCCCATTACCACCGAGGCCGAGGTGCAGGAGTAGCAGACGAGGTCCAGCTCCTCCTCCGGCAGGATCAGCCCGGCGCCCTCGCTGAGGCGCGGCTGCATCCGGCGGAGATTCTCCGGCGTCGTCGGGTTGGCATAGGCGATGCGGGCGACGTAGACGCCGATCCGGTCGCTCGCCACCATGCGGCGGAAATCCGGCTCGGTGGTGTGGTCGGTCGCCAGGATGACGAGGCCGACCCGCTTCGGCAGCGGACGGTCGTCGAAGCTGAGCGGCAGGGTGGACCGTTCGATCTCGGGCATGGCCGGCTCCGGCTCAGCGCAGCGGCCGGAAACGGCGCTCCAGGAAGCGGAGGCCGATCACGGCGACGAGGCTGATGGCGAGGAAGAAGGCACCGACAAGCGTCATCGGCTCCAGGTAGCGGTAGTTGAAGTTGGCGACGCTGCGGGCCTGGTTCATCAGCTCCAAGACTGTGATGGCGGAGAGCAGCGGCGTCTCCTTGAACATGGCGATGAAGTAGTTGGCCAGCGCCGGGATCATCGGCGGGATCGCCTGCGGCAGGATCACGTGGCGCCAGCTCTGCCCCATGGTCAGGTTGCAGGCCTTCGCGGCCTCCCACTGGCCGCGCGGGGTGTTGTCGATGCCGGCGCGGTACACCTCGGCGGTGTAGGTGGCGTAGTGCAGGCCGAGGCCGATCACCCCGGCGGTCAGGGGCGACAGCGTCAGGCCGAGATCCGGCATGATGTAGAACAGGAAGTACAGCTGCACGAGCAGCGGCGTGCCGCGGATGAACTCGATCAGGAAGCCGACGGCGCGGGCCAGCCAGCGGTGCCGGGTGCGCCGCAGGATGGCGAAGCCGAGGCCCAGCACCACTGCCAGGGCATAGCCGAGGATGGTGGCCAGGATGGTGATCCGCACGCCCTCGACCAGGGTCGGCAGGATCTCGGCGACGAAGGCCCAGTCCCAATCCATGGCTCAGCTCCGCACGCCGTCGAGGCCGCGGGTCAGGCGCCGCTCCAGCGCCCGCACCCCGGTCGAGATCAGCACCGCCAGCGCGAAATAGATCACCAGGATGGTGAGGAAGGGGAAGGCCGTGCTGCCGGTCTGGGCCCGCACGATCTGGGCCTGGAAGGTCAGGTCGGCGAGCGAGATCAGCGACACCACGGCGGTCGCCTTCAACAACTCGATGGCGTTGTTGCCGAAGGTCGGCAGCATCAGCACGAAGGCCTGGGGCAGGATGACGTGCCACAGGCTCTGCCGCTTCGTCAGATTGAGCGCGACGCAGGCCTCGCGCTGCTCCCGCCCGATCGACTGCACGGCGCCGCGCACCACCTCCGCCCCATAGGCCCCGACATTGAGGCCGAGGGCCAGCACGCCGGCCTCGAGCGGGCTGAGCTCGAACCCCGCCAGCGGCAGCACGAAATAGACCCAGAACAGCTGCACAAAGATCGAGGTGCCGCGGAAGAACTCGACATAGCAGGTGGCAATCGTGCGCAGCAGGAGGCTGGACGAGATCCGCCCGAGCCCCGCGATGAAGGCCACGACCAGCGCCAGGGCGCAGCCCAGCACGGTGAGCTGCACCGTCACCCAGGCACCGTCGAGGATCAGCCCGAGATAACCTTCCCACTCGCTCATGCGGCGGCCAACCCCTCACCCGGAACCGCTGGCGCGGTTCCGACCTCTCCCGCAGGCGGGAGAGGTAAACGGACCGCCCGTACAGGTGACCGGAGCGCAGCGTTCCCCATCACCTCTCCCGCCGGACGCGGGAGAGGTCGGACATCCGCCAGGATGTCCGGGTGAGGGCTGGTCCCGGCGGCGGGAGGATGAGAGCGTCGCACTGGCCTCTCCGTCCGCCTCAGTTCGCGCTGCCGCAGAGCTGGTCGCGGTTGGCCTCGATCGCGGCCTTGGCCGAGAAGCCGTAGGGCTCGACGATCTTGGCGAATTCGCCGGACTGCTTCAGCGCCGCCAGCTCCTTGTCGAAGGCGTCGCGCAGCGCCGTGTCCTGCTTGCGGAAGGCGGCGCCGTCGCAATAGACCGGCGCGTTCTTCACCGGCCCGACCATCTCGATGTTCGGATCGTTCGCCTTCTTCAGCAGGTCCTGGATCGACAGGATCGGCAGCGAATAGACGTCGATCCGGCCATCCTGCAGCATCTTGAGGCCGCTCTGCCCGTCCGGCACCACGATCACCCGGTCGCGCGGCACCCCGGCCTCCAGCGCCAGCCGCTCCTCCGTACCGCCGCCTGGCGCGCCGATCTTGGCGTCCGGGTTGGCGGCGATGTCGGCGTAGCTCTGGAAGTTCGACGGGTTGCCCTTCTTCACCGCGAAGGCCTCGCCGTCGCACAGGATCGGCTGGGAATAGGCCACGGCGCGGCAGCGCTCCGGCTTCATGAACAGGCCGGCGGTGATGGCGTCGAAGCGGCGCGCCTGCAGCCCCGGGATCATGGCGCCGTATTCCGAGATCGAGGCGACGACGTCGGGGACGCCGAGACGCTTGAACACCTCCCGCGCCACCTCCGGGCCGGCGCCGGAGACCTTGCCGTCCGGGGCCACCGCGGTGAAGGGCGGCTCGTTGGCGATGGCGATACGGGCGAAGCCCTGCTCCTTCAGATTGTCCAGCGTGTCGGCCGTGGCCGGCTGCGCGAAGGCCGCGAGCGCGACGCCCAAGGTCATGGCCGACGCGGCCGCCAGGGCCAGGCGCGCGCGAAATCCCGATGTGGTGCTCATCCTTCTGCCTCTCCTGCTCTTTGCGGTGCCTGCCGCGGCGCGCTCAAACCCGGTGGCCGGCGGCGATGATCTTCTTGAGGAACGCCTGGGTCCGCTCCTCGCGCGGGTGCCGGAAGATCTCGTCCGGCGGCCCCTCCTCGACGATCCGGCCCTGGTCGAAGAACAGGACGCGGTCGGCGAAGTCGTGGGCGAAGCTCATCTCGTGGGTGACCAGCAGCATGGTCATGTCGGTCTCGGCAGCCAGGCGGCGCATGACGTTCAGCACCTCCTCCACCAGCTCGGGGTCGAGCGCCGAGGTGACCTCGTCGAACAGCATGATCTTCGGCTTCAGCGCCAGGGCGCGGGCGATCGCGACGCGCTGCTTCTGGCCGCCGGAGAGCTGGGCCGGCATCGCCTTGGCCTTCGACGCCATGCCGACGAGCTCGAGCAGTTCCATCGCCCGGGCCTCGGCGGTCTTGCGGTCGACGCCGTTGGTCAGGATCGGTGCCAGGGTCACGTTGTCCAGCACGCATTTGTGCGGGAACAGGTTGAACAGCTGGAACACCATGCCGATCTTGGCGCGCATCTTGTGCAGGTGGCGCTCGTCGGCCGGCACCAGGGCGCCGTTCTTCGGCATGTGGAACAGCGGCTCGCCCTCGATCCGGATATGACCGCCATTGATCCCTTCCAGCGTCATCAGGATGCGCAGGATCGTGGTCTTGCCGGAGCCGGACGGCCCGATCAGGGCCAGCTTCTCACCCGGCTTCACGGTGAAGGACAGGTCGTTCAGGACGGTCAGCGGGCCGAAGCGCTTGGTCACGCCCTCGACGCTGATGCACGGATCGGAGGTGGGCAAGCCGCTCTCCCTGTTCGCGACGGCCTTGGTTGCCGTCAACGATGGGAGGGAGACAAAATCATGTCAAACGGAAAAACAAATCAGTACAATTTGGCCGAGCGTGATGATTTATTAGGCAGCCGGTGCACGGGTTACATCGCCAGCAGCACCGGCTCCGGCTCGCCCTGCAGCAGGTTGACCACGATCTTGAGGCCGTCGCGCAGCTGCTCCGGCGTGGTCGAGCCGACCGAGATGCGCACCGCCGGCCGCCGGTCCATGCCACCCTCGATGGCGAAAGAGGCGCCGGGCGCGATGGCGACGCCCTGCAGCCGGGCGTGGGACACGAATTCCTCCTCCGACCGGCCCTCGCCGAGCGGCAGCCAGACATGCAGCCCCTCCGGATGGGCGCGGTGCGGGATGCCGGCCAGGATCTCGGCCGCGATCGCCTGACGGCCGCGAATCGCCTCCCGCTGCCAGCGCAGCAGCTCCGCCGCCGTGCCGTTCTCGACCCAGCGGGCGGCGAGCTCGGCGATCAGCCCGGTCGCCATCCAGTTGGTCACCAGGCTGCGGTTGGCGACCGACGGGCACAGCCGGTCCGGCACCACCAGATAGCCGGCGCGCAGCCCCGGCATCACGCATTTGGTGAAGGTGGTGACGTAGAGCGTGCGCTCCGGCGCCAGAGCGGCCAGCGGCGTCAGCCGCTCGCTCAAGAGCGGCGCCAGGACGTCGTTTTCGATGATCTGCAGCTCGTGGCGGCGCGCCACCTCGACGATCTCGGCCCGCCGCGCCGCGCCCATCAGGCTGGCGGTGGCGTTGATCGGATTCGGCATGACGAAGAGCGCGCGCACGTCGCCCTCGCGGCAGGCCTCGTCCAGCGCCTCCGGGACCACACCCTCGCCGTCGATCGCCACGCCGCGCAGGCGCAGGCCGAGATAGGCGGCCAGCGGCACCAGCGTGTGATGGCCGACCGCCTCGGTCACCACGGTCGAGCCCGGCGGGGCCGCGGCCATCAGGGCGATGGTCATGCCGGCGGTGGCGCCGTTGGTCAGGTGGATGGTGCCGGGCGTCGCCTCGACCCCGCAACGGTCGCGCAGCCAGGCCTGCGCCACACGGCGGTGCCGGGCGAACAGCATGTTCGGGCGGAAGGACAGGACGGCGGAATGTGGCAACGTGTCGGCCAGCTCGTGTAGCGCCGCCTTCATCGCCTCGATATGGCGCGTCTCGCACACCACCGGCTTCAGGATCGACAGGTCGATCACCTCACTCAGCCGCTCCGGAATATAGGGCGGCACGGGCTCGCGCTGGGGCGGTCGGATGAAGGTGCCGCGCCCGGTCTCGCCGGAGATCAGGCCACGGCGGATCAGCTCCTCATAGGCGCGGCTGACGGTCTGCACCGAGAGATCCAGCGTATCCGCCATGGCGCGATGCGTCGGCAGCCGTTCCCCCGCCTGCAACCGCCCATCCGCGATCGCCCGCGCGATCTGATCGGCCAAAGAGAGATAGGCGGGCCGGCGCAGGGCGGCGGGGTCGGGCTGCCAAATTGTCATGATTCGACAATGATCCAAGATCAGTTCAATTGACAACCGGAATTCCACACCGGCATGGTCGCAGCCATGACGTCCGTCAAGCTCGACCCGATCGACCTGCGCATCCTGGCCGAGATCCAGCGCGACGGGCGTATCACCAAGCTGGCCCTGGCCGAGAAGGTCGGGCTGTCGCCGACGCCGTGCTGGATCCGGCTGCACCGGCTGGAGCGCGAGGGCGTGATCGCCGGCTACCACGCCCGGCTGGCGCTGCGCCGGATCGCCCCCTTCGCCATGGTGTTCGTCGAGATCACGCTGGGCGCCCACCGCCAGGCCGATTTCGACCGATTCGAGCGGGCGGTGAAGGCGGTGCCGGAGGTCGTGGCCTGCTGGTCCCTGGGCGGCGGCATCGACTATCTGCTGAAGGTGGTGGCGCGCGACATCGACGCCTATCAGCGGCTGATCGACCGGCTGCTGCAGGAGGAGATCGGCATCGACCGCTACTTCACCTACATCGTCACCCGCACGGTGAAGGACGACGCGGCGGTGCCGGTGGAGGTGCTGGCGGGGACGGACGGGGCATAGGCGGAGAGAGTCTCTCTGCCTCCCCTCGCCCTCAAGAGACTTGGTCTGCCGGCCGGGTCCCGAACAGCCTCCATCTCCTCTGCCCCGCCCCTATCCTGGCGGCCTCATCCATCGCGGAGGCCCGCCATGACCGCCCTCGCCACCCGGCCCAGCCAGCACGACGCGCTGGGCCGCCTGACCGACCGCCGGCTGCTGCGCGAACTGGCCTATATCGACGGCCGCTGGACCGCCGCCGCCAATGGCGCGGTGTTCGAGGTCGCCGATCCCGCGACCGGCGTCACCGTCGCCCGGGTGGCGCGGCTGGGTGCGGCCGAGGCCGACCGCGCCATCGCCGCCGCCGAGGCCGCCTTTCCGGCCTGGCGGGCGCTGCTGCCCCAGGAGCGCGCGGCCCGGCTGCGCAACTGGTTCGACCGGATCCGGGCGGCCAAGGAGGACCTGGCCCTGCTGATGACGCTGGAGCAGGGCAAGCCGCTGGCGGAATCGCGCGGCGAGATCGACTACGGCGCCGGCTTCGTCGAGTGGTTCGCCGAGGAGGCCAAGCGCCTGAACGTCGAATCCGTCACCAGCCACCTGCCCGGCGCCGAGATGATGGTGCGGCGCGAGCCGCTGGGCGTCATCGGCGTCGCCACGCCCTGGAACTTCCCCTGCGCCATGCTGACCCGCAAGGCCGCGGCCGCGCTGGCCGCCGGCTGCACCGTGGTGGCCCATCCCTCGTCGCAGACCCCGCTCTCGGCCCTGGCCCTGGCCGAGCTGGCGGAGCGCGCCGGCATCCCCGCCGGGGTGCTGAACATCGTCACCGGCGATCCGGAGCCGATCGTCGGCCGGATCTGCGCCGACAAACGGGTGCGGGCCGTCAGCTTCACCGGGTCGACCGAGATCGGCCGGCTGATCGCCGAGCGCTGCGCCCCGACCATCAAGCGGCTGCAGCTCGAACTCGGCGGCCATGCGCCGCTGATCGTCTTCGCCGACGCTGATCTCGACCGCGCCGTGTCGATCGCGATCGACGCCAAATTCGCCACCTCGGGCCAGGACTGCCTGGCCGCCAACCGGATCTATGTCGAGCGGCCGGCCTATGCCGCCTTCTGCGAGGCCTTCGCCAGGCGCGTCGCGGCGCTCAAGGTCGGCAACGGCCTGGCACCGGAGACCGAGATCGGGCCGCTGATGCACGACCGCGCTGTGGCCAAGGCGGCGGAGCATGTCCGCGACGCCGTGGCGCGCGGCGCGCGATGCCTGACGGGTGGCGACGTCCATCCCGCCGGCCCGCTGTTCTTCGCCCCGACCGTGCTGGCCGACGTGCCGGATGACGCCGCGATCATGCGTGAGGAGACCTTCGCCCCGGTCGCCGCCGTCACCGCCTTCGATGCCGAGGACGAGGTGATCGCCCGCGCCAACGACACCGAATACGGCCTCGTCGCCTATGTCGTCACCCGCGATGCCGGCCGCGTGCTGCGGCTGGGCCGCGCCCTCGACTACGGCATGGTCGCGGTCAACCGGGTGAAGATCACCGGCGCCCCGATCCCGTTCGGCGGCACCAAGCAGTCCGGCCTCGGCCGCGAAGGCTCGCGCCACGGCATCGAGGCCTTCACCGAGCTCAAATACCTCTGCCTCGACGCGGCCTGAGCGCCCGCCTTTTCGTAAAAGGAGACTTCCAATGGCCCTTCGCGGCAACGAACTCGACGCCTGGGATCGCGACCATTTCTTCCACCCCTCGACCCATATGGCGGCCCATGCCAGGGGCGAGACGCCGAACCGGATCATCACCGGCGGCGAAGGCGTCTACATCACCGACCGCGACGGCAAGCGCAGCCTGGATGCCTTCGCTGGGCTCTACTGCGTCAATGTCGGCTACGGACGGCGCGAGATCGCTGATGCGATCGCCGCGCAGGCGCATGAGCTGGCCTATTACCACGCCTATGTCGGGCACGGCAGCGAGCCTTCGATCCGCCTGGCCAAGATGATCATCGACCGGGCGCCGGCCGGCATGTCGCGGGTGTTCTTCGGCCTCTCCGGCTCCGACGCCAACGAGACCAACATCAAGCTGGTCTGGTACTACAACAACGTGCTCGGCCGGCCGGAGAAGAAGAAGATCATCTCGCGCTGGCGTGGCTATCACGGCTCCGGCCTGATGACCGGCAGCCTCACCGGGCTCGAGCTGTTCCACAAGGCCTTCGACCTGCCGCTGGCCCAGGTGCTGCACACCGAGGCGCCGTACTACTACCGCCGCGAGGACCGGTCGCTGAGCGAGGAGCAGTTCTCGCAGCACTGCGCCGACAAGCTGGAGGAGCTGATCCTGGCCGAGGGGCCGGAGACGGTGGCCGCCTTCATCGGCGAGCCGATCCTGGGCACCGGCGGGCTGGTGCCGCCGCCGGCCGGCTATTGGGAGAAGATCCAGGCCGTGCTGGCCAAGTATGACGTGCTGCTGATCGCCGATGAGGTGATCACCGGCTTCGGCCGGCTGGGATCGATGTTCGGCTCCGACCACTACGGCATCAAGCCGGACCTGATCACCATCGCCAAGGGCCTGACCTCGGCCTATGCCCCGCTGTCCGGCGTGATCGTGTCGGAGAAGGTCTGGAAGGTGCTGGAGAAGGGCTCCGACGCGCTCGGCGCCATCGGCCATGGCTGGACCTATTCCTCGCATCCGCTGTGCACCGCCGCGGCGATCGCCAATCTCGAGCTGATCGACAGAATGGGCCTGGTCGAGAACGCGCGGGAGACCGGCGCCTATTTCAAGCAGGCGCTGACCGAGGCCCTGGCCGGCCACCGCATCGTCGGCGAGGTGCGCGGCGAGGGCCTGGCCGCGGCGGTCGAGTTCGTGGCCGACAAGGACGACCGGGTGTTCTTCGACCCGGCGCTGAAGGTCGGCCCGCGGATCTACGCGGCCACGCTGGCCCGCGGCGTGATCTCCCGCGCCCTGCCGCAGGGCGACATCCTGGGCTTCGCCCCGCCGCTGTGCCTGACGCGCGAGGAGGCCGACATCGTGGTCAAGACCGTCGTCGGCGCGGTCGAATCCGTTTCCAAAGAACTGTAGCCCTCCCCTCACCGTCATTGCGAGGAGGCGAAGCCGACGAAGCAATCCACCGTCCCGCTCGTGCGGCCCTGGATTGCTTCGCTGCGCTCGCAATGACGCCTACCAAGGAGCCCGACCATGGCCACTGCCGAAACCATCCCCGCCACCATGCGCGCCGTGGTCCTCACCGGCCATGGCGGGCCCGAGAAGCTGGTCTATCGCGACGACGTGCCGGTGCCGAAGCCGGCCGAAGGCGAGGTGCTGATCGAGGTCACCGCCTGCGGCATGAACAACACCGATGTCTGGGTGCGCGAAGGCGCCTACGGCACCGAGGCGGACCCGACCGCGGTGTCGAGCTGGCGCGGCCGCGGCGACCGGTCGACCCTGACCTTCCCGCGCATCCAGGGCACCGACACGGTCGGCCGCATCGTCGCGGTCGGCCCGGGCGTGCCGGCGGCGCGGATCGGCGAGCGGGTGATGGTCGATTTCAGCATCTACAACCGCGACGACGACAGCCTGGCCGACATCGACTACATGGGCCATGGCCGCGACGGCGGCTATGCCGAATACATGGCGCTGCCGGCCGACCACGCGCATCGCGTGAACACGCCGATGACGGATGTCGAGCTGGCCACCTTCTGCTGCGCCTACCTGACCGGCGAGCACATGCTGGACCGCGCCCGGGTGGCGGCGGGCGAGCGGGTACTGGTCACCGGCGCCTCGGGCGGCGTCGGCTCCGGCATCGTCCAGCTGTGCCGCGCCCGCGGCGCCATCCCCTATGCCGTGGTCGGCCGCGGCAAGGAGGAGGCGGTGCTGGCGATCGGTGCCGAGGCCGTGGTCACCCGAGATGCCGGCGACCTGTTCTCGGCGGTGGAGCGGGCGACCAAGGGCCGGCCGATCGACGTCGTCGCCGACCTGGTCGGCGGGGCGATGTTCAACGACCTGCTGCGCATCCTGCGGCCGGAGGGGCGCTACACCACCGCCGGCGCCATCGCCGGGCCGGTGGTGCAGCTGGACCTGCGGACGATGTATCTGAAGCACCTGGAGCTGCACGGCTCGTCCCAGGGCACCCGCGGCGCCTTCCGGCGGCTGGTGCGCTACATCGAGGAAGGCAAGCTGAAGCCGCTGGTCGGCGGCGTCTACCGCCTGTCCGACTTCCGCCGCGCCCAGGCCGACTTCATGGCCAAGGGCTTCGTCGGCAAGCTGGTGGTGGTGCCGGATTCGAAGTGGGTGGGCGGCTGACAGGCCGCCCGACCATTCAGACCCGCGCCACGCACAGGTCGCGCGGCAGCGATGACAGGATCTCCGGCCCGTCCTCGCGCAGGATCACGATCTCCTCGAGCCGGATGCCGAAGCGGCCCGGGATGTAGATGCCAGGCTCGATCGAGAACACCATCCCCTCCTCCAGCACCGTCTCCGATGTCGCGGTGATGTAGGGCGGCTCGTGGCCGTCGATGCCCAGGCCGTGGCCGGTGCGGTGGACGAAGTACTCGCCGTAGCCGGCATCGGCGATGACGCGCCGGGCCGCGGCGTCGACCTCCTTCGCCTTGACGCCCGGCCTTGCCGCCTGCAGTGCCGCCTGCACCGCCTTCTCGACGATGGTGTGGACCTGGCCGTAGCCCTCCGGCGGGCGGCCGACCGCGACCATGCGGGTGATGTCGCTGGGGAAGCCGTCCTTGCGGCCGCCGATGTCGACGACCACGGCGTCGCCCTCCTCCAGCCGACGGGAGCCGGTCTGGTGGTGGGGGAAGGCGCCGTTGCCGCCGCTGCCGACGATCCAGAAGGCCGGATCCGCCCCTTCCGCGGTGAAGTGGTCCTTGATCACGGCCGCGAGCTCCAGCTCGGTCATGCCCGGCCGGACCGCGGCGAAGGCCGCCTGCATCGCGCGGTCGGCGATGCCGGCATTCATCTTCAGCTTGGCGAATTCGGCGGCGTCCTTGCGCATCCGCAGGGCGCCGACCGTGCTGTCGGTGAAGCTGTGCCGCGCCCCGGGGAGAGCGCCCAGCAGCAGAAGGGCGAAATCGGCCCGCATCGTCTCGTCCAGCGCCACATGGGCCGCATTGGTCGCGCCGACATCGGCGAGGGCGGCCGCCAGCGCGGCATCCGGCCCATCGGCATCGTCCCAGGTGTGGAAGGCAATATCCGTGTGCTCGCGCGAGCCCTCGGCGTTCAGCACCGGCATCAGGAACGCCTCGCGCTCCGGCCCGATCAGCAGCAGGCAGGGCCGTTCGTCGGCATGCGGATGGAAGCCGGCCACCCACTGCATGTGCGAGCCGGGCCCGAGCGCGACGAGATCGACGCCCTCCTCACGCATCTTCCCACGCAGCGCCGCCAGCCCCTTGCCCGTATCGACCGTCATTCTTCCCTCCCGTCAGCGGCGAGCCCTGCTCGCCTGCACCTGCGAGACCCTATACCAGCGGTCCGGAATATTGATCCGTCATGGCGAGCCCCGAAGGGGCGTGGCCATCCAGAGGGCGGTGCCGCTGGATCGCCGCGTCGCTTCGCTCCTCGCGATGACGAGGAGTGCAAACTTCAAGGTTGTCGTTCAGACCGCCTCGACCCGGAACGCCTCGCGGTGGATCGCCGTGCGCAGCATGCCGTCGGCCCCGACCACGCCGCGATACATGCCCTCGCAGTTGAAGGGCAGCGCGACATTGCCGCAAGCGTCGACCGCGACCAGGCCGCCGGAGCCGCCGACCGGAGCGAGGACGGCTTGCACCACCTCCTCCGCCGCCTGCTCCAGCCCCTGGCCGGCCCAGCGCATGCGGGAGGCGATCTCGTGGCCGGCGGCATAACGGATGAAGAGCTCGCCATGGCCGGTGGCGGAGACGGCGCAGGTGGCGTTGTCGGCCCAGGTGCCGGCGCCGATCACCGGGCTGTCGCCGACCCGGCCCGGCGCCTTGCCGGTCATGCCACCGGTCGAGGTGGCGGCGGCGAGGTTGCCGGCGGCGTCACAGGCCACGGCGCCGACCGTGCCGTGCTTGCGCGCCGGGTCGCCGTCATCCGGCAGAGCCCGGCGGCGGCGCTCCAGCTCCTCCTGCAGCGCCGCCCAGCGCCGCTCGGTGCGGAACCAGGACGGGTCCATATGCTCCAGCCCGGCCTCGCGGCAGAAGCGGCGCGCCCCCTCCCCGGCCAGGAGGACATGCTCGGTCCGCTCCATCACCGCGCGGGCGGCGAGCACCGGGTGGCGCGGGCCGCAGATGCCGGCGATGGCGCCGGCGCGGCGGTCGCGCCCGTCCATCACCGCCGCGTCCATCTCGGTCTCGCCGGCGCTGGTGAAGACGGCGCCGCGGCCGGCGTTGAACAGCGGGTCCTCCTCCAGCGCCATCACCGCGGCGGTGACGGCGTCGAGCGCCGAACCGCCCGCCGCCAGAACGAGATGGCCGGCGCGGAGGGCGGTGCGCAGCCCTTGGTGATAGGCCTCCTCCCGCTCCGGCGTCAGCGACTCGCGGCGGATGGTGCCGGCGCCACCATGGATCGCCAGGACGGCGCGGGATGAATGGGTCATGGAAGCCTCAGGGATTCAGCGCAGGAAAGCGGTCATCGCGGAAACGGCGTTCATCCAGCGGATCGCGTCGGCGACGCTGGCGGCCGGCAGGGCCACGGTGACGCCGTCGCGGCGCTCGGCCGGCGGCAGGGTGGCGGCAAGGTCGGCCAGGGCCGGGCCGCCCATCTCCAGCTCCAGCACATAGGGGCCGTCGATGCGGAAGGGCGGGATCGACGCGGCGCGGCGGACGGCGCGCGCCGCGGCCTGTCGCAGCTCCGTACGAGCGGCGGACAGCGGCAGCGAGCGGGCGGCGCGGTTGCCCAGCGCCTGCTTCACCTGGACGAACTCGGCCTGCGGGAAATGCTGCCGCAGCTCGGCGACGCAGCGGTCATCGCCGGAGACCATCGCCACCGGCACGCCGAGGCTGCCGGCATAGGCGCCGTAGATACCGGCCTCGCCCAGCGGCTTGCCGTTCAGCCGTACGGCGCGGAAGGCGAAGCCGTTGGTGGTGTGGGCCAGCACGCCCTGCTCCGACGCGCGGGCGTGGTAGCCGAGGCAGAACACCCCGGCATGGCCGGAATCGAGCCCGGCGAACATGTTGAGCGGCTTGGGCTTGCCCTGGATCAACTCCGCCGCCGGGTGCAGCAGCTCCGGCAGCAGATTGGTCATCGGCCCGTGCGCGTCGTTGACCAGGATCTCGGTGGCGCCGCCCTCCAGCGCGCCTTCGATCGCGGCGTTGACCTCCTCGGTCATCAGCCGGCGGGCGCGCTCGTACTCGCCGTTGCCCGGCTGGCCCTGCTGCGGCGAGACCACGCCGGCCACGCCCTCGATGTCAGACGAGATGTAGATCCTCACTTCTGCTCCTCCGCCTCCAGCCAGTCCGCGAGCGAGGGCCGGCGATGCCCGGCGCGGCCGACCGCGGATCCGGCGGCGCAGAGCGCGTTCAGCACCGCCTCCTGCGTCGCCTCGGCCGCGGCCTGGAACAGCCGGTCGATCCGCGCCTCGTTCAGCGCCCGGATCTGGACCAGGTCGCGCTTCTGGTCGTGCTCCACCGGGTCGGCGGTGGAGAGGCCGAGCGCGATGTCGCCGCTGCCGTGCCCCCAATAGGCGCCGAGCCGCGCCAGCCCGGCGCCGCAGCGCCTGGTGACGCGGTGCAGCTGGCGATGCTCCAGCGGCACGTCGGTGGCCAGGATCACGATCACCGAGCCGCGCTCCGGCACCGGCTCCGCGGCCGGCGCCGGCCGGCGGCCGTCGGGCAGCACCAGGTCGCCGGCACGGCCGAAATTGGCCAGCACCAGCACGCCGAGATGGAAATGCGTGCGGTCGAACTTGACCCGGCGCGAGGCGCTGCCGATGCCGCCCTTGAAGCCGAAGCAGCTCATCCCCGTGCCGGCGCCGACGGAGCCCTGCCCGACCTTACCGTCCGTCGCCGCGGCGATCGCCTCCAGCGCATCCGTCTCGGTCACCGCCAGGGCCTGGATGTCGGACAGGTAGCCGTCATTGCATTCCAGCACCACCGGATTGACGGTGCCGGTCTCGCGCCCGATGTCGAGGTTGGTCGCGATGGCGGCGCGGATCAGCGCCGTGGCGCAGGTGCCGACGGCGAAGGTGTTGGTCAACAGGATCGGCGTCTCGACCGTCCCCAGCTCCGCCACCTGCACCAGGCCGGTGCTCTTGCCGAAGCCGTTGAACACCTCGACCGCGGCGCGGGCCTTGGTCCGGAACAGGTTGCCGCCATGCGGCAGCACAGCGGTGACGCCGGTCAGCACGTCGCCCGCATGCAGCGTCAGATGGCCGACCGTCACCCCTGGCACGTCGGTGATGGCGTTCAGCGGCCCGGTCGGCAGCGTGCCGCAGACCAGGCCGAAATCGCGGGCGAGACGGGCCGCCACCGATGCCTCCCTAGGTTTTCAGCTTCGGGTCCAGCGCGTCGCGCAGCCCGTCGCCGAGCAGGTTGAAGGCCAGCACGGTGACGAAGATCGCGATGCCGGGGAAGAGGGTGATGTGGTCGGCGACACCGAGATAGCTGCGCCCGTCGGCCAGCATCGCCCCCCATTCCGGGCTGGGCGGCTGGGCGCCGAGGCCGATGAAGCTGAGGCTGGCCGCCGTCAGGATCGAGGTGCCGATGCGCATCGAGAAATAGACGATCACGCTGGGCAGCGTGCCCGGCAGGATGTGCCGCAGCATCAGCAGGCGATGGCGGACGCCGATCGCCCTGGCCGCGTCGACATAGACCGTCTGCTTGATCGCCAGCGTGCTGCCGCGCACCAGCCGGGCGAAGACCGGCACGCTGAACACGGCGACGGCGTAGATCACGTTGTCGATGCCGGGGCCGAGCACGGCGATGACGCCGATCGCCAGGATGATGCCGGGGAAGGCCAGCAGCACGTCGCAGAGCCGCATCACCAGCCCGTCGATCCAGCCGCCGTAGAAGCCGCTGACGAGGCCGAGCAGGATGCCGGCGACGCCGCCCAGCGTCACCGACAGGAAGCCGACGGCGAGCGAGATGCGGGCGCCGAAGACGATGCGGCTGAGGATGTCGCGGCCATAGGCGTCGGTGCCGGCGAGATGGGCCCAGGACGGACCTTCCAGCACCCGCTCGTAATCCGGCTGGGCCAGGTCGTAGGGTGCGATCCAGGGCGCCAGGATGGCCACGACCACCAGCGCGACCAGGAACAGGCCGGCGATAACGCCGACCTTCTGCCGGCGGAAGCGGCGCCAGAATTCGCGGTAGGGCGAGCGCACCGTCTCGGCGCGGGCCGGAGTCGCGGGGGAGATGACGGCGCTCATCGGTAGCGGATCTCCGGATTGGCGAGCGCGTAGAGCACGTCGACGGCGAGGTTGATCAGGATGAATTCGATCGAGAACAGCAGGATCTCGGCCTGGATCACCGGGTAGTCGCGGTAGGAGACGCTGTCGACCAGGAGGCGGCCGAGGCCGGGCCAGGTGAACACGGTCTCGACCACGATCGAGCCGCCGAGCAGGAAGCCGAACTGCAGCCCGACCATGGTGATGATCGGGATCAGCGCGTTGCGCAGCGTGTGCTTCCAGACCACCGCGCGCTCGAAAACACCCTTCGCCCGGGCGGTGCGGACATAGTCCTCGCGCGAGATCTCGATGAAGGCGGAGCGGGTGAAGCGCGCCATCACTGCTGCGACGCCGAGGCCGAGCGTGACCGCGGGCATGACGAAATGCTGCCAGGTGCCGTAGCCGCCGGTCGGCAGCCAGCCGAGATCCACCGAGAACACGCCGATCAAGAGGAGGCCGAGCCAGAAGGAGGGGAAGGAGATGCCGGAGACGGCCAGCACCATGCCGCCGTAATCCTGCCAGCGGCCGCGCTTGACCGCGGAGACGACGCCGATCAGAAGGCCGACCGCCACCGCCCAGGCCATGCTGACCACGGTCAACCAGACCGTCGGCATCAGCCGCTCGCCGATCTCATCGACCACGGGCCGGCGGGTCTTCAGCGAGGTGCCGAAATCGGCCTGCACGACATTGCCGAGGAAGGTCAGGTACTGCTCGGGCAGCGGCCGGTCGAGGCCGAGATCGGAGCGCACGAGCGCGATGTCCTCCGCCGTCGCGTCCGGCCCGGCCACCAGCCGCGCCGGGTCGCCCGGCAGCATGTGGACGAAGCCGAAGACCAGGAGGGAGATGACCAGCATCACCGGGACAATGCCGATGAGACGCCGGATCAGATATTGCAGCATGGGGGCTCCGAAAGCGCGCTGTCAGGCGCTCAATCCATCTCCTCTCTCTGATCGTCATCCCCGCGAAAGCGGGGATCTCTTGCCGGAGAGATCCCGTGTCTGCGGCGCACCGCTGCGCGCTGCGCCGCGCACGGGATGACGATCGAGAGAGGGACCGGTCCTACTGGAACGACGCGTCCTCGACGATGTAGGCGCGGTCGGGCAGGACGTAGACGCCGGACAGGTCCTTGCTCCGGGCGCTCAGCACATGGTCGACGCCGAGCGAGATCCAGGGCGCGTCCTGCCAGATCAGGGACTGCGCCTTGGCATAGGCCTCGGCGCGCTTGCCCTCATCGGCGGTGGCGACCGCCGCCTCCAGCGCCGCATCCACCTCCGGGTTGGAGTAGTAGGCGACGTTGAACAGCTTCGGCGGGAAACCCTTGCCCCACAGCAGCGGCCGCAGCGCCCAGTCGGCGTCGCCGGTCGAGGACGACCAGCCGCCGTAATACATCTGCACCGTCGCGTCCTCGGGCTTCTGCACGCCCCAGACCTTGTCGGAGAGGACGCCGGATTCGAGCGGCGTGACCTGGGCCTTGACCCCGATCTGGGCCAGCTGCTGCTGCAGGAACTGGGTCGCCCGGATGGCCGTGGTGTTGTTGCCGGACCACAGCACGGTCTCGAAGCCGTCGGCATAGCCGGCCTCGGCCAGGAGCTGCTTGGCCTTCTCCGGATCATAGGGCCAGACGCCCTGCTTGGCGTAGAATTTCAGCTTCGGCGGCATCGGCGAATCCGCCGGGTCGCAATAGCCGCTCAGCACCACCTTGCAAAAGGCGTTGCGGTCGACCGCGTAGTTCAGCGCCTGGCGGACGCGGACATCGTCGAACGGCTTTTTATGAGTGTTCAGCGCCACGTACCAGTTCACGATCGACGGCCCGTCGACCACGGTGACGTTCGGGTTGCGCTCCAGCACCTTCATCATCTCCGGCGGCACTGGGTGGATGAACTGGGCCTCGCCGGCCTGCAGCATGGCGACGCGGCTGCCGTTCTCCGGCACGCTGCGGATGGTGACGCCGTCGACCTTGGGTTGGCCTTCCTTCCAGTAGGCGTCGTTCTTCACCGCCTCCAGCGTGTCGGCCGACCAGGACTTGAACTTGAACGGCCCGGTGCCGACCGGGTTGCGGCCGATGTCCTTGCCGTATTTCTCCAGCGCCGCCGGGCTGATGATCATCGCCCCGGCATGCGCCAGGTTGTTGACCAGGGCGCCGAACGGCTCCTTCAGCACCACCTTGGCGGTGGCGTCGTCGACCACCTCGACATGGTCCAGCATCGACACCAGCGACTGGCGCTTCAGCTTGTTGTCGGGATTGGCCAGGCGCTCGAGGCTGATCTTCACCGCCTGGGCGTTGAAGTCGGTGCCGTCGTGGAACTTGACGCCCTTGCGCAGGTGGAAGGTGTAGACCTTGGCGTCGTCGCTGACCTCGTAGCTCTCGGCCAGCAGCGGCACGAGCTGCATGTTCTGATCGAAGCCGTAGAGGCCCTGATAGAACAGCCGCGTCGCCGCCTGCGACGCCGTCTCGTTGATGTTGGACGGGTCCAGCCCCGTCAGGTTCTGGTCGATGGCCACGACCAGCGGCTTGGCCATCGCCGCCCCGGGCAGCGCCATCAGCGCGGCCAAGGCGCAGCCGATCAAGAGGTGTTTCCAGCGTCTCATCGGTTCTCTCTCCCTGTGTTTCGGATCGGTCATGGTTGCGGAAAGCCGGTCAGCCGAAGTCGCCGACCGGGTGCCGGGCCACGAAATGGCCGGGCCCGACGGGTTCGAGCGGCCGCACCAGCGGCTCGTCGCCCAGGGCCCGGATCGGGCTCGGGATCTCGCCCTCGATCAGGCTGGTGTCGCGGTTGCGCCGGGCGGGGTCGGCCACCGGCACCGCCGTCATCAGCCGGCGGGTATAGGGATGCTGCGGGTTCTCGAACACGGCCTGGCGCGGCCCGATCTCGACGATCTGGCCGAGATACATCACCGCGACGCGGTGGCTGACCCGCTCCACCACCGCCATGTCGTGCGAGATGAAGAGATAGGACAGGCCGTGCCGCGCCTGCAGCTCCATCAGCAGATTCACCACCTGGGCCTGGATCGAGACGTCGAGCGCCGCCACCGCCTCGTCGGCGATGATCAGCTTCGGCTCCGACGCCAGGGCGCGGGCGATGCAGATGCGCTGGCGCTGGCCGCCGCTGAACTCGTGCGGGTAGCGCTTGGCATGCTCGGGCCGCAGCCCGACCTGGGTCAGCAGGTCGGCCACGCGCTGCTCCACCGCTTTGCCCTTCGCGAGGCCATGGGTCAGCAGCGGCTCGGCAATCGAGAATCCCACCGTCAGCCGCGGGTTGAGCGAGGCGAAGGGGTCCTGGAAGACGTACTGGATCTTCTGCCGCAGCCGGCGGCGCTCCTCCGCCTTCATCTCGGCCATGGTACGGCCCTCGAAGCGGATCGAGCCGGCCGAGGGCTCCAGCAGCTGCATGATGGTGCGGCCGGTGGTGGACTTGCCGCAGCCGCTCTCGCCGACCAGCGCCAGGGTCTCGCCGGGCTGCAGGGCGAAGCTGACCTGCTCCACCGCATGCACCCGGGCGGCCAGCCGGCCGAACACGCCGCGGCGCACGTCGAAGCGGGTCGAGAGCCGGTCGACCTCCAGCAGCGGGGCCGAGCCCACCCGCACCGTGTCCTGCGGCGCCGGCGGCGGCTCCTGCGAACCGTCGACGCGGACCAGCGGGAAGCGCGCCGGCAGCGGCTGCCCCTGCAGGCTGCCGAGCTTCGGCACCGCCGACAGCAGCGCCTGGGTGTAGGGGTGCTGGGGCGAGGCGAAGATGCGCTCGGTCGGCCCCTCCTCCACCTTGCGGCCCTGGTACATGACCACGACGCGGTCGGCGACCTCCGCCACCACGCCCATGTCGTGGGTGATGAACATCACGGCCATGCCCATCTCGCGCTGCAGCTGGCGGATCAGCCGCAGGATCTGGGCCTGGATGGTGACGTCGAGCGCCGTGGTCGGCTCGTCCGCGATCAAGAGGCTCGGCCGGCAGGACAGCGCCATGGCGATCATCACCCGCTGGCGCATGCCGCCGGACAGCTGGTGAGGATGGCGGTCGAGCATCCGCCTCGCCTCCGGGATCCGCACCCGCTCCAGCATGCGCAGCGCCTCGGCCCGCGCCGCCTTGGCGTCCTTGCCCTGGTGCAGCATCACCGCCTCGGCGATCTGGTCGCCGATGGTGAAGACCGGGTTCAGCGACGTCATCGGCTCCTGGAAGATCATGGCGATCTCGTCGCCGCGCAGCGACCGCAGCGCCTCGGCCGGAGCCTGCGCCAGGTCGCGCACCTGCCCGTCGCGGCCGCGGAAGCGCACGGCGCCGCGCACAATCCGGCCGCCGCCGTAGTCGACCAGCCGGATCAGGCTGAGCGAGGTGACCGACTTGCCGGAGCCCGATTCGCCGACCACCGCCACCGTCTCGCCCGGCGCGATGGCGAAGCTGAGATCCTCGACCGCGGTGACGGGGCCGTCCTCGGTCCGGAACTGGACCGTCAGCCCGTCGACCTCGATCAGCGGCGCCGCTGTGGTCATGCCGGTTCTCCGACCAGGCGGTCGAAGGCCTCCCGCACCTGCCGCCACACCGGCCCGGGGCGGCCGGAGCCGATTGCGGCGCCGTCGAGGCGCACGATCGGCGCCAGCTCCTTGGTGGTGCTGGTGATCCAGATCTCGTCGGCGGCGCGCAGCTCGGCCTCCGCCACGTCGCGCTGTTCGACCGCGATGCCGAGCTCGGCGGCAAGGCGGATCACGATGCGACGATTGATGCCGTCGAGGATGCGGTGGTCGGCGACCGGCGTCGCCACCCGCCCGTCCCGGACCAGGAGGACGTTGCTGGCGGCGCATTCGCTGACGAGGCCATCGCGGATCATCACCGTCTCCAGCACCCCGGCCTCGGCCGCCTGCTGGGCGGCGAGGACGGAGGGCAGGAGGGCGATCGACTTGATGTCGCAGCGCAGCCAACGGATGTCGGGCGCCGAGACCAGAGCGAAGCCGTCCTCCTGCTGGGCGCGGCCGAGGCGCTTCAGCGGGCCGGCGAAGGCGAGGATGCTGGCCTGGGCCGAAGCGGGGAACGCGTGGCTGCGCTGGGCAGGGGCGCCGCGGGTGACCTGCATGTAGATGGTCGCGGCCGGGCGCGGCGCGGTCTCTGCCAGGCGCTGGAACACCGCGGCGAGGGCGACGCGGTCGAGCCCGGGGTCGATCCGCACCGCATCCAGGCTGCGCGCCAGCCGGTCGAGATGGGCGTCGAGCGCGAAGATCCGGCCGTCATAGACCGCCACCACCTCGTAGATGCCGTCGGCGAAGAGAAAGCCGCGGTCGAGCGGCGAGACCCGCACCTCCTCCAGCGGCGAATAGGTTCCGTTCCAATAGGCGAGCGTCATCGTCGGCGTTCCGGGGCAAGGGGGCGGGGACGCCGGACGACAGCCGGGGCGTCCTCGACGAGGAGGTATGGCCTGATCTCTTCGATCAACTCGGCCGCGCCGGCGACGGTGCCGCGGCGCCGGGCGATCGCGCCCGCCAGCGCCTCGGCCACCGCCATCACCGCGATCGAGGAGCCGTGCAGCACGTCGTGCTCGGCCGGGCCGAACAGGGCGGCGTCGCTGTCGGGCACCAGCGGCGAGGCCGGCCCGTCGGTCAGCGACAGGACGCGCAGGCCGCGCGCCTTGGCCTGGCGCAGCAGATCGATGGTGGCGCGGGAATAGCGCGGCACCGAGATCGGGATCAGCAGGTCGCCCTCGCCGAAGCGGAGGAGCTGGCGGACCATGCGCTCGGTCCCGCCGCTGCCGTCCAGCACCTCGACCGCCGGGCAATAGGGCAGCAGCAGCTCGGCCAGGAACCGCGCGATGACGGCGCTGATGCCGAGACCGAGCGGCACCACCCGGCGCGCCGCCAGCACCAGCTCGACGGCGCGGGCGCATCCGTCCTCCGTCAGCAGCCCGGCGGCCTGGCCGAGATTGGCCGACACGGTGTCGAGCGACCCGCGCAGGACGGCGGATGCCGAGTCGGGGCCCTGCTGCGTCGCCCGCAGCTTCTCGACCGGCGCCAGCGCGCGCTGAAACTGCTGCAGCAACTCGGCCCGGAATTCGGGATAGCCGCCGAAGCCCAGGCGGTGGGCGAAGCGGTTGGCGGTGGCGATCGAGACCGAAGCCGCGCCCGCCAGTTCCTCGATCCCCATGGTGGCGGCGCGGAACGGATGCGCCAGGACGAAATCCGCCAGCCGCCGATGCGCCGGCGAGAGCGCGTCGACGCTCTGCGCCAGCCGGTTCATCAGGGTCTGCGGCGAGTCCTGGGGCATGCAGCGAGGAAGTAAAGGAACGGAAAGCCGCCAGGTGGCGGATGAAAATTCTTCTGTCATCTACCTCCCGATATGTAAAGTTTTTTTCAAGTCGGATCGACTGAGCCCCCGCAGGCGAGGCCTTTTCGGAATTCCCAACTCGTCATTGCGAGCGTAGCGAAGCAATCCGTAGTGCAGCTCGTGGGGGCCGATGGATTGCTTCGTCGGCTTCGCCTCCTCGCAATGACGGTGAGAAAGCGCGACCGACGCGCCGCACTGCGGTATCGCAGGCGCGAAATAATCATTCGTTGACGACAGATATCAGATAACTAGCATGCGAAGCGTCAGCGCATTCCCATCGCCAGCCGTACCTCCCGCAACCAACCGGTGAGCCACAGGCCATGGCCAGACTTTCCTTCGGTGATCGCGGCATCGTCATCGCCATGGACCACGCCCGGACGCTGGGCGTGGTGCCGGGGCTCGAGGACCCCGGCGCCGTGCTGGACCGCGTGATCGCGGCCGGCGCCGACGCGATCATGACCTCCTATGGCGTGATCAAGCACTATCGCGACAAGCTGCTCGGCCGCCTGCCGGTCTATCTGCGGCTCGACGGCGGCCCCGGCAGCTACCGCGAGGACTGGCTGCGCTACACTGAGTGGAGCCTGCTGCACACGGTGGAGGATGCCCGCCGCCTCGGCGTCGACGGCGTCTGCGTCATGGGCTTCATGGGCGGCACGGTCGAGATGCGGACCTACGACATCGTCGCCCGGGTGGTCGGCGACTGCGCCGCCGACGGGCTGCCGGTGATGGTCGAGGCGCTGCCCTGCCCGGCCGAGCGCATCCCGGACCCGCTCGACCCCGGGGCGATGGCCTCGGCCTCGCGCATCGCCTTCGAGCTCGGCGCCGACATCGTCAAGACCTACTACACCGGCTCGGTCGAGGGCTTCCGCCGGGTGACCTCCACCTGCCCCGCCCCGGTGCTGATCGCCGGCGGGGTGAAGATGGAGACGGTGCGGGCGGCGCTGGAGGTCGTGCACGGCTCGGTCCAGGCCGGCGGGCGCGGCGTCGTCTTCGGCCGCAACATCTGGCAGGCGCCGGACCCGGCCGCGGTGGTGCGGGCGCTGGCGGCGATCATCCATCGCGGCCAGGGCGTCGACGAGGCGATGGCCGCCGGCGGCTTGGCCGGCTGAGAGCAACGCGCGGGGCCCGGCAATGTCGGTGCGCTTCGAACCGCCCTTTCTGATCGGCATCGATGTCGGGACAAGGTCGGTCCGCGCCATCGCCTTCGATGCGCGCGGCCGCCGGGCGGCGCAGGCGGCGCGGCCGACCCCGGCCAAGATGCGGGCGGGCGGCCGCGGCGAATACGACCCCGACGCCCTGTTCGCCACGGTCACGGACTGCCTGGCCGAGGCGGCGCAGTCGCTGGCCGGCGGGCCGGTCGCCGGCCTCGCGGTCGGCAGCGTCGGCGAGAGCTGCGTTCTGGTCGACGAGACCGGCCGGTCGCTGGCGCCGTCGCTGGTCTGGTTCGACCGGCGCACCGAGGCGGCGGCACGGGCGCTTGCCGACCGGATCGGCCCGGACCGCATCTTCCAGATCACTGGCGTCGCCATCGACCCGACCCTGACCCTGTGCAAGCTGGCCTGGATGCGCGAGCACTGGCCGAAGGCGATGGCCCGCGCCCGGCGGGTGCTGAACATCGCCGACTGGATCGCCTTCCGTCTGACCGGCGTTGCCGCGACCGAGCCCACCCACGCCTCGCGCACGCTCTATTTCGACATCCATGAGCGCCGCTGGTCTGAGGAGCTGCTGGGCCTGGTCGGAATCGACCCCACCGTGCCGCCGCCGATCCTGGCCGCCGGCGCCGCGCTCGGCCCGGTGCGGCCGGAGGTGCTGGCCGAGACCGGCCTGGCCGGGCGGCCGGTGGTCGCTGCCGGCGGGCACGACCACCTCTGCGGCTCCTACGCCGCCGGGATCACCCGGCCGGGCATGCTGCTGGACAGCTTGGGCACGGCCGAGGCGGTGCTGCTGGCGACGGCCTTCCCGCTGCTCGACCCGGCGGTGATGCGGCGCGGCTTCATCCAGGGCGCGATCGCGACCCACCGCCCCCTCTCCTATCTCGGCGGCGGCATCAACAGCTCGGGCGGGGCGGTCGAATGGTTCCGGGCGCTGACTGGCCAGGCGGCGCATGAGGCGCTGATCGCCGAGGCCCGGGCGGTCGAGCCGGGCAGCCAGGGCGTGGTGTTCCTGCCGCATCTGGTCTACAGCCCGCCGCCCGATCCGGACACCACGGCCCGCGGCGCCTTCATCGGCCTGACCGCCCATGCCGACCGCGGCGCGCTGTTCCGGGCGGTGCTGGAGGGGCTGGCGATGCAGGCGCGGCTGATGGTCGACGCCATGGCGCTGCCGGGGATCACCCCGCCGACCGAGATCCGGGCGATCGGCGGCAGCTCGCGCAACGCGCTGTTCCTCGAGATCAAGGCCAATGTCTATGGCCGCCCGGTCACGGTGGTGGACGAGCCCGAGGCCACGGCGCTGGGCGCCGCGCTGCTGGGCGGCGTCGCCGCCGGCCTCTGGCCCGATCTCGACGCCGCCCTCGCCGCCATCGACCAGCGGCACCACACGGTGGAGCCGGACCCGGAGCTCGCGGCGCGCTACGATGCGCTGCATCGGTCGGTGTTCGAACGGCTGCAGGCCACGCTGACCCCGCTGAACCGCGCCCTGGCCGGCTTCGACCGCAAGGCCGAGCTGGTCCCGGCCTGAACCCCTCGCGCCGGACGGCCGGCGCCAAGACCAAGAACAATCAACCAAACAGATGGAGGAAACGATGGAACGGCGCTTGTTTCTGTCCCTTCTGGGCTCGTCGGCCGCGCTCGCCGGCACCGCCGCGGCGGTGACCCCGGCCGCGGCCCAGGGCAAGAGCTTCAGGATCGCCCTCGTCCCCGGCCTGACGACGGACGCCTTCTACATCACCATGCGCCGCGGCGCCGAGGCCGCCTGCAAGGCGGTCGGGGCCGAGCTGGTGTTCCAGGGCGCGCCGGAGTTCAACGCGGTGCTGCAGGTGCCGGTGCTGGACGCGGTGATCGCGCGCAGGCCCGACGCGCTCTTGGTGGCGCCGACCGACAAGACCCAGCTGATCGAGCCGCTGCGCAAGGCGGCCGATGCCGGCATCCCGGTCTTCACCGTCGACACCTTCATCGGCACCGGCGTCTACCAGACGGGCGAGGGCAACGCCGATTTCCCGCTGTCCTACATCGCCTCGGACAACATCCTGGGCGGCCGCATCGCGGCGCGGGCGCTGGCCAAGTCGATCGGCGGCAAGGGCAAGGTCTACGTCTCCAACGTCAAGCCCGGCATCTCCACCACCGACCAGCGCGAGGAAGGGTTCAAGGACGAGATCAAGGCTCATTCCGGGATCGAGGTGCTGGAGACGCAGTTCAACGACGACGATGCCAACAAGGCGGCGTCGCAGCTGCAGGCGGTGCTGGCCCGCAACCCGGACCTGGCCGGGGTGTTCGGCGCGAACCTATTCTCCGCCATCGGCGCCGCCAACGGCGTCAAGCAGGCGGGCAAGGCCGGCGAGATCAAGATCGCGGCCTTCGACGCGCCGCAGTCGATCGTCGAGGACCTGAAGAACGGCACGGTCGACATCGCCATCGCCCAGCACCCGGCCGAGATCGGCTATTTCGGCGTGATCTGCGCCTTCGCCCATCTGACCGACCAATCGGTGCCGGCCGAGATCGGCACCGGCTTCACCGTGATGGACAAGGCCAATATCGACGACCCGAAGGTCGCGAAGTTCCTCTACACCGGGTGATGCGGGAAGAGCGACCTGTCCGTTTTGTGAAACCGTCATGGCGAGGCGCGCCCCTTGGACTTGATCCGGGGGGCCGTGGCCATCCAGAGGTCAGCGCCGCTGGATGGCCACGCCCCTTCGGGGCTCGCCATGACGGGTCAATGGTTCAGACCGTTGAATGACTCCGGAGCCGGTGCGCCCATGTCGTCGATCTCCTCGATCCCTTCTCCCGCCACCAGCGGCGGCCGCGCGCTCCTCCTCCGGGTCGCGGAGCTGCGGGCGTGGCTGTTCCTGCTGATCCTCATCGTCTTCTTCGAGGCCTGGGCCCGGATCGTCTACGACACGACCTTCATCCTGAACCCGTACAACCTGCAGTCGATCGGCATCTTCGCGGTGGCGCCGCTGCTGCTGGCGATGGGCCAGACCTTCGTCATCATCTCGGCCGGGATCGACCTGTCGGTTGGCTTCACCATGGGCCTGGCCTCGGTGGTCGCGGCCCATGCCGCCAATCTCGGGCCGGTGATCGGCCTCGGGCCTGTGCCGGCGATGCTGCTGGGCTTGGCCGCCGGCGTCGCGGTCGCCTTCATCCCCGGCCTGGTCAATGGCTGGCTGATCGCGCATCTCAAGGTGCCGCCCTTCATCGGCACGCTCGGCATGTACGGCGTCGCCCGCGGCACCGCCTTCCTGATCGCCGGCGGCACGACCGTGCCGGTGGCGAACGCCTGGTTCGCCACCATCGGCAACGGCCGCATCGCCGGCATCCCGACCGTCGTCCTGATCACCGTCATCGCTGCGCTGGCGATGCACTACCTCTTGTCCCAGACCCGCTTCGGCCAGCACACCTATGCCATCGGCGCCAGCCGCAACGCGGCGCTGCGGGCCGGGATCGACGTGCGCCGCCACGCCATCCGCCTCTACCTGCTGTCGGCGGTCTGCGCAGGTCTGGCCGGATCGCTCTACGCCGCCCGCTTCGCCGCCGGCGCGGCGCAGGCGGGGGAGCCGCTGCTGCTCGATTCCATCGCCGCCGTGGTGATCGGCGGCGCCAGCCTGTTCGGCGGGTCGGGCACGATCGGCGGCACCATCGCCGGGGCGCTGGTCATCGCCGTGATACAGTACGGCCTCGTCTTCATCGACGTCGAGCCGTTCTGGCAGTTCGTCGCGGTCGGCGTCGTCATCATCATCTCGGTGCTGGTGGATCAGAGCCAGCGCCGGCTGGCACGGGGGCGGCAAGATGACTGAACCGCTCATGACCGAGCCGCTGCTGTCCGTCCGCAACCTGTCCAAGCGCTTCGGCGGGGTCCAGGCGCTGAACGCGGTGTCGCTCGACCTGCATGAAGGCGAGGTGGTGGCGCTGGCCGGCGACAACGGCGCCGGCAAGTCGACCCTGATCAAGGCGATCTCCGGCGTCCACCGCCACGACGAGGGCGAGATCCGCCTGGCCGGCGAGCCGGTGGCCTTCGCCACGCCGCACGACGCCCGCGACCGCGGCATCGAGACGATCTATCAGGACCTGGCGCTGGCCGATAACCTGTCGATCGGCGCCAACATCTTCCTGGGGCGCGAGCCGAAGCGGCGGCTGTTCGGCCTGCTGCCGGTGCTGGACCGCAGGCACATGGCCGAGGCGGCGCGGGCGACCATGGCGCGCCTCGACTTCCATGTCGAGCGGCTGGAGGCGCCGGTCTCCACCTTCTCTGGCGGGCAGCGCCAGGCGGTGGCGATCGGACGGGCGATCTACTGGAACGCCCGCATCCTGATCATGGACGAGCCGACCGCGGCGCTGGGCGTGCCGGAGCAGCGCAAGGTGCTGGCGCTGGTGCAGTCGCTGAAGGCGCAGGGCAAGGGCGTGATCTTCATCTCGCACAATCTCGGCGACATCTTCGCGGTCGCCGACCGCATTGTGGTGCTGCGCCGCGGGGTCAAGGCCGGCGAGCGCCGGACCGCGGAGACCGATGCGGATGAGGTGGTGCGGCTGATGGTGGGTGGGTGACGGCGGCCTCACACCGTTGAAAGTCGTCATGGCGAGCCGGCGAAGCCGGCGTGGCCATCCAGGGGCCGGTGCGCTGGATGGCCACGCCCCTTCGGGGCTCGCCATGACGGTTCTGCCTTTCGGCGGAACGGCTCGTGGTCTCTACCCTTCGCCCAGATCCGCCACGATGTCGAAATGGGCGACCATCAGGGCGCGGGCGCGGTCCGGGTCGTGGGCGCGCACCGCCTCGGCCAGCTCGATATGGCAGCGCAGGGCGCGCTGGGTGGTGGCCAGGTCGCGCTTCAGCTTGGCGCTGCGCATGGTCTCCCGCGTCGACGGTTCGAGCGCCTCCAGAACATGGGCCAGGAGGCGCCGGCCGCCGATCGCGGCGAGCCGGCGGTGGAACAGCAGATCGGCCTCGACCCAGGGGTCGATGGTGCGGATCTCCGACGCCATCAGATCCACCGCCTCGATCAGCCCAGCCACCTCCTCGGCGCTGGCCCGGGCGGCGGCCAGGCCCGCGGCCTCGATCTCGAGCGCCCGGCGCAGGGCGGAGAACTCGCCCGCCGCGATGCCGTAAGCGCGGGCCAGCGTGCCGAACAGGTCGGCGATGGCGCCGCCCGACAGCGGCTGCACCACGGTCTGCCGCCCGTGCCGGATGGCGACGATGCCCTGCACCGCCAAGCGCGCCATGGCCTCGCGCACCACCGGCTTGGAGACGGCGAAGCGCTCGGCCAGCGCCGCCTCGGGCGCCAAGGGTTCGCCCGGGTTCAGCCGACCGGCGGCGATGTCGTCGAGGATGCCGTCGACGACCGAGGCGGCCAGGCGGTCGAGGCTGCGCCCCATCTCAGCCGGCCCGCCCTGATCCGCTGCGCCGCATGCCGCCTCCCCCACCGATCGTGACCACTGCGGCCGAGCATACACCGGCCGCGCCCGGCTTGGACCGGCTTGGACCAAAGGACAACGGACCTAGCGTCGCCGGGCCGCCATACTCACCCGAACGGGCGGGCCCCGTCGCGCGGGCGCCGCATATGGGAGGGAGCCTGAGATGCGCACACCGACGATCGCGGCGGCTGCCGCCCTGCTGCTGACGCTGGGCCTGGCCGGCCCGGCCGCGGCCCAGGCCGGGCTGACCACCCGGGCCACCAATCTGGAGCCGCTGAAGCTCTCCTCCGGCCAGCCCTTCCCGGAGAAGCCCTACGAGCTGGAGGCCGGCAAGTACTACCGCTGGACGATCGAGAGCGACGGCACCGCCGAGATGGCGATCGTGGCGCCGGAGTTCTTCCGCAACATCTGGATCAACGAGGTCGTGATCAACAAGATCGAGGTGCGGCCGCTGGGCCTGGATTCGATCGAGTTCGACGACGAGGGCAAGGCCACCATCTCCTTCGTGCCGATCCGCCCCGGCACCTATACCTTCCACGCCCCGGGCACCGAGGCCGAGGGCCTGCGCGGCACCTTCGTGGTGAAATAGGCGCGCGGACGCGCGCAGGCCCCTCCGCCCTCCGGCGAGGGAGGGAAGGCTGCGTTCGTGGATGCTGGAAGTGGACGGAATTGGCTGAGTGCGACGTACCGGCGGGGTCACCCGGTGTCCGGCGCCTTGGGCTTGCGGCCGCCGGCCGAGCCGGGCGGATCCGCAGGCGGATCGTCGTCCGGCGGCAGGAAGCCCAGCGCCTCCATCGCCTCGTCGGCCATCTCCAGCCAGCGCTCCGCCTGCACCGGATAGCCCCAGCGCCGGCACAGCGCCGCCACCGCGACCTCCGCCCGGCTGGCTTCCACCAGCTCCACCACCTCCGGCCGTTCCAGCCGCTCGGTCAGCTCGGC